>JAQZBQ010000027.1 GCA_029237825.1 Bacteroidota bacterium | reverse complement strand
CCGGCTCCTTCAGCCGGAATTGCCTATCACAAAATCATAAGCTTTTTGGATACTTTTTGGCTGCAAAAAGTATCAGAATAAGGGCGTGCCCCTAACGGGTGGGGCTTTTCGCTGCAATCTTTTATTCGTACCTCATAAAAAGGATTTCCACTGCAATCCCTCACGCATGGAAATTTGAAGGTTAAAGCAAAACCTTCCCATTCGCCTTCGGCCTCTTATCCGCCTTATTGGGCGAGAGCATCGTCCTCACCGTTGCTTCCGAAAGTGGCTGGCCGTCTTTATCCAAAAAATTACACACAATAAACTTGGTAATTTCCGAGGCATTCGCCATCAGGTAAGGCTGTCCATTCGTTTTCTTTTCATGAAGCATCTGGTAAAACGCATCCACCAGAATATTAATGTGACCACTAATCACCATGCGGTTCGAGTTGGCCGGTTTTATCCTGCGCGCAGATGCTTTGGCAAGGTTTTCAGTCCTGATGCGGCTCTGACGTTCAATTTTATTTATCTCAATGGCGCACTTTTCATCAAAAGGAATGGAGTGCGGATCGGGCTCTGCGGGCTTATTCTGCAGGTATTCCGCTTGTGCTTCGTATAAAAAGCAAATTTGTTCCTCGGCGGTTTCATACGTTTTTAATTTCGATTTAATAAGGGCAAAGTCAAACCGCCTGGAAGCGGCAGGCACTTTACGTTCCATGCCTTCCCTTAGCAGTTCAATGATCAATAAAGCCTTCGCGGTTTTAATCTGCTGTTCTTTGGTGGTAAAAAGTTCGCGGTTCAGGTCAATCAGTTTTTCCAGCTTATTAATCCATACCATGGGTTGTTGCACCAGGCTGCATTGGTAATGAATGAAAGGTTTAATCTGCGATTTGGTCAATGTAAACAATTTGTGCAACAGGCAGCGGCAATACAAGTGCTTGTCAAATTTTCCTTTTAGTAAAAAGTGCGAAGGCTGTCCTTCTTCAAAAACAGTCACGTCAAATTCATTCGGGTCGGCATGGGCAACATCTACAATCGGATGCTCGATAAACGGCGATAAAATAATAGTTTCGTACATAAAAAATAGTTTGCTTTCTCTAGCTAAGGTACATTAAAAAATAGCTTTTGCATGTTCATAAATTTAAAATATAGCATCCAATTGCTATAATTTGTAGCAAATCAATCACTTAAAATTGTTTAGAGTTTTGAGGGCTTAGGTTCAATGGGCGTGACTGTGCAAGGTGCGGCGCCAGTGATCAGGTTTGGGCACACCCTTCGGGCCGGGCTTTTCGCTTCAATCTTTGCAAGAGGCAGGCAAAGGATTTCCGCTGCAATCCCTTGTGCGGGTTTTAACTGAGTAAGATTCAGATCGTATGTAAAGATGTTTGTGCAGTGAAAATATTACGAAGCGTTAAGAATAAAACATAATTAAAATTACATGAGTAAATGTGCGGCAGGCTTTGGCCCTTCGGTGTGAACTACTGTTTTTCACTCCGTTTCCTGGGAAGGCTGGCGCGGGAAAAACAGGAGTTGGCGAATGGCCTTGACTTTTTGGTTTCTTTTTCGTCAAGGAAAAAGAAAAGGAAAGAATAACGTTTTTTCCTATCACTTTTTGCAGCCAAAAAGTAACCAAAAAGCTTATGATTTTGTGATAGGCAATTTTTGGATTCCGTTATCACTCTATCCAAAACCGCTGATAAAAGCAACCCGCTTGCTCCTGCCTTCCCTTCGTTGCTTTCACAGCTATTGCTGCACAAAATCATAGCGTCAAACTCAATGAACTAATGTGCTTAAGTTGATATAGGTTTGCTGAAGAGCTAGCACCTCTTTCATACGTTAGTAATAGTGCGGCCGGCTTTAGCAAAAGAGTGCGAACTGCCGTTCTGGATGTAGGTCATAATTTGGAATAGCGCAGAGACGTGAACGAAAAGTGCGAACCGCCATTCTGCGAGGAACGCGCTGGGAAAATGGTGGTTGGTTTTCGTTCTTGACTTTTTTGTTACTTTTTTCGTCAAGGAAAAAAGTAAGTACTAAGATAGTTTTTGGATACCTTTTCAAAAGCATCATTCTTTTTTTTCCTGTTGTACCTCTCTCATACGTTAGTAATTGTGCGGCTGTCCTTGGCAATTCAGAGCGAACCGCAATTCTGAAGAGCTCTTGCGGGGCAAATTGCGGTTGGTGAATTGCCTTGTCTTTTTTGATTACTTTTTTTGACTAAGAAAAAAAGTAATATAAATATGTTTTGACAAGCAATTCAATCACTTAAAATCATTTAGGATCCACACAATCAATTCGGCGTTTCGCCGCCTTCACATAGTGCGCCTCAAGCAACTCCTCCACATCCGTTAAACGGTAATACACCTTTGTTCCTATCTGCGAATACGCAATTTTTCCCTCGTCTCTCCAGTACTGCGCCGTACGCTTCGAAATCTTAAACAGCTGCATAAACTCCTGGTTATCTATAAATTTTTCTGCCGGTCTCTTAGACTCCGATGCAATGCTTGCCCTGATTTCCCGGATGCTGTTTTCCAGCGCTGTAAACTGCTCTCTTGATAAAATAATGCTTTCCATGGTATAAAATTTTCTGTCGTTCGGATACAAATTTCCGCATTCTTAAAATGCCGCCACGGTCAAAACAGGTCACATGTGACCATATTCCCCTAACTAACTGATTCTGTTCTTAATTCAGAGAACAATTCCACATCAGCGCAAAATCGGGTGTTTTCAGTACAAAGACGTACTTACTGGTGCAAATCCCAGCGTTTTATGACATAAATTACCCTCCCTGCATGTTACACAATTCACAGGAAATGTTATTTTTGAGAAGAAGTACTTTTTACCATGACCCAGGAAAAAAAACAGCAACTCGAACAACAACTCTGGAACATTGCCAATACCCTGCGCGGGAAAATGGATGCCGATGATTTCCGCGATTACATACTCGGATTTATTTTTTACAAATACCTGAGCGAAAAAATGCATGCCCATGCAGATTATATTTTAAAACCCGATAACCTCACCTATTTTGACCTGGCCGGGCATAAGCAGGAAAAAGCTTACATGCAGGCAGTAAAAAATTCTGCCTTGGATGAATTGGGCTACTTCTTAAAACCCACCGAACTGTTCAACGAACTTGCTAAGCGTGGCAATGCCGGCGGCAAAAACAATTTCATCCTTGATGACCTGAGCAAGGTGCTCACCAACATCGAACAAAGCACCATGGGCAGCGAAAGCGAGGAAGACTTCGGGCATTTGTTTGAAGACCTGGATCTAACAAGCTCCAAACTGGGCAAAACAGAAAACGACAAGAACGAATTGATTGTAAAAGTACTGTCGCACTTAAACGAGATCGACTTCGACATCCATAACGCAGAGACCGATATTTTAGGCGACGCCTACGAATACCTCATTGGCAAATTCGCCAGCGGTGCAGGCAAGAAAGCCGGGGAGTTTTATACGCCGCAACAGGTGAGTTCGGTACTGGCGCAACTGGTAACCATTGGCAAAACCAAACTGAAAAGCGTGTACGACCCTACCTGCGGTTCAGGTTCGTTGTTATTGCGTGTAGCTAAAGAAGTAAAAGATAAAAACATGTTATTCTACGGACAGGAAAGTAACCCTACCACTTACAACTTGTGCCGCATGAACATGATCATGCATGATGTGCATTACAAAAAGTTTGACATTAAAAACGAAGATACCCTCGAACGCCCTCAGCATTTCGACCAGCGCTTTGAAGCCATAGTGGCCAATCCACCCTTTAGTGCGGAGTGGAGCGCTAGCCCTTTGCACATGAGCAACGAACGTTTTTCTGCTTACGGAAAACTGGCACCCAAAGGAACAGCAGATTTTGCTTTTGTGCAGCACATGGTACACCAGTTAGCGGATAACGGCACCATGGCCGTAGTATTGCCACATGGTGTATTGTTCAGAGGTGGTGCCGAAGGCCACATCCGTGAACATTTAATAAAAGACAAAAATTATTTAGACGCGGTGATTGGTTTGCCTGCTAACATTTTTTACGGCACCGGTATCCCTACCTGTATTTTGGTATTGAAGAAAAAACGCGAGCACAAAGACAATGTTTTGTTCATTGATGCCAGCCGTGATTTTGAAAAAGTAAAGACACAAAACTTTTTACGTGCCGAAGACATTGCGAAGATCATCAGCACTTATAAAAAGCGTGCCAGTGAGGACAAGTACGCGCATGTAGCATCATTAAATGAAATTGCGGAGAACGATTACAACTTAAACATCCCGCGCTATGTAGATACCTTTGAAGAAGAAGAAGCCGTGAATTTAAAAGCCGTAAGCAAAGAATTAAAAATGGTGGAGGAAAAAATACACGCCACCGATACAACCATTGCGGACTATTGTAAAGAATTAGGAATCGATACGCCATTTTAATTACTGTCAGTTCGTGCTGTCACACTGAGCGGAGTCGAAGTGCGGGAACAAAGTAAATTGGAATGAATAAATAAATTAAATGGATACGATAACACCAAAACATAAAACAAAAGTACTGGCTCCCAAATTGAGATTTAAAGAATTTGAAAAAGCATGGGCAAGAATGATATTTACAGAATGTTGTGATTTGATTCATGGATTTCAATTTCGCGACGAGCATTTTATTGAAACAGGGTTACCAGTTGTGAAAATCGGAAACCTGATTGATAACGGAGGACTTTCTTTTAAGAACGTTACTTATGTACCTTTAGAATTTGAAGAGCAATTCCATAAATTTATTCTTTATAAAAATGATATTTTAATGGCCTTAACAGGGGGCACTTTAGGTAAGGTTTCAAAGGTAGATAATGAATATGGGCCAATATTTCAAAATTACCGCGTAGGAAAATTTGTTGCAAAGAACAATGCTATAAATGATTTTATTTATTACATATTGCAATCTGAAATAATTCAAGCTCGAGTTCAAGCTCTTGTTAATGAAGCAGCACAGCCGAATTTCGGAAAACAAGATTTTGATAAAATTACGGTAGGGCTCCCCTCCCTTCCCGAGCAACAAAAAATCGCTTCTTTTTTATCGGCTGTAGATGAAAGAATACAATTACTCAACCGCAAAAAAGAATTACTGGAGCAATACAAAAAAGGCGTGATGCAGCAATTGTTTTCCGGGAAGTTAAGATTTAAAGATGAGACGGGGAAGAACTATCCGAAGTGGGAGGAGAAGAAATTGGGAGATGTTGCTATAATAAACATGGGTCAATCACCAGATTCAAAATCATATAATAATGATTCAATAGGAATGCTTTTGATTCAAGGTAACGCTGACGTTAATGGTAGAGTTTCGAACCCAAGACAATGGACAAGTGAGCCAACGAAAAAATGCGAAATTGGAGATTTGATACTAACAGTTAGAGCACCAGTAGGTTCTGTTTCAAAGTCGATTCATAATGCTTGTATCGGCCGAGGAGTTTGCTCTGTAAAAAGCAATAAATTATCTGATGTAGAATTCTTATATCAATTTCTTCTTTTCTTTGAAGATAAGTGGGGAAATATTCAACAAGGGAGTACTTTTACAGCAGTAAATGGAAATGACATTAAAGCAGTCAAACTAAAACTACCACCAATAGAAGAACAAAAAAAGATCGCTGATTTTTTATCGGCGCTGGATGCAAAGATCGGGTCGGTGGCTGAGGCTCTCGAAGCCACCGCAAAGTATAAAAAAGGGCTGTTGCAGCAGATGTTTGTATAGTCTAAGTTATTAAGAACCAGATGTGTTAAAAATACAAAGGAAAAAATGTTAAATATAATTGCCAATATCAAAAACTCCCTTACATTTGTATCAACAGTACTCGCCACGCTACCCATCAGAACAGCGTCCCAGGGCGAGTCTTTTGCTTTTATAACTTTCCTCAATACACCTCTCTTGCCTATCAACGATGCACACTTTAGAGGTTTTTTCTTTAGTAACAGGAATGTGGCGATGTCTAAGCCAGGCAAAACCATACAGGATCAAATTGCTTTCACGTCATTTCGAGGCACGAACCAATACCACATCAGCGAAACATTATAAGTATGAAAAAAGGTGGTGCAGTATACATATTAACTAATCAGGGAAATACAACATTGTATACTGGTGTCACTTCTAATATTATAAAAAGATTATATGAACATAGAACAGGAACATACAAAATGAGTTTCACAAGTAAATATGCCCTTAATAAATTGGTCTATTACGAAGTGTTTTTACGGATAGAAGATGCAATTGCTAGGGAGAAACAAATTAAGGGAGGAAGCAGATTAAAAAAGGAAAATCTAATTATTTCTATTAATCCAAATTGGAACGATTTGTCAAAAGAAGTTGGAGTTGAATAATTGTTTGGAAGAAGAGCATTGCATTTCGTCATTGCGAGGAGGCACGACGAAGCAATCTCAAACAGAGATAATTAAACAAGATTAAAAAACTAAATATGAGATTACTTCGCAATGCTCGTAATGACGATAACGCAACAAACCGTATAATAGCTTATGAGTTTACAATCTGAAGCCATATTAGAAAACAACCTCATCAACCAATTAATTGGTTTGGGTTATGAGACTGTTAAAATTCAGGATGGCGATGCCTTGCTTGCTAACCTCAAAACACAATTAGAAAAGTTTAACCAAACTACCTTTACGGCAAAAGAGTTTGATGCTATTTTAAACCATTTGGCCAAAGGCAATGTATTTGAAAAAGCAAAAACATTGCGCGACCGTTTTCAGTTTACTAAAGAGGATGGCAAGCCATGCTACATCCGTTTTTTCAATAGCGAGGATTGGATGCAAAACACGTACCAGGTTACCAACCAGGTGCAACTGCAGGGGTCTTTTTTAAACCGTTATGACGTCACACTTTTGGTAAACGGTTTGCCCCTGGTGCAAATAGAATTAAAACGTGCCGGCATCGAAATTAAAGAAGCCTTTAATCAGATCAACCGCTACCAGAACCATTCCTTTTGGAGCAACCATGGCTTGTTTCAGTATGTGCAGTTATTTGTCATCAGCAATGGTGTCAATACAAAGTACCTGGCCAATAACAAACTGCAATCCGTCAAGCAAACCTTCTTCTGGGCGGATGCCCATAATAAAAACATCACCGACCTGCCGGCTTTTGCTCAGGCTTTTTTAAACCCCGGTCATTTAGGGAAATTCATTTCGAATTACGTGGTTATGAATGAAACCTTCCGCAACCTGATGATCTTGCGTCCTTACCAGTATTACGCGGTAGAGGCCATCATTCATAAAGTACTGTCGGGAACTCAGCAAGGTCAAAGACCGGAAGGCACAAGCAACAACGGCTACATCTGGCACACTACCGGTTCTGGTAAAACACTTACCTCTTTTAAAGCAAGTCAAATTCTGATCAGTTACCCTGAAATAAAAAAGGTGGTGTTTGTAGTAGATCGTAAGGATCTGGATTACCAGACCATGAACGAGTTCAACGCGTTTAAGAAAGACAGCGTCGACGTCACCAACAATACAGCTTCTCTGGTAAAACAGTTAACCGACGACAGTAAACTGGTGCTCACTACCATTCAGAAGTTGAATAATGCTATTACCAAAAAGCATTACGAAACCAAGCTTGGGCATTTAAAAGATCAGAAAGTGGTTTTTATTTTTGATGAATGCCACCGCTCCCAGTTTGGCGAAACACACGACCGCATCGTCTCTTATTTTAATAACGCGCAGTTATTTGGTTTCACGGGTACACCCATCTTTTCGGAGAACGCCGGGAAAAATGATTTCGGAAAACGTACCACTAAAGATCTATTCGGCGATTGCCTCCATAAATACGTAATCACCGATGCCATCCGCGATCAGAATGTCTTAAAGTTTGGTGTGGAATACATTGGACGCTACAAACAAAAAGGCAATACCCTGGTGGATATTGATGTGGAAGACATTGACCGTTCTGAAGTATTGAACGATGAAAATCGTTTGGAGAAAATTGCTGATTACATCATTAAATACCACAATAGCAAAACCTACAATAAAAGTTACTCTTCTATCTTCGCCACCAACAGCATTGATAACCTCATAAAGTATTACGAGATTTTCAAGCGCAAAAAATTGGCGGGAGAACATGACCTTCGCATCGCCACCATATTTTCCTATGGGGCAAATGAGGAAAGTGATTTAGCACAGGATTATTTACCGGGCGATGATGATGTGAACGATGATGCATACCAGCAAGCCGCAGAAGCCAGGGTGCAGTACATCAGCAACCATACCCGTGATAAACTGGAAGGCTTTGTTGCCGACTATAACCAGCAGTACGAAACCAATTACACCACGAAGGATAGCAAGGCCTTTGAAAATTATTATAAGGACATCAGTAAGCGGTTAAAAGAACGCGAAAAAGAAACGTTCAATGAGGAGAAAGACCGCTTGGATATTTTATTGGTGGTTAACATGTTCCTCACCGGCTTTGACGCGAAAAAAGTGAATACCCTGTACGTCGATAAAAACCTGAAATACCATGGGTTGATTCAGGCCTTTTCAAGAACCAACCGTATTTTGGGCGAACAAAAATCACAAGGCAACATTTTATGTTTCCGCAATTTAAAACAACCAACGGATGATGCGGTTGCCTTGTATTCTGATAAGGACGCCGTGGAAGATATTTTTGTACCCGATTATAAAGCCGTAGTCCAAAAATTCCGCGACGCTTTAAAAGTGCTGTTAGTAATCGTTCCCACCTGGCAAAGCGTGGACGATCTTGAAACCGAAGAAGATGAAACAAACTTCATCAAAGCCTTCCGTTCTTTACTGCGTTTAAAAAATGCATTGGTAACCTATACCGATTTTAGTTGGGACGATCTGGGCATGGACGAACAGACGTTTGAAAACTACAAAAGCAAGTACCTCGATTTATACGACAAGGTAAAAGAAGAGCACACCAAACAAAAAGAATCCATCCTCAACGACATTGATTTTGAAGTGGAGCTCATTCACCGCGACCAGATCAATGTGGTCTACATCATTAAGTTACTGGCTAAACTCAAACAAACTAAAAAGATCAACGACATCCAAAAGCAAAAAGCGGCAATTCTGGAAATGCTCGCCGGCGACATTGAACTGCGTAGCAAACGGGAATTAATTGAACGGTTCATAAACGACCATTTACCACACATTGATAATGCCGATAACATCCAGGATGAATTCGAAAAATACTGGCAGGATCAAAAAGTACTCGCCCTACACAAACTCTGCGAAGAAGAACAGTTAGATAAGGAACAGTTTAAAGCGCTCATTGAAGCATACATATTCACTGAACAGGTGCCCACAGAAAAACAGGTTTTAGCTTGTCTCGATAACCGGCCAAGCGCCTTACAGGCTCATGAAATCAAGGAACGGATTCTGTTCAAGATGAAGGAATATGTGGAAGTGTTTGAGAGAGGGATGGTTGCTTAACAGAATAATGAAATATTTAATTTTTTATATAATTACACTCACTGCTTTAATTTCAAAATCTCAAACTTTTGAAATTTACAAAGGCGATACCATCAATTTTAAAGACCAGGATGGCAAAAAACAAGGGCCTTGGATAATATTTGGTAAACATAAGCCCGGCAGTTGTTTCTTAAAGGACCAATTTATTGAGCGTGGACGGTACTCGGATAATAGAAAAACCGGATTATGGTATGAATATTACTGCAATGGAAATTTAAAGAGCAAATTGATTTTCGTCAACGGCAGGCCTTCTGGCCCGGTTGTAATGTTTCACGAATCCGGAAAAAAATCCGAAGAAGGAATTTGGTTTAAGAGCAAGTGGTTTGGGCCCTATACTTTGTATTATAATAATGGAGTTCCAAAACAAGAATTTGTTTTTGATGCCAGTGGAAAGAGATTTGGATTAAGCAAATTCTACTACCCAAACGGAAAATTGTCGGCAATTGCTCCCTTCGAAGATGGCAAACCCAATGGCTATGGTATAAGTTTAAGTGTGAATGGAACTATCGATACCCTAATGTTTTTTGATGACGGTGAATTAATCGATAAAATAATTAAGCCGCAAGGTCTTTTTGCAAAAGAGCTCCTAGAAATGTATGATATTGGCTATCAAAGTATCTTAAAGAGAGAGGTTCAAAACTTAAATGTAGAGTCGAGCAAAAAAGACAGTCAGCTTATTTTTAAAGACAAAACACTCTCACAAAAAGAAAGTTTGCTGGATACCTTGGAGAAGGAGACCTCCCATTTGAAAGTTACTTCGTCCGCTCAACAAGTAGAAAACTCTGTATTAAAAAGTAAAACAAAGGAACAGGAGGAAAAAGCAAAAAGGCAAAATCTGATCATCGCGCTTGTTTCGCTTATTTCTGTTATATTTTTGTCATTAATTGTTTTGGTCTTTGTGAAATTTAAACAAGCCGCCAGGCAGAAAATTTTAATCGAAAGGCAAAAACATCTTTTGGAAGAAAAGAACCAGGAGATAACAGATAGCATCAACTATGCTCAGCGTATCCAAAAATGTTTATTGGCCAGTGATCAATTATTATCTGTCCATTTTTCTGATTACTTTATTCTTTTTCAACCAAAGGATATTGTAAGTGGGGATTTTTATTGGGCTAACCATTTAAATAACGGACAATTTGTTTTGGTGACTGCCGACAGTACAGGGCATGGTATACCGGGTGCATTAATGAGTATACTCAATATTTCCTGTATTGAAAAGGCAATTGAATCAGAACAGTTAACCAGTCCTGCGGATATTTTGAATCACACTAGAATAAAAGTGATTGAAACTCTTAAAAAAGATGGTAGCATAGATGGTGGTAAAGATGGTATGGATGCAAGCATCATTTGCTGTGATTTTAAAAACTCGAAACTGAACTATGCTACTGCAAACAATCCAATCTGGATTGTACGTCAAAACCAATTGATAGA
The DNA here is from genome assembly GCA_029237825.1 of Bacteroidota bacterium. Classification (GTDB taxonomy): domain Bacteria; phylum Bacteroidota; class Bacteroidia; order B-17B0; family Aurantibacillaceae; genus UBA4416. The sequence continues at coordinate 5,089 of JAQZBQ010000027.1, read as the reverse complement.
ACTTAAAGGAGATAAAATGCCTGTAGGTAAACATGATAAAGATCAAATTCCTTTTTCTCAATTTGAGTTTGATTTAATAAAAGGTGACATGATATATACTTTAACGGATGGTTTCCCGGATCAGTTTGGAGGTGCCAAAGGCAAAAAATTCATGTACAAACAACTCAAAGAGTTATTAACGAAAGTAGCTGTTGAACCTTTAAATGTCCAGAAAGAAACTTTACAGTCCGCTTTAACAAACTGGATGGGGAATGCTGAGCAGGTAGATGACATCACCATTATTGGAGTACGTGTTTAAACCAGATCTACTTAAAAAATGAATTCTGTCGTTCGGTCGTATGCGTGTTCTTATGCCTGTCTATCTTATTTTCGCATCGGTTGCTGAGCGCAACGACTCTCACATATGTTAGTAATTGTGCGGCTGGCTTTGGCATAAGGATGGATCTCGCTAGTACTTCTCTTATCGAGGAAGACAGTCACATAAACTAACGTTTAACGTTACTGGAACGGCGCGTAGACTGTCAAAACGCGGCGCCGGTGAGCTGTGAATTTATATTAGCTAGATGAGCCCAAAAAGAGCTTTAGTCCTCTTTTGGTTAGCGAATCTTGCTGATATAAAGAGCGCGGGGATATCGTTTTGACTTGAATTTTTGATTCTTTTGTTTCAAGACAAAAGAATATAAGAATTAGCACTGCAAGCGCAATGCATTGAAATCAAAAAGAATAAAAAAAGGGCGCTCCTAAGAGCACCCTTTTTCATTCAAATGGTATTAAACCTTATCGTTCCTCCTGAAACGTCATAAAACATTTTTCAGAAACATTCATTTCAACAACCGGCATGCAGCCGTCCTCAACGGGCAGCACACGCACCGACACATAAACCTCATCTGTAAGTGAAGCCAGTCTGCCGGCATCTGCCTTGGTAAGTTTCGATCCGTCATTCATCACGGCAAGATTTACCGTGCTGCGGCAGGGAGCATCCAGTTCACTATTGAGAACTCGGTTTAACACCTCTGTATTTCCATTTTTTGAATCGGCCTGCTCCGGGCAAGGTACTACCGATACTGCCACACGACAGCTTGGTTCTTTATTGATTTTCATTTCTTCTTTCATTTTTTTTGTTTTAATAATTGTTTTATTTTTTTAATTCAATGTGTACACGACACATCCTTCATCGTCATTGCTGAACTTGTTTCAGCATCTCACAATCGTCGCTGAGCAAAAGCCGAAGCCTTATTTTTCTCGCACCGTTACGGTCGAAGTACTGATCGCCGTTGCGGTAATGCTACCTTTCGTCGCTTCTGTCTCTTTCGTTTCGCTCGTCTCTTTGGTCCAGTCTGTCTCTTTGGTTACAGGGCTTGTCGAAGCATCTACCACCGCCTGGCTTACGGCTGTGGCTACACTGCCTGCCACAATTAAGTAGCCGCCAATGGTTACTGCTAGTGCCGGGAGCGCAACAGGTGCCGCTACTAACACACCGCCCGCTGCCGCTAATCCTAATCCTACGTTTCTTAATACCCTGAAAAATTTCGGGGTAGGTGCTTTTAATCTTTCTTTTATGGTCATAATTTTGTTTTTTAATGATTATTATTTTTTTTATTACACAACATCGATGATACTGAGTGAGTTGAACTCACCGTTTCTCAGCGGGTATTGCACCCCATTGATCATCTGAAAAAATTCAATTTGCAGGGCATAGAGGTTTGTGCCTGTTCCTGTTGGCGCGGCGCTTGGTGTGAGCACTACGTTACTGCTGGTTCCGTTGAGTGGAACATTCACAACGTTGGTAAATTTAACATCACTTACGTTGGTGTTAAAATCTACTTTGGCCCAGCATCCTCTGATGCTCATGTGGGTTGCTCCCGGGGTTGCAATCACATCGGTGGTTGGAATTAACCCGTTAATGGTAATTACACCGGTGGCTGTATTCAAGGCATACGGTTTGAAAAATATGCTTCCTAAATTGGCACTGGTGTTAAAGTTAAAACCCTTCAACAGTGCCTTCGCAGAAGCAAGGGCAATCGCCACACCAACAGTTCTTTTTCCTCGCACCGAGGTCGCATCCAGGTTTTTGATGCTGCTCATTACTTTCATTAACCGTCCTGATGCGCGCCCGTCTCTGGCAGTCATCAATAATGGCCGTAGTGCAGCGCGTACTAGCTTAGCCGAGCCGGCCGACGATCCAAATTCAACACCATTTTCCCGTGTTCTTGCAAAGGCCGGGTCTGTTGCAATGCGTGCACCATCTATGCCGCCTTTTTCACGGGCAATATACCCGTCTTTTGATTTGTAAAAGGTAATATCGCCTAGCGTCCCTTTAATTTTTATGAGTCCTTTTTGTATTGCCATTTTCTTTAATTTTTATTAGTTTTTAATTTCAAACTCATTTTGTCGGCTGCAGCGCTACAGCTTTCAAAACGGCCAACCTTCCTTCTAATCGCGAATCAAATTCCGTTGACGATACAAAACTATAGCATCAAAATGGCATCACCATAAAAGCGGTGCGTTTGCTTCGCTTTACTAAACAACGAACACTTTTGCGTCGTTAAAAAAATAAATTGAAAATTTACCGCTCGTGTTTAGTAGGTAGATAGTGCGTAGATACTCCGTAGATAAAGCGTAGATAATGCGTGTTTAATTCGTGTTTCTGTAGAAACTAAAATTTAGTTGGGCTATAACTAACAAAAAGCAAAAAATTATAAAACTTTATATCTCTCAATCATAAGAATCTTCTATATATGAGATTGCTTCGCAAAGGAACGCTCGCAATGACGAAACCCCCAAAAAGCTTATGATTTTGTGATAGGCAATTCCGGCTGAAGGAAGCCGGACCGCTGTTAAAATGAATCCGCTTGCGCATGCCTTCCCTTCATTCATTTTCCAGCTATTGCTGCACAAAATCATATTTTACATACGATCGTTCATTTATGAAGTTGATATAGAAGAAAAAAAAAGAACACCTCACTTAAATTAAATTGCGTTAAGGATTGCAATGGAAAGCCCGCAGCTACGTGGTACGATTAGAAGGACTTGAAGCGGAAAGCCCGACCCTATAGGTGGCACACCCTTATTCTGATACTTTTGCAACCAAAAAAGAAACGAGGTTTTACAGGTTTTATTTATACCAATTACCAGCAAATCATTAGCGATAAAAGTACCTTATTCACCTAAAAAATATATGCTAAGAAAAAACCTGATACTATTTTAGAGAAAAAGAACAGCATGAAATACATTATACTCTTCGCCGGCATCCTTTTATATTTAACCACCAATGCTCAGCAATGGAGCTGGGCTAAAAATGTATTAAACTCCTACAGCCCTTATCCCCAAAACGTAGCAGTAAATGGGGTAGGTAAGGTATTTACAAGTACGGTTTATGAATCGAACTCTTCTTATTCATATAACATAAAAACTGCCGCTTACTCAGCATCAGGACAACTTCTATGGAACAAGAACATCGGTACACCATATAATTCTTATGCGTATTCAAAGGAGCTTGTTGCCGACAATACTAACCTTTACCTGCTTGGTTTTTTTGTTCATTCCATTAGCTTTGCCAATACTACCATTTCTTCTTCCAGCTGGCAATTATTTATTGCCTGCTACGACCAGAACGGAACAGAAAAATGGATTAAGGCCCTGCCGCTGTTTTCTGATCAGGGAAATGCCGTAACGATTGATAATAATAACGATCTTATCCTCACCAATTTTTCTTCGTCACCTTCTAATGGCCTTACGGTTAAGAAGATCTCCAGCTCAGGAAATGATATTTGGACAAAAACTTTCAGTACGGATGCCTTACCTTTTTCTATTACAAATGATTCTCAAAACCACATTTACATTTCCGGGTCGAATGGGGCAGGTCCGTTGAGCTTTGACGGCACAGTTTACTTTAACGACACTACCCACAATGAAAATGGTTTTATTGCAAAACTTACAGATATCGGAGATATTGAACAAGTTGAGGGGATACCGGGTGGACGGATCCGGCATATTAAAACGGATGCGAACGACAATCTTTTTATAAGTGGAACCTATTACGAAAACGGAATGACAGTGAGACAAACTACGGTTCCAGCTATTTCACCATGCAGCAACCCGGGTTACTGTTCATCATCCTTTTTTGCAAAGTTACAGGGAGACAGCTGCGCATGGATCAAAACCACAAGAAGAAGTGATAATAATAATTTTGCAGTATCGCCAAACGGAAACTCCTATGTTTGTGGTTGGGCACTTTCAGACACATCTGCCAGTTCAATGGCGAAAATTACACAGTTTAATACCAGCGGTGTTGTTCAATGGCATAAGGAGAGTGAAGGCACTTATATGGCTTCTGCAAACAGTGTTGACATTGCCGCCTCCGGAAACCAGGATATTTACCTGACTGGTGCCTATCAAAGTAATCAATATTATTTAAATACAAAGGTTTGGTTCGGCCCCGATACTCTCCCATACACAGGCTACACTACAAATTCTTTTCTTGCAAAACTTAATGATGCCCAAATTGTAACCGGACATGGTTTTGAATCGGAATCAGGATTAAATCCATTGTCAGTCTACCCCAACCCAGCTTCAAAAATGTGTCACATCACATATTCATCAGGAGGTGTAGAAAATCTCCATCTGCAGATGCATGACGTATTAGGTAATGTAATTTACAACGAAAGTGTGAAAGCACATTCGGGAGACTTTCATTACACGCTTGATATGTCAAACTTTGCTAAAGGCATCTATTTGATTGGCATTTATTCCGCTAATAACAAATCTGTACAGAAAGTTGTGGTGGAGTAGGGATTTTGTTGTAATGAGCATTGCACAAAATCATATTCGACATACGATTGTTCATTTATGAAGTTGATATAGAAGAAAAAAAGAACACCTCACTTAAATTAAGTTGCGTGAGGGATTGCAGTGGAAAGCCCGCAGATACGAGGAACGAGTAGCGAGGACTTGAAGCGGAAAGCCCGACCCTTCAGGGGCACGCCCATATTCTGATACTTTTTGCAGCCAAAAAGTATCCAAAAAGCTTATGATTTTGTGATAGGCAATTCCGGCTGAAGGAAGCCGGACCGCTGTTAAAATGAATCCG
>JAQZBQ010000004.1 GCA_029237825.1 Bacteroidota bacterium | reverse complement strand
GACATTAGGAGAACTTGTATCATTCAATAAAAATGACCTTTTAAAATTCCGTAATTTTGGTAAGAAATCTTTAACTGAGCTCGAAGATTTAGTATCAACTAAAGGGTTACAATTTGGAATGAACGTAGTAAAATATAAATTAGATAAAGATTAATAGAAACATTAGATTTTAGTAAATAGATTTCAGAAACTCTCAAATCTTGGCCTGAATCTTAAATCACAAATTACAATGAGACACGGAGATAAAATAAATAACTTAGGTAGAACAGCTTCTCACCGTAAAGCGTTAATGAACAATATGGCTTGTTCTTTAATCGAACACAAACGTATTTTCACTACTTTAGCTAAGGCAAAAGCGTTAAGAACGTATGTTGAACCAATCATTACTAAATCAAAAGAAGATACAACTCACAGCCGCAGAACTGTATTTGCTTCGTTAAGAAACAAAGAAGTGGTTTCTATGCTGTTTAAGGATGTAGCTACTAAGGTTGCGGAAAGAAATGGTGGTTATACCCGTATCATAAAAACTGGAAACAGACAAGGTGATGCTGCTGAAATGGCATTAATTGAACTAGTTGATTTTAACGAAATCTATTCAAGCGGTAAAGCTGCTAAAACAGAAAAAGCTAAAACAACACGTCGTAGCCGTGCTAAAAAAGTAACAACTACTAAAGCCGAAGGAACTACTGAAGCTAAGTCAGACGACGCGGAGTAATCCCATATTTTTAAAGTTTATTAGACTCCCCAATTACAACAGTAGTTGGGGATTTTTGTTTACGTAAATCTTCCGGGGCGTGTCCCCGTCAAGAGGCAGCGGGGCCAGGCTTTCGGCACTCGCTTTTTTATTTGTCCTACGGAGCAAATAAAAAGAGCTCAAACAAAGCCTCAATCCTTCACGCAAATTTTGTTTAAAGTGAAGTTTAAACTTCTTATTGAAGCTAGCCTGCGTGAGGGATAGAACGGAAAGCCTTTTACGCAACGGAGTGAAGTAAAAGCTTGTAGTGATAGCCCGACCCGACCCCAGGAGGGGCACGCCCAAGCCAAAACACACATCACATTACTAACACCAAATTGTTATAAATAAACATTTACCGAACTAAAATGTCCCTACTCCTACCCTAAATTCGACTTACCAAACTTAACAATTATGGAAATAAATTTTTTAGCAGTACTAGTTGCTGCAATCGTACCCATGGTAATGGGTTTTATCTGGTATAATCCGAAAGTAATGGGAACGGCATGGATGAACGTAGCAGGAGTAACAGAAGAGAAGATGAAGGGCGCGAATATGGCTGTCATTTTTGGTGTGAGTTTCCTTTTAAGTTTTATTCTTGCTTTCTTCGTACAATCCATGGTAATACATCAGTTTCACATTGGTGCTGCCTTTTTCGACTATCAGGAACAAATTAAAGATCCTTCCACCTCGGAAGGTGCAATTTTTAAACAAGTGATGGATTTAGTAGGATCAGGACACCGCACATTTGGTCATGGTGCTTTTCATGGTTTTCTAAGCGGACTATTTGTAATTACACCGATTATGTCCATCAATGCGATGTTTGAAAGAAAAGGTTTTAAATACATCGCTATTAATTGTGGCTACTGGATCATTTCATTGATGATAATGGGGGGAATTGTATCCGGTTGGGTATAACCATTTCGTTTAAATTATAAAGCCGCTGAACTTATTCAGCGGCTTTTTTTATTATCTTCTATTCAAACGCACGCTTAAATAGCCAGATGCTATGAGTTGTTATCTTCCTTCAATTCAATAGTAGTTTTGAAAACAAAGGTAGCCGGGCCTTCTAGCCAAATGTTGTAAAACGTACTCTCCAGCACTTTTTCAAATTTTACATTTAAGTGTCCTCCTAAAGTCTTAATCGCACAACTGTTTTTTTCGGTACTTTTTCCTGTATACGCGGCAACTAACGCTGCGGCAGTTACGCCAGTACCACATGACAAGGTTTCTGCTTCTACTCCTCTTTCGTAAGTACGCACAAATAATTTATCACCCGCTTTTTCAATAAAATTTACATTGGTTCCTTCTAAAGAAAAACGATCATTGTAACGGATTTTTTTTCCTTCAGAGAACACATCAAAATTTTCAAGATCACTGACGAATTTTACATAATGCGGCGAGCCTGTATTCAGATAAAAGAAATCCGCACCCGCCTCCAGATCGCGTACATCATTCATTTTTAATGAAATCATACCATTGCTAACTTTGGCATCGTGGATACCATCAATGGCTAAAAACTTTGCACTGGCAGCTATAATTCCCAAACGATTCGCGAACGCCGTAATGCATCTCCCTCCATTTCCACACATACTGCTCTCATTTCCATCGCTATTAAAATAGACCATCTTAAAATCAACTCCAGGTGCAAGTTCTAAAAGCATCAATCCATCGGCACCAATCCCAAAGCGACGGTCGCATAGCCAATGAATCTGCTCTGAGGTTAATGAAATTTGATTCTCACGGTTATCAAGAAGTATAAAATCGTTTCCCGTACCCTGATATTTAAAACATTCTAACAACATGCTAATTAATCTTCGCTAACAAATCGGTATCATGAACCAATTCCATGGGTTTAAATTCTGTTCCCGCAGAAATCTTATAAACCACATCATCATTTTTTAAATAATAATTATCATCCACTTTGTAAATGGTAATACTGCTAAAATCAGATAAGCCATATAGTATTACACGGTTACGTGTCATCCGATAACCTTTTGAATTAAGTGGCGTTTTCCAGAACTCAACAAAAAATAAATTCGGAAAATCCGAACTGCTTACTCCCGCTAATTGCCCGGTTAACGTATCGCGTTTGGTAACAGCGTCCAGGTCGATTACTTTGATGTTTTTTACAGACAATAATTCTTCCTGAGCCACATTTATATCCTCCTCTTTCAATAGAGCGTCCACTTCCGAATAATTGATAGACGGAGAATTACTAGTATTCACTGACGCTTTTTTTTCAGGCTTCACGTTAGCTTTATTTTCCTTTGCCTGATCGGGGATAACGTGTTCAACCACCTTGATATTGTCGAATTTAGGCCGGTTAAACTTCTTCAGATAATCATCTATTTTAAATATAAAAAAAGCAATTCCTGCCAGAAGTCCAATTGAAACTCCAAAAACAAATGGTGGTATTTTATATTTAAATCGCATGGTAATTTGGGAGACTAAAATTAATCATATTTGTTCATCTCTTTAAACTATTTTAATGAAAGTTATGAGGTTGTAACCCTTTTAAAAATATACAATATCAGCCTTTCAAAATTTACACTTTTAATCCTAATCCCTTGTAAACGCCCGTTAACACTCACCTGAGTTAAGTATTGTTAAAACCAAAACCAAACCATAACTTCTGATTTAATTTTGCGTTATAAATGTTGTAACACTAAATTTTAAAATTAGATCACATATGAAAAAAGTAATTTCTTCTTTATTTATTGGTGCTTTAGGCGGCGCTTTTGCATTGGCAGGCAATTATTACTTTGATCACACAGATACAAGCCAGGTTACTAATTATAACCCTTATGCTGCTCCTGCTCATCTTACCAGCTATTCAGGTGTAAAAGCAGTTGCAAATGCACCAGACTTCGTTGCCTCAGCCGAAAAATCCGTAAACTCCGTTGTGCACATTAAAACGATTGTAGAACAAAAAAATAATCTGGCTTACGACCCGTTTCAGGACTGGTTATTTGGAGGAAGGCAGCGACAGCCAAATATGATGGAGGGAAGCGGAAGCGGCGTAATTATCAGTCAGGACGGTTACATTGTAACCAATAACCACGTGGTAAATGAAGCTTCAAAAATTGAAGTGGTTTTAAATGACAAACGTACCTATTCGGCTGAAGTAATTGGTACCGATCCAAATACAGACCTTGCCTTACTACGTATCAAAGAAAATGATTTACCTTTTGTAAACTACGGCAATTCTGATGATGTAAAAGTTGGAGAATGGGTGCTGGCGGTAGGAAACCCTTTTAATCTAAACTCAACGGTAACAGCAGGTATTGTAAGCGCCAAAGGGCGAAACATTAACATTTTGGAGCATAATGCGCAAGGTGGAAGTCTGGCGCCAATTGAATCTTTCATACAAACCGATGCGGCTGTAAATCCAGGAAACAGCGGCGGTGCGCTGGTAAGTACAACCGGTGAATTGGTTGGGATCAATACCGCTATCGCCTCCAATAATGGTTCCTACCAGGGTTACTCCTTTGCTATTCCGGTTAACATCGTTAAAAAAGTAGTGTCCGATTTAATTGAATACGGCACTGTGCAACGTGCTTTCATAGGATTAAGCATTCAGGATATTGATTCGAAATTTGCCGAAGAAAAACGAATCAAACAATTGAAAGGCGTTTATATTAACGGTCTGACTCAAAATGGCGCAGGAGAAGAAGCTGGCATAAAAATAGGCGACGTGGTAACAAAGATTGAAAACGTTTCTGTAAGAAGTACTTCCGAGCTACTGGAGCAGGTTGGCAAATTCCGTCCGAGCGATAAAATAAACGTAACGCTTGTACGCAATGAGAAAGAAATGATAATCCCGGTTGTTTTAAAAAACAAGGAAAACAGCTTGGGGATCATTAAGAAACCAGAAGTTGTGAGGACCGCCGTTAACTCCTTGGGTGCAGAATTTGAAGAATTAAATGTTGAAGAGCTTACTAAGTTCAACATTCAGGGCGGAGTAAAAATTGCCCGGATGCTGCCTGGCAAATTAGCAAATGCTGGCATCAAAGAAGGTTTTATCATTACCTCGGTTGATAAAAAGAAGATTACAAACATTAAGGATATACAATCGACACTGGAAAATAAATCCGGCGGTGTATTAATTGAAGGAATGTACCCGAACGGAATGCGCGCTTACTATGGTTTTGGTTTATAGTTTTTAGTTTTTTGTCACCGGTTTAAGGTTGTATATCCTTTATCTAAACCATTAAGTCTAAAAAGTAAAATCAAAACTGTTAAAAAACAATTAAAAACATAAACACCTATAAATCAAATAATTACATACTTGGGAAAACGCCTTTTTTTTCCTATCTTTGTGAGCTTTTAAAAACCATCCACAAACAATGAGACAGCTTAAAATAACCAAATCGATTACAAATCGCGAGAGTGCTTCTTTAGATAAATATTTACAGGAGATTGGCCGGGAAGAATTAATTACTGCTGAAGAGGAAGTTGTTTTAGCAAAAAAAATCAAGGATGGTGATCAGGACGCATTAGAAAAACTAACCCGCGCAAATTTACGTTTCGTTGTTTCCGTGGCAAAGCAATACCAAAACCAGGGTTTGAGTTTACCGGATTTAATTAACGAGGGAAATTTAGGTTTAATTAAAGCCGCCCGCCGCTTTGATGAAACCCGTGGTTTCAAATTTATTTCTTATGCGGTTTGGTGGATTCGTCAATCAATTCTTCAGGCTTTAGCAGAACAATCCCGTATTGTACGTTTACCGTTGAATCAGGTAGGATCTTTAAATAAAATAAACAAGGCGTATTCAAAATTAGAACAGGAATTTGAGCGTGAACCAAGCGCTGATGAAATTGCTGAATTATTGGATTTACCGATTGACAAAGTTTCTGATACCATGAAAGTATCCGGTCGCCATGTGAGTATGGATGCGCCATTTGCTAACGGTGAAGAAAGCTCTTTATTGGATGTTTTAGTGAATCATGATTCATTAAAAGCGGATTCAGGACTGATCATGGAATCTTTATCAAAAGAGATTGATCGTGCCCTCTCTACTTTAACAGAAAGAGAAAGAGACGTAGTTAAATTATTCTTCGGAATTGGCTTGAACCACGGTTTAACTTTAGAAGAGATAGGTGATAAATTTGATTTAACCCGTGAGCGCGTTCGCCAGATCAAAGAAAAAGCGATCCGTCGTTTACGTCATAGTTCAAGAAGCAAATTATTACAACAGTATTTAGGATAATAAAAATTTATTTCCAGTTAAAGCAAACATCAACCAGGTGTTTGCTTTTTTTATGCCCGTTCAGTTTCCCGTAAAAATTACGTTCAAAACGTTTGATCTTTTTTGTAATGTGGTGTCTTTGCCTGTTTAACCGTGAACTATTGCGTCCGTTAGCTTCCGATGAACCGATACCCTTTTTAGAAAACATATTTATTCCTCGGCTTATTCGGTTAGAAGATACGGTATGATATGTACTTTCAATAGCATTATTCACATTGGTGTTTTGTGGCTGAAATTGATTTTCCTCGTTTACATCATTGGAATCCCAGCGAACATTGGTTTGTATCATCTGAGGCGTAGGATTTTGGTTTTCAGCAGCACGGTAATTGGCATATTGCTGTTGAATTTGCGCTTGAACCGAAAGTGATACTCCTATTGAAAAAAAGAAAAGTAGTTTACGCATATTTTAATTGTTTTTTCAAATATCTCAAAACCCCGCGGAGAACAGCTTGTCGAAATGTTAAGGAAAATAAAATAGAAAAAGCAATTAACGATCTTTGGCTATTGACTATTTATTTGATCAAGAAGCAAATTAATTATAACCGTATTTGGATAATAAAAATTATGCTGGTTATAGCACAAATCAACAAGGTGATGACTTTTTTACAGTCGTTAAAGAAATAAGTTTAACGTGTTAGTTCTAATCTTTAAGATTTTTTATTGAGAATCAATTCTAACCCATTCGTAAAATACAATGTTAAAACGAAAGCATTTTTTTTGTTTAAATAATCTTCCTCACTTATGATTAATCGTGTGATAATCGCTTCCGCAATTAGTTTTTTTTCAACATAAAATGTGAGTAGTGGATTATATATTAACTCGGTCTTCATACTCACACTCCACTCACCAGAAACATTTAGGCCATTTATAGCCAGATAAGAATTTTGTTCGAAGATAAGCCGGTTGTTTTTTGAAAAAATACTGGAGGTGTCATTAGTAATGTTAAAACGGTTTTCTACATGCCATTCCCCCAACAGGTGCTCTTCTGTAATCTCATGGAGTCCAATGTTCTTCATTAAATTCGGAAAGTTTTAACCTTTAAGTCGTTTAATTTCTTCAACTAATTCTCTATTGGTTTTTTCAAGTGCTTCGGTCCGAAATTTAATTTTAACTTCCATATCCTCATAAGAATTCTTTAAATGTTCATGCAATTCCTTCAATTTAGTGTTTTTCGCGATCAATTCAGCCGTACGCTCATTTACAATCAATTCTAACTCCGCTGGTGTTTTTAAGTGCAGAGCTTTGGGAATCACCTTAAACAGCGCGATAATAGTACCCCATGAAACAACTGCTGTGATAAATCTAATTACAGCGCTTAAACGGTACGCTGGCCACCAAAAAATAACAGCGTCTATAAGATGCGTTAAACCGCAGGCGAGTATAAAAGCTCCAAATAATACAAAGACATTATTAAATGGAACATCTTTCTTCTTTTTTATAAAAGTTAAAAGAACAACCGGAATCATAAAATAAGCTCCCCAAATTGCTAAATCTGAAAAGATATACAACCACCCATGAAACGAGGTCCATTCACCACAATGCCATCTGGGAGGCCAACTATCCGTATTAAATAAATTAGAAAAAAAATGTGTTATATCTTCCATCGTATAAAGTTATCGAAGATAACACATTTAAATCAACTACCAAGCGTTATAATTTCCAATTTACTTATAATCAACAACCGTTTTAATGTCTCTTTCCTAATTCGATCACGGCAAGATCTTTAATCTCATCTTTATCAATGGTAAACCGCAGGGCTGTTTTCATCTGGTGAAATCCATGAACGCCACAAGCGCCGGGGTTCATGTGCAACACTTCGTATTGCGGCTGATACATTACTTTTAATATATGCGAGTGCCCGCAAATAAACACTTTAGGCTTTTCGTTTGATAAAATCTCTTTCACCTCTTTTAAGTAATTGGAAGGCTGTCCGCAGATATGCGTTATAAAAACTTTTACGCCTTCACAATTGAAGATCAGATTCTTTGGGAATTCTTTGCGAGTGGGAGCATCATCAATATTTCCATGCACTGCTCTGAGAATCTTTAATGACTTGATACGTTCCGTAACTAAACTGTTTCCGATATCCCCGGCATGCCAAACTTCATCAGCAGCGTGAATGTACTTTAATAAAGTTTTATCCAAATGGCCATGGGTATCAGATATGAGTAAAATATGCGTCAAACATGCTAAAGGTACATATTTAATTTAGAGAGCAATTCCATTTTGTGCGACCGTGAAATAGGGATAGACGATTCATCTTTTAAAATCACATTACCTCCGTCACCTTTAATGTAGCGCTCCACCTCGTCCAGATTAATGAGGTGCGCACTATGCACCCTGCAAAAGTTTGTATTCTGTAACTGATCCTCGAAACTTTTCAGCGTTTTAGCAATCATAATTCTTTTCCGGTTTCGTATGAATACGTGCGTATAATTCGACTCCGCTTCAAATCGGATGATATCCTGAATATCTATCCATAAGACACCTTCCTGCGAAGGCACTGCAATTTTCTTATTTCTAATGATATTGTTTAACACAAGTGAATCGATCTGGTTTGAATAATTTAATTTGCCAGCAAGGCCAATTTGCTTTTCTGCCTTTTTGATAGCATTTATCAATTCATCAATGATAACCGGCTTTAATAGATAATCAATGGCGTTTGTCTTAAAAGCTTTTATGGCGTAATGTTCATAGGCAGTAATAAAAATTACTTCATAATTAATGTCTTGTGTTGCCTTTAAAACATCAAAGCCTGTACCCGTTGGCATTTCTATATCCATAAAAACCACATCAGGCTTTAATGTCCTGATGCTGTTAACGGCAGAATTTACCGAATGTGCCATTCCAAGAACATTCACATTGAGGCAGTTTTGTTCGATGAGGAACTGGAGGACTTCTGCTCCATCAATTTCATCATCTATTATCAGTGCATTAATCATAAAGTGACGTTTTTAAGTTAATACTAATTTTAACAAGGGTACCGCTAGCTATTCCATGAGTATACAAATCTTCAACATGAATTGTAGAAATTGAATCCTGCTGCTTGTTCATTAATGAGATACGATCACGCGTTACTTCCATTCCTATTGATTGATGGGTTAGTTGTTTTCGCGTTCTGATTTCCAAAGCTTTTTCTCTGCCAATTCCGTTATCTTCCACTTCACACTGCAAAGTGGTTTTGTTCCTTGAAAACCTTACGCTTAACTTCCCTCTCCTATCCTGTAATGGCATAATACCGTGTATAATCGCATTTTCAATATAGGGTTGAATAAGAAGTGGCGGAATAAAAAATTCTTTTGAATTCAGGCTTTCTTCAATAACGATTTCATAATCAAATGAAAATGACGCACGCATCTGTTCAAGTTCAATATAAAGTTCCAAAGCAGCCAGTTCCTTTGTAAATAAGATTAGCTGGTGCCTCGAATTATCAAGCACGAACCGAATCAACCGTGCAAATTTACTAAGGTATAGTGAGGCATATTTTGTATTGTTTTTTAAAACAAAGTTTTGAATTGAATTAATGGCATTAAACATAAAATGCGGGTTCATTTGCGCGCGTAAGGCCTTTAATTCATACTCTGCCAATTTTTTTGCAACCGCTGATTTTTCTTTCTCGTCTTTTTTAATTCTCTCAATCCTGTTTCTATACAATAAAAGTAAAACTGTAAAGAATAAGACAATACAGGTAAGAATGAACCACCACGTCTGCCATAAAGGTGTGTCGATGACAAAGTTCACTGTAGCCGGGGGATAAAAGGAATTGCCGTCCTGATTAAGTGCATAAACTATAAACAGATAGTTTCCGGAAGGAAGTGTGGTATATTGAACGTAGGTATTTTTAGAGTAGGTCCAGCTCGTATCAAGTCCTACTAATTTATATTTATAGGTTATGCCGCCGCTTTCCTTAATACAAACACCTTTGTAATTAAAACTAATAATGTTTTGCTGATGAGAGAGTCGATGCACAGGGACGGCTTTTACCTTTTCATTATCAATGAATATCTCTTCGATATATACCGGAATGGAAAGTTTCGGATCATAGAAATCGTTTACGTTTAAGATTCCCAGACCCTTGTTAGTTGCGAAATATAATTTATGATTGTACGCAACCATTTTATTAACCTCGTTGGATACCAAACCGCTGTTCATATTCACAGTACCAACCATGTAAATATTGTCTTTGTTTTTTGTCAGTCTGGAAATTCCACGGTTAGTTCCAATCCAAATACTTCCGAGTGCGTCCTTTATAATGCATTTAGTCATGTTACTTGCCAATCCATTTAACTCAGTATATTGTTTCACAACGGAATCCTGGAACAAGCACAACACTCCGTTTCCCCGGGTTGCTATCCAAAGAGAATCGCCGCAACTGATCATATCCTCTGCCCGGCTTTTTAGCAAGGGGTGCGCATTTCCCATGTACTCAATTCTCTTTCCATTATAAAGGTAAAGTCCTGATTTTGTTCCTATCCATACCTTTTCCTTCTGAACCATCACTGAAAAAATGTTTGGAAGGTTTAATGGCTTTAATTTACATTCACCTGTTTCTTTATGAACCATAAGTAAATCCCCCTGATCGAATCCCAAAAAATAGTCCGCGTCATAATCAATTGCCCGCCTTACCCGAACTGGTTCCCTCACTCCGTTTTCTCCGCTAACCCATAATGGTACTTTTATAGCTGATCCTGCTTTCATGATATAGGGATTGTTCGAACAAAAAAGCAAGTACTTATCACTTTGCGAAATATACCACGCCGCTGATTTAAATTTCTCATTGACTTTAATCTGGTTTGAATTCAGGTCAATTTCCGACATCGAAAAATCAGATGTCAGACATTTTAACTTGCCATTTAATAAACTAATGGAAAGTACTTTGTTTGCTGGCAGTCCATCTGATTTATCAATAAAAGAAAAGTTCAATGAAGGAATGTAATAAAGTCCGTCTTCCAGCGTGGAAATCCAATATCCGTTCTCTCTGTCCTGGCAAACAGACGACACTGAAAACGCTTTCAGGAAATGAAACGCAGGATTTTCAAAATCGAAACGCTCCACTACCCTCGTTCCCTCGTTTAATCCGTTCAACCAAAGCCGTTTCTGATTGTCTCGAAAAAGCGAGACGGTTTTATTAACGTTCCCGGCATACCGATACAGTGTTCTTTTAGCGTGTTCGGAAACGGAATAAATTGCTGTACCGTTTGAAAAAAGTACGGACGTATCTGACTCATAAACCAAACCCAAATGCGCGATTGATGCTTTTACTTTAAAGGATGTATCAATATTAGACTTACTATCGCCTTTATCACATATAAGAGGGACAAATTCCCTGTAGAAAGATTTTTCATGGAAGGAAGTTCCGTAAATGCAGTTGCCGTTTTGCACACGTCGGATAAAGTAACAATTTCTCTCATAATTATAATGTTGTACCCGCGCATAATGTGGGGGATGAATTTTCACGTAGCCTCGTCGAGAAATAGAAACAAAAAGTGTATCGTGACTATCAAATGTAAAATCAACCGGGTAATGATCGGTTATCTGATCGAGCGTTTTATTAGCAGTGATTTCAAAGATTGAGTCGGAGTTGTGTGAATAGTAAGCCATTTTCCCGGAATAGCTCGCAAACCAAATTCTGCCTTTTCTATCTTCACGAATTTTAAAGACGGTATTATCGGGTAAACCGTTAGAATTATTGTAGGTTACAAAATTATAACCGTCGTACTTCACAACACCCGCATCTGTTGCAATCCAAAGGTATCCTTTTGAGTCCTGCATTACCCAATAACATTCCGAACTGGGTAAACCGTGGTTTACTGAAAAGTGTTTCATTACCGTGTTTTGTCCGTAACAGGAAACACTACACAATGAAAGCAGTATAAGTATTTGAAAAAGGGTTTTAATCACAGGATTTCGTTACTGCAATTTATGGCAAATATTTTTTCGCTCAACCGTAATGCGTTGTCAGATACTAAATCAATCATGTGAATTACTCATTTAGTCGACGAAATTTTAGATTTAGTCTAAAAATAGGTATAAAAAAAGCTTTCCTAGTTTAAGGAAAGCCTTTTTATAAGTAATTAAGTAACGCTATTTCTTGATAAGCTTTTTAGTAAATTCTTGATGGTTGCATTTAATGGTCATCCAATAAACTCCCTGGCTTAAATTGAGCGCACCCGTATCAATTGTTTTACGGTAACGCCCTTTGCTTTCCTTGGATTGAAATTGAATGATTTCCTTTCCTAAAGCGTCAAACAGCACCACTTTCAGATCGGTATCCGTTTGAAGATCAATATTAACTTCAAAATTCTGCGTAAAAGGATTTGGGTACACATTCACCATGTCTGCATTTGACAATTCTTTAACGTCTGTAGCAACAGAGGTAACCGTTTGCCCGTTAGTGCTCATCACACTGCTCATTAAACCAGCACCGTTTTCGGTTTTTATATTAAAATAATAAACCTGCCCTACGGTTAAAACAAGGTTATGTACAGTCACCGTAGTGTCGCCCCAATTACTTGTCCAGGTTTGGGTATTGGTGGCCCCTGGCGTTGTGCCAATTGAATACCAGTACTTTTCAATACCTGAATGAGGATCCTTGGATGACAACCAGTTTGCGGATAATGAATCGCTAAAAGGCACCGTATTGATATCAGCTGCTTTGCCGTCATTCAACATTGTAACGTTCGTTGGTGGTGTCCAATCTACGTTCAGGTCATGATAGTATATCGAAGACAAATTGCCCGCCCCATCGTTAACGATGGATTTTACTTTAGCTGCATTTTGGGTCGGATTGGGATTTTGATAACGGATATCATTTGCATTACCCGAACCAACAGAAACAGAAACGGATGCTGTAGGCCGCGATCGGTAAACTTTTATTTCATCCAGACTCCATTTACAATCCCCGCTTCTGAATGAAATATAACTTCCATTCGGGAGCGGCGATACATCACCGGCAATCAGTGGTGTATTATCGGTCCAGGTTGCCACAAGCGTATTATCTTTATAAACGTCTATTTTGCCCGTGATTCTGTCAAATATTACTTTATAGTCATACCATTGGTTAGGAAGGATAGAGACATTGGCAGAATCAGCCTTTAAATAAAATACATCATTCACTGTTTTATAGATCTGAACTTTAGGTCCGTCTAATCGGAAATACACAAAATAAGAGTTGCCACGGTTTGGCAAACTTGGATTGTCTATAAAAAAGTGAAAGCCTGCGCGACGGTTTGTTCCTGTACCATCAATCTTCCCTTTAAAATTATATAGGTAACGATTAGAGAGTGTTTGTGTCAGTGCCGCGTAAATGCTGGTGTTTGAAGCGGTGGTTGTGGTTTGGAGAGTTTGTTCGAGCGCGTTATTCGCTATCGTCCAGGTTCCCGGACCCTGTGTCCATTCAGGATGAATCGCTACATCAAAATTATCTGAGAAAAATCCGTGCGTATAATTTCCACGCCATTCTGTTCCGTTAAAATCAATTACCTGATAATAACTTTTTTCAAGTCCTGAACCACCCGCGTCTGCATCGGTAAACGTAGCGGTAAAGTTGGCTGTTTTCCAGGCGTTAGCGGAAGATACAACCGTTGTAGGATTAATGTTATCTGTAGTTGTTGTTGGTGTTACTACAGCATTGGTGGTATAGGTTGCGGCCCATCCCGGGGAAGTAGTTGCGCAATCTGAACGGAATTCAATTAATAAACTTGAGCCGGTTGAATTTATATTTCCTGGTGTAACAGTACTCGTAAATTTCCCAATAAGCGGGGAGTTAACACTGTTACCGTCGTATATAAACATAAAATCGTAGTTTTTTTCAAGATTAAAAGACGTAAAATTCATGCTGATGGAAGTTGCACCCCCGGAAGGTTGAAACAGCCATAGTTTTCTTTCATCATCACCATAATTTGCTGAAGCCCCGCCAGTATCATAAAAATTTCCTCCTGTTGACGTGACTGTTGTGATGACAGGGGTATTATTCAGATACTTATAAAACTTATCCCAGTTCCAATAAGGTCCCGGATCACTATGCGTTTGGTTAGGATACATCTGGTGACCTTTAACTTTAACACAGGTACCTTGCTGACATTGTTGTGTTGTTCCACTACAACCTGGTCCATAATAGCATCTGAGAGGATTTATTGAATTACTTGAACAAATATCCCTTACTAAATCAGCGCTACTCATTAACATGGCAGTGGTATACCAGTTATATCCAGTACTCGCATAGCCTTCATGTTCAAGCCCAATCGTATAGGGATTTTCAGAGCCAATATGCCACGCCTTATTTACTTCAAGCACCATTTGCGTCACCTGCCCGTCTGAACTACGCAAAACATAATGAGCAGAAGCCGATGCACTACAATTTTTAAACCATGAGATACAACCCGCGTAACTCCCTTCAACGTCGTGAATGGCAACCATGCTGATTGGAGTTCCGCTGCGGGAACTGTAATTACATGAAGTAGGGTTCCATAAAGCCGGAGCATAATCGGGGGCCGATACAGCATTAACCCCTGAAATCGCATAGGATGCGCCCTTACGGTTTCTTATTGCAGCACCCTCAATTACAACACTTGAAGAACTCAATACATCATAATTACTTCCAAACAACTCAACTAAATTTATCCGGTAGTCAGGAAAACCATAAAAATCCTGGAACTCGCCTTTACTCATAAACCAATACAATTGGTATAAATGCGCGTTCATGGCAAAATCATTTTGTAAATCGTTTAACAGAGGCAGTTCGCTTAAGCCAACAAATACAGGTACATAATCTTCCAATCTGTCTCCACTTATACCAAGTTCTGCCTGTACAACACTGAATGCTTTTGCGTAAGCTAGAATACTCTTTTCAGGACTAGTTTTTATTTCATCCTCTGAGTAGCCCGAAAGTTGCGAAACCGTGATAAGATTATTTCGGAAGTAACCTTTGCCATCTGCCGTTAATCCCATTACACCAAAGGCGCGCGGGTAACCGATGCAACTTGGTTCTACCATATCGCTTAGATGGTGAAAACGGCTTTGCGAGAAAGCAATCGATTCAAGGACGCCTTTCGGTATGGATGGGTTTAAACTATACGCTTTTTTAAAATGTCCGTCATAGGGATTTTGAATCAGGAGTTCATTCACTTGGCTTGCGTAAAGTTGACAACCCAAAATAGCTAAAAGGATAAATAGTAGTTTTTTCATAGAGGAAATTTTATACCTCTAAAACTATGAAAAAACAGATAGACTAAAAAGTTAAATCTAAACCTAAATACATTTAGGAAGTTACATTAAATCAATTCGAGCATTTTGCGGTAGATTCCATCGACCTTTTTACTGAGTTCAGACGTATTTCCCTGTTCCACGATACGGCCTTTATCCATTACAATAATTTTTCCGGCGTGGTGAATGGTTGACAAACGGTGAGCAATAATGACAGAAGTACGGTTTTTCGCTAATTGAATCGATGCCTTCTGAATGAGTTTTTCGGTCTCAAGATCTATGGACGATGTTGCTTCGTCCAATACGAAAATTGGCGGATCATATACATAGGCCCTTACAAATGCTACAAGTTGTCTCTGACCGGCAGATAGCATCACGCCCCGCTCTTTAACATTGTAATGATAGCCACCAGGAAGTCCGGCTATAAAATCATGAATCCCGATTTCCTTCGCAGCAGCAATCACTTTCGCTTCAGTAATCGCAGGGTTGTGAAGTGTAATATTGTTCAATATGGAATCGCTGAATAACATCACATCCTGCAAGACAACGCCTACAGATTCGCGTAACTCATTCAACCGGTAATCATTATAATTTATCCGGTCAATCAAAATCTCACCTTTATTAATTTCATAAAACCGGCTTAAAAGGTTGATGATACTTGACTTCCCTGCGCCGGTAGCTCCAATAATCGCAACGGTTTCCCCTTCATCAATTGTAAATGAAACGTCTTTTAAAACATAGTCTTCGGCCTTATAAGCAAACCACACATTTTTAAATTCAACATGTCCTTTTATATTCTTCGCAGAAACAACACCCTTGTCGGTGATTACCTCGTTCGTATCTAGCACATGGAATACACGTTCGGAGGCCACGATTCCCATTTGTAGCGTGTTCAAACGGTCTGCGAGCATTCGTATGGGCCTAAAAACCATGTTAATCATCATAATAAAAAAGGTAATGTCGCCGAGCTGAATATTATACTCATTTGATTTGAACCCTGCGAACCAAACAAATAATGCAATTGACACAGCAGATAAAATTTCAACTACCGGAAAAAAGATGGAGTAATACCAAATTGAACGGATGTTGGCTGCTTTGTGTTTCTGATTGATCTCCTTGAATTTTTCATATTCAATTTTTTCCCTGTTAAATAGCTGTACAATCCGCATCCCGGTGATGTGCTCGTTGGTAAAAGCATTTAACGCCGCAACCGCATTTCTCACCTCATTAAACGTTTTCTTTACGCCATTTTTAAAAAGGTTGGTAGCAATTAAAAGCAAGGGGATTGTACTTAACGTTACTAAAGCAATCGCCCAGTTATTAAAAAGCATTGCCGAAATAAATATTACAAGCATAAGTATGTCTCCGCATATCACGATAAAACCCTGCGAGAATACATCACTTAAACTTTCAATATCCGAAATGGATCGTGTAACAAGTGTACCCACTGGAGTATTATCAAAATAAGTGTTCTTTAATTTCAAAATATGTGAATATACCTGGAGCCTTAAATCTTTCACAATATTCTGCCCGAGCAAATTAGTAACATAAATGTTTGTAAACTGCAGGACTGCCTCAAGTAAAAGCGTTGCCAGTAAGAATAAACCCATCACGTTAATGAAATGAATTTTCTCTGAATCTGGTAAAAAGCCTGGGTCCGAAGGATGAATAGCTCCGATGCGGTTAAGCATTTTATTGATCAGTAAAGGCCTTACGATGGCAAGAGATGAAAGAAGCAAAGTTAACGACACCGCCAGAAAAAACAGTTTCTTGTAAGGCTTGCTATAAGAAAGAATTCTTTCAATCAATTTAAAATTAAGTTGATTTTTCTTCTTCTTATTTTCCATTAAATAACGAGGATGGATAAATAATTTCTGTTAGGTAGAGGGCATGGCCTGAAACAGACATCCCGGCTTCGGAGCGGCTTTTACTGGAAACAATTTCCTTAAACTCATCAATCGAAATTTTTCTTTTCCCAACTTCCAGCAATGTGCCCACAATGGCACGCACCATATTTCTCAGAAAACGGTTCGCCGTTATTCTAAACATGAGTTCATATTCACTTACCTGAAACCATTGCGCGAAACTTACGTTGCAATTGTTGGTTTTTGCCTGCGTATTTACTTTACTAAAGCTTGTGAAATCGGTAACCGTCAACAAATGCGAAGCAGCGTGATTCATGAGTTCGGTATCCAATTCGCCATACACATATAATGAACGATCAAAAAGAAATGGATCTTTCCTTTGGTGAATCAAATATTCATAAGTTCGGGATATGGCATCAAATCTGGCGCTGGCTTCGGGTGTTACCGGAATTATTTTTTTTACCGCAATATCAAACGGAAGCACCTTATTGAGTTTGTAAACATAATGCGCTTCCTCACCGTACAAATTTTCAGATACAGAATCAAAATGGGCGAAATAATCTTTTGCATGAACACCGGTATCGGTTCTTCCGCATCCCACAACTTCAATCGACTGACCAAGAATTATTGAAATTTTATCCTGCAAAACTTTCTGAACTGTATTGGGCGTATTATCCTGGGCCTGCCAACCATTAAATTTGCTCCCATTATATGCTAATTGAATAAAATACCGGGCCATAGCGCCAAAGATAACATTTGTTTTGCAATGCTTAGTTCTCTAACAGGATGTCGGGTTTATTGGTAATGATCCCGTCTACACCACGACGAACTAATTTTCGGGCAGTTCGCGGGTCATTTACCGTCCATACGTAAACTGTCTTGCCTAATTTATGAATTTTACGGATAACACGTTTTGAACAAAAACGGTAATAAACATTTACCCCGTTCCAACTTTTAAAATCGTCTTTACTGAACTGTTTGTCAAAACTAAAGCTTGCCAATGGAAGTTTAAACACGATGAGTTTTTGAAGGTTAATACTGCTATCCTGGTGCGCCACATTTAATAAAGCCTTTTTGTCGAATGAATGAATGGTTTTAATCCATGACTCTGCCTCATATTTATGAATGAGCTCCACCACATTTTTTTCAATTCCCGGATAATAATCGTTGCCACGCTTGATCTCAATTAATAACTGACAACGCCCGTTAATTAGCTGAATGGTTTCTTCCAGCGTAGGTGGAAACAATTTCTCATTGTTACGCACACCTTTAATTTCAAACTGCTTAAAATTTCCTGAAAAAGTTTCTTTAACTAATCCTTTTCCGGTAGTTGTTCTGTTAAGCGACATATCATGCATCACCACAACTACGCCATCCTTGGTTTGATGTACATCTGTTTCGATAATGGAAGCGCCCATTTCAATCGCTTTTTCAAAAGCCATCAATGTATTTTCGGGAGCGTAGGCGCTTGCTCCCCGATGAGCAATAATAAGAGGTTTTTGAGCAGTTGATGCAAGTGCCATAAAAAGAAAGAAGACCATCATCGGAAGAATGAGATGCCTGTGCCCGACAGATCGGCTATTTTTAAAACCAGGTGTCACTAATTCCATGAATTTGCATTTATATTTTTTGTATCAACAGTCATTTTCACGCGCACCTTCTACTCTTTCACAAGCTCCAAATTTTCTATGTTAACCGTCATTTTTAAAATACCGAATGTGATGTTAACCTTCTCTTCCTTAATCGACTCAACCACACCAACTTCGCTGCTGTTCAAAATTTTCACTTTACTTCCAATTTTCAACAAGGGCTTTAAACGAGCAACTTTCTTTTCAGCAAACTGATCGCGCTTGTTTTGCTTCGCCAATTCTTTGCGCTTATTGGTTTCTGCCGTTATACCATCAATAAATCGCTTAATCACACTCTTGCGGTCTTCATTCCGGTTCCATTCTTCCATCAGTCGCAGGTATTTTTTTCCGAAATCGGCCAGGCGTGCCAGATCAATTTTTCGTTCTCTTTCGCGTTCGGTTTTATCTTTCCAGTTGTTAAACAACACCTCATATTTTTCTTTGGCCATCTTCCTGAGAAACTCCTGATGTTCAACGCGGTCAGTAGCTTCTGCTAATTTTGTTTTCTGTTGTTGAATTTCAGCCAATAACTTATTAAGATCTACTTTATCTGTGTCAATTTTTTGTTTTGCCCGTGTGATCAGATGTTTAGGAAAACCTACGCGTTCAGCAACTTCAAATGTATAGCTGCTTCCGGGTTCCCCAACCGTTAACAGATATTTTGGTTCAAGTGTTTCCAGATCAAACAGCATACTTCCGTTTAAAACGCCTGACAATTGATTGGCCAGCAATTTTACATTGGAATAGTGGGTGGTTATTACGCCAAGCGTTTTTGATTTAACAAGTTCTTCCAAAACCACTTCCGCCATCGCACCTCCAAGTTCGGGATCGGTTCCACTTCCAAATTCGTCCATCAAAACCAGTGTACTTTCATCCACGGCTTTTAAAATTGCAATCATGTTCTTTAAACGTGCGCTATAGGTACTAAGCTCATGCTCTATACTTTGCGTATCGCCGATATCAATTAAAATATGTTTAAAGAAACCCATCACCGAATTCTCGGCAACGCTTACGAGTAAACCGCTCTGCAGCATTACCTGCAGCAGGCCAACCGTTTTTAATGTGATCGATTTGCCGCCTGCGTTGGGACCTGAAATTACAACCAGGTGGTTATTGTTATCTAACTGAATGGTAAGCGGAACGGTTGATTTACCCAGTTCACGGTTCTGCAAAAATAAAAGTGGGTGAAACGCTCTGTTCAGT
The DNA here is from genome assembly GCA_029237825.1 of Bacteroidota bacterium. Taxonomy (GTDB): domain Bacteria; phylum Bacteroidota; class Bacteroidia; order B-17B0; family Aurantibacillaceae; genus UBA4416. The sequence goes on along the minus strand of JAQZBQ010000004.1, from coordinate 230,407 downwards.
TTCAATTGAGGAGTTTGAGAGATGACCGGCAATGTAGCGTTAATCAACACTGCAAACCGCGCCTTTGCTTTTATGAAATCCAGTTCCATTAAAAGCGTTTCGAATTGTTTTAATTGTAAAGAAAACGGACGGAGTGTATCGGTTAACTCCCGTAAAATCCGGTTAATTTCACGCCGTTCATCTATTTCCAATTCAGCAATATCATTGTTGATTGCAATAGTAGATCCAGGCTCAATGAATATCGTTTTCCCTGATTCACTTTTATTATGTACAAACCCATTTACTTCCGACTTGTGTTCTACCAGTACGGCCAGAGTGCGCCTTCCGTTAAAAAAGCTTTCTTCGTTATCCCGGATGTATCCCAGCTTGCGGAGCTCATTCACCTGCCTGTCAAACTTTACATCGCTTTCCCTGCGCTTCTCCGAAAGGTCTTTCCTGATTTTTTGCAATTCACGTGAAGCAGAATTTTTAACCGTCGCATCAAAATCTATAATCCGATCAATCTCATCAATCACAACCTTATTATCATCCAGCTCCGCTACCAACTGCGCCAGAAATGGCACAACTGCTTTTCGGTTTTTAAGGTAACGGATAGCAGTGTTTGCAATTTCAACTGCCTGTTTTAAAACAAGAAATTGGTCGGCTGTGAGCATGCTTCCTTCCAGCGATAAAAGCGACGCTTCTTTTCGGAATTCAGGAAATTGTATATCGGGAAAAAACGAGTTACTGGAAAGTGTGTTTTTTAATTCTGCTACACGATGCAATGAAATTTGAAGTTCGTCTGATTCAGTATAAACCGTTAATTCAGCAGCCTTTTGCTTACCACCTGAACTGTTGCAAAAATCACTTATGTACTTTTTAATTCTATCAAACTCCAGTAATTCGAGGGCCTCAGATTCAATTATGCTCATTTCTGCTTTAAAATTAAATCATTACTAAACTGGAAGAAATGCTTCAGCAACCTGAAGCTAGTGCTGTTGCTCACCAAATGCGCACTCTGCAAAAAGAGTATCAAAAATTGTGGACAACTGAATTTGAAAAAGCAAAACAGGAATTTGTTGATGAAGGCGGCAAAGCAAAAGAATTTGAATACGCCAAATCACCAGAAGACCAGAAAATTTCGGACCTGTTTGACAAATTCGAAAAAAAGAAAAAAGAAGAAGACGCGCGATTAGCACAGGAACAATCGAAAAACTTGGTCATTCGCCGCGAAATCATCAATAAGATAAACGACCTCAGCCAGGTAAGTGATAACATTGGAGCTGCCATTAAAAAATTGGTTGAATTACAGGCACAGTGGAAAGTGACCGGCGCAGTGTCTCCGCATAAATACAAAGAAATACAGGCAGATTATAGTAAAGCCATTGAAGAATTTAATTATAAACTTAGCCTTTCAAAACAGTTACAGGAACATGATTTGAAACGCAATTATGAACTTAAAACCGAACTGCTTGAAAAAATTAAAGCGCTGAAAGATCAAACCAATATTAAAGAAGCGGAGCGACTCATAAAAATTTACCGCAACGATTGGGAAGAAATCGGGCCTGTTCCTAACGATAAATGGGACGAATTGAAAGGAAGCTTTCGTGCAGCGCTTGAAGAGGCCTATTCGAAATTAAAAGCGCATTACAATTCCATTGAAGAAGAAAAAGAAGCCAACCTGGGCGAAAAGAAAAGCCTCATCGAAAAAATAAAAGAAATTATTTCCCGCTCAGAAACGGCAGGTGCACAGGCCTGGAATACGTTAACAAATGAACTGGTAGCACTGCAGAATACATGGAAAGGAATTGGCCGTGCCAATGCAAAAGATAATGATAAAGTATGGGCAGAGTTCAGGGAATTATGCGATGATTTTTTCTCGCGAAAAAAAGCATTCTTTAATACCGTTCATGAAAAAATGAGTGGTATTAAGTCTCAGAAGCAGGAATTAATCGCCAAAGCCAACGCCCTGAAAGAGAGTACGGATTGGCAAAAAACCGGTTTAGCACTTATTAAATTGCAGGACGCCTGGAAAAAAGTTCCGCATGCGGGTGGGGATGAAACAAAACTGTTTAACCAATTCCGGGCCGCCTGCAATCATTTCTTTGACGCCAAGAAAGCGCATTTTGGCGCAATTGATGCTGGTTTTGAAAGTAATCTTCAGGTTAAAGAAGCATTGCTACAAAAGATCAATGACTTTCAACTTTCGGACGACGTGGCTGCCAATCATTCTGCTTTAAAACAGTTTTCAGCGGATTGGAATGCGGCAGGAATGGTTCCTATGAAAGATAAAAAACGTGTGAATGACGCGTTCTATAACCGCCTTGACGAGTTATATGACAAAATGAATGTGAGTAGTTCCGAAAAATACATGATGCAGTTTAAAACCAAGCTGGAACGTTTATCCAATGGCGAGAACCCTGAAACGGCACTGAAGAAAGAAGCGGATTATTTCAAGAAACAAATAGATGAAATTAATGGCCGGATCAAAACTTATGATAACAATTTAGGTTTCTTTAAAACGAGTAGCAAAGGTGTAAACCCCTTTATGAAAGAAATAGAAGACAAGATAAATGCCGAAAAACATAAAATTGCGGAATTGAATGAAAAACGCAAAATGGTAATGGCCGAATTGAATAAACTGAAACCGGCGGAAATGCAAAATAAATAAATCGCATTAAAAATACCTTTATAGAAAGCTATCCCATTGAGATAGCTTTTTATTTATCAAAAAAATGCGGGATTAACCTTTTCTATCAAGGAAACATGTTAAAAGCCAATAAAAAAAATATACTATGAAGGTAGAAATCTGGAGCGATGTGATGTGCCCGTTTTGTTACATAGGCAAACGCAAATTTGAAAAAGCACTGGAACAATTTCCTCACAAAGATAAGATCACGGTAATTTGGAAAAGCTACCAGCTCGACCCGGATTCTGTAACCGACACCAGCCTTAACGCCATTGACCACCTGGCACATCGCAAAGGATGGAGTAAAGAACAGGCCAATGAAGCAACGCAGCATGTGAGTGGCATTGCCAAAGAGGTTGGACTGGAATTTCATTTCGAAAAAGCAGTTGTTGCTAACTCGTTTGATGCGCACCGCTTATCTCACCTCGCAAAAAAATACAATAAGCAAAATGACCTTGAGGAAAAATTATTTGCTGCATACTTCACCGAAGGAAAAAACACTGGCGACTATAACACGCTTTTACAAATTGGAAAAGAGTTGAACATCGATGAAAAAGAAATAACCGATGTGTTAAACAGTGAGGCATTTGCTAATGAAGTTAATCACGATATTATGGAAGCTCAGCAAATTGGTGTGCGTGGCGTCCCGTTTTTTGTAATCGATCGAAAATATGCTGTATCCGGTGCGCAGGAGCCCGACACATTTTTAAACGCGCTTACCAAAGCTTTTGAAGAACATACCCCAAACTAATATTTAAAAAACACCATATCTGCGTAATTCAAAATACCTTTATTATGCGCAAGGGATAGAGCGGAAATCCTTTTGCCTGCCTCCTGCAAAAGATTGGAGCGATAGCCCGCCCGGGCGCCCACAACTGAAATAGGAAGAAGCGATGAAAGAATTTAATTCTCGGTTATCAGTATCTGCAATCTCAAATGGTTTTTTAATCAATCTAAAAAGAAGAATTTTAAATGAAAGCCAATTGAAAACATAGCACTCGCGCCAGGGATAGAGCGAAAATATTTTGCCTGCCTCCTGCAAAAGATTGGAGCGATAGCCCGCCCGGGCGCCCACAACTGAAATAGGAAGAAGCGAATTTTACATCGAAAGAATTTAATTCTCGGTTATCAGTATCTGCAATCTTAAATGGTTTTTTAATCTCTCGAAAAAAAAGAATTTTAAATGAAAGCCAATCGAAAATATAGCACTCGCGCCAGGGATAGAGTGAAAATCCTTTTGCCTGCCTCCTGCAAAAGATTGGAGCGATAGCCCGCCCGGGCGCCCAAAAAAAAAGCTACCAATAATGATAGCCTTAAACAATAAGTTAGATGGAATTAACCCGCTAACAAAGCACGTGAAACGACAATGCGCTGCACTTCACTTGTTCCTTCATAGATCTGAGTAATCTTCGCATCACGCATTAACCGTTCTACGTGGTACTCTTTCACATATCCGTATCCTCCATGAATTTGGACTGCTTCTGTAGTTACCCACATAGCTGTTTCCGAAGCAAATACTTTCGCCTGAGCGCCTTCTTTTTCGCATGGTAACCCCTGATCTTTTAACCATGCCGCACGGTAAATTAACAGACGCGCAGCTTCAATACGGGTGGCCATATCAGCCAGTTTAAACTGAATAGCCTGATGTTGTGAAATTAATTTCCCGAACGCTTTACGTTCCTTAGAATAAGCCAAGGCCAGTTCGTAAGCACCGCTTGCAATTCCAAGCGCCTGAGAAGCAATTCCAATACGGCCGCCACCCAGTGTTTTCATCGCAAATTTAAATCCAAATCCTTCTTCACCAATGCGATTCGCTTTTGGCACTTTAACATCGGTAAACATCAGTGAATGCGTATCGCTTCCGCGAATACCCATTTTATTTTCTTTAGGTCCCACAACAAAACCCGGCATTCCTTTTTCTATAATTAAACAGTTAATTCCTTTGTGTCCCAATTCAACATTAGTTTGAACCATAACTAAATAAATAGACGCGCTGCTGCCATTTGTGATCCAGTTCTTTGTGCCATTTACCAAATAATAATCGCCTTTATCAATTGCAGTAGTTCTTTGAGATGTCGCATCACTTCCCGCCTCCGGCTCTGATAAACAAAATGCGCCAATCACTTCCCCTTTAGCTAAAGGAACAAGGTATTTTTGTTTTTGCTCTTCGGTGCCATAGTGCTCTAAACCCCAGCACACCAGTGAATTATTCACACTCATTACCACACTGCACGAAGCGTCAATTTTTGAAATTTCTTCCATTGCCAGAACGTAAGAAATGGCATCCATTCCTCCGCCACCGTATTTCGGATCCACCATCATTCCCAAGAACCCCAATTCACCCATCATTTTAACCTGTGACTTTGGAAATATTTGCTGTTCATCCCTTTCTATCACTCCTGGTTTACATTCGTTCTGAGCAAACTCTCGGGCAGCTTTCTGAATCATTAATTGTTCTTCTGTTAATTGAAATTGCATGGGTCTTAAGTTTTGAAGTGAAATGATTTATCCTTACAAAAATAGAAGATTTTTCGAATTGCAGGAATGAATTTATCGATTTGTTAAAATAATTTTGTTGAGAGCTTTTGCATGTATCCTTTAAAAAACGCCACATTTCTGTTTATTTTAACTGCATGGAAATTACCTCCACAAAAATTCTGGGACTTATGAGCGGTACATCTGTAGATGGGCTCGATCTGGCACTTTGCGATTTCAGTGTAAAAAACAATGTTGTTACATTCCTCATTATCGCTTCACAAACGGTTCCTTACAGCCGGGAGTTAAAAGACCAATTAAATAACGCATGTAGATCGTCTGCCGAAAACTATTTCAAGTTACATAGCGGTTTTGGCAGTTTTATCGCCGATGCTGTAAATGCTTTTTTAGAGGATAATCATCAAACCGCTGATTACATTGCATCGCACGGACACACGGTCTTTCACCAGCCAAACCATGGCTTTACCACTCAAATAGGTTGTGGCGCAACAATTGCCGCAAAAACGGGCATTCCAACTATTTGTGATTTCAGGAGCCTCGACGTAGCTCTGAAAGGCCAGGGCGCGCCCCTGGTGCCAATTGGCGACAGGGATTTATTTCATCAATACAGTTCCTGTTTAAACATTGGAGGCATCGCTAACATTTCGTTTACAAAAGATAATGTGACTCATGCTTTTGATATTTGCGTAGCCAATATGGCGCTGAATTACCTTACAGAATTATTAGGAAACGCGTTTGACGACGGCGGAAAAATCGCCTCAGAAGGAACTGTTAACCAGGACTTGCTGCAAAACTTAATGGTTACCTCAACATATAATAAATCATTAGGACGGGAATGGTTTGAACAGCATTATCTGCCTCTTTTAAACGCAGCCGAGATTTCAGTCCAGGACAAACTGGCCACTTCTGTTGAATACATTGCCCAAAAAATTGGACAGGTTTTATCTGCTGAAAACATTTCAACTGTATTGATTACGGGTGGAGGAGCATACAACCACTTTTTAATTGATCGCCTTCGAGCACATTTTGCTGGTGAAATTGAAATTCCTTCGGATGAAGTCATACAATTTAAAGAAGCACTTATTTTTGCCTATCTGGGATATTTACGCGTGGAAGAAAAAATCAACACCTTAAGTTCAGTTACCAAAGCAGAAATCGATAGTATTGGTGGATGCATTTATTTATAAGTAAAATTTACTTCTTTAATCTCATTACATATACATAAAAACACGATCATGAATTACTTATTGGTTTTTATCGGTGGCGGAATAGGGAGCGTACTGCGCTTGATCGTTGCTGCCATTTTTGGTAAAACAAGCTTATCGCTGCCATGGGCAACGTTTTCATCTAACATCATCAGTTGTCTTATCTTCGCCTCCGTATTATACATTTATAAGGAGAAGCAATTCGTTCCGGAGAATTACCGCCATTTAATTCTGATCGGGATATGCGGAGGGCTAAGTACGTTCTCTACGTTCAGTTATGAAACGTTTGAATTGTTGAAACAAGGAATGACTGCCTGGGCGTTGCTTAACATTGCCTTTAGTTGCATCGTCTGCATTGGAATTTTTTTCGCTTTTGCTAAATAACAGGTGCGATTTTACTCCTTAGCGAATTTAAGTGACTTCTCCCTGGAATCTTCCATTGAAACCATTAGCATATAAATTCCTTTCGACAAGGAAGAGAGGTCAACCAGCCATTCAGCGTCACCAGCAAGCTTTTCAAAAACCAGCTTTCCTGAGAAATCATAAACCCTGATTTGCTTGATCTTTTCGTTTGACAACACCCTCATGTCTGAAATGACTGGATTAGGGAAAATCTTCACATCCTCCTGTGCTTTTGAGTCCGCTAATCCGGTACAAACTGCCACTTCAATGGTTTGGGTAGACGAGGCATTGCAACCATTACCAACGTTAACCGAATATGTTATCGGGTAAATGCCGCTTCCAATGGATGGATCGAATTTAATACCGTTTACTCCTGATCCGGAAAAGCTACCGCCTGAAGGCGTTGCAACTAATGTATAAGCAGGGTCTGACGTGCACATAAACGGTGTGACGGTAAAATCAAGGGCCGGTATTAATTTTACAAAAACCTCATGCGATGCCGATGCACTGCACCCGCCATTATCCGCTACTACAACATATGTAAATGTGGATGAAGGCGAAACATTAATGGTGGCTGTATTGTTACCGCTGTTCCAGCCATAACTAACGGTTCCGTTGGCAGCGGCTGTTAACGTGGCGCTCTGTCCCTGGCAAATGGTGTCCGTTCCCGAAATGGTAACGGTTGGCGAACTAACTACATTAACATACATCATCAGAGAATCCCGACAGCCATCACCGGTAACACCCGTTACACTCAATGACCCGGATGAAACAGGTGTAAAATTAGTAGTTGCCGTACCCGCACCATTGTTCCAGGAATAGGTAACTGCGCCGCTTGCTGTAAACGAAGCAGAAGAGCCTTCACAAACAATTGTGTTACCCAATACAGCTAGTTGCGGACCTGGAAACACATTCAATGTATACGTTTTTTGGGCATAACAGGAGTTTGGAAATGTATTGGTAACTGTATAAATAGTGGTGGTGGATGCCTGCACCGTATGGTTGGCTCCAATAAAACCATCACTCCATATAAAAAGGTTGCCGTTACCCGAGGCGTTTACCGTAACTGTTTGTTGGGGACACACAGATGCTGTTGAACCACTGAGCTGCAACGTCGGGGAAGGAAGAACATTCATTGTGAAATAGGCCGTACTGCTGCAACCATAAGCATCTGTTCCTTGTACGGAATAAACGGAAGTAACCGTCGGTGAAACAGTAATAGACTGGCTTGTTCCGCCTGTGCTCCAGCTATAAGTGGATGCCCCTGACGCAGTAAGGGTTTGAGAAACATTATCACAGGTTGTTGTGTTACCGCTAAAACTGATAACAGGTAATGGAAGAACAGCAACCGGCATGTTTAAAGTTGGAGTTACCGAACACTGATTTTGAGCATACACACTTAACGTACCATTATAGGAAGGATCGGCAAAATTGATGGTCACAGAATTTCCGGTGCCATTTATGGATGCGCCCGACCCGCTGAAATTCCAGAAGTAAACGACATTGCTTTGTGATGCAACAGCGTACATGACATTGCTTTGTCCGGCACAAACCGAATCCAATGAACTTGTAAAGGCACTGATATTTACTGGAGGATCAACCTCTTCAACGGATACCACAGCCGAATCCCTGCAGTTGAGATTATCTTTTACCACAATTGTATAAGTTCCAGCAGTTACATTATTTATCGTGCCGTTATCATCAAAATCTCCTGTACCATCATAACTCCAGTCATATACCACACTACCCGACCCACCGGTGTGAGCGGCTTCAATCAAGCCATTTGAACTTCCTGTGCAAACCACACTTCCTTCAGCATGGTTGAGTGATAATGGTGAAAAACTTCCATCGGAAATATCTACCGAAAATTCGATGTTATAGGTTTGCGGACATCCACCGTCGGGGGAGATTTGCGTGAATTGCGCAGTGTAAGTGCCACTGGAACCCGGAACCGTGTAAGAAATCACTTCAGGAGTTGTAGCGCCTTCAGCAACAGGAACAACCGAGGGTGAAACCACATCATCGTTTTCGTATGCTCTCCATGTTAACGTTAAAACGGTGGGTAACTCACTTTTGCAATTATAGTTCCTGTCAAAAAAAATACCGGTTGGCGGCGAAAAAACCGCAGCTCCAGGTGAAAGGGGCGACATCGAAAACGGACCGTTCTCTTCATTTACTACCACATAATTACACAACCCGATGCTTCCTGAAACAGGGTTATTATTTGAATATGCCCCTGGCGAATTATCGTCAACACGGTATTCAAAAACAAAATCACTGTTCCCTCCTGCTCCGGCATCACAATCCACCAAATTTGATACGGAAATGGATTTTACAGAAACTTTAATATTCGTTTGACTAACTGCCGTGAAACAGGCTGCAAAAATATAGGCTATATAAAGGAAAGTAAAATGTTTCTTCATTGAATAATAAGTTGAGTGAGTGAGATAAAATTACAAAAAAAAGCCATCCGTAAACGAATGGCCTTTTCAATAGTGGTATTTACTCCTTATTTTTTATCTGATTTATATTCCTTTTCCATCTGTTTCACAATATCCTTAACCTGCTCAGTTCCGATGCGCTTTGCTTTAATTTTCTTGTTTTTATCAAGCATATAAATCACCGGGGTTGAGTAAATGTCGTATTTCTCTTTGATGTTGTTAACATGAACCCCATCATACAAATTCATCCAGTCCAGTTTATTTTCAATAATGTATTTACGCCATTTTTCGTACTCATGCTGAGTATACACACTCACCACTTTAACATCATAGCCATCCTTTTTCAGCTTGTGATATTCTTCAAGCAATTTTGGAATTTCAGTTTTACAGTGACCGCAATCCACGTCCCAGAACACAAGGGCAAGGTAATCTGCCTTAATGCTGTATAACGAAATAAATGTTTGAGCAAGGGTCTGAACGTTATCATAATACAACTTAGTGGCGCCCTGACTCGTTTTAACCGTATCAAACCCCATTTTCGCGATTTGCTTGTGACCAATCGTATCAATCATAAGTAAATCAGGTGCCTGGCTTCCCAACAATAAGGGTTTCAGAATGTCACCGCGCTCTTTAATCTTTTCAATTGTTTTTTCATCGTACACATCTTTGGCCATTCCAGTACGGATATACTTGTCGATCACATGAACAAAAACTTTATCAAAACCCATCAGCTTGGAAGATTCTGACGTGAAAAGGAAGTGTGCAATTAGCAACTTCTGCATCATCGTTCCATTTTTTGTCTTATTCATCAGCCTGTCAATTTCAAGATTCATGGTGTCAGGGTGCTGAACAATCACACTGTTGAAATACTTTTTTAATTTGTCGGCGAAAAAAGGTGTGCGCATAATACCGTCATCATGAAAGTTTACACCGTCCCAATAATGATTCTTATAATATGTATAAACATACATACTATCCGGTCTGCCATTGGAAGCTTTAGGAATATCTTTTGCTTCCTTTTCCATCTTTAAATTAATCACATCACCCACAAATGTACCTTTGTGTTGTTCCAGAAACGCTTTCTCAAAAGCCACTACCGTTTCATTTAAAGTTTTGCCCTTCTCCATCATAAACTCAGCAGAATCCTTAGGTGTCATGCCTTTGGTTTTACTCCGCATCTCCATGTACTCTTTATTTTTCGCAGTAATGAATTTAATGTAGTTGAAAAAATCGTCGTTCTCCTTGGAATTGGTCGACTTCAAATTCTTCACTAAATCCGCCGTATCTGTGCTCATCACAATTTTCTGATTGTTATCAGAAATAAAGAAATCGAAATAACGGGCTTTGTCCTGACTAACCAGATAGTACACACCTTTGTCAAGTGTTTTAGGCCCTTTAAACACAACATTTCCTTTAACCACCTTTTTACAGGTATCGGCCAGGTAAGATTTATCAAACTGATAAAATGCCAGGTACATCACTGTATCTTTACAGTTTTTAAAATTAATCCGGATATCATGACCTTGGCTTGTCTGGGCCGACGCTGAAATTACAGCCGATAATAAACTAAGCGTGAATAGTATTTTCTTCATAGAATAAGTGTATTCAAAAGTAAGGATTAATTTGAATGAATTGCATCCAAATTTAAGAGCTATCCTTTAATTGATTTATTTAAAATTTGTTAATTGAGTGGGCCACCCTTTGGCTTTGGTAACAGGGTGCTTAGGCCGTGTAAGAATTTTAATCAAGCGACTTTTTATTATAAATCGTGTAGCCAAAATGAAAAAAGAAAGAAAAACTGTTGTCGTTTTTATCGTAGTAATTTACCCCAATACTTAATGGCCCGATCGGCGACTGGTAAACAAAAGCGCCCATGCCTAAAAAATGGCGATATAAGAATGGTGTGGAGTAACCAGCTTTATTGTTTGGCGCCTTAATTATGGAATAAACAGGCTGATATAAATAGCCCTCAAAGCGAATGTCGAAATTTTTATAGGGTGTAGCAATTGCTTTTAACCCGCCAGCCACATATTGGTGCGCCCTGTAATCATCAATGAATAATGTTTGGCTTTCTGGAATAGGATTAAAAGCCGGGGCAGAAAGTATGGTTGAGGCATAATTGCGGAAAAAATCCTGTGAGGAGTAAACACCTTCGGCATATACCCCTATCTTAAAGTATTTGATTGGCTTAATGTATTTATCCACTACCAGTTTAAAATTAAACCATTGGTGGTAAGGACCATCAATAAAATTAACCGTGTCCAATGTTGTAGATCCGGGATAATAGGATTCCCATCCGCTCACATATTTTGCCCGCAGCATTACTTTCGTCCCCTCGGTTGCGTACTGTTTTTTATTAAGCGTATTTATTTCATAGGCCATGTGTCCATAAGAGAAGTCAAAAACCGTGACATCGCTGGTGTCCAGTTTGGTAAAGGCATCAACCTGATAATAGCGATTCTTAATTTCACTCATACCCCCCGTTAAAACAAAACGCCCAATATTTCCTACCGGTGCTCCTACATTTACTTCTCCAAACAAATCTTCCTGAACGAGATAAGCAGGCTTTTCAAAATCATAAAACAATGCGCTGCTTTTATAGTAGTCCCACCGGGAAATGGTGAAGGAAGGCTCAATATAAAAAGGAATCTTCGTGGGAAATTCTAATCTGAATTTTGTGAATGAACTTGAGTTCAATTTTCCAAGGTAGCCGTTCGCGTATGCTGTGAAACCAATTTTTCCAATATAATTGTATTGCACAGCCATAAAGAAATTACTTATTGGCCTGTTGGATAAGTTTCCGCCCAGGTCAAAGAATATGTGCTTGTCTTTTTTCGCGTTTAATGAGAGCGTAAATTTACCGGTTGCCGTGTCGAGTTTAGTTGTCGGGTAAGCAGATTTAATTTTCTCGTCAGACATCATCCTGAAATATTCCTTTCTCAATTGCGGCAAGGTGAAGGTCTTCCGTTTCTTCACAATACTTTTCCGGATGAAGTGTTCCAGCTTCTTGTCGGAAGTTTTAATGATAACCTTATCATAAATTATTTTTTCGTAGGAAGATTTTAAACGGAATGCTTCACGTTTGCGTTTCAATGCGCTATCGTTTTCAAATTGAAAGATGTGACTTTTGATCTCCGGCATTTTTCGCATCGTGGCAATGTAACCACTATCGATTAAACGCTGCGCAGATTCGAAGTTAAATATACTTACATCAGCCCAGGGCTGCACAATTACACCATTTTCACACACCGGGTTGAAATTACTGGTGCTCATAAACATGTTTCGCAATTGGAGATAAAGATTATCATCGCTCGGGTGTTGTGAATTTTCAGTCACCGAACTTCCAATGATAAAATCAGGATACATTTCGTCGTACATCACATTGGCCGGGAAATTATTATAAAGCCCGCCGTCAAATAGCAATGTACTATCAATGGTGATTGGGCGAATGTAAAAGGGATAACTCATTGAGGCACGTATTGCAGAAGGCAGATCTCCATCACGAAAAACCACACTTCGCTTTTTTTCAATATCGGATGCAACACAACGGAACGGAATCATCAGGCTATCAAAATTATACCGCGATGCTGCATTAGCACCGGCAAATGTTTCCATTAAATAAAAATCAATTGGTACAGAGTTTATTAAATTGGTGGGCAGGTTAGTAAGAAAAGGATTATTCAGATTGATTTTCAGCATCAACCAGGATGCGTAATCGTTTCGCTTCCTTACAAAATATCCAAACCCGGGCGACATTTCACCTTTGGTGAGATTAGAAAACGTTTCTTCCCTTACAATTTGTTCAATCTCCCATGGCGAATATCCTGCCGTATATAACCCTCCGATAATGCTACCGATAGACGTGCCTGCAATGCAATGCACCGGAATGTTGTTTTCTTCTAACGCTTTTAAAACTCCAATGTGCGCCAAACCACTCGCACCTCCCCCACTCATTACCACACCAACTTTTTGCGCATATGTATAGTGCCCAACTATTACAAATCCAAGAAGTAAAATGGAATTAACAATCCTGTCTATTTTTTTGTAAAAACTCAATCAACACAAATTTACCCGAAAATTTTTAAGGAGGTATTAATATGGAAATTTCGCCCAAAATTATTTCAAATGCTGAATTATTTTGTTTACTTAGCAGATTCAAGTACTTGCCGCACTAAACGTGATAAAATACATAACCAAAAAAATACTGTATGGAGTGCTCGTATTATACGGTGTCATTACTGTTATTTTCTTTCTGTTTAACGTTTTACCTGGCGACCCCGCAACCATCATGCTTGGCCAACGGGCTAACAAAGATGCGATCGAAGCTATACATAAAGACCTCGGTACCGACAGGCCTGTTATGGAACAATATGCGTTGTATCTTAACGACCTTTCTCCTATTTCAATTCATAATAACAGGAACGATCAAAGCCTTTGGTACCTTAGCCCAAATAAATATTCCTGGTTGCCGGTTTTAACACTTGGTAAAGACAAATCTGTTGTAGTGAAGCTACCTTACCTTCGTAGGTCTTACATAACCAAACGCCGGGTTTCCGATATCATACGGGAAACTTTACCGGAAACCGCTGTACTGGCGTTCACGTCTATTGTCATTGCTTCTATCGTGGGCATTTTCCTTGGCATTATAAGTGCCATCAGGCAAAACACATTTTACGACCGCATGTCGTTAGTATTTGCCGTATTAGGTATGGCGGCCCCCTCGTTTTTTGTGGGGCTAATTATTGCCTGGCTTTTTGGATATGTATTAACCGAATACACAGGGCTTTCGCCTACTGGAAGTTTGTACGACATCGACGTTTGGGACGGTGAAAAAATTAAATTAAAAAATCTCATTTTACCTGCCATTACGCTGGGCATTCGTCCGTTAGCCATTGTAGTGCAATTGATGCGAAGTTCGTTACTGGATGTGATGGGACAGGATTACATCCGAACTGCTAAAGCCAAAGGTTTAAGCATGTCGTCGGTAATTTTTAAGCACGCCCTTAAAAACGCGTTAAATCCGGTAATTACAGCTATATCGGGATGGTTTGCGGGTTTAATGGCTGGGGCCGTTTTTGTTGAATATATTTTCAGCTGGAAAGGTATCGGGTACGAAGTATTTGAAGCGCTCACTAAAAATGATTTGCCGGTTGTTATGGGCGCTACCATCATATTTGCCACAATTTTTGTGGTAACCAATATTTTTGTTGACATCGCATATGGTGTTCTTGACCCTAGAGTTAGAGTAAAATAATGAACAGACAAAAAATAGTAGCAGGAAACTGGAAGATGAATAAAACGCTGCAGGAAGCTAAATGCCTTGCAGAATTGATCGTGAATAAAGCACCACACAATGACGTAAAAAAAATCATCATCCCGCCTTTTCCTTTTTTGGATTCTGTTAGCCAGGTTCTTTCCTCAAGACCCGACTTTAATTTAGGGGCACAGAACTGCCACATACATTCTTCAGGTGCATTCACCGGGGAAGTAAGCGCCGCTATGCTACAATCCGTTGGTTGCAGTTATGTACTTATTGGCCACAGCGAGCGCCGGCAATATTTCAAAGAAAAAACTCCGGAGTTTGTTCAAAAAATTAAACTGGCCTTATCAAATGGACTGAGCCCGATTTATTGTGTGGGTGAAACACTTGAAGAAAGGAAACTCAACCGCCACTTCGAAATCATTACCGAACAATTAACGTCTATACTTTCTGAATTTAAACTCGACGAATTTTCCAAATTTATCATTGCCTATGAACCCGTTTGGGCAATAGGGACGGGCGAAACCGCTACAAGCGGGCAGGCTCAGGAAATGCACGCCCACATCCGCTCCGTTTTAATTGATTTTTATAATTCCGCGGTTGCAGGGCATACACCAATCCTATATGGCGGCAGTTGTAACCCGGGCAACGCAAGAGAACTTTTTCAATGCCCCGATGTGGATGGCGGGCTCATCGGCGGCGCCTCATTAAACGAGGATTTTTGCAGTATAATCGGTTCTTTTTAGGGGTTTATCTTATTTTTTAATGGAATTTATCTTAAAAATCCTATTGCGGATCCAATAATTAACCTACTTTTACCGAAACTTTAAAAAAAATCATATGAAAAAAATTATTTTATTAGCAGCAGTTGTAACCGTTGCATCTTTTACATCTTGCAAAAAAGAAAAAACGTGTTCTTGTACTGTTTCAGTATCAAACTCCAATACTTCTAATTATCCTAACCCAACAAGTACAACTACTATTGAGTACAAATACGGGAAAATGAAAAAGGGCGACGCTATTAAGGTTTGTCCTACTTCAGAAACTGAAGTGGTTAACAACAACGTGAGCGGTACTTTCGCTAACACAAAAACAACTACAACTGCTTGTACAATTAAATAATTTTAAAATTATTTATAACGAACCCATCCGTGCATAACGGATGGGTTTCTTTTTTATTAAATATTAATACGCAGCGCTTCATAAATAATTCCAAGGCTTAAAACCGTTTCATCTTAATCCATACATTTGATGCATGGATTACATACAATACGCTTTTACAGTTTCCCCGCCCGAGCCGGGTTCTGATATCTTAATCGCCGTTTTAGCGGAAATGGGTTTTGAAAGCTTTACTCAAAATGATCACGGACTCGATGCCTACATCCAGGCAGATTTGGAAGATGAATCACAAATAAAGCAATTAACTTTTAGTGATTTTACTTTCCGGTACACCCGCACACTCATTCCCAAAACTAACTGGAATGAGGAATGGGAAAAGAGCTTTGAGCCGGTTTATGTGGAGGATCTTGTTTGTATCCGTGCACACTTCCACCCTAAATCTCAATCTGCAAAGCATGATATCATCATCACGCCTAAAATGAGTTTTGGAACCGGACACCACGACACCACCTGGCTCATGAGTAAAACCATGTTCAGCCTCAATTTTGAAAATAAAAACGTTTTGGATATGGGCTGCGGAACCGGCATCCTTGCCATACTCGCCAAACAGCTGGGTGCCTTACGCGTTACGGGCATTGATATTGATGAGTGGAGCATTGAAAACTCCGTCGAAAATGCCGAAATAAATCACGCATCCTCCATTACTTTTAAAAAAGGCGACGCGTCACAACTTCCTTCCCAACCAACCTTTGATATCGTATTGGCAAACATCAACAAAAACGTACTAAAAAAAGATATGGCAGCTTACTTCACATGCTTAACCGATGGCGGCGTTTTACTCCTCAGCGGTTTTTTCACTGCCGATATAGAAGAATTACGATCACTTGCAGAGAAGACAGGGTTTACCTTCGTCGATAGTTTTTCAAAAAGCGAATGGGCCGTAATTAAACTAGTAAAATAAAACAGAACATGTATTCAAAAATAAACCAGGATCACCTTAATGAATTACGTGCGTTCATGGATGCGGAAGACATTTTGATGGACACTGATAACCTTGAAAAATACGGCCAGGACGAAACGGAAGATTTTATATTTAAACCTGAAGTGGTTCTGAAGCCAAAAAACACACTGCAGATTTCCCGGATATTGAAACTCGCCAATACGAACCGCATTCCGGTGACGGCGCGTGGCGCAGGCACTGGCTTAAGTGGAGCAGCTCTACCTGTAAAGGGTGGCATCGTACTAAGTACCGAACGCTTGAATAAAATCATTCAAATTGACGAACGCAATTTGCAGGCAACCGTTGAACCTGGAGTGATCAATTACGTTTTCCAGGAAGAAGTAAAAAAATCAGGTCTCTTCTACCCGCCCGATCCGGCGAGCTGGGGCAGCTGTTCCCTCGGGGGCAATGTGGCGCACAGCAGCGGCGGGCCAAAGGCTGTAAAATACGGCACTACCCGTGATTATGTCCTTAATATAGAAATGGTACTGCCCAACGGCGATATCATCTGGACAGGCGCAAATACGCTTAAATATTCAACCGGTTATAATTTAACGCACCTCATGGTAGGTAGTGAAGGAACGTTAGGCATCATCACTAAAATTGTGTTTCGTTTAATTCCATTGCCCAAACATGATTTGCTCATGCTGGTACCGTTTGAGTCGGCAGAAAAAGCATGCGAAGCGGTTGGCGCAACGTTTAGAGCTGGCATTACGCCAAGCGCCATGGAATTTATGGAACGTGATGCTATTGACTGGAGCATAAAATATGCCGGAGAAGTAAATTTTGAAATCAAACCTGAATGGCAGGCGCTTCTTTTGGTAGAGGTGGATGGCAACAGCATGGACGTATTGTTTCAGGATTGTGAAATGATCAGCAACATCATGACAGAACATGGCTGCGATGAAATACTAATGGCCGACAGTGCCGAACAAAAGTCTGCCCTATGGAAAATTAGGCGCAAAGTTGGGGAAGCGGTGAAAAGTAATTCTGTGTATAAAGAGGAAGATACAGTTGTACCAAGAGCGGAATTACCGGCACTTCTCAAAGGTGTGAAAGAAATTGGTAATAAATACGGCTTTAAGAGTGTTTGCTACGGTCATGCCGGTGATGGAAACCTGCACGTCAATATTATTAAAGGTGACCTATCCGATGCGGTTTGGGAAACGGAATTACCCAAAGGGATTACTGAGATATTTGAATTGTGCAAAAACCTTGGCGGCACGATCAGTGGCGAACACGGCATTGGTCTTGTGCAAAAAGAATACTTATCCATAGTATTTCCCCCGGTTCAACTGGAACTCATGCGAAACCTTAAAAAATTATTTGACCCAAACCTCATTTTAAATCCAGGTAAAATGGTGTTTTAATCTTTCAACCTTCACTCTTAATTTTGTAACTTACTGAAATTTAAATACATTTGATTAAACGATAAATTTAACGCTATGAAAAAAACCTTACTTTTTGTATTTACATTTTTTGGACTGGCAGCTGTCGCACAGCTTACCCAGGCAAACCATGCACCGGCTGTTGGTAATCTTCAGTACAAAACTATCCAGTGCGATTCAACAATCATATCACCAGGAGCTGCAGGAGCAGGACAAACATGGACTTATGCGCTGAATAACTTAAATACGGTAAAACACTATACAACGTATGCATCAACCGATGTCACTTTTAACCCCGCAAATATTTATGTAGGTTCATCATCAACAAATACCTCATATTACCTTTCAAGTGCGTCTCAATTACAGTATTACGGTGGAATTATGTCAATTAACGGCACCAACATCACTGTAAAATACGGATCACCGGCCATTTACGCTGTTTATCCAATGAGCTTAAATACAACCACTAATTCGGCAACAAGCGGAAGCGTGAATGTTTTAGGCCAAAACGGAACCTTCACAGGAAATTGCACGGTTACAGCGGATGCAACGGGAACCCTGGTTTTACCTGCGAAAACATTTACGAATATAATCCGCGTGAAGACTGTTCAAACTATGACTGCAAGTTTAACAGGCGGTGCGATTACTGCAACCGTGACGATGGAAAATTATGATTACTATCAAACGAATGCTTCCAAAGCGCCAATTTTCTCAATCTCATCTTCTACATTGGCATCGTCTTTAGGTGGAGCACCAAATGAACAAAAAATAACGACTGTTCTTGAAAACTATACAGTGGTAAGCGTAAATGAAAATGAAAAAAACGCGATTGAGCTAACCGTTTTTCCTAACCCTACAACTAACTTCATTAATTTTTCAACAGCCAGTTTGGAAGCTGTGAACGTGACTGCGTTTGACATGACCGGCAAAGCAGTAGCTACCGAAGTTATTGAAAATGGAAAATCCATCATACATACCGGCTCGTTAGGCGCCGGAGTTTACCTGTACCATGTTACCGATAAAAACAACACGATCTTAACTACCGGAAAGTTTACCGTGAGTAAATAAACCCATGCCCGGACCTTTTAAAATAAGCTCATCCTATCATTGCAGGGTGAGCTTATTTTTTTTTCTGATTGTCTCTTTATGTGTCGTTTCCTGTTCCGATAAGGAAGAAATAAAAACGGTTGAAGTATGCGCCCCGCAAGATCTTAAAAAAGAAGTTGCACACATTGTTGCATCCTATCTGCAGCGGGATACGCTACTGGTGATCGACGCCGTACCACTCACTTGCTTTCGATACTTTAAGTCTCTTTACACCGATAAGCTGTTGTGGTTCAGCGAATCTCATCTGAACCCAAAAGGCGACAGCTTATTCTCCATCATCGAAAAATCTTCGTTCTACGGTTTAAACCCAAACCATTATCACCTTGGCGAAATCCGTCACCACCTGGATTCTATCCACTTCAACGAAAAATTAATCAATGTAACATCCCTTGTTAAAGCAGATTTTTTATTAAGCAACGCCTATTACCTGACGGGGGCACATCTCAACAAAGGTCGCTTTTATGCGGATAGCCTGCTTCTTCAAACCAATTTTAATAAACTCGATCATGGTTGGGACAGCATACTCACTGCTGGATATAATTATGCGCAACTCAAAGCCGCCCTGGATTCCCTGGAACCCAAATTTTACCACTACAAAATGTTGAAGAAGGAACTGGCAACCATTTTAAATGATCCAAACCTTTTTCAAATCGATTCCATTCCTTTTATTTCCGAAAAAGATTCTGTCACCAAAAGCCAGTTAATCGTGAAAAGCCTTATCAAACAAGGTTTTTACGATACAAGCTCTACGGCAAACGACAGCATCCGCTTAGCCAAAGCCTTATTGAAATTGCAAAAAAAATGGTTCATCCAACCCGATGGGAAAATGGGAAAATACACTACGCAGGCCTTTTCCTATAACCGCTCAAAAATTATCAAACAAATTTCAATGGCCATGGAACGTTGGCGCTGGGAATCCAGTTTTCCCGAAAAATACGCGTTCATTAACATACCGGCATTTTGGCTAACAGTTTATGAAAAGGATACTGTCGTCATGCAATCTGCTATTGTGTGCGGTAAACCCGATCACCAAACGCCAATCCTGAAAAGTAAAATTGACCACATGCTGATTTACCCATATTGGAATGTTCCCATCAGCATTGCCACCAAGGAGATACTGCCAGCCGTGCAACGCGACACGTCTTACCTCAGGCGCCATAATTTTGAAGTGCTGGGCCGCCGCGATACAGTGCTCGACTATAAAAAAATTCCATGGAAACGGTACACTAAAGATTATCTTCCCGTTCGCTTTAGGCAGCGCATTGGTGAAGAAAACAGTTTAGGCGTTGTGAAGTTTAATTTCCATAATCCTTATGGTGTATACTTACACGACACCAATTCAAAAAGGTATTTTAAAACCAGTTCGCGTGCACAAAGCCATGGCTGCATTCGTCTTGAAAACTTCATCCGTTTTGCCGAATTTTTAGTGCGTGACGACAGTTTGCATTACCCGAAAGACAGTTTGCACCTCTATTTAAAAACACCTGTACAACGAAAAATCAGGATGAAGAAAGCCTTACCGGTTTACGCCCGCTATTACACCGCCCAGGCCGACAGCACCGGATTAAAATTGTACATCGATGTGTACCGAAAAGACGAAGAAATGATGAAATTAATTTATCGGTAGGTTTTTCGAAGGTGAATAATGAACAGCCAATTTAACGCACCAATTTTTCACGCATTGCATTACCTCACCCATGCTTCCCCGATAGATATACCGTAGTAACCCCGTAGATACTCCATAGATACTACGTGTCAAGTATATGCTTTATATAACGCACTGATAATAAACGGCTTGTATTTGTTAAAAAGCCTCATTCCTTGCTGCGTCAGGATCTTAAAGGGAACTGCTTAAAACAATTTAAAATCGCATCAATAAAGCAAAAAACAGCTTTATAACGTTACGGCCTCCTTAAAACCAACGGCACTCATACAAAACCATCCAACAACTTTTACCTTATCGTTGGTGGTATTTTTAATGTTAGTTTTCACATTTTCCGGACTGGTGGCAAATAAACCCGAATTGGTAGTTTGCGTGATTACCTGGGTTAAAAAATTATAGGTTTCCAGATTGATCGAATGAATTTCGACACGGCAAACATCCCCTTTTTGAAACAACTCGCCAAACGGTGTAACCGACTCTGCTACTGGTGCAATAAAAGGAAAACCGTCCGCTCCAACTCCATAAGCCGCATTGGCGCAAATGTTAATGTCTCCGCCTCGGTTAAAGAAGATGCCGTTCCGATAAGATTTAATCCAGTAATAATCAATCGTATCGCCCGGAAGATCAAAGCCTAGAAAAGCAAATTTGTAACCGGGCTCAGCGTTACTGAAACCTCCGCCCTCCCGGTATTCAGACACGAGGCTGTCTACTCTGGTGGTACGGTTCATGCGTGAATACGATTTGTAAACAATGCCCTGGTGTGTCACTGTTAATTCGTACTCATGGCCAACCCTCAAAGTGTCAGTTGGTGTCCATAAATAATCACCGTTACTATTGTCTGTAAAAATATAATCCATCCCGGTAGAAAGGTCTTTCAATTTTACCGATGCACCCGTTATGGGTTCGTTTGGTTTCTGACTGAAATAAGGATCTGTATAGGTTAACCTCACTTTTTGCGGCGATTGCATATCATTAATAAATGCATCGATGGTTACCATCGGATCACCTTCGTCAAGTTTCACCTGCACCACGTCTTCACACGACCAAAGAAAACTTGCTCCAATAAAAATTAAAAAGAATTTAAACGTCTTCATCATTTTAAAATTTAAAATTATACGTTATTGCCGGAATTATGGAACCCACTACCGAGTACCTAACGGCCTCGGTATTCACCGGATAATCGGGATTATTCCTGAAATAAATCGAAAACGCATTTCTTCTGTTATACAGGTTGTACACACTTAAAACGATCGCATGCTTGCGGCCTTTTTTATTATCAGGTGCCAGGTTAAATGTTACCCCCACATCAGCGCGGTGATATGGCGTGTTACGGTAATTGTTTCGTCGGTTATCGGTATTGTACGGAATTACATAACCCTGCACTTCCACTTTTGCAGTGGGGAATGTTGCAGGCGTGCCCGTTTGGAAAATAAAATTGGCCGAGAAACTAAAACGTTTGTTCAGGTCAAAAATTAATACGGTATTCACGTTATGGGTTCGGTCATACTTGGATAAAAACCATTCATCGTTACTTAATCCGCGTACCTGCCTCTCCGTTTTAGAAAGCGTATAACTCACCCAACCATTTAATTTTCCTTTCGCCTTTTTCAAATACACTTCAAATCCATAAGCACGCCCTTTACCCTGTATCAAATCCGATTCAAGGTATTTGTTTAAAAGCAGGTTCGCATTATCCACATAATCCAACTGGTTTTGAAGATCCTTATAATACACTTCTACCGATGTTTCAAACATGTTTTCACGGAAATTACGGAAGTAACCTAACGTAATCTGATCTGAGATCAGGGGCTTTATGTTATTGGTAACAGGTGTATAAATATCTAACGGTGTGGAAGCTGCCGTATTGGAAACAATGTGTAGGTATTGCGACATACGGTTGTAACCGAGCTTTACTGAACTCCTGTCATCTATTGTGTAATTAACAGCCAGCCTGGGTTCGGGTGTGTTGTACATGGCAATCGTCTTTCCTGCGGCAATACTGTCTTCACGCTCCAACGGTCTGCTTTCATTCGGTATAGTATCTCGGTAAGAATATTGGGTTCCTTTGCCTAGGTAATTAAAGAATGACCACCGTAAACCATACTGTAACGTAAGGCGGTTAGAAAGCTTTTGTTCGTTATCAATGTATGCGGCATATTCCGCGCCATATTGATTATCCAGACTGATATTGGACTTGTCCCCGTTTTGTGATGTGATCACAGCTTCACCGGGTTTAAAGGTGTATAAAATTCCCTGCGCACCAAATTTGATTGTGTTCTTATTATTCAGGTAATACGTGAAATCGGGTTTAAAACTGTAGTTAATGATATTTGATTTCCACTCAAATTTCTGATCGGTCCCTTCACTCTTAAAACCCAATTCATAACTGTAGTTACTATAAAATGTAGTAAGGTTCATAAATACCTTACTGCTGAAAATATGGTTCCATCGGATCGTTCCGGTTGTATTTCCCCAATTGAACACAAAGCCTGCCCCAAATACATCACGGCCTAAATAGCCGCTTGCAAACACTGTATTTTTTTCGTTTACCCGCCAGTTTAATTTTGCAGTTAGGTCATAAAAATAAAATTGTGCGTCCTTTAAAGCAGGCTGCCGTTGAGCAAGAATGGGTTTGGCAAGGATATCAATATAACTCCTTCGTCCTGCCACGATGAATGAGGCCTTGTCTTTAAAGATCGGCGCTTCAATAGAAAGACGGCTAAAGATGGAACCAATGCCGCCGTTTACTTCCAGTTTTTTATTATTTCCCTCTTTCATTCGGATATCTAATACGGATGATGCCCTTCCCCCATACTGCGCAGGAATTCCTCCTTTCACTAACTTTACGTCCTTTACCGCATCCGGATTAAAGATTGAAAAAAAACCGAATAAGTGAGAAGAATTATATACCGGCGCCTCATCCATGAGTATTAGGTTCTGATCAATATTCCCGCCACGGACATTGAAACCACTGGCTCCCTCACCTACTGTTGTAACTCCCGGCAATAACTGGATGCTCTTAATAATATCGACTTCGCCCAATAAAGCGGGCATCTTTTGAATCTGTTTGATGTCAAGTTTAGCCACACTCATCTCCATGCTCTTGATATTCTGATCTTCACGTTCCGATGAAATAACAACCTCCTCGAGTTCTTTTCCTTCCACACCCATTTCTACACTAATGACTTGATTCGTTTTTAAATCTATAGCGCGTGAAATCGTTTTATAACCCACAAATGAAAACATAAGGGTATCTGAACCTTTTGGAAGTGTAAGGGAATAAAATCCATATTCATTTGTACTTGTACCAATTTGAGAATTTTTTTTGTATACGGTAACGCCTATCAAGGCCTCACCGTTATTCCCGTCTTTCACATAACCGCTAATGGTAAATTTCTCCTGGGACTTTCCTAAGAAAAATATGCATGTTAGAATCAGCACTAAAATAGGCTTCATAAAAATTTAATTAATGGCGACAAACCTAGGAAACTTTTTCTAAATTTTCAGTTTCCGGCAGGTTTTTTTTGCCTTTGGTAAAAAGGATGAAATTACCAATTTGTGGCGTTCCTAAATTATAACTTCCACCTCATGGTCATGAATATACAACAACACCTTTTTCACTGAATCATAGCCCAATTGAAGCAAAGCATACTCGTAATCCTGCATTTGTGCATGGTATTTACGTGCATTCTTTTTTCCGGTTTTATAATCGATCACAATGGCATCTTTATTTTTTATAACAACCCTATCCGGCCGTAATATTTCTCCGGTGGCTGTCAAAATTTCCATTTCATTCTTAACTGTAACTCCGGGCTTATAATAAGGAGATATCGAATCGATACTGAGCAATTGAGAAATTTCTTGTTTAATTTTAGGAGCTTCATCAGTAGAAAGATCACCCGACAACACGGCGGAATTTATAACTGGTTCAATATCACTGTACGTGTTTATTTTTGACAAAATAAAGTGCACAAGAATTCCATAGTCTCGTGCTCGTGTGACTTCTTCATTCGATTCATAAGTAGCAGCGCCTTTAATTTGAACGATGTCGGCATTTCGGGTAAACGACAGCGTTGGAACCTTTAATTGCGAAAGCCCGCTTTTATGATCTACTCCTGAATCTTTTCTTGTGAGCATTCCAAACTCTACCTTGCATTCCTCGGGACTGTAATGCTCCTGCGTTTCAGCAAACAAGGTCAACCAGGTATGACAATTTTTTACAGTCTTGCGTTTAAGTTTGGGAGAGATAATGTGCAATCGGTCTACAGCACGGGTAAAATCCACGTATAACATATTCAGGCTGTCAAGCGCTTGCTGTTGCCGCTCCTTTTCTGCCAGGGACTGAAATACCGTTTCATCTGCAGCCTTTGTGGTTGTAATCAGTGCAACGGGTAACTCAAGTTGATCTTCATTTAAATCCACCCAAATTGATTGTGTTTTTTCTATATCCCAGGCCAGGTACGGCGTTATAACCACCGGAAATTCCAATCCTTTTGAAGCATGAATGGTCATGATATTTACCGCGCTAATCCCTTCGGGAATAATCACAGAAGCCTTATCGGTTCTGCGTTCCCACCATTCCAGAAACAAACTGGTGTTAGAAGTATTGCTTTGAAGAAAACCCAGAACTTCATCCAGGAAGAACCGTATGTACTGCGGATTTTTTTCATTCAACTTGAGCAAGTCAATAATTTCGAGGCAACACTCAAATAAATTTGTAGCCGTGAGTTTAAGCACATCCACCTTTAATGCGCACTCGCTTAATATGCCAAAGAGATTTTTTGTTTTTGAAGAATTTAATTCGCGTACAAAGTCAATGTAATTTTCCTCGGTGCATAAGCCACAGTCAAGCACATACTGAACAACAACCGATGCCGCTGCCAGGTCTTTGTGATTATTGAGATATCGGAGAAAACTCAGTAATACCGTTACTTCAAATGCATTGTTTAATAACAACGAATCTGCCGAGACAACCGGTATCCCGTTTTCAATTAAAAAGTTTGCCACAGCGCTACCGTGCCTGTTCTGCCGGATGATAATACACACATCATTGTAGGAATAGCCATCTTCTATTGCCTGATGAATGTATTTAAGAATCAGTGCGGTATTAAGGGTATCTGCATCGCTATCATTACTGTCCGGAAAATCGATACTTACATAGCCCCTTTCATTGGGTTTATGATCCTGTTTCTGGTTATGGTAAATCTTTTTGAAATCGTCATTCAAAACTGTATTTGCCAGGTACTCAAACAAGGCATTGTTAAACTTTACAATTACACTTTCGCTCCTGTAATTTTTATTGAGAACACGTTCCCCAAAATTCCGGATCAGGGCATCTTCCCGCTCCGCTAATAATATATTCTTATTTTGGGAATGGATATACGGCAGATTGATAAATTGCTCAACATCGGCGTTTCGCCAGCGATAAATCGACTGTTTTCCGTCTCCAACAATGAGGTTCAGATTTCCACTCCCGAGTGAATTTTCAATGAGTGGAAGCATATTCTGCCATTGCATGGTAGAAGTATCCTGAAATTCATCTAATAAGAAATGGCGATACCGGTCTCCCAACCGTTCAAAAATAAAAGGGGTCGGCTCGCTGTTGACTACTTCGGAAATACGTTCATTAAATTCTGAAATGAACAGAATGTTCTCATTACTCTTATATTCATTCGTTAGCTTGGCCAATTCATTTACAAGGCCCATGGCATAAACGTTTTTGTAAATGAGACTAAACGCATTATACCGCTTTTCATTATCCTGAAGGTAAGACAGCACATCGTTTGCTATTTGATTCAGCTCATTTTTTATAGAGTCGATAGCCGTTTTCTCCCCGGCGCTTGCTTTGCCTCCATACCACTTGTCCTCCTGGAGAGTTTTAAGTACATTCGCGCCAAACAACCCCGCTTCTGATTTTTCTTTTAATGCGGCAAGCTTCACAAAAAAGTTATATATGCCTGAACCTCCACTTGCAAAAGCATTAACCGTTAGTTGCCTGGAATTAATTAAGGCTAAAGCTCGTTCACCACGTTCCTTCAAAAAAGCTTCATACTCCTTAATAACCACTTTCAACTCTTTTTTAATCTTCTCAAAATCGGAAATATGAAAACTGCTCAATTGATTTACCCGATCAGCTACACCTTCTTTATTCACTTCTTTTATAAAATCGATGAGCGTTTGCTCGGGGTCCCAGTTTTTATTATCCTCAATCTGTGAAAGGGAAAATTGCACAAGGTAATTGGTAATGAGGGTGTCTTTTCCCAGGTTGTTTATTAATGTTGAAATCACTTTCCTGAAAACCGTATCTGAATCCGTTTCTATCTGAAAATTGATCGGCAGTTTAAGGTCTAGTGCGAATGTCCGGATGATCCGGTGGGTAAAACTGTCAATGGTACCGATTGAAAAATCAGAGTAATTATGAAGTATTTCAGTCAGAACGATGCCGGCGCGGCGGGTTAACTCACTTTCGGTTATATGTAATTCGGATGCAACAAGTTCTGAGATCATCGCATTAGAATTTGAACTGATTTCCTTTAAAGCTTTAATGATCCGCCATTTCATTTCCGAAGCGGCTTTATTGGTAAAGGTGATGGCGAGTATCCCTTTGTATGCCTTAGATAAACTTAAGAGATCGGCCAGGGCAAGTTTCAGATATTCTTTCACCAACGTAAATGTCTTTCCGCTTCCCGCCGAGGACTTATAGACAATAAAATTGTTTTGAATAACTAACGACATGCACTTCGAAGGTAACAATTCTACGGAATACCCTCCGTTACCTCAACAATTAGTTTTAACGTGTAATGGATATTTGAAAATAGAATTGTAGACTTGTGTTATGAATCTGAGATTATTCTTTTTATTGCTTCCGCTGATTGTTACTTCATGTAAACCGATTGAAGAGCTCAAAGTATCTAACGTGGAAAGCTTTAACCTGACAAAAATTACAACAAAACAATTAGAAGGGGAAATTGGTATTAAAGTAAACAATCCTAATAAAATGGGCTTTTCCATTTATCCCTCCGAATTTGCTATTAACTTCAGTGGCATGAATTTGGGGAATGCACGCCTATATAAGAAAGTAAGAATTTCCGGGAATTCAGAGAAAGTGTATATGTTTAAGCTGAATACCGATTTGAGCACATTAAATCCTATGGATATGATGAAGCTTGCTACCTCCGGCAAGTCCGGCAACATTGAAGTGAAAGGCAATTTAAAAGTAGGAAAATTTCTATTACGGCGGAAAATACCTGTGAGTTATACCGATAAGGTGAATTTGTTTCGTTAAGATGTAACTATTTGTTCGTTATTTGTGTATAAGTTAGCCAGATCCCTGAATTATGTCTCAAAACGAACTGATAACGGCTTGCATTAAAAATGATAAATCTGCGAAAAAGCAGCTTTTTGAATCTTATGTAGGAAAGCTTGCTTTTATCGCCTTGCGTTATTCCAAAAATTCCGGTCAGTCTGAAGACGTATTAATGAACGGGTTTTCTCATGTGTTTTTGAGGTTAAGTTCCTTTAAGTCGCAGGATGTGCTTTCCCTGGATGACTTTATAAAAAAAGAATTTATATCGTTTGCGGTGGGATACCTCAAAGGAATTCGGAATGAATACTATGTCGCGAGCACGGTAAAGGCGGTTGAATACAGGGAGGCTTCGTATGATTTATTTTTAGACAGTAAATTTGTGGACCTGAAAAATGTTAACCAGGAGGTTCTGACAAAGTCTATTCAGGCATTAGTTCCCTCACAACGCCTGGTGTTCAATTTACACGTGATTGATAATTTTTCAATAGCACAGGCGGCCGAGCTCTTAGACTCCAGCGAACAAAGCGTGAAAGCTAACCTGGAAAAGGCACGTTTTAATCTGCAGAAAACAGTGGAAAAGAATTTAAAATTAAATAATGATGGGCAGCCAGTTTAGTTACGAGTTAGACGAACGTCAGATACGTATTGTTATGCAGGACGCGGAATTAGGCGGGCAGGAAAACCTGTGGAATAAGTTTGAATTATTGCATCTAAAATCTAATAAATCAAACGTTGATTTTTCACGTGTCATGCCGGCATTAAATTTTAACATCAGCCGTTCTGTTATTCTTCCAGTCATTTTTGTTATTTTAATTGGTGGCCTGTCAGCGATGTTGTTTAGTTTCATCGACTTTAAAAAGAAAGAAACTGCGACCACTGAAATCCCTTTGATTGCAGATCCTCACAATTATAAAAAACTACATCCTGAAACTCAACCTTCGGAAAACCTAACGCAACACACAACGGTCTCCTCTGCTACAAATTCAACGGCTACAGAAAAGCCGAAAGACACCAGTAAGCCGGTACCTGCTCCGGTAGTGAAACCGACGGAACACGTAAAAGCAATTACGGTGGAATCCAGGCCGGCCAAAATTTTACCAAAACCTCAGCCATCAAATCACCTCAGACAACAGTCGCCTAAAAAAATTAAGCGAAAAGTACGCTCGGAAGCCTTGCCTAGTATCGACGCCACTACCATAATTAATTTAAATGAGGGTGCCGGTGAGCCTGAACTCGATCTAAAATAATTTATTCTTTTCTGGCGGCGAGCATTTCAGCTACACGCTTATCGATGATGAACGTGAAATCATTATCTGAAATGTGATTCATGGAAATCCACCTTAACGATTGAGCTCCTTCTTTTTTATCAAAATCGAAAACAGTTTTTGAAATTTTAAACCCGGGGTTATTTAAATCGAACTCATGCCTGGTTTTAACTAGGTAATAAATACTGATCACCTGGCTATGGACGTTAAAAGCAGAATTGACAAAAAAATCAGTGGTGTAAAAATGGGAAACAACTTCAACTTCAAGATCTAATTCTTCTTT
Source organism: Bacteroidota bacterium (assembly GCA_029237825.1). Classification (GTDB taxonomy): domain Bacteria; phylum Bacteroidota; class Bacteroidia; order B-17B0; family Aurantibacillaceae; genus UBA4416. The sequence goes on along the minus strand of JAQZBQ010000004.1, from coordinate 200,804 downwards.
AAATTCCCTGATTACACAATCATGGGTTCCCTCTCCAAACTCAAGTCCGCCGCCAGGAAATTTCGTAATGTTCATTCCTTTAATGTATTCGTCGGATACCAATACCTGTTCATTATGGATTAATATTCCGTAAACCCTGACATTAAAATTCCTCATGCCTTAAAGTTAAGGTTATAAACCGAAGAGCAAAAAGATCGCTCCTATTTAGCAGTTTTATTGAAATAATTGAGGTTGGTAGTAATGCCTATGGTGTGTGAGTTCCCGGTTAAGGCGAATTTTGAGAACGCGTAATCCAGATGAAATTTATTCACTTTTACGCCAAAACCTAATGATAAGCCATTCGCTTTTCTTACATCCGGAATAGCCATTTCTTTACCTTTTCTGAAATTGTATGCCACCCGCAAGGTTAAATTCTTACCCACAATAATCTCCGTTCCCATGGTGAGATGCCGGCCAAATTTATTTAAACCTGTTTTTACTTTTTCATTTCGCTTCTGCTTAGGGGTTTTCACAATCGGCTTATTTGTAAACGGGTCGATTTCAGTAGAGGGATCTTGAGGGTTTACGTAAGTGAGATCCCATTTTAAAAGCTGATCATACTGGAAAATAACCCTAAACGGTGCTTTCGGAATTTTCTTACTAAAACCAATTTGGATATTAGTTGGAAGTTTTTCCTTTTCGCTTGTATAAAAATAGGAATCCCATACGCGGCCATAATTTTTTGCAAGAATAGAAACGGCAAATTGCTTTTTGTTATGATAGGATAACCCCACGTCAAAGGCACTCCCAAACGCGTCATATACTTCATAATGAGAATAGATGGTTTTAAGGGCAACACCAATTGAAAAGGCGCTATCCTTATCCAGCGTTTTTGCAAATGATAAATTCAGAGAATAATCCGCAGCTTTAAACTTACCTGTTTCCACATCGTACTCGTCCCTGCCGTCAAACTTTCCGTAATTAAAATATTGAAGGCCTGCTGCAAAAGTTCCATACTGTTTCAATTGCCGCGCATACATAAAATTACCATAACTCAAATCCGAGACGTAATTAACATAATTGAGAGCTAATTGCTTGTCGCAGGAAGGATTTAACAACGCGGGATTACTGTAACCGAGGTTAATATCCTTATCCCAGATTGCTATGGTTGCTCCGCCGAGTGCATTTGATCGCGCAGGAACAGGCAAATCCAAAAAACTGAATGTTTTAGTTCCTCCGAGCTGAGCGAACATACATGAGTTTACAATCAGGAAAATATATGTAAAATGTTTCTTCAATAATTCAATAACGTTATAGCGACTGTTTTTATTGTGTTATCTGCCCATTCGAAATACATTGGTTTCAACCCATCCTTTTCCCCAGTCAGCATTCTCTTCAGCACTCCAGATTTCGGGATAAAAAATGCGCTTCTGGAACCGCGGAGGAAGGTATTTCTGCCAATTGGTTCCGCCTGTTGCAGCAATGTCTTCCGTGTTTTGTTGTAAATACCTCACTGCGCTTTTATAATGCATTAAAGGCCAGTTAATATTAATATTCACATCCAGTTCTTTTAACGCATTTATTAATTTAGGATTCTTTTTGTCGGTATCTGACAGGGACTTATATTTAGCCCACATGTTCTTGTTTTTATATTCTTTCGCAAGCGCAATAAATTCGGCCCCATATTTTTTTTCAAACTGGTTCAAGGTAAGTGTCTTTTTTCCAGTGGAAAGTTCGGTAGCACCTTTGTTCCAGTAAATATTCTCAAACATTTCTTCGATTGTGGCTGTATTAGCGTCCGTGGTCGAACGGTAATCTTTATCCACAAGATTAAAAAAGTCTGTTGCGCAAATTTCAATTTTCCGGTACTGCGCACTTTGAAAACCGCTTGCCGGCAGTAACGCCATGCGATACCTCAAAAACTGCTCTTTCTCCATACCGTCAACCATAATCTCGAACGACTTGGTTAACGACTCGAAATATCGGTTAATGCGTGTAATGCGATCTGTAAAATAAACAACGTCAAGTGTATCCTTCCAGCCTAAATCCTGGCCGCTAGGAAGAATGTTACGCCCGTTATTTCCAATTTGTTCCATTTCATGCAATGACAGCTTGAAATATAACTCGGTGATTTGATGGTACATGATGAAGATTTTTTCATCAGGAAAATCTGTTTTGGGATTTTGAAGCGTAAGAAGCGTATCTAACTGGATATAATCCCAGTAAGTTAAATAATTTGACAGAAGCAATCCATCGAGATAACTATCAAGGCTCTGACCTACCAGGCTGAATTTCTCTTCGAGCTGGTTAACGCGGTCAACTATTTCTTTTTTTAGTTCCATAAGGCTAAAAATAGAAAAAGGATATTGATTTAACACAATATCCTTTTAATTATTTCTTGCCGGTTTCTTACTTTACCTCAGAAGTCGGATTCGCAAGATTTTTAGCACTCATAATATCGAGTTTAATTGATCCTACCACTAATTTAGCCTGCGCTCTTAAAGGGATATGATTTTTATCGTCGGTTAGCCAAACATTTAAATCCTCTTCGTGTTTAAAAATCCGTCCTTTTTGAACGATAGGCCTGAATTTAACAGTATTGAACGTTCCTAAATCGCAGGAAATTTTTTCTCTCCCTACAAACCGTATTTTCAAAGGCCAGATTTCTTTATCCACAATACTGTTGATGGTGAATACATCGCCTTCCTTAGCGTTGGATAAATCAATGTTCCTGGCCGCGTAAAAGGCGGAAATCATATCTTGTGTACCTGCCGGAATGTCTACCTTTTCACCTGCACCTACATCCACTTTATTGGTGTAATGGTTAAATGTGTAATCCTGGTTAATGATAACGCCGCCCTCATTTACACGACGGACAAACATCCAGGGTAACATCGCATCTTTATCAATGAACGTTTCATATCGATCCCGTACTTTATAAAACCAATCAAAAGTACCTTTAGAATAACCGTGACCAACAACATGGTACACTTTCCGTCCTGCAACGTCTATTAATTCAGGTTTAACTTCCATATTAATAACACCTGCGTCCATTAAACCATAGTGTAAACGGAATGATAAAACCTCTCCTTCTTTAAAGGCTTCATTTGGACGGCTGGGGATATCCTTATGAGGAGTATTGGAGACGATAATCCTATCCAGCTTTTCCTCATTAGAAATAAAATATCCTGCAGAACTTAAGCCCACAGTAGCGATAACAGCAGAAGCTATAATTGCTATTTGTTTTATCTTTTTCATTTTTCTTTCCTTTTTTATTAGTGTGATATTCAAATCTTATGCCATATAAATTTACGAAATTCTTAAGGAAAAAAATGTTTAAAAACCTTAATTTCAGCGACATTCCCTTATATTTAACCTCACTTAACAAAAATAAAAGATGAAAATTTATATTCTTCTGTGGTGTGTATTATGTGTAAGCTGTTCTTACAAAAAAGCAGATAAAATAGCGCCTTTCATCAATATCGTTTCCCCGGGGGAGAATTTCTGCATTAATTTACCCGAGAATCATACCGATGGATATTTATGGCAAATTAATCCTAAGTTCAACACAAATGTTCTGGACTATTATGGATCTGTTTTCCGCGGCAATGAAAAGGGAGTTGAATTTAATTTTAAGTCGCTTTCTAAAGGAATAGATACGCTCAATTTTGCCTTAATAAAATACCGGGACACCCTCGAAACCAAGCAATATATAATCGAAATAAAATAACCGGTTTATGGGTTTTGTTTTTTTCTTTTGAATTTTGAAAGGTATCGTTTATACAATTCATTCAGGTTTTCATATTCTTCCCGGTAAAAAATACCAACGCCCTGCGTAAAAGGCCCACCGCTGGTGGCCGCCTCCGTATTATCATTACTACGGTTGAACCCTTTTACCCGGTATTTACCCGATTCGGAAAGTTTATACTCCAATGTCACGTCCACTAATGAAGTTACCTGTGAACTGTTATTTCGCGGGGAAGCTGTAGTACTATTCTGAGTATTATTTGCCACACCAAAATTTCCATCAATGGATAGCCGGTTATTAAATAATTGTTTGGATAATGCCAAATCAAGTTCATCGCTGCTAAGCGTACCTCCCGGTCGGTAATTTACACCAATATCAATATCTTTTGTGACCCCATTCAGCCAATTGGTCATCTTGTTACTCAGCATTTCTGATCCGGTAGCCGCTGCTGCACCTCCTGCGCTAATACCTCCTGAACCCGCGAGTGATATCGGCGTTACAAAACTCCGGAGTAGTAATAGCGAAAAAACCTGACGGTTCATTTCATTTTCATCACTTAAAATACTCCTGATGGCCGACCGGCTGCTTTCATCAATTGTTGGAAGTTCTATGCCGAACGTTATATCTGGCGAGGTTAATTTCCCTTTCATAAAAAGTTTACAATCTACCGGGAAGCGTTTATTGTAATTGTTGATAGAGTCGTTTGGAAACAACGGCTTAATTGAGGCACGTTGTTTATAATTCGCTACAATGTCAATGTTGGCCTTATACACATTACCATTCCACTTAATAGAACTACCTCTTTGAATTTCAAATTTTTTAGTCACGAAGTCTTCCAGTGTGAACAAATAATCTCCGGTTGATAAAACGTAATCGCCAAACATATCAAATTTACCCTTCGAATTAATTTTCAGATTGAGGTGTCCGTCGCCCCGTGCCTTAATAATGTCACCGGATTTTTCGTCGAAAATCAACTGCACTTCGGCGTCACGGGTGGCTTCCAAATTAAAGTCGAGCGAAAAATTAGAACGGGTCTTTTGAACTACTGGTTTAATTGTATCCTTTGTAACAAAGCGAATGAAATCATTACTCCCCATTTCTGCCGGTCCATCCAAGGGAATATAAAAGTATGTTCCACCGTTTGTTTTCATGTTCAATTCCATTTTTATATCGTCCAGGAATCCATAAATACCGGCATTCCCTGACGCATATGCTGTACCGTAGTAAGTGGGGTTATTCGCAGAAGTAGTATTTAACACCATGAGTTTATTTGTATTGATGTCAAAGTCAATACGCATGTCCTTAAAATTATTATGAAAAATATTTCCATAAACACTTCCTACATTTCCCATTTTATCACGCACCTCAATATTTTCGAAATTGATTTGTTTTGGCCGTATATCTACTTCTCCGTTAACACTGTACTGCACATTGAGAAAATCCACGACCATTACACATTTAAAAAATTTCAAATTCGCATTTATCAAAGGCTTATCGGGGGTTCCGGTTACACGGCCCTGGCCATTGAGGAAGCCTACTTTAAACGTAAAGATATCCTTTAAAAAAGGTTGTAACAGAGATAAATCAAATGGCTCGGCTTTGAAACTGATATCCAGATTCTCTTCTTTTTTCTTCGGATAATAAACCCCGTCGAAAACAATATTCTTCATCAGGTTCCCATCAAAATCTTTCGCAAAGGCAGAATACCCATTAATGTTTATAAATTCCTTTTCAGGGTTATACTCACTTTTTACCTGACCATAGCCAATAAGCTTATCATTCATTTTCAAATCGGTAAAACCCAGATCACTGGAAACTAAAGTCTTTCCAAAACTCCCATAAACCGTTGTGTTGCCGGTGAGTGTACCGCTTATTTTAATGTCAGAATTCCGCAGGAAAGGATTTAACTGTTCAAGCTTGAAATTCTGAATGAATAAGTCAATTTTATCATTGTTGTTTTTTGATAGTTTTCCATCAATGGTGATGAGTTGATTTTGGTTATAAAATGTGAGTGAATTAATTAAAACTGAAAAGGCTGTATCAATCACAATCGGATTTGCTTTAACGATTTGCCACACACTGTCTTCTACCACGTATTTAATTTGATCAAATAACAGTGTTGCGCGATCATTCTCAAAAATAGTTTTACCGCTGATAAGACCTGCGTTATTTGGACGGGTCAGATTGTCCCAGTTTAAATTAAAATTGGTGACTTTATCATCTGCTATAAATTCAAGACTCGGATTTCTGAATGCAAAGCTATCTGATATGTTGATTGATTGAGCCTTATAACCAAATGACACCCCTTTTGGCAAGGAGTTTACACTGATATCATTGTTCCTGAATTTAATTCCTGCATAATCAATCAATGTACTGTTTGATTTCAGATACACATAATTGATTGACGCGTCAAACGAACCTTCAATAATGGTATTGGGGCTTATCATTAAATCTTTAGCAAACAACTCTTTAATGATGGTGAAATTTTTGATTTTTACAGAAAGATCGGCTTTGTCACTATAAATGTATCGCGACTTTGATTGAACAAACGTTGGAAAGTATTCGTTAAGGTATTGTTTAAATGCGTCGGGAAGTGTGCTTAGGTTGTACCGGCCGGTAAGTTGCGCATTTGCAACACTTGAATTTAACCTGATCGCCTTAACGGGTGACGTCTGTTCGAGCTCCAGGTTAAAGCTACTTAAGGTATATATTTTTTCATGCGTTGTATAAACGGTGTTATCAAAATTGATAAGGCCACTTAAATTATCAATGGAATTTCCGGTTAATTTAATAAGAATCTGGGAAGACACTTTTCCGTTTAATTGCTCCGTGTTAAAATTTGTTTTTTTGAGATCGAGGTTGTGCACTGTAGAGATGAAATCCATCTTTGGTAGTTTTTCATGAAAGTCGATCGTACCATTAAAATCGAAGTTCGCGTTGGTATCACGGCTCACCACGTTCCCAGTGAAAATCTGTTTTTTAAATTGTCCGTCAATTTTTACGTTGTTATACTCATAATTATTATAAGTGGCCGATTGAACTACACCATCAAAAGTTGCGTCTAATTCTTTTTCGGTTAAGCCTCTGCCTTTAATTTTTGTGGAAAGAGAAATAGGACCCACAAATTTCACGTTGGGAAACAGCCGCGATAAATTAAAATGCGTAGTAGTAAGTGATCCTGAATAATCCACAACCTGGGTCTTTGGATCATTTTTTAAACGCAAATCGGTTTTAATATTTCCGACATCTGTTTTAAATGTTCCATAGGTGGCGAATTCAGAGATGAAGCCATCAAATTTTCCTTTATATGAAATAACACCAAGCTTACCAATTTCAGCTGGAAGGTTCAGGTAAGTAGGTTTGTCAAACGGTGGAATGGGGAATTTTTCCAGGTCTGATTTAGACGTTGATAATTTTTGAGCGTCAAAATGTATGAAGGATTTGTCAATATCAGGAAGTCCGGAAATACTCATGTCTCCTCTAAATTCAGTGTGGTCACGATATTTAACCCGCATTTCCGAACCGCTGAGATCATTTACAAATCCCCTTACTCTTCCATTTAAAAAGAGAATTTCTTCGCAACCGTTGAGTTCTGGCGCAAAGTAGGCGATGTCTTTAAAGTTAACGTAGGTGCTGTCTTTCAGCCTACCTTTGATGTAAACCTTATTGATAAAATCCTGGTAATCGATCCATTCATTGTATTTAAATACCAGGTTTCCCTTTACCAGACTATTTGCTGTTTTAAGATAAATACTGTCGCACTTCAATTCTGTTGAAGAAATGCGCGCCTTTGTCGTTAAATTTCGTATTTCAATGCCGCTTTGTTCCTTTGCCCGCAGATTAAGAACCTGGGCAAAAATTGTATCCTTTTTAAAATCGAGTTCTGACAATTGGCCGTACACATTTGTCACATGAATATGATTATAATTCATGTTATTGGATAAGGGTGTTGTATCCCGTAAAAGACGATAAGTAAAGTCTACATTCCGTAAGTTTAATTCTCCATAGGTAAGTTTCCAGGGAAAAGGAATTGTATCTTTCGTGACTGAATCCTTTGGTGCAAAATAATCAACGAGGTATTGAAAATTCCAATCTTCTTCGTTCCGGTATTTCAATAGCTTAACTTTTACATCGTCTAACATAACTTCATCCAGATTTAAACGTTTTTCACGAAAATTAAATCCACTGACGTCAACGCTGATATTCTTTCCATATACCAACGTATCCTGATGCAAATCGCTAACAAAAATTCCTTCAAGGTTTACGTTGCGAATAAAGGAAATCTTTACTTTTTTGATACTAATTTTGGCATTTAATTCCTCGCTCAAATAAGAGGTAAGCTTTTGGGCACTCCAGGTTTGAAACGACTCACTTTGTGCGGCAATGAATACAACTACTAATAAAAGGAAAATAAGAAGCAGTGAAAACCACACTGTTTTCCACAATATTCTCGTAATTTTACCAAATGTACCCACTGAGGCTAAAAATAACGAAATAACCCAAAACTCTAACGTTAATATAGTTTAAGTTGCTGTATATCGACGGGAAAAAAGGATGAATTTACCATGCAAAAAGCGAATGACATTTATATTTTAAGTATTGAATCGAGTTGCGATGATACCTCCTGCGCGATTACAAAAAATACGCTTTTATTATCAAACATTATTGCCGGACAAAAAGTTCACGAGCAATATGGCGGTGTAATTCCAGAGCTGGCCAGCAGAGATCACCAAAAAAACATAGTACCGGTAGTAGATGCTGCTTTAAAAAAAGCAAACATTTCGTTGAAGCAACTCAGTGCAATTGCTGTGACCCGTGGGCCGGGATTAAGCGGTAGTTTACTTGTTGGTCTGTCGTTCGCAAAGTCGCTTTCCCTTTCGTTGAATATTCCTTTAATTGAAGTCAATCACATGCAGGGTCATATTTTGGCACACTTCATTGACGAAGAAGGTGATGGTAATCAAATTTTACATCCTTCAAATTCCGCCAAACAAAAACCTGCTTTTCCATTTTTATGCTTAACGGTTAGCGGTGGCCATACGCAGATTGTAAAAATTACAGATTATTTAAGTTTTGAATTATTAGCGGAAACAGAAGATGATGCCGTAGGAGAAGCATTTGATAAAGCAGCAAAAATACTGGGATTGCCCTATCCGGGCGGCCCCTTGATTGATCGCTACGCACAAAAAGGCGATCCGGGAAAATACAAATTTCCCACGCCGTATTTAAAGAGCTACAATTATAGTTTCAGTGGCGTAAAAACCGCCTTTCTCTATTTCATTCAGGACCAAACCAAGCTCAATGAACGTTTTGTTAATGAGAATTTACACGACATTTGTGCGTCCTATCAGGCGCATCTTATCCATTATTTACTAAAAAACCTTATTGCTATTGGCAAGCAAACAGGAATAAACCAAATTGCAATTGCCGGCGGTGTTTCGGCCAACTCCCAACTGCGGAAAGAAATTATCAGCTTAGAAAAAAAGTATAACTGGAAAACATTCATCCCCGAATTTCAATACTGCACAGATAACGCGGCTATGATTGCTATCACGGGTTATTATAAATATTTAAGAAAGGAATTTAGCGGAATGGAAATAACACCCTTAGCGAGGTTTAACATAGCTTAATAGAACTTTGACGATTAATGACTTTAATGAGTTATTTTGTATTGAACTCGTTCATGCATCGTGCAAGGCCAATAAACGCGAACGCTTTCACTGCATCTGCTGCAATTTTAATTCGGTCGGTAAGTGTTTTCTGCTCTTCCTCGCTCCATTTTCCCAACACGTAATTAACCTGGTTGCCTTTATTGAACTCATTACTGATACCAAATCGTAACCGTGGATACTGGTTAGAATTTAATGTCTCCTGAATACTTTTTAACCCATTATGACCTCCGTCACTACCTTTTGGGCCGATCCTGATCTTACCGAATGGCAGCGCCAGTTCGTCAACAATCACCAGAACATTCTCAATCGGAATCTTTTCGTGCCGCATCCAATAATTGATGGCTTTACCACTAAGGTTCATATAAGTTGTTGGTTTAATCAACAGCATTTGCTTTCCCTTATATTTGAATTCTGCAACATCAGCCAAGCGATCAGATTTAAACTTTAAGTCATGCTCCCTGGCAATAAAATCAACTACATCGAAACCAATATTATGTCGCGAATGGGCATATTCATCTCCAATATTTCCTAAACCCACTATTAAAAATTTACTCATGAAACAAAGATATTTTATTTGATTTAATGGTGTTCTGTGAGGCCTAAATATATTTTTAAATTATTTTGTATTATAAAATTTATGCTTATACTTGTAGCATCAAAATGGGATTTGCATTTTCTTTGTAATCCTAAAATCACAACAACACATTTAAAATATTAAATTTTCTTTTAATTATTATTTCCCTTATTAAACATAATTATGTTTGAAGCATTAGATTTAAGTGGCAGAGCATTGTCTCAGCTGAAGGATATTTGCAAACAATTTGGAATTGATTCCAAAGGACTGGCTAAACCCGATCTCATTATAAAAATCATCGAAGCACAATCCGGCGACCAGGAGTCTGCAGCTAAAATCGCGGCTCAGTTTCCGAAAAAAGAAAATTTGGCTGCCACGGCGCAAAAAAGCAATGGCGATGTAAAAGTAAAGAAGCCTCGCATTCAAAAACCGGTTGAAGGTATTTCTCAAACTGAAAAAACGCTTTTCGAAGAACCTGCAGTTGAAACATCGGTTGAACCGCGTGTGCAGGAAGAGAAAAGTGTTCGCCAGGCATCTGAGAAAAAAGATGAACATGTTAGAAAAGTTCCTGTTCATCATCACAAGCAATCCCATCCGCAACACCAGCAAAAAGAACAACAAGATGTAAAACCGGTTGTAAATAATGACCTTGCCATCAATATTGAGGCGGAGGAAAAACCTCAGACACCGGATGGCATGGAAATGCATGAACCAAAAGAACAGGAACATAAACATCAACCAAAACCAGAGCGTGTTTATTATAATTTCGATGGCATTGCCATTGGTGAAGGAGTTCTAGAAATGATGCCGGATGGTTATGGATTTTTAAGAAGCTCAGATTACAATTATTTAAGTTCACCAGATGATATTTATGTTTCGCAATCACAGGTTAAATTATTCGGGTTAAAAACCGGGGATGTGGTGCGCGGCGGAATTCGTCCACCAAAAGACGGCGAGAAATTTTTCCCGTTAGTAAAAGTTGAAGAAATTAACGGACGCGAGCCTTCATACATCAGAGACCGTGTGCCTTTTGATTATTTAACACCTTTGTTTCCTTCTGAAAAATTAAAATTAACCGGTCATCCTCTACAAAACAACAGCACACGTATTATTGATATGTTTGCTCCCATTGGTAAAGGGCAGCGTGGTTTAATTGTAGCGCAGCCGAAAACAGGAAAAACGGTATTGCTTAAGGATATTGCCAATGCAATTGCTTATAATCACCCGGAAGTATATTTAATTATTTTATTAATTGATGAGCGTCCGGAAGAGGTAACAGACATGGCCCGCAGCGTTAAAGCAGAAGTGGTATCATCTACATTTGATGAACCCGCCGAAAAGCATGTAAAGATTGCCAACATCGTTCTGGAAAAGGCGAAACGTATGGTGGAATGCGGGCATGATGTGGTAATTTTATTGGACAGTATTACCCGTATGGCCCGTGCTTACAACACGGTAGCCCCGTCAAGCGGAAAAGTATTATCCGGTGGTGTTGAAGCAAATGCTTTACAAAAACCAAAACGGTTTTTTGGTGCGGCACGTAAGATTGAAAACGGAGGTTCCTTAACCATCATCGCAACGGCTTTAACCGAAACAGGTTCGAAAATGGATGAGGTGATCTTCGAAGAATTTAAAGGTACCGGAAATATGGAGTTGCAGTTAGATCGAAAAATTGCTAACCGTCGTATATTCCCTGCTGTAGATCTTTCATCGTCTTCCACCAGAAGGGATGATTTATTACTGGATAAAGAAACTCTGCAACGGCTTTGGGTTTTAAGGAAACACCTTTCGGATATGAACCCGGTAGAAGCGATGGAATTTTTATTAAATCAGCTGAGTAAAACCCGTTCTAATGAGGAGTTTTTAATTGGAATGAACCGTTAATATGAATCCGAAAACGTTTGTCTTTCCGGCAATTTATAGTACGCTGATAATTTTAGCAACCTGTATCACGTTTTATGGCGGATTTCTTCCGTATATCAATACAGTCACCATTATCGGCTGGCTATTGATAATTCCGTTTTGCGTTTTGGCAATGCTGTATGCTAAAAAGGTAATGTATCGAGGTAATATTGGAGGCAAGGATGCGGTAAAGGAAGGATTAAAATTTGTGATTTTCAGCACCATTATCCTGGTAGTTTTTCAAATGATTTTCTTTACCCTAGATTTTAAAGCGTATAAAATTCATTTTATGGAAACATATGGATATGAGTTAGCGAAAACGCAAATTCAGCATGGCAACTTAAAAATTCAGGAATCTCAAATTCCTGATCTCATTAAAAAAGAAATTGAGCAGGTAACGTTGTTTAAAGAATGTACCAGCATTGTTTTTAAAAATTTATTCCTTGGTACCATCACGTCTGTGATTTGTGCCGTGACTTTGAGGGCGAGGTTTCGCTAGCCATCTTTCATTATGTATTGATGAAATAATTTTATTCTTGTAAGGACAAGAATATCAGATGTGATTTTCGGGTAAGAATTACAATAAAACTAGTTGGTAACCTGTCAAATAGTGGCCATTCAACAATCCCGTGTTTGGTATTTCCGTAAAAGTGCAATAAAAACAAGACGGCTTAGTTAAAAATACACTTTGAAGCTTCCTCCATATTTCATTCTATTGATTTTAATTATATAACTTAGAATAAAAGTTATTTCATGAGGAACATCATTTTACTTTTCTTTTTAGCGTTTACCCAAATTTCTGTTGCACAATCTCAAAGTGAAACACAACGCTATTACTCTAATTTAAGTTCGAAGATCACAACGCTTAAAATTAACGTAACAGGAAATCCTACCAACCAACTTATCCTTTTAAGAAATGAATATGTTTCCTGGAAGGGCAAAATCATTTCAATTACAATCGATTCAACGAATCATGAATTAGCCATTGAACACAACGCCCTCTGGCAAATGCGGGAGATCTATGAAATGACTGACAAGTATAAAATTCCTAGACACAAGATTATCAGTGATAAATAGAACATGAAAGTTAATTTATTTTATTAGTAAATGAAATCAGGCATTTTAAAACTTTATTTTTTTGTAATTGTTTTGGCACAGGGTGCCAGTAGTTATAGTCAGTGTACAAGTAATACTTCATTATATCCGAGTGCGACATTTACACCTAATTGCAACGGCACTTCACAAAATATTACGACTTCGGGATGGGCAACTGATTATTCGATGGTTTACGTCACTTCTGGAATAACCTATACTTTTAGCAGTAGTGTTTCAACCGATTTTTTAACAATAGCAAATGCTGGTGGAGGAGCACCTGTCTATGCTTTTGGAACAACCCCTGTTGTGTGGACGGCCGCTATTACAGGAAATGTACGATTTTATAATAACACCAATAGTTCATGTGGTACATCTTCTTCAAATAGAACAAGGTCTGTAAAATGCGGAACGCCGCCCCCTCCTCCTTCTAATGACGACTGTTCTTTCGCCACCTCTTTGCCTTGTGGGACCAGTAATTTAGCTGGCACAACGGTAAATGCTGTTAGCGAAACAGCGCCGAGCGGTTGTGCTAGCGCTTACGGTGTTTGGTATACCTTTGTCGGAGATGGCCAGTCCACTACTATAAGTTCTACGGCAGCATCAGGGTTTGATCATGAAATTGATATCTTCAGCGGAAATTGTGGATCTTTAGCCAATATAGCATGTGTAGATAATAATGGTTCTGGAAGTACTGAGAGTTATTCTTTTTTATCTATTAATGGCACAACTTATTATGTTTATGTTGCCTATTATACTTCAGGCACCACCACAGGCAACTTTACCATTTCACGAACTTGTATTGCTCCGCCTTCCAACGATGCTTGTTCGGGAGCAACTTCTTTACCTTGCGGAACAAGTAATCTGGCAGGAACAACGGTTGGGGCGGTTGCCGAAACTGCTCCCGGAGGATGTGCCAGCGCGTACGGTGTTTGGTATACGTTTACCGGGAACGGCCAATCAACTACTATTAGTTCTACTGCTGCATCCGGATTCGATCACGAAATTGATATTTTTAGTGGAAGCTGCGGATCACTCACAAATATTTCTTGTGTGGATAATAATGGCTCGGGAAGTAACGAGAACTATACATTCACATCTGTTAACGGCACAACTTATTATGTTTATGTTGCCTATTATACTTCAGGTTCCACCACAGGCAACTTTACCATTTCAAGAACTTGTACTGCTCCCCCAATAAATGATGCTTGTTCGGGAGCAACCTCTCTTCCTTGTGGCACAACAAATTTAGCCGGTACCACAATCGGTGCAGTTAGTGAAACGGCTCCCGGAGGATGCGCAAGTGCGTATGGGGTTTGGTACACTTTTACTGGGAACGGACAAAGTACGCTTATAAGCTCTACCGGTGCGTCAGGATTCGATCACGAAATAGATATTTTTAGTGGAAGCTGTGGCTCCATAACTACAATATCGTGTGTGGACGATGCATATTCAGGTGGTACGGAAGAATATACCTTTTCTACCATTAACGGAACGACGTACTACGTTTATGTTGCCTATTATACAACGGGTACAACCACTGGTTCTTTTACGATTTCAAGAACATGTATTACACCTCCATCCAATGATGATTGTCCCGGTGCTACTTCCATAACACCCAATTCGGGTACTACCTGCTCCTCACTCGTAGGAGGAACTGTTCTTGGAGCTAGTTCGTCATTTACCGCCAATGGTTGTGGAGGCACTGCCGATGATGACGTCTGGTATAGCTTTGTAGCAACAAGTTCCACCCATTCTATCAGCATTACAAATATTGCCGGATCAACAAGTGACATGTATCATTCGCTATATTCCGGCTCTTGTGCGTCTATAGGTTCTCCTATATTATGCAGTGATCCAAATAACAGTTCAATTTCAGGACTCATTTTAGGAAATACTTATTATGTTAGAGTTTACACATGGACATCAACCCCGGGACAAACATCAACTTTCAGTGTTTGCATAAAAACGGCTCCACCGGTTGGCGCCTGCGGCAACCCTTCAAACAACGACTTTTGTTCAAATCCCGCAACATTAACCCAAGGCGCAGGAACATTTTCAAGCACTACCTCAAGTACTTATTCCTCTGATCTGCCAGGAAACATTTCATCAGTATTTTGTGGCTCAATAGAAAACAATTCATGGTACCAATTTGTTGCAACTGGTACCACCGCGTCATTTCCGTTTACATCTGTTAATGGATGTACATGGAACGACGGTGTACAAGCACAGGTATATAAGGTAAGTACAAATGCATCGGGATGTTGTACATCATTTACGTCCGTATCGAATTGCTATAATCCAGGTACAACATCGAGCGGCACGGTAACTGCCACGGGCCTTGTGGCTGGTCAGACTTACATACTGATGGTGGATGGTTATGCAGGAGACGTTTGCAATTTTACTGTTAGCGGTTGGACTGCAGTGGGTATACTCCCAATGGAGCTATTAACCTTTGTGGGTCACAACGAGGATTTGAAAAATAAAGTTCAATGGGTAACTGCTACGGAAAAGAACACTGCATTTTTTGATGTAGAGAAATCAAAGGACGGGGTAACATTTGAAGCGTTAATGAGAGTTGAAGCGGCGGGATTTAGTACGTCTGCAAAAAACTACAACGTGTTTGATATGACTCCATTTCCGGTGGTTACCTATTACCGTTTAAAGCTTGTTAATGGCGACAATTCAAGCGAATACTCCAATATGATAGCAGTGGATAATACAAACCTAACGAACTATATATCAAATGCACGACCAAATCCAACAAATGGAGATCTGTTATTTGACGTCAACCTTGTTAATCAAGATCATGTAAATATTGAACTATATAATAATACCGGAAAATTAATGATGTCTGAGATTAAGGCCATGGCGAGTGGCTATCACTCACTAAATTTGGATTTAAAAAATTTCGAGTCAGGCATTTTTTTATTGAAAATATCATTAAAAAGTTCCGACAAATCTGTACTTCAAAAAATTATTAAACAGTAACGGATCGTCAGAAATTTATGTAGCCTCCTAAACCTGTTTAGATCTAAAATTTTTAGTTGTTAATTTTTACTTACTTTTGTTTAACCAATATAATCTGACTATCAATTGGGTTAATCGGTAGATAAACAGTTGTTTAATGTTCAGCTCCCTTATTCTGCCCCGGTTTCATAACTAGGATCACACAGGCCAAACATTTAAATTTATAATAGTAACAACTCGTTTCTATTATGAAAAACTTATTATTAGCTATGTTTTTAATTACTGCTAAGCTTTCCTATTCTCAAACCCTCACTAAATCAAAAACGCTTAAAATCTCAACAGAGGGACTAACAGAAAAAAATATTCTGAATTTAAAAAATGAATTAATTAGCTGGAACGAAAAAGTGGTTTCTGTCGAGGTCGGTGAACATGTTCGCGAGTTTACGTTAGTACATAAACTTTCCATGGATGAAACGGATTTGTTTGACCTTTTGAAAAAATACCATATCAAAAAGGAAGACATTCTCTCTTACAAATAGTTTTAACTTATTGGCCCCGATCTCATGAAAAAATTTCTAACCTCGCTCTTTTCCATTTTATGGATATATGCTTTTTCACAAACTACTACTTTAACACTTACAACCTCAGGATCGTTTATTCCACCTTGTGGTGTTTCAACCATTACCGTTCAATGTTGGGGTGGCGGAGGCGGCGGTGGGTATGGAGGCGGGGCAAATAAAAATGGTGGCGGTGGTGGTGGTGGCGGAGGCTTCGCTTCGCATACCTCATTATCTGTTGTTTCAGGAACATCATATAATTATACTGTTGGTAGTGGTGGCTCAGGAGGAACATCTACCACTGCTGCAGCGGCAGGTGGAACTTCAATGTTGATTGTTGGATCTACAACAGTTTCGGGTTTAGGCGGTAATCTTGGAGGCTCCTACGCGTCCGGTGGCGCCGGTGGCGCTGGAGGAACAGGTAGTGGCGGAACTTCAAGTAATAATGGTGGAAGTGGCGCTACAGGTCTATCTACTGGGAGTGGCGGAGGGGGCGAGGGAGCGCCGCCAATTGGTACAGCAGGAAATGGAAGTATTCCATTAGGTGGTACCGGAACTATCGGTGGCGATGGAGGAAATGGGAATACAGCAAATGGTGATCCAGGTCTTCCCGGCTCGATCGTTGGCGGCGGAGGGGGTGGCGGAACAAGGAATAGTAGTGGTGCGGCAGGAGGAAGAGGTCAAATTATAATTTCTTACACTACTCCTCCATCCGCTAATGCCGGTCCGGATCAGTTATTGTGTAACACAGGAACGTTTGCTCTTTCTGCAACGGCAGCACCTACCGGTTTCACAGGATCATGGAGCTGTGTCACTAATTGCACCGGAATTAGCTTTTCAAACTCAGGCTCTGCAACATCGAATGTAAGTACGATACCTTCCAATACTTCTGTAACACTTCGCTGGACCTTAACGCATACTTCATCCGGTTGTACTTTAACAGATAATGCAATCGTAACTAATTCTACTTCATGCCCCCCAATAAATGATAACTGCGCAAACGCAACTCCTTTTCCCTCGGTTCCCACTGACGGATCGTGTGCAAATTTACTGAACCAGTCTACTGCAAGTGCTTCGAATTCCAATGTTACACCTTCGGGTGCTTGTAGCAGCAACTTTGGAACACCGGATGATGATGTTTGGTTTTCGTTTGTTGCTACTAATTCTACTCAAATTTTATCCGCGACAAAAGTTTCAGGAGCCAGTGACGTTTATTGGCAGGTATTCTCAAGTAGTTGCAACGGTACCATGACATCTATTCTATGTACCGATACAGATGCTGGAGCCACAATGACGGGTTTAACCGTAGGAGCAACTTATTATGTAAGGTTGTATACTTATTATAGCGGAGATGTGACAAGTCAAAACATTTGTATATCCACCACTCCACCACCGCCAACAAACGACAACTGTTCGTCCGCCACATCATTTCCTTCCATACCAACAGATGGTTCATGTGCTAATTTATTAAATCAATACACTACGGGAGCTACCAATTCAAATGTTACACCTACTGGTGCCTGCACCAGCAATTCTGGGACTCCGGATGATGATGTGTGGTTTAAATTTGTAGCAACCAGCACATCTCAAATTTTAACTGCAACTTATAATTCTGGGAATACCGATGTTTACTGGCAAGTGTTTTCAGGAAACTGCAGCGGCACAATGAATTCGCTCCTTTGCACAGATAATAATTCCGGAGGAACAATTACTGGTCTTACAATCGGAAATACTTATTATGTCAGACTGTACACCTGGTCGAGCACCGGTGGTACGAATCAAAACATTTGTATTTCAGCTCCTCCTCCCCCTCCTACTAACGATAATTGTTCTGGAGCTACTGCTTTTCCGGTTATACCCACTGATGGAACCTGCGCTAACCTGACAAACCAATCAACCAATGCTGCAACCAATTCAAATGTAACACCAAGTGGTTCGTGCACCAGCAATGCCGGAACACCAGATGATGACGTTTGGTTTAAATTTGTTGCGACCAGCACAACTCAAATATTATCCGCTACCTGGGTTTCAGGCGCTACCGATATCTATTGGCAGGTGTTTTCAGGCAACTGCGGAAGCACGATGACTTCGATTTTATGTACGGACAATAACACAGGTGGCACATTAACCGGTCTAACTGTAGGACAAACATATTACATACGACTTTATACCTATTATAGCGCAGTAATAACTACTCAGAATATTTGTATTTCGGCGCCGCCGCCGCCTCCGCCAAACGACAATCCATGCTCTGCAACAAACGCCCCGGTCAATACCGCAGCATCAACATGCACAGTTCAAACAGCGGGAACAATTTCAGGGGCAACTGCTACAGGAATAGCATTGGGTTCCTGCGGGGGCACCGCAGATGATGATGTATGGTATTCTTTTGTTGCAAATAGTACATCGATGAATGTGAATTTAAATAATGTTTCAGGTTCGACAACCGATTTGTACCACTCAGTATATGCAGGAACATGTGGCTCTCTCGGGGCGGCAATTAAATGTAGCGACCCCAACAGTAGTACATTAACAGGCCTCACAGTTGGCGCTACCTATTTTGTGAGAATTTATTCATCAACATCAACTTCCGGGCAAAATACAACATTTAGCCTGTGTGTCAGTCCTACGCCACCACCACCTACAAACACAACGTGTAATTTAATGCAACCAATTTGTTCTGGATCGCCTTATGTGTTTCAGGCACAGTCAGGGGGTACTGCAGCGCCTGTTGGACCCAATTATGGATGTTTAAGTACAAAGCCAAATCCAACCTGGTTTTATCTTGAAATCGCCACACCCGGAACTATGGAAGTTGACTTAACTGCGGGTTCCGATGTCGACTTTGCTATGTGGGGCCCTTACCCGAATTTGGCAGCAGGACAGGCTGACTGCGCTTCTTACCCTGCACCAATCGATTGCAGTTATTCAAGCTCGAATACTGAGCAAATGGATATTGCAAATGCGCAAACCGGAGAAGTGTATATTGTATTAGTAACTAATTATGCTAATATTATTCAGAATATTACTTTAAGCCAATCTCCAGGTGCAACTGCTACAACCAATTGCGCCATTATTTTGCCGGTAGAATTGTTATATTTCAATGCTGTTTTAAATGATAACGAAGAAGTTCAATTAACATGGGCAACGGAGTCAGAACATAACAACGACTATTTCGAGGTAGAAAAATCGGCCGACGCAACGAATTGGATGCTGGTTGGTAAAATCGTGAGTGAAGGAAATTCGGTTAACCAAACAACCTATAGTATTATTGACAAAAACCCTTTGAAATCATTATCATATTATCGGTTAAAACAGGTGGATCTTGATAATACCTTTATCTATTCTCACATTGTAAGTGTTGATTTAACGAAAGGAATCGAACAAATAATGAATGTAAGACCAAATCCATCAAAAGGCTTGATCTATTATGATTACATTTCTACATCAAATGGATTAATAGAAATTGAAGCTGTTGATTTCACGGGTGAAACAGTTTGGAAAAATCATACCATAGTTGAAAAGGGAAATAATAATTTAAGCGTCGACATAACACATCTGACAAGCGGTGTATACCTATTAAAAATTAAAATCCCGGAAAGTGGAAAGACTTTAGTACACAAAATAATTAAAAACTAAAAATACTTTCTTAGTCCTGAATCAATGGATTTCAGGGCTTTTTTAAAGGAAAATTTTCCGTTTACAAACGACTACAAATAAATCTATTCGGATACAACTGTTTAAGAACCGAATACAATTTTTCCTTCCACTTACCTTTGTGTCGTCGAAATGATGAAGCGCTTCAAAAATCAAAACGACATTAATTTATAGAAACCTTTAATAATTTAAAAAAGAAAACATGATGAACTCATTAAGAAACCGCGTACAATTAATTGGAAATTTAGGAACTACACCAGAAGTAAAAACTTTAGCAGGTGGAAAGAAAGTAGCGAAACTAGTTATCGCAACCAACGAAGTGTACAAAAATCAAAAAGGAGAAAAAATTACAGAAACTACCTGGCACAATTTAACAGCCTGGGGAGCAAATGCAGACATCGCAGAAAAATACCTTCAAAAAGGAAGTGAAATTGCTATCGATGGTAAATTAAAAAACAATAACTACACAGATAAAGATGGCGTTAAACGATATGTAACCGATATTGAAATTACAGAATTTGTAATGCTGGGAAAAAAAGCTTCATAAATTTATCATTCCCATTAAAAAACGCCTATTCATTTTCACGAATAGGCGTTTTTTATTTCGAAAAATGAGAACTATTTCATCAACTATTTAACTATCAAAATTCCATCCGCTAAAAAACGAATTTCCTTTTTAGGCTTTGTAATGGCATCAATTTCAGCCTGCGATTTTTTACCATCTTCTGCATAATGTTTCAGTTCATCTACCGAAGTAATCTTTGTAAAAGCAATTCCCTCTAAAACCACATTCTTACCTGAAATAGCTGTTGGTACAAAAAATCCATAATCCTTCATTTTCACAAACGCCTCATTGTTTTCATCAATTTTTAACGTCATCCAGCATCCTTTATTGGCACATGAAGCCAAGGCCTTAGCTCTTACTTTAACAGCAACAGTGTCTTTCGATTTTAATAATTCCGGTAATTCTGAAATTGAAATTGCACCATCTTGGTTTATTTTCTTCCCATAGTTATCGCCAACATTGGCCATCCCCGCCGGAGCCTGGGCAACAGCAATAAAGTTTGATAAAATAACCGCCAGTGTGATTGCTAAAGTTTTCATAATACGTTTTAATGGTTTTTAATCCTCATGCCCTTTGGCATTTTTTATTTTCTGTTGTAAATATAACTCTTCTTCGCGTTGCATTTGCGCTTTTAATGAATCACTTACTTCCTTGTTCCCAAGCTTTTCAAGGTTAGGCTTTCCTGAATTAACCCAGGCTGTATACCATAAACTTCCCACCATCGCAATGCTCTCACGCATCCTTCGCTCAACCTGACCTTTAATCAACAAGTCGTAACGGTTCGTATATTCAACTGAATACGTTTTCATCATGACAGTACCCCGGTTTTCAAAAGCATATTTCTGATCAGAAGGAAATTGACTGTTTAACATTGCCTCGAATTTTAAAACGCTATCAACCGCCATATGGCTGTCATACACCATTTTCCAAGCAGCCATGATTGGCGAATCCACATACTTAGCCCGTCCCACAAAATAATCATAATCCTCAGCCTTTAATTCGGGAATGCGGCTCTCCCAAAATCCATGAATGCCTCGCTGACCGGTTAATTGACCGTTATAGTTCTCGGTAGTGTGTAAGGGCACATGCGCGTCGGCAATGTAATGACCAAGATCGGCACTGTAACTTAAAATCCTGTCAAGATTCTCATCCTTAAAGGCATTCATTAATTTGTAATAATGTTTTTCAATCTGCCAGGGAACAATTCCATAAGCCATGAGGGTATCTTCCGAATACTTAGTTACAGCAGCCTTCCAGTATTTCGGAACACTATCAAATGCATGTATGCCATAGTGATCAATGTCGATGTAGTGGCGTGGAGCTTCCCCCTCCACTCCGTAACGCCGCTTGTCGGGGTCAACTGCATGATTCGTTATAAACTCAATGTGCTTTTTATAGAATGTTACCATTTCGGGAGGTAAAGTAAACACGGCCATTCGGTTAATTCTTTTATGTCCGTAAAAACCCCATGACTGGGCGTTCTCTTTTGGAAGGCACAAAAGAAAAACAACACAACAAAAAACAATTAAAAGAAATTTTCTTTTCATGACTGTGTGGCTACCTGAATATAAAGATAAAATAAAAAAATCAGGCATAGCCTGATTTCAAAAACATAACTTCATAATTGCCTAATATTTTCTGAGATCAGAGAATTGAATTAAGCGCCTAATAATAATAAAATCTTTTTCATAGTCTCTTTTAATTCTTGGTTCACACAAATGTAACGGGTGTGATTTCAAAAAAATAGGGGGTTAGCCCCTCAATTTAAAAATGAGACATAAAAAAAACCATTCTCCTGAATGGTTTTTTTTTTAAACTGAAATCAATTAGGCCTTTGCTTCCTGTGCTGCCTTTATCTTTGCTTTGATATTTTCTGTAGTAATCGAATTCGGTCTTTCAATCGCAGAACCGGTAGCCCTGTCCCACACCAGACTTGCCAATACACCAAGTGCACGGGAAACCCCGAATAAAACTGTATAAAAGTCATATTCGTGCATGCCATAATGAACGAGTAATGCGCCTGAATGTGCATCTACGTTTGGCCATGGATTTTTAATTTTACCTGTAGATTCCAAAATTGGTGGTGCAACTTCATAAACCATCTGAACAATTTCGCAGATGTTATCGTGCTTAATATAGGTTTTATAGAAATCCTGTTGCGCTGTGAAGCGAGGATCCGTCTTTCTTAAAACTGCATGTCCGTATCCCGGTACAACTTTTCCTTCAGCTAAAGTTTTCTTAATATACTCTGCAATTTGTTCTTTTGTAGGTAATCCGCCACCCAGATTTTCTTTCAATTCCATAATCCATCCGAGTACTTCCTGGTTAGCCAAACCATGTAAAGGTCCTGCCAAACCATTCATTCCAGCTGCAAATGCCAAATACGGATCGCTTAAAGCAGATCCTACTAAATGTGTTGCATGCGCTGATACGTTTCCGCCCTCATGGTCAACGTGAATAGTAAGATACAGTCGCATTAACCGCTTCATATCAAATTCTTCATAGCCCAACATATGAGCAAAATTTGCTGCCCAATCTAATTTATGATCTGGCTCGATATGAACTCCGTTTTTATACTTACGACGATAAATATATGCTGCTACGCGTGGAAGACGTGCTATCAGATTCATAGAATCTTCATACACATAATCCCAGTAATCTTTTTTATTAATTCCTTTAGCATATGCTTTTGCAAATAAACTCTCGGTTTGCATCGCCATAATACCAATCACAAACTGTGTCATGGGGTGTGTATCGGTAGGCAACTTCTCAATAACATCAAATACATGTTTCGGTACATTGCTGCGTTTCTGCCATTCGTTCGTGATAAAACTCACGTCTTCCTGAGTTGGCAATTCACCCACTAACATTAAATAAAATATACCTTCAGGCAACGGTTCTGTACCACCGGGCGCCTTAGGTAAATGCTTACGTAACTCAGGAATAGAATAACCGCGGAAACGAATACCTTCTTCCGCATCAAGTTTAGAGGTTTCTGTTACCATTCCTACCATCCCCTTCATTCCTTGGTAAACCTGGGCAACAGTGATCTCTCCCAGTTTAAAATCGCCATGATTTTTGATAATATCTTTAATCTCAGCCGCAAGTGGCACAGCTTTTTCGCGAAATTTATCTTTTAACCTATCCATTTTATTAACGTTTTAAAAACCTTGTAAATTTATGCAGTGTAATGGTTTAAACAAATTTAATTTGAATTATTTTTCATTTTAACTGCGTAAAAATAGGCTATTTATAATTCCTTGAGTTACACAAAAAATCGCCGGTTAGTTCAAAATTAATTTGTGGTTGGTTTCGATTCCGAATCAAAATGTACACAGAAATAAAAATAAATGAATTGTATGACTTGAAGTTTAAACCTGAAAAAAATGAAAATAAAAAAGGTTGTTCTTGATGAACAACCTTCGTAGTGAGGAGGAGATTTGAACTCCCGACCTTCGGGTTATGAATCCGATGCTCTAACCAACTGAGCTACCTCACCAAACTTTCATTTTAATGTTCTAACAATCCCATTAACTACCGGGAGAGCTACCTCACCAAAAATAAAACCCTCTGTTTTCAAAGGGTTTTAGTGTGATCGTGTAGGTCTCATCCGTAGTGAGATGCTCTATCCAGTTGAGCTACACAACCAATCCAAAAAATTGGAGTGCAAATATACTTATTTTAGTTAAATTGCAAACAATTTAATTGAAATTTATGCAAAGCATTATTGAATCCATCTGGGAAAACCGGGATTTACTAAAAGATCCATCAAATCAACAAGTTATAAGACAGATAATTGACGATCTGGACAAAGGGAAAATCCGTGTCGCAGAACCTAAAAATGACGGAAGCTGGCAGGTTAACGACTGGATTAAAAAAGCGGTTATTTTATACTTCCCTATCCAACAGATGGAAACCATGGAATTAGGCCCATT
Source organism: Bacteroidota bacterium (assembly GCA_029237825.1). GTDB lineage: Bacteria > Bacteroidota > Bacteroidia > B-17B0 > Aurantibacillaceae > UBA4416. The sequence goes on along the minus strand of JAQZBQ010000004.1, from coordinate 176,153 downwards.
TGAATTCCATGACAAAATGAAACTAAAAACCAAATTTGCCGACGCTGGGGTGAGAACTGTACCCGGATCTGTGGCGCGATACGGAAGCTACATTTCAAAAGGCGTAATAATGATGCCTAGTTTTGTGAATATTGGAGCCTATGTAGATGAAGGAACTATGGTTGACACATGGGCGACGGTAGGAAGCTGTGCACAAATTGGCAAACACGTCCATTTAAGTGGCGGTGTCGGTATTGGAGGAGTTTTAGAACCAGTTCAGGCGGCTCCTGTCATTATTGAAGATAATTGTTTTATTGGTTCACGTTGTATCGTAGTTGAAGGCGTTCATGTTGGTAAAGAAGCAGTACTCGGTGCCAATGTTTGTTTAACCATGTCTACCAAAATTATTGATGTAACCGGAACTGAACCCTTAGAATCAAAAGGCTTTGTGCCTGAGCGTAGTGTCGTGATCCCTGGGTCCTACACAAAAAAGTTTCCGGCAGGTGAATACCAGGTGCCTTGTGCCCTCATCATTGGTAAACGTAAAGCAAGCACCGATCTGAAAACGTCTCTGAACGACGCTTTGCGCGAACATAATGTTGCTGTATAAATAATTCTTTGACTCATAAAAACATACTAATCATCCAAACCGCTTTTATAGGTGATGCTATTTTAGCCTCATCTGTAATAGAAAAGCTTCACACGTTTTTTCCACGTGCGAAGATTTCTATCCTGGTACGGAAAGGAAACGAAAGTTTGTACCAGGATCATCCGTTCCTGACACAGGTTTTAATATGGAACAAAAAAGAAGGGAAATATAAAAGTTTATTCAGGCTCCTTAAAACTATTCGGAACCTCAAGTTTGATACCGTTATCAATTTACACCGCTTTGCAAGTTCCGGTTTCCTTACTGCATTTTCGAAAGCTCCATACACATCCGGCTATGATAAAAATCCCTTTTCATTCTTATTTAATAATAAATCAAAACATAAAATTGGCGACGGCAGGCATGAAACAGAACGTTACAACGATCTTATCGAAAGTATCACCGATAAGACTGTTGCTAAACCCCGACTCTACCCTACTTTTAAACAATTTTCAAAAATTGAGCCTTTAGTCACGCACGCGTTCGTATGCATGGCGCCCTCTTCGGTATGGTTTACCAAACAACTGCCAAAAGATAAATGGATTGAACTTTGCAATACGATTCCTGAGAATGTAAACATTTATTTATTGGGCGGTGAAAATGATACACTACTTTGCGAAGAAATAAAATTAAAAAGCACTCACGAATCTATTAAAAGTTTAGCTGGCGAATTGACGCTGTTAGAGTCCTGCGAACTAATGAAACATGCCCGCATGAATTTTGTGAACGATAGCGGACCACTTCATTTAGCGTCTGCTGCAAATGCACCCACCACCGCGTTTTTCTGTTCTACTGTTCCTGCTTTTGGTTTTTTTCCCTTGTCCTATATTTCATCAGTAATTGAAGTGAAAGATCTGTATTGCAAGCCTTGTGGATTGCATGGATATAAAGCCTGCCCGGAAGGTCACTTCAGATGCGGCAACGAAATAAAACTTCCCTTATTTAAATAACGTAACAGTTCCCTGCTTCTTGATTGACTTATCATCATTACCAATAGCATTTATGAGAAAAAAGTAGGTGCCGTCACTCACCGGTTTTCCATTATGATATCCGTTCCAACCCTCATTAATGTCACTGGAGCTATAAAGTTTCAAACCCCAGCGATCAAAAATTATGATGTCAAATTCCTTGATTTGAGTAGCCCCAACTTTAAAAACGTCGTTGATGCTATCGCCATTAGGTGTAAAGGCGTTGGGCACATACAATGTTGGGCCTACATCTGTAACAGTGATCATTAAAGAATCAATGTCGCTGCAAAAACTATTTGATGCATTTAAGTAAACCATATATACTCCAGGATAAAGGTATGTTTGAGGGCCGGCATTTGCCGAACTAGACCCGTTTCCATTTCCAAAGTCCCAGGTATACGCAGTGGCGCCCGAACTTAAATTAACAAAGTTAACAACCAGGGGAGCAGTTCCACTCTGTGGGCTTGCAACCAAATGTGCATTTAAATTAATAAGAGCAATCTGAATCGTTTGCGAAGTTGTTCCACAATAGTTTGTATTTGAAACGGAAACAACACCACCTGTAGAGGTTACGACAGATCCCGTAACTGAACTGTTTGACCATACATATGGTTCTACGCCACCAGTGACAGTCAAAGTAGCTGACTCTCCGGGACAGATACTATATACGCTGGCAGATAAATTAAGAACGGGAAGTGAGGCTGCACTAATTGTAATGGAATGTACAGCCTGACCACAGGAGTTAGTTACCGAAACTGTTTTAACGCCCGGGGAGTTAACGGTAACTGAACTAGTATTAGCACCGTTATCCCAGTTGTAGGAATACGCCGGGTCAGAAATTGCCTGAAGTGTAATAGTTTGATTGGTACATAACGTTGTAGAACTTGCCGAAAGTGACACGGAAGGCGCACTAACAAAATTAAGGGATTGAGTGGCTTGCGCAGTACCGCATGAATTGGTTGAACTTACCACAACTGGTGATGAAAATGCACTATACGTTTGCGTAGTAATTCCTCCGGGCCATAAATAATTTGCTTCACTTGAAGTAGCTGTAAGGATTATAGAACCACCTGCGCAAACAGAACTAACCGCGGGAGCCTGAATGTTTACTATTGGCAGAGGTGCTGCGCCCAGAGAAATGTTTGCAACAGCACTACCACAACCCGGTACGGTAACTGAAGCTGAATATACTCCAGGACTAGTAATAGTTGTAGTGGATGAATTTGAACCAGTGCTCCATGAGTAGGAGCCGCTACTACCCACCGCTGTAAGTGTGGCAGTTTGTCCGCTAGGACAAATTGTTACAGCCGATGAATTAATAGAAAGTGTTGGTGCGGAGATTATCGAAACATTTAAAGTTGCACTTCCTGAACCACAAGCATTGGAGACTGTAACAGTGTGCGACCCTGCCGAATTGACTACGAGTGAATTGGTACCGCTTCCGCCTGGTTGCCATGTAAATGTTGGCGTATTGGAAAATGCATTTACAGTAAAACTCTGACCTGAACACAAAGTAACGTTTGAATTATTTACAGAAATCGTTGGAATGCTTATTACCGTTAATGTGTAAGTTTTATAATCTGATCCGCAACTGTTGGTTGTTGTAACAACGCCCGTTGTCGACGAAACTGCGGTAATCACCACAGAAGAACTGTTAGAGGTAGGGTTATTCCATTGATAGTTCCCGGTATTGCTTGTTGCAGAAAATGAAACCGTTCCGCCCGAACATGCCGTAAGTGATGGCGCACTCAGTGTAACACTTGGACTGGTCAATGAGCCCAAAGTATAACTTGCCTGAGCAGTTCCGCAAACATTACCCACTGAAACCGAATACACATTTGGACTATTTACAGAAATAGTCGGCGTATTCATATTGCCTGGCAACCAAATTACAGAGTTTGTTCCGGTAAGCGGAGCGTTAGTTAAAGAATATGATAAGACAGACGTTTGACCGGGGCATAAACTGCTTGTTGACGCAGAAATTACCGGTGAAGGTAATTCAACATAATAAAGCATCACACTGTCTTTAACGGTAGTAGTTTGCGTACCACATGATTTCATAATCGTACTATACAATTTTACCGGACCTGTTTCACCCGGACCCGGAAAATAAGTGGTACTGAGTGAATTGGTGGGGACTACCGAGCCAGCCGCTCCTGCACCAATGCTCCAGGAAACCGACGAATAGTCACCAGTAACGGTTGCCGTAAAATTTTGTGAACTACCTGAACAAGCGGTTTTATCCGGCCCGGCATTTACCCCAAACGGGCTGTACGGTGCCTGACACCCATTATTGATGTAAGTTGCTACTCCAGCAGGCGTAAATTCCACCGCAGCACCATCCTGGGCACCAATTATCAAACTCTGATTAACCAGTAAACCGCGATCATAAGTAACTGCATCTGTGCATCCTGAAGGAGAGGAAAATGAAATGGACAACGTTCGCAAGCCTCCACCGCTTTGGTAGTTTGCAAAATGCCCTGCTGTATTTCCGGCAGTTTGAAAAATGATGTAGAACGTATCCGTAAGGTTTGCAAAGCTTTGTGCCATGGGAGACCAGGCTGTACTTGTAACCAAAAGTACTTTTGCGTTTGCAGGAAGTAATCCTCCTACAGGCTCTTTCAAAAAGCCGCAGCCAGCAATGGTTGCATTTACTGATGAAACACTAGCAGCAGTAGCGGATGTTTTTGTTAAACCTAACCAATTATTATTCGGCCAATTGACTGACATATTAGCTGTATTTAGAGCGGTACTCCCAACCTGAAAAGTTACCATCTCGTTTTGTCCCTCCTGAGACCCGGCACAGGCATCCACTAATATGCTTTGAATTTGAAAACATTGAGACTGAACGTGAAAAAAACAAACATTCAATAACAACAGGACTAAAAGACGTTTCATTTATTTTTATTTTACGGAGGCTAAATAATTATTTGAATTCAATGAAAAAGTTGTCATGTTACCTCTGAATAACAATTTTGAAATTTTCAGTTTTGTAAGCAGTACTCATTCGTACAAAGTAAATACCAGTTGCTAGACCCTTGGTATCTATTTTTGTTTGAGGTTGTGAAGCATTCTCCACTAACAGTTCCTTTCCAGATAAATCGAATATAGTAACAGAGGCGCCTTTGGGCACATAATTTTTCCATTCAATAATCAAGTCATTATTTTCCTGATAAATTAATGATTTCCAGTCTTTGTTTCCTCTATCTAAATCTATAATCCTGTAATGATTTACCGTTTGATTATTTTCCAAAGTGCTTAGTCGATAATATGTAATGGCTGAGAAAGGACTGGAATCTTCACAAGTATATTTTATTAAATTACCTTCGGTACCAGTAGCGTTAATCCTTGTTAATTCACCGAAAATGGCACCATCCTCACTTTTTTCAATAATATATTGAGATACATCTTTTTCAGAAGCAACTTTCCAAACCAACTCATTTGAGGATCCGTTTTGTGTGCCGTAAAAATCTAATAATTCAATTGGGAGAATCGTGATCGGTGGCGAACAATTCCCATTTCCATTAACATAGATAGGAGGGGAGTTTCCATTAAAGATTACGGCTGCGCCATCAGTCGTAAACCCATTCGGTGTGCCTGCAATACCTGGTTGGTTATAACCATACGTAGTTGTGCCACAGGAAGTATTCACCGCACTGAAGTCAGTCACAAATTCACGATCGTTAGTATTATTACCAAAGAAACCTGTAGAAGACCATGCCGCAACCGACGAAAATGCTACATAAACATTCCCTAAACCACAATACTCTGACCAGTTACCCGTAAAACAAGCACCTTTATTCATAATGAGAAGCACACTGTTAGCCGGCACAGTTGTACTACCATTTGAAACATCCACAAAGGTTGTTCCACAGGAGTTCATTGTCGCTGTATTCAATGATGCCAAAGACGCAGGTTGTGCATTAAAACTTGCAGTAAGGTTGGTGTTGCCATTGCTGTAAACAATTTTGACGTTAGTAGGATTTACAACAAAGGAGTATGAATTTGTGTTTAAAACCAGGAATTCATTGTTTCCTTCATTTGCACAACCATCACAGGAATTAATAACAGCTGATGTTAAAGCTGGACATGTTAAAAGCATAGTAACGGTTAAAAATGCCGAACCATTTGTAGTTGATGTACCGCATAAGTTGGTAACTATGCATTGATAAGAATAACCACTCATTGCCAAGGGAGGATTGGAAATGGTAAGAACAGAATTTGTAACGCCTGCATAAGTCGGATTTGAGCCGCCATTTGAAATATTAGTAAAGCCGGATCCTGAATTTTCCTGCCACTGATAAGTTAAGCCTGCCCCGGTTGCAATTACTGTAAACCCAGCTGTTCCCGTACTTGTTGTTGTAACCGATAAAGGCTGGGAGGAAATACCAGGCACATTATTTACAACAACCTGTGCCGTTGAAGATGTTGCGGTGCAGGTCCCACCTTCCGCTACGAGCACTTTATAGAACAGTGTTGAACCTGGAGAAACGTTTATAACGTTTGTGCCATTTGAAACAGTTGACCAACCAGATGTACCGTTGGAACTGGATTGCCAGGTATATGATGGTACACTTGCAGAACTGGAAACGCTCAAAGTAGCAGAAGCTCCACTGCAAATGGTTTGGGTTACGGGCGCTATTGTGGTAGTAGGTATTGTACAGGAAGATCCACAGGTAACGCTTATATCGTCTAAATATACAGTTGCAGCGGTTCGGTAAAATTGTAGAATATAGGTACCGCTCAAATTTAAGTTTACAGTAAACTGCTGATAACTTGTTGTTAAACTAAAAGGGGAACCAGGGGCCGGAAGCCACGAGGATCCTCCATTAGAACTATAATTAACTTGTAATGCTCCTGAAGTGGTACTAGAAGAAGCCCAAAAACTTAGTTGTGCCGGGTCTGTTAAAACTGGTGTAATTATATTAGAACCGGTATTACTTTCTAATTGACAGGCAAATGAACCGGAGTGAATTACATTACCTCGTATAAAACGAGTGCCGGACCACGTCCCGCTTGATAACACAACTGTATTAGTTGTGTAACTGGTTGGTAACCCACTTTCAAAATCCTCAGAAAGGCAGGTATAAATATTCGATACTGTCAGCGAAGCCGTATTCGACGTGAAAATTCCACACGCGCAACTTGTAATGACACAGCGGTAAGTGTACCCTGTCATTCCTTCAACTACAGGGCCAACGGATAACGTGGCAGTGGTAACCCCTGAATAAATGCCTCCGTTACTAATATTTGAAAACCCGGACCCGGAATTCTCTTGCCACTGGTATAAGTGATTGCAACCCGGAACGGTTCCTCCAGTAGCGTTAGCGGTAAACTGAACAGTTGCACCTGGAGTTACAGTAGTACTAACCGGCGAGGAAACCGTTGGAGTATTTACTACTGTTCCGGTTATTGAAACAGGTGTTGATGTACTACTCCAGCAACTACCAAGAGTGCTTTGTGCCCGGACATAAACCGTATAGGTTTCATAGTTCACATTGTTTGTAAAAACACTGTATGTTGAAGAAGTCAATGTGTTTGTGCTCGTTCCTGTTATAGATGTTTGCCAATACCAGTTAGTGCCGGAAGGTGAGGTCCCATTTTGAGTTATAAGTGCCGGCTCACAAGAAACAGAGGAGGCCATCGGTGCTACGTTTGGCGCAGCCGGAAGGGAAATGACAGTATAACTTGATACCAAGCTATTAATACTTCCGCAGGAATTGGAAACAATACATTGAAACGAATAATTTCCAGAAGACAAATTATTCCCAAGGGTTAATGTCCCAGTTGTTTCTCCAATGAATGCACCTCCGCTTATGTCAACGTAAGCTCCTCCATTAGTCATTTGCCATTGATAAGTTAAAGGCGATGATCCCGAAGCGTTTATTTTTACCGATGCATTTGTAGACCCTTCGCAACTTAACGTACTACTTATTGTAGGAGTTGTAACGGAAGGAGGAGAATTTACAGTAAGGCTTGCTGTTGAGGATGTGGCTGTACAGCTAGTAGTATTATCCGTAACCAAACACCTATAAAAATAAGAAGAGCCTGCAGTTATAGAAAGTGAATTGGTTGTGGCACCGTTATAGGTTGCACCTGCAGGCGTGTTATTAATAACGTTTGAATAAGTACCATTTGCTGTTGCGCACATTTGCCATTGATACAATGAAGAGGTGGCGTTATCAGAAATAGAAAAACTTGCAGTAGAACCTGAACACACTGTTTGTGAAGTTGAAGATAAGGTTGTAGTTGGTGGAGTGCAACTCCCACCACAGGCGGTAGATGTACCGGTTAAAACTAAATCATCAATTCTGAAAGTTCCTCCACTAGCTGCGTCACCTGTTGCAGGTGAACCATCAGCTTCGCCACCGGTGAAAACAAGTCGTATGACAACATTCGCGTTGCAGTTTAATGCACTGACGGAAGCAAAGTTGACACTTCTCGACGCGCAAGTTCCATTTGAAGATGTAAATGTAGTCAAATCAGTAAAACTACCTGCACTTCCTGTCGAACTGTACTGCACTTTAAAATTAAGCGGACCTGTTCCAGAAGCTCTTACGTTAAAATTTAACGTTCCTATAGCGTAACCAGTGGTAGGAGCAAGGATTTGAATATAATCTCCAACATTCCACGCTGACCCCCCGTAACCAACAGTTCCTGTACAAGCTGAGCTTGCTATCGTGATCCCGCTAGAACTAACGGTTGTCGCCCCGCCTGGCAAATTAACATTTGCGCTATTGCTAATTTCGAAGTCCCATGCAAGAATCGTTCCCTGCCCCCATCCTTTCGAAAAAGCAAATACAAAAACAAGTAGAATTATCTTCAGAAGAAAACGATGCATTTATATTTCAGGGAAACCGGCCATTTAAAATAATATATCTAAGCGGTTTCGGATTAGTTTTTTTAAAAATAAAAAACTCCTGTAGGGTGTTCGCTCTTTTTTTAATAAAGTGGTTTCGGAAATTTAATCATTGCGAAAAACAATAATAAAACACCTGTAGGATAATCACTATAATATTCAAAGATAGGAAATAATGAAATTATTTTTCATTCCTTTTCGTTAACAAATTGTTAAATCCCCTTGTCATTATTAGGAAAAATGATTAGACGAACGATCGTAATTCATCGAGGAAATATAATTTGATGCAATTTGAATTTCGTAAATTAGCTAATTACAATAAACTTAAAAAAATGAAAAAAGGATTTATATTTTTTGTATTGATGATTGCTTGCGGCTTTTTATTATCGTTTATCAATACAAACACAAAAACAGAACTTGGATTAAATGCACCCATCCCCGTTGCCGATGAAAAGATGAAGGATGTGAGCGGAAAAGAAGTGTCCTTGAATTCTTCTAAAACATCGAAAGGTTTATTGGTTATTTTTTCCTGCAATACCTGTCCGTATGTTAAGCTCAGCGAATCACGAATTAAATCGCTGACTGATGAGTGCCAAAAAAAGGGAATTGGGTGTATCATAATAAATAGTAATGAAGCACAACGCGCTGACGAAGATAGCTTTGAGGCCATGTCCCGGTATGCTAAAGATCAAAGCCTCTCCTGTTCGTATGTAGTAGATGCTAACTCCAAGGTGGCGGATGCTTTTGGCGCAACACGTACACCGCAAGTTTTTTTATTTAATTCGAAAGGACTAGTTTACAAAGGCGCCATTGATGACAATGTAAAGGATCCGGCAATGGTTAAAACGCATTATTTGAACGATGCAATTGAAGCTGTAGCGAAAAACGAAATTCCAAAATTACAGGAAACCAAGTCTATTGGTTGCACCATAAAACGTCAAGATTAATTCCATAACAATTAAAAAGCCCGGTCAAAGAACTTGCCCGGCCTTTTTAATGTAAATTTTTTAGCTGCTTAAACAGTTAAAATTTCCTTTTCTTTTTGTTCGAGGTGTTTTTCACATTTTGCAGAAAATTCATCCGTCAGAGTTTGCATTTTGGCTTCACCGCTTTTTGCTTCGTCTTCAGGTAAACCCGCTTTTTGCAAGGCTTTAATTTTATCTATAGACTCTTTACGAATTGTCCGCAGACCCACCTTAGCATCTTCTCCACATGCTTTCGAAGTCTTTACCAAATCCTTGCGACGCTCTTCTGTTAAAGGTGGAACTATGATACGAATCAACACACCGTCATTTTGAGGATTAAATCCAAGATTCGCTGCCTGGATGGCTTTCTCGATTGGGGTTAACATTGACTTCTCCCATGGCTGAACAAGAATAGTTCGTGAATCCTGCGTATTAACACTTGCTACATTACTCAATGGCGTTCTAGCTCCATAGTAATCCACCATCACATTATCCAGCATGGTGGGATTGGCTTTGCCTGCACGAATTTTTGCTAACTCGCTTTCTAAATGAGAAATGGTTTTTTCCATCTGCGCTTTCGCACCCTCTAACACTGATTTAATATCACTCATAATAAAAATTTTGCATAAAGATAATTGTATTCTGCCGATTGAAAAACTTTATTTTATACCGCTACATCGGCTTTAATATGAGGATGCGGGTCGTAGTTTTCAAGGGTAAAATCGTCAATTGTAAAATCAAAAATAGACTTTACCTCAGGATTGATTTTCATTTTAGGAAGTGTGCGAAGATCTCTCGTTAATTGCAACTTAGCCTGATCAATATGATTTGAATATAGATGCGCATCCCCCAAGGTATGAATAAAATCGCCAAGGCCTAAACCGCACACCTGCGCCACCATCATGGTGAGAATTGCATAGGACGCGATATTAAACGGTACGCCAAGAAAAATATCAGCACTGCGTTGGTAAAGCTGGCAACTCAATTTATCGTTTGCCACATAAAACTGAAAGAAAGCATGACATGGTGGTAACTTCATCTGGTTGATATCAGCCACATTCCAGGCACTCACAATTAATCTGCGTGAATCCGGATTATTTTTAATCATCTCAATAACCTGGGAAATTTGATCAATATGCCCGCCGTTTGGAGTAGGCCAGCTTCTCCATTGATAACCATAAACCGGACCCAAATTTCCCTCAGCATCTGCCCACTCATCCCATATTCTTACTCCATTATCTTTCAGATATTTAATATTCGTATCGCCTTTCAGAAACCACAAAAGTTCGTGAATGATTGATTTGGTATGAAGCTTTTTAGTGGTTAACAAAGGAAATCCTTCCGCTAAATTATAACGCATCTGATATCCAAATACACTGATGGTACCCGTTCCTGTTCGGTCTTCCTTTTTTACCCCATGTTCTAAAACATGTCGCATTAAATCATGATACTGTTTCATTATTTTACATTAAATACTTACGAAAATAAAAATCCTTTTTGGCTACGCGGGCACGACTTATCAAACTTTATTAAGAACCTAATAAAAACTTCAGCTCTTTAATATCAAAGTCACGCTCTTCGTTGTCTGGCATTAATAAAATCAGCTTTCCCTGTGTTGTAACGCTTTTAGGTATTGCTGCAAACCGGTATCCATTCGAATCTTCAAAATCCAATAACTGATTTAAACCCAATAAGCATTTAAGGTATGTCTCGTCAATTAAATCCATACGTCCTTCTTTTAACTTCAAATACCACTTTTCTAATTTTGCACATATGTGCATCATAACCGACAATCTTTCAAAATTTTTTCCAAATGCAAAACTCAGCGAAGTGGCATTTAAAAGTCCGTCAAATTCGGTTTGATTAACATTGAATCCAATACCGATCACAGAATATTGAAAGGATTTATCACTCAGATTATTTTCAATTAAAATACCAGCTATTTTTTTTTGATTAATCAGTATGTCATTAGGCCATTTAATTTTAATGTCATATTGACCCTTTGCATCGATATCAGTCAATACGTCATAAAGTGCTAACGCTGCAATTTTACTTAAGTAAAAAGAACGGTTTTGTATAAGAAAGGTGGGTTTCAAAATCACAGACATGGTTACATTCTGCCCCATTTTACTGGCCCACACAGCACCTCGCTGCCCTTTCCCTTTTGTTTGGTGATCGGTATGAATAACAGTTCCTTCTATTGGATTAACATTCCTTAACAAGTTCATGGCATAGGTATTGGTACTTTCTACCTCATGTAAAAAATGCAGGCTTTTCCCAATAAACAATGTTTCCATTTAGGCCAAAAAAAAGGTTAAATTTGATGCTTCAGTGAACAAAATTATAAAACGGAATAGCATTCGCAATAAAAATATATAATGGCAAAAACACCAGTAAAAAAAGCTACAGCAAAAAAAGCTACAGCCAAAAAAGCAACCCCAAAAAAAGCAGCGGTCAAAAAAGCTGTGAAGAAACCCCTTTCCGAAAAGGAAGAAGCTCAGAAAGAAGCGAACCGAATTGCAAATACTGAAAAAAAGAAAAAGATTTCCGGTGGTGCAAAACGTCCTAAAAAATCCTCTACAAAAGAGGAAACCACCTCTTTAATTGACGCAGTGGTTTTAGGAATGCAGGAGAAGAAAGCGAAAAATATCACCATCATCAATCTTTCTGAATTGGAACATAGGGTAGCAGATTATTTTGTGATTTGCGATGCCGACAGCACCACGCACGTAAATGCAATAGCAGATACGCTCGAAGAATTTGTAATGAAAAAAACAGGGGAAAAACCTTACCGCAGTGAAGGTTATCAGAATTCAGAATGGATATTAATTGACTATGTCAATATTGTCGCTCATATATTTATGCGTGAAACGCGTGAATTTTATAACATCGAAGGCTTATGGGCCGACGGTGAAGTTACAAGAATCGAAGATTAAGCACCAACTAACAAACAATATACTATATTACGCGAATTATGAGCGAGGAACAGAAAAATAATGAAATTCCAAAAAATGGGGACCCCACCCCTATTTCTACACCAGAGGATGAACGAAAAAAACAATTCGAAAAAATGAAAGACCGTTTCGGCAAAAAACCGAGTAATCCCTTTGGTTCAAATTCCGGCGGGAACGGGGGAAACAGCTTTTACTGGATTTATGGCTTAGTGATTGTCGGTCTTTTAGGATTCGTATTTTTCGGCCAGGACTTTGAAGGCAGAATTTACGAAGTTGACCAGACGCAATTTGAACAAAATATGCTTGCCAAAGGCGATGTGAGAGAAATTGTGATCGTGAATGAGAAGGTTGCAGAAATTACTATCAGCCAGGACAGTTTAGGGCTTCCGCGTTATTTTCAGCCTGATAAAAACGGTAAACTCATTCAATTATTTCCTAATCCAAAAAGTTCGCCTGGCCCGCATTTCAAAGTATCTGTTCCGGATGTAAAAGATTTTCTTGAACAAGTGAGGCAGGTTCAGTCTAATGCTAACTTACCAATGGCTCTTCGTATTTCACCCTCCCGCCAGGATAGAACCGAGTGGAGTGATCATTTAGGATGGATGCTACCAATAGTAATAATGGTTGTTCTTTGGATTGTCATGATGCGACGGATGGGTGGCGGTGCGAATGGTGGAGCAGGACAAATATTTAATATTGGAAAATCAAAAGCGGTATTATTTGATAAAGACTCGAATGTAAATGTTACATTCAATGATGTAGCAGGTTTAGACGGTGCGAAAGTTGAAGTAATGGAGATTGTTGATTTCCTTAAAAACCCTAAAAAATATACTGACCTTGGAGCAAAAATTCCTAAGGGCGCTTTATTGGTAGGCCCTCCGGGTACCGGTAAAACATTGCTTGCTAAGGCGGTGGCTGGGGAAGCCAAAGTACCATTTTTTTCTTTATCCGGATCAGACTTTGTGGAGATGTTTGTTGGCGTGGGTGCTTCCCGCGTTCGCGATTTGTTTAAACAGGCCAAAGAAAAAGCACCCTGCATTATTTTTATTGATGAGATTGACGCAATCGGCAGAGCCCGGGGGAAAAACGCTGCAGCAGGTGGAAATGATGAGCGTGAAAATACACTGAACCAATTACTAACCGAAATGGATGGTTTTGGAACAAACAGTGGAGTAATTATTTTAGCGGCAACGAACCGGGCAGATATTTTAGACCGTGCTTTAATGCGGGCGGGGCGTTTTGATCGCCAGATTTATGTAGACATGCCCGATGTGGTAGAGCGTAAAGAAATTTTTAAAGTGCATTTAAAGAAAATCAAAATTGATACAACAGTAGATATTGATTTTCTTGCTAAACAAACCCCGGGTTTTAGCGGGGCGGACATCGCCAATATTTGTAACGAAGCTGCATTAATTGCCGCCCGTGCAAATAAAAAGCAAGTTACGCGCCAGGATTTCCTGGACGCAGTGGACCGTATTATTGCCGGTTTGGAAAAGAAAAACAAGATCATCACGCCTGCCGAAAAACGCGTTATTGCCTTTCATGAAGCCGGCCACGCCACTGTAAGCTGGATGTGCGAACATGCGTCGCCTTTAATTAAAGTTACGATTGTACCTCGTGGCCGTTCACTAGGAGCTGCCTGGTATTTACCTGAAGAAAGACAAATCACTACCACCGAGCAAATCGTGGATGAAATGTGTGCAACATTAGGGGGCCGCGCTGCAGAAGAAATCATATTTGGAAAAATTTCTACTGGTGCATTGAGTGATCTTGAAAAAATTACACGCCAGGCATACGCGAGTATTGTTTATTACGGACTAAATGAGAAAATAGGTAACGTGAGTTATTACGATAGTTCCGGGCAAAATGAATATAGCTTTAACAAGCCCTATAGTGAAAGTACCGCAAAAACAATCGATGAAGAAGTTAAAAAGATGATTGATATTGCGTATGCAAGAACCAAAGCTATCCTTTTGGCTAACAAAGATAAACTAACGCAACTCGCTGAAAAATTACTTGAAACGGAAGTTATTTTTAAGGAAGACCTTGAAGCAATTTTTGGAAAACGCCCTTTCGCAAAAGATATTGCCGAAGCGAAGGCATTAGAAGAATCCACTAGGAAGGAAAATAATCCGGAGATCCCTCCGGCTAATGACAATCCTATAGTTTAAGTTTTTTTTATTAGCTTTAAAAAGATCCCTGTTAATTCCAGGGATCTTTTTAGTTTAAGGAGTTGCATTCTTTTTGTATATTAGCACTACAAATATTATTTTATGAAACATTTATTTTCTTTATTGCTAGTTTGTGTACTAATGTATTCCTGTAAAAAAAAGGAAGACGAACCTACACCCGAAGAAACCCCTACAACCACGGAAACTCCAGAAAAAATCTATCCTGACACAGTTTGGACTTCGAGCGGTACTGGGCCAAAACTTATATTCAAATTTAATTTTGATTCGACTCAGGTACGTTTAGACGCCTTTGGAAATCCAATGAATACTTTACCATCCGGTCACAGTGCATACTCTCCTAAATTTAATCAAATGGCAGCCCATTATATTGAATTAGCACCTGGTGATATGACTCCCCTGGGCGGCGGTAATATCTTGTATAAAGCGTCTGAGACAACTGCCGGCGGAAGTACAGCAATTCAGTTTAGTAAATCAACCGTTGTGAGAGAGGGCGTTACATTTTATTCAATTCCGTTAAGTCAGTTAACTGCGGGCGCAAGTTATAAATGGTTACGCCTATCACTTTCCTACCAAAACTACGATATTCCTTATAAAGCAAACGCGTTGCCAGGAAATCATATTGGAACAGGTACTGTTGCTTCGTTCCTTGGTTATAAAACCTATGTTACAAAATACAAAATCAAAGATCAGGACTACGTACCCTCATCGTCCGTTGGTGGCCCAAATGTAAACCATCCCCAGGGATATTGGGGTTTTGAAACGTTTATTAATGGCTACGGTTATTGGAAAGGCGATGGCCAGGCACCATCAGGCTCTACAACTGTTGTAAATCCGAACTTCGCTAATTCACCCATACCTGCGGGAAGCTGCGTTGTTACTGCCGTGTTTACAGACGTGAATGGAAACCCATTAAATTTAACCATACCAACAACGCCAACCAACGATATCATTGTTACAGTTTCACTTTCAACGAATAAAAGTTTTGAATTTGTAGATCCGAACGGAGATGGCTACTACCAACCCGAAACAGGAAACGAATACCCTGTAGACATGGGAATTCGTGGAATGATCCCGAAAGTACAATATTAGTTCCTGATCCTTTAAGACTTTATATAACACCATGAAAAAATATTTTTTGTTAGCAACTCTGATCGGCTCATGTATTTGTGTACATGGTCAGGAAAAAATAAGTAACGCAAACAATGACAAAGTTGCTTATGAAAAAATAAAAGTTGAAGAGCGTGCAGCTAAACTTGTTGAAGGAATCAGTTCAAAGGTTTCAATTGATGCTGACCAAAAGAATAGGATTTATGAATTAGCTCTGAATCAAGTGAAAAGCGAAAAAGAAATTAAAGCAAGATACAGAACTCAAAAAGATAAATCGGGACTGAGCACAGAGTTGGATTCGAACTTACAGAATTATTCAGAAGGGATAAAACGCATCTTAACACCTGATCAGCTAAAGACGCTACACGAGAAGGTAAAAAATTAAGTTTTAAAGTGCTTAGATTTAAACTAAAAAGGTTCGTGAATTACGAACCTTTTTAGTTTTTAATATTCATCTTCGTTAAAAAAGAAGTCGTCTTTTGTAGGATAATCCGGCCATATCTCCTCAATGGTTTCATAAGCCTCACCTTCATCTTCCATTTCCTGTAAATTCTCTATCACTTCCATTGGGGCACCTGAACGAATGGCAAAATCAATTAATTCGTCCTTAGTTGCCGGCCAAGGCGCATCCTCTAACCATGATGCCAATTCTAATGTCCAATACATAAATTCTAGTTTAATTTTCCTGCAAAAGTAAAAAATTAATTGAATTATGCTAATGAAACCTACAAAAAACGAAAAATTCGCAACCTCTTGCAACAAGTTGTTAATCAATTGATTAAATTTTAAATGCGCGATCAAACAAAGCTGCGTTTTGCGTTTCCAAAATAAGGCGGTAGTCGCCTTTTTTTAATCCAACCACATTAAAACCTGCTCTGTAATCGCTATTATCGGGAAACAGCCATCTTCCGAAAATTTCAGAAACTTTTTGGCCGCTTGAATCCACGATATAGCAATACGCGTAACTTGCCTTCGAAATGCTGTAAGTAATATCGGCTTTAAATTTCAAAGGAGTATCGATCACTTCTCCGTAAGGTGTGATTCGGGCCTTCTTTATCATCGTATACCACGGCAGGGGTTCGCCTTTTAATCCTGCAACGAACGTACGTAAAAGGGAAGCCAGTGAATCATTGGCATTGGATATATTTGCTGTTTCCTCGCCGTCACTTATTGCCCACACGCTATATTGTTCCGTATTAGCATCCATCGGTGTGCGGCTTAAATACCGGGCCAGCGCCACCAAATTACTATCTGCCAATTTTCCCAGTGTGTAAATCGCGCCCTTTTGCGGACCACTTTTACTCGCTTCACAACAATACCCTTTTATATCAAATGTTTTTACCTGGCCTGGTTTTAACACCAACATTTCTTCCCTCACAACCAATATATCCTGATAGTCATTTTTACCCGCATTTGAATTGAACCGCCACCCCGGCGGAATCGAAATCATGAGGGAATCTTTCAATAAGTTAGTCACCGTGTAATCCAACTCAAGACCACCTCGGCATACAGCTTTAGCTGAGATGTATTTTTTCTCAAACGCTTTATGTATGGAAACCACCTTTTTACTTTCCAATTTGCCGGAAAAACTGATAACAAATACCAGAGTGTAAATAATGAATGTTCTGTTCATGGCTACTTATTTTACTTATATAATGGTCTCTCCGAATTTTAGTGACATTAAAATCTTTTTTATATCTTGTCCATTCATTTTGCTATCGTCTTTCAATTCGTTTATCCAGATTTCTAAATAGCTACTACCATGAATTTAAAAATGCGCCTGATCGTCATGAGTTTTCTACAGTTCTTTGTATGGGGAGCGTGGCTGATAACTATTGGTACTTATTGTTTTAATGCAAAACAATGGACAGGAGCCCAGTTCGGAGCAATTTTTTCTACACTTGCCCTTTCTTCACTGTTTATGCCGGCAATCACAGGAATATTAGCCGATCGTTGGATAAATGCAGAAAAGCTGTATGGTATTTTACATGTCTTGTACGGATTGACACTCTTTTATGTTCCTTATGTGAATGATCCGGATACTCTATACTATGTCATTTTCCTGGCAATGATATTTTACATGCCAACAATTTCCCTTTCAAATTCAATCGCTTACACCATTCTTAAAAACAATCAATTTGATGTTATTAAAACTTTCCCGCCCATCAGAGTGTGGGGAACCATTGGATTTATTGCTGCAATGTGGGTGACCAATTTAACGGGAAGTAAAGCCAATGCCAATCAATTTGTGATTGCAGGAATATTTGCCGTAATACTTGGCATTTATGCATTCACCCTTCCTAAATGCCCGCCGCAAAAATCAATCTCTGAAAATGCATCCCTGATGGAGCAATTAGGACTTAATGCCTTCAAACTGTTTGCAAATTATAAAATGGCTTTATTTTTTATTTTCTCCGTTTTCTTAGGCGCTGCACTTCAACTTACCAATATGTACGGAGATTCTTTTTTAGATGATTTTAAAAAAGTTCCTGAATATGCAAACTCCCTTGTAGTAAAATATTCTACCATCATCATGTCGATCTCACAGATATCGGAAACACTTTTTATACTTACTATTCCGTTTTTTTTACGTCGCTTTGGAATCAAAAATGTAATGCTTTTCAGTATGGTGGCGTGGGTTTTGCGCTTCGGGCTATTTGCTTATGGTGATCCAGTTGATGGATTATGGATGATCATTCTGTCTTGCATCATCTATGGAATGGCATTTGATTTTTTCAATATTTCCGGCTCCCTGTTTGTAGAGACCCAATGCGACCCAAAAATTAGATCCAGTGCACAGGGTTTATTTATGATGATGACCAACGGTGTGGGCGCGTACTTAGGAAGTAAGGTCAGTGGATATTTAATAGACTATTATTTTATAGAAGCAAACGGCGATAAAGACTGGCATGGCATCTGGTTTGTTTTTAGTATCTATTCTGCCGTAATTGCAGTTCTGTTCGCATTAATGTTTAAGCATAAGCATAATGCTCAGGAAATAGAACACATAAGTCATTAAGAAGTCAGCCTTGTAATATTCCACTATATGAGGATAATCATTGCAATTAATTCATTTAAAAGTATACATTCGCAACATATCGGGAACCAAAAAGTAATTTCATAATTCTATTATTTTACTAAATTTACTCAAACAATTAATTTTATGATTCACCTTAACACACAAAAAATTATAATTACAACGGATTTCTCTGAAACGTCGTTGCTAGCGATCAGGCATGGTGCATTCTTAGCAAAATACACTAAAGGCGAAATTTACCTTCTACATGTTATTACCAAACACTGGGAAAAGTTCAATGTATTTACGCCAAGCATCACGCTTGACAATATTGAAAAGGCCTCAATTGCGGTACAGGCAAAGCTCGAACAATTAGCAAATGACATAAAGCAGGAATATAACGTTAGTGTAACTACTGTAGTTAACACCGGTAATCCAACTTCGGAAATAGTGAAGTTTGCCGCTGAAATAAATGCAGGTTTAATTGTGATGGGAACACATGGTTATAGTGCATGGGAAGACCTTACCATAGGCAGTAACGCCTTAAAAGTGCTTACAAAAAGCCCTTGCCCGGTATTAACTATGAGTGAATATGCAACTTCATTTGGTTACAAAAAAATCATTCTTCCGATCGACACATCCGAGCATAGCCGACACAAGGTGGTTGCAACATTAGAACTGGCGAAACAATTCGCTTCGCATGTGTACGCTGTTGGAATATTAGCTGATGATGAAGATAATAAAAGACATGCCATGCAGGTAATGCTTCGCCAGGTTGAAACAGCGGCTAAAAACAAAGGCGTGAGTTGTAGTACCGAATTAGTAGATAATGTTAAGAACAGAGCTGTAGCAACTGTAAATTATTGCGAAAAGATGGGTGGAGATTTAATTTCTATCATGACTGATCAGGACGCTGAATTAAGCGGATTCTTTTTAGGACCCTACGCGTTGCAGGTGATACACCATTCAAAAGTTCCGGTACTTAGTATTAAAGCTGCAGAAACAGATGATAGTGCCGACTGGGGCGATATACTTCCAGGAACCTAATTAGGTATCAAATTTATTCTAATGGAAACGCACATTTAATTATAAATGTGCGTTTTTATTTTTTATTACTACATTTGCCACGCAATTTGGTTTTTAAATCTCCGGATTAAAAATTAAAAGGGAATCATGTGCAAATCATGAACAGTGCCCGCTGCTGTAAGTCTTATAAATGTTTTTATGAAATGCCACTGTGAAAACGGGAAGGTATAAAAACTAAGACGAGTCAGAAGACCTGCCAAACTGCATTTTGAAGCTTTCGGGGAAACAAAAGCAAACAAAAACAGAATGTGTAATACCGCATGTTGTTTTTCAATTTTTGTTTTCTTTATTAAAAATGAATTGTATTAAACTACATAGTCGTGTTTCATTTTCATACCTGTTACTTATATGGGTATTGGCGAAAACGCATAACCCGTTGTTTGGTCAGACAAAAGATACATCAGCACATATACTGAATGAAATAGTAATATTGGAAAATAAAGAAGCGTTTATTAAAGATTCAAAGAAAATAATAAAGATGGACAGTCTGTCTATTGCACACCATCAAACATCTTCACTCACAGATTTACTTTCCAATCTAAGCACAGTCCATGTGAAATCTTACGGACCTGGCAACATTGCATCTACTAGCATCCGCGGAGGAAACTCAAATCAAACCGCGATTTTATGGAATGGATTTAATATCAACAATCCAGCATTGGGGATGTACGATTTAAGTCTCGTTCCAGTGCAGTTTTTTGATGACTTCACCTTAAATTATGGTGGTGGCAGTGCATTATGGGGAAGCGGTACAGTTGGCGGATCGATACACCTGAATAACAATCCTTCATTCAATAAAGGGTTTCAATCAAAAGTTATGATGAGCACCGGGAGTTTTGGCTCATATAAAATGAATACGGGGATGTTGTGGAGTCGTAAAAGATTTGTTTCAAATACCAAAGTGTTCTACCAATCGTCTGAAAATAACTTTACCTATAAAGATACGCTTGATAAGGAAAATCAGGATAAAACCATGCAAAATGCTTCCTATCTTATGCAAGGCCTTATGCAGGAACTCTCTTTCAAGGTTAATCAGTATCATAAAATTAACCTGAGGGGCTGGTACAATTATGCTTTTAGAAATTTACCAACGTATTTCTTCACGAATAATACAAGAAATCAAAAAGATAACAACCTCAAAATTTCTGCCGATTGGAGTTATTCGCGTTACAGAATCAAATCAATAACAAGAATGGCGTTTTTTGACGATAAGAATACATACAATGATAGCTTAAGAAATACGCATAGTAAAAACCAAACTAACACGTTCATCACAGAAAACGAAAACACTTTGCAGTTCAAAAATCATAGCATTAATTTTGGTGTCAATTATACATCTTATCTGCTAAGGTCTCAACCCGATGCAAACAAGGCCATTGCAAAAATGAATGAGCTTAATAAAATTGCGTTTTTTTCCTCCTATAAATTAACTGCCTTTCATTCTAAATTAACCTATAACGCCTCCATCCGGAAAGAATTAACAAGCCTTACTGAAATTCCATTCACGGGAAATATGGGTTTACATTATAAAATATTTCCTCACTTAGCTGCTAAATTAAACGGGGCTACCTCCTACCGCCAACCCACACTGTATGATTTATACTGGCAACCCGGTGGAAACGAAAAGTTAAAATCAGAAGAAGCTAATGAATTAGAAGGGGCTTTCGAATTCAAAAAATCCATAAATAATGTTTGGGTTCATTTCGAAGCAACGTATTTCGACCGGCATACAAAAAACTGGATCACATGGCTGCCGTCAGATAAGGGTTATGTGAGTCCGGTAAATATTGCGGAAGTGTACAGCAGAGGTACAGAAACTAAAAGTGAAATTTGTTACGTCCACAAAAATCTCTATATAAAATTGGCTATAAATACGGCGTATGTTCTTTCAACATACGAAAAAAATAACCAGGAAAATGATAATTCCCTCGGAAGGCAACTGATTTTTACTCCCAGGTATACTGGTCAGGCTCATCTGTTAATCAGCTACAAAAAAACAAGTTTCCTGTTTAATCAAAATTACACTGGTTATCGATTCACGGCCAGCGATAATACATCCTGGCTCATGCCTTATTATTTCTCTAATTTAAAATGTAGTTACGCCTATACTATTGGCAACTCCACCCTAAACATATTCGGAAGCATCAACAATGTGTTCAATTCAAATTACGTGGTAATGCCTGGCAGTCCGATGCCTTTCCGAAACTACGAAATAGGGCTCACAATGAACTATCATAAACCAAATAAATCAGAAACTCAAAAACCTTAATTATAAACATATGAAAAACAACCGCCACTCCCTAATCGCTGTAATTGCTATAGTAGTTTCGCTTCAAACCTGGGCACAAACTGTCTCTTTCGACACATTTACACTCTCGCCTAATTCCTATTATCAGGATAATTCAGGAGCTGATTTCAGCAGCAATGGAGTAACATTTCAATATGATTGGAACAGTTCATGGAACATCTGGGAATCAGGAAGTGCTTACACAAACGTAAACGACACGGTTAACGGAACCTATACAAATTTATATGGCTGTATTACAGGAACCGCATTTAGTGGTAATAATTATGCCACGGTTCAATCCGGTGCAAAAGTGATTTTCTCTAATACTACAACTGCAGTAAGTGGATTTTACATCACTAATACTACCTATGCCTGGAAAGAAATAAAAAAAGGAGGTTATGGAAGGAAATTTGGAGACACCACAGGTACGGGTTCCGGAGCAAGCATTCCGCAAGGTGAATATCCTGATTGGTTCAAAGTTCTTGTAAGAGGTTTCAGAGGAGGCAATCTTACCAACGACAGCGTCCAATTTTTTTTAGCGGATTTCAGAGGAACCGGAACTATAAATGATTACGTTGTTAAAAACTGGCAGTATGTTAATTGTCTTGCACTGGGCCAAGTTGATAGCATCCAGTTTATCATGAAGTCGTCCGACAACAATTCGTTCGGTATGAAAACTCCTGCATTTTTTTCCATAGACAACCTGACAACCGTTAGTACCGTCGACATCAATGAGATCGAATCTTTAGTAGACATGAAACTTCAGCCGAACCCGGCAAAAGAAATAATTAATTTAAACTTACTCTCGAAATCCACGCAAATTCTGTCAATCGTTTTAACTGATATTTCCGGAAAGGAACTGGAAATTAAGAACATCCAGATAAATTCAGGGCGTTCCCAGGAAAGCCTGGACATTCAAAATTTAGACGGGGGAATATACTTTCTAACCGTCACAGATGGCGCGTCATTTAAAAAAATCAAATTTATCAAATTGTAAATTGAGGAAATTAAGTTAAAACCCTAAAATTGATGATGCGACTCATTACATTGCTGATAATGACTTGTAGTTTTTGGTCCTGCGTGAAAGATAAACCGCAGGAACCAGGAAATACGGTTGCTTCTATTCAGGCAGACCGGAAAGTTCTAATTGTCAACGAAGGAAATTTTGGTTGGGGTTCCGGGACCGTGAGTCTTTACGACCCAACAACCGGCGCCATAGTGAGTGACTATTTTGGGCAGCAAAATAACGGCGCTCTTCTTGGAAATGTGTGTCAGAGTATTACCCGTCATAATAATAACTATTATGTTGTGGTAAACAATTCAAATAAAATTGTAGTAGTGAATGCCGAAAATTTCAAAAAAACCGGTACGATTAATGGACTGGTGTCGCCAAGGTATCTGCTACCAGTCACCTATAACAAAGCGTATGTAAGCGACCTGTACGCCAATTTCATTCAGGTCCTTGATTTGAATACCAACGCTTTATCGGGAACGATTCCTTGCAGAAACGGCACTGAAGAAATGATATCGATTTACGGAAAAGCGTATGTGAGTAATGGAAACTCAGAATATTGTTATGTCGTTAATACTATGAATGACATTATAACGGACAGTGTTTTAGTTGGTAAAGGGGCCGCCGGTATTTGTATTGACAAACACTCAAAAATTTGGGTACTCAGTAGTGGCGATGCTGCCTCGGCACAAACAGGAAAATTAAGCCGTATCGATCCTGTTTCTTTGCAGATAGAAGCTAGTTGGAGTTTCAACGCTGGTGAGAGTCCGCGAAACCTATGTATCAACAAGACACGTGACTCGCTTTATTTTCTCAATAATGGTGTTTTTCAAATGCAAATCAACTCTGTTGCGCTCCCGACATCCCCCTTGATTTCTCAAGGCTCGAAAATTTTTTACACGCTAGGAATTAACCCAAAAGATTATACGATCTATGTATCGGACGCCGTTGACTATGTGCAGAAATCCAAAATAGAAATCTACAGCCCAAATGGCACTTTTATTACAAAATTCAATGCAGGCATTATTTCAACGTGTTTTCAGTTCGAATAAAAACTAGCGTTTATAAATATGCTTGGTTTTTACTACGCCTTTTTTGAAAATCTTGCGTAACGATTGGCGCAAAAAAGCGTCAATAGGAAGCAGAAAACGTTTAATTGGTTCTTCCGGCCTTCCATAAAAAGTAGTAACGTGGAAATAGTCTTCATTTTCTGCGGGTTCATCAGAAAAATAATAATTTGAAACGCAGCAGCGGTTTGCGCTATGAACAACCTTTGAAACAGAATGGTAGGATGTTTTGTTGGTGATCATTAATACCAAACGGTTAAACTTTGAGACAATGGTACGCTGTTTATATTTTAATCCCCGGTCCCACAACTCCAGATTACCACCGTATTCTTCTTTCCAGTTTGGAGACACGTAATACAATAAATTTAAAACTCTGTATTTCTGGCGTTCACTATCGTGAGAATTATCCAAATGCGGATTTAGAAAGTTTCCTTCGCTCATTAAACTAATTCCACCGGCGTAAAGTTTAGAATCAGGTTCCATATTTTTTATCCCCGTAATTTCTTCCACCAAACTTACGATTCGTGGGTCCTGAAAAGCAAAAGTGATCTCTTCAAGAATAGGGTGATACAAATTAAGTTGTGCTGCAATTTTCTTATTTTCTCTCAAAGACCGATGTTCACCCATTTTTTCCGGAGCAGGAAACGCATTAAAAATTTCATGCGCCAGCGGTTCAGGTAACAAATCATCAACAATGCAGGAATTAATCTGATTGGGGTTTTGAAATTGATTTTTCAGATTATCCTTTTCAGATTGTAGTCTTTGAAAAATCAGGTCGGCGATCTGCTCTCTTGTTAGCATATATTCAAAATTACTTAAACTTTTATCGGTTCCAACGCATCTATTAAATCTTTAATATTTCTTTGATTGGTATAGCGTTCGAGAAGATTCCTTCTGTTTTGAATACTTGCTGTATCAAAAGGAACCTTCATAAGTTGTTGAATGCTCAGGATAAAATCTTCCGCGCTTTTTGCAATAGCTACAGCGCGGGCTAATTCAGTTCCCGCAATCATATTTGGATCACACACCACGTGACGTCCTTTAAAAAGCACATTCAGCAATTTAAGTTTCAATCCGGTGGGCTGAGGTGTGTACAAACAATGTACCTGCGCATGCTCAACTAATTCATTCATTTGGTTCTCACTACAATTCGAAATCAACTGAATATTTTCAAACTGAGCTATTTTCTTCGAAAGAAATGCAGGTGGATTCAAACCAGCTATGATGACATTATAGTTAATTCTCGAAAAAACATGATCAATCAGCCACTCCGCTGCATAATTATTTTCCGACACACTTAAATTACCATGATATAGAACGTAATCCGAAATTCCTTCCTTAATAGTCACATCATCATTTTGATGAAAAGACGGCATAAACCTGATGTTATTTGAAGGGAATTGGTTCTTAAAATATTTTTCATCTTCTTTCGAAACTATCAACATTAGATCGGAGGCCACGAGCTTTCTCTCAAAACGTTTCAACTTAAAAGACTCTGAATAAAGGTAGACCCGTTTCAACAGGTTCTTTTCATTTTGCGCAAGGTGAAAGAAATAATCATGTTCTACATTCGATTCTCTGAAAATTTTCTTTCTGTGAGAAAATCGTTTGTGATTTAGCCAGTAGCAGGAATGAAGCGCTTCAAACAAAATAAGATATTCGTTTTTAAGAAGGTTCTCTTTCAATTCAACCGACGAACGCGACTTAACGTTATAGGGAATCAACGACAAAAAAGAAAGCAGACCAGTTCTACGTTGATAGTAATGCACCTCTTTGCAATATTTTTCAAGCTCTTTCGAAGGCACACGCTCTCCATAGGTATAACAGTGCAAATATATTTCAACACCGCTTTTATGAAGCCATCGAATTTTATGAAACATATTGATGGCCCCACCGTAATTTGCCGGGTATGGCACATCCAAACACACAATATTAATTGAGGATATCAAATCAATACCATTTATAGTTTCTCCAACTCTTTCTTTGCTTCCTGTAAAACCCCTTTTGAATTGCCTACAAATATTTTGTCCCCGATTAAGATCACAGGTCTTTTCAAAAAAGTGTATTCACTTAAAATTAAATCCCGAAACTCGGTCTCAGCACTTGGCTTAGGATCCAACGCTTTATATTTCAGCGCAACGCGACTAAACAATGCTTCAAAACCACCGGCAGCCTCCTTCATTTCCTTTAATTGCAAAGGAGTTATTTTTTCAGTTTTAATATCCTGAAATATAAATTTCTTTTCGGTTAAGCCGAGCTCCTTGATAATGCGCTTACAGGTATCACAAGTGGAAAGGAAATAAATTTTATTCATTATCTACCATTTAAAAACCATTTAAAAATTCCTGTCCGCCTAACCCGGCTAATTTTTGTTCGTTATTTAACCCAGCATTTTTAAAAATGCAATTTCCTTTTCAGTTAAAAAACGGTATTTCGCACGCGGTAAATCTTTCTTCGTAATTCCAGCGAAAGCAACTCTATCCAGTTTTATAACTTCGTAACCCAAATGCTCGAACATCCGCCTTACAATACGATTCTTACCACTATGTATCTCAACACCTAATTCAAACTTACCTGCACCTACAAACTCCACAGCATCTGGCTTAATAAAACCATCGGCAAGCTCAACCCCTTCGCATAAGGTTCTGTAATCTTCCGTGGTCATTTTCTTATCAAGGGTAACATGATACACTTTACGTACTTCAAATTTTGGATGGGTTAATTTCGCGGTTAAGTCACCGTCATTAGTGAAAAGTAATAACCCTGTTGTATTTCTGTCTAAACGTCCCACCGGGTACAAACGTTCCTTGCAGGCTTTACGAACCAATTCCATAACAGTTTTCCTTTCTTCCGGATCATCCATTGTGGTAATGTAATCTTTTGGCTTATTCAGGATGAGGTATTTCTTTACTTCATTTTTAATAGGTACGCCACCATAAGTTACAACATCTGTAGGATTTACCTTATAACCCATTTCGGTAACAATTTTACCGTTTACGGTTACTACACCCGTTGCAATCAATACATCGGCTTCCCGACGCGAGCAAATTCCTGCATTGGCTACATACCGGTTTAAACGAATCGCGTCATCGGAAACATTCTGCTGATCAGATGTTTTAGATGGACCTGCTTTTTTTGATTTTTCAACTATTTTTTCTGATTTGGATAATTTTGGCTCATAAGGTTTGTCAAAGTCCCTTCTCTCGAAGCTCTTTTTAGATTTACCTGAATCTTCCTTCTTTGAATAAGATCGTTTTTCTTTATCGTCGTAACTTTTACGTGGACCAGAACCTTCATATTTGCCATCCTCACGTTTTACAAATGGTTTTCTCTCTCCATCGCCTGAACTTCTACGTGGCCTTTCTTCTGAACTATCTCTTTTTGTATATGAACGTTTTTCTCCATCTCCATAACTTTTGCGCGGACCCGCACTTTCGTACTTACCGTCTTCACGTTTCACAAATGGCTTTCTTTCGCCATCTTCTGAACTTCTGCGAGGTCTTTCTTCTGAACTATCTCTTTTTGTATAGGAACGTTTTTCTCCCTCTCCATAAGTTTTGCGCGGTCCTGCACTTTCGTACTTCCCGTCTTCACGTTTCACAAATGGTTTTCTTTCTCCGTCGCCTGAGCTTCTGCGAGGTCTTTCTTCCGAACTATCTCTTTTTGTATATGAACGTTTTTCACCGTCATCATAACTCTTACGCGGACTGGCACTCTCGTATTTTCCATCCGCCCGTTTTACAAATGCCTTTCCTTCACTATCTCCTGATCTTCTGCGTGGCTTATCGTCCGAATTTTCCCTTTTAGTATAGGAACGTTTTTCGTCTGAACCATAACCGCTGCTCGATTTTGATCGGAAACTGCCGTCCAGTCGTTTCCCGTATGTTCTTTTTTCACCTGATTTTTCAGAACCTCCATAAGTTTTACGCGGCCGGCTTTCTGAACTCTCCTTTTTTGAATAACTACGTTTTTCGGCTGAATCTCCGTCCTTCTTTTTGTAAGAAGACCCTTCGTTACCGGATGATTTATATGTTCGTTTTGGTTTTTCAGAACTTGAAAATGATTTTCTTTTATTAAAATCGGATGAACCTCCTTTTGAAAATGTTCTTCTAGGTCCTTGACTATCTCTACTCATTAGTGTTGTTTATTTTGTGCGAATGTACGTAAAATTTAACGATTTTAGACTAGCGGAACCACCCTTAAAAGGTTATTTAGCGGGTTTATATAAAAAGTCTATCTTTGCGAGATGTCTGATTTAGCCTATAAAAATGCCCTTACCGCTTACCTTGAAGGATTTGTAAGTGAACGCAGGAGAGGAAGATTGTATGAGGTATTAAAAGAAAGAACCAATCACATGACGCTTGTGCTGGAAGACGTTTATCAAACGCATAATTTCAGTGCCGTATTACGAAGTGCAGATATTTTTGGTATCCAAACGACTAATTTTATTGAAAACCGTAATAAATATAAAATCAGTGAGGACGTTTCAATGGGTTCAACACAATGGCTGACACTTAACCGCTTTCAAAAATTTGAAAATAATACACAGGCATGCCTCAGTGATTTAAAAAGCAAGGGTTATAAAATTGTAGCAACCTCATTGCACAAAAATAGTGTATCCTTAGATGAACTCGACATTTCAAAGCCTTTTGCCCTGGTATTCGGAACCGAATTAACCGGAATCAGTAAAGATGTGGAAGAAAACGCCGATGAATTTGTGAAGCTACCGATGTATGGTTTTACTGAAAGTTTTAACATCAGTGTTTGCGCGGCTTTGTGTATGTATCATTTGAGTTCAAGAATACGAAAAGAAATTCCGAACTATGGATTAACGGAGGAAGAAAAAAGTGAAATCTATATTGAATGGCTCAAAGCTTCTATCCGAAAACAAGATCTAATTATTAAAGAGTTTGATACAAAGTATTTCGCTAAAGCCAACTAAAATGGTTCGCCTTTATGAATTCAGATGAAACCTCCAAAGCGTTAAATCCTATTTTTCATGAGCCGGGAACGCACCCATTTTTGTCAAAATCAATTGGCTCTTTAAAGCGTACAAATCATTGTCTTTTTACAGAAAAACTCTATATTTGAGAGATGGAATTTTCTGCAGCACAAATAGCGGCCTTGTTAGGAGGAACCGTGGAAGGGAATGAAAACACGGCGGTATCTAACCTTTCTAAAATTGAAGAAGGCGTTACCGGTACACTCTCGTTTTTGGCAAATCCCAAATACACTAATTATATTTACGATACCGACGCTAGCATAGTGATTGTGAACAAATCACTTGTGCTTGACAAACCGGTAAAACCTTCCTGCACATTAATTCGTGTGGACGATTCCTATGCAAGTTTTGCTACGCTACTGGAAATGTATAATCAGTTTAAAGGCAACAAAACCGGTATCGAACAACCATCTTACATAAGTGAAAACGCGAAATACGGTACCGATTGTTATATAGGCGCCTTTGCGTACATCGGGCAAAATGTAAAAATTGGAAATAATACAAAAATTTATCCGCACGTTTATATTGGTGACAATTGTACTGTTGGTGATAATACTACCTTATTTTCAGGAGTTAAAGTTTATCACGAATGTAAAATAGGGAATAATGTCACCGTGCATTCAGGCACAGTGATAGGAAGCGATGGCTTTGGATTTGCTCCGCAGGACGGGAAGGAGTTTGCCAAAGTTCCCCAGATTGGTAAAGTGGTGATTGAAGACAATGTAGAAATTGGATCAAATTGCTCCATTGACCGTGCTACTCTTGGCTCAACGATATTACGCAAGGGTGTTAAGCTTGATAATCTGGTGCAGATTGCTCATAATGTTGAAGTTGGTGACAATACCGTAATTGCAGGTCTTTCTGGTGTAGCCGGGTCGACAAAAGTTGGAAAGAATGTAATGATTGCAGCGCAGGTAGGAATTGTGGGCCATATTAAAATAGCAAATGGCGTTAAAATTGCCGGCCAGGCTGGCGTTGGCGCGTCCATTGAAAAAGAAAATGAAATTGTTCAGGGATCTCCTTCGTTCCCACTTGGTGAATTTAGAAGAAGCTACGTACTATTTCGCAATTTGCCTAAGTTGAACGACCGTATTAAGGAAGTAGAAAATAAATTAAAATAAATAAGCGTTGGTGCATATGCGACTAATCGTATATATGCATTAATCATGAACTAAAAATGTCTGTTTCCGCAGACTGAACCAATAAAAAAATGGCTGATAAGCAAAGAACAATTCAAAGAGCAGTGTCAATTTCTGGTAAAGGCCTTCACACCGGAGCGCCTGTTACATTAACGTTTAATCCGGCACCGGAAAATCATTGGTATAAATTTCAGCGCATGGATGTTGAAGGACAACCAACCATTGACGCGGATTGTGATTTGGTTGTTGACACTTCAAGAGGAACAACCTTAGAACAAAATGGCGCGCGTGTTCATACAACTGAACATGTATTGGCAGCCCTTGTTGGGATGAACATCGACAACTGCCTTATCCAGGTTACCGGTCCTGAAATGCCCATAATGGATGGAAGCTCCCTTAAATTTATAGAGATACTTGAAACCGCAGGAAGTGTAGAACAGGAAGCATTTCGTGACTATTACGAATTGACAGAAAATCTGACTTACGAAGACCCGGTGAAAAAAGTTGAAATGCTCGCTGTGCCTCAGGATGAATTCCGCATCACGGTTATGGTAGATTACGGTAGCGAAGTATTAGGAACTCAACACGCTTCCATGTATAACATTGGCCAGTTCAAAGAAGAAATTGCTCCCTGCCGAACATTTGTTTTCTTAAGAGAACTCGAAGCGTTGATTTCTCATAACCTGATTAAAGGTGGTGATATGGACAATGCAATTGTTTTAGTGGACAGCGAAATTCCGGAAGAAAAATTAAATCACCTGCGTAAGGTTTTTAATAAACCGGATGTAGAGGTAAAAGGAAAAGGTGTATTAAACAATACCAGATTACGTTTCTTTAATGAGCCTGCACGCCATAAACTCCTGGATATTGTGGGTGATTTAGCGTTGGTTGGAAAGCCTATGAAAATTCATGTGCTTGCTGCTTTACCAGGTCATGCCGGAAATGTGGCATTTGCAAAAAAATTAAAAGCCTTAGCAAAAATCCAGAAAGCTGAGAAAGATTATCCGAAAATTGATTTAAACAAACCAGCTTTGTTAAATACAATGGATATCATGAAATTGTTACCTCACCGTCAACCCATGTTATTAGTTGATAAAATCATGGAATTATCCGAACAACATGTCATCGGCATAAAAAATGTAACATTAAATGAAGAATTTTTTAAAGGCCATTTCCCGGAAAACCCGGTCATGCCGGGAGTATTGATCATTGAAGCAATGGCACAATGCGGTGGTGTACTGGTTTTAAAAACGGTACCTGATCCGGAAAATTACCTGACATACTTTATTAAGATTGACAACGTAAAATTCAAGCAAAAAGTAATCCCCGGCGATACACTCGTTTTCAGTCTGAACCTTGTAACACCGATTCGCCGTGGTATTTGCCACATGCGCGGTGTAGCATATGTAAATAACAAGCCAGTGATGGAAGGTGAAATGATGGCACAAATAGTTAAAGTAAAAGGAAACGAAGTAAAAACCGCCGAAACGCAGTTAGCTTAATTGAGGGTTTTGTATCAAAGTGATATAAAATAACTCCAATACAATAATTAGAAAATACTATAATGATTTCACCACTGGCAAATGTTAGTCCGAAAGCTAAAATCGGTAAAAATGTTACAATAGAGCCTTTTGCCACTGTTTATGAGGATGTTAGTATTGGCGACAATACCTACATTCACCCCAACGCCATTATTTATCCCGATACAACAATCGGTAATAATTGCCAGATTTTCCCGGGCGCCTTGGTAGGCGTGGTTTCTCAGGATCTGAAATATAATGGTGAAAAGGCAAAAACTATTATTGGAAACAACACCATCATTCGTGAATACGTAACCATACACAAGGGTACTGCCGATCGAATGCTTACTTCTGTTGGAGACAATTGCCTGTTAATGGGCTATGTTCATGTTGCGCACGACTGTATCATTGGTAATAATGTAATACTGGCAAATTATGTCGGATTGGCCGGACATGTTACCATTGAAGATTTTGTAATTATTGAGGGGTACGCTGCTGTGCAGCAATTTACAGTAATTGGCGCGCATAGTTTTTTGGCTGCAGCCACACAAATCAGGAAAAACGTTCCGCCGTATATCAGGGCAGCGCGTGAACCGTTACAATACATTGGCGTTAACACGGTGGGACTTTCAAGACGGGGGTTTGAAAAAGAAAAAATCAATCAGATAGAAGATATCTATCGTTTGATTTTTGTTAGAGGCCACAATATTACCAACGCACTCGAACATGTAGAGCAGGAAATTCCGGATTCTGAAACACGCAATCAAATTGTTGCCTTCATTAAAGCATCCCGCGACGGCATCGTAAAAGGAATCTAATAACTCCACGTTAATCACATTACACGAAACTATGTCTCGAATATTAACCGGTATACAAAGCACAAACATTCCTCACTTAGGTAACATTTTAGGTGCCGTAATGCCAGCAATTAAGTTAAGTGAACAGCCGGGAAACGAATCCTTATTTTTTATCGCGGATCTTCATTCTTTAACCACTCAAAAAGAAGCTACACAACGAATCAACAGCGTCAATTCGGTAGCAGCAACCTGGTTAGCATTTGATTTTGATATTGAAAAAAACATGCTTTACCGCCAGAGTCGTATACCTGAAGTATGTGAACTCACCTGGTATTTAAATTGCTTCACGCCCTACCCCATGCTGGCTAATGCTCATTCGTTTAAGGATAAATCAGATAGGCTAAGTGATGTGAATTCCGGGCTATTTACTTACCCTGTTCTCATGGCAGCCGACATCATATTATACGATGCGCATTTTGTTCCTGTAGGAAAAGATCAGGTTCAACATCTCGAAATTACACGTGATATAGCTTCGAAATTTAATTCACATTACAGTAGCGATGTATTTGTTATACCAGAGGCAAAAGTCGACGAAGCCGTAATGATTGTTCCCGGCATCGATGGCCAGAAAATGAGTAAATCGTACAATAACTTTATCAATATTTTTTTACCCGACAAGGATTTGAAAAAAGTAGTGATGAGTATCGTAACAGATGCTAAGACTTTAGAAGAGCCAAAAGATCCTGACACTTGTAATGTTTTCAAAATTTTTCAGTTACTCGGAAACGCTGAACAAATTTCGGAAATGCGTGAAAACTATTTAAAAGGAAATTATGGCTACGGCCACGCAAAAACCGCTCTGTTCGAAATGATCCTTTCTAAATTTGAGAAGCAGCGAAACCGTTATTGGAGCTTAATGAATAATACCAACGAACTTGAAAAGCAATTGCAGATTGGTGAACAAAAAGCGAGAACGATTGCACGCGAAAAAATAAAGCTGGTGCGATCGGTACTTGGATTTTAACCGGTTTCCACGGAAATATAATACGAACACAGGATCAGATTCCCAATTTTTTTCGGCACTTCCAGATTAACACCAGGTCTTTTTCAACTGTGTAATCTTTCGCATAACGTAAATTTGCGAGCTTAATCTTGTCATTGGCTGCATCAGCAGGTAACAGCAGGGATGGCGACAGCACCGATCGTTTAATCTCCGGTAAAGATTTATCGGATAGTTTGCCGTAACCCACCCATGAATAAAATCCAAAAAGCACATTAAAACAATTCACGAAATAATTTTTTCTGGTTTCTTGTATCCCTAACAAAAAAGGACTTAAAAAAATAACAAGTATGGTAACTGCAATATCGAGCAACCGTTTGTTGCGGCGATTCTTGGATTTTGAAATGCTATTCACATCAATGATATATAAATCACCCGCTGTATCAATGTTATTACTCCCAATGATGGATAAACTTTCAGGAGGCGCAATTTTAAAGTCCACACCACTGGATACAAGGGTTAACATATTGTTGATGATGAACTGGGAACTGATATCTTTCGCGCAAAATATAACTTCATTGATTTGGTGCACCTTAATAATTTCGTCAATTTGATTGATTTTTCCAATATAATGCGGATGGTGAACACCATTGACTTCCGCACTAACAAACCCAACGAAACCTGGGTTAGCATGTGTATCAACCAGCAAATTGGAAACCCGGTTAAACTCTTCTTCCTCACCAATGATGGCGATACGCTTGGTTTTAGCACTGCTTAGGCTATATGATTTTAACTTTAGCAAATGAAACAACACACGTGTAAACACAAAACATAACATTGCCCAACTCGTACCTAATAATATTAAGGCTCTGGAGAATCGGAGTGATTCAGGCAAAAGCGAATAGCCTAACAAAATAAACACCGTCCCAACCAAAACGCCCCGGATGACTTTTAATAGTTTAACGGGTTTATCATAACCACCGTTGAAATATACCATGACAATCCAGGCAATGGCATACAATGGGAATGCAACATTTAGTAATTTCTGAGAATAAATCTCGCCATTAAGTCCGGCATTTTGTTGGTATATATTTTTAATAGCAAATAAACCAAGCGTGATGATACCAAAATCGAGAATAGGAACTGTGAAAGACTTAAAAAACCGCGATAATAGTGCGAGCCCTGCTTTTAAAAAAATAGCAAGGTGTATTAAAGCGTTGAACCAAAAAGCATGTGAACCACTAAAATGCTTCTTAGAAAAAATTGCCATGGCTCTGTAAAAAATAACAACGTAGTTAAGACTGCTTCGTTTCGTGCTTTCACCTTTATAATGTATGATCTGTGTATCAGGAAAATAATAATTCTTATAACCCGCTTTTTTTATCCTGTACGAAAGATCGATGTCCTCGCCATACATGAAAAACGTTTCATCTAGCAACCCAATTTTATCAAGTACTGATTTTCGGATAAGCATGAACGCTCCGCTAATCACATCAATTTCGTTAATTTCATTCTCGGGTAAATATGAAAGATGGTATTTACCAAAACGGCGTGATTTTGGAAAAAGACGTGAGAAGCCAAACATCTTATAAAAAGCGACGGCGGGGGTTGGAAGGCCCCGTTTGGACTCAGGCGCAAAGTTTCCTTGTCCGTCTAGCATTTTTACACCTAACCCTCCGGCGTCAGGATGCGCGTCCATAAAGTTTAGAATTTTTTTGAACGTATCCTCCTGGACAACTGTATCGGGGTTAAGTAACAAAATGTAATCTCCGGTCGCACAACGGAGGGCCTGATTGTTTGCAACAGAGAAACCAGTATTGGTTTTATTGACAATGAGATGAATCTGAGGAAACTTTTCCTTGATTAACGTAACCGAACCGTCTACTGAGTTGTTATCGACAACAAATACCTCTGTGTTGATTCCTTCAGACGCCTTCAATACCGAGAACAAACACTGCTCGATAAAGTGTTTGACATTGTAATTAACAATAACAACGGATAGTTTGGCCACAGGCTAAAAGCCTTAAAAATAACAAAATATTGTGAATAGCGAAGATTTTAAAAAAGGTCGGATTTTTATCAAAAAAAAGAGTAAATTCGCTTTCCAATTTTGAAGGTATAAATTAATATACCTTAAAGACTGGTCCCGTAGCTCAGCTGGATAGAGCAACAGCCTTCTAAGCTGTGGGCCATTGGTTCGAATCCAATCGGGATCACCTAAAAGAACGAAACCCCTTGTAAAATTACATTTTTACAAGGGGTTTTCATTTAACAAGGAGAGCCTAGGGAAAGAATGATCATGCTACTCCATTTTTTATCTATCGATCACCCGTTTTGGAATGTGCGTCATTCACTTTCTTAGATTGAGAGGAACCAATTTGCCTCAAATAAATAGAAAGAAAAATGATAGAAAAAATAGAAAGGAATCCGCTTTGCCAATTCTGAAAAGATTCAAACCAAAATTTCTTGTTTTGTATGTATTTACTAAAATTTATCAAAGGCTTGTTTTCCAAAAACTGCTTCTCATTAAAGTCCATCCAGCTTCCATACCAATGCATTGCAAAAGAAAAAAGAAAAAGTAAAAGCAATACAGTTGTTAAAGAATTTTTATAAAACCAAAGGTAAAATCCACCTTTCCGTACAGACCATGGAGAGTCCTCTTTCGCGATAAGCTCACTGGAATCGATAATCTTTTCGCTACATTCCTTTGAATCTGACGAACCTTTTTGTCTCAAAAAAATAGTTAACACAACAAAAAGCGCCATTTGAAAAAACTCACTCTCCCAGTTTTCAAAGGTTGCCTGAATAAAGTGACCGCTTTTAAAATACTGAGACAAAGACTCTTCCTTCACCTTATAATCCTTAAGAAAATCGTTATGTTCTAACCAGCCTGTATAAACTTGACCGATCAGGGATATAACCATTAATATAAAAAAGACAATAGACAGCCCGTTTCGGTATAAGAAATTACCGTCTTTATCCTTAATTTTTTCACTCATAAAAATCGACTACAAAAGTGAATACAGATCACTAATCACCATTACTATGAACCGCCCCTGGCTCAATGGGTGAGCTTTTAGTGGTAGAATCTAATGCGATTAGTCCCGATGATGCCGGTGGAATGACTGTTGATTGCTCTTTTCCAAAGTATTGCTGGTGCTGATATTCGTCGTTGCTCATATATTATGCGTAATGGTTACTCTTAAATTTAAAACACTTATGAATGAAAACTGTTATATAATCTTATGCGTACTCTGATTGAACGATATTTAAAGCGTGACCTTCAGAAGAATTCTAAGGCCAATATTTTCGAGCACCTAATCAAAAAAATTAACAATAACAGCAGCGAAGCACCCGAAAATGACATACGCTGTTGATCGTGTCGGGATCACAGTACTTACGTTTAATAAAAAGGAATTAACTTTTCAACTGACCAGGAGCAATTGAGATAAATCCATCAGAATTAGTTCCACTTTACTTACCTTATACTTTTCATAGCGTTACCCCATAAAACTACCTGGTCAATAACTCCCTCTAACGTTTTAGAGTGCTGACCTCGAGGTTTGAATACCGAGTAATTTTCAAAATCCTGATCCAGATAAAACATAACCTGCGACCTGACATGAGCCATTTGCAATTCTGTGGCTATACCCCTCAAATGTTCAACAGCACGTGCGCCCCCGGCAGCACCGTATGAAACAAATCCTGCCACTTTATTATTCCACTCGGCATAAACAAAATCCAAAGCGTTTTTCAATGCACCCGAAGTGCTGTGGTTGTATTCAGGAGTTACAAAAATAAATCCGTCGAACCCTGCAATTTTCTTGGCCCAATTTTTAGTATGCTCATTTTCATACTTTCCCTGTGAAGGCGAAATTGGCTCATCCAATAAGGGAAGATTCTGATCCCGAAGGTCTACAAGTTCAAATTCTGCTCCACCTTTTGCCTTTGCGTGCTCAAACACCCATTTTGCAACGTGTTCACCTACACGGTTCGGCCGCGTGCTTCCTATTATAATTGCAATTTTTATCATAGTTATTGTAGTATTAGAATGATAGCAAAATTAAAGCCGATGCCATCAGCAAGTGTTACATCGGTATTTTTTTACAACAAGAAAGGAGACTGAAAAAAATAAAAAGATGTAAGTGCTAATTCATTTTCTTCACCTCTACAATATGCCTTCTCTTTATATTAAATCCGAAATGGCAAGCCAGCCACTGAAAAAAAATGGACGAAAAAAACATCGTAAATCCTTGTGTTACAAAAGCGTTATAGCATTTCTAAGTATGGCTATCCATCGAACCACATTACCGAAAACTTCAGTAAACCCGCATCGAACACAATTAATTTTGTATCAGAAGAACTTAAAAGACTCGGAAATCATGGCACTAGATATTAATATGTTTTATTCCTGCAGCGTACAAGAGCGCCTGGAAATCATCAGCGAAAGTGGTGAGTACATTAACAGCATTAAACATTTTGGTTATTATATACATTTGTACGTTGCACAGGGTGACTTTATCGAAATTTACTATAACATTGATACCAATGAAATTGAAGACGTTGAGATCCTCGACCCGGACAATGAAAGACTGAGTTGGTTTGCCATTGCAGTCGACATTTCCGATCTCTATCGATAATGAATCACCCCGCATGAATCCTAAGCCTCATATCATCACTTTTAAAACGCCAATAGCCACTTGCTGGCTCGAAGCAAACATGCTCTGTATCTCGTCTAATAATGTCACAAGAAACAAGGAAAATATCAAAGAGCATTATCAGATTGTGAAAGGTATAGTGCATAGAAAAGTATGTTGGCTTCTCGACTATGCCACCTGCCAATGGTTCGACAAAGAAGTGACAGCGGTCATTGATAAAGAACTACCTGATATTTGTTCCTGTATAGCCGTTATTGCTAAAAGCAAATGCGAACAATTATCTGCAACCTTTTTTCGACAGTTTGAGGATTTAGGGATACCCGTAGAAGTGTGTGAAAGTGAAAGGGAAGCTAGAGTGTGGCTTAAGCGTCTTGATAACAAGCGCAAAGGAATTACCAGAAAGTAAGATGAGTTCAATAACAACAGGAATCGCATAACCCGGTGTAAACTCAATTCCAAATTCCTATATTTACGTATGCAAAAAATACTGATCACTGGTTCCAATGGCTTGCTTGGCCAAAAGCTGGTTTATAAGCTTAAAGCAGACTCTAACGTTACACTAATTGCAACAGCCAGAGGTGATAACCGCCTGGTTGATAAAGTCGGTTATACATATGAACCGCTTGACATTACTGACCTGTCCCAGGTTAAAACAATCTTTTCCCGGTACATGCCGGATATCATTATCAATACCGCTGCGATGACGAATGTAGATGCCTGTGAAACCGAACAGGAAAGTTGTTGGCTATTAAATGTAACTGCTGTTGAAAATCAACTTAGTGTATTAGAAGGATTGATGCAGGAGCATTCTGAATACAATCCGCATTTCATTCATTTGTCTACTGATTTCATTTTTGATGGCACACATGGTCCATTAGACGAAAATGAACAACCGCATCCTTTAAGTTATTATGCAGAAAGTAAACTGGCTGCCGAAAAAATTGTTCAATCTTCCAAACTAAATTGGGCCATAGCACGTACCGTACTGGTGTATGGTATTGTAGATAACATGAGCCGCAGTAATATTGTATTATGGGTTAAACAGAACCTGGAACAGGGTAAAACAATTAACGTTGTTGATGACCAGTTCCGAACTCCGACTTTAGCTGAAGATCTGGCCGATGGTTGTATTTTAATTGCCAGAAAAAAAGCGAAGGGAATTTATAATATATCCGGAAAAGATTTTTTAAGTATTTTAGAAATTGCCCACCTGGTTGCAGACTACTACAAACTGGATAAAACTTTAATCAAAGCTTCCAAATCATCGGATATCAAACAGCCGGCGAAGCGTCCGCCTATTACGGGATTTATTATTGACAAAGCGATAAGGGAACTTGGATACCAACCACACAGTTTTACTGAAGGAATACGTTTCCTTGAAGAACAATTAAACAAAATGTCAAAATAATAACGATCTGCTTCATTAAAAAAATTTATGGCTAAGCTCAAACAGTCATATTACCTCAATTCAGATGTTGTATTTCTCGCCAGAGATCTCATTGGTAAAACACTATGCTCCCATATAAACGGCATTCATACTTGTGGTATTATAACAGAAACGGAAGCCTACGCTGGAGTAATCGACAAGGCCTCACATGCTTATGGAGGGCGGCGCACAAACCGCACCGAGACCATGTTCAGTAAAGGCGGTGTGAGTTATGTTTATTTATGCTACGGAATACACCGGTTGTTTAACATTGTTACCAATACATACAATATTCCACACGCAATTTTAGTGCGGGGCATTTTTCCAACTAAAGGCTTACCAGAAATTATGAAACGCCGTGGTCATGGATTTTCCGATACTTTGTGCATTGGTCCGGGGAAAGTTTCCCAAGCATTAGGCATTGATCTTAATCATAATAACCTGTC
Source organism: Bacteroidota bacterium (assembly GCA_029237825.1). Lineage (GTDB taxonomy): Bacteria > Bacteroidota > Bacteroidia > B-17B0 > Aurantibacillaceae > UBA4416. The sequence goes on along the minus strand of JAQZBQ010000004.1, from coordinate 136,027 downwards.
ATTAACTGGTAAAGAAATCTGGTTGCAGGACGACCAGGTTGTTGTTCCAGAAAAGGACATCCAGGATGGGCCCCGCATTGGTGTTGACTATGCTGGAGAGGATGCCAAACTCCATTACAGGTTCTGGACAACCCGATACGATCTCTTTAAATAAAACGGTCACTCTGCAATACTAATATATTTACTTCTACATTTTATTTATTAGGGGGATTTTAAACGGACGGAGTTCTTCAGTTCTATAGCGTAAACTATTCAAACATTTTAGTACATTTAACTCTATTAAACAATTCTGTTATGAATTCCTCATATAAAATCTTCCTGTGGCTGAGCATTCAAATACCTTTAATAACTTATGGACAAGGCTTTCAGGTAAATCTTCAGGGCCAGGTTCAACAAGGCATGGGCGGTGCTGGTACAGCATGTATGCAGGATGCATCATCACTATTTTTTAATCCCGGTGGCGCTTCATTTGTTCGGGGAACTTCTTTTAATGTTGGAGTAACACCAACGTTTGCAAGAGGAGCTTTTATGGATGATAAAACACATGAAGTGTCAAGAACCAACTCGCCGGTTAGTACGCCTTTTGCAGCTTACGGATTGTTTGAAATGAAAGACAGTGCAAGATTAAAAATGGGGTTAGCTGTTTATACGCCTTTTGGAAGCACGGTGCAATGGGAAGATAATTGGACGGGACGCTTTGCCCTGACCCGTTTAGAACTACGAGCTATTTTTGTCCAACCTACAATTAGCTATAAAATAACAAAGCTTATAGGAATTGGTGCTGGAATTGTGTATGCGACAGGAAAAGTAAATCTTCAGAAAGATATTCCACTCACGGATGCAAACGGCAATTATGGGCACGCAGAATTAAGTGGAAAAGCCCAGGGATTTGGTTTTAATGTGGGTATCTATTTTACACCTATCGAAAAAATAAGTATTGGTGTCACCTACCGGTCTAAGGTGAAGATGGCCGTGAATAACGGTCAGGCAAACTTTACTGTACCTGCAGGAGTTTCAACAAATTTTCCGGATGGGTCTTTTAAATCCGAGCTTCCCCTACCAAGTGTAACTTCACTTGGACTAGGGTTTAAACCAACCAACAAACTTGACTTTACGTTGGATATAAACTACGTGGGATGGAAAGCCTACGATACTTTATCGTTTGATTATATGAATAATACGACCTCTCTGGTCGATACAAAATCTGCACGTATGTACAAAAACACCTTTGCCTTTAGAGGAGGCGTACAATATAAGCCAACAGGTGCTTTTGTTGCCCGACTTGGTCTGGCTTATGGTATTACGCCTGTTCAGGATGGCTATGTGACACCAGAAACCCCGGATGCAAACCGTGTGAATTATACTGCGGGAATTGGGTATCACATTGGTAAGCATTTAGATATTGATGCGTCATTTCTTTTTACACACCTTGAACGTACTGATACTAATAAAGAAACCAACCTGAGTGGAACTTTTAAAACTAACGTTTGCGCTCCTGGTATCTCTATAGGCTATAAATTTTAATATTTACACACATGACAATTCAACAATTCTCGTTTGTAATTATAGGTTTGGGATTGCTATCCGCATGTAAGCCAAAATTCGATACACCTGACCCTGACAATGGCAACATTGACGTTTCTAACTACGTGGCTTTGGGTTCCGCAATTACCGCTGGTTATGCCAATGGAGGTTTGTATTATGAAGCCCAACAAAATTCCTACGCTGCTATTCTTGCCGAGCAATTTAAATTAGTAGGGGGTGGCGAATTTAAAATTCCTCATGTTTCTCCGGCGTCAATAGGTGTTGGAAGCGGCAACAACGCTCCATCCCGTTTGGGGGACCGAACAGACTGCTTAGGGGCCGTTTCCCTTGGGCCTGTTAAGATTGCCTCACAAGGCGATATTTTGGTATTCAGTAACATTGTATTTAATCAGGGGCCGTTCAACAACATGAGTGTTCCTGACATGAAAATAACCGATGCTAATGTAAACGGTTTATCAAACCCATTTTATCAGCGCATGGCGTCAAGCACATCGTCGTCAGTGCTTTCTGATGCCGTATTCAAAAACCCAACATTTTTCTCTATTATGTTAGGACTGGATGATGCACTGAATTTTGCTATTAAAGGCGCTGCCTCTGGAAGTCTCACGCCTGTTTCAGGTAGCGCGGGAATCGGATTTGAAGCGAGTTTGATCCAGGTTATTGACCAGCTTTCTTCTAACGGATCAAAAGGAGTTATTGCCAATATCCCAAATATTCGGAATCTGGCTTATTTCAATACTATTGCCTGGAATGCCCTTAAACTTGATGCCACATCGGCAGCCAACCTGACGAGTTTTTATTCCAGTTTAGATGGAACTACATTCCACGAAGGTGATAACGGTTTCGTGATCATGGATTCTAAAAACCCGTTCCTGGGATTCAGACAATCAGTGCAGGGTGAATTGATCCTGCTAAATACGCCGCTTGACTCCATAAAGTGCCATAAGTGGGGATCTCTCATTCCGATTCCCGACCGTTATTCATTGACACTATCTGAAATCGATTCCATCGAAGACGCAATCAATGCGTATAACGTAATTTTAAAAAACGTTGCGAATTCGAGAGGGCTAGCCTTTGTAGATGTTAACGCCTTTTTTGAAAAAGTGAAAATAGGGTTTATATATAACGGTGTGAATGTAAATGCTGCTTTTGTATCAGGAGGCTTCTATTCACTGGATGGTTTAAATCTTACCCCTCGTGGTAACGCTTTACTGGCAAATGAATTTATTAAAGCAATCAATGCACATTATAACTCCACCATTCCTGAAACAAATGCCATGAAATACCCTGCTGTAATTTTTCCTTAATTTCATCAGGCGAACTTTTCAATTAGTCGAATTCGCTGTTTGGATTATTTTATTTTATTAAATTTATAATAACCTAAACCAAACAGCATGAGAAAAATTTACGCGCTTAGCTTCTCTCTATTTACTTCTGCCTTAATGACGGCACAATCCCCGTGCACGACTGGTCGCTACGCCTCGGACACATTTACAGCTATTACTACCGCAAGCAATGTGACCTTTGGGTCCAACGTAACTGCTGGCGGCTCTAATCAAGTTTTAACCATGGATGTTTACCAGCCAACCGGTGACCTTGAAACAGCACGCCCTTTAATTATATGGGCACATGGCGGCAGTTTCATCGGCGGCACAAAAAATGATGCCGATGTGGTAGCGCTTTCCCAAAGGTTTGCGAAAAAAGGATTTGTTTGCGCGTCGATTAACTACCGACTTGGGTTAACCCCATTTGACTCAACTGGAGCTGTAAAAGCCGTGTTAAGGGCTGTTCAGGACATGAAAGCCTCCATTCGTTTCTTCTACAAAGACCGACGTACAACCGATACCTATAAAATTGATACCAATAATATTTTTATCGGTGGAAGTTCTGCCGGCGCTATAACGGCGTTGCACACTGCTTACCTCGACAAATCCTGCGAAGTAAATTACTATGTAAATCCAACCACATTAAATGCACTTGGCGGCATGGAAGGCTATAGCGGGAATCAGTGCTACCCTACCCGGGTAAAGGGCGTAATCAATTTATGTGGCGCTTTAGGAAAATACGGTTGGATTGAGCCGGGCGATGTTCCTTTTGTTTCCATGCATGGTACGATTGACGGAACGGTTAAATACAACAGAGGTATGGCCGCACCATTAGGTGTTCCATTAATCGTATTAGATGGAAGCCGAATGTTGAAAGAACATGCTGATGTAGTTGGCATCAACAATCCTTTTTATACCTGGTACGGTAAAAATCATGTGCCATACACGTCATCCACCCAATACATGGATTCTACTGTAAACTTTGTCCGTGATTTCCTCGTATCTAATTTAACATGCGGTGATGCTCCGTTGTTGCCTGAAAACGCAACTGCGCAATCCGCGTCATTATATACATACACAACGTGTACGACGAATGTACAAATGACATGTTCGGCACCAGGTTTTGTAAATATTGCTGAATTAAACGCGAACACGGTTATTTCCTCGGTTTTCCCAAATCCTTCTGATAATGAAGTAACAATCGAGTTTTTAAATGGTTCCACGCCACACCGTATTGAGCTCATCGACGTTACCGGTAAAACCATTGCATCGGATATTTGCGAACAATCAACTTACCGATTAAAAAAGAATAACCTTTCGGCAGGATTGTATTTCCTGAAAGTTACAGAGCAATCAGGATCCTCAGTGACGCAAAAAATCATTTTTAAATAACTATCGTTCTTTATAGAAATAAAAAAACCCGGGAGCTGTCCGGGTTTTTTTATGCCAGAAGGCTACTAAACTTTACATTTAATTTTGAGTTGATGGTGGTCTTTATTGAAAATCAAAAATAAAGTAGATCAGCTTATTTTATAAGTATGGTAATAGAAGATGTGATCGCGTTACCACTTACAACGGCAGCTGGGTGAGAGGTAAACTTTTGTATTGGGCAAACTGTTTGTAATGCTTTTCTGCACTTCATCACTGATTAAAATGTTCCGTAAATCAAGAACCTTTAAAGATTTTAAATTGCTAAAGGATGGATAGTTCTCGAAGTTATTACTCCACAGATCCAGGATTTCCAGCTTCTCCAGGTTTGCAATTTGCGGTGGAAGACTTTCCAGGTCATTCTGATTTAAATTCAGATATTTCAAATTGGTTAATTTTCCAATATCTTTAGTAACATGCTTTAGACCGGATTTACTGACTGCCAGGTACTGCAGGTTAGATAAAACATCGATGCTGTCAGGAATTTCAGGAATAGAGTTTTTACTGAGGTCTAGGTACTGCAGATTTTTCATCTGTAAGATCTCTTTAGGAAAAACCTTTAATCGCTGCTTTCGTAAAACCAATTTTACAACTGCATCAGGGTTTTTCATAGCTTCCTGCAACGACTGGAACTCATGGAGTGTATCAAGTGCCAGCGAATCGAGCAACTGCGCACTTAATGACGAGGTGGCGAAAATTATAGCCACCAGGAATACCGTTCGGATAACAATTTTATACATTTTGACAGGCTATTTTATCTTGCGCTAAGGCGTTCTTGAGTTCCTCTAAATTAGCAAATTTTTCCTCATCACGGATGCGCTTAACAAATTCTAACTTCATAGTTTCGCCATAAATGTTCTGATCAAAATCGAAAATATTGACCTCTGTTTTAATTGAACGGTCAAAATCTGTAGTTGGATTATAGCCAATATTGAGCATACCTTTAAACATTTTTTCTCTTAAAATAACATTTACCGCATACACGCCAATTTTTGGAACCAGCTTATCCCGGTCCGAAATATAAATGTTAGCAGTAGGAAAGCCGATTGTTCGTCCCAATTGTTTCCCTTTTACTACTTTACCGGTGATGAAAAAATTATATCCAAGGTATTCATTGGCCGTTTGAACATCCCCATCTTCAAGCGACTTTCTGATTCTTGTACTGCTCACACTTAATTGGTTTATCTCCTGCGCCGGAATTTCTTCTACCTCAAAATTGTAAACAGAGGCGAGATCTTTTAAAGTATCAATGTTCCCCTCACGGTTACTTCCAAATCGGTGATCATAACCTATCACCAGGGTTTTTGTTTTCAATCCGTGGGAAATAATGTTAGAAACATAATCTACAGCATTCATTTGGGAAAATTCGCGAGTGAAAGGAAACACCAGAACATGATCAATTCCGTATTGTTTCAGTAATTCACACTTTTCTACGGTTGTTGTAATTAATTTCAGATCCCTTTGTTCAGGAAAAAGAATTTTCCTGGGATGTGGGTCGAATGTAAAAATCACGGTTTGTCCGCCATTCTTTTTCTTTAATTCAACCAAACGCTTAATGATCTTTTGATGCCCAAGGTGAACGCCGTCAAATGTTCCAATTGTTACTATGGAATCAGAGTGTGATTTGAAGCCGGATATGTGACGATGGATTTCCAATGGTTTTGGACAACAAAGATAAGAGATTTATTATGAGAATAGAGGAGCGGCTGGCGGTTATTAAAAGACTTTAACGCTTCCGTTTTTGATGATATAATCTACGCCATTGATATTAAATTTTTTGCCCGAGCTCTGCTTCATCAGATCAGTAATATCCTGTTCGATGGTATGCAACGACCCCTTTGTTTTATAAGCAATGTTCAGGTAATCTTCACTTATTTCCATCCCTTCAAACACACCACACAACACAACATGCACCGGAACACGGATACGCGCAAGTAATTTGATGTCCCGTGCTTTTGCCCAGTTATCTGCAATCAGAATTACATCATCAACTTTTCCGCTTTTATTGAGTCCAAAAAGAATAGCTTCTACGGGGTTTTCTGGTGCGTCGCCGCCCTGGCCCTTCTTTATGGTTGATTCCATCGTTGAAATTAATTCTTCTATGGATTTTGCTTTACAATGGTAAACACCTCCCGTTGCCCCAATTTTTTTATTCTCATCTTTCTTATTGTCTCCGTCATTAAAAAAAACAAAATGCTGGCTGGTGGTATCCTTCATAAAATGAAGCTTAAGCCAGGTACTGATTTGCTGAGCATAAGGGTACATACTTCCTGTAAGATCTGCTACAATCAATTTATTCTTCCATGTTGGATTTCGCTTGAGTACATTAAATACAATGCTGTTAGCCGTGTCTGCAATATTCGGGTTCAAGTCGCTTTCAGTTTCAGTGGTTCGGCTTTCAAATGAGAAATTTCCTTTCTTGTCGTAGACACGGTAATAACCCTCCAGGTTTCCTTTCTTGTATTTACCTTCAGCTTTGATATGTCCATTCGAGTAATACTCCAGCTCCAACCCGTCTTTTAGCCCGTTTTTGTACGTTTCAAACAAGAGCTTCCTGCATTTCCGTGTATAGCTTATGGTTGGGCCATCAAGTAATCCGTCTTTGTAATAAGATTCTTTTTCAACACAATCCGGCTCGTCATACCAGTTAATTTCCAATCCTTGCTTCTTATTATTTTTATAGGTTACCTCTCTTTTTAAATCTCCGTTTGGCCAAAATTCTTTCCAGACACCTTGTTTTAAACTATCACGATCGATCACATTGATCGTGTCATTTTCATATATCTTAAAGACACCAATCTGACTTTGTAGAGTGGACCCATAAAGTAAAATAAAAAAAATATACCCGAACAGTGGTTTCAAAACATTTAATTAAGCATGAATTCTAAAAATATCAAATTAGTACTTTTAATAGTTGGGAACGTCAAACCTTCCTGAACCAAGACTAACAAAGCTATAAACTTAAATTTTAATAGGCTCCCTAAATTGTTTAAATTTGCTGGAATTATCAATAAAAGTATGTTAGAAAAAATAAACAGTTTGTTAGCGGAAGTGGAAGAGTTTGTAGCACAAAGCAAAGAACAAGTTGAGGAATACCGCATTAAGTGGTTAAGTAAAAAAGGAGAAATCACCGCTTTGTTCGATGATTTTAAATCCGTTGCACCTGAAATTAAACGTGAGGTTGGTCAGAAACTGAATGAACTAAAAAACAAAGCCCAAGACAAAATTAATACCCTTAAAGAAAAACATGATTCGTCAGGTCAAACGAACCATGATAAAAACTTTGATTTAACGATACCTGGAGATCCTTCAATCCAGTTAGGATCGCGTCATCCATTGTCTCTGGTTAAAAATCAAATCATTGATGTATTTTCACGAATTGGGTTTACGGTTAGCGACGGAAGGGAAATCGAAGATGACTGGCATAATTTTACAGCCTTAAATACACCCGAAAACCATCCCGCCCGCGACATGCAGGACACTTTTTATGTAGAGTTAAATCCTGAAATGGTACTCCGCACCCAAACGTCATCGGTTCAGGTCCATATAATGGAAAATCAAAAGCCGCCTATCCGGACCATTTCACCAGGAAGGGTTTACCGTAACGAGGCCATTAGCGCTCGCGCGCATTGTCAGTTTCACCAAATTGAAGGCTTATACATTGACGAGAAAGTTTCCTTTGCCGACTTAAAACAAACACTGAACTTTTTCGCTAAAGAATTGTTTGGTACGGATACAAAAATCAGGATGCGTCCGAGTTATTTTCCTTTTACAGAACCAAGCGCCGAAGTGGACATCAGCTGTACGATTTGCAAAGGCGATGGCTGCAACGTTTGTAAACAAACAGGTTGGGTTGAAATTTTAGGCTGCGGCATGGTAGACCCTCAAGTGTTGGATAATTGTGGTATTGATTCCAAAAAATACAGCGGGTTTGCATTTGGGATGGGAATTGAACGCATTACCATGTTAAAATACAGAGTGAAAGATTTGCGTCTGTTTTTTGAAAACGATGTGCGTTTTTTAAAGCAATTTTCAGGAGAATAATGGAAAAACTTCCCAGAAAGGAAATGATTTTTGACATGTTGGAAAAAGAGCCTAACGATGTGTTTTTGAATTATGCTCTGGCTATGGAACATTTATCTTCCGGTGATTTACCCGATGCGGAAAAACAACTCAAGAAGGTGCTCGCCATTAACCCACATTACCTCCCTTGCTTCTACCAAATGGGGCAATTAAACGAAAAACTTGGGGACAACCAAACTGCTTTATCCTATTATAAAGAAGGCGTGAAACTGGCCAGCCTTCAAAACAACAGAAAAGCCCTGGGCGAACTTAACGAGGCCATTTGGATGCTTGAGGAGTAACCTCTTCATGAGCAGAACTTTCTTTCCCGAATGATCAAAAATAATTGAATTCATCAAAGATCTCGTTTCATAACCGCCAAATTTCCTACACGGTCGGTGATTTCGATTTTCAATATGCCTGATTTTCCGCCAGTATCAAACGATATCGAGGAAGACTTAGCATCATATTCCGCAATGATCCAAACATCATTCAGGTAAATACTGTAGTCACCGATTCCACTTTGGGTATCTGCCACTTTAAAACTAAAAACAGCTGGCTTTACCTTTTTTTTGGTTTCTTTCGGAAAACCAAGGACAGGCGGCAGTGTATCATAGACTAATGAAAATACACCAAATGATTTACTCTCAGTTGTGAACCAACCATTCTCATATTTACCAAGCAGGCAATCCTCTTCGTTCATAACAATCAGCTTATCTTCCTTTCCTTTTAGGGGCTTGTAAACTTTAAGGGACATCGTAAACGGCTTTAATAACACATCGTTCTTATTTCCAATTATTGCCTTACCCAATTTATTAAAATACGCCCCAACTTGTACTGCCTTAGTTAATGAACCGGCTTTTATCGTATACTCAATATCCTCCTTTTTAATCCTGAAATCTTTAGAACACCCAACATTCATCCCCGGGCTTTCGCTATAACCGGTCAATTGCCTCGCTTTTACTTTAAAAGGTATAGATGTAGAATTTCCCTTTTCATCTGTAACCGTAAGTTTAATGTGATGCAAAAGCGTATCCTTAAGTTCAATCCTACCTCGGTTTAAATGGGTTTTATAAATATCAATGTCAAAACAACTTGGAACGAAACATTTTTGAAATTTTACACCCTTCGCTTTTTCACTAAAATAATTAACGTAACGGCCGTTATCAAAACTGATATAATTGAGCTGATGATGGTATATAAGCTCGCCATCTAACTCTAATTTGGCTTCAAAGATATTGTTTTTGTTGGTACTCCCGTTTGCTTGATCGTAACCGGAAAAAGCAATGGCAAAAGTATTCTGGTTCAAAATAAATGTATTGTTAGGAAGCGTAACAGATCCTGATAAATTTACAGAAGCAGACACTTGCTGGTGAATGCGATTTGTATCCTGTGTATTGTAAAGGGCGATGTGAGTGACAACCGGTTTAACCGCATCCTTAACGTCATAAATCAATAATGGATTGATCGGAATCTCGGATTTTAAAGTTCGTATTTCAAAATGCAGATGCGGCCCGGTTGAGCTTCCAGAATTTCCACTGTAACCTATTATGTCGCCTTGTTTAACAATAAGTTCATCAGGTTTAGGAAATAATTCAAGTTCATTTTTCTTCAATTCTTTTTGCTGATCGGCAACATACAACTCAATTTTGCCTGCAAACCGCTTTTGATGGGCATATACCGTAACATAACCATTTGCATGAGTAACGTATAACACTTTCCCATAGCCTCCCCTGCTAATTTTAATTCGGCTCACATAACCATCTGCAACACATTTTAAAGGAAGGTTAAGCCGTTGATCTGTACTGAAGTCTAAACCGGCGTGAAAATGGTTGGGCCTGATTTCGCCATAATTTCCCGTGATGGCAATAGATCGGTCAAGAGGATAAATAAAGCCCAGACCGTTAGTCTGAGAACTTACCCCAAGTCCCAAAACACTTAATAATATGGAAAAATGCATTCGGAAATTTATCATGACGGCAAGATTAAATTGTATGAAGTTAATTAACAACGAGTTGTTGATGCAAAGTTAAAGCTGCTGGTGAAATGGGTTCGTCTAAAGTCTATTTTTAACCAACAACAAACTGTTTATTGAGCATGAACGTAGAAACCATCAAATCAGAATTACAACACGTGTTAGACAGCGATGTAGCGCTGCGTAAGGAGTACAATGAGATTAAACGTTCATTAAGCGACTATCGCAATCAGCTCATTCAGCGCGATGAAGACTGCAAGCGTTTGCAGGTTTCTATTGACGTGTTGAACACTAAGCTTGTTGTGATGGAGCGCGACAATACCAATTACAAAAGCGAGGTAAATTCTTTTAAGGAACTTCGCAACAGTATCCGCGAACAATTGCAGGAGAAACAGGATGAAATAGCACAGTTGTTAAATCAGATCGATGAATTGAATAATCAACTTGCGAATATCTCTGCCGATTATGAAACACAGATCGCAGAAATGCAACGTTCTTCTCAGGAAGAGATTTCCAACTTAAAAGCTTCATACGAAAATGAGTTAGCGGAATTAAAATCCAATACAACGTATCAGCAAAGCGGCATCCGCACAGAACTGGAAGCAAAAATAAATGAACTTACCGCTTCCTATACTGCTACTCAAAAAGAGACGGTATCAGGATACGAGGCGCAAATTGAACAATTGAAATCCGAGTTCAATGTTCAGATAGAAGAGTTAAAGCAGGAATCTGAAAAACGCATTCAATCGTTATCCGGATCCAGTGAAGAAAGTGTTTCCAGGCTCACTGCAGATTATGAAACACGGATAAGTGCCTTAGTAGCGCAATGGGAATGTGAAAAAACTGAAATTACATCTTCTTATGAAAACCAGATCTCTTCTTTATCCGGTGCATACCAAAGCGAGAAATCGGAACTAACCTGTTCATACGAATCACAAATCTCTGAACTTCATTCACAATTAGAAATGAAACAGGTTGAATATGAAAGTGAATTAAATTCGACCATTGAGTCCCTCAACGCATCTTACGCTGAAAAAGAAAGTGAACTCAGATCTTTTTATGAAAGTGAACTTTTAAAAACTTCCAGCTCTTCGGGTACACTTTTAGAAAGTATTAAGGCGGAGTATGAGGAAAAATTGTCTAATGCCGTCCTTCATTCCAACACACAGAATTCCAAACTGTCTGATGATCTCAGTAAAATGGTAGTTGAGAATGAGCACTTCAAAGAAAAGATTCGTGAAATGGTGTATCATATCGATTCACAAAACACCAAAACAGAAGAACTCGCTTTACAAGTTGAACGTAAACAAGAAGAGATTCAACAACATGTGAATTCATATGCAACACTTTCTGCCGAGTTTGAAACTTACAAAAATTCTCAACTAAAAAGTATTGATGAACAGGTTAGCGCATTAAATTCGAAAATAATAGAATTGGAGAGCAGTGTTTCGGATAAAGAACAGATCATTTCGGAGCTTACAACTACAGTTGAATCAAAAACGAATGAATTAGATGCTTTAATTCAGACATCGTCACATCTAAAAACCGAATTTAATGAATTAACGGAAACGTATAAATCCGAAAAAGAAAGTTCCGTTATTGAGTTTAACAAGCTTCTCGCAGAAAACAGCTCCTTAATTTCAGAGATTGATGCAACCAGTGACAAATTAGAAAGTAAAGAAGCTGAACTACAGATTTTACAGGCCGAATTAACTGAATTAAAAACGGTAGCGGAAGGCAAAGCAGCGGATTTGAAAGAAACGCTCGACATTAAAAATTATGAGATCACAAATTTAACAGCTAATAATATTGCGCTGCAAACCGAATTGGATTTACTAAAATCCGAACTGGATAATGTGAGAACGGACTTAGAACTGGCTAAATCATTTAATGTAAAAAATGCAGTACTACAACAGGAATACGACGGATTGATATCAATAAAAAATGACTTGGAAGCGGAATTGAAATCGTACCAGTCAAGCATAGAGTTTTTAAACGCGCAGGTTACAGAACTTACTGGTGAAATTGAAGGATATCAGACAGAAATCTCAGATTTGAAATCAGTGCATAAAACCGAAGAGCAGGATGCATTTATCGACCGGTTATTTAAACAAATCGATATATTAAGCGACGAGCGCTTAAGTCTCTTAAACGAAAAAGAAGAAATGGCCAATCAATTACTCAAAATGAATGAAACAGTCGCGACCATTTCGCAACATGTTGATTCTCATGATATTGATGTAACAGCATTGGATAATCATAGAAAAAATGTTATTTTAGCGGGAAGTTCTAGTAATAACGTTTCAGAGAAAACGGTTATGAAAAAACAAATTAATGAGTTGGTGCGTGAAATTGATAAATGTATAGCTCTGTTGAGTGCTTAAGAAATTAGCTTGGTTTAATGAGCGATGTAAGTGTAAAAGTAGAAATTGCAGGCGGTCTATATACGCTGAAAGTTAAGGGGGAAGATGAAAACAACGTTAAACAGGCAGTTGAATTAATAAATCAGAAAATCTCGGAATTCGAACGGAATTACGGGGTAAAAGATAGAAAAGATGTTCTGGCAATGGTTACTTTACAGTTGGTAAGTCAACTGACAAAGGAAAAAAGCCTTGCCGAAAAAGAGTTAAGCACTCTAAAAATAGTATTGGAAGATGTAGAGCAAATGTTAGCTCAGCATAAAGACAATATACAACAAACAGAGGATTAGACAGTTAAAGTCTTAAAAAGACCAATGGAAACGCACAGATTTTGAAGAGATTCGAATTTGTGCGTTTTTTTATTAAAGGTGTATTGGATAGTCGCCCCGGTTCATCTTTAACTAGTATAAACAATGTGCGACAACAAAAATTTATGTTAACAACCATTTTTATAGCCGTTGCATTAATTGCCGGAGTTGTAGCGGGATTTGTGATAGCAAATTCCCGGCTCAATAAAAGTAGTGTTCAGGAAAAACAGAACCTGATAAAAGAAGCAGAAGTAAAAGCCGAAACTCTAAAACAAGAAAAGATTCTCCAGGCTAAAGAAAAATTTCTTCAATTAAAGGCGGAACATGACAAAGCGGTAAACGAACGTAACCAGCAATTGGCAGTACTCGAAAATAAAGCTAAGCAAAGAGAAACAGAGCTCGCTAAAAAAGTAGAGGAACTTAATAAGAAGGATAAAGAATTGGAGGTTCAGAAAACGCAATTGAACTCCCAGGTTGACCTTTATAAAAAGAAAAGCGAGGAAATTGAAAAATCACATCGCAAACAGGTTGAACTATTGGAGAAAGTATCCGGTTTGAGTGCTGATGAAGCGAAATCGCAATTGATTGAAAGCGTAAAAGCTGAAGCCAAAACTGAAGCGATGGCCTACATTAAAGATACGATGGATGAGGCTAAGATTAACGCGAACAAGGAAGCAAAAAAGATTATTATCCAGTCTATTCAGCGATTAGCCACTGAAACAGCTATTGAAAATTCAGTCACGGTTTTCCATATTGAGAGTGATGAGATAAAAGGAAGAATTATTGGACGTGAAGGCCGGAACATTCGTGCCCTGGAGGCTGCTACTGGTGTGGAAGTAATTGTTGATGATACGCCTGATGCCATTACCTTATCCTGTTTTGATTCCATTCGTCGTGAAATTTGCCGTTTATCGCTGCACCAACTGGTAACGGATGGTCGTATACACCCGGCGCGAATTGAGGAGATAGTTGAAAAAACAAAAAAAATGATTGATGAGGAAATAGTTGAAACCGGTAAACGGACCTGTATTGACTTAGGAATTCATGGTTTACATCCTGAATTGATCCGAATGGTTGGACGCATGAAATACCGCTCATCTTACGGACAAAATTTATTACAACACAGCAGAGAAGTTGCCAATTTGTGCGCGATCATGGCAAGTGAAATGGGGTTAAATCCAAAGATCGCAAAACGTGCCGGATTGCTTCATGATATAGGAAAGGTGCCAGATGAGGAACCTGAACTACCACATGCTATTCTGGGTATGAAGCTGGCAGAGAAGTACAAAGAGAAACCGGAAGTTTGTAATGCGATCGGGGCTCACCACGATGAAATTGAAATGACAACCTTGTACTCTCCAATTGTACAGGTATGTGACGCAATCAGCGGAGCCCGCCCAGGTGCTCGGCGTGAAGTTGCAGAACAATACATGAAGCGTCTAAAAGACCTCGAAGCGTTAGCTTTAGCTTATGATGGGGTAGAAAAAACTTATGCCATCCAGGCCGGCCGTGAGGTTCGTGTATTGGTATCGGCCGATAAAGTGGACGATAAGAAATCAGAACAATTGGCCTTTGATATTTCGCAGAAGATACAAACCGAAATGACTTATCCGGGTCAGGTGAAGGTTACGGTGATACGCGAAGTTCGGGCAACAGCTTACGCAAAATAAAAAATAGGAAACAGAAAAGAAACACCTGCAATTAACAGCAGGTGTTTTTTTATTCCGTTAATTTGAAATTCGTCACTTCACGTGTATCTTGATGAACTGATGGGATTCTGTTTCCCATAATCACCTGGAATTTCCACCAAACTGCTTATTAGAGAAAATTAACGGTGTTTTTAAATGATTTCTATGCACACTACAATTCAACATCTTATATTTAACTACATTTTGTATTGCTACATTCCAAATGTATAACAAATGAAAATCCAAATATGGAAACTAAAAACTCCCAAATGAATCATTTAGGCATACGTGTAACCGATCACATTTCAGCAATGATAGCCTATTGGGATAAAGACACAATATGCCGGTTTGCTAATTCGGCATATGTAGATTGGTTTGGAAAAAAGAAAGAAGATATGGTAAACAAAATGACTATAAAGGAGTTACTAGGTCCGTTATACGAAAAAAACCTTCCATATATTTCTGCTGCACTAAAGGGTGAAGCTCAGACCTTCGAGAGGGAAATCCCTTTGCCAACAGGGGGCGTACGGCATTCATTGGCGAACTATTACCCCGACATTGTCAACGGAGAGGTGCTCGGTTTTTTTGTGCATGTTGCAGATGTAACACCTTTAAAAGTCTTGGAAAAAGAACTCATCGCATCGACAAAGAAAATTAATGAACAAAACAATCGGTTATTAAATTTTTCAAACATCGTTTCTCATAATTTAAAGTCATATGCGAACAACCTGGCTTCAACGATCGTATTATATGAAAAAGCTAAATCGGAGGAAGAAAGAAATAAGATGTTCGGGTATATTTCTAAAATTTCGGAAGGATTCGGAACAACAGTCAATCATCTGAATGAAATAACCAGATCTCAAAACCTTTCTAAAATTAAACCAGAAAAGATTAATCTCTACAGTTTTATAGAAAAAGCAAAAGAAACACTGTTAATACAAATTGAATCTACCAATGCAATTATAAATAACACGGTAAGTAAAGACATTGAGTTTGTTGCAAATCCAGCATATATCGAGAGTATTATATTAAATCTTTTAACCAATGCCTTAAAATACAGGCAGCCATCTCAAACACCTTTAATTGATTTTTCCTGCATTAAGGAACCGAAAAGATTTATCTTTAAAATAACGGATAACGGAAGAGGTATTAATCTGGAAAGACACAGGGATGAGATTTTTGGAATGTATAAAACCTTTCACGGAAATGCTGATGCTGAAGGCATCGGCCTATTCATTACTAAAGACCAGATCGACGCGATGGGGGCGGAAATTGAAATTGAGAGTCTGGAAAATAAGGGGACAACCTTCACAATTTATTTTAATGTGGAAAATTGATGTACCTCAATAATGATGTTTGCTTCGTAACCACTATAAACAATGAACAAAAAATATAACAGATTAATTAAAATCGTTACCATAGCTGTACTGGTGATGTACACAAGCATTTGCGCACTATTATACTTTGGGCAGGATAATTTGTTATTCCATCCAAAACCCCTGTCAGTTTCACAAGTTGGAGTCATTCTAAAATCCCACTCCGACTTCGATACACTTTCTTTTACGATGAGTGACGGAAACAGGACTTCAGTATTCATTTCAAAAGATACATTGAACCGACAACAACCATTGGTTATTTATTTTGGAGGAAACGCTGAAGAGGTATCTCACTTAATGCAATACAAATCGTACTTTCCAAATTCAATTTTAGTATTGGTAAACTACAGAAGTTTTGGATTAAGTAAAGGGGTCATATCTGAAAAAACCATGTTTAGCGATGCCCTGGAAGTATATGATCAAATGAGCTCTAAACTAAACATTGACTCGGGAAAGATAGTTGTAATAGGCCGAAGTATCGGCACCGGCGTTGCAACGTATCTTTCCTCACAACGTAAAACCAAAGCAACCGTGCTAATAACACCTTACGAGAACATGATAGAAGTTGCGTATGAAAAATATCCTTTCGTGCCCATTGGATTGCTAATTAAACACCGCTTTGAATCAGATAAATACGCCACTAAAATTAATTCACCGATGATGGCGATCATTGCTACCAATGACGAGGTTATCCCGAGGCATCATGCATACAGCCTCATCAAAGCATGGAAAGGACACACCAAAGCTTTGGAGGTTAAGGAAGATCATAGTTCCATCATGAGCAATAAGATTGTATGGCAAAACATACAGACATTTGTAAAAGATCAGGTTCAATAAAGCCCACATAACCGCAACAATCTCAATGTTAAATACATGTGATTTACTAAATACCTGCTAAACGGTATGTGTTTTTACGAAGAATAGCTTAAATTTATTTTTAAATGAATAAAGCTGCGAATTCATACGTGTCATTAGAATTGGTGAACGGAATTTTAATTGCCAGCTATTTATGCGAGACGATTGATTTGGAAGCTGCAAAATCAATTGTTCAATACAGGCTACAACAGTTCGGCGATAAAGACTATCCGGCAATAATTAAATCCAGCAATGTAAAACAAGTAACAAAAGAAGCCAGGAATTATTTCGCAACGGCAGAAAGTTGCCAGAAAATAAATATTTGTGCGATCCTAGCAAAATCGGTGCTTACAAATGTCATTGTCAATTTCATATTACACATAAACAAGCCTCCAATCCCGGTTAAATTATTTTCCGATGAAAAAATTGCTATGAAATGGCTGATAAAAAATAAACCCAAACAATCCCATTCAGTTAAAAGGAGGTTTAGTTAATCTGCAATTTATAATAGCAGATAGTAATGAACCTATAATATCCCCGTGCTCACAAATTCGTAATTTTATTATCCATGGTTACCAGCGAGAAAATAAAAGAATCCATATCTGTGGAGTTAGTGAATGGTATTCTCATTGGCACTTTTAAATGCGAATACGTAGACCTGGAGTTAGCGAAAGCAGCAGTTGAGAACCGTATAAAGTATTTTGGAAAACATGACTACCCTATGATTGTAATACTTGGCGGTGTAAAACACATAACCAAGGAAGCAAGGGAATTTTTAGCATCCAAAGAAGGTTGCCAGAAAGTAAAACGTTGTGCGATTGTGATCAGTTCAGAGGTAACCAAGATCATTGCAAATTTTTTTATCCGGATCAATAAGCCACAGGTTCCTACAACAATTTTTACGAGCGAAGAAAAAGCAAGGCAATGGCTCCTGTCGTTTAAAGATTAAGCAACGCTCTTTTTACTTTTAAAATAAGTAATGATAACAGGTATAGCCGTAACAATAATTAACCCAATTACGATATAGCCAAGGTAATTTTCAATCCAGGGAAATTTAATACCTAAAAAATAAGCGATAGTAGCTATGCTGCCAATCCATGCAGCTGCACCAACAATATTATACAGCATAAAGGCTTTAAAATCAACTTTAATAACACCCGCCAGTATGGGTGCGAACGTACGAATGATTGGAAGAAAGCGGCCAACGATTAATGTTTTACCACCATGCTTTTCATAAAAGGCCTGGGTTGTAATAAGGTGCTTTTTCCTAAAAAGTAAACTATCTTTTCGCGAATACAAATTAGCACCGGCTTTCCTGCCAAACCAATACCCGAAGATATTTCCCAGTACGGCAGCGAGCATCAGCGCAGGAAGTAACACTAAAAACGGAACATCAAGCAGATCGGGCTTAGTAGCACAAACCAGTCCTGAAATAAAAATCAGCGAATCACCCGGCAAAAAGAAACCAACCAATAGTCCTGTTTCTGCAAAAACAACAAATAAAAGTAACCACAGTCCACCGTAATGGATTATGCTTTCAGGATCCGTTAATGTTTTTAAAAATTCAAACATAGTGTTGAAACAAAAATAACAGAATTAACCAAGGAAATGTTACCGATATATTTGTCTAAAAGCTAAAAAAATGTAATTAAACCTTGATAAATTAAACAATCTCAGCCAGCCTCTTTTTTTCAATACTTGACCGGATATCGCTTAATTGGCCTTTAGGAATGGAATTGATAAGGTTTTTAGTGTACTGACTTTTGGGATTTTGGTATATTTCATCCGCGTCGCCCATTTCCTCAATTTTTCCTTTATTCATCACAACCATACGGTCGCTCATAAACTTCACAACAGACAAATCATGAGAAATAAAGATGTAGGTAAACTTGAACTCCCGCTTTAAATCATTCAATAGATTAAGCACCTGTGCCTGAACAGAGACGTCCAACGCACTCACACTTTCATCGCAAATAATAAATTTAGGATTAAGAGATAAAGCGCGTGCGATACAAACACGCTGGCGCTGGCCCCCGCTAAATTCATGCGGATAACGGCCGTACTGTCTTTCTGTTAATCCCACTTTGTTCAGTAATTCATAAACTTTCTCTTTACGCTGATTATTATTCGCTAAAATGTTATGTACTTGCATTGGTTCCATTAACGCTTCCCCAATGGTAATACGTGGATTCAATGACGAATAAGGGTCCTGAAAAATAATCTGCATGTCTTTTCTAAGCTGCCTCATGTCTTCGGGCTTTAAACGCATCAGGTCATTTCTTTGAAAGAAAATCTTGCCTTCAGTTGGTTCATTTAATCGAAGGATTGTACGTCCTAAAGTTGTTTTCCCGCAGCCACTTTCACCAACTAATCCTAACGTTTCCCCTTCATAAACATCGAGCGTCACATCATCTACGGCTTTTACATAGTCAATAGTCCGGCCAAAGAACGTTTTATTTTTCGGGAAATACGTTTTCAGATTCTGAATCTCTAGAATTTTTGAACGTTCATACAATTCTTTGTGTTCACGTGTTCGCTGCTCCTTTGAAATTACGACACTATTAATGGCTTCACTTACTGTAGTTGGAATCTCCAGCATATTACCTTCTTCGTCGGTACTCATAAAATCTGCAGACACCGGCAAACGCATCAAACGCTTATCTAATGGAGGACGGCATGCCAACAAACTTTTAGTATAAGGATGCTTCGGATTACTGAATATATCGAGCACAGGTCCTTGTTCGACTACTTTTCCTTTATACATTACCATCACCTTGTCGGCAAGCTCAGCAATTACACCAAGGTCATGTGTAATAAACATGATGCCCATATCGTGTTCCCTCTGCAACTGAAGCATGAGATCAAGAATGGTTTTTTGTACAGTCACATCCAGCGCGGTAGTTGGTTCGTCGGCAATTAATACACGTGGATTACAGCTCATTGCCATTGCAATCATGACGCGTTGCTTCTGTCCACCCGATATCTGATGTGGATAAACATTAAAAATCCTTTCAGGGTCCGGCAATTGCACCTGTTCAAATAAATTCAGTGTTTTTTTGCGGGCTTCTTTGCGGGATATTTTCTGATGCAAAAGTATTGCCTCCATGACCTGATTACCACAGGTATATACAGGATTCAAACTGGTCATCGGTTCCTGAAAAATCATAGCGATTTCGTTGCCCCTGAATGAACGCATTTCATCCGCAGGGAGATTCCGCAGATTCACTATACCCTTATGTTTCGAATGGTAAAGCATATCTCCACCGAACACACGGCCCGGAGGATTTGGAATAAGTTGCATGATGGATAAAGAGGTAACTGATTTACCGGATCCGCTTTCTCCTACGATACCAATGGTTTCTCCTTTATGGAGTGTGAAAGACACATCATCCACTGCTTTGATAAATTCACCATCTGATTTAAATTCAGTGACTAAATTTTTAACTTCCAGCAATACCTCTTTTTCCATAATATATCATACGAATATAGGAAATTTGCAACAATAGCCATGATTTTAGTTGAGCAAAACGTGGTATTCAGCGAATTTCGCTACCGGAGTTTTAGCCTTTATAAAACAGCCATTTTCCAAGTTCTTTCCAGGTAGTCTTTTTACCATACATTAAAATGCCGGTACGGTATATTTTACCTGCTAACCATGTAAAGAACAAGAATCCGATAATTAAAGATGCCATGGATAACGATAATTCCCAGAAAGGCACTCCAAAAGGCAACCTAACCATCATTACAATGGGCGAAGTGAGCGGAAAAATTGAAAAAAATTGTGCGAGCCCGCTGTCTGGGTCAGTAGCTACGCCTTGAGCGATGGCAAAACTGAGAATGAGTGGTGCCGTAACCGGAAGCATGAATTGCTGGGTATCGGCCTCACTATCAACCGCCGACCCAATGGCAGCAAAAAGTGCCGCATACAGCAGGTATCCGAATAAGAAATAAAAAGCAAACGAAAGGGCTATCTGTGTTTTGTTTATCTTTTCAAGATTATTAAGAAAACTTAAGGCTTCATTTGGTGTTTTTACCTTTTCCATTTTATCGGGCTTAGCGGTAAGATCGTTCTTCATTACTTTCTCTAATTGCTGGTGTTGTTTCATTTGGTCAGCAATCTGATCTTTAAGAATAACGGCGTTGATGAAAGTGCTGATTAACACGGTTAAAACAATCCAGAGCAGAAACTGGGTTAATCCTACCATGGCAACGCCAACAATTTTTCCAAGCATTAACTGAAACGGTTTCACAGACGAAACAATCACCTCAACGATCCGGTTAGTTTTTTCTTCAATTACACCACGCATCACCTGTGCGCCATATAAAAAAATCATGATATATATAGCAATCGCCAGAGAAAATCCAATGAGCATATTGGTTTCTGAATTTGTTTTCTGATCCTCTCCATCCTCAGTTACCTTAATGGTTGCAATTTCAACCGGTCTCCTTGCCCGCTCTATTTTCCCAAGATCAATGCTATCACCCTGCAAACGGTAATCAAAGAGAATATTCTCCATGGTATTGTTGATGTATTGTTCAACGCTTAACCCGGGCTGCTTTTTGTAATAAAGGTGAGGTGTGGTTTTTTGATTATTTATTGCTTCAATGTCAATTTCCATGACAAGATCAAATTTGCCTTCCTTTAGTTTGGTCTTTGCTGCGTCAATTGTTCCCGTACCATAGGTAAACTTTATTTCTTTTGTGTTTGGTATCTGATCAATGAACAATCCGCTATGGTCTAATACGAAAATATTATGCTGCGTTTTTTCCCGCATGGCCATCCATACCGGTACAACCATAATACCTGCCATTAATAAAGGGCCCAATATCGTCATTACTAAAAATGACTTTTTCTTTACCCTTGAAAAATATTCCCGTTGTATAATTAAAAAAAGTTTATTCATATCTAAGTTCGTTGAATGTTACTCCGTAAAGGAGCTCTGAGTATTTAAAGTTGTTTTATTCTCTACTACTGATATAAAAATATCATTCATGGATGGCACAATTTCATTAAATGATAAAATCTCTGAATTAGCAATAACGGCCTGAAGTAAATCATTTGGTTTATTCTGGCGAAGCATTTTCACTGTAACCGTGTGGATATCCTCGTCGGAACTCTTTTCAAGAAGCTCAGCCCCTGCCCATAGCGAATTTGTAAACCCAATGAGGTTCCCTTTGAACGAGATCCGATAGGTATTACTCTTGTATGTTTTTCTGATCTCCCTAACAGAACCATCTAATATTTTTTCCGATTTATTTATCAAAGCTATGTTATCGCATAATTCTTCAACACTTCCCATATTGTGAGTGGAGAAAATAATAGTTGCCCCTTTGCTTCTCAACTCAAATATTTCATTTTTTATCAATTGCGCATTAATGGGATCAAACCCACTAAAAGGTTCATCCAGGATGAGTAATTTTGGTTCGTGTAAAACCGTAACAATAAATTGTACTTTTTGTTGCATCCCTTTACTAAGTTCTTCAATCTTTTTATCCCACCAGTTTTCAATTTCAAACTTTTTGAACCAATGCTGCAATTTTACTTTCGCGTCACCGCGTTTTAACCCTTTCAACTGCGCCAGGTACATGGCCTGTTCGCCAACAGCCATTTTTTTGTAAAGGCCTCGTTCTTCTGGCAAATAACCAATAAAATCCACATGATGGGGCGCCAGGTGTTCACCGTCAAACAATACTTCTCCTTTATCAGGGCCTGTTATCTGGTTTATAATACGTATCAACGAAGTTTTTCCTGCGCCGTTTGGACCTAACAAACCAAAAATTTTTTGTGGCTCCACTACCAGACTTACATCTTTTAAGGCTACGTGGTTAGCATAATTTTTATGAATATTCTTTACTTCAAGTATCGGTGTCATAATAAAAATTGAATCACGAATTTACTTAATAAATTTTATAAAGGAGAGAGAATTTGGCTGAACGGTAAATGCCTTGAAATTTACAATACCTTACAATACCAGCCCGAGACTGAGCTGAAGCCCACGATCGTACCTCTTACGAATACCGAAACATTTTAGCGAAATAGAACAGCTTGTACCCCGGACAACAAAACCCTGACAAAGCCCGAAACTTGAATAGATTGCAAAGCCTTCATTATTAAGATTAAATCCGAAATTTCCGATGCTAACGGGTTCGAAACGGTAATAATATTTATAATAACCCAAGCCAACATAAAAACGGGTCTGCTCGGTAATGTAAAAACAAGGGCCAAAATTTACGTTAGGAATGTTTGTAAGAATAAGTCCTTCCGAAGGTTCGTTCATTTTAGGAAGATGAGACGATTGAGGTATGTATGTTCCGGGGCTCGGTATTCCTTTTGAATACTCATACCGCTGGCGAAGCTGCAAAAAACCTATATCAAGACTTAAACCGACGTACTTTGAAAAATAACTTTCAAACTCAATGGAAAACGATGGATTATAATACACACTTTGACGTGGCGTGAATCTATCTATACCAATGGAATTTAACTCATCAAAAATTTTTACATTCGTTTCATTGATTGCTACCCCAGCTTTAAAATGGAGAAATTTCTCCTTTTCAAACTTCGGCGTTTCTGACTGGCCCATCAAAAAGAAAGGGATCCATACAGTCAAAAAAATCAATCTCATATGTTAGTCGACATAAAATGCGAGGCCTTTTAAATATTCGCCTTCCGGAAAATTAGGTGTGATGACGTGATCGGCAGGCTGTGATAATGTGTGCAGCAATTTCAGATTACGGCGAGACTCAATAGCGGCCGCAGTAACCGTATTATAAAATAATTTCTTATCAATAACTCCCGAGCAGGAAAACGTAAATAGAACCCCGCCTTTCTTTATATTCTGTAAAGCCATTTGGTTTAACCTCTTATAACCAATTACTGCATTATGAGAAACATCCCTGCTCTTTGCAAAAGCAGGAGGGTCGAGGATAATGATGTCATAATTCTTGCCATGATCTTTTAAATAGTCGAACGTGTCTAAAGCGAAACCCTCATGGTTGGTTGCATGATTCAAAATTGCATTCTTATTACATAATTCAATAGCTTTGGCACTGGAATCAACAGAATGAATGACCTCGCAACCGTGCTTAGCAGCATACATGGAAAAACCACCGGTGTACGAAAACGTATTTAAAACACGCTTTCCCTTACTGTAATTTCCCAGTAAACTTCTGTTTTCACGTTGATCGATAAAGAATCCCGTCTTTTGCCCATTAATAAAGTCAATATAAAACTTGACATCATTTTCGAGCACTACTAATTCTTCGTTGCATGCTCCAAATAAAAATTCATTGTTCAACCCGGTTGAGTAATTATTTGGCAAGGTTTCAGAGCTTTTGTCGTAAACGCTTTTCAGATCAGCACCATAAACCCTTTTCAACGCTGCTGTAATATCAGTTCTGCATTTATGCATCCCAATGCTATGGGCCTGAAATACGACATGGCCATTGTAATAATCCATAATGAGTCCGGGACAGCCGTCACCTTCACCAAATACCAGGCGATACACATTGGTATGCGGATTCATGGCCAGACCGAGGAAACGTCGGTAATCAACCGCCTTCTCAATTTTCTTTACCCAAAAATCAACGTTGATAGACTGTTTGCTGAATGAAATAATCCTTGCCGTAATACTGCCTTTTTGATATTGCGCCATTCCAAGGAACTGTTGTTTGGCAGAATAAATTTCCACAACATCTCCATCGTTAATTCCCTGATCCTGAGTTTTAATTGCACCTGAAAATATCCATGGATGAAACCGAAGCACAGGCAATTCTTTGCCGTTTTGCAATGTAATTTTTGGGTATTCTGTCATAGTGCAAATGTATTCTATTATAGCGTTAAATAAGTTGATTGCCTGTTTTTTTATTAATTTTAATGGATTTTATTTAACCAGAATTACTTTGTAATGATAATCAGGGCGTTTAAAAGTATTTCTTTCCTAACCTTAATTTTAAGCAGGGCATTTAGTCAGGAAATGCTTTTAAATACGTATAATGGCGTTGTTCACGCTTCATTACTAGAAAAAGAAGGAAACTATTTTAAATATTCCAGAATTGGTTCCAAAAGAATTTTTTCTATTCACCAAATAAAGGTGTTCAGTTATAAAAACGAAAAAGGTGAAATAACCTTAGTTACCGACTCCGCTATTTATTCAAATAAGAGGAAATTCAGTAAACCATATAATCATTTAAAGCCAATAACTAATAAGAATTTTCATTCGCTGCTTTACGACCATAAGATCACCATAAGTGAAAAAACCTTTGCCTCAATATTGAAAAATTTACAAAATACCGAAGTTCAAGATAAGTACCGAGTGTACCGAAAAAGAAAGAGGATTAGAACCGGAATATTAATACTCTCCGGTGGTTTTATGGGAAGTGGCATAGCTGCAACATTGATAGGCCTAAGTAATTCTTCCGGTCGCAATTCTTACCCGCGCGAAAAAAGAGCTCAGGCAAGCCGTCAAACCCATTTAGGTTTGGGGTTACTAGCCACAAGTACTAGTCTGGCAGCGTGTACATTAATTATAAATATCAAAAATCATCAATTACTTCGTAAACAGCTTTTACCGCTTTACAATAAATCGATATAAACACTAAAACTTAAAAATCAGGCATTCTTAAAAAGAGATCCTAAACATTTGCTAATTTGGCCGAAAATTAAATTAACGGGTTAACCGGAAAAATTCAAAAAGAACATAACATGACCACATCTGAAATTAAATTAAAAATAACTGTTGACGAGAACCAATTACCGCATAAAATTGAATGGGAAGCACCGGAAGCAAACGAAGGCAGTGTTTGTAAAAGTATGATGCTTGCTTTATGGGATGAAAAAGAAAATAATACCATGCGCATCGATCTATGGACAAAAGACATGAGTGTGGATGAAATGAAAAAGTTCTTTCACCAAAACATTACGACTTTAACCGACACTTATCTTCGAGCAACAAATGATGAAAGTACTGTGAAAGAAGTTCGTGACTTTATGAGTGGCTTAGGAAAGAGAA
The DNA here is from genome assembly GCA_029237825.1 of Bacteroidota bacterium. Classification (GTDB taxonomy): domain Bacteria; phylum Bacteroidota; class Bacteroidia; order B-17B0; family Aurantibacillaceae; genus UBA4416. Next base: position 110,034 of record JAQZBQ010000004.1, on the reverse strand, counting down.
TGGGTGTTTTAGCATAGGATTTCGGAATGAAAAGGTACTTATGTTTGGTATTTTTGTTAATCTGCCTGAATCAGTATTCACAAAAGGTACCATTTGATGTTCAGAAAAAATATTCTATTAAAGAGATACTTGGTGACATCGACTATGCTGAGAAATACCTGATAAAATTTCATCCTGATCCCTTCCGGTATATTTCAAAGGATTCTCTCCACGCGTTTGTCCTTTATACGAAATCGCTGATTGATACGCCACTTACCGAAATGCAGGTGCGGTTCTACATTAAACGCATTGTAGCAAAAATTGGTTGTGGCCACACAGATGTTGGTGCATCGAAGAAATACATTAAAGCAGTAGCTAAACTAAGTCGTCCTGCCTTACCGCTTAATACTTTTGTAATAGATACCAATCGGCTTTTTATTTTAAATAATTTATCCAAAGACTCCACCATTTATCCAGGGGACGAAATCATAAGTATTGATAACCGGCCTGTAAGAAATATACTCTCCACAATTTATTCAGTGTCCACTTCAGACGGATACAATACAACGTACAAAAAACAGGGTTCTAAATTTCAATGGTTTAAATATTATTACTCATTCTGTTACGGATTTAAACCCACCTATGCCGTCACGATCAAGCATAAAAACCATCGTATTACAACCCATACACTGGAGGCGATTTCAACGCTTAAAGACACTCTGATTCCGCCACGAAAAGACACCGTAATTTGTGTTGCTAAAACGAAAACGTGTAATTATTCTGTTTTAAAAGACGATCAGTCGGTTGGCGTAATTGACATTAATAGCTTTAAAGGCAGAAACTGGAGCTCGTTTTTTAAAAAATCGTTCAGGGATATCCAGGAAAAAAAAATAGAACATTTAGTGATTGACCTGAGGGATAACGGCGGGGGACAGATAAATGACGGATTAAGTATGCTATCCTATCTCCTGGATGAAACACAGTATCTTCCTTTTGATCGGAAAGCAAATTTAATGATGTTTAATCCTAAATATAAAATGGGAATAGGGAACCGGTTGTCACCATTAGTGTTTACCCTCTTCATGCCCAAAACATTCCATTTTAATCGACTGCGTTATTATTTCATATCTTTTCCCAAGAAAAAATATGCTTTCAAAGGACAAACCTATGTACTGGTGAATGGCCGATCGTTTTCAATGAGTGCTGTAACCGCCAGTTTTTTGAAGTACAAAAAAAATGCGATTGTAATTGGTGAAGAAACCGGTGGAAATGTATCAGGGAGTAACGCCGTTATCAGTGGTAAAATAAATCTTCCAGCATCGAAGATCCAGGTGTTCATCCCAATGTACCATTTGTATCACCAAATTGTAGTAAAGAATGAAGGCCATGGTTTAATGCCGGATTATCAAACGCACTACACCTCAGACGATGTTTTAAATGGCGTTGATATTGACCTGATTAAAGTTTTTGACCTTGTGAAATAGTTAACTGATACTATTGCGAACCCGCTGACTGAAATCACGAAGCGCCTGGGAAAATGGTGTTGCATGATGCTCCATCCTGTCCTTAATATAAATCGATGCCAGGATATGGGTTAAACGCTCGCCTTCATCATCTCCTTCCACTTCAATGGACGGATTGGTTTCTTCAAGCATTGCATTCTCAGCTTCCTGTAACTGAACCAATGAATAGTTTTCAACGAGTTTTTTTATAGCCGGTATTTTCATGTTCTATTTTCTCAAATCATCAATCATTTTTTGAAGGTATTCTTCCTTACTTGTAGCCGAACCTTCCAACAAAATTCCATTTTTAAAGCTTGCGAGGTACGGTAAATTATCAACGCCTGCCACGCGTCTGGCATTTTCGTTCTCCTCGGCATTTACTTCTAAAAACAAAATATCTGCATTATTACCGTCGTTTGAATGACGTTTAAATTTTGGCGAAAATAATTTACATGAGCCGCACCAGTCTGCGTAAAACTTCACCACTACCATTTTATTTGTCTGAATCAGATATTCAAAATCTGCATCTGTGCTTAATTGTACCATGATCTTTTTATTTTTAAAAATACTACTTTATAATTCAATTTAAAATGTAAGGCGGTATTGAGGAATCACAAAAAACTTTAATTGATAATCCGTTTTAATAGTCTGCGTATTTAAATCGTATTGCTGTTGAAATATATTATTATGCTTGGTTACATTTTGGATATCAACGCTTAACTCATGCGTAAAGCGCTTCGTGTTTAATTTATAAGAAGGCTTCACATCAATCCGGAAATAGGGATCATATTGAGGCTGGTAAGCAACCGTGCCGTCTCTTACTTCATCCTGGTAAGCAATGGACGCAGCAATATCAATAGGCACGTAACGCTTTCCTCCTGCATACGTACATTTAACATCCAATGCCAAAATATGCTTTTCCCTGATCTTAAATTCCTTACCGGCCAACGCATTCAGAACATAATTCCCATTGAATGCTGTGTTTCTGTAAATACCGTCGCTTCCAACATATTTACTCTCAAATAACGATGTGGTAAAAAGAAAATAATAGCCTTTGCTGTAAAATTTTTCCAGCGTTAGTTCAATACCGTAATTTTCTCCGGTTCCGTTGTTTACTAAACTATCCACATTAGGGCTATTGAAATCAGCACCGAGGTTAACCGTGCTGAAATAATCCTTTTTTGATTTAACCGGTACGCGATACAAATACTGATAATACAATTCCGTTTTTACCCTTACGCTATTAAACAAATTTACATCGTATGCCAAAACAACGTGCGCCGCTTTTGTAAAATCCAGATTGCGATTGGTTTCTAAAACCTTCCCGTTTCCTAGGTTAGCTGTGGCAAAATACACATATAACGGCTGCACCTGGCTATGCAAACCTGCTCCAAAACTAAACGACTGTTTTTTGTTCAACTCATATTTTAACCCTATTCGTGGTTCGGGGGATTGAGAATTATTAAGAAGGAGGTATTGGTAAGTAAATCCGGTATTAGCCGAGAACTTTTCGCTAAAATGATGCTTCCATTGAATGAATGCCCTGCTTAAAATGGTTTGTCCGGTATAATTTCTTAAAGTCACAAAACCGCTTCCATTGCTATCAATGCTATCTACAAACGTCGTGTTATACACATCTGCGTAGATACCAGCATTTACAAAGTTTCTCGAATTGAATTTTTTATTGTACGTGAAATTCCCTGAATACCGAGTGGTATAAGATGTATTTCGGTATTCGGGACGGATGGTAACAGGATTTGTACTGGTATCAACACGATCGGCACGTATGCCATTATACTGGCCTGAAACACCAACATTGGTTTTAACGTAAGAACTGCCGTTAATCAAATAGGTATGGGATATCCCACCTGCCCCGACATTTGACCGGAAATAGGTATCTCTTCCGCTGTAACCATAAAGGTTATTATCCTTGGATTGCTGGCTTTGTAAAAGCTCAGCATAGCTTAAACCGCCAATACCACAAACCGAAAATTTACCCAGTTTTTTTGTTGGCAAGTCAACTTTAAATGTCAGATCCTGGTATTGGGGAACTGCGCTCCCGGTTCCGAAATCCAAACCTAAATATTTAAATACAGATAAAGTAGAATAGCGGTAATTGATGAGAAACGAAGAGTTCTTCCTTTTTTTACTGAATGGTCCCTCGGCCCCTAATTCAAAGCCGTTAAAACCAACCATTCCAAGAAACTCATACTTTTCATTATTACCACTGCGCATCTTTAAGTCGAACACACCCGCAGTTGCGTTACCATAATCTGCCGGGAAAGCTCCGGTCATAAAATCCGAATTATCAAGGGTGTTATTATTTAAAATACTGATTGGCCCGCCCGAAGATCCCATACTGCCAAAATGGTTTGGGTTGGGAATATCCAATCCATTTAAACGCCATAATATCCCCAGGGGGGAGTTCCCACGAATGATGATATCATTTCTGCTGTCGTTAGCGCCACTTACTCCGGCAAAATTGGCTGCCATTCGGGCAGGATCTCCACGACTTCCGGCATAACGGTTTGCTTCCTCTGTACTAAATACCCTGGAACTGACAGTAGCCATTTTATTATTGGTTTTGGTTTTATCAACTTCGGCAGATACCACAACTTCCTCCGTTTGTACAGCTGATTCTTCCAACTCAATATTTAAAACAGTTTCCTTTCCTGTAGTTAAAACAACGATCTGGGATTTTTCTTTATAAGAAATCAATGTGATTTTTAACTGCTTCCTGCCTAAAACAACATTATCAAAACGAAATATTCCATTTTCATCTGTTGCAGTAGCTTTCAACGGATCCGAATTTAAGATGCTAATCACAGCGCCAGGAAGAGGGCTTTGCGTTTGTTTATCAATTACTGTTCCCCTGATAGTTTGCGTGAGTTCCTGTGCAAATATTAATGGAAACACAAAACAACCTATTATAGTGAAAACGAATTTCATATTAACGCGGTAAGTGCTTATTAATTAAACAAGGAAATTGATGGGGGCACTTTGGAAACTTCAGGTTATTCTGGATCTGCGTGCCTTTTTTTGTGACAATGATTCTTAAATCTTCGCTTCCCCACTCTTTCTCTAAACAGTCCATTTGAAGATTGTCTTCCGCCATTCCTTCCGGGATTTTACGGTAATATTTCCATGGCTCAAAAAACTTATAATCGCCATACGGCAATTTTATGGACAGTTCACCTTTAGCATTAGTGGCCAAAGAATCTACTTTTTGCTGATCTGAAACGAAAACTAACTTTTTACATGCGTAAGGCGCAGCTACATTTTTATCCTGTATGTTTTTGGAAGGCTTTGCCCCGCCACAATAAGGCATTACCTGAACCACTTTAAGTTTCACCTGTTTGGTTTGACAAACCGAAAGAAGAGGCGCTAATAAAAATATTATAAAAAATAACTTCATAAATCAGGGTGTACTTGAAGAAACGGGTAAAACTTTTCCATTATAAAACACATGTCCCTTCACCGCAAACTCATAAATATATTCTGCCATTTGTTTTGGTTTCAAAGGAGCCTGATAATCTGGAAAGGCCTGGGCCAGCATTTCCGTTTGCACCGCTCCAATTGCTAAACAATTTACTGAAATATTCCTGTCCTTTAATTCCTCTGCCAAACACTCTGTAACACCTACAATTGCCGCTTTGGATGAACTATATGCTGACAACCCCGGAAATTTAACGCTGCCTTGAAATCCGCCTATACTACTAATGTTAACTATGTGAGATCTTTCTTGTTTACCCAGTAATGGTAATAATTGTTGAGTAAGGTAATAGGGCGCAAACACATTCACTTTATATACCATTTCCAAATCGGTGTATAAAATGTCTTCAAAGGGTTTTTTAATTAAAGCACCCGCATTATGTACAACGCATTGTATATCTGTTACCTTGCTCTGTATCAATTCAACTGCTTTATTTATACTTACAGGTGACGTCAGATCAGTGGCGATTGGAATCAAGTTTTCATGCTGGATGCTACCTAAAGGCTTTAGGTTCCTGGTAAGGCAAAACACAACATCTCCGGTGTTTAAAAATTGCTGAACCAATTCAAATCCAATACCTCTGCTCGCACCCGTAATGATCACATTCATAGGTTGAAATTATAATTTTAAATTGTCATTTTGTGGTGTCATGTAATTCATGTAAGCACCTCATTAATAATTTACTTTTTGCTCAATGATTTCTTTCGGTAACTCACGTTCGCCGTATTGTTGATTTCTCAATTGAGGTTCAAATCCAGCCTCACGGATGGCATCCTGGATGGTTTTGTATGTAAATCGATGAGGAGCACCTGCGGCACTCACAACATTCTCTTCAATCATGATGCTGCCAAAATCATTGGCGCCACCATGCAAACAAATTTGAGCAGTTTGTTTGCCCACTGTTAACCAGCTTGCCTGTATATTTTCAATATTGGGAAGCATGATGCGGCTTAATGCAAGCATACGAATGTATTCATCCGCACTCACATTATTAGAAATACCTTTCACACGTTTCAATAAAGTTCCATCATCCTGGAACGGCCAAGGAATAAAAGCTAAAAATCCTTTGGCATGCGCAGGTTTTTCGGATTGAACCTCCCGGATCCATACCAAATGTTCAAAGCGCTCGTAAATGGTTTCTACATGTCCAAACATCATGGTTGCCGATGTCGTGATGTTTAGTTGATGACAGGCACGCATAACGTTAAGCCATTCCCTTCCGGTACACTTACCTTTTGAAATCAGTCGACGTACACGGTCGTTCAATATTTCTGCACCGGCTCCTGGTAAACTGTCCAGTCCTGCATCAACTAAGGCCTTTAATACTTCTGTATGAGTTGATTTCTCAAGTTTAGTAATATGGGCTATTTCCGGTGGACCAAGTGAATGTAATTTGATATCAGGAAATAAAGACTTTAACTCCTTAAAAAGATTTACATAAAAGCGCAGGCCTAAATCGGGATGATGACCACCTTGCAACAGTAATTGATCGCCACCATATTTAATTGTTTCCTCAATTTTGGTTTTATACGTTTCAATATCTGTGATATAAGCATCCTTATGACCGGGTATCCTGTAAAAATTACAAAACTTACAATTAGCAATACACACGTTGGTTGTGTTTAAATTGCGATCAATTTGCCAAGTAACTTTTTTAGAGTTATTCTTTTTTATATTTCTGATCTCATTAGCAACGAACATCAATTCAGAAGTGGCTGCATTTTCATACAAAAAAATCCCTTCTTCAATAGATAAAAATTCGAGCGTTTGAGCACGTGTTAATAGTGACTGAACATTCATTAATTTAATTTTTACTCCACAAAAGTACGGTATAATTGCATAAACGGAAAGCCAATATAAATGAATTCCAGAGGCTTAAAAAGCCATCATTTAGGTAAAATAGAGAAAGGGGAATACCAAAACAGCAGGTCAATGAACCTTAATCGCCTACGCCAGCTTTTGGTAAGTTTGCCACCATCGGTCAGGTATCTCATTGTTCACAGCCATTTCATAATCTTTGTAGGAACATGGCAATAGGGTGTGTCTTTCAAATTTCAAACCATTGGTAGGAGGATAAGGAATTTCCATCCACCAGCGATCGCTTTTCTTACTCTTGAAAAAATTAATCTCGTACTTTTCTTCCTGCAGCACTACATGAAACTTTACGTAGTCGGTACTGGTTCGGGAAGGATAATCACTTTTTCGATTGTAAAAACCATCCATAAAGCACCATATCATTTGAGCACCAAGGTTAGCAGTTTTTCCGTGCTGGTCAAATTCTGGATTGATTTCATAAATGCCTACTGATGATAATTTATCATTCATACCAGCATAACGCATCATCTGGCAAGCTTCTTCTGAATAAAACCCATTAGGTGAGGCAAGCGGATTAGCCGGAGCATCGCTGTGTTTAATTGAAGAGATATCAAAAGTTAACATATCCGCATGCCGGATGATTGGTTCAGCTTCTTCAATGGCATCACGAACCTGACCCAAACGGTATGTATCGAAGTACAACCTGTTCATCATGCTTAATGAAGTTTGATCAACCAAGTAAGTTTGATATCCAATATTACTGTAATTAAACAAAAAATTAGGCTGATGCAATATGATCTTTCCTAGATAAGCTATGTTCGTTGTGTCATCATCCGGATTTCCAAGATCAAACATGGAGTCTACAGCTACCACATTTATGGTTTGTTCCAATTTTTCGTAGCCTAAAAACTGTGCGTAAGTCAGGTCCTGGCTTCCTCCGATAATGATTGGAATCACATTGTTTCGGATTAGATAATCCACTGAAGTTTTAAGCGCGTAGTAAGTATCCTCCACATCATGGCCTTTTTCTATGTTGCCAAGGTCTGCAATACGTGGGCGAAAACTGCCCGGGTATAATGTATAAAGATATTCCCTTACTTTATCCGGGGCTAGTGCTGATCCTTCATTTCCTGCGGCTCTTCTATCTTCACACACACCTAAAATTGCCATATCAATGTCTGTAAGATCGGGGAAATCCAAACCTGAGGAATAAGCGATAACGCTTCTTCCAAGCTGGTTTTCGGCGTATAAATCTGATTCTAAATTTATTGTTTTAAAAAAGTGCTGTATATCGCTCATTGAAAATCTGTTTTGTAACAGATTAAAAATATTTAAAATGAAGTGAGCGTTGATTAGAACCCATCAAACTTATTAACCCTCGGGGGTTAGTATTAGCATTAGATAGGTAAAAAACAATAAAGGGCAGATAACCTGCCCTTTATAAAACTAAAAAGGTTTGCTTACCAGATATTTACACGCTTTGAAGCAGGACGGTACATGCCATCTCCTTCTTTCACACCAAAAGCTTCATAAAATTCGGGCATGTTGCTTAACGGACCAATTGCGCGGAAATTTCCAGGTGAATGTGGGTTTGTGGCTATCATTTGCTTTAAGTATGCATCGCGCGTTAATGTTTTCCATCCTTGTGCCCACGCCAAAAAGAAACGTTGTTCTCCTGTAAATCCAGCCATTACCGGAGACTTCTTTCCATTCAATGATTTTTGATAAGCGTAATAAGCCATCGTTAGGCCGCCCAGGTCAGCAATATTTTCACCCTGCGTTAAGTCACCATTAACACGTAAAGTATCAATTGCAACAAATTCATTAAACTGTTCAATAATGAGTTTGGTTTTGTCGGTAAAATTCTTGTAATCTGATTCAGTCCACCACATTTTAAGATTACCGTCTGCATCAAACTGCGAACCTTGGTCATCAAATCCGTGAGTCAGTTCATGTCCGATTACAGAACCCATTACCCCATAATTGAAGGCGTCATCCGCGTTCACATCAAAAAACGGTACCTGCATAATGCCAGCAGGAAAAGCGATTTCATTTGACGTAGGGTTATAATAAGCATTTACTGTCGGTGGTGTCATCCCCCATTCCATTCGGTCTACCGGTTTTCCAATTTTATTGATCATGCGCTTAAATTGAAATTCACGGGCCGAAGTAATGTTTTTCCAATAGGATTCTCTACCGATTGTTAAGGTGGAATAATCAATCCACGTATCAGGAAAACCTAATTTCTTGATAAGCTTATCCAGTTTGAGCTGCGCCTGCGTTTTTGTCTCTTTACTCATCCAGTCGCGGGAATCAATCCGAACTCGGTAGGCTGCAATAAGGTTATCCACCATCTCGCTTACACGCTTTTTGGAATTTGCATCAAAATATTTTTCCACGTATAATTTCCCAAGGGCTTCTCCCAAGGCATCATCAGTTGAAGCCTGAACCCTCTTGTAAAGCGGTTTCATTTCTTTCTTTCCGGACAAAACCGTTCCGTTGAAACGAAAATCTTCCTTAACGAAATCACTTGATAAATAAGGAGAAGCGGCTTCGATTAAGTTCCATTTTAAGAACATTTTCCATTCGTCAATAGATATTGAATTCATCAAAGCATTCAAACCTTCATAGAACTTAGGTTGATTTATAACAAGTTGCTCTGGTGTCTTTATGCCAAGCGCAGTAAAATATACGTCCCAGTTGATATTAGGAGTTAGCTTTGCCAGCTCGGCTTTTGTGAAGGGATTATATTGTTTCTGAGGGTCGCGTTGTTCAACAGCATTCATGGAATTTTTAGCGAGTTCCGTTTCAATTTTCATAATTGTTACGGAATAAACACCTACAGATTCCGGATACTTTCCTAAACAATTAAAACCGCGCACAACATGCTCCGCGTATTCACTCTTCACCGATTCATACTGCGGCTCAAAGTAAAAGTCCTTATCCGGAAGACCCATTCCAGTTTGCGCTAGGTAACACGTATTCGCATTACTATTTTTAAAATCGGAATATACGTAGAACCCGATCATTCCAGGAACCCCCTTTCGGTTCAATAGGGCAGTCCTTTTTAATAATTCGTCCTTTGTTTTAATCAGATCAATCGCGGCAAGTTCAGCAGCGATAGGCTTCATGCCGTCCTTTTCTGCCTTTACCGAATCAATGGCGGTTAAATAAAAATCACGCAGTTTCTGGTGGTTTGTTCCGGGCAAGGCTTTCGTATCTTTAGAAATATCCGACATCAAGGCTTTAAGATTCGCCACATTCCGCTCGTGAATTTCATTAAAACTTCCCCAGCTTCCGTCACTGGCAGGTATTTGCTGACTATTTAACCATTTGCCATTAGCAAATTTATAAATGTCATTTCTGGGGTTTACCGTAGAATCGATGTACGATAAGTTAATACCAGGAGTAAGTGTTTGAGAGAATGCCAGCTTCACAAGTAACAGTGACGCTGATAAAAGTTTTATTTTTTGCATGAAACGGTTTTTTATAAATATAGAAGGAAATTATTGGAAAATATTAATTTTTTTATGGAATGCGGATTTCATGGATGGGCGGAACTTTTAAACAAAATTGAGTGGCGCTAAACCATCGATAACCTTATTTTCAACTGCTTTTTCATAAAGTAACCTGATTGCGTTTTTTCCAATCGTTCCAAGATCTATTGAAAACTCATTAACGTACAAAGCAATGTGTTTTTTCATTACGACTTCACTCATTTCCTGGGCGTTTTCACGTACAAAAGGCATGCAGCTTTCAGGATTTGCAAAAGCATATTCCACACTTTGCCTAATAAGTAAATCAATCGTTTTTTGAAGCGCACTATTTATTCCTTTTTTAACGGCAATTCCACCCAAAGGGATAGGCGCATGAATCAAATCATCCCAAAATTCACCGAGATCTATTATCTTTTCAAGCCCTTTTTCCTGATATGTAAAGCGATTTTCATGAATTAATAACCCGGCATCTACCTTTCCGGAAAGTATGAATTCTTCAATGTCACTGAATAAAACTTCAATCCGGTTGTTTGCATGAGGATATGCCAAAGACATTAAAAAATTTGCCGTTGTGTACTTCCCGGGTATGGCAATAGAAGCCGACTCAATATTGTCTATATTTTTATTGGAGAGTTTGACTAAAAGCGGGCCACAATTAAAACCTAAGGCGCTACCGCTATTGAGCAAATTATAGAATTGTGTCAGGTATAAAAAAGCATGGTAACTCAACTTCGTAATATCAAGATCGGCTTTAAATGCCCTGCCGTTTAAAGCTTCAACATCTTCCATGACTACATTAAAATTGATACCTCTCGTATCTATTTTTTTGTGAACCAATGCGTCAAAAATAAAGCAATCGTTGGGGCAAGGAGAGAAACCCAGGGTTAAATTCATACTGAATGTGAAGGTATTTGATTTATAAAATTAATCGCAAAATTATTCAGGTTTTCAATCGCATGATGTATTTCCCACTTACTTTTATCACGCCTTTCGACATAATTTGATACGGAACGAACTTGTAGATAATTTTTTGAAAATCCTTTACAAGCAGCAAAGAATGCTGCTCCTTCCATACTTTCAACTGTAGGGTTGAAAAGCCGTTTAGTTTTCTCAATCGATATATCATTTCCATGCACCGTATTTACCGTGATTCCTTCTGCCACTTTCAAGGCATCAAATACCTCTGATTGAAAGTTGCATGATTCAGAAAACATGAATTCACCTGGCAATTCAAGGGATTTAAAGGGTAAGAAATCGTCATTGTCTTCGGCACCCAATTCACTGAGCATATCAGTTGAAACACGAAGCACTTCACCCAGTTTCAATGATTTATCAAATGCTCCACAAATGCCTAAATTTAATGCCAGGTCATATGAATTGTCCATGAATCGACCCAACATTAACGCAGTGTTCACCATGCCAACACCAGTAATTAACACCTGAATTTCCTTTTCTTCAAAATCTATATTAGCATTATTGATTCCTATGCCTGGCAACGCAATTCCAAGAAAATCAAGCAGAGGCTTAATCTCAAAATGCGTGGCAGATACAATAAGAATCTTCATTTATAATTAGTATTTTTATCCCGTTAAATTACTATGATTTATATTACCCGCAAAGAACATTTTAATGCAGCCCATAAATTATTTAATCCGGGCTGGAGTGATGAACAGAATGAGGCTACGTTTGGTAAGTGTGCTAACAAAAACTGGCACGGCCATAATTATGAATTGTTTGTGACGGTGAAGGGAGAAATTAATCCTGATACTGGCTTCGTTGTTAATTTAAAAACATTAAGTACACTCATACGCACCGACGTTACTGAAATTCTGGATCATAAAAATCTTAATTTGGACGTAAAGGGAATGCCTATGATGCCATCCACCGAAAACGTTGCCATTTTCATCTGGAATATTTTAGCGCCAAAAATCCAAGAGATGGGTGCGGCATTGCACTGCATTAAACTGAATGAAACCGACAGTAATTATGTTGAATATTTTGGCGAATAATTTACATAACAAAAAGCCAAAATTTTAAATTTTAAAATCATGCTAAACGAAGAATTTGAGCACGACATTTCCGGATATAAAAAGATAGATCAATATAATGACAAATTAGTTGATTCTATATCTGATATGTACAAGAATATTTTAGATGATGTCGGAGAAAATCCGTCGCGTGAAGGCTTATTGAAGACTCCCGTGAGAGCTGCGAAAGCCATGCAGTTTTTAACTCAGGGGTATGATCTGAATCCGGCTGAAATCCTGAAATCGGCCATGTTTAAAGAAGATTATAGTCAGATGGTTATTGTTAAAGACATCGAAGTATACAGTTTATGTGAACATCATTTATTGCCTTTTTTTGGTAAAGCACATATTGCTTACATCCCCAACGGGTATATCGTTGGATTAAGCAAACTGCCCCGGGTAGTAGATGCGTTTTCAAGGCGTCTACAGGTTCAGGAAAGGTTAACCAATGAAATCAAAGATTGTATTCAGGACACCTTAAACCCATTGGGCGTAGCGGTAGTGATTGAATGCGCCCACCTTTGCATGCAAATGCGTGGTATTCAAAAGCAAAATAGCGCAACAACTACCTCTGCATTCACAGGAGAATTCCTTAAAGACCCAACACGAAAAGAATTTATAAGCCTTATCGGTTCCAAACTCCACTAAGAAATAAATTTTGAAATTTATCTGAGCGATTAAATATTTTATATATTTGCTCCGTGAAAAACATTTTTGGACATATTTCAACCAACCATCGATACTGTCATAGTCCCATGTGGCGTATCTGTGCGTGCTAGTCACAGGTTTTTAATTTTCACATTTCCCATCTTAAAAATTTTCAAATGTTTGCAATTGATGTGCAGGATCAAATCCTGGATAAACTCAACACACTTATCGTGGTATTAAATACAGACGGAAGCATCGACTATGTCAGCAAATCTGCGCAGCGCTTATTAGGTTACCAATCAGAAGAACTGCTGGGTCAAAACTGGTGGGCGGCAACCCGATTCTCAAAACCGGAAGGTGAGCTGGTAAAAAACAAAATTGTCGGAATATTCAGTAACAAGAAAATTTCAACACAAACTTTTGAACACGAACTGAGAACATCAGTGGGCGGCAGAAAATGGATCCGATGGAATGTCTCTTACCTTAACGAAGACCAACTTATCGGAATCGGGTATGATATTACTGATAATAAATCCAATGAACGTCGGTTAATTGAAACGAACCAGCAATTACTTGAACAAAATAAAGATATAACCGACAGTATTTATTATGCTCAGCGAATTCAGCAGTCCATTCTCAAAACACAAGACCAGTTGAGAGAGACATTCAAAAACTCTTTCTTACTTTATAAACCAAAAGATATAGTTAGCGGGGATTATTACTGGTTTTATGAAGACAATACTTATAAATACCTGGCTGTAGTAGACTGCACCGGACACGGCGTTCCTGGCGCGATGATGAGCATGGTAGCGAACTCAATGTTCAAAGAAGTATTTATTAACCGTAAAGCTTCGGAACCATCGGAGATATTAAAAGCCCTTGATGAAGAACTTGCTAAAACAATTAATAAAAATGAGGATGCATCTTTTAACGACGGAATGGATGTAGCATTAATCCGGATTGATAAAAAAAATAACGTCCTTTCGTTCTCAGGTGCCTTCAGATCGGTATTGATCTCGCGTGGAAATAACATTACTGAGCTAAAAGGAAGCCGATACCCCATTGGATTTTATTCAGGTGTAGAAAAGCAATTCGAAACACAAGACTGCCAATTACAGGAAAACGATAGCTTATATTTGTTTACAGACGGCTTCATCGATCAATTCGGAGGGGAACGAAATAAAAAACTAAACAAATCCAATTTCAAAGAATTACTTCTTACGGTTTCGGACATGAATATGGATGAACAGGAAGCATTTTTGGAGTATGCATTTAATAACTGGAAACAGGATAACGATCAGACGGATGACGTATTGGTTGTGGGAATAAAAATATAACTCAGTGCCTGAAGGACCTTAAGCGTTCTTCAGGTGCAATGTTTCCAAACCTATATTAAACACAGCGTCAATACAGCTTAAATTATTTACGAACCCCGACTTTGGACTGAATATCTGGTAATAGGATTGTCCATTGAAAAACGGCTGCCGGATCTCGGAAAGGTTTCGTTTATCCGAAATGAAACCTGTATCCGTTTGATAGTGATCTGTGAACCGTATCTCCCGCTTCAGTCTTAGTACATTCAGAACTGTTTGCAAAAGGCTGGTATTAAACTCAAATAAAAACTCATACTGGTTTTCATAATACGGCCTGAATTCATCTTCGAAATACTCGAAGTAAGGCGAATTTTTATAAGCGCTTGTAATAGTCCGCCAATGCTGCTTTTGCCAGTCTTCAGCATATGAAATTCTTTTTTCTGAAATTAATTCTTTATCACTTTGCTTTAATACCGGAATGCTCAAAGCAAGTTTACCATTTGCAGTGAGTATTTCGCAACGGTTTCGGTAAGACTGCTTTACGAAATGTTCAAACTTTTCCAGAACAATAATGTCGTTGGAAAATATCGAAGAAAAGTAACTTAAAGGTGGTAAATACGCAGTAGATAAAAGAACAGAATCCATTTATTTAATTTTATTAAAGAACCGGTTCCACCGAATACCTTGTCCATGTAATTTATCATTTGAAAAGATGATGTAGGTTGCTTTTCCAATGATATGATCTTCTGGCACAAAACCCCAATGGCGGCTATCCTGCGAATTATGCCGATTATCACCAACCATAAAATAGTAGTTTTGTTTGATAACATAATATGGTGCAAAATCACCGTTTATAAAAATACTGTCGTTCTCAATTACCAAGTTATTATTCTCGTACACGGAAATTATCCGTTCGAAAAAACAAAGACTTAATGAATCCAATCTAACGGTATCTCCCTTGGCCGGTATTTTAAGTGGCCCATAATTATCTACATTCCACTTGTAATGCGCATTAAACGGAAAAACAAATTCATCCCACATACCCTTTTTCTCACTATTTCTTTCAATAGCGGTGATATAGGTTTTTGATGTTAAAGAATCCACCAAAGATCGTGTAAGCGTAAAAGAATAATCATTGTTGTCTGATATTTTACCTCCCTCGAATAGGTTAAAATGTGAAATGAATGTTGAGTCTAAAGTTTTATCGGATTTTAGATGGTAATTAAACTGCAGCATCTGCTCATCATCTATCAAATTATGGCCAACGTAAACGCGCCCGTCAGAAATGGTTATACTGTCTCCCGGAAGCCCAATACAGCGTTTTACAAAATAGGAGCGGTGATCTACAGGATGTTCTTCATCTAATGGATAATTAAAAACCACCACATCATTTCTTTCCACTTTGGAATATCCGTATAGTCGTAAAGAGGGTAACGTCAATAAAGTGGAGTAATATTTTTGATTAACAAACGGTACGCCCAAAATTGTTTTAGGGGCACGCGGCCCATAAGCAAGTTTATTGATAAACATAAAATCTCCCGCTAACAGCGATTTTTCCATCGACGGTGACGACACCGGGGAAATTTCAAAAAAAAAGGTGCGTAGTATCCACACACATAGAAAAGAAATCCCGATTGCTTTAAACCACTCTATAAAGGTTTGAGAATATGGAATAAACCGTTTCAAGCTGCTTTATTTAAATACCTGGACAGATGATTTATTTTTATTCACGAGTTGGCCACATGCGGCGTCAATATCTTTTCCCCGACTCCTTCTCACATTTACAATTATTCCCCGACCCTCTAAATGCTTTACAAAAGCATCCAAACGCTCTGGCGTAGTTTGTTTAAATTCACCGTTATCGATAGGATTGTATTCTATGATATTTACTTTAGCTGTGGTTTTTTTGCAGAAGTCACCAAGTTCTCTCGCGTCCTGAATACCATCATTAAAATCTTTAAAAACTATGTATTCAAATGTAACCCGCGAACCGGTTTTCTCATAAAAATAATTCAGGGCTTCTTCAAGGTTGTCCAATGAATTTGTTTCATTGATAGGCATGATGTGATTTCTTTTTTCATCATTTGCAGCATGCAAGGATAAGGCGAGGTTAAACTTAACCTGATCGTCTCCAAGTTTCATAATCATTTTTGCAATTCCAGCGGTACTCACTGTAATGCGGGAGGGACTCATTCCCAATCCATCGGGCGAAGTAATCCGATCAACTGAACGGATTGTCTCCGCATAATTAAGCAATGGTTCCCCCATGCCCATATAAACGATGTTGGTCAAGGCCTGGTGGTATTTAGTTTCCGCAAGATTCTTTACTAAGGCAACCTGATCATAAATTTCGTCAGCATTTAAATTTCTTAACCGCTTCAATTTACCAGTAGCGCAAAATTTACAAGTTAAACTGCAGCCAACCTGTGATGAGATACACGCCGTCATCCGAGTTTTGGTAGGAATTAGAACGCTTTCCACAACGTTCCCGTCAAAAAGTTTCATAGCGCATTTAATTGTGCGGTCTGAACTCACTTGCATATCACTGATTTCAACAGCGTTGATCGTAAAGGTTTCTTTTAACCAATCTCTTAATGGCTTGGATAAATTTGACATGTCATCAAAACTATGAGCGGTTTTTTTCCAAAGCCATTCATAGATTTGTTTAGCCCGAAATTTTGCTTCACCCTTTTCCTTTAATAGGTCAATTAATTCAGTTTCACTTAAAGCGCGTATGTCTCTTTTTGGTGGCATTTATGGGTTTTGCAA
Organism: Bacteroidota bacterium; assembly: GCA_029237825.1. Lineage (GTDB taxonomy): Bacteria > Bacteroidota > Bacteroidia > B-17B0 > Aurantibacillaceae > UBA4416. The sequence continues at coordinate 92,991 of JAQZBQ010000004.1, read as the reverse complement.
AGTTATCTATAAATACTTAAAAAGGCATAGGATTTTAGATGAATAATGCCATTTGATCCATAACGGGATTGAGACTACTGAAAACACAAACTCTTTCCAAAACGAAAATAAGTAAGCCCCGCCAAACCTAAGAATAAATGTTAATTTTGGTTATGCGCTATATTTCAGCAGATCAGATTTTTTCAGGAAGCGGTTATTTGCCAAACGACACGGTTTTGGCACTCAGCAATGATGGGACCTTTCATGAAACGCTGAATAAAGATCAGGTGGACGAGCTGTTAATTGAACACCATAAGGGCATTGTATGTCCCGGTTTTATTAATACACATTGCCATCTCGAACTTAGCCATTTAAAAAACAAGATCGATCGTCTAACGGGGATTGTTGATTTTGGACTGGCAGTGATACGTCACCGTAACGCTATTTCCTCCGAAGAACAAAAAGAAAGAATGAATTTGGCGGATAAAATCATGTGGGATGAAGGAATTGTGGCGGTTGGGGACATCAGCAATACAGAGTTATCGGCTTCGGTTAAGAGCAGCTCATCATTGTATTACCACACTTTTGTGGAATTGATTGCATTGAACCCTGAACGCGCTAAAAGCGTTTTTGAACAAGGGATCCAAATTCTTCAAAAATTTACTGCATCTGGTCTGGTAGCCTCGTTTGCACCGCATGCACCTTATAGCGCATCAGTACAACTGATACAAGAGATACTTAATGATTGTAGAGCAAACAGCCTGCCAACAAGCATACACAATCAGGAAAGTGAAGCAGAAAATGAATTTTTTCGCGACAAACATGGCGACTACCTGAGGTTATATAACACGCTTGGAATCGCACTCGACCATTTTAATCCTACCGGTAAAAGCAGTCTTCAAACCCTGGCATCCATTTTAAACCCTGATGTTAAAACTTTATTAGTACACAACACATTTACAAAACAAAATGATTTAGAATTCTTAAAAAATTTACAACCAAAACTTTACTGGTGTTTATGCCCGAACGCAAATTTATACATTGAAAACGCGCTACCGGATGTTCCAATGTTGCTGAGGAATGCTTGCGCTATAACCCTGGGCACTGACAGTTTAGCGAGCAATAATAACCTATCCATCATCAGCGAGATTAATACCATTTTGAACCAACAAGCTCAAGTACCCCTCGAAGTACTTTTAGAAGCCGCTACTTCAACTGGCGCCAAATTTTTGGGAATTGATGACCGATTTGGTAGCCTCATTCCAGATCGCCCTTGCGGGATAAATTTAATTGAGGGAAATTCAGGGAATTATTCCGTAAAGAAATTAGCTTAGGTTAACGGATGATGTTAACGTAAATAATGAAAATTGATCATTGATTTTTTTAAAATCTACCTTAAGTTTATTTCCACTTTTCATACCGATAGTTATAAATCCTAAGCCGGCACCTCCTTTTTCACTCATGGTATTATTTTCCAGATGTTCCAGATAATAAGCTTTTAACGCTTTTTCGTCGTCGAAGGAATTGATGGTATTTATTTGTTTTTCCAGTGCCGGAATCGAAGAATTGGCAACCAGATTCGAAGAAATCACTTTTAGATTAGAACCATTTTTGACAAGTATGAAAAAATTATGCTGCTCACCCTGGTTATTTTTTTGGCCATGTAACAGCATATTTTGCAGTGTTTCCACACTGATAAAAAATATTTTCTTGATAGGTCCTTTTGCAATGTCTAAAGAAGTGATTTTTTCTTCAACATCACCTTCCAAATTTGAAATTACGCTTTGAGATAATTCGCCATAGTGAGAAACCAAAACCGTTTCATCTTTCTGGTGTGCAAGCAGCATCTGTTCATATTGATTATGGACAAACTCTTTTTCGCTATGTAAATTATCTGCCACTGAATTTATTTGAATAAACCGTTAACTTCTGCATCAATCATTCGGATCACTTTACCAAGATCTTCTTTACTTTCTGAAAAGTTGATTTCATCAATATCTACAATTAATAACTTTCCGCCTTCGTAGGTGGTGATCCACGCCTCATAACGCTCGTTCAGACGCTTTAGGTAATCCAGACGAATTGAATTTTCGTAATCACGACCGCGTTTTTGGATTTGCTTCACCAAAGTTGGTACAGACGCTCTCAAATAAATGATTAAATCCGGTGCTTTAACCAGGCTATCCATTAACTTGAATAAGGTGAAGTAGTTTTCATAATCCCGGGTAGTCATCAAACCCATTGCATGCAAATTTGGTGCAAAAATGTAGGCGTCTTCGTAAATTGTTCTATCCTGAACCACTTTTTGTTTCCCCTGGCGGATTTCCTGCACCTGACCGAAACGTGAATTCAAGAAATATACCTGCAAATTAAAGGACCAACGTTGCATGTCATCATAAAAATCATTTAAATAAGGATTATCATCTGCATCTTCGTAATGAGGTGTCCACTTATAATGTTTTGCTAATAATGATGTTAATGTTGTTTTTCCTGAACCGATATTACCGGCGATTGCTATATGCATAAATCTGTCTTTCTAAATATCTTCGGTTTATAATATACTAAGGTACAGCTTTATCCAATTATACAAAATTTTTTTGCTTCTTTTTTTGAATTTGTTAAATTCCAAAAACTCTACTGAATTAATTGCAGCGAAGGGTTATTTTTTGTGAGAATCATGCGGGTATCTTCAAAGGCTTCCTTCATTTTTTGCACATGTGATTTTGTGATGAAGTCAGGTAATTTTGTTGAATCATTTGCCCATTCAGATGGAAATAAAATGTGCATTTTTTTCTTTCCATCGCCACGATACACCCAGGTAGGAATAAACCCTGCACTTTTAAATTTTGTTTTTTGATCCCTATGATTTTTGCTTATAGTTACCTTCAAAATCACACCAGCATCAGTGTATCTCCAATATTGATTTGAGATAAAATTTCCCAGGCTATATGCGACAAATGCGGTATCGTGAATGGCATGAGAATATACTTTTTCTGTCGGGCCAACAACATGAGGATGTGCACCAATTACTAATGAAGCGCCCGCATCAAGCGCATAGCGCACAGCATCCTTTTGAGGCTGGGTTGGCTCGGAAATATTCTCCTGGCCCATATGATAGAACACCAACACCATGTCGGCACCCTTCATCTTGGCAGATTTTATCTCCTCACCAACAATTGATGAATCAATTACATTCAACATGTATTTGTGTTCTTTTGAAGGGTATGCGCCGTTAGTACCATAGGTATAATTTAAAATAGCAAGCTTCACGCCATGGATATCAATTATTCGTATTGAATCCCGGTCCTGTTGATTAAGATAAGTTCCTGTATACCCAAGGCTGTGCTTCCGGATGACATCAATCGTTCTTAAAAGTCCATGTTCCCTGGTATCCATGCTATGGTTGTTTGCAGTGACTAAAAAATCAAATCCTGCATTTTTAAGGGCGGTACAATACGCATCCGGGGAATTAAATGCTGGATAACCGGCATATGGCTGAACGGTACCGGCAAATGTTGTTTCCAGGTTTCCGATGGTATAATCTGCATCCTGCAAAAAAGGACGGATCACATCAAAACTGGGATTGAAATCAAACTCGCCACTGGCTAAACGTGCATTATTGGTTTGAGGCAAGTGGCACATTAAATCACCCACCAGATTAATCGTTACTTCCGATATAGAATCTGTTGGTGGTAGATAGGTAATTGTTGCTACATCCTCAAACGACTTTGGAATCTCACAGAATTCAACTTTCTTTGGGACCGTTGTTCTTTGGGATGTTTTACAATTACTCGCGATAAACCCAATTACAGATAAAGTAACGAGAAGCGATAAAAATTTAATCATGATTTCTTACGTTGATTTTCTAAAAATGATTGGCAAATGAACGCTATCGAGTCATTCAACGGAATAAAAGTGTAGTTCAAAACGCGCTTAATCCGATTATTGCTATAAAAATTTTTATCGAGTGCCGAAATAACAGTCTCCTTTGTAATCAACTGCTCTTGTCCGGTCAATTTACTTTTTAAACCATCGAAAAATCTTCCCGCGGACAATGTCATTTTCCCCGCTTCAATATGTGGTTCCTTTTTTCCAAAACCTCGGTGGATACATGATAAAATTTCCCTGAATGAGTAATTATTTTCAATTAAAATAAATCGTTGGTTAAAATGCGATTTCTCTGTTAACATTACCATACAGGCTGCTACGTCTCTTGCATCCACGGTTGCGCTGGAGCCATTTGTATAAAAAGGATTTCCTTTATAACAGGTGCCAAATAATTTTCCGGAGCTTTGGTTATAGATACCAGCGCTTAACACAATCCCCGGATTTACAATTACAACATTTAAGCCTTCTTCCGAACCTCTCCACACCTCTCGTTCACCATTGTATTTGCTAATAGCATAGTCACTCGCCACAGGAGACGACTTCCAATAAACTGATTCATCAATATTTGTTTTGATATCGGGGTTTTGTAAAGTGGCAATTGAACTTACATAACAAAATGCTTTTATTTTTTTTTCAAGGCATGCGTTCACAAGGTTAGCCGTACCATCAGCATTCACCTTGTGCATAAGGCTATGGTGTTTTGAGTGGAAAGAAACGAAACCAGCACAATGGTACACCGATTCAATTCCATCAAGTACATCTAACAACGAATAAATATCACATAAATCGGCTTCTACCCATTGAATGCTTAAAAAAAGCTCATCCGCGCGGTTTGAGTAACAAGAAAAAATGGATTTTGTTTTGGACAAATCACTAGACATTCGTTTGATAGCAACCACCGGTTTACCCTCTGACAACAACCTGAGAGCAACATGCGCTCCAACAATTCCGGTAACCCCTGTAATTAAGTTCATGTTTAATCTGCTAAACTAACGTAAAACATTGTGCAACAAAAAAGAGAGAAAATTGAATCAGGCTTCCCAAAATAAATCCTGAGTAAACCTGTGATGCAGTATGTGCATCTAACTGTAACCGGGCAAATCCAATGATGCCAGCTAAAACAAGACAACTTGATAAGATGTTTAACATAGGTAAATTCATGAAATAACTCAACGCAAATAATACCCCACAAACGCCACCGATTCCAATCATGTGAGCACTGATTTGCCACCACATATTTATGATTGCTGTAAATAGGATGCACAGACCACCTCCTAAAATAAAGATTTTAACTGCCGGCCAGATATTAAAATCATAGATCATATAAAATAACCCAAAGTAACAGAGCGAAGTCATGATAAGGGGGAACGTTCGCTCTTTCCTGTTTTCAATTTTCAGCGATGAAACGTAATTCAATTTATACAGGATCAATAAATTCAATGCCGGTAGTAAAAACGTGAACGAAAAAATGGTTAAAACCAAAACCAGTTTAACTTTGATTGGAGTGAACATAAAAAAAATACTGTTGGTTAGTCCAAAAAACACAATCAGGCTACCGTAGGTTGCCATAAACAACGGGTGACAAATATAGGAGATGAAGCGTGCTACTGTTTTCATTATTAGTTCGAGCTCTCGGCAATTGAAGGAATAGTTTCAAAGCAGACAATATGTAAAATTAAGCTAATTTTTAGCTTTAGAAGACATAAGATAGCATATTTTAAAATCTATTGTTATTTTTGGATTTTGTATGATTACCTTATTAATTAAAGAAATACGAAGTTTTTTAAGCTCGCTGATAGGGTATATTGCAATCGGTGTCTTTATTACCGGAATTGGTACTTTTATGTGGCTGGTCCCGACCGAAAGCGCCGGATCCAATGTTATGGAAAATGGCTTCGCCAATATCGATCCTTTATTTATTTTGGCGCCGTGGGTTTACCTGTTTTTAATTCCGGCAATAACCATGCGCAGTTTTTCAGAAGAAAAAAAGACCGGTACCATTGAATTGCTTTTAACGAGGCCTTTGACGGAACTCCAGATTGTTTTAGCTAAATATTTTGCCGGTGTTATTCTGGTTGTTGTTTCCCTGTTACCCACACTGATTTACTATTACTCCGTTCATCAACTTGGATATCCGAAAGGGAATATTGACACAGGGGGAATGTGGGGTTCTTATGTTGGACTGTTATTCCTCGGTGCGGGTTTTGTGTCTGTCGGCACCTTTGCATCTGTGATTTCAGAAAATCAGGTAATTGCTTTTATCATGGCCCTTCTACTTTGTTTTATCACTTACGTAGGATTTGATTTTATCTCAACCGCTGGCGTTTTTGGAAAGTATGACGCTTTTGTAAAAGGATTAGGAATGAATGCCCATTATGTGAGTATGAGCAGAGGAGTAATTGATACCCGTGATGTGATATATTTCGTAAGCATTATTGCAGTATTTAACTTATTATCCAAACTTGTTTTGGAAAGCCGGAAGTGGTAGATATGAATTCTAAAAAAACCATACGCAAAAGGAAAGACATCGCAATGTTGCTTGCAGTAATCGCCATAGTGATTCTGATAAACTTTGTGGGCAGTTTCATTTTCAAGCGATTTGATTTAACCAGTGAGAAACGTTACACACTCTCTGAATCGTCTAGAAAGCTTTTAAAGAACCTTGATGACGTAGTTTACATTAAAGTGTACCTACAGGGCGATTTCAATCCGAATTTTACACGTTTAAAAAACGAGACAAAAGAACTTCTGGATGAGTTCAGGGCCTATTCCAATAATAACCTGGAGTATGAACTTATTAACCCGCTGGATAATCCCAGTAAAGAAGAAACGGATAAAATAGAGAAGCAACTTTATGATAAAGGCATTATGCCTGAGCAAATTGTTGACCGCAGTTCACAAAAAGTTTCAGAAACTTTTATTTGGCCGGGGGCAATCATTTCCTATAAGGGAAAAGAAAGTGTGTGGCAGATTTATAAACGTCAATTAGGTTTTGAAACAGAACAAAGCATTAATAATTCCATACAGGAAATGGAATATGGTTTGACGAATGCCATTCGAAAAACTACCTTATTGAAAAAACCGGAAGTTTTATTTGTAGAAGGGCACGATGAGTTAGATACCATTCGCGGCGCGGATTTCATGCGATCGGTTGCTGAATATTATAACGTGGCCAGGGTAAATATTAATCATAAACTATATGCGTTGAAGGGCGCTGACGCCATTGTGATTGCACAGCCTGATTCAATGTTTGATGAAAAAGATAAATTCATTATTGATCAGTTTGTAATGCATGGAGGAAAAATACTATGGCTGATTGATCCTGTTTACGTGAATCGTGACACATTAACAACCAGAGGATATTCCCTGGGATTTAAGAATGAATTAAATCTTGATGATATTCTTTTTAAATACGGCGTACGCTTAAACCCTGTATTAGTGCAGGACCTACAATCTGCACAAGTTCCGGTGAATGTCGGCTTTAAGCAAGGGCAACCCGATTTCAAACCGTTTTATTGGCACTATTATCCCTTATTGCTTCCATCTTCCAATCACCCTATTGTAAAAAACCTCGACCTAATCAAAAGCGAGTATCTTGGAACCCTTGATACTGTTTTTACCAGAAATGTCAAAAAAACAATCCTTCTTCAAACTTCCAAATACACGAAAACCCAGCCTACCCCGGTTCGGATTTTAGCTGCACAGGTGAAATTAAAACCTCAGGAAAGCCAGTACACCAACTCTTTCCAAAACGTAGCATGTCTCCTGGAAGGTGAATTTGAATCCAACTACAAAAACCGTGTAACCCGAGCAATTTTAGAAGATAGTATATTTGATTTTAAACCCAAAAGCCTTCCAACAAAAATGATCGTGGTTGCCGATGGAGATATCGCTAAAAACGAATACCAGCGTGCTACAGGCATGATATATCCTGTGGGCTATGATATGTATTCGAAACAGCAATTCGCCAATAAAACATTTCTCTTAAATTGCATGAATTATTTACTGGACGACGAAGGCCTGCTCCATCTCAGGTCACGGGAAGTTAAATTGCGTTTGTTGGATAAGAAAAAAATTTCAACTCAGGTAACGAAATGGAAATTAACCAATGTGGGTCTTCCGTTGTTAATCATCATTTGTTTTGGGATTGTTCAATACTTTATCCGCAAGAAAAAATACAGTAACTAATTCCAATTATGAAAAACTCAACTAAAATTATTCTTGTCGTTTTGCTCGTGCTGTCGGCCATTGCCATTTATACATATCAGAAAAAAGGAAAAACATCTACAATTGATAAAGAAGCAAGTGATTTTAGATTCAAAGATACGGCATCAATCGACCGCATTTTTTTAGCTGATAAAAATGGGAAGCAGGTAGTTGTTGAAAAACAAAGCGATGGATGGATCGTGAATAAAAAATACCGGGCGAGGCCGGATGTAATAGATTTGCTTTTATACACGATCAGTTCAGTGGAAGTAAAGTCTCCGGTCTCTAAGAATGCCCGCACATCGGTAATTAAAATCATGGCAGCAAAATCCACAAAAGTGGAGTTATACAGTAAAGGAGAAAAAGTGAAGCAGTATTATGTTGGCCACCCTACCCAGGATAACACCGGAACATACATGCTGTTAACCAATCCCGAAACTGATGAAAATTACGAAGAACCTTTTATCACACATATTCCGGGCTTTGACGGATTTTTGACAACCCGCTATTTGACTGATGATGTAGATTGGAGAGATCGTCTTGTTATTAACTACCGCCCGCCCCAAATAAAAGAAATTAAATTGGAACTTTTTGAAGTGCCTGATTCTTCTTTTGTAATTGATTTAATTAGCATGCAGCGTTTTAATTTAAAAAACGGAAGTGGAAAGCCGCTTCCTTTTGAAGAGGATAAACTGAAACAGTATATTGCTTATTTCCAAAACGTAAATTGCGAAGTGGTGCTAGATGAAAAAAACCACCTGGTTGATTCGCTGTCCAAAAGTGCTATTCCCTTTGCAAAACTAACAATTATAGACAGGAACCAGGGCGTGAATGTTTGTGAATTTTTTCATAAGCACGCCATAGCTTCAAAAAATGAACAGTATGGGATTGAGTATAAATACGACCCGGATAAACTTTTCATAAGGTATAATAATGGCAAAGATTATGGGGTAGCACAATTCTATGTGTTTGGTAAAATTTTACAGACATACCGCTACTTTCTTCCTGGATAAGAATGTTAAAAAGTAGTTTATAAATACCTTAAATACCAAGGCGATTCGCGGATTCATATAGTTAAATTTGGTTGATTAAAACCTAACCATATGAACTTTGTAGTATCGTCATCTACCTTATTAAAACATTTAAAGTCAATAAGCGGAGTACTAAATTCCAGCAATACAATTCCTATCCTGGATTGTTTTTTATTTGATCTTAATAAAGGCATGCTGACGCTTTTTGCAAGTGACATGGAGACAACCATTACAACCAGCATAAAAGTAGAATCTTCTGAAAGTGGAAATCTTGCAATCCCAGCAAAAACATTATTAGAAGCCCTTAGTAACCTTCCGGAGCAACCTATTTCATTCATCATTGATTCAAAAAAATTCAGCGCCAAATTAAAAACAGAAACCGGTGATTATACACTCACAGGCCATAATGGTGATGAATACCCAAAACTACCAAAAGTAGAATCTGCTACATCGGTAATTATAAAAAGCGATGTGTTAGGGAACGCTATCAATAAAACCATTTTCGCAACTGGTAATGATGACCTTCGTCCGGTTATGAGCGGTGTTTTTTGCCAGTTTAATGACGAAAATTCAATTTTTGTTGCGACTGACGCTCACAAATTAGTGCGTTATACACGTAATGACGCAAAAGCGGGCGCATCGGCTTCGTTTATTATGCCAAAGAAGCCGTTAAACGTGCTGAAGAATTTATTGTCTGGAATAGATGATGCTGTTAAGGTTGAGTTTAATAAAACCAACGCTTATTTTAGTTTTGGAAACATCAACCTGGTTTGCCGTTTAATTGATGGGAAGTACCCAAATTATGAAGCAGTCATTCCAAAACAAAATCCAAATAAACTAACGGTTGACAGAACATCTTTTTTGGGTGCCATTCGCCGGGTGAGTGTATTTGCAAATAAAGCAACTCACCAAATTCGTTTGAAAATTACCGGTAGCCAGTTAACCATCTCTGCCGAAGATTTAGATTTTGCCAATGAAGGACATGAAACACTGATGTGCACCTATACAGGTGAAGACATGGAAATTGGATTTAATTCTAAGTTTGTACTCGAAATGCTAACCAATTTAGAAAGCGATGAAATTACAATTGAAATGAGTGCACCAAACCGTGCAGGAATAATTGTACCCACGCAAAAGGCAAATCCAGCGGAAGATGTATTAATGCTCGTAATGCCTGTAATGCTTAATAATTAAGATCGACTTAAAAATAAAAAAAGGTGTTTCATTTTGAAGCACCTTTTTTTATTTTTAAGATTTTTCTTTGTTTCCTCCTGCAAGAGAATCGTCGTCCAATTCATCAGGATAAGTTACGTTATAGCCATAAATGGCTTTTAATGCGGCCCTTGCCTGTTCAACTTCTTTCCCTTTATATATACATTGGTTTGCAATGGTTTCAAGAGCTTCTATGTCATCCCAATCTATTCCGTCCATCAGTTAAAAATTATAGTACACTACAAAATTAACTTTTAAAAGAACCAGTTAATCGCAATGACAGAGTGATTTAAAACTCATTAACTTAATGGAAGGTTAAATTAACATTAATTAGTTCTGATACGGCGTAACTAGTTAATTGCTTTGCCAACAAAGTTAACAAGGATCAGTTCCTCAAGGGTGTAACGCTTACCGTCAATAAAAGCTGTAATCCACGCATCCTTTTGTCCCTTTGCTATTATTTTCTGACGCGCCTTTTCTGCTTCATTCAACGTTGAAAAACTAAGTTGCGTAAAGCGAGTGATACCATCCGGATAATTAATGATTTCGGGTGCGCCAAACTGTTTTAAATGGTTGTATTTATAATTTTCGGGATGCTTGTACGCTGCAATTTGTATTTTGAAAACAAGACGTTCGGCACACATTGATCCGCCGATCTCTAAAAATTTACGATACACTACTTCATCGTTAAGCGATTTACCTTTAACTTCGGAAAAATCCGGAGTGCTTGTACTGTTACATGGCGATAAAGTTGGGGTCTGAATTGGTGTCACCGGATCCTTGGAAGGCTTTGCTACAGCAACGTCCTCCTGTTTGGCATCATTCTTAAACGATTCAGGATTTGTCGTTGTATCCATTAAACTGTCCAAAATTGTCTTCACAGAGATCTGACTTTTCTTACTTTCAAATCCCGGAGTGTAGAGATAGAAATCTTTTTTTATTTCAATAAATTTCTGGAGCTTTTCAACGTCGATTTCTTCTTCAATATGCTCCATTCCTTCCACCGAAATTTTTACGACATATCCACTTCCCGGGGAAATTGCCATAAGGTATTTTCCGGATTTTGAATTAGCGTAGTAAGGACCAATTATTTTATCATCTCCCTTTTTTACAATTTCGATTTTTGCTTCTGATGGCTTATCATTTACAAACACACTTCCTTTTAATAAAGCAAGAATGGGCTTTTCCCCTAAAATCCCGGGTGTAACCATATAGATGTCCTGTTGGCCCTTTCCTCCCGTTCCACCGCGGTTAGACGAAAAATAACCAACATCACCTTTCGCATTAATTACATAGTACCGATCATCCTCGGTTGTATTTAACGGAATTCCCATACTTAACGGTTCAATCCAGTTATTGTCTTTTTTAATCGAATACATGATGTCATATCCGCCTATGCTCTTATGACCTTCCGAACTAAAAAACAAGGTAATGCCATCAGGGTGAATAAAAGGCGCATCTTCATTATATTGTGTATTAATTGTAGGTCCAAGGTTCACTGCCGGACCCCATTCGCCATTTACTTTTTCTGAAATGTAAAGATCGCGACCACCAAATCCGCCGGGTCTTTCTGATGCAAAAAACAAATGACGGCCATCCGATGTAATAGAACAACTACCTTCCCAGAATTCTGAATTAACATTTGAATTTAACTTTTCGGGTTTACTCCAGTCGTTCCCTGATAAGGAACTAAAATACAAGTCACCTGGATTTTTAACATCGCTAACGAAAGAGAACAAAGTTTGACCATCTGGAGAAAGTGCTACCGCTGCGTCATTGGCATTAGTATTAAGTGAAGCAATTCCCACGGGCGCATTCCAGGAAGAATCAGAACTTCTTGTACTGATAAAAATATCTTCATGATAGCTACCTTCCTGCTGATCCGGCTTAAGAAAATCATCCAATAAACCGCCTGTACTCTTTTTCCCTACATATGTAAAAATCATTACAGATTCATCCGCCGAAATTACAGGAACACCTTCTACCTCATCGGTATTAATAGGAAATCCAATGTTTTTAATATCAGCAATAATTTTCCTGGCAATTAAATCTTTGCCGTTCTTGCAATTTTCAATACCCAATTTGGCGTCATCTATAAATTCTAAATCCTCTTTCGAAGACTTTGAGGCTTTTGCTGCTAAAAATGCTTCATAAGAAACGATGGCATCATCAAACCGGTAATTTAAATGATAAGATTTTGCAAGGTAATAATCTGCGACCGGTGATTTATCAGTACGCTTAATGTCTTCAAAAATTTCAATTGCACGCGCCTTCTTTTCCGGATAATGCAATGCAGAATAGCCGAGCCTGAACTTGTACTCAAAATTCTTAGGCACCTGTGTATAAAGCTTATCATAAAGTTCGTATGCCTTTTTATAATCCTTCACGTCGAAATAATAAGCAGCTTCCTCCTGAATATCTTTATTTTGTGAAACAAGTGTATTCACAAACATCAACAATAAAACTGACAGTAGAAATTTAATATGCTTCATAGCTCAATGATTTAAATAAGACGAGGCATTCAATTTAATGAATAAACCAAAGTTGATATATTAATCAGTTTTTTTTATCTAAAAACCAAATGATTATCAACAGTGAGCCGTGTAAAAGCAAAAAACGCCTGCGAATTGCAGGCGTTTTACGAATCCAATTAAAAATACTATTTACCAGCTGGTTTCGGGGTAGGTTTTGTGCCGGGTGTTTTTGGTGAATTTTGGGCCCCGGGAATTTGTGCTGGTTCCATGGTATCCAATTTCTTTTTAACAACCGGTAAAATATCGTCAGCTGTTTCAGAATACAAAACGTTTCCTGTACTTGTATCTAAAACATATTTATAACCGCTTTCCTTTGCTACTAAATCAATAGCCTTTTTGGCTTTATCGTAAATAGGTTTAGATAACTCACCATATTTACGCTGATAATCCTGTTGAGCCTGTGCTTTAAAATCTTCAATTCGCTTATTCAAATCCTGTAGTTCAGTTTCTTTTGTATTTGCTACAAGTGCTGAATACGTATCTTTATTTTTCATATAATCAGCATATTTCGTTTGCAATTCATTATCCATCGTAGCAACCTGATTTTCTAAATCTTTCAGATACTTTTGCGCTACCTCCTGCGCGATCTTACTTTCCGGCATAATAGTAATTAAAGAATCAAGGCTGATGTGAGCAATTTTTTGGGCCTTTGACACGGTAATTGTTCCAACTGAGAAGGCTACGATAGCAACCGTTTTAAGTAAATTTTTCATCGTTTTTTATGTGTTTGTTTTCTATTTTTTTGATTTGTTATATCCTAACAGGTTTAATACGTCTTCGCTTTTATCATATTTATTGTTAGAATACAAGAGCGACACTTGGCCTGATTTATCGAAGATGAAGGCCAAACCGCTTTTTTCAGCAACAGTTTTTACGGCGTTATATACTTTATCCTGAATTGGTTTTACAAGTTCCATCCGTTTGGTAAAAAGCTCACCATCCACACCAAACCTTTGTTTTTGAAGTTCTTTCGCTTCCTTTTCTTTGTTTATTATTTCGTTTTCACGTTTCTTCTTCATGTCGTCTGTGAGTAAAACAGACTCTGCCTGGTAAATTTTATAAAGCTTATCGATTTCGGCATATTTGGCTTCAATCTCCTTTTGCCAGTCGACAGATATTTTATCAATTTCAGCCTGTGCAGCTTTATATTCCGGAATATTTGAAAGAATGTATTCGGTATCAACATATCCAATTTTCTGAGCGTTGGAAACGGTAGAAAACAAGGCTATAAACAGTACGGTTAAGAATAGGTTTTTCATAGTATTTATTTTTCTAATAGAATCAACATAACGTGTGCCAAGATACATTTATTTTGGCAATTAACATTTTTTTGAATTACAATTCACCTAACTGCGCACCGAGCGTGAAATGGAATTGACCTTTACCATTTCCTGATCCTGAATTACCAGGAATATTATCAAAGCCCCATCCATAATCAAGCCCTAATAATCCAAACATCGGTAAAAACACCCTTAAGCCAAAACCTGCGCTACGCTTCACCTGAAAAGGATTAAAGTCTTTATATTTTGCCCAGGTATTCCCGGCTTCAGCAAATCCTAAAATAAAAATAGTAGCTTGCGGATTTAAGGAAATTGGATAACGAAGTTCCATCGTGTACCTAGCACAAAGTGGATCACCACTTGTACTTGATAAAGAATTATCAGTGTAACCTCTAAGTGCAATAATTTCACGGGCTACAAAATTCTGGTAACCACTTAAACCACTTCCACCCATGTAATAGCGTTCAAACGGAGATACTCCAACTTTCCTATTATACATTCCTAAAATACCATAACCAATTTTTGTTCTTAAAACCAGGTTGCGTGCTTCTTTACCTTCACCAGCCTTTTTATTGGTTAATTGAGTAAACCACTCGGCTGTAAATTTATACTTCTGGTATTCAATGAATTTATATTTTTCAGAAATCGACGCGGTTTCATAATTCTTACCATTAAATAATGAGTACGGCGGAGTGAATTGGCCCAGTAACGAAAAGTTAGAACCGTTCTTCGGAAAGATTGGTGCATCGATACTATTTCTGGTAATATTAATTTTTCCGTTAAAATCGTTTGCATAACCATTCGCCAGAATAAAGTATGGATAATTTTGTAATTCGTAATAGTTATAGCTTGCCTCCGTATATACTGAGAAAAAGTCATCTGGTTTTTTTAAACGTTTTCCAAAACCAACAGAACCACCAACAATTTTCATAGTGCTTCTGTTTGGATTAATTACTTTGTTTCCTTCGGAATCATTTATGAATTTCTTAGCACCTGTTGTGTTAAACATAGAAAAGAATCCTGAAATACTTAACGAATTTGGTTTCTTTCCGCCAAGCCACGGCTCTGTGAATGACATATTATACGATTGGTAATAAATTCCGTTTGTTTGTGCCCGTATACTGAATTTTTGCCCGTCACCTGTTGGTAAAGGACTCCACGCTGAACCTTTTAATAAATTTTTCATTGAGAAATTATTAAAAGACAATCCCAGCGTCCCTACAACGCGACCACCGCCCCAACCGCCAGACAACTCAATCTGATCGGAAGGCTTTTCCTCCACTTTATATTCAATATCTACTGTGCCGTCGGCGGCATTTGGTGTAGGTGTAACTCCAAGTTTTTCGGGATCAAAATAACCTAACTGGCTTAACTCTCGTTGAGTACGAATGATATCTGAACGACGGAACAACTGCCCTGGCCTTGTTCGTATTTCACGGTATATAACGTGGTCATTCGTTTTGGTGTTACCCATTACAGTTACTTTATTTATTGTAGCTTGTTTACCTTCATACATATGAATGTCTAAATCAATGGTATCATTATGAATATTGACTTCCTGAGGAGAAACATTAAAGAATAGATACCCGTCATCCATGTATAAAGAAGAGATATCGTATCCATTTGGGTTCATGAAAAGTTTTTGATCGAGATAAGATTGATCAAAAACTTCACCCTTTTTAATATTTAGAATCGTGTCGAGTTGACCACTTCTGTATTTGGCATTTCCAAACCATTTAATATTACCAAAATAATATTTCCGACCTTCTTCAATAGTTAAATCAATATTTACGCGATTCTTTTTTACAAAGTAAACCGTGTCTTTCACAACACGTGCGTCTCTGTACCCTTTACTATTATATTTGGCAACAATGGTAGGAATGTCTTTTTCTAAATTGTCCTCCAGGTATTTCCCTGAATTCCAAAATGTGTACAACCTGAATGGTTTACTGTCACTCATTTTACGGCGAAGCTTCCAATCGGCAATCACTGTGTTACCATTAATATTTAGATTTTTGATTCTTACTTTTTTGCCCTTGTTTACATGGATGTATACAATGACATGCGGTGTCTTTGCAGATTTATCTTCCTCTGTAGTAATATCTACTTTGGCGTGGTAAAAGCCTTTATTGACATAATAATCTCGAACCACATTCTTTATGTATCCAAGCGAATAATCTGTAACAACCTTTTCGCGAACCAATCTGATTTTTCCCCGAATCTCATCAGCATCGTTTTTCTTTACTTTCCCTCTAAAAGAAAATTTGGATAAACGAGGCTTTTCTACAACCGCGATTTTCAGGAAGGCATCGTTACCAATTGTTTTTACAAGATAAATTTTAACGTCCTCAAATAAACTCTGTTTCCATAAACTTTTAATGGCTTCGGAAATTTTATCTCCCGGAATCTGAATTTTATCGCCGTATGAAATACCGGACAACAAACGAACGATGTTCTTATCTGTGTACTCGGAACATTCCACTTCAATTCCGGCAACAATAAACTCCCGGGGCTTGGACCAATCCAAGGCTTCCGACGTATTTAACTCCACGGGTACATTTTGAGCAATACTGAACCTTGAAATAAGTAGAATTGAAAGAAAAAGAAAATATTTATTAAATCTCATTATTTTGCTTGAGTTAATTGTTCGCTGGTTTTACCGAAACGACGCTCACGGTTTTGAAAATTCAAAATTGCTTCAAACAAATCTTCCTTACGAAAAGCCGGCCATAGCTTATCTGTAAAATAAAACTCGGCGTAAGCCAATTGCCATAATAAAAAATTACTGATCCGGTGTTCGCCGCTTGTACGAATCATCAATTCAGGGTCTGGAATATCTTTTGTACATAAGTATTTTTCTATAGTTTGTTCGGTAATATCCGCCGGTTCTAAATTTCCCGCGGATAATTCTCCGGCAATTTTTTTCATCGCATTTACCAGTTCCCATTTAGACGAATAGCTCAAAGCCAACACCACCGTGATGCCAGTATTTTTTGAGGTGAGATTAATTGACTCATTCAACTCCTCTAAACATGTAGAAGGTAAGCTATCGAGATTTCCGATAGCCTGAAGGCGTACATTCTTTTTATTTAGTTGGGGCGTTTCGGCACTGATAGTAGAAACAAGAAGTTCCATTAAAGCATCGACTTCTTCCTTTGGGCGATTCCAGTTTTCGGTACTGAAGGCATATAAGGTAAGGTATTTCACTCCGATCTCACCTGCGCCTTCTACTACATCGCGCACTGAATTCACTCCCTCATAGTGGCCATAAATACGGTTTTCGCCTTGCTGTTTTGCCCAACGACCATTTCCATCCATGATGATGGCAATGTGTTGTGGAACTTTTTGCAAGTCTATACTGTTTTTGTGACTCATCCTTTAAAGAAGCACGAATTTACACTTTTACACTAAATAGCGCAACAAATAGCCTGTTTTAGTCATAAAAGGTGTTAATTATTTTAATACGAAACGTGTGACCGAAAGAGGCCCGATCTCACTTAAAGAAATTCCGAATTCCAATAGGATGCAGTTAAAAGCTAATCGATTGGAATCATATCGAAGTTTTTAATTTTATTGACAACTTCAATTTTCCTCAGGCGTATGAAGCCTTCATCGTAATAGTATATCTGGCGGCTTTCCGGGGTGGTCATTTGCAGGGCATTCTTTTCAACTTCCTCCAATACGCCCATCACGCCGTAACTTTCGGCATACACAGACGCGCCGGGAGGAGGAACATCGAAATACAGCTTACTTGCCGACCATTTGATAGGATGTGTTAAGGTTGTATCGGTGTAATTATAATTGCGGGCGTGGCATTCTATCCAGTAGTGATTCTTTTTCCAAATAGTTTGAGATAAATACGGCTTTCCATTGATGGTACTTGTAACCACAGATTTTATCAGCATACCGTTTTGATAAATAGATTCGGTTTTTATTTCTGCATCTATCGTTACAAAACTGATGACGCTGTGGCTCATGTAAATATCGTAGCCGTTTTTAGAACTGTGGCGGGCTTCAAGGTTTCCAACTTTTAAACCGAGGGCTTTGAAAACAAATGATTTTGATTGCGCATTTGCGGAACAGATAAAAAATAAATGGAGAATGATTGCGATTATTCTTAAAGCGGATGCCATACTAATCTAACTTACATAATTTTCTTTACTATGCTATTACATCCTTTTGAAATTAGCAAAGAATATGAAGAAATTAAATAATTACAATGGACCAGTTTATTAAATCCTTTTGGATTATAGCCAACTCATATCTTTTACCAGGCGTCTGTCCGAAGAATGTCTCCTCAGTAAGAATATATGGGGTGTAACGAAATAAATTAAAGAAAAAAGTCCCGATATAATCGGGACTTTTGGTGGAGAATACCGGATTCGAACCGGTCGCCTCTTCACTGCCAGCGAAGCGCTCTAGCCAAATGAGCTAATCCCCCAATTTCAAAAGAACATTTTAATTCAAACACTCCCAATGATGCGTTTTGCATAACATTCAAGCCAAACAAGCTCATCCATTTTTCGTCGCGAATTTATTCTAAAAAACCCACAAGACAAAATTTCTGCCCTCTTAAAGTTTCGCTTTCACCTCAACCATATCGTATCCTTCAATGATATCATCAACTTTGATATCATTAAAGCCTTCGATGTTTAAACCACATTCATAATTCGCGGTCACTTCTTTCACATCATCTTTGAAGCGCTTCAAGGATCCTAAAGAACCGGTATGAATTACAATTCCGTCACGGATCACGCGAACTTTTGTGTTACGTGTAACTTTCCCATCCAACACATACGCACCCGCAATGGTACCAACTTTAGTAATGTTAAATACTTCACGAACCACGATGTTACATACGATTTTTTCTTCAAATTCCGGCGCTAACATACCCTCCATAGCCGCTTTCACCTCATTGATCGCATCGTAAATAATAGAATACAAGCGGATGTCTATTTCTTCTGTTTCGGCTAGCTTACGGGCCGGAACAGATGGGCGAACCTGGAAACCTACAATAATCGCATTAGAGGCACTTGCTAACATAACATCCGTTTCGCTAATAGCACCTACGGATTTATGTATAATATTTACCTGAACTTTTTCAGTTGACAATTTTAATAAGGAATCAGACAAGGCTTCAATTGAACCATCCACATCACCTTTTACAATGATATTCAACTCCTTGAAATCACCAATAGCCAAACGCCTTCCAATTTCATCAAGCGTAATATGTTTTTGAGTTCGGATACCTTGTTCACGTTGTAGCTGTAACCTCTTGTTAGCAAGTTCACGAGCTTCACGTTCATCACTCATCACGTTAAATTTATCACCAGCTGTTGGCGCACCATTTAAGCCCAGTAACTGCACCGGCATTGAAGGTCCCGCCTCTTTCACATTCACGCCATGCTCATTTGTCATCGCTTTTACCCTTCCACTATAACAGCCGGCTACTAAAATGTCTCCAACACGCATTGTTCCTTTCTGAACAATGATATCTACGACGTGACCACGGCCCTTATCTAATTTCGCTTCAATTACGGTTCCTGATGCTTTTGTTTTTGGGTTAGCTTTTAACTCTAAAATATCTGCTTCCAGTACAACTTTTTCGAGTAACAAATCAATGTTCTTACCCATTTTCGCTGATATTTCCTGGCATTGAACCTTTCCACCCCACTCCTCAACAAGGATATTCATTGCGGCCAATGCCTCACGTATTTTATCCGGATTTGCACCTGGCTTATCAATCTTATTGATTGCAATTATCATTGGTGAACCTGCTGCCTGTGCGTGATTGATAGCCTCTTTGGTTTGAGGCATCACGCTATCGTCTGCCGCAACCACAATAATTACAACGTCGGTAACTTTCGCACCACGCGCACGCATCGCAGTAAATGCCTCGTGACCTGGTGTATCGAGGAAGGTAATTGATTTTCCACTTTCCAGTTTCACATTATAACTTCCAATATGCTGGGTAATTCCGCCAGCCTCACCGGCAATAACATTTGATTTACGAATGTAATCCAGTAACGATGTTTTACCATGATCAACGTGACCCATAATCGTCACAATTGGAGGACGTTCCACCAGGTCTTGCGGATCTTCTGCCTCCTGTTCTTCAATCGCTTCCTGTACCTCAACACTTACGAATTCTGTTTTATAACCAAACTCTTCGGCTACTATTGCAAGAGTTTCAGCATCCAAACGTTGATTGATAGAAACAAATAAACCTAAACTCATACAAGTAGAAATAATCTGAGTAACAGAAACGTTCATCATTTGCGCTAACTGATTAGCTGAAACGAATTCCGTTACTTTCAATGTTTTTTTCTCCAGATCAGATTGTTCCTGCTCTTCCGCCATTTTATCCCTCACATCTTCACGCTTATCACGACGGTATTTGGATGTTTTGGATTTTGACCCTTTGTTGCTTAAACGTGCAAGGGTTTCTTTGATTTGTGCCTGAATTTCAACATCCGTTAAAGCAGGTCTTGCTTCCCTCGATGCCGGTTTCTTTGCTCTAGGATCGCCATATTTTTCTTTCGCACGGTCACGCGCTATCTGAGCCTGCTCCGTACCAACTTTTTTAATTTCCTCCTGGCTCATTCCGCCTTTGCGGATGCGCTTACGCTTTTTCTTATCAGCTAACGAACCTGCACCGGTACCAGGAGCTGCTTTTTTAACCTCTTTTGCTACAGGTAATTCAATTTTACCCATGATTTTTGGGCCATCCAGTTTTTGGTAAACCGTCTCATGGAAAACTTCTTTTTGTTCTTCGTGTTTTTCAGGCACCTCCTCAACCGCTGGAGTTACAGGCTCTACCTTCTCAACTTCAACCTCTGCTTCTTTTTTCTTTTTGCCTTTGGCAGATTTTGCTTCGGCTTCTTCCGATGCTTTTTCTTCCTCTTTTTCCTTTTTGGATTTTTTATCCGGTTTTGTTTTTTGATTTAAAGTGCTTAAATCCACCTTACCTAACACTTTTGGGCCAGACAATACAGAAGGGCTTTCAGAAACTTCTTCAACAGGAACTTGTGACTTTGCAGCTTCTTTTTCAGCTAAGGCTTTTGCCTCATCAGCCTTTTTCTTTTCAGCAGCCACTTTTGCGGCGGCAGCTTCTTTCAGGCGCAAATCTTCCTGTTCTTTCGCTTTAATCGCTTTAATATCTTCAACAATAATAGACTCCCTCTTTAATTTATTAAGATTTTGTCCAACATGTTGAGCTTCTTCTTTAGCAGATTTATCCCCCGAGAATTCCTTTGATAATAAAGCATATTCTTCGTCACCAATTTTCGCGTTGGGATTATTTTCTACCGGGCGACCTTTTGCAGCAAGAAATTCAGTGATTTTACCCAAAGATAAATTGAATTCTTTTGCTACTTTACTTAATCGCATTGTTTTTGCCTCTGACATATATATTTCCTCGTCTTTTTATGTAATCAAAACACTTTTTTAAACAGAGAAAGCTAACTCCTATTCTTATTCTTTTTAATCTTCGAACTCTGATTGTAACACCTGTTTTACATCCTCAATTACATCTTCACTTAAACCGGTCCTGCGAACTAAATCAGCAACATCCAGTTCCAATACAGATTTAGCTGTATCGCAACCAATGGATTGTAAAGCACTGATTACTGATTCATCAATTTCATCAGAGAATTCTACCAAGTCAACGTCTTCAATATCAACCGCTGCATCTTCATTATCACGGAACACATCAATCTCATATCCGGTTAATTTACCAGCAAGCTTGATATTAAACCCACCTTTTCCAATTGCCAAAGAAATCTGGTCTGGCTTAAGGAAAACCTCTGCACGTTTAGTGTCTTCATTCAATTTTACTGAAGTAACTTTTGCCGGGCTCAGGGAACGCTGAATTAATAACTGAGCGTTAGATGTGTAGTTGATCACGTCAATATTCTCATTTTTTAATTCACGCACAATTCCATGAATACGGGAACCTTTCATGCCCACACAAGCTCCAACCGGATCAATACGGTCATCATAAGATTCAACGGCAACTTTTGCCCTTTCTCCTGGTTCACGAACTATTTTTTTAATTGTAATTAATCCATCAAACACTTCAGGAACTTCCATCTCGAATAAACGCTCAAGGAAAGACGGTGCCGTACGTGACATGATTACCGATGGGGTACCATTTTTTAATTCAACCTTATGCACAACCGCTTTTACTGAATCTCCTTTTTTGAAAAAATCAGATGGAATTTGCTCTGTTTTAGGAAGCAATAATTCATTGCCTTCATCATCAAGTAACATGATCTCTTTCTTCCATACCTGGTATACTTCAGCGTTAATGATATCGCCTACTCGTTCCTTGTATTTATTATAAATACCTGTTTTTTCCAGTTCAAGAATTTTCTGAACCAGGTTTTGACGAACAGATAGCACATTTCTGCGCCCAATTTCATCCAACTTTACAAGTTCAGTAACCTCTTCACCAATTTCAAAATCAGGTTCAATTTTATGTGCTTCAGATAAACTGATATGTTTATTCGGATCGTAATCAAAAGAATCTTCAGCAAACTCATCGTCAACAATGGTTCTGTTCTTATAAATTTCAATATCCCCTTTATCAGGGTTTACGATGATATCAAAGTTTTTATCCGACCCGTATTTTTTAATTAACATGGTACGGAAAACATCTTCGATGATGCTCATTAACGTTGCGCGATCAATGTTCTTGTCTTCTTTAAATAACGAGAATGATTCAATTAAATTTACACTTTCCATTGTTTTGATTTTTTAAAATGGTAATACTGATTTTGTTTCTTTTATTTGATTATATGTTAGGGTTATGTTTTCTACCACTGTTTGATTGCCTTTCCCAAGAGCTTTCTTTTCTCTTCTTGTTTCCTCAATTACAAACTCATTTTCACCGGCACTTACCAACAAGCCTTCATGTTTAGTGCCATCTTTAGTTACAGCACACACTTTCGTGCCAACATATTTCTGATACTGAGGTAATACTTTAAACGATTCAGTGGCCCCCGGTGAAGAAACCTGCAATTCAAAATCCTCTTTTTCTCTGTCGAGACTTCCTTCAATGTGTCTGCTTAAAGCCACACAATCCGCAATCAAAATATGCGTTGGACAATCCACATACACTTCAATTTTATTCCCGGCCAATACTTTCACATCTACCAGGAACTTATCCGTACCTTTTAAATGCTCTTCAACTAAATTAATTATGGTTTGTTTCTTAATCATTTTACCAAATAAAAAAGGGACTTATTCGTCCCTCATCATTCTATCTTTCTAATTTTCCGTTGACAAATGTACAACATTCTTTGTTATAAAACAAATAAATAACGTGAAACTATTGGCTATTATACCCGTTAAAGAAAATAGAAACCCCCGAAAACAATTGTTTAATCGTTTTTTGGTTCTATTCTCCACTTGGTTAGAATTAAAGAGCATAAATTCTTTAAATCATGGAAACAAATGAAAAAAATGTACAACGTACCCTTGCCACAACCACAATCCTAACCCTATCAGGCGCAGTAGCGCATGCAGAAAGTAAATTTGTAAATGGCGTGATGACAGAAATGTCCAAAGACGGATTTATCGGATTTTACGTCTTTTTTGGAGTCATTGCACTTGCTGTAATTGCTTACGTAACATCTTTGATAGTTCAAAAATATGCTAGCAAGGATGAGAAAGATGCCAGCCATATTAGGCATATTCAGCGTAGACACCATCACCACCGCATCATAAAAAAATCCGCCTAGGCTACTGATAAAAAAGCCTTTTAATAGATTAAAAATGCCCAGTTTTAGTAATTATTTGAATAACAATCAATTACTAAAGGGCATTTTTTTTTGATATTTGTGGTATAGCGTTATCTTTGTCCCGAATTTTAAAACTAAAAACAAATGTCAGACATTTCATCAAAAGTAAAATCTATCATCGTTGATAAATTAGGTGTAGAAGAAAAAGAAGTAACTCCAACAGCAAGTTTCACCAATGATTTGGGTGCAGATTCTTTAGATACTGTAGAATTAATTATGGAATTTGAAAAAGAATTCAATATTGCTATTCCAGACGATCAGGCAGAAAAAATTGCTACTGTAGGAGATGCTATTTCTTACATCGAAGCAAACGCAAAAAACTAAGAACTTTACCTTTTTTAAAAATTATTCTTTATGCAATTTAAGCGCGTAGTAGTTACGGGACTTGGTGCTGTTACACCTTTGGGCAGTAATGTTAACGATTATTGGACAAATTTAATTAACGGCGTTAGCGGTGCCGCACCTATTACACGTTTTGATGCATCTAAATTTAAAACCCGTTTCGCTTGTGAAGTGAAGGGTTTTAAACTTGAAGATTATTTTGACAGAAAAGAAGCTCAGCGTTTAGATGCATTTTCCCATTACGGTATCGCAGCTTCTGTACAAGCCGTTGCTGATGCAGGACTTGACTCAGAAGGAATTGACAAAAATGAAATCGGTGTTATTTGGGGTTCAGGAATTGGAGGTTTAGACACTTTCCAAACTGAAACGTTTAATTATGCCAAAGGTGATGGAACACCGCGTTTCAACCCATTCTTCATTCCGAAAATGATAGCCGATATCTGTTCAGGACATATTTCGATGCGTTTTGGATTCCGGGGACCGAACTTTACCACAGTTTCCGCCTGTGCTTCTTCAACTTCAGCCTTAATTGATGCTTTTACTTATATTAAATTAGGTAAAGCCACTGCCATTGTAGCCGGCGGCTCTGAAGCAGCGATTAATGAAAGTGGTATTGGTGGATTTAATGCGTGCCAGGCCATGAGTACCAGAAATGAAAGCCCTGAAACGGCGTCTCGCCCTTATGATGTAGATCGCGATGGTTTCGTTTTGGGCGAAGGTGGTGTTGCTTTGATTCTTGAAGAATTAGATCACGCCCTTGCAAGAGGCGCTAAAATTTATGCAGAAATTATTGGTGGCGGAATGAGTGCTGATGCGCATCATATTACAGCGCCACATCCCGAAGGTTTAGGTGCAACTTTAGTAATGCAACGCGCACTGAAAGACGCAAACATAGGTCCCGAACTAGTTGATTACATCAATACACATGGAACGAGTACTCCACTTGGAGACCTTGCGGAGTTAAAAGCGATTACCAATGTATTTGGTGAACAAGCTTATAAAATGAATATCAGTTCCACAAAATCAATGACAGGTCACTTATTAGGCGCTGCCGGTGCAATCGAAGCTATGGCCACGGTATTAGCTGTTCAAAATGACATTGTTCCTCCCACAATAAACAATGTCAATCCCGATCCTGAATTAGATCCTAAATTAAACCTAACGTTTAACAAGGCGCAAAAACGCACAATCAATTATGCAATTAGCAACACATTTGGTTTTGGCGGACATAATGCAGCCGTGGTAGTTAAAAAATACACCGCTTAATTTAATGCTTTGATAAAACTTTTATCGGCTTTAACACCCCTTTCCAAACAAGACAAAGAGTTTAAAAAAAAACTCAAAAACATTCTGGGGTTTTATCCTGATAATATTGCATTATATAAACAAGCATTCAGACATAGCAGCTCCTCCAAAGAAATCACAGAACACTTCCAGAGTAATGAACGGCTTGAGTTTCTTGGCGACGCCATTCTAGGCGCAGTGGTTGCCGAATACCTTTTTAAATTATTTCCTAAAAAAGACGAAGGGTTCTTAACTCAAATGCGTAGCCGCATTGTGAATGGTCAGAACCTTTATATGCTTTCAAAAAAATTTGGCTTTGATGTTTTATTGAGTTCCCGCCTGACTAAGAAAGAAAAGGTGAGTTCATCGGCATATGGCGATGTGTTTGAAGCCTTTATTGGTGCAGTATTCATGGATAAAGGGTTTGAAGTTACGCGGAAGTTTATTCTGATGCGCATTATTAAAATTCATCTGGATATCAATGATCTGTTGCAAAATGACACTGATTACAAATCTCAGTTTCAGATCCTCATGCAACGTCAAAAGAAACAGTTTGAATATACCGTACTAAGCGAACATAAAAATGGCCGTGACAAAGTGTTTGCGGTACAATTATCCATTGATGGTGTACCACAAGGTGTTTTTGAACACAAATCGAAAAAAGTAGCAGAACAAAAAGTAGCGCAAGTTGTACTTGAAAAAATCACCAAAGAACAGTAGAACCATTTATTTGGTGATGGAATGTACGAAACCATTGTTCCGGTTAAACTTTCCGAAAACTTTAACCAGGTAATTGATATTATCTGTTTGTATATAGTCCGGACATTTTTCTATGGCTGCGTAATTTTCCTTTTCAGTTAACACACCGTAAATAGTTATCCGAATACCTTGGGAATGAGCCTTCTTAACCTGCTCCTGAGAAATATGTTTTGAATGCATTGACAGTCCAAATAACCCCCGATCCAACACTTCCTCCATTCCTTCCTCAAAATTATCCGACAAAAGAAATAATTTTGCTCCATTTCCATTCATTTGTAAATGATGTAAAAAATCACCAAAGGGATTTTCAATAAACACTCGTCCGAACAAATCATTTTTAATGACCACTTTTTGAATGGCCCTGGAATAAACACCATAATACGTTTGATTAAATTCTTTAAACTTTATATCCCATGTAAAAATATACTGCTTGGGGTTATCAAGCTTCTGTAAAAATTCATCCAGTGATAACAGTTTGGCGTCTTTGAAAAAGATGGATTTTAAATTGCAATCTGTGATATCTGCCCAGGTAAGATCTGAAATAGCGCCTGAACAGGTAGTGGTTTCTTTTAAATCTGAACTGTGAGTAATAACCAGAACACTGTCCCTGGTCATGTGAATATCCATTTCGGTGCCATCTGCTCCTCGTGCCAGGCACGACTCAAACCCAGGCCAGGAGTTAACCGGGTATGACGAATAAAACCCCATTCCGGCATGACCAAAACACCCAATTTTACCGTCATTTAAATTATCAATGGTAAATCCAGGCGGATCTTTTTTACACCCCACTACCAGTAAAACAAAAACTATAAAAACGAATCGTACCAAATACCTTGAAAAAAAAGTCCCTGTACTTTCGCAGGGACTTTCAAAAATTATACTGTCAGTTTTTTATACCGAGGCCGTTTTGGTTCCACATTACCTAAACGTTTTTTACGGTTCTCTTCATACTCACTATATCCACCTTCAAACCAATACACTGAACTATCACCTTCAAATGCGAGAATGTGCGTACAAACGCGATCGAGGAACCAACGATCGTGGGAAATAATTACCGCGCAACCGGCAAAATTCTCCAATCCTTCTTCCAGTGCCCGCAATGTATTTACATCCAAATCGTTGGTAGGCTCATCAAGTAAAAGCACATTTCCTTCATTTTTCAAGGCCATTGCTAAATGCAAACGGTTACGCTCGCCACCCGATAATACACTTACCTTTTTTCCCTGGTCGCTACCTCCGAAATTAAAACGGGAAATATATGCCCGGGCATTCATCGGCTTTCCGCCAAGTGTAATATTATCAAGACCGCCACTTAAAACGTCGTATACCGTTTTATTCGGATCTAATTCCTTATGGTTTTGATCAACATAAGAAATTTTAACCGTTGGTCCAACTTTAAACTCCCCGCTTGTTGGCTTTTCTTCACCCATGATCATGCGGAACAAGGTCGTTTTACCTGCTCCGTTCGGACCAATAATTCCGACGATACCTGCTGGTGGTAATTTAAAATTCAAATGCTCATAAAGTAATCTGTCACCAAAACCTTTGGAAACATCAATCGCCTCGATAACTTCGTTACCTAAACGTGGACCGTTAGGAATGAAGATCTCCAGCTTCTCTTCTTTATCCTTTATGTCCTCATTCATCATTTTATCATAATTATTCAAACGAGCCTTTTGCTTGACTCCACGCCCTTTAACTCCCTGACGAACCCAGTCCAATTCTCTTGCTAATGTTTTCTGCCGCTTGCTTTCTGTTTTTTCTTCCTGTTTCAAACGTGCACCTTTTTGTTCCAGCCAGGAAGAATAATTTCCTTTCCATGGAATCCCTTCTCCTCTATCTAATTCAAGAATCCAACCCGCAACATTGTCGAGGAAATAACGGTCGTGGGTTACCGCTATCACGGTACCTTTATATTGCTGTAAATGCTGTTCCAACCAATCCACGCTTTCCGCATCCAGGTGGTTAGTAGGCTCATCGAGTAATAAAATATCCGGTTCCTGTAACAGTAAACGACACAAAGCAACCCTGCGGCGCTCACCACCTGATAAAATTTTAATAGGAGTGTCACTATCGGCACACCGTAAGGCATCCATTGCAAGCTCCAACCGTGTATCGAGGTTCCATAAATCATGCTGATCTATTAAATCCTGCAATTGCGCCTGCCGGTTTATAAGTTTATCCATTTTATCAGGATCATTTAAAATTTCCTCATCCATGAATTTATTATTCACTTCTTCGTACTCATTTAAAATATCCACATGCTTTTGCGCACCTTCTCTCACAACCTCGATAACTGTTTTGTTCTCATCGAGTTTTGGTTCCTGTTCCAATAAACCGATGGAATAGCCCTGAGATTGATGGATTTCACCCAAATAATCCTTATCAATACCGGCCATGATACGTAATAAGGACGATTTACCTGAACCGTTTAAACCTAATACACCTATTTTTGCTCCGTAATAAAACGAAATGTAAATATCTTTTAATACTTGTTTTTGCGGTGGATGTATCTTCGATACATTTACCATGCTGTAAATGATTTGTCTTCCTACTTCTGACATAATAAAAAAAATTGAGGTATAAAGTTAAGATAAAAACCCAATAAAATTTGGGAAAATAAAAAAGACACCCTTAAAAAAGAGTGTCCTACGGAACGTCAAAAAAAGGGTTTATTTCCAGTTGTTATAGTAAGTATCGTCAATCTGTTTAATGATGTGACGGATAGCGCCAGCCCAGAAGTTGCGCAACCCGATTCCTTTTGGTGTTCCTACAATCCTGTCGGATGCGAGTACTGTTCTAGTTTTTATATCGAACAAAGTTGCGTAAACGGAGGCCTCATTCCTTGGTTTATCAAACGTTTCAACAATAAATACCAAACCAATCCCTTCCGTTTTATCTCCCGGCGGCATCATAGTTACAACGTCCTGAACAGACTTTGCGGCATCTTCAAAAGCAAAAGTGTTCATACTTACCAAATCTTCTGATTTAATATCGTGATTCATTTTTTCAACAGGCTTTAAATCAATGTAAATATTGTCTTTTTTAAGAGCCTCTTTGATTTTAAAGTTTTGGGGTTCGGCCACCACCAATGTATTCCAACTCGGGATCCACTTGTCCTTTAACTCTGAAGAGGTTGCTGCACCCGCGCCAACAGCCTGATCAAACTGGCCAACCATTTTAGCTTTCGAAAAATTTAGACCGTACCAGACAATTTCCTTTGCTTTTGAAATATCCTGTTTCGAATTCTGACTGTTCATAGAACACGCGAAACAAATTAGTAAAATAAAAAATAGATTTTTCATGTGATGATAATTTTGGTTTATCCCAAAATTAAATCCATTTACAGCAGCCTTCGTTACAACAACTATCCTTTTGGAAAGTATACAAGGTGTTTTTCGTTGTACATACGGATATATTTTGTAACCGCGTCCCTACGCTTTTTTCTGCTCAACGACATAAATTCTTTATAGATTGGTTCGTCCCTCTTCAAAAGCTCTTCCACTTTTTCTAAACTAAACGGAACAATTTCACCACTGTAAAAATCAAACAAGAATTGTCGTATTTCCCGTGTTTTATAATTCGTACTATTTATGGGGGCATTCATGAACGGATCATAACCCGGCGAATAATTTATTACTTCTGCTGTGCCAATAAAATTACTGATTGCGCCAAAAACCGGAATCCGGTAAAAATTTTTATCCTGGTTTATGAAAATGATATTGTTCTGGCAGTAACCCCACACTTTTTCAGATTGTATTTTTGATACCGTGCCATCCCTCTCTGTGTATTCAATCAATTCCTGTTCGATCAGTTTTGAATAAAAATCGAGTTGATCTTTGTTGATTGGGGTATTAATTTTTTCCTTAGGGATTGGCCAGTTGTATCTGAAATCCTGATATGTTAAATACAACCCTTCGTACAACCGTAAGTCTTTTGTAAATGCAACCGAATCCTGTGAAAGACAATTGGTGAATTTCAAAAGGATAATCACGTAAAAGACAGTGCGAAATGGCATCTTGTAAATATCTAAATTATTTGTAATTTAATGCTATAATAAATCACGCATGAAGCTACATTTTGCAATTATTCTCTTTTTTTTTACTCTGACCTTAACTGCACAATCCCGTTTCAACGCTGAACTTCTCCATAAAATACAGGATGCAAATCCTTCTGAAACCATACAGGTGCTCGTGCTTGTAAAACCCCATACAGAAGTCAATTTTTTCAGAATAAAAAACAGTAAAGTTCATTATCAATACGGTAACATTTATTCTGTCACTGCATCGGTACAGACTATTAAAGCGCTGGCAGAATTAAAACACGTTTTAAGAATTGAATATATACAACACCAATTGAAACCATTAGGTGATACATGCGTTGTGAGAAACAGAATCAAAGATATAAAGGCAGGGATTTTCCCATTAAGCCAGCCGTATGATGGAAGTGGCGTAATTATCGGCATTATTGATTCAGGAACCGATTTCAATCACCCTGATTTTAAAGATGTGAATGGCAAGTCGCGGATTAAATTTCTGTGGGATATGTCTAAACCATTAGCGGTTAATACGCCCACGCAATTTGGATATGGACAGGAATGGAACCATACTGAAATTGACATGGGATATTGTACGCACAACGACATGGTTCATTTCGGGCATGGAACAAATAGCTCGGGAATTGCGGCGGGTAATGGTTATTCCATAAACCGTTATGAAGGTATGGCTCCCAAAGCTGATTTGATTGTTGTAGCCGTTGACTTTAGCCGTCCAGGATTTACAATCGCTGATGCCGTTGAATATATTATTTCAAAATCTACGCTTTTAAATAAGCCACTTGTTATAAATGCAAGTGTTGGTGATTATTACGGGAGCCATGATGGCACCGATCTAGAAACACAAGTGATCAACAATATGGTAAGCAACATACCTGGACGCGCACTTGTAGCAGCATGCGGAAACGGTGGTTCTTCAAAATTCCATGTAGGATATAATGTCATTGCAACCGACACCAATTTTACTTGGATAAAAACATCGGGTAATACCATACGCCTAACCGAATATTCGGATACAAACCTTATTAAAAATGTTAAATACAGTGTTGGAGTAACCAACCCGGGCTTTAAAGACCGTGGCTCAATGGAATTTAAGAATTATTCCTATGCGCTCGATACTCTCATGAGAGATACTATTTTCCATAACACGAACCGAATCGGGATAGTAGAAAGCGTTGCAAGCATTAACCCTTTTGGTGTTTACGAACTTAATCTCACTATTAAAGCGGATAGTGTGAATTATTTCTGGGGCATTTCCCACTCCGGAACCGGCAGGATTGACTCATGGGATTTTAACTATTATACCGGTAGCTTACCTGATGCATCTCAATATCCCAAAATTATACATTACAAAGCTGCCGACACCATTCAGTCCATTGTGAGCGGCTTTCAATGCAGTGATGAAATTATCGCGGTAGGAAATTATATTAACCGAAACAGGTATTACGATTTTAATAACAGCCTTCAGGTAAATAACGAAGTTGCAGGCCAGTTGCATCATACTAGCAGTACAGGGCCCACACGAGACAACCGTATAAAACCGGACATTACTGCATCCGGTGCCACCATTTTAGCCAGCTCCCCGCTTGCACATATTATTAATCTCAAAACCAATGCGCCCTATTTGGTGGCTCAGGGAGGTTACCATGTTACAGCCGGTGGAACATCATCCTCAAGTCCGGTTGTGGCAGGTCTCGCTGCGTTATACTTCCAGCGTCAGCCAACTGCTACCAACCGCGAATTAAAGCAGGCCATTGTCAATTGCGCCTATCAGGATGTATACACAACCAACCAACTACCTAATAACAAGTGGGGTTGCGGAAAACTGGACGGATTTGCCACTATGACGTGCGGAGAAGTTCTTTCTGCAGTATCAATTGAAGATTCAGAAAAGAACGTTATACTTTTTCCTAATCCTTTTACTACGGAAAGCACTTTACAATTTCCCGATACTAAAAAACGAAAAATTAAATTATACAATTCCTCTGGCCAGCTTGTTTTAGAAGATGTAACTACGGGCATCTCTTACCAACTCAAACAAAATAATCTCTCTCCTGGCCTGTATTTAGTGCATTGTGAAGAGAATTCACGCACATATAAAATTAAAGCGCTAATTTTATAATTTGAATTTATACTTTTTTTAATAAAGCGTCGTTATATAATTATGAAATTTATTTTTTTCTTAACTATTAGCCTGTTAACGATTTCTTCTTCCTTGCTATCGCAAACCAAGAAGAGAAACTTCAGACAACACGAACTAGGCATTTTTTTAGGAGGAGCATATTACATCGGGGATTTAAATCCAACGAAACAATTTCATTTAACTCAACCTGCGGGTGGTCTTTTTTACCGCTTTACACCAAATTACCGGTATGCCTTTCGAGGTGGTTTTAATTTTGGGAATATCATGGGAGATGATTCGCAAAGTGAGGATGCTGACCAACTTCAACGCAACCTTAACTTTAAATCACAAATTATGGAATTTAATGTACTGGCGGAGTTTAATTTCCTTGAATACCGTATCAGCAACGATAAATATAAATTTACAACCTTTTTGTTCCTTGGATTGGACGTGTTTCGTTTTAAGCCAATGGCCCAAATGGGGAATCATTGGATAGAACTCCAGCCACTTCGTACGGAGGGCCAGTCAAAAGGATACAGGCTTACACAGGTAGGAATTCCGTTTGGTGTTGGAGCTAAATTAAACGTTTCTAAAAAAGTAGGTATTGGTATTGAATGGGGGCCGCGAAAAACATTTACTGATTACCTGGACGATGTGAGTGGAACCTATCCGGATCCTAACCTTGTTCCGTTTTCCAGCATTAACGGGATTAAGCTTTCCGACCGATCAAAAAATGCAGGAAGTAATGTGAACGAACAACGAGGCAATCCAAGAACGAAAGACTGGTTTTTCTTTTTTGGGATTACACTTAACTTTAAACTGACATTTGCCGATCCTCCATGCTATGCCTATGATCATTAGCAAATAGCAGTGGCATTAAACCAAAAACTCTAACCCTTCTTTCTTTTTTCCTCGCTCCAGGTTTTGTATTCGTTTTGCTGATCAGGACGGTATGCAGGCATCCTGCGCAAGGGTTCACACGGCTTTAAACTAGCATAACAATCGGCGGGTAACTGTTGGTACAAGGCAGTGCCTTTTGTTTTCCAGGAAATCATATCATCACTCACATCTTTTACAACTTTCCCGGGGTTACCCACAACAATTTTCCGCTCATCAATAATGGTGTCTGCAGGCACAAAACATAAGGCGCCAATGATGCAATTATCCCCAATGATGCAATTATCCATAACAACCGAATTCATTCCAACCAGTACATTTTTACCAATAGTGGCGCCGTGTATAATTGCTCCGTGCCCTATATGCGCCGACTCTTTCAATAAAACGGTCGTGCCCGGAAACATATGAATGGTGCAGTTTTCCTGAACATTACATCCGTCTTCAATAATGATTTGTCCCCAATCGCCACGAATTGCTGCTCCCGGACCGATATACACATTTTTACCAATGATGACATTACCGGTAACGGTTGCGTTGGGGTGAACAAAAGAACTTTTATCTATAATCGGCTTATAACCGTTGAATTCAAAAATATTTGCCATAATTAATTTTGTGTTACATCACACTTTATACCTCCTGTTGCAGATCCTGAAGCGTTATATTGCTTTGCGCAGTTTGATAATGCATCTTTCTCATTCTTTTCTTTAACTTGATAATTTACTGGATTGATAAATCCCTGATGCACGTCTATTGTTTTGCATTCACATGTGTACTCCTTTTTACAGGAAATGCAAATGATTAAAATTATTCCTATACCAAACGCAATTTTCATACACAAAAATAAAAAAGTTAAAATTCGCTCTTTAAATGAAATTTGATTTCAGGAAATTTTTCTTGTGCCATTTGAAGCAGCCAGGCAGATTCAGCTAAAAACACCAAACGGTTTTCCTTATCATAAGCAATATGATTGGATTTATCTACCAGAAACTCATCCAGCTTTTTCTTATCCTGGCATTCAATCCAAAGTGCTTTGTACAAATTTACTGAATCATACCCACAAGACGCATTATACTCCGATTTTAACCGGTGTTGAATTACTTCAAATTGTAATGCCCCAACGGTTCCTACAACCTTTCTTCCATCAGCTTTCTTCGTAAACAATTGTGCAACACCTTCGTCTGTTAACTGTTCCAATCCTTTTTGTAATTGTTTGGTTTTCATCGGATCGAGGTTTGTTACGTATTTAAACAACTCGGGTGAGAAACTCGGAATTCCTTTAAAATGAAATTTCGCTCCTTCGGTCAATGTATCTCCAATTTTAAAATTACCCGCATCATACAAACCAATCACATCCCCCGGATAGGATTCATCAATCACAGATTTCTGTTGCGCCATAAAGGCTGTTGGATTGCTAAACCGCATGTCTTTTCCTTCCCGAACATTGAAGTAATATTTATTCCTTTCAAATTTTCCCGAAACTATCCGAAGGAAAGCAATACGGTCTCTGTGTTTAGGGTCAAGATTAGCATGAATTTTAAAAACAAACCCGCTGAATTTAGGTGAATCCGGTTCGATATGTCCAGCTACATCAGTGTCTCTTCCCTGCGGTGTTGGAGCTATCTCAACAAAACAATCCAGCAATTCTTTTATTCCAAAATTATTCACCGCACTGCCAAAAAATACCGGACTCACGTTTGCTTTCAAATATTCGCCTTTATTAAAATCATCATAAACTCCATCAATCAACGTAATATCCTCCCTTAACTGATTAGCGAAATCCACGCTAATGTATTTTTCAATTTCGCTATCATTCACATCATTCAACACTACGCTTTCTTCAACCGTTGTTTTGCTATCGCCCTGAAACAGCGATAATTTTTTCTCATATAAATTGTAAACACCTTTAAATGATTTTCCAATACCAATCGGCCAGGTAAGCGGACGAACCCGGATTTTTAATTCTTTTTCAATCTCGTCAAGCAAATCAAAAGCATTTTGTCCTTCACGGTCCATCTTATTTACAAAAACGATTACTGGCGTGTTACGCATACGGCACACTTCCAATAATTTACGGGTTTGCGGCTCCACGCCTTTCACACAATCAATAACCATAATTACACTGTCAACAGCCGATAAGGTGCGGTAGGTGTCCTCGGCAAAATCTTCGTGACCGGGAGTATCCAAAATGTTAACTTTAAAATCCCGGTAGTCGAAGGCCATCACGGAAGTTGAAACTGAAATCCCTCTCTGTTTCTCAATTTCCATGAAATCGGAAGTTGTTGATTTTTTGATTTTGTTGGACTTAACCGCGCCCGCCGATTGAATCGCACCTCCAAAAAGCAATAATTTTTCAGTAAGGGTAGTTTTACCCGCATCCGGATGGGCTATGATGGCAAATGTTTTTCGTTTATGTAATTCGTCGGTAAAACTCATTGATTATAAAAATGAGGGGCAAAGGTAATAAAAAATGCGCCTTGATAGCATACATTGCGGTTCCTTTCTCAACTAGAAGTGCTAACCCTCATACCCATGTTAAACAAGAACTACGTTTAAAAAATACAGTAAGAAATTAAAATGGATAACCAATACCGAAATTCAAAATAGCCGATTGCCGAAGCGTTTGCGTACCAAAAACCCACCGTTTGCCTTCAGCGTATTGCGGATCATGCACTCGCATACCTCCATCAAGCCGCAAAACAAAAAAACTAAAATCATACCGCAAGCCAAAACCGGAACCCAGGGCGATTTCCCTATAAAATTTATCTATGGCAAATTTCCCGTTTGGTTTACTTGGATCTTCATATGACAGCCAGATATTTCCCGCATCCGCGAACCATGCTCCGTAAAACGATTTAAAGATGTGAAAACGGTATTCCACATTACTTTCAATTTGAATGTTCCCTATTTTATCATAACGGGCGGTAACGGATTCGGGTTGGGAATAGCTTCCCGGACCAAGTGTCCGCGCACGCCAAGCCCGGTTCGTATTTGGACCGCCGCCAAAAAAACTTTGTTCGTAAGGTAAGGTTGTTAAATTTTTAAGCGGATGTCCGTATCCACCTGCGAGCCTGTACACGAGTTTGCCGAACTTTCTAACTTTAAAATAAAACCGGTAATCGGTATCAATTTTCACAAATTGCGAAAAAGGTATGCCGTCGATCAGGTAACGATCCTGCGCATCAGTTGGTTGTCCGGTTGCCGAATACAAGCCACGCAGAATATTCCCGGAAGAACTTAAGCTCATTCTTAAATACATAGGATTACGTTTTTTACTCAATACCTGATTGTTGAAGGTGGCTGAAACCTTGGATAAAGTGGTGATGTGATCCTGAAAGGAATTTAAAAGAAAAAAATCATTGATGTTAAGTAAGTCGTTACGAAAATTTCCAAACAACCTCGCTTTTACGACGTAGGTCTCCAATGGAATCACATCATACGTAAACAAACCTGAACTGTTTGTAAATTTAAAACCATAGGATACACTGGAAATGGTTCGGTCGAATTCGGGGCGCGACTGGTAATTGATGGACAAATTTAAAATGGTCTTTGGTGAAGTAAAATACCTTTTTTCATTTAAATCTTTTTTGTAGTAAAACAAAGTAAACGGAAACAAGGGCTTGGGAAAATAAATATTTAATTCCGGGCCAAACTGAACTGTGTTAAAGGTATTTTGAACGTCATTGATGGTGGTAGTGGTTTGCTGGGTGTTGAATTGTTTTTGCGCTGTAATCGATCCTTTTAATTTTAGCTCAACCAGTTCTGCACCGCGAAAGGCATTTTTATTTTGAAACACCAGGCTGCCCGCAATTCCCGAGTTTCCGGAAGTATAATTGTATTCCGTCTCAATCGTAACCGCTTGTTTTACTACTGGCTGACATACAATGTAGCAATCGAGTTTATCCGAAAAATTCGGATTTTTTATATACTGGATAAACACACTTTTAAAAACTTTCAGCGACGTCATTCCTTTGTAGGTGTCTTCTGAAAATTTCTGCTGATACAGCTGTCCGGGGGCAACCGAAACATCGCGTGTCAGATCCTTTTTCCTGAATTTTAACGGACTGTTATGCAATATTTTTAATCCGTTATAATCAACGGTATCTTTCATATACACATCGTTGGCCTTACCCCTGAAGTCGGTAATAGTTTCGGGTATCACATAAACGTTTTCGATATAAAAACGCGGATGATTGATGTATACCAGAGAATCATTGACTTCGCTAAAACTCTTCGAATACATTTTAATGCCAATTGTAAGGTTAACATTCTGCCCGGCTAGGTTCGTGTCGGCCAGGTAATACACATACTCAGGAGCAAAATAAAAATAACCGTTATTCAACTGACTTTCTGCAATCCGGTCGCGTTCCTTTTGAAGTATTTCTTCATCATAAATTGTATTATGTTTGATAAGGCTGGAAACGGAATCGTTTAAAATAAAATATTCAATCAGTGGATCTTCAATTTTATAATTAATGGAACGGACATAATAAGGTTCCGATGTTGAGATGGAATAAAATGTTTTAGCCCGTTTATTCTTAGAATCCAACACCAGGCTGTCTCTGACTTCAGAATCAAAATACCCCTTTGAAAAGACAAACTTCTGTAATTGGTTTTTCGTAACTTTAGTTAAAAACGTATCTAGAACTACCGGTGGCTCACCTGCTTCCATGATACTTTCCCTAAATGTGGGTTTCTCTTTGTTCTTTAACTTAGGAAGTTTAGCAGGTTTTCCTTTAGCGAGTCGCTTTGCATTTTTCCGGTTTGTTTTTTCTATCCGTTTGGCGTTGATGCGGTCAAACTTACGGTCTCGTTTCTCTTTCTTCTCCAGCATTTTCTGCTGATCCACCTGGTTATATAACCATAAATTGAAGCGAAACAGTTTAAGAATTTTACGGTTCGGCTTTTGGCGGATAAAAGCTTCTAAATCATTGTTATCAATATTTGTTCCGTTGTCCTTAACCGTATTTTTACTTAACAGGTATTCATTTTCCTTCAGGTGTTTATTGACATTGCAGGAAGTTGAAAATATACAAAGTAAAGTCAGACATAAATACAATCTTCCATACGGCGCAAAGGCAGCTAAAATACTTCTTATATCCTGATTAAAGGTCAAATGGATTACTTACATTTATAGCCTACTAATTTAGTCTTAAAAAGTGATTAGTAAAAATCAGATAAAATATATACAATCTTTACACTCTAAAAAAAACAGGGATCAGGAAGGCTTGTTTATCATAGAAGGTGTTAAACTCGTTACAGAATTTATTACGCACGAAGCATATCAGGTTATCGAAGTGTTTGCTACTTCCGAATACCTCAACAAGCAGGATGAATTGTTTAAGGGAAGGGAGTTTAAAATTACCGAACTCACTTCCGAAGAGCTTCAAAAAATCAGCCTTTTAACCAGTCCGAATCAGGTACTCGCAATTGCCCGGATGGTAACTCCTGAGCTGGACATCAGTCTTCTTAACAATAGCACCACACTTTTCCTGGATGATATCCGCGATCCCGGAAATCTTGGAACAATGATAAGGATAGCAGACTGGTTCGGGATCAAACAAGTCATCTGCTCACCAACCTCCACCGAACTATATAACCCCAAAACAGTGCAGGCAAGCATGGGAGCTATCTTAAGGGTTTCGGTTTTAAAAATGTCTATTCAAGACCTGGCGCCTCATCTGAAAGAAATTCCGGTTTACGGCGCCGTGTTAACGGGGAAAAATATTTATACGAGCTCCCTTTCCAGCGGACTACTGGTTATTGGGAATGAATCAAACGGTATAAGCGCAGAAACCCTGACCTATGTTAACGCCCCAATTACTATTCCGCCTGCAACATCTAATGGTAGCGAATCATTGAATGCTGCGAATGCCTGCGCCATAATTTGTTCTGAATTTCACAGGCAGCTAAACTATTCAACATGAAACCCCTCAGTTGTTATTTTCTTATTTTTTGCAGCATCCATCTTTTTTCACAGGAAATCGGAATCGGCATTGCACTGACATCCGTAAAAAAACCTTACAAAACTGGGAACGATGTTTTGCAAGCGATGCATGCGAAATATAAAAACGGTCCGTGCAAAGCTTATACCTTTTCCCAAAAAAACACGCATTACCGCAACGATAGTATCGTAGGCCATTCGGAATGGCACGAATACATTGAGTTCCCTGACAAGTTCAGAATTGATTTCGGAAAAAGCGAAGAAGGTAATTTCGTCATATTTAAAAACGATAGTTCCTACAGGTATAAATCCCATACGCTTAAAAAAGTAAACCATGATCCTAATACGCTGCTTTTATTGCTTGGTGGAATGTATTTTAGGGAACTTCCGGATGTTATAAACAGGCTCGCGAAAGATGGTTTTAAAACTGAAGTACTATCGGTTCGGAAAATAAAAAAAGAAACGTTTTATGTAATTGGGGCTGTCGCCAACGATACGGTTAGTAACCAGATCTGGGTCACTAAATCGAAGCTTCAGATCGTTCGCATAATTGAACACATGGATCCCCAAAATACTATGGATATGAGTTTCGATGCGTTCCAAAAAAGCTGCAAAGGTTACACAGAGACTAAAGTGACGTTTAAACGCAACGGAAAAACAGAACAAGTTGAGGAGTACTACAACATCCTGCCAAGAGAAAATATGGCGAAAGAAATATTCAATCCAAAATAAGTTCATTCCCGAATTCTTTTATTAGATTCGTTTTTGTAAAAAATATGCCTGGTGAAGTTAAAACAGATCAATCAAGTTACGGAAATGTATCCGCCGATGCCGATATTCTGGTGATTGAACTGCTTCCCTCGACGGTTAGTTTTTGTGAATTGAACGCGGCGGCTGAAAAACCATTATGGTTAACTCATCATTCCTATGAAGAACAGACACAGACCGGATTGAGTGACGCGCTCTTACAGATGGTTAAACACCATCGACTGGCTGAAAAAACCTACCAACACGTGTACATTAATTACTTTGAGAAACAGTTTACATTGTGCCCTGCAACTTTTTATAACGAAGAAAGCAGTCGTACACTTCTCGAATTTAACACAGGAACTACAGGTGATAAACTGATTATCACTGATGACCTCAACTCTGACATCAAACTTATGTATTCGATTGATGAGCATTTGAAATCTACTCTCGATCGGTTATTTCCACAACACCTGCTAAAACATACGCTTACAATTCAGTCCAGAATCTTACTTCATTCGGAGGAACTTGCGAAGGAAGACATACTGTTAAGCATTCACGCATCTTTCATTGAGGTGGTAGTGAAACAAGACCAAAAATTCCTGCTGGCCAATCAATTTTCTGTATCAACCGAGGAAGATATATTATATTATGTGTTGTTTATTTTAGAGCAATACCAATTGAATCCATTAACAGTAAAAATTACTCTAACGGGAAATTTACCTTCGGAATCTGGAATTGTTTCAGTTCTAAAAAAATACATTAAAAATATTCGTTTGGGAATCGGACACAAATCTATCAACTGGAGTAACCTGGCTGGTTTGCCCCAACATCATAACTACACCCTCTTAAACCGTATGTTTTGCGAATAATTGGAGGCAGACATAAAGGAAAACAGATTCATGCGCCGAAAAATCTTCCGGTACGGCCAACAA
Source organism: Bacteroidota bacterium (assembly GCA_029237825.1). Lineage (GTDB taxonomy): Bacteria > Bacteroidota > Bacteroidia > B-17B0 > Aurantibacillaceae > UBA4416. The sequence continues at coordinate 51,977 of JAQZBQ010000004.1, read as the reverse complement.
CCGATTTTGCAAAAGAAGGTTTGTTTAATATTTTAAATAACAGAATCAACTTTGATGGGCTCATTGTACTGGATTTATTTTGCGGTACAGGGAACATTAGTTTGGAATTTGCTTCGCGCGGTGCGGAGAAAATTTACGCTATCGATAAACATTCTCCCTGCTTGTTTTTTTTAAAAGATACCGCAAAGCAACTTCAACTCCCTACCATATTTACTGAACGCGCCGACGTTTTTAAATATCTTGAAAAATCAACAGGAAAATACGATGTTGTTTTTGCAGATCCGCCATATGAATTAGATAACATTGCTTCAATTCATGAGCTGGTATTTAAGAACAATATATTAGCTCGAGAGGGATTGTTGATTATTGAACACGGACCGCGAACGGATTTAAGTCAATGCGTAAACTACACGGAAACCCGTAAATACGGAAACGTTCACTTTAGTTTTTTTAGTCAATCGTAGAGAAGGCCTAATTTCGGCTCATTTCTTCTGCATGTTGAATTAAGATTATCGTTTATGTTTTGTTATTGTGATCGTGCTTACAATAACATATTTTAGGAAGAGCGCGGGAACATATCTTGTAACTTATGGTATATTTGGTATTATACAAACGTATGCGATTCATCCTTATATTTTTAATAGCGGTCGGAACATGTCGTTCGCAAAATATTACCATCAAAGGCAAAGCGCATCCTTCACATATTGGCAAAGAAGTGGTGCTAAGTGACTTTACCGACTATGTGAATTTTAATAGGATTAAAGAAAGTGCAGATACGGTTGATCAGGATGGCTACTTCGAGTTGAAATTTCATTCCAGCCTGATACGGCCGGTTATGATCAGCATACGAAATTTAACCGGTAAATTGTATGTAAAACCAAACTTCGTATATGGCATTTACTTTCCCGCAGAAGATTCCACAGCCAATCATCAGGAAGGGACCGAAACCACAATAGATATAAGTGTTTACGGGAAAGACAGTACGGAACTTAATGCACTCATCATTGATTTTAATACGCAGTACAATCAACTGTTCACAAAAGCGGAAGGATATCTTTCGCCAGCAAAAATCAACGTATTACTTGATACATTTTTAACCGCAGCTAAAAAACGCTACGCCAGGATAAACGACCCTTATTTTAAAAACTACCTGGAGTATTCCTTCGCTACCTTCTATTCCAGTACCTCACGGAGCAAGGCCTTTTTATATAAACAGTTCATTGAAACGAAACCGGTTCAATACACCAATTATGAATACATGCAATTCTTAAACACACATTTTAAAGGGTATTTGAAAGCGTTTGCATCTAAAAAAATTGGTGGAGGAATTTACAATAGCATCAACGCGTTTGGCGATTACCGGGATTTGAAAAATCAGTTTAATGACGACAAGACCATTACTAACGATACTATCCGTGAGCTGGTTTTATTAAAAGGATTAATCGACTTTTACTATAGTCCGGATTTTGAAAAGCAGCAGGTGCTGAGCGTTATTGAACAACTTCACCGGGAAACCATTTACCCGGTCCATAAATCCATGGCGTTTACGATGTTGCAAAACATTTATCAGCTTCAACCCGGCGCACCGGCACCTGATTTTTCAGCGCACGACAAATCCGGTACTCTTGTGAAATTAAGCGATTATAAAGGAAAATACATTTACCTGAATTTTTTTTCAAGTGAAAGTGAAACCAGCCAGAAAGAGATGCAAAAAATTGTTGACCTCAGGAAAAAATTCAAAGATAAAATTACTTTTATTTCGGTTTGCCTGGATGACAGCACCAGGAGCTACAAAAATTACCTGAAAACAAATCCTAAGCAGGATTGGCTAATTCTTTATCAGGGAGCCGGCAGCACTGCGCGTCAAAATTATAACATTAAAACTTTGTCAGGATTCTTCTTTATCAATCCACAAATGCAATTGGCACAGTCCCCTGCGCTCATGCCAAGCGAAGGAATTGAATATAAGTTCAATGCGTTGTTCCGTCCCCGTAAAAAAAATACAATTCCTGGAATCAGGTGAGTCGGTTCGCCTTTCTGAACGTATGAAACATCAAATAAACCGTTACGGCAAAAAGAAAAAATGCGCCTGTCTGATGCAATACGCCTAGCAACACCGGCACGTGATAAACAAGTGTTAACACCCCCAGTATAAACTGTAAAGTAACACCGTAAATTAATAACGTTATCCCGCGGTATTGTGAATGCGTGAGTTTTAAATTATTGGATTTATACCAGATAAAACAGACCATTATCACCACTACAATTGCAAGCGTACGGTGAACAAATTGAATCCCGCTGGCATTTTCTAAAATGTTGCTAATAAAATTTTCTTTCATAGTTACCTGTTCAGGTATCCATTCGTCCCCCATTTTTGGCCATGAATTAAATATTTTCCCTGGTCGTATTTTCGCAGCATCACCTTCCACATATCCGGCTGTAAACGCACCATATACAATCTGAAGAACCAGTAAGCAAAAAAAAGAGAAGGACCACCATTTCAATTTATCACCTTCATTTTCCTTCACTTCTTCCCTGGGATTCAGTAATTGCAAAGCGAACCAAAACGTGAAAGCAAATAAGGTAAAAGCGCTCATTAAATGAATGGCCAGGCGATAATGACTCACCGCTGGTTTCTGCTGTAAACCACTATACACCATCCACCATCCAATAACAGCCTGCATGGCGCCCATAATAAATAATAATATCAGAGAGGGCAGCATTTTCTTACTGATCTTTTTTCGGATCAACAGAATAATCAAACCAATGACAAAAACGTACATCATGATCCTGCCAATAAGGCGATGGATATATTCCCAGAAAAAAATGTGTTTAAATTCCTGTAGTTCCATCATGTAATTTACTTTAATGAACTCCGGACTCTGCTGATACTTAGCAAAGCGTTCCATCCAGGCCTCATCTGTTAATGGCGGCAGCGACCCCATAAAACTCCAGTCGGTGATTGATAATCCTGAATGGGTTAAACGGGTAATGCAACCCACAACAACCATGATATAAATTAACGTACAACCAGTGAGCAGCCAGTAAATAACAGCTTTGTGAGAATTGGAAGAGTTCATGCCGAGTGGATTTGCATGCAAACTTACTAAGCATTTTGCAATTAATCCCATCTTTTTTACAAACTAAATTCTCTGATCCCGGGTTAAAATGAACTACTTTTATCGTGCCTCTTATGCTATTCTATTATACAATAAAAAAATTCCGGACTTTATTTTGCTTACCCTGGTGTCTGCTTTTTACTACAAACGCATTTTCACAATCTTCTGAAAGAGCAAAATTATTAAAGGAAAATTACCTCAAAGATTCCATCCGGATATTCACTCCTAAGAAAATATACCCTCAACTAGCCCTGGACAACCGTAAATCGTTTATTCGAAATTCACCTGTTGATATACAGGGAATATATACGGGCATTCTTTACAAAAGCAGGTATAAGTTCGGGACAGGGTATTACCAGGTAGACGCGAAAGGACATTCCAATACCAACGTGAGGGGACAAGAAACCAATGGCATTCGCGACCTCGATCTCTATTACGGCACCATAAACTTTGAATACCTTATAATCGACCGGCGCTTCATTAAATTTGGATTTCCCATTAACCTCGGGTTTGGGTTTTCCAACCTCAATATCTATGACAACAGCAAAGTTACCTTGCTTTACCATTCCGTCGGGAAATTTGTGCCCCTTAGTCTTGGCAGTGAAATCACATTAAAACCACTCCGTGAAATCGGGTTAACTACTTCCATTGGGTATCGAAAAATTCTTTCGCGCAGTGAACCAAGGATTGATTTTGACGGCCTTTATTACTCATACGGACTGGAAGTGGATATTAAAGAAATTATAAAAGATATCCGCTGGCTCAAGGCTAAAAAACGGTATAAAAAAGCACTCCGTTTAAAATAAAACCTTATTTTTAAGCCTCTTAAACCCTAAACAAATGAAAGGAATTATTTTAGCAGGCGGATCAGGAACCCGTTTACATCCATTAACTTTAGCGATGAGTAAACAGATGATGCCGGTTTATGATAAACCCATGATTTATTATCCCTTGTCGGTATTAATGATGGCGGGAATCAACGAAATATTGATCATTTCTACTCCGCATGATTTACCCAACTTCGAAAAATTACTTGGTACCGGTGAGGAATTGGGATGTAAGTTTTCCTATGCTGTTCAGGAAGTTCCGAATGGGCTTGCCCAGGCATTTGTAATTGGAGAAAAGTTCATTGGTAAGGATAAAGTAGCACTGGTTTTAGGTGACAATATTTTTTATGGAGTTGGACTTGGCCGAATGTTGCAGAAAATCAATGATCCTGATGGGGGAGTGGTATTTGCTTATCATGTGAGTGATCCTGAACGCTATGGGGTGGTTGATTTTGATGAAGCGCACAATGTATTATCTATTGAAGAAAAACCGGCACAGCCAAAATCAAATTATGCGGTTCCTGGATTGTATTTCTACGACAACTCAGTAGTTGAAATTGCCAAAAACCTTCAACCGTCACCACGTGGCGAATACGAAATCACAGATGTTAACAAAGAGTATTTAAAACGTAAAAAATTGAAGGTATCCATTCTTGACCGGGGAACAGCCTGGCTCGATACAGGCACATTTGCTTCCTTAATGCAGGCCGGACAATTTGTTCAGGTAATTGAAGAAAGACAAGGATTAAAAATTGGTTGTATTGAAGAAGTTGCCTTTAAAATGGGATTCATCTCAAAAGAACAGCTGATTAAAATAGCAACGCCGTTAACTAAAAGTGGTTATGGCACCTATTTGTTAAAAATGGCCGAAAGCAAATAAGACGCTGTGCTTGTGTACTCCTCTCTGTTTGGCATCTTAAATAAAGCAATTGAAGAACAACAGCAATTGCTTAATCATTCGCTACCTAAAGAAATGTATGAACCGATGTCATACATCATTGGCTTAGGCGGAAAGCGCGTAAGGCCACTTCTAACATTAATTGGATGCGATGTTTTTGAAAAGAATGTGCAAACCGCTATACCATCTGCACTGGCAGTGGAATTATTCCACAATTTTTCGCTCATACATGATGATATTTTAGATAAAGCCCCGCTGCGTCGGGGAAGTTCAACCGTGCATGAAAAGTGGACCAATGATATTGCCTTACTGAGCGGAGATGGTATGCTTGTTAAGGCATTTGATATTTTAAGTCAGTCATCGGCGGATCATCTTCCTGCACTTTTGAAGCTGTTTTCTAAAACGTCACTTGAGGTATGCGAAGGCCAGCAATTAGACATGAACTTTGAAACGCTTGAGTCTGTTAGTGTTGATCAGTACATACACATGATTACGTTTAAAACGGCTGTATTATTGGGTTGCAGCTTGCAACTGGGCGCGATATGCGCTGGAGCAGACTTAAAAAATCAGCAACACTTGTACGACTTTGGAAAACATGTAGGAATTGCTTTCCAGATACTGGATGATGTTTTGGATGTGTATGCGGTTGATGGTAAATTCGGAAAGCAGGTTGGCGGAGATATCCTTTCCAATAAAAAAACATTTCTTCTGTTGAACGCGTTTGAAATGGCGAACGAATCCCAGTCGCGCATGTTGAAAGAGGCGCTGCAATCGAATACCGGGGACCACGCTCATAAAATAGAAGTAGTTACCGGCATATACAATCAATTGGGAATAAAAGAACTGGCCTTGCAGTCAGCTAACAACCATACGGATTTGGCATTAAACCATTTAAATGAATTAGAAGCGGCGCCCACAAAAAAAGATGACTTAAAAACTTTTGCCTTGCACCTCTTAAACCGCGATATGTAATATTAATTATGGAATTACACGAATTACTATCTTCATACATTCACAAAATAAAAATACAGATTCGGTTTAAAGACATTGATAAACAAGGTCATGTAAACAATGCCAACCACATTACTTATTTTGAAACAGCACGTGTTGAGTATTTTAAAGACGTATTCAGGAATAAAATCGACTGGATAAACACCGGGATGATTCTGGCTAGTACCGAAATTACTTACAAGCGTCCAATCCTGTTAGAAGATGACGTTTACTGTTACACTAAAATCACCAAATTCGGAACAAAGAGTTTTGAAATTGAAAATGTATTGACCATTGAAGACCAGCATAATAAATACTTGTGCGCCTCCGGTAAAAGCACGCTCGTTTGTATTAACTATACAAACAAGGAAACCATAGAAGTTCCAAAAGCATGGATAGAATCGGTTAGGGCTTTTGAACGAAAACCATCATAAATTTACAACATTTTCAACGCTTGAAAGTATCATATAAATTGTTATTTTTACTTTTTTGATACTTGATATGAAGACATTAGTAGAAGGGTTTACCGCGCAAATGCGTGAAGCGTTAGAGATTGCAGATAAAGCAGTTCTTACAAAAAAACCAAACATTCAGAACATTGTTGTAACAGGCCTCGGGGGATCTGGAATTGGTGGTTCCATTTTATCGGAACTTATTCAATCCGAATGCCACATTCCGATTATTGTAAATAAGGATTACTTTTTACCTGAATTTGTAAATTCAAATTCACTGGTAATTATTTCTTCATATAGTGGTAACACCGAAGAAACGATTTCTGCCATGAAACACGGCATCGCTAAACAGGCGCAAATGGTTTGTGTGACAAGTGGTGGCGAAGTGGAAACCCTTGCAAAAATACACCAGTTTGATACCATTATCATTCCTGGAGGACATCCTCCACGTTCCTGCATAGGATATTCATTGGTTCAATTACTAAAGATTATACAGTTCAATGGATTTGTTAAAACGGATTTGCTGGCCCAGGTAAAAGCCTCCATTACGATGTTGGATATCGAGAAGGAAGCTATCAAAGCAGAAGCATCAACTATTGCAGAAAAGTTGCATCATAAAATTCCGGTAATTTACTCGCTAGGCTCCTGCGAAGGTGTAGCGGTAAGATTCAGACAACAAATTAATGAAAACAGTAAAATGCTTTGCTGGCATAACACGCTTCCTGAAATGAACCACAACGAATTAGTAGGTTGGACAGAAAAAAATGATGACCTGGCCGTAATCACCTTCCGGACCTCTTTTGATTACGATCGCACCATAAAGCGTTATGACCTCTGCAAGAACCTCTTTACAAAATACAGCAGCTCAGTAACCGATATTTTCGCAAAAGGTAATTCACGCGTCGAACAGTTCTTTTACCTGATCAACATTGGCGATTGGATTTCATGTTACATAGCCGACCTTAAAAACATAGATCCGGTTGAAGTGAACGTCATCACTAACCTGAAGAATGAATTGGCCAAACTCGATTAATTTTTTAACGTTTATAATTTGAATAAGCTGGTACTTTTTGAAGACCTGGGCCTGATGGACTATAAGGCCTGTTGGGACTATCAGGAAAGCTTATTTAATAAAACGGTGTCACAAAAAATTGCCAACCGAAACGCTGATTCAACTCATCAGATCAAGACCGCCAATCACCTGCTATTTGTGGAACACCCTCATGTTTACACGCTTGGCAACAGTGGCGACGCAGCCCATCTTTTAATTAATGAAAAAGAACTGTCTGAAAAACAGGCGGTGTATTATAAAATTAACCGCGGCGGCGATATCACGTATCACGGTCCGGGCCAATTGGTAGGCTATCCCATATTAGACCTCGATCATTTTTTTACTGATATTCACAAATACCTGCGCCTACTGGAAGAAACCATTATACTTACCCTGGATGAGTATGGAATAAACGCAGGAAGAAGCAAAGGCGAAACAGGAGTGTGGCTCGATGCGGAGAATGTGTTTAAGGCCCGCAAAATTTGCGCAATGGGCGTACGCTGTAGTCGTTGGGTTACCATGCACGGCTGGGGTTTTAACGTAAATGCGGATATGAACTATTTTTCAAACATCATTCCCTGCGGAATACAGGATAAAGCTGTAACCAGTTTAAATAAGGAATTAGGCCAGGATGTTAATATGGATGAAATAAAACATAAATTAAAAAGGCATTTCAGTGACTTGTTCGAATGTGAATTGATTACACATGAGGAGGTTCATTAAATATACAGGCTATAGTCTTGCGGCCGTATTCTTGTTAATTAACCTGGTTATTGTTTTCTCAGGGCGCTGGTATCTTTACAAGGCTCTTGCAACCACTTACTTTCAGGGCAAAGGCGGCCCCAGTGCCACCGAATATCAGATTTTTGAAAACCGGAAAATAAAAGCGCTGGATCCCAAACCCTGGCCTCAATCTTCATCTTATAACAGTCGTGTACTGCCACAAAATATAGAAGAACGCCTGCGGGAAGTAGATTCCCATGCCTTTATAATCATTAAAAACGATAGCCTCATTCATGAACAATACTGGGATAATTTTAGTGACACCTCCCACACCAATTCGTTCAGCATGGCTAAATCCTATACCGGTGCGCTGCTGGGATTTGCCCTGCAGGATGGCTACATTAAAAGCCTTGCCGAACCAGTAAGCACATACATTCCTGAATTTGAAAAAGACTGGCGCTCCAAAATTACGCTGGAACACCTAGTAACCATGACCTCAGGAATTGCTTTTGACGAAAATTACGCCAACCCCTTCTCCTATCCGGCTGAAGGCTACTACGGTTCAGACCTCTTAAAAGCAAGTGCCCGATATGACGAAAAAGAAAGTGAGCCCGGCAACACCTACAAATACCTCAGCGGAAACACGGCGCTATTGGGATATTGTATCATGAAAGCTACCGGCAAAACACTTTCCGATTACCTTAGCGAAAAACTCTGGACACCTCTAAACTGCGAGTACGATGCCTATTGGAGCCTCGATAAAAAAAACGGTATTGAAAAATCCTTTTGCTGCATCAACAGCAACGCCAAAGATTTTGCAAGGATGGGAAAACTTTACATGCACTTTGGGAACTGGAACGGAAAACAGTTGCTCGACAGCAATTTTGTGAAATCATCCATAGCCCCTTACCGATGCAACGAAGAAGATTGCACTCCTAATCACACCTATGGTTATTCGTGGTGGCTTACTGAATATAAAGGCTTAACCGTGTTTTACATGCGTGGAATGCTTGGACAATATGTTATTTGTGTCCCCGAAAAAAAACTGGTAATTTCAAAGCTTGGAAGAACACGAAGGAAGCCAGGAACTTCCCATTATCCATTAGACGTGGCCGATTGTATTGACGCGGCTTTAACCATGTATGAAAATTGAAAAATCATGATATCGGTTAAAAAAAACAACCTTCACATTTCGCTTGCGATAGAGGCAGATTTAATTAATACGAGCACATCAGCATTCGATTTAAACGCATTAAAGAAATCAATCCTTTGGCAATTAGCGGTAGTGTATAACCGTAAAACCGGAAGGTACATTCTAAATATTTCATTTAACCTGAAGATCCTGTCTCGTGTTTCTCATTGCACACCAAATAAAGTATTGTTTCAAATCGTTGATTCTGTGCCGGGCAATAATCCCGCAGAAGCCGATTTTAAAGGGCTACGAATTAAACTTAACAAAAATCATGTACCCGACATTATTGCCAATAAAAACATCCGCACTATACCGCATGAAATCGGACACTTGCTTGGGTGGGAACACCCTCATGCCAATGCACAATTCCAAAGCGTTAATTTATCCGCTCACCCGCTCGAACAACAACTCAGCGAAGAAGAGCGCCAACGTAATTTGATGAGTCAAAGCTGGTATGCACAAAAGGCCGGCATTCCGCTAAATCAGGCAATGGAATTGTCTGAAAACCAAATCGAACTACTTTTTCTTAAAGAACACCACATTTCATTAAATAAGAACAGGCACCTGAATTACTTCCTCTGGTGGAAAAAAATAGTTTAATATTACCCCGCGCTTTCTGAAAGCTGCTGCAGTTTTAGTTTATCCGTTTTTTTGATACCATCAATCACCTCAATGTTTATTCCATCAGACAAACCGGTTTTAATAAACCGTTTCTCAAAAACCTGTGGTGTGCTTTCAACCTCCACAAATACCCTTTCCTTTTCAAACTGAAGTGCGCTTTCAGGAATAACCATCACGTTGTTCTTCCTGGATAAAATAATATCCGCATTTGCACTGTAGCCAGCCCGTAAAAACGAACTGTTCTGCGTATTGATAGATGCGCGTATTAAAAACTGAATGGCACCATTTTCAGTAACACCTTTTGGGGCGATGTATTCCAGTTTAGCCCTAAAACTTTCTTTATCAATAGCACCAATGGTTAATACAATGTCCATGTTCTCCTCTACCTTCCCTACTTCGCTTTCGTCAAGCTTTCCTTCGAAAATCATTTCACCCATATTGGCTACAGAGGCAATGGTGGTTCCTTCGTTAAACGTATTGCTTTCAATTACCTGGCCCCCCTCTTTCACAGGTACGTCCAATACCATACCTGTAATTGTCGCTTTTACAAACGTGTTTCCGGCTGAGCCTGAACTTTTTGAAGCACCCTCTTTAATAATCTGTAATTGGTTTTGTGCGGCCTCTAATTCTACCCGATTTGAATTTAATCGCATTTCGAAAGCCTGCATATCTGAACGGGAAATCACGTTTTGATCAAACAACACTTTATTACGGTCGTAATCTAATTTCGCGTTATCAAAAGCAACCTGCGCCGAACTGATGCGGTTTTCTGCGTTGGCAAGGTTAAGCATGTTGGGAATGATCTTTATTTTAGCTATGATATCGCCTTGCTTTACCTGCTGGCCCGCGACTATATATAGTTTTTCAATAATACCACTCACCTGTGACTTCATGTTTACTTCCTTACGCGGTGTTACAGATCCGGTTGCCACGGTTTTCTGAATAATGGTGGTATCAAAAGGCATAACCGTTTTAAAAACTTCAGGTGGTTTCTGGGATTTGTTATACAGGAAATAAAAGGTCCAGAAAACGAGTGCTACAAAAGCAATTAATAAGGAGGTTTTAATAATTTTTTTAATCATAACTTTTTTATTTTTTTTCAATACTATTATTGGCCTTTAAATTATTCCGTTCTTAACGCCTCCACAGGTTTAATAGCCACTGCTTTACTGGCAGGAATAAGTCCGGCAAAGGCACCGCTTAAAATTAATATACCTAAGGCCTGCAAGGCAACGTTTAAATCTACAGTTGGGTTAGTAAACATTTCTCCCGAATCACCGATGGCGGCGTTCAATCCTTCCAGCAAGCCTATGCCTATTACCAAACCGAAATAGCCTGAAATCGATGTTAAAAATATAGCTTCCAAAACAATCTGCCCGATAATTTGTGCCGGAACTGCGCCCAACGCACGCTTTACCCCAATTTCTTTCGTGCGTTCCTTTACAACAATCAGCATAATGTTACTGATACCAATCACGCCTGCCATCAGGGTTCCAATTCCAACAATCCAAACCAGAATTTCAATGCCGTTAAACAAGCCACTGAGCTTGTTAAATTCAACCGCCATATTCCAATGCCCAATTGCTTTTGTGTCATTGGGAGCAATTTTATGACGTTCCTTTAATAATGCAATCACTTTTTCTTCCGACTTTTCAGCAGGCACTTCCGCCCGTGACTTAATGGCAAACCAACCAACCACGTCGCCATAGTTAAAAGCATTTTGAAACGTACTGAAAGGAATATTAATACGTTGAGCCTGTTCCCTGCCTTCCCTTCCACCAGCAGTGGGAGACGTTACCCCAACAATGCGAAAGTACACGCCATTAACACGTATGTATTGTCCAATCACTTCTTCATTCTTTTGAAAAAGCATTTCCACCACGCGCGGACCAACCACGCAAACTTTTCTTTTTTCTTTAAGATCAAGGTCGTTGATAAAGCGTCCTTTCCCGATTCTAATATCGGAGATACCTGCAATGTTCGGGTAATTGGCCTGAATTTCGCACGCGGCGGTTTTTAATCCACGCATAACATTGCTGGCTCCGTCATGCCCTCCAAGTTGGTTCAGGGGCGATACAACTTCCAACTCGGAGATTTGTTTCAACGCTTCGGCATCGGCAAGCGTATAATTAAAACTCCGGTTAGGTTTCATGCCCTTGTATGCCTTTGTTGTTTGCTGAGCCCAAACAAAAAAACTATTGGTAGCTGTTCCTGCAAATTCTTTCAGGATACCATTACGCAAACCATTCCCGGAACCCAGCATAATTACCAGCATAAAAATTCCCCAGAACACACCCAACATCGTTAAGAAAGTTCTTAGTTTATTTTTGCGGATTGTCGCAAAAATTTCCTGCCAGTTATCGCGTTCAAACACCATCCTATCCTTCCCTTAATGCAGTTATAGGTTCAACTTTTGCCGCTTTGATGGCGGGGAATAATCCGGCGAGCGCGCCGGCTATAATTATTAAAATTACGGCTGTAACGGCAATGGATAAATCAACCTCCGGATTTTTAAAAAAATCACCTTCCAGTCCAAAATAACGAATTAACTCAACCAATCCTATTCCAAGTAAAAGTCCCACATAGCCTGCCACGGCAGTGATAAATACAGATTCCTGGATAATCAGTGAAACAATGGATAACGGTGAGGCCCCTAACGCTTTTCTAACACCGATTTCCTTGGTACGTTCTTTTACTACAATCATCATGATATTACTCACACCAACTACACCTGCAATTAAAGTAAATAGCCCAATAATGAACACAAAAACTTTTATGCCATCCAGCATACCCATAATACGTTTATACTCTACATTATTATTGAAAACACCTACCGCGTTTAAATCGGAAGGATTAAAGTGGTATTTCTTTGCGAGCGTATTTCGAATTGTGCTCACTATCTGTTCGCTTCCTTCCGCACTAACAGTGCCTGTACTTGCCCAAATCACGTTCACATGATCTTTGCCATTATAAATCCTTTGTGCTGTGAGTAAGGGAATATAAATACGGTCGTTATCACCCTTTCCGGGATCATTAAAAACCCCTATCACTTTATACTGCGTGCCCGACACGTCAATCATTTTATTAATGGGATCTTCGTTCTTGAATAATGTTTCCTTTACAGGAATGCCAATCACACAAACTTTCCTGAATTCTCTGAAATCATTTTCATTAATGAACCGCCCCTGAATTACTTTAGCTTTCTCGAGAAAATTATGATCAGGAGCACAGGAACGAACCGTAAAACCTGCGTGCTCATTTTTATAGGATAATATTTTACCGGCCCTTCCATCATACACAGCCGAAGCATAATCAACTCCCTCAACGTTATTCTTGATATGATAAAAATCTGAATTGGTTAACTGAATTGTTCTGCCGGGTTTATACCCGTCGTGTGCCATGCTGGTTTGCCCGCCGTCTACCCAAATGCTGTTTGCCGCATCGTTTCCAAACTGCGACTGGGCACCGTTACGCAAGCCCTGACCGGCAGCCAGGAGAATAATCAGAATGAATATTCCCCACGCCACACTGAACGCGGTTAAAAACGTACGGAGTTTGTTTTTACGAATGGTCGCAAATATTTCCTGCCATTTATCCCAGTCGAACATCGTTATATAATTAGTCCGTCTTTTAAACGAATGGTTTTATGTGTTAAGGCTGCAATATCATTTTCATGAGTTACTAATACGATGGTTTTGCCCTGGTCATTGATGTCTTTAAAAATATCCATCACTTCAATGGACGTTTGAGAATCCAGTGCGCCTGTTGGCTCATCGGCAAAAATAACCTTTGGGTTACCAATCAATGCCCTGGCAATGGCCACACGCTGTTTTTGACCACCACTCATTTCGCTTGGCAAATGGTAGGCCCAATCTTTTAAACCCACACGGTCAAGGTATTCAATGGCTTTTGCATTGCGTTCCTTACGCGAAACTTTTTGGTAATATAAAGGCAACGCCACGTTTTCCATGGCATTTTTAAAAGATAGTAAGTTAAACGATTGGAACACAAACCCCAAAAACTGGTTTCGCAGGTAAGCTGCTTTGGTTTGAGAAAGGTTTTTAATTAGGGTGTTATTGAGCATGTAATCTCCCGAATCGTAATTATCCAATATTCCAAGGATATTCAGCAAAGTGGATTTCCCTGACCCCGATGATCCCATAATGGAAACAAATTCACCTTCGCGAATGTGCATGTCAATTCCCTTAAGAACCTCAAACGAGGAATTGTTTAAACGGTAAGCTTTACGTATGCCTGTTAATTTAATCACCGCTTAAAGTTAACATATTTGAATGGAAAAGGCGCACCGCTTATGTCGGAAAAAGGACGTTTATCTCGATTTAAGAAGTCCTCGGAACACGTTTACGCCGGGAGGCAATATCCACAATAATGCTGAAAACAAGGTAAAGGATGATAATGAGTGGTACACCCGTTTCCTGTAAAAGGATCAATACCAAAACACTTAATGCCAGAAACGAAAAACGGATGCGATTACCCCGCCAACCGAAATGCCTAAATTTAAGAGCGAACAATGGAATTTCTGAAATCAGCAATACCGAAAATAATATTACACCTACGATCATGGAGTAAGGGTTAATTAACGACAACACAACCGGTGAGTCTTCCAGAAAAATTAAGGAGCACCAGAATATTGCGTTGGCGGGCGTTGGTAAACCAATAAAAGAATCTGATTGTCGCGGGTCGTTATTAAATTTAGCAAGGCGAACAGCCGAAAAAATGACGAGCAAAAAAGCTATATAGTTGATCCAACTGTAATCCGTTAAAATAAACGTATAAGGCACCATTGACCCTTCAATAGCCTCGAGGTAATGAAACACCACTATCCCCGGAACTACACCAAAAGTTACCATATCTGCAAGACTATCGAGGTCTTTACCGATAGTAGAAGTTACGCGAAGCATTCGTGCCGCAAAGCCGTCACAAAAATCAAAGATAGCCGCCAATCCTACTAAGTAAGCGGCAAGCTGCAAATGGTTCTCAAACGCCGCCACAATTGCCAGGCATCCGCAAAATAAATTGAGGCAAGTAATGGCATTGGGGATATGCTTTTTAATTTTCATCGATACGGTAAATATATGTAAATTAAATCGTTTGTATATTTACAAAAGATGCTTTTCAATTCACTGATATTCCTGATTTTTCTACCATGTGTGTTTTCAGTATATTGGTTGTTAAAGCCCGGCTACAGGAATGGACTTCTCTTATTGGCATCCTATTATTTTTATTTCTCGTACAACCCCTGGTTTTTACTTTTGCTCATTGGTACTTCCGCACTTGATTTTTATCTGGCAAAAGCCATTTCAAAAACTGATGAGGCCGCAACGCGCAAAACCTTTCTCGCAATTAGTATCCTATCCAACATCGGTGTGTTGTTTGTTTTTAAGTATTTTATTTTTTTTTATAATACGGGGCTTTCGTTGTTTAATCCGAACGCAGCATTACTCACCAATTTGATTATTCCTGCCGGTTTGTCGTTTTATACGTTTCAATCGATCAGTTATACCATCGATGTATACCGGAGAAAGTACAAAGCGGATGATACCTTGCAGGACTTTTTGTTGTATGTTTCTTTTTTTCCACACATGGTTGCAGGTCCAATTGTGAGGCATCACACATTAATGCCACAGCTAAAGACCGTGCATTACTGGAAGACTATTGAGTGGGCACCCGCTGTTAAACTCATTGTGTGGGGCTATTTTAAAAAGATGGTAATTGCCGATAACCTGGCATTGATCGTAGATCCCGTGTTTGACAAATTACCGGGGGATTTTAATTCGCTGGAGTACGTTATAACTGGTTTCCTATTTTTAGTACAATTATACGCTGATTTTTCAGGCTATTCTGACATTGCCATCGGCGTGGCCAAACTCTTTCGTATTAATTTAAGCCTTAACTGGAACCGGCCTTTGCTTGCTACATCGGTATCGGATTACTGGAAGCGACACCACATCAGCTTAACCGGCTGGTTTAAGGATTACGTGTATATATCGCTGGGTGGAAATCGGGTAAGCACACCCAGGTGGGTTTTCAATATTTTAATTGTTTTTGTTTTAAGCGGATTCTGGCATGGAGCAAGTTTTACCTTTATTATCTGGGGACTGCTAAACGGCATATTTTACCTGTTCGAACATATTCCTTTGTTTAAACGCGTTCAAATTCCCCAGCCTCTTAGGCGACTTTACACCCTCTTTTTTATTTCTGTATTCTTTATCGCTTTCCGTGCGAACACAACATCAGACCTGGAATTTATATACCGCGAAATTTTTCTCAAATGTAACCTTGAAGGTAATATGAAACATCTGTTGAGTATAAACGACCGAATTTTCAATCTGGTGATCGCTTTAATGGTGGGCTTTCTCTTCCTTAAAGAAATCGGTGAGGAAAACCATATTTTAAAACCGACGCGGTTTAAGGATAACTTCCTCCGACCTGCCTTTTACCTGGTAGTAGGAGTTTTCATTTTTGCATTCGGAAATTTTAACGCCAACAGTTTTATTTATTTTCAATTTTGATCAGAAAAATTGTATCATATCTGCTTGTATTTGTGTGTTTGCTTCTAGCGTACCGGTGGCTCCTCTATAATGGAATCCGCCAAAATAAACAGGGCATATTTAAAAAATACAATGAACTATTTCTTGAAAAAGGTAATTCTTATGATGTATTGTTCATGGGATCGTCGAGGGCAGAAATGCACTTCAATCCTATTGTGTTTGACAGCATTACGAGACTGAAGAGCTATAATGCCGGGATCAGTGGAGCCTCGCCAAGAATAAGCCTGGCCCATCTTAAAATTTACTGCAGCCAACATCCTCCTCCAAAATACATTATCCTGAACATTGACTATTTTTCCCTGCAAAACGATACCGATCGCCTCAACGATTTTCCAAGATATTTTCCATACCTCCGGAATTCAAAACTGCTAAACGAATTGCAGTTGATGGACCACCGTTTTCTATCGTTCTACTATAACCCGCTTCATTCGCTTCCCTATACTCAAACAGATTATTTGAGCGCATCACTTCACGGTTGGTGCTCCATTCCTGGAAAATACGATACACTGATGCATAAAGGATATCAGACTGCCTTGAACCGAAATTTTAATGCCGCTAACCCGCCTGCGCCATCGAAACTGTTTATAAGCGCAAAAAACAGGGCATACCTGGATTCATTTATTCATTTCGCAAACACTGTAAACAGTTGTGTTTTCCTTGTAACATCTCCTGTATATGGCCAGGGCACGCTCAGTGCAAGCAATAAAAATTTACTGGTAGAACATCTTACGCGCATTGCCAAAAGTAATGCTGTTCCTTATTTAAATTATACTGATTCCATTGGTTTCAATAATCGCTTGTATTATTCTGATTATTTTCACCTCAACGATCGGGGAGCCAATAAATTCACTAAAAGTATTTCTTTTGCTTTCAATAATATTTACGCAGGAAAGCCGTTATTTAACAAATAAAAGTCTTATTTTTAATTCATATTTATGTGTTTTCCAATTAAAACCCGGTTTATAGTTTGCGCTATTGTTTTATGCGTCTCTGTTGCGAATGCTCAGATTGCAAAATACAGTAATGAATTTTTAAGTGTGGGTGTTGGAGCGCGTGCGTTATCAATGGCCAATGCAAATGTGGCTTCGGTGAACGACGTTACCGCCGGTTACTGGAACCCTGCAGGTTTGAATTTACAACAAAGCAATTTACAGGTAGGATTGATGCACGCAGAATATTTCGCCGGCATAGCCAAGTACGATTTTATTGGCGGTTCAAAACGGTTAGACAGTAATAGCGTTGCCGGCATTACTTTTATCCGCTTTGGTGTGGATAATATTCCCAATACTACTGAGCTCATTGATGCAAACGGAAACGTTGATTATTCCCGGTTAAAATCCTTTAACGCTGTTGACGCCGCAGTTCTTTTATCTTACGCTCGAAACATGACAAAGGTGAAAGGGTTGAAAATTGGTGCAAATGCTAAGATCATTCGCCGTAAACTTGGTGAATTTGCCGGCGCCTGGGGATTTGGATTAGATGCCGGCGCCATGTACGATATTCAGGGATGGCGATTAGCTGCTATGGCACGCGATGTAACGGGCACATTTAATGCATGGACCTATAACCTGTCTGACGATGTTAAACAAACGTTTGCGGTTACGGGAAATGAAATCCCGGCAAATTCGGTAGAAGTAACGGTTCCTAAATTAATTTTAGGAGTAACCCGTACATGGAGTTTATGGGAGAATAAACTTTCGTTAGGCGGTGAAGTGAATTTTATTAATACGTTTGATGGGAAACGAAATACCGTTGTGAAAACGAAAGCGTGGAGCATGGAACCAGCGGTTGGTCTGGAGCTAGGATATAAACATTTTGTATTCCTTCGTGGCGGAATTGGTAACATCCAAAAAGCCAAAAATGTTACCGGATCAGATGTAACAACAGTTCAGCCTAACATTGGGGTGGGAATCAAATACAAAATTTTTGCATTGGATTACGCGATGACCAATATTGGCAATGTAGCAACGTCGCTGTATTCTCACATATTCACAGTTAAGATCGACATTTCGAAAAAAATTATTAAATGATAAAACGTTTATTCTTTTTTATCTTTCTGTCTGTTTATGCAAATTACCTCAGCTCCCAAAATTATGGTAATGAATGGATTGATTACTCCCAGAAATATTACCGGATCCAGGTTCCAAAAACAGGAATTTACCGTATTGATTTCACCACCCTTATTAACTCCGGAATCCCTGCCGGATCGATTAACCCTAAAAATTTCCAGATATTTTTAAAAGGCGAAGAGCAATACATTCACGTGAATGGTGAAAGCGACGACACTTTTAATCCGGGCGATTACATCGAATTTTTCGCTAAAAAGAACGATGGCTTTTTTGACTCACTTGCCTATCATAACATTTCACGACTTCCAAACCCCTATTTGTCTTTATTCAACGACACCAATTATGTTTTTCTTACCTGGAACTCTTCGGTAAACAACCGGAGAATGAGTGTAGAGAGCGACGTTAACTTCTCGGGTTACACCCCTGCAACTCACTTTTATTCTGAAAAAGCGCAAACCTCAAACTCAAGTTATTCGCATGGCATGTCGTATATCGATAATGTAATTACGGACCCGCGCTATATTACCGGTGAAGGCTTTGGAACCAATATCACGCTCGGAAACAGTCTGCAAACGAATTTTGGAAATTTAAATGTGTATTCATCCGCTTCTTTGCCATCCTACATTAAAGCGAGTTTCTCAGGAGCGTCGGCACGCTATAACGGAAATCTCACTTACGATCATGCAATTAAACTGGATTATTTCAATTCCTCGGGTACCTACTCCACTATATTTGATACTACGTTTTTCGGAACCAGCCAGATTTATGTAGAAAAGCAAATAGCGTCTTCTCAATTACAAAATACCTCTCATCTTAAAATCAGCAGTGAAGTGAATCAGCTGATATACCCCAACAACACCAACATTCATTACCTCTATTTAAAGTATCCCCAGGTCCCGGATTTTGCGAATACTTCAGAAAAACTTTTTTTCGTTGGCAATAGTACTTCCGTTAAAACATTTCTTGATTTGCAGAATGTTACCGTAGGTTCCTCTTCTGTTCTGTTGTATGATCTAACCAATCATAAATATATTTCATGTGTTGTGAATGGTTCCAATGTGAAAGCACTGGTTCCAAATTCTCTTTCTGAAAAGGAATGTTTTCTCACTACTTCAGCCAATGTTTTGAATGTGACTAAGCTAAGCCCGGTTAATCAGAATGGCTTTTTTATCAATTACCAAACCAGTAATCCCGATTCAGCCTTTGTTCTCATTACCCATAAAAGCTTGCAAAGTTCAGCCAACGCTTATAAAACTTACCGTCAAAGCATGGCTGGAGGTTCCAATCACGTAATCATGGCCGACATCGATGATCTTTACGACCAGTTTGCTTATGGGAACATAAAAAATCCATTGGCTATTAAGAATTTTTGCCGCTACCTGAGCTACCAACTTCCTGCTCCACCCAAATATTTATTGCTTATCGGTAAATCCATCCGCAACGAAAAAGTTCGCAACAATGCCTATAACTGGAATTTATGCCGGGTTCCAACCATGGGAAATCCATCTTCGGATAATTTGCTGACCGCTGGAATTCATGGCGCAAACTCTTCTACACCGTTTATTCCCGTGGGAAGAGTTTCAGGAAAAACCGACCAGGAAGTATTAAATTATCTAGCCAAGGTACAGGCACATGAAGGTACTGGACCAAATGGCTTGGCCTCACCTGCCCCGCCAAAAGACTGGCATAAACATATATTGCATTTTAGTGGCGGCGCTGATAAATTTCAACAGGATGCTTTTAAATCGTATTTAAATACTTTTGGTAACATCATAAAAGATACTTTGTTCGGCGGAACTACTTTCAGTTTTCAGAAAACCACCACTGCTCCCATTCAAATCAGTGTAAGCGACTCTGTAACTAACCTGATTAACTATGGTGCGTCACTTATTACATTTTTCGGGCATGGTTCTGTAACCGGTTTCGACCAGGCAATTGATGACCCTTCACTATACAACAATAAAGACAAATACCCTTTGTTCCTGGCAAATTCCTGTTATTCGGGCGACATTCATTTACCAGAATCCAATAGTACGAGTGAAGTATTCACGCTCATTCCGGATAAGGGCAGTATTGGTTTCATTGCTTCCTCTTCATCAGGACTGGTGAGCACGTTGTATTATTACACTGAGGGAATTTACAAATCATTAGGCTATGAAACTTATTTTAAAGGTGTGGGTGATGCGATTAAAAACACGTCTATTAAAACCTCAGGCATCCCTAATCAACTTCAGGAAATCACAAATCTCGAAATGACCCTTGAAGGCGATCCATCCATCAGAATAAATGCCTTTAAAAAACCTGACTATGTCATAGAGAATTCATACGTTTCATTAGATGGTTTTACACTTGTTGATTCGATAGCGGTAAAAATTAAAATTAAAAATAACGGTATGGCTGTTAGAGATTCGTTTATCGTAAAAACAGAACGTTTCTTTCCTAATGGTGATTCGATAAGTTATTTTCATAAAGTCAGTGCGCCATTTTACCAGGATACCCTTTCCTTCAACATCTTCAAAGATGCTGAAAAGGCTGTGGGACTAAATCATTTCAAGGTTACTATTGATTACTATAATGAAATAAACGAACTCGCTGAAAACAATAATACCACGAACGGTTTTGTAGACCTTTTTATTTCCGGAGGCGATGTGTTACCCGTGTTCCCCTATAAATACGCCATTGTGCCCAATACAACTCAAATCACATTAAAAGCATCCACGGCAGATCCATTTGCCCCGGCTGCAAATTACATCCTTCAACTGGATACCAATGACACATTTTTAAATCCGATTACCACCACAACCATCAACAGTGTCGGTGGAATCATTCAATGGACCACCAATCTTCCTGGCGCCGACAGTACTGTGTATTTTTGGAGGATTAAAAAAGACTCGACATTGATCACAGATCGTTTGAAATGGAGAGAAAGTTCATTTCAGAAGATTACCGGTAAAAACGGTTGGTCACAGGCACACTTCCACCAATTCAAGGACGACACCTATCGATATGTTACTTACCTGAAGCCTCAGCGACTTTTTGCATTTTTCAATAACAAGGTATCGATTAAATGCCAGAACGAATTTAAAAGCGACGACCTTTATGGCATACAATATACCATCAATACCACCATTGAATCCAACTATAATTTTAATAATAACGATGGTTGGTCGATTGGGGTTTTTGATTCCATTTCCACGCAACCCTGGACATCATCAGTTACCGTTGCCGGATTTGCTGCTCCGCACAACAATTGCCTTGCTTTCCCGTTTGAAAGCCGGGCTTCATTTGATTTTGGTCCAAATACCTATTGCGGTCCAAATCCGAATTGGAAAAGCGATCTGGAGACCTTCTTAAACGGTGTGAATCCAGGACACTATATACTTGCTTACAGCAGCAATTCCCACAAATCTTCCACGTTTGGCTCCTCATTATACCAGGCCTTTGCAAAATTCGGTGGCAGCTCACTGAGCAGCATTCCTGATACTCTTCCTGTTATCATTTTCGGAAAAAAACAAAACTTCCCGTATAACGGCCATGAAGTAATTGGTAGTGCCTCCGCAGATAAAATTACCCTTATTGATACAATGACAACGAAGTGGAACAATGGTTACATTGCTTCGGAAATTATTGGACCTGCAATTAACTGGAATAGTTTGCATTGGCACTACACCACTCAAAGCCTTGCCAATGATAGTGTAAAACTAAAAGTAATAGGAATTAAGGCAAATGGCACAATGGACACATTGGCAACTTTCAACAAGAATAATTTTGATGTGCTAAACATGTCGTCCTTCGTAGACGCTTCTGTCTATCCAAAACTGAAACTGGCCGTACGCATGTACGATGATGTATTTACACCACAATTAAGAAAATGGCAAATCTATTACGATCCGGTACCAGAATGCGCCATCAATCCGCAACAAGGATTTGTAAGCAATGCCTCGCTTCAGGCAATTCAGGAAGGCGACCGGCTCATTGTTCAAATACCAATTACCAATATCGGAGCTCTACCATTTACGGATAGTTTGTTGGTAACATACCGAATAGAAGATGCTCAAAAAGTAAACCACACACTACCTTACAAATTGAAAACGAAACCCTTCGTTCCGGGACAGGTGATCCTTGATACCATAATTTTCAATAGTCTGGATTATCCCGGGTTTAATTATTTGTGGGTTGATGTAAACCCGCAGGGTCATCCAAAGTATCAGGCAGAACAATACCACTTTAACAACATTGCCCGAATTGGTTTTAACGTTGCCCGCGACAATGCTAATCCTTTGCTGGATGTAACCTTTGACGGCACGCATATCCTTAACGGCGATATTATTTCCTCGAGGCCGCATGTTTTAGTAACCTTGAAAGATGAAAACAAATTCCTTGCACTGGATGATACCTCAGATTTTAAAGTGTTTATTAAGTATCCGAATCAACCAGCTGAGAAGCGATTATTTTTTGCGAAGGATCTTGTCTTTACTAAAGCACAATTACCAAACAATTCGTGCAAGATTGAGTGGCGGCCCGAATTTCCCGAAGATGGTAAATACAAACTCATTGTACAGGCAAATGACAGGAGCATGAACGTTTCTGGTGCCGTTGATTATAATATTCAGTTTGAAATTGTAAACAAACAATCAGTAACAGAAGTCCTAAATTACCCCAACCCTTTCAGTACCTCAACGCGATTTGTATTTACCCTAACCGGAAGTGAAATCCCTGATATCTTCACCATCCAAATCATGACGATCACGGGAAAAGTGGTGAAAGAAATTATTAAGGACGAATTGGGCAGCCTGCACATTGGCAGAAATATCACCGAATATGCCTGGGACGGAAAAGATGAGTTCGGAGATAAATTAGCCAATGGTGTTTACCTGTATAAAGTGATAACTCGTCATAATGGTCAGTCTGTAGAAAAAAAGCAAACGGACGCCGACGCTTTTTTCAAAAAAGGAATTGGCAAATTAGTAATTATTCGATAATTAAATTGTCTAGAATTTTATCCTTCTCCAGTGCGGCCCTGGTATACTCGGAAGCTCTTTTTAATAACTCAGCCTGCAATCTGCCTTTGACTTTTAAAATCGCGTTTGCTTTTTCATCCGCCTCTTTTCTTGAATATTCTGTGTCTACATAAACTGCGTCAGAAAGTTGTTTGTGAAGTATTCCTTTGTCTTTAATATTTCCAAGCTCACTAATTAACCAGCTTAAAGCCATAAATTTTTCCCGGTCATATAAAATAATCTCAATGCCATCAGGCTTAAGTTCCAATTTATTAAACGGCGAATTCAATACCTCTTGAGTAAGGTAATTTTTCGAAAATGAATGTTTCTTTCCGGATTTTTCCAATTGGATTAAACCTCTGAATGCCGCTGCATACATACTTAACCAACGTAACTTACGGCGAACTTCATGAACTTGTTCAATATCCTCGAACTTAAAGTTTAAACTGCGAACAAACTCCAGAACTTCTCTGGGTTCGCATCTTAATGCATCCCGGAGAACATTTCGATGCGCATCGTCGTATGTAATATCCAAGCGTTTAATTTTTTTCTCGAAAGAGCTGATTTTACTATTCAGCCAACCTTTATCATTCAACCGTTTGTTACATTTGTTAGTAGCTTTTTCTGATTGAGTTGAAAAGAATTCCCGAATAAGCTTATCTATTCCGCGATTTTTTTTCAGTTCTCTTTGTGGTTGAATGTATTCGTCCATTACACCAAACAGGTCCTCCAGCTTTTTGAAACGCCTGTTCCATTTTTGGAAAAACTTCGCCTCAAATGCTTTACTGTGCAACCGCGTCAAAGCTTCCAGCATAAAGAGTGATGTCCGCGCTTTATGATTGTATAACCAAATTGCCGGATTTTTATGGTTAACAGCATCCCGGAAAAGATCCTGGAGGATTGCACTATGATAGAGAAAGGGATTAAAATCTTTTTTGACCATAGACATTACACTTTAATACCGATGAGGCATACATCATCAATCTGTTCGTTATTACCTTTCCAGTTTTCAAAGGTTATGTCGAGGACTTCCTTTAATTCAAAAAGTGGAAGGTGCGCATAGTTTTCAAGCAACTGTTCAAGTTGTTTATACTTAAACTTTTTTCCTTTAGGCCCGCCAAACTGATCCGCATATCCATCAGTTAAGGTAACCACTAAGTCTCCTTTTTGAAGTTCCATTTCAAAACCCTGAAAAAGCTGGTGAACCGAATGGCCGGCGCCCACGGGCATTTTATTTGTTTCTGAAATTAAAAGGCGCCCACTCCGTATCAGGTAAAACTTATTGTTGGCGTTTGAATACCTGAGCTTTCCTGCATCGAAATCAAAACTGCACAAACAACAATCCATCCCATCCTTCGTTTCTTCTGTGCTTCCTTCCGGATTTAACATTTTAATAATATCACTCCGGAGCTGATTAAGAATTGATTCAGGCGCATCAATGTGTTTTTCATTAACTATTTCGTTGAGGAAATTAATTCCCATCATACTCATCATGGCTCCTGGAACTCCATGTCCTGTGCAATCGGCCGTCATCACCATTAATTTACCCTTATGGTTTAGTGCCCAGTAAAAATCTCCGCTTACAATATCTTTCGGTTTAAATAAAATAAAAAAATCGGATGTGTGCCTTTTAAAATAATTATCATTGGTTAAAATGTTTTGCTGAATTCTCCTGGCGTAATTAATACTATCGGTAATTTCCTTGTTTTTCTCTTCAACAATATTTTTTTGTTTATTCACCTCAACATTAAATTGCTCCAGTTCCCTGTTGGTTTTTTGTTTCAAACGGTTATTCCTGTATAAAACGATTAAAATAACCGCAAGCGCCAGAATACCGGCAATTGCCGCATATAAATACATCTTCTTCTTTGCTCCTTCCGCCTCACTTACTTTCTGTCGTTCGTGCAACAATTCAATTTCCTTTTGCTTTTTTTCACTTTCATACTTAGCTTCCGCGTTTTTTACCTGCTGGATGCTCTCTTTATTAAGCGCGCTATCCTGATAAACTTTATACTCTTTAAAAAATTTGAGGCTGTTCTTAAAATCACCGGTTGCCTCGTATATCTGACTTAGATAAAGCGTTGCCTGTTCCAAAGCAGGAAGATCACCTGTTTTCTTAGAATGCACAATGGCTTCTTCTGTATACTTAAAGGCATCTTTGTAATTTCCGTTAATCAAATGGGCATTGCCTAACTGAACCAGCGCGTGTGAAATGGTGTAATCATCGCCAAGGTCCCTTGCCAGCAACGCTGCTTTCTCTGCAGCACCCAGGGCTTGGTGGGCCAGTTTCTGTGCGGTATAAATCTCTGACAACGAGATATAATTAGTAGCTAAAACTGCTTTGTTGCCACTTTTTGTATTATAATCAATACACAGGTTCACATAATACATCGCACTATCAAACATATTTAATGTATTATAAATTCCTACCAGGTTACTGTAGACAGGAATCGGCAACTTTCCCGATTTACTTTTTTCAATGGCATCAACACTCAAAAGGTAATACGACAGTGCCTTTCGGCTTTCACCACTGGCGCCATACATATTTCCGAGTGAATTATACAATGCTGCAAGTGCGTTATTCTGATTGTATTTTTTCGCATATTTCAGTCCGCTGATGTAATCATTTAATGCCTGGGCAACTTCCGCTTTGTCCGCAAATATGGCGCCCCGCGTATTGTATAAACGGGAGTAAATCGTTTCAAATTTCAATTTTTCAGCCAGTTCAATACTTTGATTGGAATAATCCATACCCGTTTGAAGGTTGGAGTACGCGATGTGCCAGGCGATTTTGTTAAGCAAAATAACTTTATTAGTATCTTCATCCAACGTCTTCAATACACGCAAGCACGAATCGATATTCAAATCCTGACAAATCGCTTTTTGGCAAAGTGCTGCGGTTACAAAAGTGAAAACATATAATAGTATCCTGCGTTTCATTAATTTAAAGCTAGGTTTTTTTTATTAAAATCGGTTGACATTTTATATTTATCTTTGGCGCCTATGGAAAAAAGAGTTCGTTTACGTTTCGCGCCTAGTCCAACAGGCGGATTACATATGGGAGGTGTACGCACCGCCCTTTTTAGTTACTTGTATGCAAAAAAACATCACGGCGATTTTATACTTCGCATTGAAGATACTGATCAAACACGTTATGTAAAAGGCGCCGAGGAATACATCATTAATGCCTTGAAGTGGTGCGGCATTGAACCAAATGAAGGCGTTGGCTTTGGAGACGGACCTTATGCCCCATACAGACAAAGCGAACGTAAAGAACTTGGTATTTATAAAAGATATGCTGATCGTCTAATCGAATCAGGTCACGCATACCTTGCTTTTGACACGTCGGAAGAACTTGACGAAATGCGTAAGCGGTTGGAAGCTGCAAAAGTAGTTGCTCCACAGTACAATGCCGTGACTCGCCAGAATATGCGCAATTCTTTGACGCTGCCGGAAGATGAAGTAAAAAAATTAGTGGAAAGCGGCGCCCCTTATGTAGTTCGTTTAAAAGTTCCCCGTAACGAAGAAATCCGTTTTCATGACATCATTCGCGGTTGGGTTACTGTAAATTCAAGTCAGGTAGATGATAAAGTACTTTTGAAGTCGGATGGGATGCCTACCTATCACCTGGCGCATATCGTGGATGATATTGAAATGAAAATTTCACACGCCGTTCGCGGTGAAGAATGGCTTCCAAGTGCACCGTCTCATATTTTAATTTACAGATACCTTGGCCTGGAATCAGAAATGCCCCAGTTGGCTCATCTACCACTCATTCTTAAACCTGACGGAAATGGAAAATTGTCGAAACGCGATAAATCCGGTTTGCCGATGTTTCCAATTAACTGGCATGACGAACGAACCGGCGAAAGCTACATAGGCTACAGGGAATCGGGATTCACTCCCGACGCTTTTATTAATATGCTTGCTTTACTTGGTTGGAACCCTGGCGATAACCGGGAGATTATGACCAAGGATGAATTAATAGCCAATTTCTCTTTCGAACGTGTAAACAAATCCGGCGCTAAGTTTGATCCGGAAAAAACAAAATGGTTCAACCAACAATACCTGCGCATGCAGACAGACGAACAATTGGCAGATTCGGCGATGCCCTTGCTGGAAGCGAAAGGCATTAAAAAAGATAAAGCGTTTGTTAAGGAATTTTGCAGGCTCGTAAAAGAAAAAGCGCATTTTGTTACTGAATTTTATGATCTCGGTTCTTATTTTTTTGTGGCGCCAACTTCGTATGATGAAAAGGTAATGGCGAAAAAATGGAACGAAAATTCTAAATCAACCTATACAAAACTGACTGAAAAACTATCTGGACTTGATAACTGGAACATTAATTCTATACATGATTTATTTACAGCTGCGGAACCAGAATTAGGTAAAATTGATATGCAACTGGTCCGTGTACTCACTACCGGTGTTGCCGGAGGTGCACAGTTATTTGATATGCTTGCACTTTTAGGAAAGGAAGAGGTTGTCACCCGTCTTAAGAATGCTTTGTCTAAGTTATAATACGAATTAAAGTAATCCCTTTTTGGTCTATTTCACACCCGGAAAATCATTCGGATGAAATTCCCGTTCTTCAATTGGTACAGAAATGCTTCTGGTAAGTGTACCAGAAGCAAAAGTTACTTTGGCGGACAGCAGCAAGGTGCTTGCTCCCTTCTGCGACGCAATCAAAAAGACAGGGCTGGTACATCTCAAATACATCTCATCAACCGGGACTGAATGCTGTGTGGAAATTTTATTTAAAATTATGGGGAGCTCGATTAATGTATCATTAAAATAAGAATGTTTTTCGGTTTGGTCCAGTTTATAAATAATTTCAAATTGTCCAAATTCAATCCCTGAAACTTCTACGTTATTAAAAGACAAATCCACTCGTTTAATTCCCGTAAATCCGTTAGCTTTCCCTTCCATTGTTATCCATCCGGACAAATCGAGGTGCTTGTTATCATTAACGGTATATGGTTTGCTTTCAACCATACACATAATATTTAGGCTATCTTTTACTGAAAGATTAACCGGTGAAGAGTTCCCAATGGCGAAGTAGCACTGTTCCTTACACCGAAAAAATCCAACAAGGATCGAAAAAATTGTGAGGCCATGGAGCAACGCATGACATAACCGCTGGTTAATAATTCGCCCTTCCATCAGCCAAGAACTAAAAAGGTTTGAATTACTTCAACTTACTTCCGTCAAATACAAACACATTGTAAATCCCGTTTGCATCGCGTATAATGTCTTTTGGATATTTTTCCTCCCCCTGAATGGGAGAATAATCCTGGATATAAGTCTCACCAAACTTTCCATAACCAACATGATCCTTTTTCAAAACACCACCGGAAAAACGGTAAGAACCATCTTTATCTTTGAAAGCAAAGTAAAAAACATGGTTCCCTATTTTTGCGGATGGTACATTGGTATTGGCATCCACAAGGGTTCTGAAATCTTCTACACCATCTGGCTTATCAAACGTTAATTTAAGTACTTCGGTTACTCCGTATTTCTGTTTAATCATTGCGGTAATTTTCGCAACCGAGTTCTCGGGACTTTTATATCCCGGGTTTGTTCCCTTTGAAAAACAGGAGGGCAGTGGAAGCTTCGACGCGTCCTGCAAGGCAGTTTTACCAACATTTTTTAAAGCATTGGAAGAAGCGAGTTCTTTTGCCTTTTTGCACTGATTATACCAGTTTTCCTGCGACTCGGATGTTGAGTTGGTATAATCGATATACAAATCGCCCCTTGATTTAAGGCCTATGATATCCGAATTACTTTCATTGTATTCAGTGTACACCTGAATGGCAAAGTGTGACTTCTTTCCAAGCTCTAAGTCAGCATTTGCAAACGACATAAACGGGGCTTCCCAGTCCTCATAAACGGTAGTGGCCTCTTCGTTACTAGGCATCACATCAAAATCGATGTAACTTTTTTCAAGGTCTGCGAACGTAAGTTGAATATTATAATTAGTGCTGAAAATAGCATCGAAGGCCACTTCATATTCTTCATTCCGGTCGGTGGGCTTAATACAGAATTTGCGCGCGTAGCCATTCGGAACATTATCATACTTCTTTGAAGGATTTTTACAGTACTGTTTCAAAGGCTTATCCAGTACTATCCGGCCATAGATTGGTGTATTTGCCTTAAATTCACTTTGTTCAGTGCCTCCCATAGCAAAAGGTTTGGAAGAAAACATCATCTTATTCTGCGCCGAAAGCCCCATTTGAATTACAAATGAAAACAGTAGAACTACTTTTCCTGAAATTTTTAGCATACTCTCTTTTTTTATATTATTTGGTTTTAAATTTTTCCGCAACGCTTTCCGTAATAGCGCGACTATCATCATGCCATTGCATAACTTCTCTTACATCTTTCACCGTAGTGAAATCAATGGTTAGCTTACCAATATGTCTGTAAACCGTATTGGCTATTTTGATAGCATCCCTGGCAATTGTTTCATCGGCGCCATAAGGTATATCGCGTTCATATATATAAAAATTAAATTCCGTTTTTGTGCCAGAGGAGGTGCCTTCTGAAGGATCATACGTTATAAGTTTAGACTTTGCCAGTTCCGCATAAAATCCGGTAAAAAAAAATGACGACGCATTTTCTGGTGAAGGCATAACGTCAAAAGAAACGGTTCTACCTTCAAGTTCCTGCTGAGATACCACTAACTGCATTAACGCATAAGTACGATCGTTCACGTCTTCGGTTGAAGGGCAAACCATAAAATTTAATG
The DNA here is from genome assembly GCA_029237825.1 of Bacteroidota bacterium. Taxonomy (GTDB): domain Bacteria; phylum Bacteroidota; class Bacteroidia; order B-17B0; family Aurantibacillaceae; genus UBA4416. Next base: position 21,715 of record JAQZBQ010000004.1, on the reverse strand, counting down.
CCTTCTTATATTTATCTTTTTCAGCTATTTGTCCTGTATCGTAATTATCTAAATCTTTTGCATAACTCTTCAAGGGCTTAGGCATCGTTAGCTTTCCGTAAATCGGTGTTCCCCATTCAAAATAATCAGAAACTTTAGGCTGACCGGAAAAGGATACCGGACTAAACTGAAGCATTGGCGTGTTTTGCGAAAATAGGCTCACGCAAAAAAATAAATTAAAAAGAATGAATGAAATAATTTTACACATAATTGATTTTAAAATTAGAAAAAAAATTCAAGGCTGTACTACTTTTAACATTCCCATAAAGCCGGGAACGAACCGGGTATTTAGTAATATCAACTTTGGTAAGCCTGTAGGTTTTTTCCAGTGTTTCTGATCCACCCTTCCATTTTACGAGTACTTTCACCTGGATGGTCTCCGCATTCTCATCCTGAATTACAGGTTCACTTTCCAAACCTGAAGTTAACTTAAAATAGTGAACTGAATCAGGTAAGTTGTATTTCTTCCTTATGTTTTCTATTAAAAGAGGAATATTAAAATCAGGTGCCGTTGTGTTCATATACTCCACTCTTCCTTTGATCACCGATGAAACCGAAAATTGCTTATCTATCGCCTTAAAGGGGACAGGCTTGTCGTTACACCAAACGTTTAATTTAATATCCATGGGCCAATATTGATACTGTCCCGACAATTTCACATGAACTTTAAATGTGCTTGGTGTAGTCTTGTCTAACAGTATTGTATCAAGGGCAAGCCGTACACTCAGTTTAAAATCGTTGGCTTTAAAAGGCGCGGTGGTGGCTTTACCGGAAGCCTCATTTTCATCCAGATAGGTGTAGCCATATTTTTTATTAGCACAATTACAAAAAAACAAAACAGCCAGAAATAATAGAGCAACTATTCTCGAGGTTTTCATCTCAATAAATTTTTCCATTATAAAGGGATAAGCTATCGGGTTGTGTCAAACCAAATTCTTCAAAATCTTCGTTGATTATGAGAAGCCTGCTTAAATCAGGATCGTTGCCGCTGTAAACAAGCGGAAAATATTTACCCTGAAAATAAAGTTCATCATCTTCCGGAAAATAATATTTTTTCGAATGCGTATAGTTTACACCATTAATCTCATAGGCATAATCTATCCAAACACCATAGTGAGAATCGCTACTTTTTTTTGGGATACCATGACCGACAATTTTAGCGTAGCTATGTTTAGGGTTTTCCTTAATACGTTCCACATCCCCGTTCTTTATCACCATACTAATTACAATGCCTGAAACCAATACCCCAGCAATCACCATTACAATCCAAAACCGTTTCGACATATTTTATTAATTTTATCTAAATATAAAAATAATAGCGTAATCCTTAAACATCCTTCTATGTCAGAATTTCTAAAAATAGCTGCACAATACACATTCATTATTCAGGCCGCCCTCTTCCCACTACTGATTCTCTTTTCTATATATATGGCCTATTGGTTATTGATTCACAAGAGACGAATTACAAGGGCAAAAGAAGTGGAAATCCATGAAGAGCTGATAATTGAACATGAGGTGCTTAAACCATTGAAGTGCACTAACTGCGGCAGCATTCTGGTGATGAACAAACAAAATTCCTCCTGTATGAATTGCGGATCAAATCAGGATGTTCCTCCTCATTACGCGGGCATTTTCAAGCACCGTGCTGATGCGGAAGCCAGGATCGCAAAGGCTTACTCCTATTGGAAACGCGCTCAGGCTATCACTTCACCCGTTAACCGGGGGATTCTACTCTTGCTGTTCTTCTGGTTTATTGCAGTTTTTATCATTTTGATTGCTACTGACGATAAAGCAGCCTGGAAACAAACTGATAAATCATTCTATTACAATTTTTTGGAAACCTTCGGTGCCGGATCCATCGCAACACTTTTTTTCTGGGCTATAAACTTCCTTGTAATTCGCGGGTTAATTGGCCCCAAGCTCCAGATTTATTTGCCTGAAAAAACAAACGATTTAACTTCTTCAAAAAGTGAAGTGATAAGTTGCAGCCAATGCGCGGCGCCGGTATATCTATCTGAAAATAGTATAGGCGCTTGCTGCCAGTATTGCGGTACTGAAACTTACCGTGTTCACTTTGCTAAAGCCGCTTTTCAAAACGCAACTAAGGAAAGGGAAAACGCAAATTTTTCACTTATAGAAGCCATGCAGAAATTTGAAGAAAAAAAAGAAGAAGTCATTAGCAGCGCAATCATCTTACCTTTAATTTTTGTAGTATTACCTGCTGTTTTAGTGTGTGTATTCTACATCATACCTAATTTGATAAAAAATGGATTAAGTGCTTTGTTCTAAGGGCTGATATGAATTTAATTTTACTCAGGTAACCATAACCAGGTATTGAAAAATATGGTAACTATGCACTTTATTAAACGATAGTAAAACCAGATGGAATTGTATACCCATGAATATTTTATGAATGAAGCTTTCAAGGAAGCCCAAAAAGCATACGATTCGGATGAAGTTCCTGTAGGGGCGGTAATTGTTGCAAACCATAAAATTATAGCGCGTGCACATAACTTTACCGAACGACTGAATGATGTAACGGCCCACGCCGAAATGCAGGCAATAACTGCAGCAGCCAATTCGATTGGCGGAAAATACCTCCAGGATTGCACTTTGTATGTAACCCTGGAACCATGTGTGATGTGCGCCGGCGCTCTGCATTGGACCCATATTAGTAAAATTGTTTATGGTGCACGTGATGAAAAAAAAGGATTTACGAAAATTCACCAGCAAATACTCCACCCTAAAACATCGGTGATAAGTGGCGTTTTGGAAACACAATGTTCAACGCTCTTAAAGGATTTTTTTCAAACTAAAAGAAAATAACTATGAATTTAGATTTAAAACATAAACACGCCATAGTATGCGGAAGCACACAGGGAATAGGAAAAGCAATAGCACTGGAATTAGCCAACCTTGGTGCAAGCGTGACGCTTATTGCGCGAAATGAAGATGCATTAAAAGCCGCGAAACTCGAGTTAAATACAAACAATGGTCAGTTACACTCCTATCTGTGTGTTGATTTTTCTAAACCTCAGGAGTTAAAACAAATAGTTGAATCCTATCTTCAGCGTCAGCCTCATGTCCACATCCTCATCAACAACACCGGCGGACCTCCCGGTGGACCAATTGTACAGGCAAAAACAGAAGAATTTTTATCGGCATTTAATAACCACCTTATTTGTAATCATATACTGGTACAGGCTTGCGTTGAATACATGAAAAATGCCAAATACGGCCGAATCATCAATATTATTTCTACATCGGTAAAACAACCACTGGCAAACCTCGGTGTTTCAAATACCATACGGGCAGCGGTTGCTAACTGGAGCAAAACCCTTGCAGGTGAACTTGGGAAATATAATATTACGGTTAACAACGTATTGCCAGGTGCAACTTCTACGGTTCGGTTAAAGACAATCATTGAAAACAAATCCGTAAAAACCGGCCATGCTTTAGATTCCGTAACCAACGAAATGATTTCAGAAATTCCTATGGCCCGCTTTGCGGAACCTTCTGAAATTGCAAACGCCGTTGCTTTCCTGGCATCCCCGGCAGCCTCTTATATAAACGGCATCAATTTACCGGTGGATGGTGGAAGGACGGGCTGTTTATAATCCCTACAGAGATCGTTTAAGTTTATATTTTTCACTGTTTTTTTGTGGTAAATTAACAAGCCTTGCCACCGAAAACTTGACTTTAACTCCCGCATTTAATATTATATTTGTTTTTATATTGTTCAAAAATTAACGCACACTTATGAAAATTATTATACCAATGGCGGGAAAAGGCAAGCGTATGCGCCCGCACACCCTTACAGTTCCTAAACCTCTTATCAAAGTAGCCGGCAAACCCATTGTACAACGCCTTGTTGAAGACATTACAAAAGTTTGCGGGGAAAAAGTAGATGAAATAGCTTTTATCATCGGGCCGGATTTTGGAAAAGAAGTGGAAGATAATTTGATTAAAATTGCCAAGGATCAGGGCGCGAAAGGCACTATCTGTTACCAGGAAAAAGCACTGGGAACCGCCCACGCCATCATGTGCGCTAAAGAAAGCATCACCGGAAAAACTGTAGTAGCATTTGCCGATACACTCTTCAGGGCTGATTTTGTAATGGATACAGATCAGGAAGGTGTAATCTGGGTACAGGGCATTGAAGATCCTCGCCAATTTGGTGTGGTTAAACTTAACGAAGCAGGCGTGATTACCGACTTTGTTGAAAAACCGGAAACCTTTATCAGTAACCTGGCCATTATAGGAATTTATTATTTCAAAGATGGCGACAACCTTAAAAAAGAACTGCAATACCTTTTAGATAACAACATTACCGATAAAGGAGAATTCCAGTTAACGAATGCCCTTGAAAACATGAAACAAAAAGGCATTGCGTTTAAGCCCGGAAAAGTAACCGAATGGCTTGATTGCGGAAATAAAGATGCCACTGTTTATACCAATCAACGAGTACTGGAATATGAAAATGGAAGCGCTGCGCTCAGAGGATTCAACATTACAACCGAAAACAGCCTGATCATCGAACCTTGTTTTATCGGCGACAATGTGATTATTAAAAACGCGATTGTTGGTCCGCATGTTTCTATTGGTGCCAATAGTTCTATCGTTGAAGGAGTCGTGAAAAACAGCATCATCCAACCTAACACAAAAATTTCTCATGCCCTGATCGCTAATAGTATGATTGGTGAAGGCGCTGAAGTAAAGGGAAAATCGTTAGATTTGAGTATGAGTGATTATACAACACTTTCGTTTTAAATTTTCAGGATTTTATTGAAGGTTTCCCCGAACATATTTTTATATCTGCTTTTTCCGTTACTGGTAAATTCTCTCCAGTCCTGTAAGACTAAAAAAGAAACAGCAAAATCCACGGAAACATCCGCTAATAAAGGTGGACTGTCTGAACAGGATCAGGCCAAATTCGCCTTTCACTTTATCGAAGGGTGTAAAGAACGCATGAAGGGCAATATTGAAAATGCCGAAAACCTGTTTAAGGAATGTTTAAAAATCGACCCGTCTTCTACTGCTGTGAAATACGAACTGGGAAATGTTTACCGTTTCAACGGACTATACGACCTCGCCTTAAAATACGGCAAAGAATGCGCCAATGAAGATCCTAAGAATGAGTGGTACCAGTTGTTGTATATTGAGTGCTTGCATAACAAGCGCCAGTTCCAGGAAGCCGCAGAGATCTATGCACGCCTCGTTAAAAATTATCCAAACAGACCCGAGTTTTATGAAGGCCTTGCAGCTGAATACATGTACTCGGGTAACTACGAAAAATCTTATAAGACTTACGATGAGATTGAAAAGCGATTCGGTCAAAATGAAGCCTTCACTTTAAATAAAATTAAACTTCTGCGACAATTAAAGAAAAACAACGAAGTTGAACTGGAATTAAAAAAGTTGATTGAAAGCAACAAGAATGAAGCGCGCTTGTATACTTACCTAGCTGAATTTTATCAGGAAACCGGCCAGAATCAAAAAGCGCTGCAAACCTATGAACAGATCCTGAAGATCGATCCTAAAAACCCGATGGTACATCTGGCAATGGCCGATTATTACAAATCTCAAAATGACAAAGAGAACTTCTATAAAGAGATTAAGATTGCTTTTGAAAGCCCCGACCTTGAGATTGAAACTAAAATAAAAATTCTGGTTTCATATTACGAACTCGCTGAAACAAACTCAGTTTTCAAACAACAGGCAATGGAACTTTGCAACATTGCTTTGAAGCTTCATCCGCTTTCCGCTGAAGTTCATAGCATTTATGGAGACTTTTTAATGAAGGATCAAAAAATAAAAGAAGCCCGGGAATCTTACCTGAAAGCTATTCAAATTGATAAAAGCAGGTACTCGATGTGGCAACAACTTTTAGCCGTTGAATCGGAACTGAACGCATATAATGATCTTGAAAAGCACAGTGCAGAGACTATGGAATTATTCCCGAATAATCCACTTACCTATTATTTCAATGGCTTTGCAAATATTCAGTTAAAAAAATATGAGAATGCCATCCGGGCCCTGGAAGACGGGATAGAATTTGTATACAATGATAAGCCCTTACTGCTGGAATTTTACACCAACTTAGGTAACGCATATAACGCTATTAAAAATTATGTGAAATCTGACAAGGCTTTTGATGACGCACTGAAAGTAAATCCAGATGATGCATCCATACTGAATAACTATGCCTATTATTTATCACTCAGAAAAGAGAAACTGGAAAAGGCGGAAAAATTCTCGAGGCGTAGCAATGAATTGTCACCCAACAATAGATCTTATATTGACACTTACGGATGGATTTTATATCAACAAGGCAAATATACCGAGGCGGAAGAATGGCTTGGAAGGGCTGTAAAAATGGGTCCTAAAAGCGCGATTGCTGAACATTATGGTGATGTGCTTTATAAACTTAACCGCAAAGAGGAGGCTTTAAAATACTGGCAGGATGCCAAGAATGCAGGCGGCGGTTCCGAGTTGCTTGATAAAAAAATTAATGAGAAAAAACTACATGAATAAGAAATTTCCTATTACCTCACTTTTGTTTTGCATGTCGGTCATGTTTTTATTAATGATGTCCTGTAAATCAAAAAAACTTACACAGCAAACCTCAACAAGTCAATCATTGGATTCTGCGGGCAAATGCCGGCTTAACTTTAAGCTCGCCAAAACCTTATCCAAACAGATCAAGGAAGCGGAATTAAAGTATGAATGGCTCAGCGCAAAAGCCGATGCCGAGGTAAATATTGATGGTGAGGAACATAAGCTGGATGTGAGGGTAAAAATCAGGAAAGACAGCGCCATTTGGATATCCATACAGGCGGTTGGCTTGATTGACATTGCCAAACTGCTGATAACCAAAGATACCGTAAAAATGGTGGTGTACACCAAAAAACAATATTTTAAAGGCGACTTCAATTACATCAACCAGATTTTAAATGCTGACCTTGACTTTGACCTCATCCAGGCTGCTTTGGTTGGAAACAGCGCAAACTTTGATGACGACGACAGCAAAATGAAACCAGTTGTAGACCGCGAAAACTGTCTTTATTTATTAGGAACGGAACGCCGGAGAAAACTGCGCCGCATCACCAGCGGTCAGGATTCACTAAAACGATCGCTTCAAACCATGACACTAAATCCTGATAATTATAAGATCATCAGTAATAACTTTGAAGATGTAACAACCAACCGAAGCTTCCATGCCAAATACGATAACTTTTACGCGAAAGACTCTGTTTTTGCACCACACAATGTTAATATTGAGATCAAGGCAGAGAAGAAAATCGACCTTAAAATTAGTTATGTTCGCATAGATATTAATCAGCCGCAAAAGCTAACGCTGAACATACCAAAGAACTATGATCCAATTCCTGTTAAAAAAGAAAAGCAATAGCATATTCGTATGCCTGTTCATTTTCTTTTTTAGCTTTCCACTTGAGTTCGTATCGCAAACAAAAGGCCAGCCTTCACAAAAAGACTTACAGAATAAAAAAAACAAACTGAATGATGACATCAAACAGTTGAATTCGCAGTTAAGCCAAACAAAGGCTAATAAAAAATCGCAAATCAATACCATCGTTGTAATCAACACAAAAATCAAGGTTAGGGAAGAATTGATCAATACCATCAATGCCGAATTAAACCAAATTGAATCCAGAATAAAATCCAACGTTGCTGAAGTGAATTCATTGAACGCAAACCTGGAAAAACTGAAAAATGAATATGCCAAGATGATTTATTTTGCGCAACGTAACCAGGATTCTTACACAAAAATCATGTTCTTATTTTCAGCCGGCGATTTCAACCAGGCCTACATGCGTATAAAATATTTTCAGCAATATGCAGCTTTCCGTAAAAAACAAGCTGATGAAATTGTACATACACAAAATATTCTGCAAAACAAGTTAAGTGAACTGGAAGCACAGCGCCATGAAAAAAATGTTTTGCTGGGGAATGAAAAAGTAGAAAAGACCCAGCTCGACGGAGAAAAGCAACAGCAGGAACTTGTATTGAACGAATTACAGCAACAGGAAAAAGAACTAAAGGCTGAACTGGAAAAAAAGAAAAAGGATGCGGAAAACCTTCAAATAGCCATTAAACGGTTGATTGAGGCTGAAATCAAACGCAAGATGGAAGAGTCAGCAAAGATCGCGGCGGCAAAAGCAGCAAAAGCAGCAAAAGCTGAAAAAAACAAAACAAAAACCACAAAGTCAAAAACAAACATTCGTACTCCTGAAACCAAAGCAACTGCTCCAGAACTTACAGAAGAAGCCGAAGCCCTGGGTGCAGACTTTGCGAGCAGCCGTGGAAAATTACCATGGCCTGTTACCAAAGGTGTAATTTGTCAGCCATATGGCGAATATGAACATCCCGCCATTAAAGGATTTATGATGAATAATAACGGTGTTGAGATCTGCGCTAACAAAGGTTCACAAGCAAGAACAGTTTTTGAAGGAGAAGTTACCAGCATTGCCATTTCACCAACCGGTGGTAAATTAATTATCATACGTCACGGCGAATACCTCAGCGTTTACAGTAATATCGGAGAAGTGTTTGTAAAGCAGGGCGACAAAGTAAGCATCAAACAAAATATCGGTACCATCCTCGATGAAGACGGCAAAACCAGTATGAACCTTCAGATATGGAAAGGCCAGCGCACGATGGACCCAAGTGGCTGGTTGTATAACGCACGTTAAGCCACACCAGCCTTTCTTTTATCTATTAGCGGCTTAACCAAACCCGCATCAGTGACAGTAAGCGATCAGTGTCAATAGGTTTTGTGATGTACTCATTGGCTCCGGCTGCAAGGCATTTCTTTTTATCTTCTTTCATTGCTTTGGCGGTAAGGGCAATGATTGGAAGGCTCTTAAACTGCTCCATCTTTCTGATTTGTCTCATGGCTTCATATCCGTCCATTTCCGGCATCATGATGTCCATCAGAACAAGGTCAACCTTGCTATCTTTTTCAAGTTCCTTTAGTGCGGCCTTTCCATGTTCAGCACGAATAACCTCCATTCCCCTATCCTGCAATATCCGGGTTAATGCAAATACATTCCTCATGTCATCATCAACCAGCAAAATACGTTTCGACTGAAATACGATTTCCTTATCGTATAAATTATTGATGATCTTTTGTTTTGCATCCGGCAGGTTACGAATGGTACGGTGTAGAAATAAAGCGGTTTCATCCAACAGCCGCTCTTCCGATTTCACACCTTTGATAATGATACTTTCAGAACATTTCTGCAATTCATAATTTTCTTCTTTGGTAAGTTCACGGCCAGTATAGATAATTACCGGTGGCACCTTATGCCCCGTTAGCTTCTCAAAAGTGTGGATCAATGTGAAGCCATCCATATCCGGTAAACCTAAATCCAATACGATACAGTCGAAATGGTGTTCTTTAAACAGAGCGATGGCTTCACGCGCTGTACCGGCTTCGAAGCATTTAACGTCTCCGTTGCCAATGAGCTTTTTTACAGCAAGCCTTGAATTGGCATCGTCTTCTATAATGAGCAAGTTCTTCATTTTACGGTTAACAAAACTCTCTATCCTGCGAAATGCTTCATCCAAATCATTCTTTTCAATCGGCTTCATTAAATATTCAATCGCGCCGTTCTTAATTGAGTTCATAGAACGTTCATTTACCGAAATAATATGAACCGGTATGTGACGTATTGCCGGGTTGGCCTTTAACTCGGAAAGTACCTGATTTCCATCCATTCCCGGAAGATCAATATCAAGAATGATTGCGCATGGATTATACTTAGCGGCTAATTCCAATCCATCTTCGCCGGTAGCAGCCGACAAACATTTAAAACCTTTTTCGTTTGCCTGCTTTAATAATATATCCGCGAATTTCAAATCGTCTTCAATAACGAGGATTACTTTATCCTCTTTTGAAATTGCATTACGATCATCATTAAGCGTTGGATAATTCAGGTATTTACGGGTTTGCCGAATCATCGCGTCTGCGTGCGGCTTGACTTCTGTAACAAAAATATTCTTTTCAGATTCGTCTTCTAATTCAATGGGTAGAATTACCGAAAAGTCAGAACCCTCATTGAGCTTACTCTTTACCTTAATTTCCCCCCCTAGCAGCTTGGCCAGTTCTTTTGAAATAGAAAGTCCTAACCCTGTACCGCCATATTTACGTGACGTTCCACCATCTGCCTGTTGAAACGCCTCAAAAATCGCGTCATGCTTCTCTTTGTCGACACCAATCCCAGTATCAGAAACCGACAGCCTGATTTTGTCATTTTCAACTTTAGAAACATGCAGGGTAACACTTCCCTTATCTGTAAATTTAATAGCGTTGGATAACAGGTTTTTTAGAATCTGGCTGACCCGCTGCGAATCGGAAACCATACATTCCGGCAATTCATTATCGTACTTAACAATGAGGTCGAGGCCTTTTTCGCTCGCCTGAAATTTAAATGCCCTTACTTGCTCTTCAATAAAAGTCCTGATTTCGATTTTATCGATATTTAACGACATTTTTCCCGCTTCAATTTTAGAGAGGTCTAGCACTTCATTAATGAGTATCAGCAAATCGTGACCGCTTTTATAAATGATCTTAGCACTTTCCACCTGGTCTTCCGTAAGGTTTGCTTTCCGGTTCTCGGATAAATCCTTCGAAAGAATGAGTAAACTGTTTAGAGGGGTTCTTAATTCATGAGACATATTAGACAAGAACTCCGACTTGTATTTACTACTGATTTCCAGTTGTTTTGTCTTTTGTTCTATGTCATATTTAGCTTCTTCAACTTCTTTATTTTTCACGATCAATGATTGCGTTTGTGCTTCCAGTTCTTCATTGGTCATTCGTAACTCCTCCTGTTGTTGTAAAAGATTTTGCGACTGCTCTTCGAGTTCTTCGTTCATTTGTTTTAGTTCTTCCTGCTGCGATTGCAGTTCTTCACTCTGCATTTGTGTTTCACGTAAGAGTTCCTGAATTTGTTTTCTGTCGAGCGATGAATGGATGCTGATGCCAATGCTTTCCATAGAATTAGCCATGAATTCCTTTTCGGTATCAGTGAATTCAGTGAACTTTCCAATTTCTACCACACCCAGCGTATGCCCTTCAAATAAAAATGGAGTTACTACAACATGGCTTATTTTCTTATCCAGGATGGAGGAGGTCATTCTGAGGCGCCCTTCGTCAATTCCGGAAAGGCAGATTTGCTTTTGCTCATAAGCTGCCTGGCCAATGAGTCCCTGGTTCATATAAAACCGCTTCTTTACTTCATCATTGGATGCAAAGGCGTACTGACCCTGAATCGTCAGGGATTGATCCTTTTCATCCAATAAATACACTGAGCCGATGTTAGCATTAAGGTAATTACACAAAAAGCTGATAACATTGGTAGAAAGGACTTCAATATTCTGATCGCCCATTAACTTTTCGTTCAACAGATTTTGTCCGGTTGAAAGCCAGTTATGTTTAGCATTAATTGCAGTAGTTTCCCTCAGTGAATGCGTCATTTGCTTAAGTGCATTTCCTAATACGTCTCTCTCGGAGCGTGGCACGAACTCTACGCCATAGTCGCCCTTTGCCACACTATTGGCCCGTTCCGTTACTTCAAGGAAACTTCGTTTAATGTTCACCAGCGAATCAAAAATGGGTTTAAGCTCATCGGTAGACCTATACTCCATATCATCCTTGGAAAATTCGCGGCTTGCGATGTTATCGGCCTCTACGGCCATCAACGAAATACGTTTAGTTATGGTATTAACGATCCAGTAGGCAATTAACAGGGCGAGGATGATAATAGCCAACGTGAGGCCAATAATGAGCCGAACGCCGGATTGGTAATTTTCTTCATTTTGTCGTTTCTGTACCTCCATCTTTTTGGTACTGATATCAATAAGCCGTGAGAGTTGGTTAATGACGCTGTCACGCACCGTAAACCCCTTACCAATGGATAAATTAAACGCTTTGTCATGCTCGCCTTTCATGGCAAAAGTTACTATTTGCGAAAGATCGTGTTGGTAAGAATCCCAAACCTGGTTTACGTTCTCTAAAATTTCGGAGCCGTCTTCCTCCAACAAAGGTTCAAGTTCTGAAGACTTCTTATCAATGTCTGCCAGTGCCTCCTGAAGTCTGTCACGCGAAAAGTATTTTCTGGGGCTGTCTTTTTCGAGGATGATATTTTTTTCATGCCTTGCTGCCTGCAGAACTGCCACCATTAACTCACGGGAAAGTTCGGTTCGTTTTGAGGTAGTCGTTACGATATGATTTAAACGGTTGTTCGATTCCGAAAATTTGTTTACAATAAAAAATAACTGCAGTATCAGACTGGTGAGAATGACTGTAAAGCCAATGAGTAGTTTTCCGCGGATAGTAAGTTTCATGTATTTAAAAGGGCTTGATTTAAATTGGTTAAAAATAATAGTATTTCCTTGAAAGGTAATATATGATCTGGTTTAATAGAGGTGGCTGATTTTGGCATTGGATTGTATTCGGCATCCGAGGGATCCTGGACAATGGTAAGCCCGCCCTGATCTTTAATTCTCTGTAAACCCAAAGTACCATCAGAATTTGATCCGGTAAGTATGATGCCGATTAAATGCCTTCCATAGGCATCAGCTGCCGACTCAAAAAGCACATCGATGGAAGGGCGTGCATAATTAACCTTTGCATCGATTGTAAGAGAAAAGGTTTTGTCATTTTCTATCATTAAGTGGTAATTGGGAGGAGGGAAATAAATAAAGCCGGGCCTAATCTTTTCTTTTTCGTCTGCCTCCTTAATGGTTAAGCTGCACGTATTATTGAGGATATGAATCCATTGATTATCAGACCTCGCTCCAATATGGGAAATGATAATAATTGGTAATTGAAAATTATGGGGCAATGCGGCAAACAGCTGCTTCATGACATTCATGCCACCAGCTGAAACCCCTATCACTATTGCCTCGTATGTCATGCTAGTATTTCTTTTTGTATATACGCTGAGCTTTGTCTATTTCCGAATACCGGTCATACACATTTGTAAATTTTAAGCTTTCCTTAGATCCTAAGCATAACACGCCGCCTTTTATAAGGCTCTCATAAAATAACTTCTGCACCTGATTCTGCAGTACTTTATCAAAATAAATCATAACGTTTCGGCACAGTATCAGGTGAACCTCTGCAAACACGCTATCGGTTACCAGATTATGATTTGCCCACAGAATATTGCGTCTTAGCGATTTGTGCATAATTACATGGTCATATTGAGATGTGTAATAATCAGAAAAAGATGATTTGCAACCTGCCAATTGGTAATTGATGGTATATTCCCTTGCCAGGTCGTTTGAGTAAATTCCCTCTTTTGCAAAATTAAGCGCCTGCTGGTTAAAATCCGTTGCGTAAATGGTGGAGCGGTCGTACAAACCTTCTTCGGTTAACAGGATAGCCATAGAATAAGCCTCTTCGCCCGTGGAACATCCCGCATGCCAGATTTTAATAAAAGGATACGTTTTTAAAATGGGGATGACATGTGTTCTAAGTGAGCGGTAAAAATCGGGGTCACGGAACATTTCGGTAACGGTAATTGACAGATCGTTTACCAATGTAGCGGCAAAGGCTTCATCCGTTAATATCCGCTCTTTCATGTGTTCAGTATCCGGTATTCTCCAACGCACCATGCTGTTTAATAACCTTCGTTTGATGTGTGCTTCTGAATAATGCCTGAAATCATAACCATACCTGGAAAAAATAGTTTCCAATATCGCAGCCGGATTGATATTCCGGTGCGGTTGAGAATGGTCAACAGGTGTATGATCTTCCATAAAGTTTTCCTGCAACTCAAAGCAAAAAGAGAGACAGGTTTGTCTGCCTAAAATACTGCAAAATTCAAATCATTTGTTGCAAGTTTCACCTTTAATTACCCTTTACCGGCAAACAAATCATCGTTGAAATTAATTATTACCCCCAATTGATCAGATCGTTCCCGATATCGTTACGGTAGTATTTTCCCTCATATGATATGGATTCGGCAATGGCAAAACTTTTTCCAACAGCTTCAGAAATTGTTTTCCCGAACGATGTGATTGCAAACACACGGCCGCCATTGGTTACGATATGTTCGCCCTGGATAGCGGTACCCGAATGAAAGACGTGACTGTCGTTTGTATTGGTGATACCTGTTACCACCTTGTTCTTTTGGTATTCCTCGGGGTAACCACCGGATACTAACACAACTGTTGTAGCAATATCCGAAGTAATACTGATATGTTTTTCATGCAATGTTTGCGTAGCAACGCCCTGTAATAAATCAAGTAAATCAGATTCAATACGGGGAATTACCACCTCTGTTTCCGGATCGCCCATACGGCAGTTATACTCAATAACGCTTGGTTCGCCCTCGCAATTCATGAGTCCGATAAAAATGAAACCACGGTAATCAATTCCCTCCTGTACAAGTCCATTGATTGTAGGCTTAACAATTTTTTCCTCTACTTTTTTTATAAACGCTTCATCGGCAAAGGGCACCGGGCTAACAGCACCCATTCCACCGGTATTTAAACCGGTATCTCCTACTCCAATACGTTTGTAATCTTTAGCGGCCGGCAGGATCTTGTAAGATTTACCATCTGTTAATACAAACACGGAGAGCTCAATTCCTTTTAAAAACTCCTCGATCACTACGGTATTCCCGGCACTTCCGAATTTAGAATTCAGGATCATGTTTTTGAGTTCGGCTTTTGCTTCGGCGGCATCATCAATGATTAAAACGCCTTTACCAGCCGCCAGTCCGTCGGCTTTTAACACGTACGGCGGTTGAAGTGAGTCGATGAACGCAGCGCCTTCATCAATGTTGTCTTTCGTGAAACTCTTATAGCGCGCAGTTGGAACACCATGCCGGAACATGAACTGTTTACTGAAATCCTTACTTCCTTCGAGTTGTGCGCCGTCTTTACGCGGACCAATTACCGGGATGTCTTTTAAAACTTCATCCTGTAAAAAGTAATCGTGGATGCCTTTTACCAAAGGATCTTCAGGGCCAACAAGCACCAGTTCGATGTTTTTTTCCCATACCAGATTTTTAACGGCCTCGAAATCGGTTGCTGAAATTGCAACGTTTGTACCGCATTGTGCCGTACCCGCATTTCCAGGTGCGATGTAGAGGTTTTCCAATTGCTTACTTTGTGCTAATTTCCAGGCAAAAGCATGTTCTCTGCCTCCTGAGCCTAATATGAGTACGTTCATAATTTTATATAATGCGTAAAAATAAAAAATCCCACCTGATTGGTAGGATTGATTTTACAAATTCTTAAAACTATTTAATGTTTCTTTTTACTAAAGGTTGAATTTCCTCTTACGCGTGTGTTAGCACGTTTGCGGTTTTGCTGAGCAATGATACCATCGGTAAAACGCTTGCCTTTTGTACGGTTCCGTGAAAACAACTTTGGCTGTTCCTTTTTTTGTTTGATACCAGGATTGGTTTTACGATAAACCCATGGTCCGTTACTTTTATTGCCTTTTAAAGCACGCGCAATGAAGCCCTTTTTCTTTCCTCCTTTTGCAAAAGCACTCGCATTTCCTTTTGATTTATTTCCGAATAATTTGTGACCACCACCGCGCTGGTTTCTGTGTTCACGCTTTCTACCACCTTTTACCTGAGCCACAAGAGGAGTAGTAACCCCTATTGCGATTAGTAAAAAAATAAGGGTAAAAAGCCTGGTTAGTTTCATCTCTTACAATATTATACAAATAAAATAACAAAATCCACTGCGTTGTCGAATTATTTGTCCAATATCCTCACAAGATTTAAACAATCGGACATTTATAACTTCCCTTTTCAGGAAAACTACAGATTTAAAGAAAGTCGCTTACATCTTTCGACATAATAAAAATATGTAGCTTCGCAGTAATGATTGTAAGCGCCAAAGAAGTTGGAGATTTTTTAAGCCAGAGCAAAGGCAAATTGATTGTTGATGTGAGGGCGCCCATTGAATTTGATAAGGGGCATGTTCCCAATGCCGTGAACATTCCGTTATTTGAAGACAGCGAGCGCGCGGAAATTGGCACACTCTATAAACAACAGGGAAAAGATACCGCTGTTAACAGGGGGCTAGAAATAGTTTCGCCTAAAATGACCGTGTTTGTTAATACCGTGAAAACATTAGCGAAGGATAAAAAAGTATTTGTGTATTGTTTCAGGGGCGGCATGCGGAGCAATAGTTTTGCATGGCTGATGAACACCGCCGGTTTGGACGCCTGTATTATGAAAGGCGGGTATAAAGCTTTCCGCAATTTTGTGTTATCTGATTTTGAGCACGAAAGGAAATTTATTTTACTGGGCGGACGAACAGGCAGCGGAAAAACAGATCTATTGAAAGAACTTCGGGCATTGCAAACACAGGTTATTGATTTGGAAGGCATTGCAAATCATAAAGGTTCGGCGTTTGGAGGAATTAATGAAAAAAAACAAAACCCGCAGCAGGTATTTGAACATGAACTCTTCCATCAGCTATCATTGATAGACCCGGCAGAAGTAACTGTGCTGGAAGATGAGGCACAGGCAATCGGGTATAACAAATTACCGCAAGCCCTATGGAAACAGATGGCGAAGGCAACCATCATTAAAATGGAAATACCCTTTGACCTGCGCATTGAAAAGCTTGTGAACGATTATGCAACAGTTGACATTGATGCGCTCAAGCATTGTGTATTGAAAATCTCGCAACAACTTGGTTCACTCAATACGCGTTTATGCATGGAACATCTTGATGCAGGTAACCTACATGAGGTGGCGCGCCTCTCACTTATGTATTACGACCGTGCTTACGAATTCAGCTACGAGAAAAAGAAACAACCTATTATTATGCTACCTTCAGACACAATGGATGCCAGAACAAACGCGCTTAAAGTGAAACACGTGATTGATACCCTCAGCTAATATGTCAGTTAAATTAACGCAATATAGTAAAGCCTCCGGGTGCGGGTGTAAGATCGCACCGGCAGTATTGGAAGAAATTTTAAGTGGATGCAAACAAACCGAGAGTTTTCAGAACCTACTGGTAGGTAATGAAACCAAAGACGATGCCGCCGTTTATGAATCGGAAGACGGTAATTGCATCATCAGCACCACCGACTTTTTTACACCCATAGTGGATGAGGCTTTTGACTTTGGAAAAATTTCAGCCTGCAACGCCATTAGTGATGTGTATGCAATGGGCGGTAAACCTTTGATGGCAATAGCGATCCTTGGATGGCCGGTAGACAAAATTCCTACGGCGGTAGCGCAACAGGTTATTAAAGGGGCGCAGGCAATTTGCACAAAAGCAGGTATTCCCCTTGCTGGCGGACATAGCGTGGATACCCAGGAACCCTTGTTTGGCCTTGCAGTTACAGGAACAGTAAAAAAAGAACACATTAAACGAAATAATTCGCTTAAAGAATCCGATGTGTTATACATGACCAAACCATTAGGAATTGGCATCCTTAGCACAGCTTTAAAGAGGGGTTTATTGAATGCAGAGGGCTATAATGTATTACTAGATCAAACTACACAGCTAAATTCCATTGGAACAAAACTGGGTGAACTGCCGTACGTACACGGCATGACCGATATTACAGGGTTTGGTTTTGCAGGGCATCTGCTGGAAATGATAGGAGAAAGTAATTTAACTGCCCGCATTGATAAAGCGGCAGTGCCGGTGATGGACGTTGCGAAGGAGTTTGGTAAACAATTTGTGTTTCCGGATAACACCACCCGCAATTACAATGCTCAGTCAAAACACATTGGAGGAATGACGGATCTTGATTTTATTTTCTTCTGCGATCCGCAAACTTCGGGGGGGCTATTGTTTAGCGTGGCTTCGGATTATGAACTTGAAATGGACACCTTTCTGAATTCTCAGCAACAGTATTTTGTGAAGGTTGGAAGGCTTGTACCCCAACAAGACAAGAAGATTGTGTTGATTTAGCAGGATTAACATTTTAAACCTTGTAAAACTAATTTTGATTGGGGCGTGCCGGCGCAAAATGCAGGCGCCGTCAGGCTGTCGCTTCAATTCCCGCATGAAAAATGCGGGAGATTTCCGCTTGCATCCTTCACGCAAAAAATCAAGAACAAAAAACTAAAAAAAATACTTTTTGCAGCCAAAAAGTATTCAAAAAGCTTATGATTTTGTGATAGGCAATTCCTGCGGACCGCTGATAAAAGCAACCCGCTTGCGCATGCCTTCCCTTCGTTGCTTTTACAGCTATTGCTGCACAAAATCATATTTTACATACGATCTATTATTTACAAAGTAGATATAGAGTAATAAAAAACACCGTTGTGGGGTGAGGAAAGCACAAGGGATTGCAGCGGAAATCCTTTGCCTGCCTCTTGCAAGATTGCAGCGGAAAGCCCGGCCCGAAGGGTGTGCCCAAATTCGGTACAATACTTTTTGCAGCCAAAAAGTATACAAAAAGCTTATGATTTTGTGGTAGGCAATTCCTGCGGACCGCTGATAAAAGCAACCCGCTTGCGCATGCCCTCCCTTCGTTGCTTTTACAGCTATTGCTGCACAAAATCATATTTTACATAAGACATTAATTTTCGAAGCTGATATAAATGTGATAAAAGTGAACGGCTATACTCCGTTAGACCCCGCACAAGGGATTGCAGTGGAAATCCTTTTTATGAGATACAAATAAAAAGATTGAAGCATTGACAAGGAGAAAACGAAGTTTTTGACGAAGGCACCGAGCGCAGCTCTGCACGGCCCGTAGGGTGTGCCCAAGATCGGTACAATACTTTTGGAGGCACAAGTATTTTAAAAAGCTATTTTCCTATTTCTTTTTCCTTGACGAAAAAGAAACAAAAAGTCAAGGCCATTCGCCAACTCCTGTTTTTCCCGCGCCAGCCTTCCCAGAAACGGAGTGAAAAACAGTAGTTCACACCGAAGGGCCAAAGCCAGCCGCACATTTACTCATGCAATTTTGATTATGTTTTATTTTTAACACTTCGTAATATTTTCACACGTCAACGCGCTGCTCCGATATGAATTTTCTTTTTAAATCAAAACCGAGCGTAAGGGATTGAGGCAGTTGTTTGAGCTCTTTTTATGAAGCACGCAGTGTGAATAAAAAAGCGAGTGCCGAAAACCCGACGGCGCCTGCCTCTTGCGCCGGTACGCCCTATTCACAAAATCCTACTTTTAATTTAACAATTCGCGAATTCAAAATCTACA
Source organism: Bacteroidota bacterium (assembly GCA_029237825.1). GTDB lineage: Bacteria > Bacteroidota > Bacteroidia > B-17B0 > Aurantibacillaceae > UBA4416. The sequence goes on along the minus strand of JAQZBQ010000004.1, from coordinate 2,488 downwards.
AAAACACGCACTAAACACGAACTATCTACGCTTTATCTACGCACTATCTACGGACTATCTACGTACTATCTGTTAACCGCATTCATATGCCAGGTGCAAAAGACAACAAAAAACAGTAAAACAACGCAAACGCAACGGAAGCTTATGCTCCCTAAAAACATTGCTTACCTTGGCTGAAAGTTTTAACGTTGGTTAACACCGAATCGTGCAATAACTAAGCTGAAACCGGCGTTTTTGCGATTGATAAAATAGTATATCTTTGTTGTAATGGAAATTGTTAAAGGTTCGGGCGTTATTCCCGGTGCACTACTGGGGAAGGTGAATTCGCCTGCCGATCTGAAAAAATTAAAAGAAGAGGAATTAGAGCAGTTCTGTGCAGAATTGCGACAATTCATTATTGATATTGTTTCGGTTAAAGGCGGACATTTTGGCGCCTCGCTGGGTGTTGTGGAATTAACTACGGCCCTGCACTATGTGTTTAACACACCCTATGATCAATTGGTTTGGGACGTTGGCCACCAGGCATACGGACATAAAATCATTACCGGGAGACGTGACGTGTTTCACACCAACCGTATTTACAAGGGCATTAGCGGATTTCCAAAACGTTCGGAGAGTGAATATGACACTTTTGGTGTTGGCCACTCCTCTACTTCGATTGGCGGCGCTTTAGGAATGGCAGTTGCCAGCCATTACAAAGGCTTAAAAGACAAACAACACATTGCTGTAATTGGCGATGGCTCCATGACAGCGGGACAAGCTTTTGAAGCATTGAACCACGCGGGAATTTCGAACAGCAATTTGCTCGTGATACTGAATGATAACTGCATGAGCATTGATCCTAACGTGGGTGCGTTACGTGATTACCTGACGGATATTACTACCTCCCATACTTACAATAAAACGAAAGACAAGGTTTGGGAACTGCTGGGTAAAATCAGCAAATTTGGACCTAACGCCCAGGAAATTGCCAGCAAATTAGAAAACGCTGTGAAAACTTCGTTACTAAAGCAAAGCAATTTATTTGAGTCGCTGAAGTTCAGGTATTTTGGTCCGGTTGACGGCCACGACGTGGTGCGCTTAACCAAGATCATGGCTGATTTGAAAGACATACCGGGCCCTAAGATTTTACATGTACTAACCAAGAAAGGCAAGGGTTATAAATTTTCGGAAGAAGGAAACGAAACGGTTTGGCACTCGCCAGGTTTGTTTAACAAGGATACGGGTGAGATCATCAAAACTGTACCGAAAGAACCACAACCACCGAAATACCAGGATGTTTTTGGGCATACCATTGTTGAACTGGCAGAACAGAACGATAAGATCATGGGCATTACACCGGCCATGCCAAGTGGCTGCTCCCTTAATATTATGATGGCTGCGATGCCAGACAGGGCTTTTGATGTGGGGATTGCGGAACAACATGCGGTGACTTTCAGCGCCGGTTTAGCTACACAGGGACTGATTCCTTTTTGTAATATTTATTCGTCGTTTATGCAACGCGCCTACGACCAGGTAGTGCATGATGTGGCTTTGCAGAATTTGAAAGTGGTGTTGTGTTTAGACCGTGGTGGTATTGCCGGTGCGGACGGACCCACGCACCATGGTGCATTTGATATTGCTTATTTCCGGTGCATCCCAAATATGATTGTGAGCGCGCCAATGAACGAGGAAGAACTTCGCAACCTGATGTATACCTCGCAACTGGATGAAGTGACGGGGCCGTTTAGCATACGTTACCCACGGGGAAATGGTGTGATGGTGAACTGGAAAACGCCTTTCAAAAAAATTGAAGTTGGTACTGGTCGTAAGTTAGCAGATGGTAAGGATGTAGCGATTTTATCGTTGGGTCACCCCGGAAATTTTGTAGTGAAAGCGATTGAAAAATTAAAGGCGGAGGGCGTTACTCCTGCTCATTACGATTTGCGTTTTGCCAAGCCACTGGATGAGGCGATGCTGCATGAAGTATTTAGCCGCTATAAAAAAATAATAACCGTTGAAGACGGAACTATCGTAGGTGGCGTTGGAAGCGCCATACTTGAGTTTATGGCCGAAAACGGCTATAGCGCAGAAGTAAAGCGTTTGGGGATTCCGGACAGGTTTATTGAACATGGTGAACCAAATGAGTTGTACCTGGAGTGCGGATTTTCGGCAGAGCAAATTCATAATGAAGTGCTGGAACTTTTGAAAGAAAATAAGAAGAATAAGAATAAGGTGGGTTGATGGAGCAGCTGGGGATACTTATTTAGTATGGGCCAACTACTTTTATTGTTCTTTTGTTTGAAACAAAAGAACCAAAAGTTCAAGGCTTATTATTATTGACGTATACCATATTCTATTTTTGTTCAATGCCTTTCTACCTGCTTATGGCGACGGCTTCATAGACTATAATACTTTTTGCAGCCAAAAAGTATTCAAAAAGCTTATGATTTTGTGATAGGCAATTCCTGCGGACCGCTGATAAAAGCATCCCGCTTGCGCATGCCCT
>JAQZBQ010000017.1 GCA_029237825.1 Bacteroidota bacterium | reverse complement strand
ACAGCCATTAGAAGGATCAGTGGCGGTGAGTGTATAAATGCCCGCTGCACATGCTTCAGTTACTACAGTAGTTTGAGTTCCGCATACACTTGTTCCCCAATCCACAACTGCGTTAGTAGGCGAAGAAACACTTCCGGTTAGGGTAACCGTTGGTGAATTACAGGTGAGTGTTTGGTTGCTACCGGCACTTACTCCTGATGGGATAACAGTATTTTGAATTACACTTACAGTTGTAGTGTACGTGCATCCATTATTCGGGTCCTGAACCAATAAAGAGTAAGTTCCTCCGGCTCCGGAAGCAGTTGTTGATTGGGAATTTGAACTTCCTAATACTCCTCCCGCAGGAGCTGTCCAGGTGTAGTTCATAGAAGAAGCTGTAGAGTTGAGTGTTACTGTGGAATTCGAACAGGTTAAATCACCTGAGGCAGTTGCAGTTGACGCAGGAACAGTGGTGTTTTGGGAAACCACAGTGGTAGCTGATGCCGTACAGCTATTCACAGAATTAGTTACTACCAGTGTATAGGACCCAGGTGCTGTAGCTATTGCATCCTGAGATGTAGTTCCACCACTAAAACCCGGCCCGCTCCATTGATATGAAACTCCGCTTGAGGGGCCGCCTGAAAGAAGAACCGTATTTGTTGTACAGGTTAAAATCGTAGAATTAGAAGCTGTAGCTACCGGTAGTGACGCATTTTGCGTGAGTGTTGTTGTGGCAGAGGCAGTGCAACCATTAGCAGCAGTTACAACAACGCTATAAGTACCGGGCGCATTCACAACCGGATTCGCAGTTGTTCCACCGCTTACAACCCCGGGACCAGTCCAATTATAACTTCCACCGCCCGTTCCTGTTAAGGTAGCTGTGGGAGCAGTACAGGTTAAAGTTGCTGAATTAGAGGCGCCTGCCGTAGGCGCAGTCGTGTTTTGTGAAACGGTTGTATTTGCTGTTGCCGTACACCCATTAGCAGCTGTTACCACCACAGAATACATGCCTGGCATATTTACAACCGGATTTGCGGTAGATGCGCCACTAATAATTCCAGGGCCCGTCCATACATACGAACCTCCTCCGCTACCCGTAAGGGTCGCTGATGTTATTGCACAGGTTAATCCGGAGGAATTGGAAGCCCCCGCAACAGGCGCTGTTTTATTTTCTATAATGGTTGTATTAGCAGTTGCTGTACATCCGTTAGCAGCGGTCACCAAAACAGTATAGCTTCCACCCACATTTACTGTTGGACTGGCAGTATTGCCTCCACTAAGAATACCAGGGCCGCTCCAACTATAAGTTCCGCCACCGGTGCCAGATAAAACAGCAGTAGTAGTTGTACAGGTTAACGTTGTAGAATTTGAAGCTGTAACAACAGGTGGAGTAGTATTTTGCGTTACTGTTGTTACCGTTGAAGATGAACAACCATTATTAGAATCGGTAACTGTGAGTGTATAATTTCCAGCTGCTGTTGCAACCGCGTTTTGGGAAGTCGTGCCTCCACTAAATCCAGGGCCGCTCCATTGATAGGAAACCCCTGAGGCAGGACCTCCGGTTAAAGTTACAGTAGGAACAGAGCAAGTAAGCGTGCCTGAATTCGATGCTGTGGCTACCGGCGGAGCTATATTTTGGCCAATGGAAACTGTTGATATTGTAGAAGTACAGCCCGAAGAGGTAACCGACAGACTATAATCACCCGGCGCATTAATAGTTGGGTTAGCAGTTGAACCGCCTCCTGTGATTCCGGGGCCCGACCAGGCATAAGTTCCTCCACCTGAACCTGATAACGTAGCCGTTGGATTAGCACAGGTTAAAGTTGTACCCGGGCCAGCATTTGCTGTAGGAACATTATTTACAGTGACCGTAGCAACGGCTACCGTACTTGTGCATCCCGACATTGAATAGGCAACGGAATAAGATGTGGTGGTGGTTGGAGAAACCGTAATACTTTCTGAATTAATGGCACCAGGCGTCCAGGTGAAAGTACCTCCGCTCGCAACAGGCGTTGCCGTTAACACGGTTGAAGACCCGTTACAGATGGACGTAGACGCTACAGCCGGTGGCAATGTGCCGATTCCCGCTGTACCGCCAAACAAGAGGTTAAAACCGAAACCGCCCGCAGTCCAGTTATTAACCAATAGTTTATATGTCTGACCTGCAGTCACATTCAAGGGAGAAGTCCAACCATTTCCATTTACATCTTCTGATACATCTGAGGCGCCGTTCCCAAGACCAGTATTGCCGGTATTAGCCGCATAGGAACACCGAATGGGCGCGCCCAATCCGCCACAAGCAACATTAGGGCCGTAAAGGGCATAATCAAAATCGTCGCCATTACTATTTGGATCTACCGTAAATGTCAAAGAACCTGATGAAGCCACAGAAAACGTGTACCAGTTTGAATAATTTTCACCAGTAACGCAACTCGATCCGCCGCATCCCTCGGTTGGATTAATTCCCGGGCCATTTGACACATCGTTAATACCTAAATTCGAACAAATAAAAGTAGATGCACAGGCATCTGAGTTACCGGACGGCAAAGCAGCTGCGCAAGGCACACATGATAATGACGCAGTAAAACCGGATCGAGTATTTATAAAATCTGATCGAAAGCGAAATGTTAGGCATCCTGAACTATTATTAGAAGTATAACTAAAAGGAACGGCAGGAGTTCCCATAATTTGGCCTGAAGCATTTGCAGGAGCGCCAACAAAAACTGCACTGTTTTGGGCAGGTCCGTTACCTATGGTAAGGTAATCAAAACCACTTTCGGTGTTAAACGATGTAAAAGTAACCTGTAAACAATTTCCAGGCGTCGAAGGGCAAAACGTTTGGTAAATCTGGTTGATGTTGTTTGAATAATTTCCCGTACCACCCGGATCCAGTAAAGTCCCGGAACACGTTCCAACCGGGCAACCTCCACTAAAAGTAGATTGAACACCAGATGAAGGCAAAATAAACGTTTGCGAAAACGATACAAGAGAACTAAGGTAAAAGGTGAGGATAAATATTTTTTTCATAGTATGTTTTTAATATGTGGTTTGAAAAAATCAGTCAGCTATTTTCCCTGCTGGATCACGTGTCTTGTTATTCAAAATTAGAGACTTGTCTCTTTCCATTCTATTGAGAGAATATAGCTTTAGCAAAAGCCCGGAAGCTTTATCGAGGACCTCCACATCCGTATCAGCTTTTCGCGTCAAATCATATTGCATAACATCAATTTTTTCAAACTGACCAGGCTCATACGTTTTATCCAACACTTCAAACGACCTTGAATATATATAATCGAGTGCCTGAATTTTTGAAGGAAATTTCTTCAGCTCTTCCTGGTCAGAGGCAGAATAATACTTTGAGATCATCATTTCCGTTAATTTTGCCACCGGAACTCCCAAATTGGATGGTTGCGAATAAAGGCAAATTGTTATTACAGAAAACAAAAAGAGCCATAGATTTTTCATAGAGTTATTGGATTTATAAGCTAAGTTATAAAATTTATACAATTTTAACGACTATTACGAACTTTTTTATTCTTGAACTTAACACGCGCTCCCTAATGAAATTTTAAACATAAAAAAAAATAATCCATCAAAAAGTTGTGTAGATTTAATCTCTTTGCAACTTGGCCACACCAAAAAAAATAATCATTTTTTTCCTGAAACTCGGTATCGGTATTGTGAGTTTTTGGATTATCTATAGCCGGCTCATACAAATTCCTCATTTAAAAGAGCAAGTCATTCTTATTTTTCAGTCTCCTGCAATGTACCTGGTGATGACCGGTGCACTTCTTCTTATGCCGGTTAACTGGGGAATTGAAAGTTTCAAATGGAAACTAATAACATCCAACACACAAAAAATTTCCTTTAAAACCGCGTTAAAATCTATTTTTAGTGGTATTTGCGTAGGAAATATCGCTCCAGGACGAGCAATGGAATTCCTGGCAAAAATTTATTTCTTTACGCCCGAAAACCGCCCCGACGCCACGGTGTTACACTTCGTTAACGGCATGTTTCAAATGCTGATAACTGTTACCGTGGGTTTAATCGCCGTTTCATTTAAACTCCAAAGAACCGAAACGGAATCGAATTTTATTTACTATATTATAATCGGGGGTATTCTTCTTGTTATCTTTTTCTGTTGGGCAATCTTAAACGTTTCTGTCATTCAGCAAAAGCTTAAGCACTTCAGATGGTTTAAAGTGAAAGAAACATCAAAACTCGATTTTTCAAAAAGTTTGATTTTGCGGCTAGTTTCACTCAGTTTAATACGCTACCTGGTTTTCACCTCCCAGTTTTTTCTTATTTTTAATTCATTGTCACCACAAATTAATGTGCTTGAAACAGTAGCCAGCATCGCCGCGTATTTTATGCTAACAAGTCTGGTTCCTATGGTTAGCTTCATTGAACCCGCGATTCGTGCAGCAATTGCCCTTTTTGTCTTTCACAGTGGCGAAAGTACAGTACTCATCGTTCTTTCTTCCACATTTGTCTGGATCATCAACGTTGTTATTCCCAGTATAATAGGATACATTATTATATTAAAAGAAAAAATCGATTTCAGATCTGCCCGTGCCCGTTGAACTCTATATCTTTTCATTTTTTACTGTTGCCTATGGCGCACTGGTTACATTGGCTATAACTGGATTCAATAATCTGAAACGCAACTACAGTTATACATCAGGCGAATTACCTTTCATCAGCATTGTGATCTCTGCCCGTAACGAAGAAAAAACGATTACAAAATGCCTGCATGGAATCATAAACCAAAAATTTCCAAAAGATTTGTATGAACTGATTCTGGTGGACGATTGTTCGGAAGATGATACGGTACACGTTGCTCAATCCATTCTACAACAGTCGGGAATCAACTATTCACTACTCCGCCAGGATTTTCACCGCGGCAAAAAACAAAGCCTGGCATCAGGGATTGAAAAATCCCGGGGAACTATTATTGTGACTTCTGATGCAGACGTTACGTACAGGCATGCGAATTGGCTTAATGTAATTGCTTCTTATTTCAAGATGCATATGCCGGATATGCTTGTGATGCCAGTAGATTTCGAAAACAAACCGGGTATTTTAGTATCATTTCAGGTAGTAGAAAACCTGGCATTAACCGGATTTACGTCAGGTTTTTGCGGTATAAAAAAACCCTTTTTATGTAACGGCGCCAACCTTGCTTTTCGAAAACAGGCATTTACTGAAGCCGGAGGTTATGAACCACACCAACACATTTCTTCCGGCGAAGATGTTTTTTTAATGGAAGCAATTAAACGTATCAGGCCTTCAGGTATCCATTATGTCTTATTGCGCGAACTTATTGTTAAAACCCCTGCAATGCAAACGTTAAACACGTTACTCAGCCAACGCATAAGATGGGCGTCGAAATCTAAGAATAACCCTAATCATCTGAATGTTTTTGCCGGATTTGTAATCATGGGCGCAAACCTCATTTGGGTAGCACTTGGTGTAGCGTTATTGAAAAGTTCGACGCTTATTCCCTATTTGTCAATTTTTGCGGTTACAAAGTTCATATTTGATTTTTTGTTGCTATTTTTAGCTGCGGATTTTTTAGGTAGAGTTAAGTACGTGTGGTGGATTTTTCCATTTGAGTGTGTATATTGGATTTACACACTTATTGTAGGAATTGGTTCTCTCATTTACAAACCCTACTGGAAAGGAAAAAAAACACAGTAATTGCTACTCAAGAAAAAACATACAATTTACAGTTCCGAATCACTCTCTGTTCAAACCTGGCGTAGGTTTAAACGCAATAATTTAGCGATGTTCGGTCTGGTTTTAATCATTCTTGCAACAGCAATTTCTATTCTTGGTTTTTTAATCACGCCGGATTCCTCACCTTATGCCAATGATCAGAAACCGGAACTCCACATTAAGAAACCAGGTTTTAAATCACAAATGCTCCTCGCAAAAAAAAATGAACTGTCACATAAAAGTGGATTGTTTAACAAAATGATTTTTGGTGAGATTAGTGATTATTCATTCATTCCTGCATATTCCTATTCGTTTAAAGGGTTTGACATTGTCATTGAAGAATTTACCGGCAATGAACCCAATAGTGGAAATAAAGTGCCATACAATTTAGCCGATGTTGTTTACGATATCAATAACAATTATCCGATAATCACAGACAGTACAACCAATCAGATTGAATTTTATCAGTTAAGTACCGGAGAAAAGTTAAAAGTAAGCGTTTCAGAACTTCAAAAAATTGTTGAAGAAGACCATATCAAATCGCGCAGGTATTTATTAGGGACTGATTTGGCCGGCCGCGATTTATTGAGCCGCTTGATGATAGGCACGAGGATTTCACTTTCCGTGGGATTTATTTCTGTTGTGATCTCGATTGTGATCGGAATTTTACTAGGCGCACTTGCCGGGTATTTTCGCGGATGGCTTGATGATGCCATTATGTGGTTAATTAATGTGGTATGGTCAATACCTACCCTTTTATTGGTAATTGCTATTACACTGGTTTTAGGAAAAGGAATCTTGCAGGTATTTATTGCTGTAGGATTAACCATGTGGGTAGATGTTGCGAGGTTAATTCGCGGACAAATTTTAAGTATCCGGGAAAAAGAATTTGTTGAAGCCGGGCGTGCATTAGGTTTTAAAAACATGCGCATCATATTGAAACATATTTTACCAAATGTGATGGGGCCGGTAATTGTTATTGCGGCTTCCAATTTTGCTGCAGCCATTTTAACGGAAGCAGGTTTAAGTTTTCTGGGAATTGGGGCGCAACCACCCACTCCATCCTGGGGTGAAATGATAAACGCGCACAGAGGATATGTTTTGGTAGATGCCGCCTATTTAGCATTTGTACCCGGACTAGCCATTATGGTTTTGGTTTTAGCTTTTATGCTAGTTGGAAATGGTTTGCGGGATGCACTGGATTCAAAATCACTCGATAGCAAACCTTTGATGGGCAATTAATATATAAATCCCCTTCGGATTTATATAAGTCTTTTTTTTTATTGCATATTAATTTTAAAGTTATTCTGTTCTAATAATTACAACACTTATATGAAGAAGCTAATTCTCTTTTTAATTATTCTTTCCGTTCAATTTTCATTTGCACAGGTCAGTGCTTACCTAAGAAAAGCAGATAAGGCGGTTGAAAATAACAAAATGGACCGAGCAAAGGAGTTGTATTTAAAAGCCTATTCGCTTGAAAAAGATAATTACGACGCTAATCTAGGCGCAGGATTCGTATTGTCTGAATTTATGAGCAAATATGACGAAGCATTACCATTCCTCGAAAGAGCTTATTCCAAAAATATTCAGGACACTTTTCCCGACCTTGTGTTTTCATTAGCGAAATGTTATCAGTATCAGGGTAATTTTGAAAAAGCCAAAGAACTATATTCCAAGTTAAAAGTTAAAGTAACTCAGGATAAAGACGAAGATTTATACAACGCTAACGATTTAAAAAAACGCATTGAAGATTGTGAGTTTGCCAGTAAATATAAGGATTCCGTTTATGACAGAAATGTTTACGTTGCTAACATTGGGCCAAAAATCAATACCGAAATGGCCGAGTATGTTCCCGTAGTGAACAACCGCAATGAATTGATTTTTACATCCCGCCGTAAAGACTCAGAAAAAGAAAAACGAAGCGATCTGGATGGAAAGTATTTCGAAAACATGTACATCAGTAAATTGCATAACGGTAAACCGCAGTCTGTTACAACTTATACACTTGCAGATAACCTGATTAAAACCAATCATAAGAAAAAGCATGTATCCATTATATCATCATCCAATGACGGAGGCACTCTGTTCCTCTTTCAAAATAACAAAGTGCATGAGATTAAAGCAAATGCTACTGCAGCTGTTAGTGCTAAAAAACTATCCAAGCATGTAAATATGGACTATTATCAAAACCATGCTTATATCAGTAAAGATGGTAAGACGTTATATTTTACCAGCGAAGATGAACGAGGATTTGGCGGACTTGATATTTATAAAACCATTAAAGATGAAAAAGGCGAATGGGGCGTACCGGAAAATCTCGGGAACACAATCAATACACCTTATGATGAGGATGCACCATTTCTTGCAGATGAAGGTAAGACACTGTATTTTGCATCAAAAGGTCATCCTGGTTTTGGGGAGTACGACATTTACAGAAGCCGCTATGAAAACGGAAAATGGTCAAGCCCCGAAAATCTGAAACAACCCATCAATTCTCCGGGACACGACATTTTTTATTCTCAAACAGAAAACGGGGGAACCAGCTATTTCGCATCATACAGGAAAGGTGGTCTAGGTGATATGGACATCTATCAGATAACATACCTGGATAAACTAAATAAAAGCTGCGATGAAAAGGTTAATGAGTTCCTTGCCATTCAATCAAATTTAAAAAACGAGCAGGAAAATATTGTAGAATTTAAAACGACCTTACCGGAAAAATTAAAACCTGTTTCCTATCAATGGACATTCAACCAAACGGTTTTGCCGGAGAATACCCCATATTTTTCACGTAAAGTATCCAACACAGCACTAGGGGATTCCATTTATCTTTCAGTGATTGCCACCTGCGATACCTGCCTGGAACCGGTGAAGCTATGCGGCTATACGAGGTACCAAAAACCAAAAGAAGAAACCCTTGCGGTTGCCAACGAGGAACGAGGAACCAATCCATATGATACCAAGCTTGAACTACCTTATCTTGGTTCATCGGCAATCAGTTCCTTAAATCTGAACCTGGCGCCAATTCATTTTGAATTGAATAAAACACAAATCAGCGAAGAAGCTGCCGCTATTTGGAAAAAGAATATCGAAATACTGAATCAGCATCCGGAACTTTCATTATTAATATACGGGTTTGCCGATAGCAGGGGATCGGACACTTATAACCTACCCTTATCAAAACAGAGGGCACAGAAAATTAAAGATTACCTGAAAGCAAACGGGTTAAAATCAAACCGTATTCAACAAGTGGTAGGAAAAGGCGAAAGCTTTATTCTCAATCGCTGTTTGAATGATGTTGAATGTTCCGACGAGGAACACCAACTCAATCGTCGGGTGGAGTTCATTTTATTTAAAAAGGAAAAATAATTACCGGAATCCTTCAAAAGCACCTAATCCGAACAATGAAAAGTCGTACCGGACGGGATCAACCGGATCAAATTTCTTAAGCACTGTGGTTATCTCTTCCACGGCCTGCCAATCATTCTGAGCGCGTTTTAATAATCCAAGTCTACGGCTAACATTCCCGGTATGTAAATCTAAAGGTAAACACAACTGTGAAGGTCTGATATTTTTCCATAGACCGAAGTCTACGCCGCGATGATCACAACGAACCATCCATCGCAAATACATGCATATGCGTTTAGCACTTGATTTCGCCGCTGGATTTGAAAGGTGTTTTTCTGAACGGTGTTCATGCGCTGTGCTGAGAAACAAATTTCTAAATCTAATAATTGCGTTTTTAATATCTGCGTCGCTCTCTTTTAATCCGTCACTAAATGCCCCTTCGAGTCCCTGATGTTTCGTATATAAATTCTTCAATGAACGCATGAAAAACGTGCAGTCAGTAGCGTTAAATGTGCGATGTACAAAATCCCTGAGCCGTTCTTCATCCTTTTTTGAAAAATTAAGAATAAAATCATGCGGTTCATTGTTCATGATCTTCATTAACTTCTTCCCGTTATTGATGATGGAAAGCCGTTGTCCCCAGGCAATGGTAGCAACTAAAAAACCTGCAATTTCAATGTCTTCCTTTTTCGTAAAAAGATGGGGAATGGACACGGGATCGGTTTCAATAAATTCCTGGTTATTGAATTGAAAATATTTTTCTTCAAGTAAATCTTTAATATCAGAAAGATTTTTCTTCTTCACTAGTGTAATTTAGTAAGGTCGAGTTTTTTTAATTCAGGGTTCAATTTATTTATTCCCAAAACCGTAAGTATAGTCATGCTGCCACCAAAAATGATAGAAGGCACCAAACCCATAAAACGGGCTGCTACACCCGATTCGAAAGCGCCAATTTCGTTGCTGCTTCCAATAAAAATACTGTTCACTGCTGCCACCCTGCCGCGCATTTCATCAGGTGTTGCCAGTTGAAGGATGCTATGCCTGATAACCACACTGATATTATCGAAAGCGCCTGTGCAAAGTAACATCAAAAACGCAAGCCAGTAATTCGTACACAAGGCGAAAAAAATTGTAAATAATCCGAAACCTGCCACCCCGAGCAACAAGCTAATACCGGCAAACCTTGCAGGCGTTTTAAAGGTAAGGTAAAAAGCCATTAACAAGGCGCCAACTGCTGGTGCAGTTCGCAGCAAACCATAGGCATCAGGGCCTAAATGCAATATCTTATCAGTAAAAGCGGGAATCAATGCGATTGCACCTCCGAATAGAACTGCGAACAAATCGAGCGAAAGAGCGCTCAAAACCAAATTATTCTTAAATACAAACCTCACTCCCGCCAGCATGCTTTGGCGAAAAGACTCATTTCCTTTCTGAGAAGTTACCGGTCTATTTTTAATTAACGCGTAAAATAAAAAAGCAAACAAAAACAAAACACATGTTGTCGCATAACACCAATCCGGGTGATAAGCATTTTTATAGCCAAACAAAATTCCCGAAATAACTGGCCCAAGAATGGATCCAATGTGCCAGGCGGTGCTGTTCCATGTGGCCGATTGTGTATACAATTCGCGTGGAACGATTTGGCTCATAAATGGAGTCGTACTAACAGCAAGAAAAGATCGGATAATCCCGAAAACAAAGATGACGCCAAAAAGAGCAGCAATCCCCGTGTTTTTTAATGCATCAAAATAGGAAGTACTTAAACCAAAAAGAAATAATGACCCAAAGAAAAGTGCGAAGCATCCAGTCATCAAAATCTTTTTCCTGTTAATGATGTCGGCTAAATATCCGGAATAAAAGGAAGTAATGATAAACGGAACAGCTTCAGCAAGACCAATCATTCCCAGCATAAATTCTTCCTTACTGTATTCATAATAAACCTGGAGGTAAATGGTGCTAAACTGCATTTGAATGGCCAGGGTCAGAAAAAATCTTGCCAGTACAAACCAACGAAATTCTTTATGCCGCAATATTTGAAGGGAAGAAGAAAAAGACATTCACACAAAAGTATTGTTTTAAAACTTATGAAAAAGGCTTAATTTTAAACATTCATGGAGGATACTATCCAAAAACATCTAACAATTAAATCATGGGCTGAAGATGATCGCCCAAGAGAGAAGCTTGTAAGTAAAGGCAGGCAGGCGCTTTCCGATGCTGAACTACTGGCCATACTTCTCTCCTCTGGCAACAGGGATGAAACAGCCGTTCGACTTGCTCAGCGGATTTTAAACGAGTATGCAAACTCTATCAATGAATTGGCAAAAGCATCATTACACGACCTCATGACTTATAAAGGTGTTGGTGAAGCCAAGGCAGTAACAATTGCTGCAGCATTAGAAATAGGAAGAAGAAGAGGAAGCGAATCTCAGGATGAAAAAATTAAAATTACATCTTCTAAAAATGCCTTCGCTGTTTTAAAATCAAAATTGACTGATTTGCCACATGAGGAGTTCTGGGTTATTTTTATGAGTAGAAGCAATAGTGTCATTAAAACGGAATGCATCAGCCGTGGGGGAATCAGCGGAACCGTGGTTGATATCCGCTTAATCCTAAAGCCCGCCATTCACCATTTGGCAAGCGCCATTATACTCGCGCACAATCATCCTTCCGGCAATTTAAAACCCAGCCAGGAAGACATTCACTTAACAAAAAAAATTAAAGAAGCTGCAAAATTGATGGATATAAGTTTACAAGACCATTTAATTATTGGCGACCAATCTTACCTAAGTTTTGCTGACGAAGGACTCATTTAAAATTATGATCAAAATTGTAACAATAATAGGCGCCAGGCCACAGATTATTAAGGCTGCTGCATTGAGCAGAGCCATCAGGAATAAATTTTCTGAGGAAATAGACGAAATAATTGTTCATACAGGGCAACACTATGACGAAAACATGAGTCAGGTGTTTTTTGACGAATTAGGAATACCGGCGCCAAATTACAATTTAAATGTAGGGAGTGGCAGTCATGGGAAACAGACAGCTACCATGATCACAGGCATTGAAGAAATTTTACTGAAAGAAAAACCTCAGGCTATTGTGTTATACGGCGATACCAATTCTACCCTGGCGGGTGCAATTGCAGCGAGTAAAATACATATACCGGTAGTACATATTGAAGCGGGATTGAGATCATTCAATAAAGCCATGCCGGAAGAAATTAACCGAATCATGTGTGATCACGTTTCCACTTTATTATTTTCGCCAACCCAAACGGGTTATAGCAACCTAGTGAAGGAAGGATTTAAAACCCATAACATTGCGCCCTACAATGCTAATAATCCACGCATATACCACAGCGGTGACGTGATGTACGATAACAGTATCTATTTTAGCGAAGTTGCAGAAAAGAAAACCGATATTCTTAATAAAAACAATTTAAATCATGGTAAGTTCATTTTAGCAACCATACACCGTAATAATAATACGGATGAACCAGTACGTTTGAATGCTCTTTTCGGCGCGCTTTATAAAATTAGTGAACAGCATCAACTTGACATTTTATTGCCGCTTCACCCGAGAACAGCCAAATTACTGGAGTTCAATTTGGATATGGAATTGCATTCAAAGATAAAAAGCAGTTCCAGATTTAAGATCATTGCACCAGTTTCTTTTCTTGAAATGATTGCGCTTGAAAAAAATTGCAAACTGGTAATGACTGACAGCGGCGGCGTTCAAAAAGAAGCGTTTTATTTTGAAAAACCATGTGTGATCCTTCGTCCTGAAACAGAATGGGTTGAACTGGTAGAATGCGGAACCGCTATTATCGCCGATGCCAACGAAAAAAAGATTTTGAATGCCTTTGATATATTAACAACAAAAGCGGACATGACGTTTCCGAAACTTTATGGAGACGGAAAAGCAGCGGAATTTATTTGTGAGGAGATGGTGGGAAATTTATAGGCTTTCAGTTTTCTTTTCATCAAGATTGAAGTATATAAAAAATTTAATTTAACAGACTGAATCAAGTTGCATAAGCAAATCCATCTATGACTTTTATAAAAAAACACTCTTTGTTCGCTTTTTTATCAATTGGTATTGTATTAATGCTCCTTTATTATAGTTACTACAATGAAATTTGCGAAGGCGGTGCTGATAATGTTTGGCATTATTATTTTTCTAAATATGCTTTAAAATATCCGGATCTCTTTTTACATCATTGGGGAAAACCACTTTTTATACTTTTAAGCACAGGTTTCGCACAATTTGGATTTTATGGAATTAAGATATTCAATATTCTCTGTGGAATTCTCGCAGCAATTATGGTATATAAATGCCTGCTTTACCTGAATATTAAGTATGCGTGGCTTTCTATTATCGTATTAATATTTTCCCCAATATATTTTATCACTCTTCAATCAGCGCTTACGGAACCACTTTTTAGTTTAATTCTAATAACTGTTGCATATTTATACTTAAAGGGCAATCCGTTAATGGCGACTTGTCTATTATCCTTTATTATTTTCTCCAGAAGTGAAGGAATGTTTATTCTTTTATGTTATGGAGTTTACTTAATTATATCTAAGCAGTGGAAATACCTTCCGCTGTTGGGTCTAGGATTTGTCCTTTATTCTATTGTTGGCTATATTATGGGCCATAATTTCTTTTGGTATTTCACAGAAAACCCCTATCAAGTGCTTAGCCCTTATGGCCATGGGCATTTCCTTGATATTTTGAAAAGATATGAAAATATTTGGGGTCTTCCATTTCTGATTATATTTTGTTTTGGCGGTTTGATCCTATTCTATTATTTCATTAAAGAAGCTCAGTATATTTTCTGGCAGAAGATGAATCAAACATCCAAAATTTTCTACTTATTTTTCATACCCTCCATGATTTTCTTAATATTTCATCTGTACGTTTGGCATTATGGATTATGCGGGTCTGCCGGGTTAGAGCGTGTACTTGCAAGTGTGTTTCCTTGCTATGTAGTTGTAGCACTATGGGCATGTGATAAAGTTGTTTTTTCTATTCGCTCTAAATATATTTCGATTTTTTTAATATCATTATTTTCCTTTTTTCATATTCAGGCTCCGTTTAAAAACATGGGTTATCCACTTAAAGCCTGGGGCGCGGAAAAATGTGAAATCGACGCTGCTGAATGGTTTAAGACCATCATGCCTGAAAAGTATGTCATATACTATGCACATCCGAGCATAATTTTACATCTTGATCGAGATCCATTTGATAAAGCGCTTAATCGCGAACAATTAGTTTTTAGAAATGATTGTCATGCCGAACTACACCTTCCAACTTATTGCTTTTGGGACTCAATGTTTTCCGAATCTTCTTTTAATGTGAAGCCAAATGATGTGGAAAATTGTAACTATAAAATTATTAAAGAATTTAATGATGGAGGAAATTTTAAATTAATCGTATACCAAAAGAATGATTAGAGGCTAAGACCAAATACTTACATCGACAATCTAAAAAACAGATTCATCTACTTTAGGTTCCAAGATTTCCATTTTCAAATCATCCACATAGATATCACTATTGGTTTTATTCCAAAAAAATACGTGAATCTTATCATTATTATCCATAAAATCGGGTGTTAAAAAATACTTTTCAATTTTATTCCATGTGCCTTTTTCGAAATGGTGGTTGGAAACCGGTTCTTCTCTGTACTTATAAGAAACATCTTTATGGGTCATATTCACTACCAACGACGCGTCAATGCTATCCATATTGTGACTTGAAAAAACCCACGCCGACGCTTTCACCCAGATATAGGACTTTTTAGTGAGTTCTTTATAGCGGAAAGAAATTGCAGGAGAAAATGGATTACTTCCATTCGTAAGAATACTTATAGCTGGAGAGTGGTAAACCTCTTTTGTGCTATAGGGATACGTGTTAGTTCCGTTATCATAATTTAAGTACTGTGCTAGAGAGGATACATAATTAATTGAATCGGCAAAATTAAAAGTTTCGGAGGAAGCGCCATATTTGTCAACCAATAATAATTTTTTCTGGTCCTCAGACATAAAATGGGTTTGTAAAAAAACAGATTTATAAAGTTTCTTAGTCATTCTAGCTCCATCGATAATTCCCCTGGTTGACTGCCAGGTTTGGAATAAATTCAAAGCTGTGAGCAGGGTAATAATTGAAAAAATAAACCATCTCCATTTTTTCTGAAGTCCGCTTTCAAGAAAATAACCCAGTGGAATCGACATAAGTACATAACTCGGAATCAAAGCCCTTGAACTATAACTGGAAGCATACCACCAACACGACCAGCTGGCAACGATATAAAAGTTGATAATGGAAAAAATAGTGAGTGCAAAGAAAACTGTCTTGTTCCTGCGGTACAGCATGATTAATCCAAGGATAGCCAATATCATGACAGGGGTATAAATTAACCATCCTTTCCTAAAGCTAAACAGAACTTCCAATATGTAGGGATGAAGAAAATTCAAACCCTCTGCCGGGTTGGAACTGTAACTGTTATATAAGAAATGTCCGGTAATAATTTTCCAATAAAATAGCTGATAACTCATTATTACTAAAATGATAAAACTTAACAAAGCTAAATGGAACCTATGGGAAGTGAAAAGAATCGTCAGCTTATCCTTCAATGAAGGAAACGAATGAACACCATATAATAATGGAAACAGGATGATCACTATTTCTGTGGGCCGCACAATAGCCGATAAACCCATACTAATCCCCAGGTAAACAATGTGCGATAATTTCTTGCTTTGATGCCACTTGATCGTATTCCAAACGGTAAAAGCGTGTAACATAAATAAAATATTATGTGACATTAAACCTTGACCGTGAAACGCCACATGAAAGAAAAAATTAGTACCAAATACAATTATCATCAAAACGATCGCTGAAAGCTTATCGGTAAAAAAATGAAGTAAGATTTTTCTTAAAACACTTAAACCCAAAATGGTATATAAATAACATCCGGCAAGAACACTGACTTGATAAGGCCTGGAGAAGCCATCCGTTGGAAAGCTAAAAAATTGAGCGCATACATCACCAATGAAATAAAAAGGAAGGTATAATACTGACATTCCCATAGAATATTTCAACACCCAATTACCGCTCTCCAATTTAAAAGCCTGGTAAAAGGATTCTGTATTGTGATATTTTAAAATAATTCCCTGAACAGTATTGAAATCATGAATGTCTAAATTTTGGTATTTAAAAGTTAAAGGGAGATACAGATAGTATCCAAAAACATCATGACTGAAGGCATTAAGCGGTAAATGTAAAAAGACAAACGCGGCAATTATAAGGCTGATTGCCAGAAGGCAAACTTTTGAAACGTGGTGTGAAAGATTGTTAGAAGATAGCATCCTTTTTTATTTTGCCTTGAACAACCCGTATTTCAAAATACAGTAAATTGCCCGAAAACCATCTTTAGCCCCGATTTTTTTTCCGTCCTCATATGTCCTTCCATAATACGAGATTCCTATCTCATACAACCTCAGATTCTTTATGCGGGAAATTTTTGCAGTGACTTCTGGCTCAAACCCGAATCGATTTTCATTTAATTGGATTCCTTTGATAATATCTGCCCGGAACAATTTGTAACATGTTTCCATATCGGTCAAGTTCAGATTTGTAAACATATTAGAAAGAAGTGTTAACCATTTATTTCCTATGGAGTGCCAGAAAAATAATATGCGATGGGGTTTTCCTCCAATAAATCGCGAACCATACACTACATCCGCTACATTATTTAAAATAGGCTTTAACAATAAATTGTATTCTTCAGGATCATATTCCAGGTCGGCGTCCTGAACAATTAAAAAGTCCCCCGTCGCCAATTCTATAGCTTTTCGAATAGCGGCACCCTTGCCCTGATTATGGGGCTGTTCAAATAAAATGGTTTCAATTTCCGGATGTTCATTAAAATATTCTATAATTACGTTCTGTGTTTCATCTTTAGAGCAATCATTTACAATTACAATTTCTTTTGTAAGACCACCTATTAATTTCACGGCCAAAACTTTATTCAAAATCTGATGAATCGTCCGTGCCTCATTATAGGCTGGTATTAAAATGGAAAGTTTTTGGCTCATAAAAATAGATTTTAAAGGTAATTTTTTTCGTTAAGGAATAGATAACTTTGGGTCATTTTCCAATATTAGCACCATCCGCTTCAATCTTCTTTCGAAGTAAAGCAAGCTCCTGGGCCAACTCTCTAATTTGTTTATGCTGTTTTGAATTTACTACTGATAAATGAACTAAAAATAAAACAATTGCAAAAATAGCAGCCATGAAAATTAGGGAAGGCGCATAATAAACGCCCAAAATTTTCGCGATGACATCGAGCCCATTTCTCCAAAAAGAAAATAGCAACAACAATACGGTACAGATAATCCAAATAAAAGAATATTCTTCACGTAAACGGCCTTTAGTTATTAGCCTGAATACAAAAAACATAAAAATTAACGCTATCAAAATAGCTATAATTTGCAATCTATAAGGTATTACGTTTTCCATTAAATTTTAATCTGATAAACAAAAACAATATTCCCAAGCTGACTTTAAACATATAATACACAGTTTTATATGATCTAATCGATGACTGGCCATTTTCGCGTTCCCGCATAACAACTGGCACTTCTGAAATCTTCAAACCGTTCAATGAATATAAAATAATTGCCTCGGGCTCTGGATATTCATCCGGATAGTAATGAGCAACTACCTCAAGCGCTTTTGCATTTAGTGCCCGATAACCCGAGGTACTATCATGAACAATAACACTAACCAATAAATTATTTAGCCATTTAAAATAATTAATTCCAACCCTTCTTGCCAGAGATGACTGAAATCCTTCTCTGGTAATATACCGAGATCCGATCGACACATCACATTTTCCTTGTAGTATTGGCGAAAGAATTTTTTCTAGCTGGCAAGGAGGGTGCTGACCATCTCCATCCATTTGAACAGCAACATCAAACCCATTACGACATGCGTATTTATACCCGGTTTGCACTGCTCCACCTATTCCAAGATTTACAGGTAAATTAATGTAAGGAATGTTATTGGAGATTAAAACGTCAATTGTTTTATCTGTCGAACAATCATTAATAAATATTGGACATAATTGAATATCTGATGTTAGGACAATACTTTTGATCTCGTGATACAGCTTCAACACATTTTGTTCTTCGTTAAAGCATGGAATTATTACGGCAACTTTAACAACATTACTCATCCCTGTTTCCTTTCCGCATCTCTTCGTAATTAGGATGTTTAAAAAGTGTTTCCAGGTAAACCCGATTTACATCCGTAGTTAAGAAAGTGTACTGATATGCCTCTTTAGTCATTGAATCCCAGTGAAGTAAACTACAATTCATTTGATATGTTTGATACATGTTTAAATAAATTAAAAATCCAAAAATAGGAGTAATACATGATACCATAATTATCTTTCCTATCATTGCCTTAAATACTTGAGCAATCCATTTCAAAAAATATGCAAGAGGAAAAGCTAAAAATGCATACGATTGTACCAATGCCCTCATACCAAAAGACCCTCCATAACCCCAATCCCACCAACTTGAAATCAAATAAAGGCTCAAAATGAAATAAATTACTATTGGCAAAGCAAGCTTTCTGTAATTGAACCACATAATTCCAAGCCCGATAAGTGAAAATACCATTACTGGTGTATAAAGAAGCCAACCCTTCCGCCAGCTAAATAATACATCATAAAACTTGGGATCACCGAAAAAAAACCCTTCCTGTGAACCATAAGAGAAGAAAAGGTAATGGCCGGTATGCTCTTTCCAAAAAAGAAGCTGTGGAATTATGGGAAGTAAAAAACAAAATATCGCGATCCCCAGCTTCCACTTTAGCTTTATAATTTCCAACAACTTAATTTTAAAATCATGAGCCGTGGTGACAAATAAGAATATTGGAAAAATTAAGATTAGAATTTCAGTTGGACGGATAAGCGTGATTAATCCAGCAAAAAAAGAAAAAAAATATACATGCTTAACCTGCTTAGTAAATTGCCATTTTAGTACTTGAAATATAAAAATTGAGATAAGGCAAAATAAAGTTCCGTGAACCATTGCTCCTTCCTTATAAGTGTAATAAAACAAATTAGTTCCAAATAAAACAATAAGTAAGGTAAATGTGGTAACCCATTCATTGAAAAACATTAAGAGTGATTTCCGACAAAACCATAATCCAATTAATACATAAAGTATCACCCCGAAATGAACACTCCACATATAAGGTGCACTATATCCTAAATCGTCGTATCCGTGGTTATAAGCAATATTATTTGCAATCAAAAAAAAAGGAGCATACATAAAAGCCATTCCCATGGTAACCTTAGGAACTACGGTCCCAATTTCAGTTGGAGTGAGCCAATAAAAATGATTAAATTGAAAATTAAAGTCGTGATGAATAAATTGAGCGACGAGATAGGAATAATACTGATCGACATCGTTAACAAATGGACCGAATTCTAACCAATTAATCCAAAATTTGTAAGTGAAGAGGGTAAAAATAAAAAAGATAAAAAATACCAATACACTCGGTTTTTTCATCCTGGCAAAAAGAATTTTTGAAAAAGAAATATTGTGAAAATCTAATTGCATAGTTAAATAACCATCTCAGGAACTTCACCTTCAATTATCAATTTCCCCGCAGTAGCATTTTTTATTTGTTCAACACTAACTCCCGGAGCACGTTCTAACAATTTAAAGCCTCCTTCTGCTAACACTGAATAAACACCCAGTTCAGTAACAATTTTTTTCACGCATTTAACTCCCGTTAATGGTAAATCACATTTCGAAAGTAATTTTGATTCGCCTGCCTTATTCACTTGTTGCATAGCCACAATAATATTCTTTGCACTGGCAACCAAATCCATCGCACCACCCATGCCCTTTACCATTTTCCCAGGTATTTTCCAATTCGCTATATCACCATTTTCACTTACTTCCATAGCGCCCAAAATAGTCAGGTTCACGCGCTGCGCCCTGATCATGCCAAAGCTAATAGAAGAATCAAATATGGACGAGCCCGGCAATAATGTAACCGTTTGCTTTCCTGCATTAATTAAATCCGCGTCTTCTTCCCCTTCAAAAGGGAAAGGTCCCATCCCAAGTATCCCGTTCTCAGATTGAAGAACAACATTAATTCCTTCAGGAATGTAATTTGCTACAAGTGTAGGAATTCCAATACCAAGATTTACATACATGCCATCCTGAACTTCCCTCGCTATACGTTTTGCTATTCCGTTTTTATCTAACATTATTCCTGAATAATTTTAATTTTAAAGTTATCTACGCAGAAAAATCCTTTACCATTCTGTTTTGAACTGAAAACAAAAAGCGAGGAACCCTTTTTATTATTCTTGTCGGCAGGAATCATCACTGAATCCTTAAGGTTTGTCCAATTATTCAGGGCTTTCACTGAATTTTTAGCCTGAGTAAAACCCCAAAACAACGTGGCCATATTCGATTCATTAACTGAAACATCCAATTCTCCTGTGATTGACTCTGTCTCTTTTACCTTTGCAGTTAGAATAACTTTTAACGATTTTCCAATTAATGAGTCTGGCAATAGCAATTTATATCCAAAACCGTATTTAACAATACTGTCAACCTGTGCATAGGAATTACCTGCATTATTTGGATCCTGTATTAAAGTAGGCAAATTTACCTGCGTCAGCTCACCAGACAGATCCAATACTACTTCTTTTTTAGGCTCTTCTTTATTGCATCCAATCAATACGATAGCTGCTAAAATAATTGCTTTTCTCATAAATTAATTCTGATTATTTTTTAATGACTGTTCTTTGTTCGATTCGTTTCTCGTATTTCTCGCCTTTAAAAATCCGGTTTACATATATACCTGGAACATGAATTTGATCCGGATTTAACTCGCCCACTTCTACCAATTCTTCTACCTCAGCAATGGTTATCTTTCCAGCCATTGCCATTGGTTGATTAAAATTGCGCGCGGTTGACCTAAAAATCAGGTTACCAGCTGTGTCACCTTTCCACGCTTTCACAATCGCATAATCTGCTTCAAAGGCGTTTTCAATTAAGTAATCTTTGGTTTCTCCATTGTAGGTGATTGTGCGAACTTCCTTTCCGGTTGCTACCTCAGTTCCAACGCCGGCCGGTGTAGGAAAAAAAGGTATGCCCAAACCTGCCATTAAACAACGAGTTGCCAAAGTGCCCTGCGGTACCAGTTCCACCTCCAATTCACCGCTCAGCATTTGACGCTCAAACTCTGCATTTTCGCCAACGTAAGAAGCAATCATTTTTTTGATTTGTTTCGTTTGTAAAAGTAACCCTAATCCAAAGTCATCAACGCCTGCATTGTTGCTGATGCAAACAAGTCCTTTTACCCCTTTTTTTATCAAACCTGCGATACAATTTTCGGGGATTCCGCATAACCCAAATCCACCAACCAACAGGGTCATATTATCGGTGATGCCTTCAAGAGCTGCATCTACATTTTTTACAACTTTATTGATCATAAATTACCTATTTGTTTTTACAACTTCAAACCTTGTTTTCAATTTTAAGAATTGCTTTTCAAATAATTCGTAACTGATAATGGAAATGATTATCGTTAACCCAATATTTAAAAGAAAGTAAATGTACATATTTACAAGATTATACGGGATTATTATTTTATCAATGATAATCGCAATTAATATATTACTGTACATGTATATTCCGTACGAAATCTTGCCCAGGTAGTGGATAAAATTTTTATTTTTTATTTTAATGAGAGCATCCGGATTGAACAGAAAATTCAACATTCCTATCGCTATTACAGCTACATAAAAGTATTTACGAAGCGTCGCTAAAAAATTACTTTCGTACATGTTATAAGCCGAATCCGCGTATATAATGATAAAAACAATATATAACCCAATACGGGCAAGTTTTGGAATCGAAAATTTCAAAGCATTATTAAAATGCATATAGGCTCCGATTGCCCCTATTGCCAAGACATCCATCCTGGATAACGTATGGAGATAGGTATAGTAAAATCCTTTTCCAGCCGCATTAAATCCGTAACGCGATAATGCGCTGATAATGATTACGCTCCAAAAAACATTTAATAAATGCTTGTTTGGAACAAACGCTATGATAAAGGGCCAGACAAGGTAAAAATGCTCCTCAATACATATTGACCAGAAGTGGGCGAACGGATACTCCCAGTTACCCGTTACCATTGTATGAAAATTATTATAGAAAAAAATATTTGCCATATAATTAGGCGTGGGCTTTTGGAGCCACTCAATAATAAACGGAGCAACGGCAATCAGTAAAAAATAAAGTGGCCAGATTCGAAATCCCCTGCGGATAAAAAACTTCTTAATATCAATGCGTCCTGTTGTTTCTTTTTCAACCAATAAAATATAGGTAATTAAAAACCCGCTAATCAGAAAAAAGACTTCCACGCCAAAGCCGCCATTTTTAATGGTTTGGTGAAGATAATTTCCAAAGGTTGTAAGTGTTTTATGATCTGAATCTACAGTCATGAACCCAAAATAACCCCACCAACCACACCAGCCATCATACGCATGTGCAATTACTACCATAAACGCAGCAATAAAGCGGAGCATATCGAGATTAGCAAAATATATATTCTTCGTTTGGAGGTTTTCCATATATTTTATTTATCGTTATCGTCAAAATCAAGATCTTCCATGGGAATATCTTTCTCAGTTTGCGCATCATATACACTGCAATCCAATTCAATGTCACCCATGTGAGCAGGCTTCTCAAATCCGTTTTTACTTACTTTCAATGAAGGGTCAGCATATACTTTTTGAAAAAACTTTCCCCATATTGGTAAAGCCATACTTGCTCCCTGACCTTCATTAGTTGAATTAAAATGTATGCTTCGTTCCTCGCCACCAACCCAACAACCCGCCACAAGTTCAGGCGTTAATCCCATAAACCATCCGTCCGCGTTGTTTTGCGTTGTTCCGGTTTTACCCGCAATTTCATTCCGCAAATTGTAACGCGACCTTAACCGGGAACCCGTTCCCCGATCTACAACTCCGCGCATGAGTTGAATCATCGCATAGGCTTTTTCTTCACTGAAAACTTCATCTGTAGCAGGAAAAAACTCTTCCAGAACCTTACCGTTTTTATCTTCAATACGCGTAATAAATGTAGGCTGAATGTACGTTCCTTTATTTGCAAAAGTGGCGTTTGCTGCTACCATTTCAAAAACAGAAATATCTGGTGTACCCAGTGCGATGGAAGGAACAGCGTCAATTGGCGCAGTAATTCCTAACCGTCTAACGAGGTTAATTACGGCATCTGGCCCGAATTGCTTCATTACCCATGCGGTAACATAATTAATGGAACCAGCCAGTGCGTATCGCAGAGTTACCATTTTCCCTGTGCCTTTATTGCCATCAGAATTATCCGGACACCAGGCCGGCTGCCCGGGTGTTTCAATACAGGTCCTCACATTTGCTACCTGATAACACGGGGAATAACCCTCCTGTATGGCCAGTGCATAAACAAAAGGCTTAAACGTAGAACCTACCTGCCTGCGACCAACCTTCACGTGGTCAAACTTAAAATGGCGATGATTTACCCCACCCACCCAAGCTTTCACATAACCGGTGGATGGTTCAATGGACATAAATCCTGTATGCAGGTAACTTTTATAATAACGGATACTGTCCCAGGGTGACATGATGGTATCAATTTCGCCACGTAAGCTGTACACCGCCATGGAAACCGGTTTTTTAAACTCGTTTAATACCTGGTCAGAAGTTAAACCTGAATTTTTTAATGAACGGTAGCGATCGCTCCGTTTCATGGAACTCAACATGATATTTTCAATTTGTTCCTTATTCACATTCCAGGCAAAAGGCGCATTTCTTTTTGTTTTACACTCCTTTGTAAATAATTTCTGAAGATCCGTCATGTGTTCGTTAACAGCCTGTTCGGCGTATAACTGCATACGGGAATCGATGGTGGTGAAAATTCTAAGTCCGTCGCGGTATATATTATATGGCTTGTTGGTTTCAGGATTAATATGTTTGGAGCACCAGTCTCTTAGAAAATATTCCCTTAAATACTCTCTGAAATAAGGCGCCAGGCCATCGTTGTGATCTTCCGGGCGGTAGATAATTCCTAAAGGCAATTGTTTTAAACTGTCATATTTCTCTTTTGATAGAAATCCATTTACAACCATTTGCATCATAACCACGTTGCGGCGATGAAGCGTTGTATCCGCTTTTTTAATTGGATTGAACAAAGACGGATTTTTTGCCATGCCGATTAACATGGCTGCCTGTTGTATTTCCAGGCTATCCTGCGAACGATTGAAGTAGATTTGTGCTGCCGACTTTACGCCCACTGCCTGGTTTAAAAAATCAAATTTATTTAGGTAAAGGGCTAAAATCTCATCCTTTGTATAATTCTTCTCTAAGCGCGCGGCAATTACCCACTCCTTTAATTTTTGTAGGATCATTGAAGGCTTGCTCAACTTTTGCCGCGGGAACATCATTTTTGCCAACTGCTGAGATAATGTACTTCCCCCTCCGCTTCCTGAACGTCCGGTAACAGCTCCAAAAACGGCCCGGCCTAATGCCCTCAGGTCTACACCGCTGTGGTCATGAAAACGCGCATCTTCAGTTGCAATCAACGCGTTAACGAGGTCTTTGTCCAGTTCATAATATTTTACACTCACCCGGTTCTCGGCATAATATTTTCCAAGCGTCTTCATGTCGCTGCTGTAAATAACTGTGGCGAGATTACTTTTAGGGTTTTGAAGTTCCTGGACGCTCGGTAAATCCACAAAGATTTCCAATGCAATAGAGCCAATTATCAAAAATAATAGAAGAAATGGCAGCCATAATAAAAGCCATGTCAATTTGATTAACCCTGAATACTTATTAGCGGCCATAAATTTTGAAAGGCAAAGTTAATGTAAATGCTCAGATTGTAAAATTTATAACATTTTATTCGATTTTTAAATCTGATTTCCACTGCTTACAAATAACTGACTTTTTGTAACAAAACTATTGTAACCTAGTGAAAAAAAAATTAACTTTGAGAGACCTGTTAAAATTCTGATCACGTGAATTTTATTTAGGCATTCATGATCTAAACTTTTTAATATGAAAAAATTTCTTCTTTTTTCTTTATTGATATTATGGTCGCTGTATCCAAACCTGGTATTGGCGCAAACAAAGGCAGTTAAAAAATCGAATCCCAAACATTTTGATGAAGCTGCTGCCCAGGCAAAAGCCAAATCACTCGGGTTAAAAGCTAGTGAAATCAAAGGCTATGTTGAGTTCTTGAAAAACGATTTCTATTCACAGAAAGCGTTTAAAAAGCAAAATCATATCCATTCACCATATGAATCTTTGGGGATACAAGATGTTCAGGAAACCATTATATATCTGGATCCGAACAAACCCATGAGTCTTGGGTGTCCCAATATGGGTTTTGAGCAATACAATTTTAATGGTTGGACAGGAGGCATAGGAACTGTTTCTACCGGGCCATCAGGCGGAAACCCGAACTATACATCTACCGGAGGAGCCATAGTTAATACTGCCGGAAACAATGTTCCACCCAGCAATACTGTGAATTATCACACAATTATGTCACTTCCCGCAACGGATCCAAACCTGTTAACCATCAATGGATATGATGAAAACGCTTGTAAAACCGTAGGAACGCAAACCATCTCTCAAATCCCATATGTAAGTCCTTTTAGCTTCGATCCTGTTTCGGTGCGGATGAACGGAGCTAATTCCAATTATAGAGCCTGTCGGTTAAAATATATTACAACTTCTTCATCTACCAATCAACGATTATCGTTTAGCTATGCTGTGGTTTTGCAAAACCCATCCGGACACTTATTACAAGAGTCGCCATATTTTAAAGTTGAAGTCAAAAACGAAACCACCGGTGCAATTTTACCCGGCTGTACTTCTTATACTTTTAATCCCAAATCAGCTTTACCTTCCGACTCTTTATTTCAATCATCTGTAGGAAGTACATTTGATCCAACATTTTACAGAAAATGGCAATTTTACTCGGTTGATTTATCAAGTTTACCATCGGGTACAAACGTGTCGATTAATTTTGAAGTTGGCGGTTGCTCTCAGGGAGGTCATTGGGGATATGCCTATGTTGATGCAGAATGCGGAGGAATAGGAACACCTTTTGCAAACATGTGTTCGGGCTCTAATTTTGCTACGCTTGTGGCACCAACAGGTTTTACCAGTTATCAGTGGTATGATTCTAATGGAATTATTAATGGTGCCACGAATGACACACTCATTCAAACTCCTGCAACTCCGGGCACAACGTATTCTGTAAGCATGATTTCACCCGGCGGATGTGCTTTAACTCAAACCGTAAATATTGGCTTTACAACTGTTAACATCATTAATTTAAATTCAACAAGTTCCTGTGCCGGAGGTAATTCAGGGACAGCATCGGTACAGGCGAACGGAAGTAACGGAATTTATACTTACACATGGACTAGTACTTCAGGAGCTACAACCGGTTCAATCGTAAGTACTTCCCAAACGGCTACAGGATTAGCGCCTGGAACGTATAGTGTTTTAGTTGCTTCTACCACGTGTGGCCAAGCTTCTGCGAATCTCTCAGTTGGAGTGTCGCCACCATTTTACCTAAATCTAACAAAGGCTTATTGCGGTAATGCAGCCATGATCGCTCAATCAGGAGGTTCCAATTACATGTGGTACCACGGAAGCACTTTATTAGCAACAGAATCAAATGACACGCTTCAAATTAATCCTGCGGTTGATGGGGATAATTACACTTTGGTGTATACAAATTCTCAGGGATGTAAAGATTCATTAATTTACACATTAAGCCAGATTGCGGGAGGTAATGTTTACTTTTCAAATACAACAAATGTTTGTCCTAATAATACTGATGGAACGACTGTATTAAATTTATCTTCACCGTTTTCGGGTCCCTATAGTTATTATATTACAGGGCCCACTGCAGCCAACACTGTATCCAATACAGTTACTTCTGCAAGCACGTTAAGTTTAACTTCCCTTGCGCCGGGAACTTATTCTGCTGTGACCAATGACGGAACATGTATTTACAACAATACAGTTACGATTGGAACCATCCAAACAAACTTTACAATTACACCAACCAATACCGTATTATGCTTTCCTCAACCGGTTACCGTGAACTTTGATTTTGGTGAGGTTGCGCCAAGCAGCTGCGGACTATCGACATCAGGCACGTGTTCTTCACCAAACATCATTCAAGTAGGAACATCAACCAGTAGCGGAAGTACGGCTCATTACTCACCGTATGGCGGATTATGGGAAAGTCAGAAGAACCAATTTTTGTTCAGGGCATCTGAGTTACTGGCTGCCGGTATTTCTCCAGGAAAAATTAATAGTCTGGCATTTAATATGACAAACGCCAATAGTAATTCAACATCCTTCCAAAATTTTACAATTAAATTAAAATGTGTCTCTTATAATGTCTTAAGCACATCCAGTATGGATAATGCCGGATTAGTTCAGGTATTTAACCCTACCACTGTAAACGCTACCACGGGCTGGAACACTTATAACTTTGCTCAAGCGTATGATTGGGATGGTACCAGCAATCTTTTGGTAGATGTTTGCTTTTTCAATCCTTCATGGGATGGGAATCTTTCTGTTGAATATTCGAACGCCGGTTATGTTGCTTCCAAGTATATTAATAATGATAACATTAACCAATGTCCACTTTCTACGGTAGATGGATCCGGAAATGAAAGGCCAAATGTTCGCTTTGGTAATTGTGGTGCAACTAACCCTGCAACGTATACTATCTCTGTTTCACCAAATGGTACCATCACGGCTAATTATAGCAATGATTCCATTAAGGTCGTTCCTACTTCAACCGTTGCACCATCCGGCACAGGCTCTGTAATATATACCTTTTCCGTAACGAATCCCGTTGGCGGTTGCGTAGCAACGAAAACGCTGGAAGTTTTGTATCCACCGCTCAGTACTACAGTAATACCAACAGTGAGCAATCTAAATTTATGTGAAGGCGACAACACAAACTTATCGGCAACCGGGGCATCGAATTATAATTGGTTTTATTACCAAAGTGGCGGCTATACGCAGATATCAACATCGGCATCCATTACGGTTGTACCGCCTGCAATAGGAACAAATACTTATTTAGTTGTTGGAAATGCTCCATGCCCGAGCAGTACACCAGATTCAGCAATCATTACCGTAAATGTTACCCAAATGGCTAACCTCATTATTACACCATTAGTGGATGTTACGAAATGTTTAAATAAATCGTTTATTCTAAACACCGGGGTAGGATCAACCGTTCCCGGCAACAGTGGCACGCCCTATACTTACTCCTGGACAACCTTACCGGGGAATGCACCAGCCCCTGGAATCAATACAGCGTCAGGATATACAGTTACAAGCAATAATACTACATCTTTAGTAGTCACTGTAAATGGCGTATGTGCCAAAGGAACATCAGACACGGTGGTAGTTAAAAATTTCGTGGATGATTTAAGCGTATCGATAACCAACTCTGTGATCACCTGTCCTAACAAAGCGGTTACTTTAAATTCGTCAACAACCGGTGGCTATCCTAACTATAATTATTTTTGGTCTGTTAATTCAACTACGGTGTCAAATCTGGCCAATTTAGATTACATCAGCGCCGCCTCTGGAGGAACCTATACGGTGGGCATTACTGTTATTGATAGTTGCGGTTATGAAGATTCGGACGTTGAAGTAATAGTGGTTTTACCAAACACGCTAAACGTTGCAATCCTGGATTCTGCAACAGCTTGCGGAAACACGCCTTTCGTATTGAATGCAGCAGCATCCGGAGGATATAACAATTACAATTATGTTTGGACGCTCAACTCAAGCGTTATTTCAACAACCCAAAACCTTTCCTACACAACCCCTTCAGCGGAAGGTTCTTATTCAGTGTATGTAACGGCAAGCGATAGTTGTGGTTACCAGGCGACTGACGTTGAAATAATTCAAGTACTTCCTCCATGTATGGTTGTGATACCAAACGTTATTACACCAAACGGTGATATTATCAATGATTATTTTACCATCAAGAACCTTGAATATCACCCTAATACAAGCGTTACAATATTTGATCGCTGGGGTAGAAAAGTTTATGAAAATCCTAACTACAATAACGAATGGAAGGCGGAGGGCGTTTCGGATGGAACCTATTTCTATATCATTGATGTGCCGGACGATAAAAAATACAACGGATTCCTTACCGTGTTTTCCGGGAAATAAGCCCACATAAAAAAACCTCCCTGTATCGGGAGGTTTTTTTATGTCTATCTTAACTACCCGTTTTTATTTTTATTTAACCGGATTACGTCTGCAAGAGACTTCAGAGCACGATCATGTTTCTTTACGAACGGATTGTCAAGATCCCAAACATAACCTGCAAGGACTGAGCAGATCTGTTTTTTTATTTCGGGATCAGGGTTTTCAGAGAAAAATATTTCGTGAAGGTCTCCGTTATACCAGCCTGCAACATACGATCTAAAGGTATTAATTCCTTGCATCATGTAATCTGTATAGTCTTTTTGCCAGTCTACTTTATTTCCTCTTAACGTTTCACATACCAGCTTTGCTGCTTTATTCCCTGATTCCATTGCAAAGGTTACTCCCGAAGAAAAAACAGGATCTAAAAATTCGGTAGCGTTTCCGCAAAGCACAAATCCTTCACCAAATAATTGCTTAGTGGAAATGGCATAACCTTCTATGGTTCTAGGAGTAAACGCCATTTCAGCATCGCCAAAACGTTCCTTCGTATGAACATCCGATGCGATAATTGCACGCATTCTTTCGGTTGCATCTTCAGGAAAATCTTTAAAAAATTCAGGATCCGCTACAAAACCAACAGAAGTAATTCCATTTGAAAAAGGAATAATCCAAATCCAGGTACGCGGTTGATGAACAACCACAGTAATCCGGTTTCCGTCAATACCACCAGGTCGTTTTAAATCTTTAAAATGGGTGAAATGCGTTTTACGCGGTTCAAAGTTGGAGGGTTTATCCAGTCCAAACATACGCGGAATTACCCTGCCATAACCACTGGCATCAATAATGAACTTTGCTTCTATTTGTTTTTGAGACCCATCTTTATGAACTACGGTTGTTACTGAATCAGAACCATTGAACTTTATATCCGTAACAGTTGTTTCCTGTTCAATCACAACTCCCATGGACGATGTTGTTTCGGCTAACACCATATCGAATTGTGCGCGTGGTACCTGCCAGGTCCAGTTCCAGCCATTGCTAAACTGATCCTTAAAGTTAAAATCGCAAACCTCATTCCCCCTTACAAATTTAGCCCCGTATTTCTCCTGAAAGCCGGCTTTTTTAACAGCATCCAATAATTCTGCTTCTTGTAAATGATCCATCACGCGCGGTAATAAGCTTTCGCCAATCACAAACCGCGGAAATTTTTCTTTCTCAACCACATGAACGTTATACCCTGCTTTATTTATTATACTGGCAGCAATAGACCCTGCAGGTCCTGCGCCAATAACAAGAACATCAACTTTAATAGTTTGCATGATTTATAATTTGAGTAAAGTTACCAGTTTTTTTGGCTCAATCTTAAAAAAGGCCATTTTGTTTGTTACTGATTAAAATCAGAAAATTTTATTAATGTACGAGTTGATAAATTTTGCCTGGCAGGGACTTAATTACATTGGAAAATTCCAACTGCAGTAAATAAGTAGAAGTTTTACTAATTGAAAAATTAGTCGCATAGCAAATTTCATCGACGTGCATTTGCTGTTTATCCTCAAATGCATTTATAATTGACTGTTCCTCTGATGAGAGGTTAAGCAACATGGGGATTTGCTTTGCTTGGGGTTTTTTCACGTCATTAGTCCAGTTCATAATATATAATAGATCGGCTGCACTTTCTATTAAACTTGCCCTGTTTGATTTTATTAATCCGTTGCATCCTTCACTTAACACGTCGTTAGCTTTACCAGGAAATGCGAAGATATCTTTGTTATAAGAATTAGCGATAGTGGCAGTGATTAAGCTTCCACCACCTCGCTTGGATTCAACTACAACTAAGGCATCACACATTCCGGCCACAATTCGATTACGCTTTGGAAAATTCTCCTTATCCGGATTTGTTCCACTCAAAAACTCAGTGAGTAGGCCCCCTTGTGAAATCATCTTTTCTGCATAAGCCGCGTGGGCGGAGGGATAAATTCTATCTAAGCCATGTGCTAAAACACCCACTGTATCTAACCCGTTGTCAAGTGCAGCTTTGTGTGAAGTAATGTCAATTCCGTATGCAAGCCCACTAACAACAAGGCAGCCGCTTTCTACGAGATCCTGTACTAATTTTTCAGTAACGGCTTTTCCATAAACAGAAGGGGTTCGTGTTCCAACGACTGCGACAATTTTATCGGGATTTAAGCTGGCATTCCCTTTGTAATACAACATGATGGGACTATCCGGACAGTTTTTCAACCGTTGCGGGTAGTTTTTATCCGTAAAAAAAAGCGCATCAATTTTATTTTCCTCAATGAATTTAACTTCATTTTCTGCGATATCAAGAACGGATTTACTTTTGAAAATAGCGTTCGCGGTATAAGATCCAATTCCCGGAATTTTCTCCAATTGTGTTTTACCTGTTTTAAAAACCTGTTCAGCACTCCCGCAATATGCAACAAGATTTTTGGATAACACATCGCCTACACCGTTTAAAAGCGTTAATCCAATTTGATATGTTAAATCGACAGGCGACATTGTTGTACAATTCTTAATTATTATATTGTGTTCGTAAAAATACTGAGATAATGATTAAGAATATCAAATATATTTTAACAGGAATCTTTTTTTATACATGCGAGGTGTACGCGCAAACCCTGGGAGTTGTAAAAGGCGTGGTGCGCGACAAAAGTAATAATGAAACCTTGCCTGGTGCTGTTGTTATTATCGACAAATTAAAAGGCGTTTCGGCAGACCTGGAAGGTGTTTTTTTTATTTCCATATCAGAAGGCACTCACACACTGGAATGTGACCTGGTTGGTTTTAAAAAATATGAAGCGACCATAACTGTTAAACCCATGGATACGACATTGGTTGAAATTCTTTTAGGAAACGGGAACCAGTTACTGGATGAGGTAGTTATTTCGGCCGGAAAATTTGAACAAAAGCTAAGCGACGTAACGGTAAGTATGGATGTCATTAAACCGGCCCTCATTGAAAATAAGGCCAGCCAAAGCCTGGATATCATTATGAACCAGGTCCCGGGTGTTGTTGTTTCTGATGGACAGGCAAGTATTCGTGGTGGAAGTGGGTATAGCTATGGTGCCGGCACACGGGTGTTAATGCTTGTAGATGAAATGCCAATGATTAGCGCGGATGCTGCTGACATAAAGTGGAACTATTTACCGCTCGAAAACTTAGAACAGGTAGAAGTAATTAAAGGTGCTTCCTCCGCTTTGTTTGGTTCATCTGCCATGAACGGTGTTGTGAACATGCGTACAGCGTATGCGAAAGACAAACCCCAAACAACCGTTTCAATTTTTGGCGCAACTTACGACGCACCACAAAACGAAAGCTATAAATGGTGGCAGGGCACCTCGCAAATGCAAACAGGGGTAAACTTCTCACACGCACAGAAAGCGAAAAATCTGGACATTGTATTAGGCGGGCATATGTTTAACGATGAAGGTTACCGTTACCTGGAAACAGAAAAAAGAAGTCGTTTCAATGCGAATTTAAAATACAATTTCAAAAGGATTCAAGGCCTCTCGGTTGGAGTAAATACGAATATGATGGAAACGCGTGGCGGCTTATTTTTTCTATGGCAAAACTCGGATTCCGTTTATTTTCCCCAGGGTCTTAACATCCAAAAATTCACGAACCAGCGTATGAACGTGGATCCGTTTATTACCTATTACAGTAAAAAAGGGGGAAAGTACAGCATACGTTCACGTTATTATTTAACCAACAATACCAATGACAAAAATCAAGGGTCGCGGGCTGAATTATATTACAACGAATTCCAGTTCCAAAAACGTTTTAAAAATACTTTTACAATGACTTATGGAGCGGTGTATATGGAGCAGCAGGTGATTGCCGACTCGCTATACGGCCGCCACACAGGTAAAAATTATGCCGGCTACGCTCAGTTTGACTACAAATATAAAAAGCTGACAACCTCAATCGGGCTTCGCGGCGAATACAATAGCATCGATACATCACATACGAAAGGCTACCTAAACTCCAAACTAAATAACTTACCGTTTCAACCAGTATTCAGGGCAGGTTTAAATTACCATTTGTTTGAATACACGTTTTTACGTGCTTCATACGGCCAGGGATATCGGTTCCCCACTATTGCAGAAAAATATGTGAGTACCAGCGTAAGCGCGCTGACCATTTATCCAAATCGAAATTTGCAACCGGAGCGCGGATGGAGTGCTGAAATTGGCTTGAAGCAAGGATTTAAATTATTCAATTTTAAAGGTTTTTTTGACTTAGCGGGTTTTTGGACAGAGTACGAGGATATGATCGAATTCTCATTTGATATTTACGGGCCAAAAACAGGGTTATTTTACCTGGACAGTAAATATGCCGGGTTTAAATCTCAGAATGTA
This sequence comes from Bacteroidota bacterium, assembly GCA_029237825.1. Taxonomy (GTDB): domain Bacteria; phylum Bacteroidota; class Bacteroidia; order B-17B0; family Aurantibacillaceae; genus UBA4416. The sequence goes on along the minus strand of JAQZBQ010000017.1, from coordinate 18,688 downwards.
GGAGGCGCACAGATTAATGGGATAGATGCCTCGGTAACAGGCACCGGAAAAATGGGCCCTATCAACGTAACCACTTTAATCGGATATACTTTTACAAACCCGACCTATTTGGGTTTTGATGCAACCAAAGATACGTTAGGATTAGAAGGTGTAAATATTTTGAAATACCGTAACCGACACCTTTATAAATCTGATATCCAACTGGATTATAAGAAATGGTCGTTAGGATGGAGCGTTCGTTATTACAGTTTCATGGAAAATATTGACAGAAGATTTGTTCAAAGTGTATTGCATGAATACAATGATATACCGGCCGGTGTAAACTGGGACAATATCCCATCTACTTACATTCTTCCCGGCTTAAAATCCTATAGAACTCAACGTGTAGGGGGTGACTGGGTACATGACACCAGAATATCCTACCAGGTATCAAAAGAATTAAAAGCGTCATTTATAGTAAACAATGTTGGTAACGCTGAATACTGTTTAAGACCAGGGGACGTTCGGCCACCGAGAATGTTTCTAGTTCAATTAATGGTGAGGATATAACCATTTTAGCAAAATTTATAAATAGCAGATTTAAAATAGAGTATCTTTACCATTCAAAATTATTAAACTATTATGGAAACAAATTTTAGAAAAACAAATTTAGATAATATTCAAAATGCAACTATAGTGAATGAGCGTTCCTTATTTGCTTCGGTTTTTACATGGATGTTTGTTGCCCTGGGCATTACAACAGCATGTTCCCTGGTTTTTGCTTATAATGCTGATTTGGGAAATCTCCTTTTCAAGTTTGACGAGTTTGGAAATCGTGTGGGGACTTCTGTGATCGGTTGGATTGTAATGCTAGCTCCACTTGGGCTGGTTCTAGTGATGAACTTTGCTTTCAACAAACTTTCTTTTATATCATTGATGGGCATCTTTTTTGGTTTTGCTACATTAATGGGGATAAGCTTAAGTTCGATTTTCTTAATGTACCGATTGGATTCCATTGGAGTTGTGTTTGCAAGCACCTGTGCTTTATTCGGCGTAATGGCTGTTGCCGGTTACACAACAAAAGCAGACCTCACCAAAATGGGTTCATTACTGATGATTGGTTTAATCGGTATTGTTATCGCTTCCCTGATTAATATGTTCATGAAAAGCGATACAATGGGGTATGTAATCAGTATTATCAGTGTGATAGTATTCACTGGTTTAACCGCTTATGATGTTCAAAAAATTAAAGCTCTTGCTGAGGCTAATGACGGTTCATCTGATTTTAAGAAACTGGGTGTAATGGGGGCGCTTACCCTGTATCTTGATTTTATAAATTTATTCTTATCTCTGTTGCGTTTATTCGGAAAAAGAGATTAATCAATAGTCCTTTTATATCGGACCCTTGTAAGAAATTACAAGGGTTTTTTATTTTTCTCTTCTATCCAGCGCGACATGTATTTGGTGCCGGAAATGGTATGATGAGTAAGCATAGCCCCTGTGAAATTAGCACGTCGGTGCATTACCAGGTTTACTTTAAGATTAAGGAGCTTTTCTATTAAATCCCCTGAATGTAGATCCTTAGCAAACATACCGTTAATAATCTGTTCTGATAAGCGGCTTGCTTTATTCCATTCGTCTTCGCTTGTAAATAGTTTCACGGATCCTTCTACAAACTCACTAACGGTGTCGGTAATCACTCCTGGCCAGTCAAAAGAACCATGCATCCCTTCTGCACCAATGGAGCTGGTAACACTCGGAGTACCGCATTCCATCGCATCAATGAGCTTACCTTTTAAACCCGCCCCAAACCTTAATGGCGCTAGGCAGACACGGGATTGCAACATTACTTCCTTTGCGTTTGGAGCCCTACCTTTAATAAGGAACCCATCTTTTGCATTATGAAGCTGATTTACTTTTTGTGAAGCATATGCGCCATATACATGCATTTGTGCCTGTGGCAATTGCTTGCGAATAAGTGGCCAAATTTCTTCTTTTAAAAACAAGACGCCATTCCAATTAGGTTCGTGTAGAAAATTCCCAATGGTGATAAAGTGACTTCTATCCCTGAAAGAAGGCCAGCTTAACATGTCCTTTTCCGTTAGAGGTTCTAATAAAAACGGAGTATAATGAAGTAGCGGAACCGGAATCTTAAAGTGATCCTGCAATACGTTCATTTCAAACATCGAAATCATGATGGAACAATCGCAACGGTAAATACTGGCTATTTCCCTCTTGGCAGTTTCATTGTACAAGTCGTCTGCTGTAAAACTTCGTTTTTCCTTTAAAGCAGCTTGTCGTGCTAAACGGAGGCAATGCAGGTCAATGGTGTCTAAAACGCGTAATGCGTCAGGCCAATTTTCTGCTACACGCCATCCGAACTGTTCTTCAATCATGAACCGATCGAACAATACGATGTCGGGTTTAAGATTGCGAATGAACGCATCAAAGCTACTGTTGTTTAATTGAATATTTACTTTTTTCACGCCATAGCTCTCCAAATCAATCATGAACTCACTTTCGGCAGCGGCACAAGCAAAAGTTACCTCCCAATTATGTGCCTTGAAGAGTTCAATTAGCTGAAGGGTTCGACTACCAGCGGCGGAGGATCCTGGTTCGGGCCAAACGGTTCCAATCAATAATATATGTTGCTCAGACAAAATCGGGATTCTCTAAAATATTCCTCACTAAAGGTATGAATTATGAGACGAGGAATCTTACTTTTTCATAAGAGAGGGAGAAGCTATTAATTGTACTCATTTACCTTAGGTTGCAGGGGCCTATACCTTTTCAATGGATTATGTATGCTTTATCCATGGCCAAAACCAAAAGCTCCAATAGTAAAAGACAAGTGGTTAGGTTTTAATCCTCTTTCCCTGCTAACACCAACACGATTTCGCCTTTGACTGTTTTAGATTTAAAATGTGCGATTAATTCATCAACACTACCACGGGCATTTTCTTCATAAAGTTTTGATAACTCACGGGAAACAGACACCTGCCTATCACCACTCAAATATTCCTTAAATTCCTCCAGAAGTTTCACCAGACGAAAAGGAGATTCATAAAATATCATGGTTCGCTTTTCTTCCTTTAATGAAAGGAGCTTGGTATGTCTTCCTTTTTTTTGAGGTAAAAACCCGTAAAAAACAAACGTATCACAAGGAAGGCCGCTATTTACGAGAGCTGGCACAAACGCTGTTGCGCCTGGCAATGTTTCCACTGCGACATTGTGTTTAATACATTCACGCACGAGGAGAAACCCCGGGTCGGAAATAGCAGGCGTTCCGGCGTCAGAAATTAAAGCAACTGATTTATTCGATCCTATTAACTCCACAATTTGTTCAACTGTCTTATGTTCGTTATGCGCATGATAAGACCGTAAAGGCTTTTCAATTTTGAAATGCCTGAGCAAATGAATGGAGTTGCGGGTATCTTCAGCCAGAATCAAATCAACCTCTTTTAACACCGTGATTGCACGGAATGTCATGTCTTCAAGATTTCCGATGGGTGTAGGGACGATATAAAGTTTTGGAGTCATTACAGGAATAAAAGTACAACTTTTTAAGTTAAGCCATCCATGCGTTAGGGATAGAACGAAAATCCTTATGCTTTTGTCTCTTGCAAAAGATTGAAGTGATAGCCCGGCCCAAAGGCAACGCCCATCTATTTACTCAGATCCAGATTTTCATCGCCGGCCTGATAGGGTAAATAAGAAAAAATAAACTGAAACATTTCTTCGGTTGTTTGCATACTTCTAACACCTTCGCCTTGAGTTACCAATTTAGGAGGACGATTTGGATTAAAAGGATTGTCAGTTGTGTTATCAAATGTGCCGTACGCATGAATGGTGGTTCCTGCACGTAAAATTACCGGATGCTTGTACAGGTAATAATATTGCCATTTAAAATCCCATTTTTTGATGCGAATGAGAGGAATTGTATCGCCGGTTGGACCAATGGCAAATGCCCAAAATGATTTACCCAATAAATGCATGTGTGGATTAACCGCAAGAAGTGATATTGCGTTATTTATTTTGGCCTGCGTGTGAAACGTTTGAATTTTGTTTGGCAACAGGACAAGCTCTGGTTCAATTTTAGAAATGCCAAATGTTCCCATTTGCGTTTCATAGATAGGCCGTTTTGGCTTTGGCCCATAAAAAATATTGACGTAGGAACTATCCATTACATCCTTGCCACTCGGACCATAGTGAATGTTCTTAAGAAGAATGATTGATTTGTCATTTAGAGTATACCCTCCTATTCCTTCAGGATAAATTGGCGGAGTGTACCCGGGAAGGTAATAGACGGTATTAGGAGTTAAAACCGGAAAAGTTCCATCATCGTTTAAAATGTTCATTTGCTTATAAAGGTCTTTGTAGTCTTTAAACTCATCGAGGGCATAGTTTAAGCCACTTTGGATATCCTGCTTTTTTTCGTCCTCAAAATTAACGAGGTGTCCGTTGACATGATGAGCCAATTGGCGATGGGCGGGAACAAACTCAAAATAACGCACGAACGTATCCTTAACTAACTCCACCGGAATCTTGACAATGTAAAAATGATCAGTACCATTACCTTTAATAGGAACGGGAACTTTAAACTTAATAACGGTGTCGGGTTTCCTAATGGAAGATCCTGTAAAAAAAGAAGGTGCGGAAGGGATGTTAGATTCGTCGCCTTTGAGAGCGCCGTTTTCTACCCACCGCTTAATAAGGTCGATTTCATTAACCGATAACGCACGTTCGCCTACAAAGTGAGTATATTGTGCATCAGCCGGCCAGGGCGGCATGTATTTTGTTTGGGTTACAAACCTAATTTTATTCTTATTCTTAAAAACATCATCATAAGTCATTAACTCAATTGGCCCGCTTTCTCCTTTACGGTGACAGGGGGTACAGTTTTTAAAAATGATGGGGGCAATGTCAACAAACGTGGGTTCTGTATTACCGGTAGACTGTAATTGTGGATTGTCTTGCTTACAAGAACTGAAAAGAAAACTCACACAACACAACACAAGCAGTATGCCGACTAAAGGAACCTTACGAGCCACGACTGAAGTTTTACTCTTGAACATACACCCGTTTTACACGTGAAGAGATTCCGGTTAGCACTTCATAAGGAATTGTTTCCATTGCAGTGGATAAATCCATTAATTGTTGCGTGCTGTCGTATACAATCACCTCGTCACCTTCATGACATTCTACATTGGTTACATCCACCATGCACATATCCATACAGATGTTTCCTATTGTTTTACAGGGTTTTCGGTTAATAAACACGGAGTATTTGCCGTTGCCTAATTTCCTGCTAAAGCCATCTGCATAACCAATGGGTATGGTAGCTATCCGCATTTCTTTTTCGGCAATACCTTTTCGGCTGTAACCTACGGTGTCGCCCGCCGATAAGTGTTTAATCTGAGATATGCGTGTTTTTAATGAACTTATATTTTCGAGGGAATTCTTTTCTATCTCGTTAAATCCTACTCCGTACATGCCAATACCCAGACGAACCATGTTATAATGTGCATGTTTAAAACGAGTGATGGCCCCCGAATTGCAAATGTGTTTGAGCGCTTCATGCCCGATCTCCTGTTCAATAAAGGAAGACATTTCTTCAAACGTTTTTATCTGAGCCTGCGTGAAATTGTCGAATGCAGGATCATCACTGGCTACCAGATGAGAAAATATACTGCTTACTTTCAGCAAATGGTCTTTCTTCAAAAGTTGGCAGAGCTCAGTGAGTTGTTCGGATTCAAAACCGAGCCGGTGCATACCGGTATCCAGCTTTATGTGTACCGGATAAGGCTGCGTAAGGGCTTTGGTGTGCAAGGCCTGTAAGAACTCTTGCGCTATTTTTAAGGAATACACTTCGGGCTCAAGGCGGTACTCGATCATATCGTCATACGACGACTCTTCCGGGCTCATAACCATAATGGGCAAATGTATTCCAGCCTTTCTTAATTCAACACCCTCATCGGCGTAAGCAACAGCAAGATAATCTGCGTGATGGTGCTGCAATGTAAACGCTATTTCCGCGCTCCCGCTTCCGTAGCCAGTAGCTTTCACCATACACATGATTTTAGTGTTCTTTGAAACCTGGGATTTATAAAAATTAAGGTTATGGATTAACCTGTTCAAATTAATCTCTAACACCGTATCATGGCTTTTTTGCTGCAGCAGCTTACTAATTGCTTCGAAACCGAAACTTCGCGCACCCTTTAACAGTATGATCGCATTCTGGAATTGCAAATGGGTATTCGATTTTGCTGAATCAACAAAATCCATTGTATTCTCAAAGAAATATGCTCCGGTACCAAACAGGTTTTTTTGCGAAGAAATTTCTTTCCCTATTCCTACAAATACATCGATGTTAAACTGCCTGATTAAATTGGCAACGCTCTCATACAACTCCCAACTCAGTTTGCCACTTTGCTCAATATCGGAAAGGATCACGACTTTTTTGCCTCCGCGGTTTTGTTGCTTTTGATGATGCAGAGCAATCTCGAGTGCATTGATATCTGAATTATAAAAATCGTTGATGAGAACACAATTGTTATTCCCGAGTTTTAATTCGAGCCGCATCGCAACTGATTGTAACAGCCGCATCCTGGATGCAATTTCACCGGCAGGAATCCCTAAGTGGAGTAAAACCCCCCAGCAGGTTATGGCATTTTCAACGCTTGCTAAATCTGTAAATGGTATGTCGATACTAATTTCACCAGATTGGAAATTGGCAACAATATGTGAGTGTGTAAATAGATTTTCAATTTTCTTTATTTCAAGTGTAGCGTTTGGACTTCGGGAAATTAAAAACACATGGCTTCTTAATAATTCTAGGTGTTCTTCTTTAAAAGAGAGAGCATTGACAACCAATGTTTCACTCTCCTCAAATAAGCTGAGTTTCTCTCTAAGTTTTTGTGATGCGTTTAAAAAGCCCTCATCGTGGGCCGATCCAAGGGATGTAAAAACTCCAATAGTTGGCTGAATGATATTCTTCAACAATTTCATTTCGCCGGGTTCAGAAATCCCGGCCTCGAAAATACCAAGGGTACTTTTATTGTTTAACTGCCACACAGATAAAGGCACTCCAATTTGGGAATTATAACTTTTTGGGCTGCGGGCAATGTTATATTCAGATTTCAATAATTGATATAACCACTCTTTTACAATGGTTTTTCCATTACTGCCGGTTATACCGATTACAGGTATTGAAAATTGACTGCGATGATAGGCTGCCAAAATCTGTAAAGCTTGCAAGGTGTCTGACACCACTAAAAAACAAATATTGTCTTTTAGTCCGATACAGTTTTCAGGGATGTGATTTACTACAAATATTTTCACGCCTTTTTGGCATAAACCAAAGATGTACTGATGCCCGTCGTTACGATCTGTCGTTATTGCAACAAACACGGTGCGAGAAGGTTCGGTAAGCTGGCGGCTGTCTATGAGGAGATGCTGCGCTTCGTGATTGGGATCGCCGGTGAGCGTTGCATTGATAATTTCCGATATCTTTTGTGCTGAATACAAAATAAAAAAGTGGCTTATTTAATACAAAATAAGCCACTTTTTGGATAAATAACTAATCAATTATGAATTAACCAAAAGTTTGAAACCTTTACCGTGAATGTTCACAATTTCTACTTTTGAATCTTCTTTAAGGTATTTCCTGAGCTTGGCAATATAAACGTCCATGCTTCGTCCATTGAAATAATTGTCGTCATGCCAGATGGTTTTTAAAGCGAAATTTCTATCCAGTACATCATTTTTATGCACGCATAATAAACGCATCAACTGACTTTCTTTGGTGGTGAGCTTCTGTTCTGTTCCATTATGAATTAAGGCCTGCGTATCTGAATTAAAGGTATAGCTTCCAATTGTAAAATTCACATCTTCGGAATTATGAACCCTTTGCTTATTGCTCCGGCGCAAAACAGCCGTAACCCGTGCCATTAACTCATCCATGCTGAAGGGTTTGGTAATGTAATCATCAGCACCGGCGTTAAATCCTTCAATGGTATCTTCCTTCATGCTTTTGGCTGTAAGAAATATAATTGGTACGTTTTTATCGGTTACGCGGATTTCCTTTGCCAGAGTGAGCCCATCTTTTACAGGCATCATTACATCCAGTAGCAATAAATCAAATTCCTGTTTGCAAAATGCATCAAAGCCTTTTTTGCCATCGGTGGCCAATTTGGTTTCAAACCCTTTAGCTTCTAAATATTCCTGCAACAAAGTTCCTAAATTTGGATCATCTTCCACTAGCAATATTTGTGTCTTTACATTTTCCATAATTTATATATTTATTATTTTAGTCTGTCTTTTTATAGGGCATGACAATTTTAAAGGTACTGCCTTTTCCTACTTCACTCTCTACATGAATTGTGCCATTATGCTTTTGCACTACAGCCTGTACATAACTTAACCCCAATCCGAAACCTTTTACGTTATGAACGTTGCCGGTGGGAACGCGATAAAATTTGTCAAATATTTTGCGCAGATTCTCTTTGCTGATGCCGATTCCATTATCTTTTACGGAAATTTCTATTCCCATTGGACTATCGCGTGTTGTGATTACGATGCCAGGACTGTCTTTTGTATATTTCACAGCATTATCGATCAGATTAAAGATGATATTGGTTAAATGTACCTTATCCGCATTAATGACGCTTTTTGTAGCCGTTAACTGCTTCGTTATCTTACCATGTTGTTGATCAATAAGCAATTGTGTGTTTTGGATTGCCTGGTTAATGATTTCGTGGACATCCAAATCGCTTCGTTTCAGTTTGAACTCTCCCTTATCCAGGATGGAAGTTTGAAGAATGCTTTCAACGAGGATACTCAAGCGCTTATTCTCATCCCGAATCATTTTTAAAAACCGTTGCTGTTTTTCTGGTGTTTTGGCTACCGAATCGTCATTCAACATTTCGGCTGCCAGTGATATGGTGCTGATAGGTGTTTTAAATTCGTGTGTCATATTACTAATGAAGTCGTTTTTAATGACAGAGAGCTTCTTTTGCCTTGAAATGGTTGCAATTGTGTAATAGAAAGCCCAGATGAGGATAAATATTACCATGCCGGAAACAGCCAGCATAAGCCACATCGTTCGCAAAAGGTAATTTTTTTGGTTTGGGAACTGAACGCTCAGGTATTGAGGTGTAACAAAAACGTTATTGGGAGAGAGGTTAATTTTAATGGAGCAGCCTGTGGAGTCGCAGTCTTTTTCTGCCTCCTTATAATTTCCGTTAATTTTTGCTTTGCTCAAACTGCTGGAAATAGAATATACAAACCGCGTAGTGATCCCTTCGGCAAGGAGTTCCTGCCGGAGAATCGTATCCAGCATGAGCGAATCAACCTTTGGTTTATAATCTTTGTACACGTTGATGCTAATTAATTCATCAAACAAATCGTTTACGATCTCAGTTTTGGTTTGGAACAATTCGTCCCGTAAACTTTCAATATTTTTAGAGGTTGATTGGGATGCATTTAAAAGTTCATAAGGCAAAAAATGGTTCCGCGAATTCATTGAATCACCAATAAACTCCTTTTGCGACATTTTACTGGTAATAACTCCCGATGAATCCGTACTTAATTCTTCAAAAATACGCACCTGCACATCGCTCCCACTCGGATTACCTACTGTAACCATTCCAGGTTTAGTGATGCGCACACCCTGCTTACGAAGCTTGATTTTCTTCGCGATCTTGTTTGCCGTTGCGATTTTTTCGAGTTTATTCGATGTGGATTTGAGGGCTTCCTTGACTGAGCGTTCAAACTCTTCTTCCTTTAATTTAATTGAACTTTTAATCCAGTAAATCTGCACGGCAATAAGGGCTACCAGAGCCACACCCACCAAAACAGAAATTATACCCAGGTTATGCTTATTCATTTTAACAAATTTAATAAAGTAAACCCCAGGAGCATTTACACAATAACTTTTTTTAACGGCTAATCAATACGGATACCTGAAACCAATACGTCATCAATCTGTTCTAAATTACCTTTCCATTCCATAAAGTTCTGTTTAAGAATTTGGTCCTGCGTTTTAATGTCTGTTGTTGTGTTTAAATGGGAGAGCATTTCTTTTAAACGGTTGTATTTAAACTTTTTGCCTTTATCTCCTCCAAACTGATCAGCATAGCCATCGGTAAACTGATAGATAATATCACCTTTTTCAATTGTAATGGTATTGAGGGTAAACGCTTTGTGATCGGAGGATGCATAACCAATAGGTTGTTTATCCGGTTTTATTTCCAGCATGGAATTATCGTTTTTTAATACCCAAACGGGATTGTTTGCACATGCCACCTGAACGGTGCCGGCCGAAGAATCAATGCATATCAGTGATAAATCCATCCCATCTTTGGATTCGGAAGTTTCGCCTTGCTTAAGGGATTTCATGATTTCATTCCTTAATTCATTCAAAATTATGTCGGGACGTGTGATTTTGCGTTCAACAACAATATTATTTAGCAGTGTATTACCAATCATGCTCATGAAGGCGCCAGGTACACCGTGTCCCGTGCAATCGGCTACGACGAAGAGCTTTAACTCGCCTATTTTTGCAAACCAGTAGAAGTCGCCACTAACCACATCTTTTGGTATGGACAGGATAAAGCTTTCCGGAAAAACGGTTTTAATATCAGAGAGGCTTGGTAAGATTGCATCCTGAATTTTTTTTGCATAATTGATACTATCTGAGATGTCTTTATTTTTTTCAGAGATAATGCTGTTTTGCTGTTCGAGGAGTTTATTGGTCTTTTCTTTAAGGCGGTATCGGTTAAACATGAGGAAAGCAAGTACAAGGAGTAATGCAGCGCCAGCCAGCAATCCAAATTTTACAATTTTATCTTTATTCGCATTCACACGCAACAACTCAATTTCCTTTTGCTTTTTCTCCGTATCGTATTTTACTTTAATGCTATTGAGTTCTGACGCGATTTCCTTGTTGGCAATAGAATCCTCCATGCTTTTATAGGTTCGGTAGTTTTCGTAGGCAGTTTTGTAATTCCCGAGGCCATAATTTGATTCTGCTATTCCTAAATAATTTTCCGCAATAAAATCCATATCCTTGAATTCGCGGGCCAATTCCATACTTTTATTATATTCAACGAGGGCCTTTTGGTTTTGGTCCATTAAGCTAAACGTTCGTCCCTTATAATAAAACAAAAAAACAAGATCGGCTTTGTTCTCTAAACGCGTTGCAAGTTCAATTGCCGTATTTAATTTTTCAAGGGCCAGATCAAACTTTCCTTCATCACTATAAGACAGACCCCAATTTCCTAAACAAGTAACCACCTGACTTGTATCTTTAGATAACACGGCCCATTCATATGCCTCCTTGTAAGCTAAATTGACTTTTGTAAAATCACCATTATGGTAGGCTTTGTCGTATTCAATGTTTGCGAGGTTCATGAGGATGACAGAAACCTTTCTGGTATCATTGAGTTCCCTGCTTAAGGCTAAGGCTCTCTGAAAATATTCGTAAGCCTGATCAAATTGTTTCTGATTGGCAAACATATTGGCAAATCCATTTAATGCCCGTGCCAATAATTGTTTGTTATTTGTTTTTTCGGAAAGGGCTATGCCTTCTTTGTAATAGACGGTAGCTTTCTTATAATCGGCGATATTAAAACTTACCACCGCCAATTGCAGGACGGAAGCTGCCTGCAGGTATGTGCTCTTCGATTCAACAGACCTGGTATAGGCCTCGTTGGCATAGTAAAGTGATGAATCTGCGTTCACTTGTTCAAAATCGCGCGATTTATCAAGAAGCAGATCAATAGTTAAAGAATCTCCCGAGGAAGAGCGTTGAGCAAATGCGTTTACTGATAAAAAAATCAGGAAAGTGTATGCAAAAACTTTCATCCTCATCATCGTTCAGATCGTTTATTCATCTTCTTTTTTCTTATTAAATAGCTCCAGGAAGCCGGTAATCAGGGAAAGCACAAGGCTAAACCATAAAGCTGTCCAGAAACCATCAACATGAAAACCGTCGACCAGCCTATCTGCAAAAAGGATAATGAGCGCGTTAATTACCAGGAGAAACAATCCGAGTGTGAAGAAGGTAATTGGCAGAGATAAAATTGTAAGAATTGGTTTAACGATGGTATTAAGAAAAGCCAATACCGCTGCCACTAAAAGAGCGGTTGTAAATTTATTTAATTCAGGTGAACTGCCTTGGTAAAACTGGTTGTTGCTAATTGTAACACCATCTAAAAAGTAGGCTGTAATTAAAACTGCAAAGGAGGAAATAAGAAGGCGTGCAATAAAATTCATGTTTCCGTAATTATGATATCAAATATACGATTCTTTACTTTTGTTTAAGGCATAAAAAAAGCCCGGACATTTCTGTCCGGGCTTAAAAGTTGTTTTATAAACTACATTTTTTTGATATCCAATTCGTTTATGATATTTGTTGCGCCGCCAAGTTTTTCAACTACCCATAACAAATATCTTACATCCAGATTTATGGTACGGTTTAAATCCTTATCAAATTTAATTTTATGACTTAAGGCTTCGTAATTACCATCGAAAGCCAGTCCGATTAATTCGCCTTTCCCATTAATTACCGGCGAGCCTGAATTACCTCCGGTGATATCATTTGAACTGATGAAGCACACAACGATATCTTTTGCATCAGCATCCATATACTGGCCAAAATCTTTATTCTTTGCCAGTTCAATTAATTTTGCAGGAGCGTCAAATTCATAGTCGCCCGGTTTATACTTTTCTAAAATACCACTCAGGGTACAGATGTGACTGTATTTAACGGCATCTTTTGGTGAATAGGATTTTACATTTCCATAACTCACACGCATTGTAAAGTTAGCGTCAGGATACATTTTCTTACCCTTATTCATTTCAAGCACACCTTTCAGGTAGGTTTTTCCCAACAGGAAATTCTGCGTATTAAAGTCGGCAAACATCTTTGAATATTTGCTATTGAAATTAGTATTGAATGCGTTGGCAATCATGTACGCAGGATCCTTATGCAAAGAAGCTGTATCAGGGTTCGCTGTAAAAGCATTCCATTTCGTGTCGTCTAAAATGAACGTATTTGCAAAAACATAATTAGAGAAAGCATCATAAGTGTTTTTTGATTTTAAATCTCCGTGTTTTGAATTAAGACCTGCATAAAACCCTGTCGGATGCTGTGAAGCATCGATGTCTTTATAAAACGCTTCCGTTACAAAGGAAAGCACATTTTTATCAGAAGCAATATTCTCTGATTTAATGAATGTTTCGCGGGCGGTTTTTATAGCGTCAATTACTTTAGTTATTTCTTCCTTTGTTACATCTTTTTTAGTAAGCGTGGCGTCCAGTTTTTGGAGCGATGAAGCAAAAGCGATTAACGGAGACCCGAAAATTCCTTCAGTCATATAAACGCGTTGTTTGGCGTAAGGCCTCCAGGCATCGTAAATTTTAGCATATTCGTTAAACAGATTTTCATACTCAGACTTACCTTTAGCCCAAGCCAGGAAAGCTGCTTCATTTGCCTGTTTTTCTTCAAACGTTTTAAACTTCAGGAGTTGCTTGGATTCACCGTCGAAAAACTTCCAATAGTTAGCTACACCGGCATAATATCCGGCCAACTGAATTTTTACCGCCGGATCCTTTTTCATTTCCGTTAACATATACTTCAAACGGGCATCGCGCAGGTCAACCAGTGACGGGTTCTCGATATCAGTTTTCAATTTTACTCCGTAGGATGTTTCATAGCGGTTGGTTCCACCCGGGTAACCCCAGATCATGGTATAATCTCCATCTTTTACACCTTTAATGGAAACCGGTAACGAATACTTGGCTTTTAAGGGAATATTGTCGGCTGCGTAATCGGCAGCCTTTCCTTCTTTATTTGTATAAACACGGAAAATAGAAAAATCACCTGTATGTCGTGGCCATTCCCAGTTATCCGTATCTCCACCAAATTTACCGATACTTTCTGGTGGTGTACCTACCAAGCGCACATCTTTGTAACGCTCATAAACAAATAATAAAAACTGGTTTGCTTTAAACATAGAAGCGATTCGCCCTTCATACCCTGAACCTTCTGTTTCGGCATTTGCCAATTCAACCAAAATACCCGGTAATTTCTGAGTCAGTTCCATTGGCGCTATGCCTTTGATTTTCTCATTTACTTTATCCGTTACATCCACTACTTTTATCAGGAACTGTGCGTGTACCCCAGGCGCATAAATTTCTTCGGATTTTGCTTTAGCCCAAAAACCATCCTTCAGGTAATTGTGTTCAACCGAACTCGCAGCGGCAATGGCATTATAACCACAATGGTGGTTTGTGAAAATCAATCCTTCCTTGCTCACAATTTCTCCGGTGCAACCACCTCCAAAAATTATAATGGCATCTTTAATGCAGGCCTGGTTCATACTGTATAGTTGTTCTTTGGAAACTTTTAATCCTTTTTTAACCATATCGGCATATACCTGTTCGCCTAACAACATCGGCAACCACATGCCTTCATCGGCTTTGGCAATAGGGTTAAAAAGAAAAGAACAAATGATTAAGGATAGGACAAATTTTTTCATAGAGAGTTTTAAATTATTCGGCGGCTAAATTAGCAGAAAATGACAAACAAACTACAGTTTTTAGATAAACGGAAAGTATGAATGACGACAATCATATTTAAGCAGATGTAGAGGATGATTTTTTCCAGATGAATCGAAAAAACTATCTGCTCAATTAGACTCCTAACCGAGGAATTTATTTTTCGGAATGATTGTGCATGTGAAACGGGACACGCAGGTTAATTCACTGAGCTCATTATAAATTTTGATGTCCCATACGTGATTTTTTCCGGAAATATTTAACGGAGAACAAACCCCTTTCACTTTTCCGTTGAGTACTGCTTTGATGTGATTAGCGTTTATTTCAACGCCCACTCCAATAAACACTTCACTGTTAACGACTAACAAAGAAGCCACACTACCAAGCGTTTCGGCTAAAGCGACGTTAGCGCCCCCATGCAGTAAACCAAAAGGCTGCTTGGTTTTTTCATTAACCGGCATGGTTGCAATCAGAAAATCTTTACCAACTTCAGTAAACTCAATGGCGAGGTTTTCGCCCAGCGTGTTTTGATTCAACTTATTAATCTCAGTTAAAACAGGAGGTTTATGCCAGATTGATTCGTTCATGCACCATTTAATAGAGATTCAAAGCTACATAAATATTTTAAATTTATGGACCCCGTCTTTATACGAATAGGTAATGTGCCAATTGTAAAAATCAATAATCTTCTTGATTAATGACAATCCCAGACCTAAGGAACCGGATATTGAATTTTTATTGAACCTGTCGAACAAAAACTGTTTGTCAATCTTATCAATATAGCTTGTGTTCTCAACCGTAACAGAATCTTCATCAACAGTAATGCGGATTAAACCGTTTTCTTCCAGGTTATACTTAATGGCGTTTATGAACAGGTTATTTAAAAGTATTGTCAGCAGAACAGGGTTCACTTCTTTTGTAAGTGTTTTATTAAACACCTTCTCGACATGTATTTTTTTTGAGTCAATGAAATCATCCAAAACTTCAAGCTTTTCATTAACGGCCTGTGTGATTTCGATTGTGTTTGTTTCTACAAACTGTTTATTTTCAATTCGTGTGAGCAGAATTAAACCCTCGTTTAATTTATAAAGCCGTTGCGTGGCGTTATAGGTTTGCACAAGAAGTTTGTGCTGCTTTTCGTTATAATTGGTTTCCTGCATTAATAATTCGAGTTTTGTACTGATAATGGACAAAGGTGTTTGAGCCTCATGAGACACGTTTTCGGTAAACTCTTTTAAATTGTGGTAGTCTGACTGAATTTGCCGTGTTAAATCCTTAACCGTGTCATTTAATAAATGAAATTCGTCAATATCGGTTTCTTTGAAATCCAGGTTTTTATTTTTCTTGATATTCCAGGTTTTAATGTGGGATAATGTATCATAGAAGGGCGACCAAATAAATGCTGAGATTAAACGGTTTAATAAAAATAAAATGATTACTGAGATAACGAGAAAAATCAAAACCACAACGGCTATGTAGTCCCCTATTTTTTTTCCTTCCGACAAAGAAATACAAACGGTAACCTCGTACACTTTATCATTAGCTCTGGTTTGAAAGAGCAGTTCCCGTTGGGTAATTGTGCCGTGGTTTGGATCTTCAGGATTTTTTTCAATGTATTCAATAAACTGGTTGCCGAAAATGGTTTGCTTATCGATTTTTTTTACGTAAACCTTTTGACCAAGATTTGAAAAAAACTCGTTGGGTGAAATCCCATCGTTCAAACCTTTAACAATTTGCTCTTTTGCAGAGAGCAGTTGTTTATCAACTTCTCTGTCTAACTTGCGTAAAATTACCTGGTAAACAATAAAAATACCCAGTGTAAAAAGTAACACTGTGGTGATGGTGGTGTAAATATTGGTTTTAGTGAGCAGTTTCATATGAAACTAATCCTTGAACTTATATCCCATACCGTAAACTACTTTAATGTAATTTTTAAGATCGGCTTCATTCAGCTTTTTCTTCAAATTTTTAATCTGGCTATACACAAAATCAAAGGAGGTGGCCATATCCGCTTTATCACCCCAGATGGCATCGGCAAGCGCTTCTTTGGTAATGAGGTGTGTTGGATTACTTGCCAGGTAAACTAAAATTTCATATTCTTTTTTGGTTAGCTGCAATTGGTTACCGTTAGCAGTGACTTTTTTCTCTGTAGTGTCAATTTCCAAACCATCAAAAACCAGTGAATTCTTTCCGCCAAAGTTACGGCGCCGTAAAACGGAATAAACGCGGGCACTTAGTTCTGATAAATGAAAAGGTTTGGTAAGGTAATCGTCGGCCCCAATTTTTAATCCCTGGAGTTTATCTTCAAGCGCGTTTTTAGCTGTAACTATGATTACACCCATTTCGGGGTTATGTTGTTTGATGTGTTCCACAATCTCAATACCTGAGCCATCGGGTAAGCCAACATCTACGAGGGCGCAACTATAAACGGCATCATTTAACTTTTGTAAGGCGCTTTTAATTGTAGTTGCAAAATCGCATTTATAACCGTTTTCCGTTAAATAATCCACAACATCTTCGCGCAATGATTTTTCATCCTCAATAATTAAGATTCTCATAACACTCCTGTTTTGTGTTTAAATGTAAAAGGAAAAATTTAAACAAATCCCATTTTCAAAAAAAATACATTTTTGAAACTCTGGGAGAAGAGGAAGAGAATCGATCAGCGCAACGCGCTTTCTTTAAACCTGGGATCGACGGTAAGCTGATGCGGCGCAAGTTTAAACTTCTCATTTACTTCGAGCAATGCAGCCAAAACCAGTTGAGAGTAATTTTGCGAGGCGGAACGGAATTGTTTGGTTTCGGTTCGCCATAGCGTATAAATTAAATTCATATCGCCGATCGTGGGTTTAAACGTGAATAGGGCTTTTTTTACATTACCGGCACCTGCATGGTAAGAATGCATGACCAACAAGCGAAACCAGAGGTCGGTTTCCTTATAGTTTGTAATGCCAAGCGAATCCAGGATCTGTCGTGTTTTGGGAATGCATATCTTTTTAATGAGGCTGGACGCGGCGAATGCAGAGCGGTCGAAATCGGCCCTCTCATCAATCTGTTTATTCACTTTTAAACCAAATAAGCGCGCTACATCCTTCATCAGTTGAAAAGAACCATAAGCACCGGCATTTGACTTTTGAAGTTTATTCGGGCTTTCAATCATTAAGATTGCCTGTGCATACCATGGATCAACACCATTGGCAATAAAGCCGTTTATTCCACGATGGAAATTAGCGGAAGCCTTTTCAAAATCGTAAAAAAAACTCTTACCATTAGTTAATAAGATACGGGCCGAGTCATCAAGACAATACCAACCTCTTAAACTGTCTTTGTAACAGGACTTTTGTGCCAGGTCTTTCCCTTCCCACTCATTGATATGAGTTTTACTTAAAATATTACGGGTAGTTCGCGTATTAAACAATGCGGAATCTTTGTGGAGGTTCATAATCTGTCTCCAGAAAATTACATTGGGCATGGTATCGCATCCCAGTTCGTATACCTGGGTATTAAACACAAAGTCCATTTGTTCGCGCGTTTTAAAATTGGGCACTGAAATAACTTCCTGCCGGAGATCCAAAGAGGCAGTTGAAGCAATTGCGGTTCCATTGCTGTCTGGTGGAACCGACACGAACTTTAACGTGATTAATAGAGAGATAAATAACTGCATGATCTTATAACTTCCAAAAGATACTGGTATAACGCTCATCCAACATATACGTATCAACCAATTTCTTAACAATACCTTTTTTATAAAGATAAAAAACCTCACCTTATTCTACAAGGTCCCTGTCTAAGAAATGGCTGTATTAACCTAAATACATTTTGTAGAAAACAGGTATTTAGCAAAAACTAACATAAGAGATCGGATATCGTCGAGATAAGGTGGGAGTAAGGTGGGATTAAGGTGGGAATAAGGTTAAAGAATATGTGGAGCAGTATTTAAATATTAGACCGATAAAAAATGTAGCTCCACTTAATATAAAGTACTGATTTTAAGAAACATAAGATCAAAATTGAAGAAATGCAGCAAATGAAAAAGAAGGAAAATGTTATTAAATTTTTCAGAATCAAATAATTAGCCTATATTTGCAGCCCTAATTTAAAATAAATAATAATGGAAAAACGCTATGAGACGGTCTTCATTTTAACT
>JAQZBQ010000003.1 GCA_029237825.1 Bacteroidota bacterium | reverse complement strand
TTCGAAGCCCATTTCGGTCACGGCTTTTAGGAGCATTGGCTCCAAGCCTAATTCTTGAAATGTCATTTGTTTTTGTTTAAATTATTATTACTAGCTGCTTCAGAAGATTTAATTTTCGCAGTAGCTGTGAACATTTTATAGCCCGACGTAGGCGCGATCACAATGTATTGGATGCAAATATTAAATCTAATTGCGTGGCAAAGGTACGATAAAAATCTTAATTAACAAGCTATTAACAATTATTTATTTTTTATGAAAAAGTTTGAAATACCAAAATGCCGAAATCAGTCTAACTTTGGCTAAAACATTAATCAAGTCTTCAAATGAAAATTGCATCGTATTTCTTATTAATGATAATAACGTTTGCGGGTTTGGCTCAGAATACCTTGTATAAAGAGCAGTTAAGAAAGAATATCCAGTTATTTGAAAACGCAAAATCTTATCAGGAATTTGAATATGCAGCCAGGGGTTTTGAAACCCTTGCTTTAAAAGAAAAAAAGGATTGGTTACCGTTTTATTACGCTGCTTTGTGCCAGGTGGTCGCAGCTTTTAAGATGCCAAAAAGTGAAGTGGATCATTCTTGCGATTTGGCTGAAAGTTTTACCCGTCGGTCTGACTCACTCAGTAAAGAAAATTCAGAAGTTGCTGTTTTAAAATCGATGATTGCAGCAGCCCGTATAAACGTAAATAAAGCGCAGCGCGGGAAGAAATATGGGGCGGCGGCAACCAAGTTTGCCCTTGAAGCAATTAAACTGAATGAGCACAATCCAAGAGCCTATTTTGTAAAGGCCCAGGCCATACTTCATACACCACCAGCATTTGGCGGCGGTGACAAAAAAGCAAAGCCAGTCTTTGAAATTGTTCTACAAAAACATAAAGATTTTAAACCTGAATCGGTTTTACATCCTAAATGGGGTAAAGCGGAAGCGGAAAAAGAATTAAAAAAAATGAGCGGTGGTAAATAAGGCTTTTTATAGTTTCGTTTTATTTTCTTATCTTGAAAATTGAAAAGAAAAAACTTCATCATGGAAACAGAAAAGGACCGCGAATTATGGAAACTGGCTAAGAAACGCGTTGGGTTTAAAAGGCATCTTGCAACTTACATTGTTATTAACGGATTCTTCTGGTTATTGTGGTTTTTTACAGATCGGGATAATGAATACGCGGGCGTGCCATGGCCCATTTTTCCCATGTTGGGCTGGGGTATAGGTGTTATCTTTAATTTTCTGGGTGCATATGTTTTCTTCAATCACGATTTGGTTGCCAGGGAATATGAAAAATTGAAAAATCAGTAGTTGCTGTGGGGTTTTACGATCTTTCAAAAGATAAGCGTACCGCGTTAGTTGAAAAAATCAGAGCGGCCATTTTATCTGAGATAAAGATCAAAAATATTAAGGCTTCGTCTCCGCTCAGTCTGACGATAAAGTATTTCTCGGATGAGGATACGTATATTCGAAAAGCAGCTTATTTATCTTTAGGAAGAATTTATCTGGAGAATGATAGTTTGCGTAAAGTAATCATTCTTACTTTAAATACGTTTTTATCAGAAGAACAAGCTCACGCTCGTCAAACCGTTATCAATGCTGCCGGTGAAATAGGAAAGACAGATTTTAATGTAATAAAGCATTTTTTTGAAATCGGGTTGTTTGATGCCCATCATTCGGTACGAAACGCGGTAATTGGTTCCATAAAAAAGATGGCTGAAAAAAATCCGGTGCCCGTCTTAAAATGGTGTGAAAAATACCTGCACCATGAAGATAAAGAGGTACGACGCGAAATTTGTCATGGAATAGAGCTGCGTGGCAGGACACATCCTCAGGATATTTTGCCTTTATTGAGAGAACTGCAACATGATAAAACCAATCGTGTAAGGAGTACATTAGTACATGTAATTGGCCAGATTGCATACAAAAAAGGCTGTTTGGAAACCGTAATTTCGGATTTGAATTCCTGGGAGAATAAAGCGCTTACAAAAGAAGCCGTTGACGAAATTATTGACGTGCATTACCGTTACCGTAATTTTTCTGCCTTAACTCAGGAGCAGGCGATAGCCTATATTGACAAAAATTACACGCATTAAATGGATTAAAGTTCCAGTGTGCAAACAATAAAAAAGCCCCTGACCGGGGCTTAATTTTTTTAAAGGACTATTTCATAAACTTCTGTTTCACATCACTGTAAGTTGGAAAGTTATTATGATGCCAGTTCATAATAATGGTTCCGTCTTTAATTAAAATTAATCCGGGATTTGCCCGTACCATTGTTTTCAATACAATGCCATCCGCATTAGCAAAATCATACATTGCCTGATGTTTGTGTTTATAATCGTCTATTTGTTTTGCATCACCTGCCGTTAAGGCTAACACTTTTACGTTGTCGGCACTGGCAAGTTTATACAAATCATTAATTTTAGCATGAAGTGTTTCATTGTCTTCAGTTTTAGTAAGGTCATAACAAATCAGTAAAAACATGTAATCTTTGTTATTCAGGATGCTGTCTTTAAGGTCATTTCCATTTAAATCGGTAATTGAGAAATCTACAATTTTTGGAGGATTAACGGCATCGTGAATCAGGATATTATCGGTGGCAACCCATTTCCAGTTCAATGTATCCTGCCACGGATAATTTTTCATATCAAAGTGTTTCTGTTCACCCGTTTTTAAGTTTTCGTAAATAAACCCCGATTCATATTCTGCAGGCTTGTAATCAGCGCCTGCTTTCATATTTTCTTTAATATTCATTCCTATTGCATATGGCCTGAAGTCGAGTGGGGGCAAGTTCCGGTATGCATAGATGGGAAATGCGAAAGACAGAATGATAGCAATCACTGTTAAAGAGAGAGTGATTAAGCCGGAAAATAATTCATTGATATGCTCTTTGCCTGAGATAAGTAGGGTAATGAGAACTAATAGAACAACATCTTTCCAGAAGCTCGTCCACGGCTTTAATACCAGGAAATCACCAAAGCACCCGCAGGTAGTAACTTTATTATAGCAGGCAGAATAAAAGGTTAAGAATGTAAAGAAAACGATTTGCGTTAAAAGTAGTCCGAGGGTAAGATTACGTTTCCAGCCAATCAACAACATAAATCCTAAAGCCATTTCACTTACGCAAAGTAAAATAGAGAGGGGTAGCGCTATGTGCGCAAAGCTTTCAAAAATTGCCAAGCCCGAATCTGTTTTAAAAACTTCGAAATATTCCTCGAGTTTATAACTGAAACCTAACGGGTCATTGGCTTTGATAAAACCGGAAAATATAAACAAACCGCCTACTAAAAACCGGGAGATATGAGTTAAAATTGGAAGTTTGTTTAATAGGCCAGAACCATTTACTAATAATACTAAAATCCCCAGTACAATCGCAATGGTTGTTTTACTAAAGCAAGCAGGCGTGATGTAATACAATAACGCTGCTAAACTAAGCGACCAGATTGCACGAAATAATTTCGACGAGAAAAATTTTTTCATAATGTTAGTATTTAGGATGTGATCCTACATGAATTTAAAAATCTGTTGATCCCCTAAAAGTAAATGGTATACGAACAAGGTTTTCATAAATTAATGTTTTTTAACTAACAATTTAATTTTGATAGGTTGAGGAAATAAAAAACCCGGACATTTGTCCGGGCCCATTTTAATATTAGAATTACATTTTTTTGCAGAGTTCTGCAGCCTGATAGCAGGCTTCTGCACATTTTTGGCAATGCTCCATGTTTTTATGCTTTGAACATTCATCGCCGCACTTTTTACAGATTTGCGCACAGAGGCGGCACATTTCTTTGTAATCTTCGCTTCCTAAGCTCATCAACTGACTCGCGGCTTTACAAACTGCCGCACACTCCATATTTAGCTGTATGCAGCGTGACATAGCATCTACATTTTTTTCCTTTAAGCACATACTTGAACAGTAATTGCACATAGCCGCGCAATTGCTACACGCGTCAATGCAGGCTTTCATGTCGTTAAACGAGTTTTTGGAAAGTGTGGGATTCGCTTTTGAATAGTAGCTGTCATCTACAAAAGAGATAAATGAAAAGCACATCAGTGCCATGACTAAGAGTCCGGGAATAATAAATTGTTTTTTCATGACTGACATTTTTTTGAAGTTAGAATAATGGCTATACATGTTGGGACATGCAATGCAGCCCAAAACAAAATTACGCTGGTATTTTGCCCTTATCAGGCCAAATCGTTAAAAAGAAAATTTGAGGGGATAAAAAGTTAATTTGGCTTGCCTTTGTGTATCCTGGAAAGGAAAGTTATCTGCTGGAAATTAACGGATTTTGTTTTTTTGCAAGAGCAGCTCTTATAGCTTTTTACGCTTTATAAAAAGAAAGGCCGTTGTTAGAGGGCCCATGCATCAAAAAAAGATTAAAAATTAAGAGTTGGCTTTTTTTCCCTGCTTTTTAATGACTTCCATTTCCACCTGAAGGTTCCTTAACATATTCATAATACTTCCAACATTCAATTCCTCTTCGCGGTAGTCACTCATGTTGATACAACAAGTGTATTCCCATAATTCAACAATATCTTTTAGGTTCACCTTATAAGGCGGATACATTTTATTATCTGAGTGGCATTCCAAAAATCCTTTCTTAGTATTTAAATTGAAAATGCGCTTATAGGATAACCCATCGTCTTTGGTTACAACGATGTATGTATGTCCGTTTTTAACATCTTCCAGTTTTTCAAGGTATTTTGCAACTACAAAAGATCCTTCTTTAATCGGCGGCATACTATCACCTTTAATAGGGAATGCCCTGTGTTTCCCGGTAGGTAAAAAAGGTAATTTCATCCGTGGAAGGCGCTCCATATATTCCGGATCTGCATAACCGCGCAGGTAGCCCGCGCTTGCCTTTAAGGGAACAAGCTCCACCATGTCCCGTCCGTCATCATCAATCAATACTGGAAACAGCATACGGTTTTTACCAACTTTCATTAATCCGTCCAAACTGGTTTTGCTAAGATCTCCCCGTACCAAAGCGTCCACGGCTACGTGGAAAAAGTCGGAAATGGCAATTAACAAATCAATTGAGGGTTCATTACGGTTTTCTTCGTACGCGCCCAGGCGTGAACGGGTTATGCCGAGATTCTCTGCAAGTTGTTCCTGGGAAAGGCCTTTTTGCAAGCGTAAATACTTTAAATTACTGAATACTTTGCTCATAGTTTAAATTGCTATAATTTATAGCACGAATATACTACATTAAATAGTATTTTTATGAAAGGTTTTTGTTAATTTTTATAAGTGTTGCGTGGTTTTGTGGAAAGTTTTTCTTTCTGCAAAACCTTTTTGTATTCATGTTTTCGAACGGTTTGCAACTTTAAATTAAGTTTCCCTGGTGGGCTTTGTATTTACTTACCAAGCACCGTGGGAATAATGCATTGTATTCAAAAATAATACGCCTTTAAATGCATTGGAAACCGACATTTTTTAAGTGCTTAACCAAAGTTTGAAGTAAAGGATTTTGCCAGAATTAAATTTGTGGAGATACTAATAGCCTTCATACCTTTCTTGAAATCCAGCATTACATATTCGGTTTATTTTTTTGTGCTCATGCAGTTAATAACCTCCTGTTATGCGCCTTTGAGGTTTGAGAAAGCAAATCCATTAGCGCCGGCACCCGGCCCTCCCGATTATTCTCAAAGCAAATATTGGCTCGCCTTACCGGATAAACGCGACAGTGCCGATTTAGTAATTGAAAACTCTGGTTTTGAAGATTTGCAGGCTACAGCAAGGGCCGATGTATTTTACGTGCATCCAACCACGTATATTTATGGAAAAGCCTGGAATTCCAATATCAATGATCCTCAAGGTGCAATTATTGAAAGCTACCCGGTAAAAAGCCAGGCGAGCATTTTTAATGGTAGTTGCAAAGTTTACGCTCCACGGTACCGTCAGGCGGAATTCCTTACCTATGTTGCGTTTTATAAAAGGCAGCATCAGGTATTCAGCATAGCTTATAATGATGTTAAGAATGCATTTTTATATTACCTTAACCATTACAATAATGGCCGCCCATTTGTAATTGCTGCTCACAGCCAGGGTTCAGATCACGCTATCCGGTTATGTAAGGAGCTCATTGAAAAGGATTCGTCACTTCGTAAGCGGTTTATTGTGGCTTATCTCGTTGGTTCCGTCATTAGTGAAAGTGATTTCGAAAATTTGGTTCCGTGTGATTCCGCGGGCCAAACGGATTGCTATGTAACATGGAATACAACGCGCTGGGGTGAGGTCACTTTTTTTGGAAAGCCTGTTATTAATGCTGTTTGTGTAAATCCTTTGAGTTGGAAGCGTTCAACCGAAACCATTGCAAGTGAAAAAAATTCAGGGTCCGTATCAACAAGGTTCGTTAAGGTAGATAAAGGTTTAACGGACGCAAAAATATCGCCTAACGGCCTTTTATGGGTCCACAAACCAAAACGTACCCGAAAGGAGTATCCCCGCATCAATAAACGGAATTACCATTCGCTGGATTATAACTGGTTTTATGTGAATGTACGTGAAAATGTACAACAGCGTGTTGATTCATATTTTCTTCAACGGGATACAGTGGATCGTTCTATCACAAAACGTAAGACCGAGTTTTATCCGGCTAAATAGGCTAGCCCAATTTCATTTTCCGATGCGGAATATCATCTTCCAGGTATTCTTCACCTTCGGGGATAAAGCCCAGGTCTTTATAAAACCGGTCAAGGTAAGATTGGGCACTGATTACAATGGTTTGTGATTGAAATAACTCTTTTGTTTTAGCAATACTGTATTCCATGAGCGATTTTCCATGCCCTTTATGGCGTGCATTGGGATGGGTGGCCACACGCCCGATAGACGGGAAATACTTATAGGAAACTTCTGGAGGAACTAATCGGCTGCCAGCAACCAATACATTATTTTCATAGCCTAATACATGGTAGCATTTAACATCTTTACCATCTAAATCCTGGTAAACACATGTTTGTTCTACCACAAACACTTCGCTGCGTAGTTGTAGCAACTGATATAATTCAATCGCATTTAATTCATCGAAGTACTTTGTGGTGAAAGTGATCATATTTTAATAAAGTGTCGATGGAACTCTGGAATTAATATTCTTTAATCGCCAACATAACCAGCGTACAGGCGCGAAGCGTTTCAATTCCTTCACTCTGTGCTAGTTTTTCAAATTCGTTGTTTTCGGTTCCCGGATTAAATATGATGCGCTTGGGTTTTAAGGAAAGTATATAATCGATCCAGGCATGCTGGTTGGCAGGACCAACATAAAGCGTTACCGTATCTACATCTTTTAGCGCAGGTTTATCTGTAATAATATCCAGGTCATGAATTTTTCCGTTGCGTAATCCAACCGGGTATACTTTATGCCCGTAATTAAGAAGGCTTATTGTGGCTTTATAACTGTAACGGTCAGGACTTGGTGAGGCGCCAATGACCACTGTTGTTTTATTCTTCGACATAATTTAAATCTTTAGCAAATGTTTCTTCTAAATAGTAAAGGGCAATAAATCCAATTCCAATGATAATGGCACCGGTAATTTTGGTAGCCAATAATTTGTCTACAGCAAAAACTGATATTACAAGGTTTAATAACAATGATATTAAAATGGTTGAAGCGCGTACAAAATTTGGAGCGGTGGTAGTTGCCGTTGCACGGATATTAGTTCCAAACAGTTCGGATGCTGTACTAATAAATACTGCCCAATATCCGGTAGCAAAGCCGATAAACGTTACGATTGAATAGAACACAAAAACGGATATCCCTCCATATAAAAAATAGAAAATGGTTCCTAACGTGGTGAGGGATAGAAACAAAGCAAGGGCTTTTTTTCTCGAACGGAGTAACTGGCTAATCAGTCCGGAGGCAATATCGCCCACTGTAATACCGGCATAGGCAAACATAATGGACCGTCCTGCGGAAACGGACTTTTCGGGAAGGCCCATCATTTCACTAAGTTCCGGCGAAAATAAAACTAAGGTTCCCATTACATACCAAACTGGAACCGTAACGAAAATAATACATAAATATTTGACGATGCTTTTCTGACTGGAAAATAATTGAAGGATGTCACCCTTCTTCACCGCATTTTCAGCTTTTATCGCAGAAAACATTCCCGACTCGAATACCCCGATACGTAATACCAATAAAGCGAGCCCCATAGCACCGCCCAGGAAAAATGAATGCCGCCAATTAGTAATGACTTCCCCCATAAAACCTGCTACTACTGCGCCAAAAACACCTACAGTGGCTACAATCATGGTTCCATACCCACGTTTTTCCTTACTCATACTTTCACTTACCAGCGTGATTCCTGCCCCTAATTCACCAGCTAACCCAAATCCGGATATAAAGCGTAATACCATGTACGTGTGCGTGTCATGAACCATTCCGTTTAAAATATTCGCTATGGAATACACCAGGATCGACCCAAATAATACAGAAAGCCTGCCCTTTTTGTCACCCAGAATTCCCCAGAAAATGCCGCCAAAAAGCATTCCCGCCATTTGCCAGTTCAGGAGTAATTTCCCGTAAATCAGGTTAAGGCTTTTTTTTACAGAATCGGAAATTCCAGGGTATTGTTCAGGTAAAATTTCATTTAAACTATCAAATCGTTCTACACCAAACAACAGGAGGTCATAGATGTCAACGAAATAACCTAAAGCGGCTACAATTACAAGTTTGTTGACATTCTTCTGTTCTTGGGTCTTGATCATTTCTTAAACTGTAAATGTGATTCCCACTTCACTTTTTCTCCGGCTTACTTAGCCTAATTTTCTCAGTGTCAATAAAACGCCAGGCCAAGTAAGGCTATTTTTAAACAAATTTATCGCCTTTTTGAACTTTCACATCATTCACAAAATTACGGATTTGTTGCTCGTCCTGTTTTTTGCATACCATCAATACCCCGTCTGATTCCACTACAATATAATCTTCTAAACCCTGTAAAACTACCAGTTTATCCTTTGGAACATGCACGATGCAATTTTTGCAATCATATTGCAAAATGTTTTTTCCCACCAATGCATTACTACCTTTATCATGGTTAATGTGGGTATACAATGAACCCCATGTTCCAAGATCACTCCACCCAATTATGGACGAGCGAACGTAAACATTTTTTGCTTTTTCCATCAAAGAATAATCAATAGAAATATTTTTGCAAATATTATAGGCCTGTCTGATAAATTGTTTTTCTTTCGGTGTATTGTAAAATTCAAGGCCTTCTTTGAATACATTGGCCAATTCCGGATCATTTTGCTCCAGAGAGGCTATAATACTTTTTGTGCTCCAGATAAAAATTCCCGAGTTCCAAAGGAAATCACCGCTTTCCATGAAAAACTTTGCCATTTCATGATCAGGTTTTTCGGTGAAGGTTTTAACCTTGTACATTCTTTTATCTTTTTCGTCAATCGGAGAATCAATAAACTGAATGTAGCCATACCCGGTATCTGGCCGGGAAGGTTTAATTCCCAAAGTAACGAGACAATCTTCATTTTTCGCTTTTGCGAAACAGGATTTAATTGCTTTTATAAAAGTATCTTCTTTTGTAATAAGGTGGTCTGAAGGAGCAACAACAGTGATAGCCTTCGGGTTCAGTTTATGAATTTTATATGACGCATAGGCAACACAGGGAGCGGTATTTTTTCGTGCGGGCTCGGTTAAAATATTTGCTTTAGGTAAATCAGGTAGTTGTTCAGTTACCAGCTCTTCATACATATCACTGGTTACCACATAAATGTTGGTGGCCGGACAGAGTTCCAGAAACCGGTCATAGGTTTGCTGAATAAGTGTCCTTCCTGTTCCAAGTATATCTAAAAATTGTTTAGGATGTGTTGTGGTACTCATTGGCCAGAAACGTGTTCCAACTCCTCCCGCCATTATAATACAGTACTGATTCTTCATAAAAATAAAGCCCTAATTTACATAAAAAATACGGTGTTTAGAAAATTAAAAGAGCCCTTAGATTCTGATTCCTATCACTAATACATCATCAATTTGTTCAGCGCCTTCTTTCCAGTTCATAAAGGCGTCTATGAGTTTTTGTCTCTGAACATCCATCGGATATGTCACGTTTTCCAAAAGGGTTTTTTGAAGGTTGGTAAGCATGAATTTTTTTCCTTTAGGACCTCCAAACTGATCAGCGTATCCATCACTGAATAGGTAAAGGCAATCTCCTTCTTCAACAGGAACAACATGGTTTTGGTAAACGCGGGCTTCCTCAAGTTCCAACCCGCCAATCGGATATTTAGTTGCTTTGATAATTTCAAGTTCATACCCTTTATTTTTTCGGTAGATCCATAAAGGTCTGTTTGCACCAGCATACTGTATTTCGCTGGTATTTGAATTTAATGCGCACAATGTTATATCCATCCCATCGCGTCGTTCAAATTCCTTTGCGTTTTGATTTAAAGCAATTTTTACGCCCTTATGAAGTTCTAATAAAATATCGCCGGGAACAGTAATTTTTTTCTCGTTCACGATTTCATTCAATATCGTATTACCAACAATACTCATAAAAGCACCTGGAACACCGTGACCCGTACAATCCACCGCAGCAATAAACCTGGTTTCACCGTTTTGCGCAAACCAGTAAAAATCACCGCTTACAATATCTTTCGGCATATAAAGCACAAAACTATTTGCAAATAAATTGCCGATTTCGTTCAAACTAGGAAGCAAAGCTTCCTGAATATTTTTAGCATATTTAATACTGTCGGTAATTTCAATGTTATGATGCTCGATAACGGTTTTCTGTTCTATCACCTCTTTATTGATGATTTCTACTTTTTCTTTTTCTTCACGCAATTCTTTCGTCCTTTCTGCAACCTGAATTTCAAGTTTTTGTTTATCCGCAATTAATTTCTTTGTTCTAATTGAGTTATAGAGCCAAATACCAGCAATGAGCGTGATAGCTGCTAAGGTGTAGAACCACCAGGTTTTATACCACGGCGGTGAAATAATAAACTCATAACTCACGGGTTCCGAGTTCCATAACCCGTCATTGTTCATTGCTTTTACGAAAAATTTATACTTGCCGGGAGGGAGTGAAGAAAACGTTGCTTCTGTTTTTGAAGTTGGTGGAGTCCAGGCGTCATTTTCCAGACCTTCTAACTTATACTGGTACATTACTTTTTCAGGAGCGGTTAAACTCACTCCAATAAAGTGAAATGTAATGTGATTTTTGTTAAAAGGAAGGTTGAGGTTTTTTGGAAGCAGTTTGGTTGAATCGGATCCACTTGTATATTTTGACAAATCTTCCTGACCAAAAAATAATTTTATGTCATTTATTTTCGTCAGTGGTTCCTGCGAGTTTTTTTTATCAAATCGGGGGTCATAAATTTCCAGCCCGTTGATGGTACCTATCACAATTCTGCCCTGATTATCTTTAGTGCTGGCATTTGCGTTCGACTCAACACTTATTAAACCATCTTCTTTACCAAAATGTTTGATGTTTATTTTTTTTGCATAAAAATCTTTCAGGTCAAGGATATCAACGCCGGTGTTTGTTCCAATAAACAAACGTTGTAAGTCATCTGTTTGTGTGAAATTAATGAAGTTTGACGTTAAACCGTTTTTTTGAGAAATTTTAGTGAACGTAGAATAGTCATAATTAAAAAGCCCTTCTTCCGTGCCGAACCATAAATTTTGTTTGTAGTCTTTAATGATATTTGAAGTTCGTCGGTTGGTAAAGTTATTTTTATCAGAGAATAACGTGATATTTTCATGATGATATTTAATTACACCGTTCTCCGTTCCAACCCACAATGCGCCATTTTTATCTTCTCTGATACAAAAAATAGGGAATGGAATATCCGTTTGCTTCAACGCATTCACTGCGTCTGCTTTCTTAATAACGTTATTTTCTAATTTATATAACCCATCATTGGTTCCAATCCAAATTACATGTTTACTGTCTTCAAAAAGAGATAAGATGTACTGATGACGGAAGCCAAATTCGCTAATAGTTTTAAATACTCCATTTTCATATACACAGAGACCATCCCGGGTTCCAAAATAAAGCTTACTATTATCCGCCGCAAGTATACAAGTAATATCATTATCAGGAATAGCATTATAATTATTTTTGTCAAACCGATAATTTTCAATTTTTGAACCGTTTATTTTTGCTAATCCGGCATTCCTGATAGCAAGCCAGTAATTTCCTTTTTTATCCTGAGCTACCGCGTTCACATAATTTTCTGGGAGGCCATTCATTTTGGAATAATAGATAAATCGGTCGCCGGAATATTTATAAACGCCGGATCCGTCGGTTCCAATCCAGACATTATTTTCGCGATCCTCGAACAGGCATAAAATGGAATTATATGTGAGTCCGTTTGATAGATTATATGCCCGCAGCAAGGAACTATGATAGCTCAACATTCCGATATCGGCTGTTCCTAATAACTGTTGAAATTTGGAAGTAATCAGGATACTTCTGAAAGCTACATTACCCTGGCGGAGAATATAGTCCGCGTTTCGTACCTGATTTTTTGTATCGATTATGTTTAAGCCTGTAACTGTACCAATTAATATTTCCTGGTTTGGGGTTTCGGCAATTGAAAACACCAACGATCCTTGCAGCCCATTAGACATGTTAAAATGCAAAAAAGAACTGTTTGAAGGATTATAACATATTGCACCGTCATTAATGGTTGCAAACCATATGCGTTTTTGTGAATCTATGAACATCGAGAAAACAGAGGCTTTGTCAAGGATACTGTCAAACGGAAACCGCCTGATTTTTTCGTTTTGCAAAATATATACGCCTTCCTGTGTACCAATCCAGATTTTATCGCCATCTGCTAAAAGTTTGAATACCCAGCTGTTTCTTAGGCCATGCTTTTCATTGTAGTTCTTAAATTGAAATCCGTTATAAACGCTTATGCCTTTACTGGTCCCAAATACCAATTCGTTTTTATGGTTTTGTGTGATGGAATAAACAACATTATTAATTAAACCTTCATTATCGGAAATTGTGGTGAATTTACTTCCATCATATTTTCCTACACCGCCACTATTTGTACCAAACCACATATTCCCGGAATGGTCCTGAAAAATTGAAAGGACTTGTGACTGCGGAAGGCCTTGCTCTGTATTGTAGTTCTTAAAATTATAAGTTTGACTATATCCAAACCTTGAAAGGATAAGAACAAAAAGTAGAACGCTATATTTTTTGAACCAAAACATAATTTTTGCATTCCAAATATAACAAAAAAGCCAACCCGCGTACCTTGGGTTGGCTTATTACCGAAAAAGATTGTGGGTTTATTTATTCACTGATAATTTGATGGTACTCTCCAAACCATTGATATTAATTTTTATAAAATACAATCCTGGTGAAACGTCCGAAACCTGAAATTCATAAGAATGTGCGTTGAGGGCTATTTCTTTTTGATGCATTATGGTTCTAACACACTTCCCAAAAACATCAAATAATTCAATTTTAACGTCCGACTCTTTAGTTAGTTCATAATTTACCGTTACTTTTTCATTTGTCGGATTAGGAAATACGTTTATAAAATGGTCCTGGATGTTCATTTCATTTACGCTGATATAGGTTTGAGGATTGACGTAGATAGAATCAATTGTAAAATCAAGCCCGGTAAACGAGTTATTCCCTGGAGTAATTTTCCGATGGTAGGTTCCATTTGTATCTAATCCGGCAATATCAACTAATATGAAATAATTATCCGATGTTCCGTTATTTGGCATACCCGATAAGGTATACGTTCCATCGGCCGCAGTTACTGTTTGAACAAACATTTGCCCTCCTGGATTTCTCCCACCCTTAACAATGATTCCACCTATGGGGTTGCCTGGCACCGTTACACCGCTAGGACGTTCTTCAAAACCATTTCCACTGTATATTTTTCCGGAAAACGAACCTGATCCAACTCCAAAGTTTGCCAAAGGGATGATTGTAATGTTTTGTGTGGTATTTACGTTACAGCCATGAGTAATAACATTGGCATCTTTCCAGCTAATAGCACTTGAACCATAAGTGGCTTGTTCGTTAATTGCTGTTGGTATAGCTTTGATAACATATAACGCACTTTCAATTGCACCAAAATTATAGGTTGCATTATATGGAGTAACTGTAACAGAATCCCATTTGCCTAAAGTAGCACTATACTTGAATAAAATCATATTTCCGGCTGAAGTACCTGTTACATTCCCTGAAAGTGTTTTCGATGGAATGACCGAAATGCTTTTTGTTTTTATGGAATTGCAGCCTGCAGGAGTAGACCCTGTTACTGTGTAAGTAGTATTAATTGTAGGAGAAACTGAAATACTTGGAGTTGTTTGAGAAGTGCTCCAAACATAAGTTGTTGCCCCGGATGCCGTTAGCGTAACAGGATTTCCTGCACAGACAACAGTATCAGATGTTATTATGGTTATCGGAGAACATTCTATTAATTTGAAAACAAAAAAATCTGAGTTTCCGCTTGCGGTAAGGTTTGTTGTTGCAGCGGAGGGATCAAAATCGACTGTTCCGGAAAATTTTCCACCTGCATATAATCTACCTGTGGCATCTATTACGGTAGAACTTACAATATCTCCTCCGGTTGAACCGTATTTTGTTGCCCAAAGAAGGTTTCCGGCTGAGTTTAATTTGCATAAAAAGCCATCATTACCTCCGGCGCTTGAAAGATTGAAAGATCCCGGTCCCGGATCGAAATCAATCGTGGCAGAAATGGCACCACTTATGAAGATGTTAGCGGATCCATCAAAGGAAACGTTGCTTCCGAAATGGCTACCTAATCCGCCGAAAGTTTTAGATAAGATCCAATTTCCTAACGCATCGAGTTTAGAAATATAGATGTCCCCACTTCCAATTGCTGAAATCGTATCGGGTAACGGCCCCGGGTCAAAGTCAACCATTCCACTAAAATTCCCGATTGTATATACGTTCCCAGAAGGGTCAACAGCCATGCCATTTGGAAAGCTCATGCCTGGACCGGAAAAACATTTTGCCCAAATGTAATTGCCTGCAGAGTCCAATTTAGATATATAGCTGCAAGAAGAAGAGGCTGTTACCAGGTTTGCTACGCCGGCATTTGGATCAAAATCGGCTGTCCCCGAAAAGTTGCCTGTAGAATAAATATTTCCGTTTGCATCAAAGCCAACTGAGTCTCCCCATTCGCTACCAGGTCCGCCCAGACTTTTTGCCCAGATAAAGTTTCCTGATAGATCCAGTTTTAAAATAAAGGAATCATCTCCGCCGGCAGAAGTTAAATTTGATATGCTGGCTCCTGGATCAAAGTCTACTGTACCACTATATACTCCAGATACAATGATGTCATTTGATCTAATGGCAATGGCATTCCCATATTCCGGAGTACTCCCACCAATTCTTTTTGCCCATAAAAAATTTCCACTTTGGTCTAAGCTCCCAACGAACACATCCGACGAACCGGCAGATGTCAGATTAGAAAGACCGGCGCCGGGATCAAAATCAACGGTGCCTGAGAAATTACCTGTTACATAAACATTCGATGACGCATCCACAACAATTGCATATCCTGCCTCGTCGGCAGTTCCTCCGATGGACTTTGCCCATATAAAATTCCCGGAGGCATCTAACTTCGAAATAAAAATATCATTATTTCCTAATGAACTCAGGTTGAATGTCGCGGTTCCAGGGTCAAAATCCACGGTTCCACTAAACGAACCTACAGTGTAAATGTTCCCCGACGGATCCAAACAAATGTTATTCGACACTGCGCTGGAACCGATTCCTCCCATGTTTTTTACCCAGCTTATTTGAGGTGATTGGGCAACCATTCCTAGCGCACAAAACAGAACTGATAATAATGATACGTTTTTATTCATTTTTGTTTTTTGTGGTTTGCAGTAATTCAATAGGGTATTACCCTGTTTTAGTAAAACCTCACTTGAACTTTCAGCCGCGGTGAGGTTTTTAAATTATTGTGTAACGAATAATTTAACTGTGCTTGCAGCACCGTTAATGTTAACATTCATAAAATAAATTCCTGCCGCTAAATGGTTTAAAGGAATTTTAAGGAAATGTGTATCTGACGGTTGTTCGTTCTCATTTAATACAGTCTGCATTTGTCTTCCAAAGATGTCGAATAATTCAATTTTTACGGCGGCTTTATTTTTTAAAGTATATCGAACGTTCACAACGTTAGCTGCCGGATTTGGGAACACAATGATCCCATTCTCTTTTGCAACAAGGTCGTTTACACTTACTGCACTTACAGGGTTAATTTTTGCTGAGTCAACAATAAAGTCGAGGTTTGTATATTGACTGTTGCTAACGTTGATTATCAATCCGTCATAGGTTCCGTTAGTGTCTAACCCAGGAATGTCAACAAGAATAAAGTAAGACTCCCCTGCATTGTTTGGAGGCAATCCTGAAAGTACGTATCCACCGGCAGTATCTGTTACCGTTTGCACAAGCATTTGCCCGCCTGGATTTTTACCACCTTTTACAATGATACCACCTATTGGATTTCCTGGTGCCGATGGTTTAAAACCTGTTCCCATTCGTTGCCCAAAACCATTACCTTCTCTGATTTGGCCGCTCAATAATCCATTTCCGGTAGTTGTAAAAGTACCTAAAGGTTTTACGTTTATGTTCTGAACGTCATCGACAGCGCAACCGTGCTGAATCTGTTTGGCGGTTTTCCAGTTTACGGCCGAATCGCCATACGTTACCTGCATATTCGTAGCGGTTGGAATGGCTTTTATGATGTAAGTCCCTGAGGTAAAGGAATTAAACAAAAAGCTTCCATCTGGAGCAATGGTTTGCCCGGCAACAGAATCGAACTTCGTAAAAAATGGAAGATACTTATATAGTATAACTCTTCCTGCCACCGGAACAGAAGGATAGGTGGTAACCATCCCCGAAAAATTACTGGAAGGGTTCACTGAAATAACTAGTGTATTACTGTTTGCTACGCAGGCGTTGGCATCCGTTACCGATAAATTATAGGAATATGTTCCAACTGAGGTTGTGTACTCGTAATTTGCAGAGCTTGATATGACAGAGGAAGGTAATTCTAACCATGAATAGTTAAAGGGAGCAACACCGCCACTCAAAGTGGAAGTCAGCGTGTCTTCTAACTGCTCACAAATAGAAGTACTATTTCCCGAAATGGAAACATTAAAAGGAACTGGCTCTGTGATCGTCACACTATCCATCGCCGTGCAGCCATTGGCATCAGTTACCATTACTGAATAATTTCCGGGACACAATGCAGTAACTGTAGGTGTATAAGCCTGTAATGGCGTCCAGAAATAAACAAAGGCGCCGGATCCACCAGTTATATTTGCAATGGCCGAACCATCGCAAGCGCCCTGGCACGTTACTGAAGTTGACGAAACTGATGCGGTTAAGAGATCAACAACAACAGTAATAGTATCTGATTTCAGAACAGATGTTCCATTACACAAGATATTACAGGAATAATAAGAGGTAGTGGAAGGTGTTAAACTAATTGCGGAAATTGAGTAAGTTCCCTCGCTCGTAAAGTTGCCGCCGGTTGACGACATCCAGTTATAGGTAAACCCGGTAGCGTATGGAAGACTTTGAATAAGGTCAAGATTTGTTAATTGAACACCACAATTAACTGTTGCCCCTGAAACTGATATTTGGTTGGGAATATTGACAGTTCCACAATCGGGTGGTAAAATTGTGATAAGGTAATCTTCTGTTTCACCAAAGGAAGAAAGGTCATTCACTGATTGCTTCCATCCGCCGCCCATCGGAGAAATGCAGGCGTCATCAGCAAATAACTGCCCTCCTGAAAAATTACGGATCCTCATCCTAACAGTACCTAATAAAGCTGTTTGAGGAATTGTAATTGTATTTTGTATGGTATCATTCCCGCTGTTCGAACCAAGGTACGTGTATTCCTCGTCATCGAAAACGCCGTTATGGTTATAGTCGATCCAGGCGCTCACATTTTCTCCGTATGAATAACCCAGCGCCGTAGTGAGTGTGTAGGTTTGCCCTGGATTCACTGTTGGAGAGGCCACACTCGAAGTAAAGTCTTCATAGCCATTCGTTCCACAGGTAGAGGTATTTGTAAGTGTAGAAAAATTCACGTAATGGATATTGTCGGAGGAACAATCCATTGGTTCGGGAACGCAATAACAAGCAGTATAAGGGTTTTGAGTTACCGTTACCGGTGTTGATGTGGATGACAGAGAACTGTTTAAACAGGTTGTAACACAGCGGTAATAAGTAGTAACACTTTGCGATGAAATGGAATATGGAACCACTGATTGAAAACCGCCTAAAATAGTCCAGGAAACGTTATCCGTCGAAGCCTGCCATTGGTAAACCATGTTGCTTACCTGGTCATTGTTTTCAAGGTTAAGTTTTAAAAACACGTTTTCGCAAATTGCAGAAAAGGAAGAAACAGCATTTCCCGCATTGGGTATCGCAGAACATGGAGGGGCAGGGGTAATGTTCACCAGGTAATCCAGAGTTTGTCCATCACTACTTCCGGTAGATGCACATGGGTCAGCAACATGGAAACCACTATTTCTTTCAAGTTTAATTCTCATGCGCGTATTACCGCCAGGTGAGGTGAATGGCACCGTTATACTTGTTGAGACGACTCCTGAAGTGAAAGAGGCAACCGATGTAAATTCGTAATTGTCAAAAACTCCATTTTGGTCGTAATCAATCCAGGCAGAAACATGTCCATCCGGTGAATCTGAAAATGTAGTTACAGCGGTAAGTAAAGTGTAAGTTTGCCCCGCGTTTAAATTAATAGAAGCAACTGAATCAGAATAATTGGTGTAACCATCCGTATAATTACAAGTAGGAGAATAATTTAAGTTTGATATTGAAACGCTGTAAATTCCAACTGACGTACAATAGGTAACGTCAGGTTGGCAGTAACAAGCCGTAGGAAGATTTTGAGTAACCATTACAGGTGTAGAGGTAGCGGAAACAGAACTATTTAAGCAGGTTAAAATACATCTGTAGTAGGTAGTAATGCTTTGAGTTGGAACAACTAACGATGTAACCATTTGAGAACTCCCCAAATTATTCCAGGTTGAACCATTTAAGGAAGACTGCCATTGATAGGAGATTCCGCTTACGAGATCATTTCCATTTAAATCAATTGTAAAAGGTGTGTTTTCGCAAATGCTTGTTGAAGTGGCGATAGCATTTCCAGCGTTAGGAGTTAACGAACAAGCGGGCGCAGGTGTGATATTCACCTTGTAATCAACCACCTGTCCGATACCAGAATTGCCGGAACAAGCTGTAAGAACTGTCCCTGAATATCCATAATAACCGTCCAGCATCAATCGCATTCTTACCGAACCTCCCGGCGAAGTAAACGGCACGGTTAAAGTTTTTGTATACGTGCCTGTTGGGCCTGAGCCTAATGAAGTGAATTCGTAAGAGTCAAAAATCCGGTTATGATCGAAATCAATCCAATATCCTAGTGCCGCATCCCCTGAAAACCCACTTGAATAAATATCGGTAGAAAGCGTGTAACTATTCCCGGCTATAAGGTTTACGGATGTGTAATTACTCATTGTGGAATCAGAAAAACCATTCGCGTCACAATTAACAAGTTGACCAGCTACGTTTGCTAAAGAGAAATTAAGAAATTTTTCATTGTTACAATTGAATGTTGGTGGTGTACAATAACAATCAAGAGCCGGCTTAAGGTAAACGTTAACCACGGTTGAAGTGTCGGATAAAAGTGACGAAGTACAGGTAGTGATGCATCTGTATTGCGTATTGGATGAAAAGTTCGTAATCGATTTTGTCCAACCTATTTGAGCTGCTCCTTCATTATTCCAGTTTGTACCATCAAAAGATGACTGCCACTGGTAGGTCATTCCTGATTGAAGTGTGTTTCCGCTAAGGCTCAGAACAAAAGGAGTTACACTACATACGAATGTGTTTGAGGTGGTTGCGCTTCCCGCGAACGGAGTGCCGGAACAAGACGGCAAAGGAAGAACAGTAATTTCATAATCTTCAGTTTCTCCATATCCGGAATTTGTAAAACCGCAAGCATGCGAAGAAGAAGGTCCGGGAGATGTATCACTTGACCGGAAACGAATACGCGTTGGACCAGCCAGAGCATTGTTCGGAATTATAAATCCGCCCGGAAACGCACTTGTTGTGGTGTTTCCCACATTTGATGAAAGTCCCATGAACTCCGAAGAGCTGAAATTTCCATCGTGGTCCCAGTCGCCCCAGATACCAATATAACAGGACCCAAAAGTTCCTCCAGAGAGGTTTAAGGTATATTGTGTGCCAATGGTTAAAGATGCGGTTGTTGAACCTGTATTCGGAAAAAATGTATAGTACGGGCTACCCGATCCGGCTGAAGGATTATTAAGTGGAGTACCAACAAATTCTACAAGAGAAATATAATCCCCTGAACTTGTTCCATTTCCATAGGAAGTGGAACAATATTGTGCCTTTAAGTTGTTTGTAAACGCACCTAGCAGGAATAAGCAGATGAATGCGGACTTAAAATTCTGTAAAGTTTTTGTTAGTTGTAAAAGTTTCACCATGTTAGTTTTTGTATGATAAATGAAAATGCAATTTCGGCTAACAAAAATATAACATTATTTCATTTTTTTGGATTTAAATGGGACGTTGTTTACAGATAATTTCATTTAAGTGAACTCTTCTAATTAATTAAAAGCTAATTGTTAAGCAGTTTTGAATTACATGGGTTGAGCCATAACCATTTACAAAAAAAAGCCATCCCTTTAAGAATGGCTTTTACTTAAATACATTTTGTAATTACTCGGTTACGACTAACTTGATCACTGTTTCGGTTGTGTTAAATGTTAAATGCACAAAATAGATGCCTGAACCCAATCCCCGGGTAGTAATCCGCTGGCTGTACTTATTTTTCACTTGTTCGGTAGGCGGAAGGAAGCGTTCAACTTTTTTACCCATTACGTCATATATATCAATGCTCACTTCTGTACGGTCTGTTAATTCGTATTGAATGTTCGTAAAATGCTGAGCTGGGTTCGGATATAGAACAATTTTGTTCTCGGGCCGTTCGTATTCTCCGGCTATATAGGTAACGGTATTAGGATGAATGTACATGGAATCTACGTAAAAATTCAGATTGGTGTGTTGGGTATTTCCTGAAGAAACAATTACGTGATAAGTTCCGTTAGTGTCAAGGCCTGGGATATCAACGAAAATAAAATAGCTTTCAGAACCCGTATTCAAAGGCAGCCCTGATAATGTATAGGATCCAGTTGCATCGTCTGTTACTGTTTGTACAAGCATCTGGCCACCTGGATTTTTCCCGCCTTTTACAATTATTCCACCGATTGGATTTCCCGGAGCAGTCGGAGCAAGGGTACTATTAATCTTTTGGCCGAACCCGTTTCCTTCCGTGATTGTACCGATAAGAACGCCCGGTCCAGGCACAAAGGTTTCAAAAGCGAGTAATTTGATGTTTTGTGATGTATTTACCGCACATCCATGATCAATTACTGTAGCGCCCTGCCAGCTTATTGCACTATCGCCATAAGTTACTTGAATATTAGTAGAAGACGGTACAGCTCTTACAACATATAATGCGCTGTCTATTCCCGAAAATGAATAAGAGGATGTAAACGGAACGGTGGTTACCGAATCCCATTTAGATAGCGTTGATATGTATTTGAAGAGGGTAACATCACCATTTGTTGCCCCAGTTGTACTTGTAATCACGCCATTAATGTCCTTTGATGGAATAACCAAAACGGTTTTTGAACTGGTAGACGTACAGATTCCGTTGCTTCCAATTACCGTGTAGGTTGTGGTAATAGATGGAGTAGTACTTATACTCACTGTGTTGACTCCCGTATTCCATGTATAAGTTGTGGCGCCCATTGCAGTCAGAACAGCGGTTGAACCTTTACATATCGTGGTATTGCCGGTAACGGTTAAAACGGGCGTAGCATTCACGGTAATTACCTGAGAAGCAATACCCGTACATCCGTTCGCGGCTGCACCGGTTACAGTGTAACTAGTATTAACCGATGGGGAAACAACAATGGAATTTGAGGTTGGTCCAGTATTCCAGTTATAACTGACAGCGCCAGTCGCGGTTAATGTACTACTGTTACCTGCGCATATAACTGATGGCAAAGCCGAAATAGTTATAGTGGGCGACAAGGTATTTTGCGTGATCGACGCAGTAACTGTAGTAGCGCAACCGTTAACTGTGTTCGTTATTACTACCGAATATGTTCCGCCTGAAATAAATGCGGGGTTAGAAGTAGATTCAGTTCCTGGAACAATTCCACTGGTTGGCAGCCAGCTATAAGCAACTGATGATGGATTGGATATAGCGGAAATGGTAACCGATGTTGTCACGCATGTAAGAGTACCTGACGGGCTGGATAATGTTACCGTTGGCACCGAAGCATCCGCGAAAACTGCAACCGTTGAAGATAGTGTGCAGCCGTTGGCAGGGTCAGTTGCCGTTAGTGAGTAAGTGCCGGGCGAACATGCATTTGTTATTAATGTGTTTGCCGGTCCGCAAACACCACCGCTCCAGCTCACAGAAGCATTTGTAGGTGAACTAATGCTGCCAGAAAGCGTAACCGACGGCGAACCGCAAGTAATCGTTTGGTTAGTACCAGCGCTTAGCCCGGAGGGTATCACTGTATTTTGAGGAACGGAAACATTGCCCGCAGTAAAACATCCATTTGCTGTATTTGTAACCGTGTAGGATTTAATACCCGCGGAATTTGTTGTAATAGTTGGTGTTCCGTTTCCAGTAAGGATACCTGAACCTGACCAGGTAAAGCTTACCGGTGTCGCGAGTGTGGAAACACTTGCGTCTGCAGTAACATTGACACAAGTTAAGGAATTTGAAATGGATGAGG
Source organism: Bacteroidota bacterium (assembly GCA_029237825.1). GTDB lineage: Bacteria > Bacteroidota > Bacteroidia > B-17B0 > Aurantibacillaceae > UBA4416. Next base: position 266,768 of record JAQZBQ010000003.1, on the reverse strand, counting down.
ATACGGATGGTGCAGCCGTATTTTGAATCACTGCAACTGTTTTACTATTGGCGCATCCACTGGAAATCATGGTTACCGAAAGCGTATAAGTTCCAGCCCCGTTACCAATAGCATTTTGTGAATTTGTTCCACTTACAATGGAACTTCCGCCAGGGGCAGTCCATGTATAAGTGACACCGGACGCTGGCGTTCCCGCAAGCTGAATTGTATTTGTAATACAGGTAATTGTGCCAGTTGAACTTGCAGTGGGTGAAGGCGTTAATAAATTTTGGACTACATTTAAAGAACCGGTTGTTATACATCCATTCGATGTGTTGGTAACCGTGTAATTTTTCACGCCACCTGCATTTACAGTGATCGTACTGATGTTGGTAGCCGATGTAATACCTGATCCAGTCCAGTTATAGGAAACCGGTGAAACTGATGTGCTGGCACTGGCATTTACCGATGTCAAAGTACAGTTTAAAGTACCGCTAACATTTGTGGAAGTTGTTGGAGCGGTTGTGTTTTGAGATACACAGGATGTTGCTGATGCTGTACATCCATTCACAGCTGAGGTAACTACCACCGTATAACACCCTGAAGCATTTACAACAGGATTCGCCGTTGTGGCACCTGATACAATTGATGGTCCTGCCCAGTTATAAGTTCCGCCTCCAGTAGCTGTTAATCCTACCGTTACAAGTGAACAGGTAAGTGTTCCGGAGTTTGATGCGGTAGCTGAGGGCGGCGTTGTATTTTGGGATACAATGGTGGTCGCATAGTTTGAACATCCGTTACTTAAATTGGTCACTTGCAATGTATAGGAACCTGCAACATTCGCTGTCGTGTTCTGAGTGTTGGTACTACCCGTTATTCCGGGGCCTGACCATAGATAACTGACACCGCTTCCGGGCATGCCATTCAATGAAATATTGGGTGAGCCGCATGTAATGGGACCTGTGTTGGATGCCGTTGGAGAGGGCGCAACCGTATTTTGAGAAACAGTAACAGTAGATACATTTGATGAACATCCGCCAACAACCACGGTTAAACTGTAAGTTCCTGGTAAGTTAACAGTTGGCGTGGCTGTAGAACCTCCTGCTGTTATACCTGGGCCTGCCCAGCTATATGTTCCTCCTCCAGAGCCTGCTAAGGTGGTGAATGTGTTCGCGCATGTTAGAGTACGGCTTGGTCCTGCATTTGCCACAGGCATAGAATTGACAAAAACCATGACATTGTCGGAATTTGTACATCCGGTTAAGGTATTTGTCCCTACAACTGTATAAACTGTTGTAGCCACGGGAGACACATTTTGAACTTGCCCGACAAGATTGCCCGGAACCCATGTATAGGTATTGGCACCAGTACCCATTAGCGTTGTCATACCACCAAAACAAATGGTATTGTCCGGTCCACCAGAAACGGAAGGTAAAGGATTTACAGTAATCATGACCGTATTAGTAGCAACGCATCCATTAGCGTCTATAATTTGAACATTATAGGTTTGCGTTGAAGAAGGGTTGGCTGATACAACCTGTCCGGTTGTTGAACTCAAGCCTGCAGCGGGCGACCATGAGTAAGTGTAGGCTGGAACTCCGTTTGAAGCAGTAATTGTTAATGATGTTGGGGTACCGCTGCATATAGTTTGGTTTCCGGAGAATAAACTGTTGATAGCTGGCGGATCAATAACACTAGTATTGGCAGTTGCTGTGCAACCTGTAGCGTCGGTTGTTGTTAATGAATAAACACCGGCGCATAAACCCGCGATGTTTTGTGTTGTAGAACCGTTTGACCAGTTATAAATGTATGGAGCACTACCGCCGGATGTAGTAGATGTAATTGAACCATTACATGAACCCGCACATATTGGATTAGTCGCAACGAGTGAAAGTGATGGTGAAACGACAGTAAGGGTTGCCGTATTTGATACGATATTTTTACATCCTGCATTTAAAACACAACGTACTTTATTTTGATTGATACCGCCAGATGCCACAAATGATAGCGAACTCGTTGTAGGATTTGAATAAGGTGCTCCGGCGTTGGTAAAGCTTCCTGAGGAAGAAACCTGCCATTGATATCCTAATGGTGAACCACCACCCACTCCCACGTTGAAAGATCCTACCTGGCCGTTACAGGCCGTTGTTGTAACAGGGTGTGATGATAGAAATAAGGTACTACCGAGTGTCTTCACATTTAACGCATAATTAGCAGGTTGATCAACATAAAAAAAGTAAGGTGTGCCAGTATAATCAATTTCAAGATTTGGATTAGTTGATGTTGCACTGTTTAAATAGCCGCTTCCTATCACATTGCTCCAGGTTGGAACACCGGTGAATTTATACGCAACAGGGTAAGGTGGTGTACTTAGAATGCCGGTGATGAATGGTACATTTACAGGATCCAGTTCCAGGTCAAATGAATTAGCTGAACTGAGTCCAGTAATCGCACCGCCCACTGGCGTCCAACTGGCCCCATCATATTTTTGAACAATAGTATTTCCACCTGTTTCGGTAAAACCAAGGTAAAAATCTCCATTACTTGCCAGCCGCAATTTTGAATTCGTTGCGCTTCCTCCGATAATACCCACTGATACCCAAACGCTACCATTAAATTTCATAACAGAAGTCTTATTCCCCTGTGTGCCATCCTGGAACGCTAAAACAGGCATGTCAGTACCGGTCAAAATCAAAGAATTATACGCGGCCGTGCCGGCAGAAACTGGGCCTCCAATAGCTGTCCAGACTGACGAACCGCTGTTCCATTTTTTTACGACAGCTTTATTGCCACCCTGTATGTCAGTATAGGCAACATATTCGTCGCCGGACGCATCTGAAATCATGCTAAGGTTGGAAACTGCGCCTGTTGTTACATTTGCACCCTGTTGGTTTAGAACACCTGCATTTAAGACATATACTTTCCCTACACCACCGTTATTATCGTCTCGCAAAAAAATACTGACTTTTCCTGCTTTATTAATATGGATAGAGGGTTTAACGGTTGTTGAACCGCTTAACGTTGCTGTGAGAGTCCAACTTGAGGCTGTCATTCCCGAATAAACCTGATATTTTCCGGTTGAGGTGTTAAATGCTATGGAATAAAGCACTTTATTGGGAGCAACCGCTATATCGGAGAGTTGCGATGTAGAAACATAGTTTACAGCCCCTACCTGGTCAAGCGAACATTGCGCCTTTATGCTATTCGTTGAAAAAAAGAGGCCCGCTACAAAAAATGACTTAAATAAAAATTTTCTCATAAAAAAATAGATTGTTATAGTAAAATTAGATAATTAAATCATTCGACTCTGCTAAATCGAGGATTTAACAATTTAAATTTTAAATAGTTATAAAGATTTCCTCGCATTGGACTTAAGTCACCAAGCGATAAACGAAATGGAAAATTTGGAGACTAGGAGTTCAAATACATTTCTACTAATCCGTCCGGTGATTCAAACTGGATCGTTTTTTCATCATCATCAATTTCAATAATGAAATCTTCATTAAAAGGAAGGATGATTTCAACGCCTGTGTAGTGGATTACTTTTACCACGGGATTATTTGTTTTTTCATCCACATCCGTTATGATGCCTATGTCGCCAAGTTTTGAATCCAGTATTGTATAACCGATAAACTCACTGAGGGATTCAGTGTTTTCCAATAGAAATTCGCTCATCGCAAATGCTTTTTTGCCTATGAGCTTTTTAGAGGTGTCCACAGAGTCAATTGTTTCCAGTTTAAGGATGTATCCAGTGTTATTTGGCCGGCATTCTTCAATAAAATAAGGAACCTGAGATCCATTAAGCTCCAGAAATACAGACTTGATGTTTTCTTCGTCAATATTAATTAAATCATTTAATCGTAAAATAACATGTCCTTTCAGCCCATGGGTTTTACTAATGTATCCAATTTCCTCAGTCTTCATTTTCAATTATCACTGGTTCCTGTATCAAATTTTGGCAGGGCCAGTTTATATTTTACTGCCAGAATTCTTATTGTTATGATTGTACTCATACTTATGGTTGCAGCCACGTTTGTATCTACCTGAGCATAAAGAAGTGTGGTAAATAAGACGGCGCCGGCAATGCATGCAGTAGCATAAATTTCTCTGGCAAAGATAAGCGGAATTTCATTAATAAGAGTGTCTCTGATAACACCACCAAAAACTGCAGTTATCAAACCTAGTATAACAGCTGCAAACGGATTTACGCCATGTTCGAGGCTCTTTTGAACACCAATGATGGTGTAAATGCCAACGCCAACCGTATCGAATAGAAAAAGTGTTCTTCGCAGCTTGACAATATAGGTTTTAAAAAGCAGAGTAAATGCAAAGGCAAATAAGATCGATAATAAAATGTTACGGTCGCTGAGCCAGGAAATCGGAAATGCACCCAGCATCATATCTCGTAATGTTCCGCCGCCTATTGCCGTTAAAAAGCCCGTAAAAAAGACTCCGAAATAATCATGGTAATGTTTCTTATCGCGAGCCGCCAGGGAGCCGGAAATGGTAAAGAAGAAAATCCCGATGAGGTTTAACCAATAAAAAAGCATTTCAAAAAAATTAAATCTGAGACCGGGGAGTAAGTTTTTCTCCTTCCCATTTTGCTACCACCGCACTTGCCACAGCATTTCCAATAACATTTGTAGCCGACCTTCCCATATCCAGTATCTGATCAACAGCCAACAATAAAAGCAATCCTTCACCCGGAATGTTGAACATGCTGAGCATACCAGCAATTACTACCAGCGAGGCTCTCGGAACACCTGCCATTCCTTTGCTCGTGATTAGAAGTATCAGCATCATCTGTACCTGGTCGCCGGTACTCATATTAATTCCATAAGCCTGAGCAATAAACACTGTTGCAAACGTCATATACATAATTGATCCGTCGAGGTTAAATGAATAACCCAAAGGCAATACAAAAGAAACGATCCGGTTACTGATGCCAAATTTCTCCAGCTGTTCAATAGTTTTAGGCATGGCGCTTTCTGAACTTGCTGTGCTGAAAGCAAGTAATATCGGTTCCTTAACATAGGATAAAAGAGAGAAAAATTTAATGCGGAGAACCAGACAAATAAATAACAAAACTCCAAATATGAAAAACAAAAGGCCACCAAAAAAGCAACCGATAAGGTAGGCGTAACCGCTTAAAACATCCAGCCCTTGCTGAATGACCACAGCTGTAATTGCCCCAAAAACACCAATTGGTGCAAAGTTCATTACAAAGTTTGTTACCTTAAACATGATATGGGATAGGCTATCCATTGCCTTTATCATAGGTTTTCCCTGATCTCCGATGCTGGAAGCTGCTATTCCAAAAAATAAAGCAAAGACGACAATCGGTAAAATCTCGTTTTCAGCCATTACCCTGATGATGCTGTCGGGTACAACATGCGCTATGAAATTTTTCGCATTCTGGCCGCCGGATTTCACAATAGCTTCTGTGGATGCGGGAGGGAGTTCAAGAGCCATTACTTTTCCTGGCTCAAATATATTGACGATGATTAATCCTAAACTAAGTGCAAGCAGTGTTGCAAAAGTAAAATACACAATTGTTTTCCCACCAATTCGTCCCACGGAACTAAAATCTCCCACCTTTGCCACACCCATCACTAAAACTGCCAATACCAAGGGAGCGATGATCATCTTTATCATCCTTAAGAAAATATCACTTAATATGGAATAATGTCCAGCTACAGTTTTCTTTGCTTCTTTTAGATTATCTATTTCAATCTTTGCCATTTCTTCTGAAACCTGTTTCTCAATTTCAGGATTGCCTTGGGTAATTTTTTTAATATATGCCTGTTCTATTTTCGGGTTATTACTGGTAAGGGATTTATTAATGGAAAATCCTAATAGAATGCCGAACACCATGGAGAAAATAATGATGGCTATAAGTCTGTTTTTTTTACTGAACATAATGTGTTTGAAGATTTTGAATGGAAATGCGGTAAGTTATATTAATTTGGAACATTTGTTTCTTAAAATAAAGTCGGCAAGTACTAATGCCGCCATACTTTCTACGATTGGTACAGCGCGGGGTAATACGCATGGATCATGGCGACCTTTTCCTTTTATTGTGGTTTCTTGTCCCGAGCCATCTACACTTTGCTGGTCCTGCATCAGGGTTGCTACGGGTTTAAAAGCTACATTGAAATAGATGTCTTCACCATTGCTTATTCCTCCTTGAATTCCACCACTATGATTAGTTGAGGTTCTGATCGCACGAGGGTTAGCCTCAGTTCTAACATCATGTATAAATGCATCATTCATTTCTGAACCCTTAAAGTTTATACAGTTAAACCCTTCTCCATATTCAAATCCTTTTACCGCATTAATACTAAGCATAGCTTTTCCAAGTTCTGCATGTAATTTATCAAAAACCGGTTCACCTAAACCCACAGGAGTGCCAATCACAACGCAACTAATAATTCCACCGATGGTATCACCATCCTTGCGGATATCTTCAATTAAACTCACCATTTTATAGGCGATGGTTGCATCAGGACACCGAACGATTGATTCCTCTGTTTTTGTAAGGTCTAAATCCCTATAATGTTTTTCCAATTTAACTGGCCCCACCTGGCTCACATAAGCCTTTATAGAAATTTTATGATGAGAAAGAAATAATTTGGCGATGGCTCCTGCAACAACACGGCAGGCTGTTTCTCTTGCCGACGAACGGCCTCCGCCCCTGTAATCCCGGATGCCATATTTTACCTGATAGGTATAGTCGGCATGGGAAGGACGAAACGAGTCTTTTAAATGAGTATAATCTTTGTCTCTTTGATCGGTGTTTTCAATTGAAAAAGCTATTGGCTGGCCGGTTGACTTCCCTTCAAATATACCGGATAGAAAACGAACCTTATCTTCTTCTTTTCTCTGTGTAGTAATATGAGATTGGCCGGGTTTACGTCGATTGAGTTCATTCTGGATGAATTCCATATCGATTTGTAATCCGGCAGGACACCCATCCAATATACCGCCGATGGCAATACCGTGGCTTTCGCCAAATGTAGTTAACCGAAATAATGAGCCAAATGTATTGCCAGCCATAAGTCTCAAAAATAGTAAAAATTATCCGAGAATGGCTTTATCGCGCACGTGTGTTAAATGTTTCCAAAAAGATGTATTAGATTTGGCTAAAATAAATAACTTGGTAAGTTCCAAGAATAAACTGATATGTCAAGACTCTTAATTAAAAATATAAAATCCCTTGTACAGGTTCGTGAACCTTCAGTTTTGAAAGTGAGTGGGTCAGAAATGAAGGAATTACCATGCCTTGAAAATGCCTGGTTAGCGGTTGATAACGGTTTGATTGCAGATTTTGGAAAGATGGAAGATTTTCCCGGGATTGAAGACTGGAAGGGATTGCAGATCATCGACGCAGAAGGTAAACTCCTGTTGCCTTGTTACGCCGATAGTCATACACACATTGTGTATGCCGGAAACAGGGAAGGCGAGTTTGTTGACCGCATCAATGGCTTGAGTTATGAAGCTATTTTTGCGCGCGGCGGAGGAATATTAAATTCGGCAATGAAACTGTCAGAAAGTAGTGAAGATGAATTGTTTGAGCAATCTATTGTAAGGCTTTATGAGGTAATTGGGCAAGGTACTGGGAGCATAGAAATAAAAAGCGGCTACGGGTTAAGTGTTGAGAGTGAATTGAAAATGCTCCGAGTGATAAAACGTATTAAAGAGTTAAATTTGATACCGGTAAAGGCAACGTTCTTAGGTGCACATGCGCTTCCGGCGGCATTTAAAAACAATAAGCGGGGATACATCGATTTAATTATTAATGAGATGTTACCCAGAATTGCCAGCGAAAAATTGGCGGATTACATTGATGTGTTCTGTGAACAAAATTACTTTACGTACGATGAAACCAAAGAAATTCTAGAAGCTGGTAAAGTTCATGGTTTAATTCCAAAAGTTCATGCCGAACAGCTCAGCCATTTTGGTGGGATTAAAGCGGGTGTGGAATGTGGCGCCATTAGTGTGGATCATTTGGAGTTTTGCAATGATGACGATGTTACTTTATTAAAAAATTCAGATACAATGCCTACCATATTGCCTGGCGCAGCATTCTTTTTAAGTTTGCCTTTACCACCAGCCCGCAAAATGATTGATGCCGGTTTGCCGATAGCGTTCGCCAGTGATTATAATCCTGGAAGTTCGCCAAGCGGAAACATGAATTTTATGATGAGTTTAGGTTGCGTGCAATATAAACTTACTCCTGAAGAAGTGATTAATGCCTGTACGCTGAATTCCGCTTATGCAATGCAATTATCAGCTGAGGTTGGTAGTATAACAGTTGGAAAAAGGGCGAATTTTTTCATCACTAAACCAATCAGTTCTTACGGTTTTATCCCTTATAGTTTCGGAAGTAATTTAATCGAGAGTGTATTTCTGAATGGAGTGAAACAGTAGAACTTCAACCTTTTTATTCGATTAAAAATTAATTACAAGCTTACTCCACAATTTTAACCCATATACGGATGTCGATGAGTGGCCGGTCGTCTTTGTTTTTGCCTACCGCTGCTATTTTATCAACTACGTCCAATCCGTCAATTACTTCACCAAAAACGGTGTATTGGGTGTCTAAATGGGGAGTGCCGCCTAGGGTTTTATAAACTTGCCGGTGTTCTGCTGAAAAAGTAAAATGCGGGGTTTTCGCATATTCTTCCTCTATAAGGGTATTTACTTTTTTGAAGTACACCATTAAACTATCATTATTTTGGTCCTTTTTAAACGCGTCAATTTTTTCTTTCAGGATTTTGTTTTCAGATTTATTGAGCGTTTCTTCCTTTAATCTTGTGATAATGGGTTTGTTAATGCGTTTTTCAAAGGCAAGAAGATCTTCATCTGTACGAACTTTTCCCTGAACAATATAAAACTGGCAGGCCGACGAGGCTTTTTCAGGATTAATATCATCACCGTTACGCGCGGCGCACAGCATTCCTTTTTTATGAAATAAGGTAGGTACAAATTCAGCAGGAATCGTATAATTCAAATCACCATCACCCAAGAGCTTTGAGGGTTCCGCGTATTTGCTGTCAGGATCGCCACCCTGGATCATAAAATCCTGTATTACCCGGTGAAACAATAGACTGTCATAAAAATGTTCTTTCACAAGTTTAAGGAAATTGTCTCTGTGTTTGGGCGTTTCATTGAACAGTTTTACTTTGATATTGCCCAGAGTAGTAGTAATTAAGATGGTTTCAGGAGCATAACTTTGAGAATGACCGCGTTCAATCATTAGAACCATGAGTAAACTCATTATTATAGACTTCCAATACATTTTATTCATTTTTTTATTATATTTGGGGTACAAATATTAATCCAATCTCATTAATTATAAAATGAAACTACAATTATTTATTGCAACTTTAGCCTTAGGTATGCTTGTTTTAACTTTTAACAGTTCCTGTCAAAAGAAAACGGATTGCAAATTAACTGTGAAAACAGTAGATGAGTTGGGAAATGTGGTAGGAGGAGCAACTGTGAAGCTGTATGCCAATGTAAAAACAGCTTCTGGATCAACCGTTGAAGCAGACTTAAAAGCGGAAGGCGTTTCAGACGCAAGCGGAACAAGCACATACACGTTCAAATTACCGGCTATACTGGATATCAAAGCGGTTTCAGGGACTTCCGTTGGGGTTGGTATTATTAAACTGGAAGAAGGTAAAGCAGTGGAAAAATCAGTAACCTTGAAATAATTTTTTTGCATTCATTAAAACAAAAATCCTCGCGCAATCGTGAGGATTTTTTTATTGGAGCAGCCCTTCGTAAAATTTAAGTAGGTGTTTTGCAATGGCCTTGTAATTAAAACATTTTTCTGCCAGTTCCCTTGATTTTTTTTGAAAGTTTTGTTTATTCGCCGGGTTATTCAAAAGTGATATAACGGCTTGTGCAAATTTTTCAGGAGAATCCGCAACCATAAAATTTTCATTTAACGTATAAGGAATACCTTCCGCGCCAATACTGGTAGTAACAATAGCTTTTCCATACGCCAGGCCCTCCACAAGCTTTATTCGTAGTCCGCTACCAGACCACAGTGGAACAAGCATGATGTCATATGTGCGGTAAAACTCCGCAGAATCTTTTACATCATCGATAACCTTGACATTCCTTGAAGCCATTTTTTTAATGTGTTCAGGCATACCGCGGCCTGCAAGAACTAACTGCACATCCGGTTTTACCCTGAGCACATTATTCCAAACATGTTCCATGAACCATTCAACCGCTTCCACATTTGGCATCCAATCCATTGAAGCAAAATGAAATAGTGTGTTGGGATATAAAGGTTTTAAAACTTGCTGATAGCTGTTTAAATTAATGCCGGTTAAGCAGGTATGAATTTTTTTTCCAGGAAAAAGTGTAGAAATGTTTTTCTCATCTTCACTGGTGATTGTCACAATAGCATCCACGTCTCTGAAGGCTTTTAATTCAAAAGCTTTAAGTCGACTGTTTTGTACTTTAAGGTACCGCGTTTTTAATCCTGTTTTTTCGTTACTAAGGTGGCGTTCCCAAATCTGATGTTCAACATTATGGCTTCGTAAAATAATTTTTGCCTGGGAATATTTTTTTATCACCGGAATGTATGATGCCATAAACACTCCCTCCAACTGAACAATATCAAAAGATTGTAATTGAAGTTTTCGGATAAGAACTTCTTCAAAAGCTTTAAAAAAAAAGCGACTTACAAAATACGATTCAGAAGAAAAAAGGTTTTTAAAGGCACCTGAAAAACTAATGTCGGTATTTTGAAAAACAGATTCGTAATGTGTTTTTCCAACGAAATCTTTTGGTATACTATCATCAGGCTTAAAATGTTTTTTTGTATTAATGCACAATAAATGCAGTTCCGCACCATTATCCGCTAAACCTTCGGCTAGTGTACAAATTGCAATGGAACTGCCATCATTGGCAGGGTAGGGAGCTTTATTGCAGAGCTGAAGGATTCGCATGACTTTTTTTGCGGTTGAATAATTTTTTGATAGGATCTACATAAGATGACATATCAAATAAGGCCGAATCTTTCGCCGCTTTGAAGGTTAAAAATATGCCCAGCGGAAGAAACAACATCAGCGGGAACCAGGTACCAAAAGCTACTGTGTAAACTTCCTGAATCACCAGGTCTTCAAAAATAATGGATACTACATAGTATAGCAGAAAAAACATTACGGCCACAACCACCGGCAAACCCATGCCTCCTTTACGAATGATAGCTCCCAGCGATGCACCAACAAAAAACAATACGACACAAGCAAATGAAATATTGATTTTTTTATGCCAGCCAATAGAAAAATCTAGCTTAGTAATGGTTTTACTGAATATTTCGCCATCAATTGATTCAATGTACCCACTTGAGCTTCTTACGAGGTTTTGCGCATTTTCAATACAGTTTTTAAACTCTTCTTTACTTAGCCCCCTATAAAACTGTTTTAAAGGAATGTGGGCCTTACCAGATGAGGAGCTTTTTAGAGTACGCGGAAGAAAGTAATTCGTAAATTGATTGTGTAGGTTGGTATATTTTTTATCAATGGCAAGATTTATCGTATCGAGTTCTTTCGCAATTTGCCAAACGTTCATCATTTCATGGTGTTCTTTGAACAAGGCTTCTTCGGTTTGGCGCATCTTAAAACTGCTCATGTCCACGTTTACATTCAGCTCGTCGTACATCAACTGCATTAAAGGTCTGGTCCGGCGGTGTTCCTCTTCCTCCATAATATCTTCATAACGGGTGCCGTTATTGAGCTTAATCTGAAGGTAATTGGTATCGGCAGAGGTCTTCATGGTCCCGCTATCGGCGTACAATTGGATGTTATTTCCTTTACCCTCAGAATGATCATAAATATTTAAATTATAAAGGGTTTGCCCGTTTTTACTTTTCTTTCCAACTTTGATGCTATAACCTTCGAGCTGGCCGTAATAAACCCCTTCTTTAATGCTTAAGGTGGGTTTTGCCTGGCGAATATCCCACAGCATCCGCGCCGATTTTAAAGTGATTCTCGGAAGTACGAAATTATTGAACACAAAAGTAAAACCGGCTAAAAACAGGATGAACACAAACACAGGCCGCATGATCCTGAAAAGCGACAAACCCGATGACTTCATTGCAGCGAGTTCGTAATTCTCTGCCAGGTTCCCAAAGGTCATGATGGAACTGAGCAAAACCGCCAAAGGCATAGCAACAGGAATAAACGTAAGAAATGAATAAAAGAAAAACTGAACCAGGATCCATGCCCCCATACCCTTACCAATTATGTCATCCATATAGGTAAAAACATGAATTAAAAAAAACACAAACACTCCAATAAAAAGTGTCATGAAAAAAGGAGGGAGGTACGCTTTCAGTAAATAGCTATGTAATACTTTTGGCTTCAATTTGGTGGTCTAATTTAAATATATTTTTTAAGGGGCACCGTACATTTTATGTAAACTTTGTTATTTTTGTGACATATGATTAATGGGAAAAAAATAGTGGTAGTGCTGCCTGCCTACAACGCGGCATTAACTTTAAAACGCACATACGACGAAATCCCTTTCGATATTGTTGACGATGTGGTGCTGGTTGATGATCACAGTAAAGACAACACTGCGGAACTTGGTCGTCAATTAGGTATTAAACACGTGATTCGCCACGAACAAAATAAAGGGTATGGCGGAAATCAAAAAACCTGTTACGACACGGCTTTAAAAATTGGTGCCGACATTGTGATCATGCTTCACCCCGATTACCAGTATACCCCTAAACTCATTCACAGTATGAGTTACATCATTGCCAATGATTTGTATCCATCTGTATTTGGCTCCCGGATTTTAGGAAAAGGAGCACTTAAGGGTGGGATGCCAATGTATAAGTATATTTTTAACCGCTGTCTTACTTTAACGCAAAACATTTTAATTAATCAGAAATTAAGCGAATATCATACTGGTTACAGGGCATTTAATCGCGAAATTCTGGAAACCATCAGTTACCATGAAAACTCAGATGATTTTGTGTTTGATAATCAAATGATTTCCCAGATTTTTTACGCGGGTTTTCAAATTGCTGAAATTACTTGCCCTACCAAATACTTCCCTGAAGCCAGTTCCATTAATTTCAGGCGGAGTGCAAAATATGGGTTAGGTGTGTTGGGTGTATCATTCACGCATTTCTTTAACAAACTAGGACTGGTAAAAAGCAAAATCTATAACCGTAAAAAATAGATTCGCTGCATACACTGTCTTTGTTTCGGTCATAAGCCAAGCTCCGAAACAAGTTCATTGATGGTTTTATGCCCAGCGAGGTAGTACGAATGAATGCCCGCGTTCATTGCACCTTGTACATGTTGCGGAGAGTCATCAATAAAGATGGTTTCACTTTTTAAAAGGCCATTTTCCTTTAAAACAAATTTAAATATTTTCAGGTCGGGTTTACGCATTCCTATCCGGCAGGAATAATATACCTTTTCGAAAAAAGGTTCAAGGTTTTCGTGGCCGTGTTGACGGTGTAATTGTGCTTCGAGTTCCTTTACGTGCGTTTCGTTAGTGTTACTCAACAAAAAGATGCGGTATTTATGCTTTAAACGCTGCAGCATGTCCAGCCGCTCCTGGGGGAAATCGAGCAACATCGCATTCCATGCCCTGTGCATTTCGTCTTGCGACGCTTCAGTATCCATTGCTGTTTTTAAGTTACCAAAAAAATCCGCTTCGCTGATAGTGCCTTTATCAAACTGATCAAATAACGGATTTTGTTGTAATTGCGTAAATAAGGTTTCAAAAGGCTTGCCCGACAATCGGTTAAACGCGTCGATGGTGCGGGAATAATCCAGGTTAATAATAACGCCGCCTAAGTCGAAGATTATATTTTTAATTTCACGCATATATTTTGTTTAGTTACCGCAAATATATATTTTTGCAGCCTTATCTTTCTTTGTAATAAACGCTCTTGTCGTTTCATGGTACGGGCGGTAAATAAGAATAAAGATTGCTCCTATAGCTCATTCGGTTAGAGCAACTGACTCATAATCAGTAGGTGCCTGGTTCGATTCCAGGTGGGAGCACCGGTGAAACCCAGTATTTACTGGGTTTTTTCATGCCTTGACTTTTTAGATCGTAACATGGAGGTAGAGAAATCCCCCCTCATCCGTGCAAATAACATGCAAACTTTTTTACTTGTGAAAGCTACAAAACCACGTAGCTATGATCACAATACACCTCGTTTTAGACAGAAGAAGATGCAAGAGGGACAAAACATATCCTCTTGTCTTCCGGTTAGCTTCGAACGGCACCACCAGAACTGTTTCAACCAACTTTTCTTCCAGTCCTTCAGATTGGAACGACAGAGCAGGTTGTTTAAAGGAAACACATCCACTCTTTGAAGTTATTAGTCCCAGGCTGAAAGAACTCGAAGTCTTCTACTTGACCAAGATCCTCGAGTACCAAAAGCTTTACCCAAAAGACAACGACACACAACGAATAAAAAACTATCTGTGTTCAGTGTCTCAGTCACCGACTACTATCCAATCATTTTGGTTAGATGAAATAGAACTCCTACACAAAAACGATAGAGGAGGAGGAGCCCTTGTTTATGAGCTATCGTTGATTGCTATATCCAAAATCTCAGACCTTCGTATCCCTTTCGAGAGAGTCAACTACACTTTCCTAAGAACTTTAGAAGCAGGATTTTCAGATGCTGGTTTAAAGACGAACAGTATCGGTATGCATATGCGAAGTTTTAGAGCTGTTTTTAACAAGGCTATCAAGTCCAAGATAACGACGCATGAACACTACCCGTTTAAAGACTTTAAGATAAAGAGAAAGGCAACATCACCTAGGCCAATCCCACGAGAAGAAATGTCAAGCTACTTTAGGTTGAACATACCTGAAGGTTCGATACTTTACGACAGCTGGTTAATGGGTAAACTGATGTTCATGCTTCAGGGTATAAACTTTAAAGACATGGTATTACTTACCGAGTCAAGCGTTATGAATGGACCTGTGTTCTACTCTCGAAGTAAAACAAAAACTCTCTACTCTATCAAAATGTTACAGGATGTAATCGAGATCTTTGCCTACTTTAGACAGAGAGGATGCAGTACCATTCTTGGAAAGCTTACTCAGGAGGAACTTGATAACAAGCGAAAGTTACCCAAAACTATAAAGCAGAAAAACAAGAACTTCAACGCACACCTAAAGAAGATGGGTATGATGATCGGTTGTAAAGAGAGGTTTACTAGCTATGTCTTTAGATACAGTTATGCCAATATCGCAAAACGACTTGGTTATAGCAAAGACATGATAGCAGAAGCACTTGGACACAAGTACGGATCCGCTGTGACTGGTCTTTACCTTGAAGCCTATGATAAAGAGCTGATCGATGACATGAACCATTATGTTCATCTAACAGTTACTATGCCAGAGATAACACCTACTTCATAGTAGGTGTTATAACTCGTCTTCGCCGAATAGTGTTGCTTGGCTAGATTCACCTCCTGTTGCTTCAAGCCTTTCTCGCTTCAAACGATGCATTCTCCCTTGCATAGTCTCTATAACCTCCTTTTCGGTTACTTCACCCTTTACGAGAGATACGCTATAATCCTTATTCTCAACGGTACCATCTTCCTTCAACTCAGGTACAAAATGCAAAAGACACTTAACCAAATAGTTCTCATGGAGGTTTACCTGACCATTAGCGACAGACTGCTTAAATACTTTGTCTTTCATCTTAAACGAAATAGGCTGGTCTTTATAGATCCCTCGCCACTTCATCGATTTTTTCTGCGTGATTACAGGAGAGGTAATTTCTAAGATAGCATCCTCGTCCTTCTCCTTATGTAGCTTATTTGTGTTGAGAATATAGAGCGGGAAATCTACACGATCTATTGGTTTAGGATCTGTGACTGTGTTTTGACCATTGTAGGAAGTAGCCTTAACCTTCGTTATCTTGTCGGACGACTGTAGTTGCTTATAAAAGTTTGACTTTCGCTGAATAACTGTTATCTTACTGTTCATCTCCTTAGCGTATTGTTCAGCAAGCTTTTCGATTTGCTCAGCATTAAGTTTGCCTATCTCGAGCTTTAACTTCGTCTTACTGAGTTCATTTATTTCAGCCTGAGACTCTGCAACCTTCGTTTGTGCTTCTACTAACTTAGCTTGGTCTGGTATAAGCCCATCTTGAGCTTGGATGTATTTTAGTTGTGAGGGATGGATAGGAGGACGGCGGGAAAGCACTAGTGTAATAGTCGAGACTATTAAAGAAAGGAGACCTCCAGCTGCGATAATCGCATCCTTATTAACAGTGAAAAAAGTGAGTACCTCTGTAAACCCTCCCTCTTCCGGTATCTCATTTTGTATGATTATCTCTTCTTCGGTATAAGTGGAGATTACTTCTTTAGCGATTGCGAGTACTTCTGCCTCACACTTATTACGAACGAACGCGTCTATCGTATGAGTGTCGTCGTCGAAAAAATAATGCAACTCAAGGCGGTCTTGTCCAGCCATATATCAGGGTTTAATTACTAATCTAAGGTACTTATATAGTCTAAAATAGCAACCTGAATTATTAACACTCTGTTAACGCAAAAACTCACCTACAAGATTACATTCCTAAGACCCTGGTGCTACTTCCTAGGAAGAAACTCATATATCAAAGTTGTAAGGTCGTCACATACTATCATACAATGCTAACTCGGGATAATCAAACTCGCTTTTTATCTCTTCGGAAAAAACATCCGCAGTCTTCGGGCTTATCTTTTTAACAGTGTGTGCAGACATGAACTCTTCACCTAATGGCTTCATCAGTTCTATAACATCCTCTTTTTTCAAACTGTTGTCGATCCATTGTTCAGCATCCGGTTGACTTAACAACAAAGGTTGTCTCAACTTAAGGTTGTGTATTTTAGACATCAGAGGGTTTGCCTCAGTTGTAATCATACTGAAAGTTGTATGTACTTCGCCAGTTGCTTTCTCTACCCAATAATCGTAGATGCCACCTACACAAGTTATCTCCTGATCCTTTGCCTTGATGTAGTAGGGATATTTCACCTTGTTTATGTCCCTCCATTCGTAGAACCCCGATATAGGAATAATACACCGTCTTGGCATGATCGAGTTCTTAAAGCTTACCTTTTCGAAGATGGTATCTGCTTTTGCATTCAAGGTGTTTATGAAGTACTCTTTTGCTTTCGCTGCATCAGAGATAAATCCCGGTACCAGCCCCCATCGTGCTATGTCAATCACATCAGGTTGTTCTTGTTTTACCATGCACATCTTAGGATGGGCAAAGCCTGACAAAAAGGTCGCTTCCAATGCCTCCTGATCCGACTTGAAAGGTCGCTTGAGTTTATCACTTAAAACTTTTTTACTGTTCTTGTTGTCTACTGTATAGCACATGTCATGATTTGTTTAGGTCGACACAGGGCACATCGCTGAGCCTCGTTGTGTAACTTAAAGATAAGTTTTCTTGTCGTAACTTCCACTCTTTTTTGGTGCCTTGGATAGCATATTTTAACGAATCCTTGCCATATTTTTTGTTAAGAGAGTCTACTGATTTGTTGAGCTTGTTCTTCTTGTCCGTATCGTCTTGAACAAACAGGTTTAGTTGAAGATCATCTGCCGGAGTTATATCGTTGAGAAAGATACCGCACTTTTTATAGTTATAGCCTGGCTTATATATCAGCTCCAAAGCTTTCTGTGCTGCTGATATAATGTTGCTTGCATCGTTAGTGGCAAGTGGGAGTTCAATCTCTTTAGAAGGGAAGTACTGTGGCAGATCACTTCTGAACCTATTAGTATGAAGAAACACACTTATAGAACCACAGTTTGAACCTTGCTCCCGAAGCTTTTCACTTGCTCTATTAGCGTGAGTAGATAAACTCTCTTCAAGGATGCTTAAATCACTGATCATGTTTCCAAAAGATCGTGATACACATATGCCTTTCTTTTTAGCGGGGACTTCGTCGAGGTCTATACATGGTACACCTCGTAACTCATTTACCAAGCGAAGACCTACGACACTAAGGTTTTTCCTGATCCATTCATCGGGTGCGTTCATCAACTTAAGAGCTGTTTCGAAACCATGTTTCTTTAGCAGTGCTTCATACTGTCTTCCAACACCCCATAAATCTCCTACATCAAAGTCCCGAAGCATCTCTTTAACATCGTCCTGATCCTTGAGGTAACATACGCCCGTATCTTTGAACCGTTTCTTAACGAGTTTATTTGCAGCCTTTGCTAATGTTTTTGTAGGTGCTATACCTATGCTGATTGGGATTCGTGTATTACGCCTGACAACATACCGTATTTCCTTACAGTAGTCAACGAGGTTAAAGTTGGTGTCGAAACCAGTAAAGTCAAGAAAGACTTCATCAATACTGTACACTTCGTAGTTCTGGACGTAGGAAGATATGGTCGACATAACACGGCTACTTATGTCACCATACAACACATAGTTTGAACTGAACACTTTAATACCATGCTGTTTTACCAAGTCTTTTATCATGAAGATAGGAACCCCCATCTTTACACCGAGATCTTTTACCTCATGTGAACGAGCAACAACACACCCATCGTTGTTACTTAAAACAACTATCGGTACCTTTTCTAAATGTGGTTGGAAAACTCGCTCGCATGATGCATAAAAGTTGTTGCAATCTGCAAGGGCATACATCAGATACGTCTATTATGCTTGTGGATAGAAAAGGTTAAAACACCCCAAATGCTGAACCTGTTGTCAACTGTAACTTCTATGGGCTTCAAATCCTTATTGTATGGCATCAGGTACAGTTTGTCTCCTGACTTGCTTACTCTTTTGAGTGTATAGTCCCCATCCACAACACATACACAGATATCATTGTTAAGAGGTTCAATGCTTGTATCAACGATAATCAGGTCATTGGGATTGATGTATATGTCCTGCATACTGTTTCCTTTTGCTCTAAGAACATAAGTGTTGATCGGGTTCCTGAAAAGCAGTTTCTTTAGGTCTATTGGCTCTTCCTGGTAATCGGCAGCAGGACTCGGGAAGCCTGCTGAAATGGGACTGGTGATAAACCTTGCGGTGAGCTCTGAGTCCACGTCTGTTAACTTGAAGATCTCAAAGTCCTTACTATCTATTGTTTTGATTACTTGTGTCATGTTTCTGTCTTCTATGGTTCCTGGTAAAGATATGACCGAATCATAGCAAACCAATGCTATGATTTGTAGCAACCAAACACCTAGTTCTTAAAAGGCTCAGAACCATAGGTTTAAATACGTGGTAGGAAGAAACCATCACTTTCCTACTTCCAAGGTCTTTATATATATAAGGGACGCAGGCATATCTAACTGTAAGACAGTATATTAGAAAGTATGTTTGAACCAAAAACAGGTATACCCGTTCAGAAATAATCACTACTTTGGTTCTTATGACATATTTACCAGAACATCGCCACCTTGTAGAGCACTTCATACGGGAATACTTTCAAAGTGGCCACTCAACGGCTTTCACCGGCCTCGTTATATATGATGGAGTTTGCGGTATAGGAAAAACTCAGGGTGTCTTTGAGCAGATAAAAAAACTGGTAAGCGAAAAACCTTCCAACAGGATTATGTATGTTGGACAATACCTTGATGAGCTCCATAGGGTAGCAGGTACCATACCGGATCCGGCAAAGCCAAAAAGTAAACCACCGTTGAAGGATCTTCGAGGGAAAGTTAAGTATACCCAAGATACTATAGTTAAGTTTATGCATCCCGAAAAGAACAAGCTGTTACATCTCAAAAGGCTCATCAGAGGTAACAAAAATATCGTGATGACTCATAAACTGTTTGAGCGTTTAGATCTGGATTGTTTGGAGCTTTTAAAACAGAAGGGTTACCATCTTGTTATTGATGAAGAGCCTGCTGTGTTTGAACTGGTTGCGGATAGATATACTATCACGTTCAAACAAAGCAAACAAAAACAAAGGTTAACATCTCTAGAGTTAGAGAACTTGTTTACTCTTAAGGTTCTAGGCCTGGCTAAAGATAAAACAACCATAACATGGATCGGTCCTGAGCTGACAAGGTACAAAGACCTGAGAGAGGACATTGATAACAACCGTGTGATTCTATACAACAACATTGACAAAGGAACTACACAGAAAGTTCTTTTGTGGAAACAAAACCCCGAAATATTTAGTGTGTTCAAGTCTGTTCATGTGCTTACCTACCTGTTCAAAAACAGCTTCCTCAATGCTTATCTTGATATTCATGAGATACCGTATCTAGTAAGAAACCTGACTGAGGAAGAAGCTTTGGATGACACCAAACTCAAACCATATCATAAGCTGATCCATATAGACCCACTACTCTTAGACAACCATAAGGACATCCCGAAAGATCTACGGAGTCCTCATATTTTTTCTTCGGGTTGGTTCGATAAGTTTAATGAGAGGTACCATATTAAAGAATCCAACCCTTTACAAACTAAGTTGAACACATACTACAAGAAGGGTTTAACATTCACTGGTAAACGGTCTGAAGTTAATGACAGGTTGTGGACGACATTAAAAAAGTCAAAGACGAGGCTGGTTACTAATGGTATAACCAACCCTGATTTGTTTGTGCCTTTTAACAAGCGAGCAACGAACTTATACAACCATACAAACCACCTGGCTTTCATATACAACGTCTATCCGAACCCTTTACTTCTTAACTACATAAAGAGTACTGGCATCAAAGCTCCTGTTGGCGATACCTATGCCTTGTCGATACTAGTACAGTGGATTTTTAGAAGTTCTCTGAGAGAGGGTAAACACATAGACTTGTTGTTACCTACACAAAGAATGCAAAACTTACTGAAAGATTGGAAAGAAGAACTGAGTAAGTTGTACGAGTCCTGCCGACATATCAAGCATAGTTACAACGATCCTGGGTTTACAGAGAAGGAACATGCAATAACTCCAACATCTATCAGTGAGTTTATCACAGATATTCAACCTGGCTTAAAACACTACGGAGACTTGACAAAATTGCTTGCACGAGTGCCATTAAGGAGAAAAGCACCTGTCAAATCCAAACCTTCGAAAAACACTATTACAACGAGGAGACTCGAAAAAGCAGTTGGCAAAAACACTAGGGTGATGAAGAGAAAGTAAGCGGTGCTTCGACATGTGCCTTATCATAACCTCGGTAAGTTATCAAGCATATCAGTATCTGTTTTTATGACAGTATATAGCTATCCAATCAACTATGTTTTTTTGGTAAGCGAACAAGTTGCGTGATCGCGCATGGCATGAGTCTCTTTTTTATCCCCCCGTACCGGATCCAAAAAAGGGGGTACTCCCGGGTACTTTTTTTAAAAGTATTTCTGTGTATTAGGAACTAACCCCCTCAGGTTACTACGCGAGTGCATTTAAGGTAAACATCATATGTTGTTTAAACCTATAGGATGTGTTCAAGAACCCGGAGAGTGTACTTACTATAGGTAGGTGCACTCTTTTTTTTTATCAGGTTATAAGGTGCGTCTTAGCTTGCGAAACGCAATAACCGGTACCAAACCAATATAGCATATGCTTTGTTTAAGCTGAGCATGCAAAGCAAAGCTATATTGCCTTCCTACGTCAGGCTTTGGGTTTGTCCCGATTCTTGCTTGTTTCACGAGCTTTCGTCGCGGTAACCTATCTTGTCCTTCATGTAGCTTCACTCATTGCGTTACGTTTGCCCGGTACATTCCTACGTCACTTCCCAGGGTAAGCCTCACTCCATTCCTTTCAGCAACATGAAGTCCACCGGTTACCAACTTTTCAGCTCGCCTGCGTAGTCGGGTATTGCTGCAGGTATTTTCTCGTTATCATGGTACGATAAGAAAATACCTTTGTGTTAGTTAATGTGTGGTACGGATAGAGGAAGATTAGATAGTAATGATACCACACATACAACAGAGGTCGCAACCGCATTCATGCTTCATGCTTCTTTGCTCCCACAATACCCTCCGCTCGCAAGAACGGCGAGCAAAAGCACAAAACGAGAGCTATTAACCCCCCTCGTTAGTTGCCTGAGTCCTTTAGTAAGTCGGAAAGTTTGGTATCAAGAGCATCGCAGATACGCTTCAATACGTTAATGGATATATTCTGTTTACCCTGAAGTATCCTTCTGATGCTGCTCTCATGAATACCACAAACATCAGCGAACTCCACATTGGACTTATACTTTGCTTTAGCTTTTTTGCTAATAATGTCAGCAACCTGTACGAGTATATCCTTCTCTTTGGGCATACTCAAAGGTCAGTGTAACCAACAAAACAATCTCGTCATATATGACGAATATTACTATATTTGTATAACTAGAGGGTCCTTACTAATCACTTAAACCAACCATTATGAAAGCATCAACTATCGCATCCTTCTGGGGGATGATTATGTTAGTAGCATCTTTAGGATGCAAGAAAAGCAGTAAGCCATCAACACCAGCAGCACCATCAAGCACTACGACCTTAAGTCCAACAGAAACTTCGTTACTAGGTAACTGGATTTATGACAAGCAAGAGTTATATAACAATGGTGTGCTGATACCTGGACCTGGAGGTACATACACGTTTAACGATGCGGCCGTTTACCACATCAAGTTCAACTCTACACCTGGACCATTAAGTCAGTACAAAGAGTGCATAAACGGAACATCAGGTAGCGATGTAACAACCAATTGGGAGGTGACAACATCAGGAAAGTTATACATACAAAGCACAACCTATAGCATAGATTCATTGACAGCAAACTTTCTCTGCTACTACTCAGGTTCTCTAACGACAGGGGCAGCTGTTAAGTACAGCTTTCATAAGTAGCAGCTACTCTTTTGATAGGTCTCGGTATATCTAATGTAAGCGACAAGTTTCGCAATATCTCTGACACCTTCATTCGTCTCAACTTTTACTCCTGGTATAAACTCCTGAGTAGTGGTGGCTTCATTTTGATATTGCATTAGTTCAAACGAGAACTCATCGATATTGGCTTCTTGCCGTGGAAGCTTAGTCTTCTCCTTCTCAAAAACTTCTTCGAATAGCATAGCTACAGTTTGTTCACTGCCACAAACTTTCATGTTCAAAGCATCAAATCCTCGAGTTACTAACCCATCATCAGTGTGTAACTCGAAGTCATGGTATGCTATCTCAACAGAGGAAATAGCAGGATGAAACCATTCGACTTCACCTGTTCCTGTTGCCCTACCTATATCGGAAAAAGTAACACTCATACCTTCCTCTGACGCATCTTTAACTTTTATCTTAGTCACGCCTTTAAAAACCATCATGTTACTATTAACAAAGTCAGGGTGTATTGCAAGGTTTGCGCCTTTGTGACCTGAGGTAACGGATGGATACATGAGTATTCTGAAGTCGTAACCTTTCTTCTTGGCTTCATACAGTAAACTGTGAGCGTACGCTGATGTTAAGTTATAATGATTCTCTGATGGCAAAGTAAACAAGTCTCCAAGTTTGGTTAGCAGATGCCGGAGACTAGCCTTTTCTTGATCGGTAACAGGACCCAGGGCAACATCAGAAAGGAAGCGATCCATCTGGTGTTGAGCCAAACCTGCCATGTGAAAGTCAGAGCAACCAGTGATCGAGTTGTAGAGAATAGGATGGGCAAGTGTTTCGTTTGAAAAACTCATTTCCCACACTGACACAAAGTATTCGTTGTCAGGACTCAAACTATCTTTCATCTCATGTAATGAAATTGTCGGGTTAAAAGAGCAGTAAAAGACTGGATGTCCTGCAAGATTTGCCCTACCTCTTTTAGGGTTAGGAGGATAAGAGAAAGAGGAGACTTTCAATGGATCAAAGCCGTCGTAACAAGTGGTAACACGATAGACCTTAATTGTTCCCATGCTACTGCCGAACTTCTGTGCAAAGAAAACCTTATTATAGAAGCACTTGCGCATAAGTTCTTCTAGTTCTGTATAAGACTCAACCCCCTCACTTTCTACAAGAAGTTGGTTGAACTGCGAATCGATCTCTTCTTTTGAAAAGAAGACATACTTAGTGTTATCTTTAAGCGTATTCATAGGATAAAGTTAAGATGTAAAGGGGTCGCATATAGTTCTAACCCCTTCCACTTGTAAAAACTTATGAAAACACACACAACACTTTACAGAAAACAAGAGAGAGGGACTGCTTTTTGGCAAGCATCTATCTTAGACAAAAACTCAGTAACAATAACCTGGGGTTGGGTTGGGGCAAGTCTTGGTTCAAGGGTTAAAAGCTTTGCAAGTTATGAGCAGGCCATAGACTTTTATCACTCGTTTACCAGCAGGATCAGAGGGGCGTTTTCTTACCATCCTGAAACAAGTTTCTTCAGAGTAAACATCAGGGTTGATGGCAAGATATCCATACCTCCTACAGCAGAGCAGTTTGCAACCTTTACAATCCCTCTTCAAGTAGCTTTAGAGAATGAGCTAGCGAGCAATGGTAATGGTTCAGTTGGAAACCTGCAGATAGTAGACCACATCCTAGTGATTCCGATCGAAGTCGTAAACAGTAACCTGGCTTTAAATCGCATTAGGGAGACTCTTGCAGGCTACGGTATAGGTAGAAACAAAGTACTTTTCCTACCTCGTTGAGAGACCTTTGAGTAAAACACAAAAGTATAAACCAAGCTTTCACAGGCAAAAAAAGTGCAAATCGCAGAACAAAATGTTAACTTTACAGCTGAGGTCCTTATCGCTCCTATAGCTCATTCGGTTAGAGCAACTGACTCATAATCAGTAGGTGCCTGGTTCGATTCCAGGTGGGAGCACATAAAAAGCGAACCTTAGGGTTCGCTTTTTTACGTTTGGAAAATAATTTTCAATTATCTGACGGTTATCCTGTGGCTGTAAATTATAACCACAAAAGCGGATTTTAATCCTCTATGATTTGGAAATACTTTTTAATTATTTCAAATCGAGATTCCGGCAAGCTTCATTGCGTCGAGTTTAATCGCTGAGTCTAGAGGTATTTGTAGTTCCTCGGATTTCCGTGTTGATTTTTTTAGTAAAATGGGCTTCTCACGAATCTGTTTTTCAAATTGCCTGATGTTTCTGTTTCTTTCCACACGAGCCGCATACGATTTTGGATTTGTATAAAGCTCGTAGGCATCATCGATGAAGGCATTGGAGAAATTTGGTAAATTCCCGTCAGAATACAAAATCATTATCACATCATTACTTTCTATGCTTTCTTTTAAATCCAGTTGCCAAACCTCAATTTTTTCTGTCGGACTTGGATTTGGAATGATCTTATTATAATAATACCAGAATTGGCCTCCGGAAAAACAATTTTGTCCAACACCCATATAAACCGGTCCGTACCAATAACTATCAGAAATTGTTAATACCCTTGTTTTGTTTTTAGTAGAGTCTTGTTCAAATAAAATATCAGGATATGCCAGTTTCATATTCTGTTTCGGATTTTTATAGAGATTCATGCTTTTGAGAACATCGGCGTCCCTGCTTCGTGCACTATCAACTACCTCGATTTTGTTCCATGCTATGTCGGGCATATCACAATGATGAAGTTTCTCTATAAAACCAATAATGGTATCTACCGCAATGCATTCGCCATAATAACTCCAATGATGACCGAATTTGGGAAAAAGCGGGTAAGGGCTTGTAGGTTTTAATTTCTGAAAATAACCTTTCAAATCGAGTACATTGATCCCTAACTTTTGAGAATGTTCTAAAAATGCCTGATAATTTGTGCGGGAAGGATTGTGTTTGTATTTATTATCAATATGTTCAATGCAGTGTTCGCCTTTTCCGGGTGCAAATACAAGCAACAAATCAATTCCTTTTCTTTTAAGTGAATCCTGTATTACTTTCGCTTTTTGTAATTTGGTTAAAACCCTTTCTTCACCAATAAAATCATCGCCGAACGCGGAAAATATATAACTCTCGCTATAAACATAATTATCGGTACCCAGAACAAATGAATTAACCCGAATCTGGTTAAACGCTTCAAAATAAAACTGATTATTCATCCTGACAAATTTCTCTTTAAAAGCCCAGTGATCGTTATTATAATCGTCTTTCAATGCTTGGTATTCTCCGCTAAACCACATGCTTTTATCTTTTTTCAATAAAGAATCCGGATTTACATTGTTAATGACAATTCCGGTTAAGTCAGGTTTATTGTCGGTTTTTAAAAACCCAGCAAGCATCGGAAAGGCTATCGAAATAAAAGCTATCCAAACAAATATGTTGTATTTCTTTTTTTTCATTTTTAGAACCTGAAATAGATGAATGGGTTAAAGTCTAACGCGGCAATGTAGCTTAGCGATATGTAGAATAATATTATCGATATACATAAAAGAATTGAATTCGATTGCACGGTATGGTTTTCACCATATACTTTTGCCTGCAGTTTTTGTGTGAAGGTTGTACAGGCAAAAAAAGCAAAAAACGCGGCAAGAGTTAGAGAGAAATAGAAATCATTATGCAGGGCGAATTTTCCATCCGCAAAATTAAAGCTAAACATCGAAGTCACTATATGATTAGCCTGCGCCATGGTTTCTGCGCGAAAATATACCCATCCAATAACAACCACTAAAAAAGTGAGCAGTGTGGAGATAAATTTTCCGATTTTTTCGTAGACTTTAAGTAAAAATAAGCGTTCAATAATCAGAAAAAAACCATGGTATGCACCCCAGAATACAAATGTCCAGGCCGCACCATGCCATAAGCCAGAAAAAAGAAAAACCACCAGTAAATTCCGGTATAACTTTGCATTCGAATTTACCTTATTACCACCGAGTGGAATGTAAAGGTAATTTTTCATCCAGGTGCCGAGCGTAATATGCCATCTACGCCAGAACTCAGTAATACTTGTTGATAAATACGGGTTATTAAAATTTTCAGGAATTCGGAATCCCATTATTTTACACAAACCAATTGCCATGTCGCTGTATCCGCTAAAATCAAAATAGATTTGGAATGTGTAAGCAATTGCGCCGGTCCAGGCTGCGGCAGAATCCAAGTGTTGAGCATCAAGCTTAAATACATCGTCTGCCTGTGAACCGATAGTATTTGCGATGATTACTTTTTTAGCAAGACCAATACAAAAGGTATAGAAACCGCTTAATTTAACGTCTGCCGTGTAATTTTTTTCACGATTTGTGATTTGATCGGCAATATCATGGTATCGAACAATCGGACCAGCTATTAATTTCGGAAATAATAAAATATAGGTTTGATAATGCCAGAAGTTTTTTAAAGGTTTATGTACTCCGCGATAAACGTCAACCACATAGGTAACACTTTCAAACGTGTAGAATGAGATACCAATAGGCAAAATAATTTTAAGCCAGCTAATTTCATTTATCCCGGCTAGCCCTAATACAGCATTAATATTTTCAATAAAGAAATTGCAATATTTAAAATAAAATAATAACCCGAGATTGAGTACCAATGAAATAATGAGTAGAAGCTTTTTGGTTTTTTGCGTTTTTGATTCCGCCATTCTGGCAACTAGTAAAAAATCTACGAGGGTCGTTGCAAGAATGACGAAAATAAATTTTGGTCCGCCCCATGCATAAAATATTATGCTGAAGATAAGGATGCATGCATTTTTAAATTTATCCGGAACCAGATGATAGGCCAAAAGAAAAATTGGCAGAAAATAGATCAGGAATGTTATGCTACAGAAAACCATTTTGTAAATTAGTATTTATGAAAAGTGAATCACGTTTACTTAATTTAAAATGCGATTTTTATTTGTTACTATCGGAATACTGCTTTTCATAGTAATGAGCATAGGCGCCTGAAGTGACGTTATTTAACCATTCATCGTTTTTGAGGTACCAATCCACCGTTTTTGATAACCCTTCTTCAAACTGGAGCGATGGTTTCCAACCAAGTTCATTTTGCAGCTTGGTTGAATCTATCGCGTAACGCAGGTCATGGCCGGCACGATCAGTAACAAACGTAATGAGTTTTTGATTGGTTCCTTTTTCCCTTCCAAGTTTTTCATCCATCATATCACAGAGTAATCGAATCACATCAATATTAGTCCATTCATTATGGCCACCAATATTATATGTTGTTCCTAATTCTGCTTTATGAAAAATAACATCTATGGCTCGGGCATGATCTTCTACAAACAGCCAATCGCGTACGTTTTCTCCTTTACCATAAATTGGCAATGGTTTGCTATTCTTAATATTGTTGATACATAATGGAATTAGTTTTTCAGGAAAATGATAAGGTCCATAATTGTTTGAACAATTCGAAATTACACATGGTAGTTTATACGTATCGTAGTAAGCACGTACGAAATGATCAGAACTTGCTTTTGAAGCGGAATAAGGGCTATGCGGATCATAAGCAGTAGTTTCTGTAAAAAGTCCTGTTTCTCCTAAAGAACCATACACTTCATCAGTAGACACATGGTAAAATTTTACGAACTGGGAAGAATCTTCTTTAAATAATTCCTTTGCCGCGTTAAGTAAATTTACTGTTCCAATAACGTTGGTATACACAAATTCAAGCGGATTTGTAATGCTTCTGTCTACATGGCTTTCTGCTGCTAAATGAAGAACAGCGTTAAACCGGTGATTTTTGAATAAAGAATTTATAAATGAAGCGTCAACAATATCTCCTTTAACGAACGTATAATTTGGCTTATCTTCAATGTCTTTTAAATTAGCGAGATTGCCGGCATAAGTTAATTTATCGAGGTTAACAATTTGATAATTCGGATATTTGTTAACGAAAAGCCTTACAACGTGTGAACCAATAAAACCGGCTCCGCCGGTAATTAAAATTTTCATGAGAATTTATTTTTTTCTGCGTTAAATATACAAAGTTAATCAATGCATGAACAGAATTAAGGGCAGGATTGCGTTATTTTCCGCGTCCCTGAACCACAATCAGGATTGTATGGATAAGTATTTTAAAATCAATGAGCAGGCTCATATTCTCAATGTATAAAAGGTCAAATTTAACACGCGATACCATCTGTTCAATATTTTCAGCATAGCCGTATTTTACCTGTCCGTATCCGGTAATCCCTGGTCGAACACGATGCAAATGCACGTAATGCGGCGCATGCACTACAATCTGGTCAATGAAAAACTTCCGCTCGGGGCGTGGGCCAACCAGGCTCATATCGCCTTTTACTACGTTATAAAACTGAGGGATCTCATCGAGCCGCACTTTTCGTAAAAACCTGCCAATCTTAGTTATCCGCGGATCGTTCGTTTTCGATAAAAGTGGACCGCTCTTTTCAGCGTCGGTATACATTGTTCTGAATTTAATGATATTAAACGGTTTGCCACCTTTCCCAATCCGTTCCTGTGTGAAAAATACGGGCCCTTTCGATCCAAATTTTACAACGAGTATTAAAATAAGGTAAAGCCAGCTAAACGCAATCAAAACAAAAACGGAAATACTCACGTCGATAAAACGCTTAACCGACTGTTGCCAATTGGGCATCACCTGTTTGTTTATCACAATCAGGGCGGTGTCGGAAATGGAATTCATTTTTACCTGCCCTGAAAGGATATCGTACATGTCCGGAATAATTTTAATGATGGCGTCAAAATCATTCAGCTCATTGATTATTTTTTCAAGGTATTCATGTTCCCATGATTCAATGGCAATGATAATTTCTTCAATCTGGTGCGACTGAACAATGTCCTTAAGGTCTTTATATTCACCAAGGTGTTTTAATTTTTGTTGAAGTTGCTCTGAAAAGCCGTTTTTTTCGTCGAGATGAATAAACCCGATGAATCGGTTGCCCGACGACTTATAGCTAGAGGTTATTTCTTCGTATAGTTTTAATGCGCGCTGGTTACTGCCAATGATAATGGTATTAAATCCAATCTCACCCTTACTGATTTTATAATTAGTATTTGTGGAGAGAATAAAACGAAATATGGCAGTTATTAAAAAATGAAGGGCAAAAAGGACGGCGTAAACTTTATAATAGGCCTTGTAACTTGATACAAAATCATCCAAAAGAATGAAAAAGAAAATAAAGGTTACGCCAATGATGGATGTGGCCAGAGTTTGCATCAATTCATTAATACGGGATTTACGATAAATGTTTTTATAGAATCCAGTCATGTAATAGGCCAGCAACCATCCTAACGGTAAGATAATAATTCCTAAAATAAATTGCCGGTCAAATATTTTCTCAGGAAGTATACCAAATTTATCGGGTTCGATATAAAATTTCCGGTAAAGGTAAAACAAACTCCAGGCAAGGGTTGCTGAAAAATAATCAGCAAACACATACTTAAATGTCTGTAGGCGGTTATTCACTTACTGGAAAATTAATTTAACGTTGTCGATGTAAATTTCCGGTGAAGGAACGGACTTGGTTGCGCTGATAATGACTTGATAGTCCGGATAAACGGGTTGAGTACTAATCACGTTGGTTAATTGAACATAAATTTTATTCCATTCGTCTGAAGGGTTCACTGTTATTGCGGTTCGTTCAACCGAACCACTTCCCAATACTCCAACATTAAATGCCTGATTACATTTGTAATTGAGTTCCAGGTAAACTGTTGCACCTGAACCGGGCAAGAAATAGGGCGTGCTTTGCTTCATGATCGAAGTTGGTTCAGCATCTGTCATGGCCATAAAAATTGAGTTACCAACTCCACCAAATGACTTAGTTACATCAAAAGAACTGGTATTTAAATAGTCGCATGATCCGGCTGATTCAAAAAAACTTCCCGTCGATTCAAAGTCGTCTGCATAATAAAAGAAAGCACCGGAGTTATATTCAAATTCCGGATTTAAAGTATAGGTTTTCCCTGCTTCGATGTTTTGATTAATTGTAATGGAATTATAGAGCGCATAAGGTAAGCGTGTCGCTGAAATGCCGTTATTTTTTATTCCCGCAAATAGGGTTATTTCTGTATTCCCGGTTGCTACAACCGGCATCACATTCCCAACGGGAAAAACACCTTTAAAATTACCATTCACGTAATACCAGATGTCAGTAATAAGGTGACTATTAGACCCCTGGCCTGATGATGTTTTAAGTTTGGGGTTAATTACCAGAAACGATGATTGAGGAGCTTTGAGTTTATCCTTTTTACACGACACCAAAAAAGACAAACTACCAAGGAAAAACAGGAACTGTAAAACTCTCACCATATTA
The DNA here is from genome assembly GCA_029237825.1 of Bacteroidota bacterium. Taxonomy (GTDB): domain Bacteria; phylum Bacteroidota; class Bacteroidia; order B-17B0; family Aurantibacillaceae; genus UBA4416. Next base: position 235,696 of record JAQZBQ010000003.1, on the reverse strand, counting down.
GAAACAAAAACGTAAAGATAACCGTACTTATTGTATTGGAAAGAAAAATAAGCTCAAAAATTACGCATTTATTTATCCGTTCCCTGATTAATTTGGGCTTCAATGCTTTTAATTACCAGTAATGCATTTTCGGCATCAGTTAATGGTACTGCAACCGGAGCATGATTTATCACACTTTCATAAAAATGTTCCAATTCAGTTTTGATCGCATTTACCGGGATGATAATGGGCTGATTTTGAATGATTTCGTATTTTGGTTGCCCCTGGGGTGTGTCCACTAAAATGCCTTTCGGAGTGTTTCCTTCCAGTGGTTGAACAGTATGAACTGTCGTAATTTTGTTCAGTAAATCGATGTTTATAAAGTTGCTTTTTTGATATACCTCCATGTGACGCACATTTTGGGTAGCAATACGGTTGGTCGTTATATTAGCAATACAGCCGTTTTCAAATTCAATCCTAGCGTGTGCGAAGTCGGAAGTTTTGCTTACGACCGGTGCACCCGAAGCAAGAACCTTCCTGATTTTACTTTTAACGGTGGTTAATACGAGGTCGATGTCATGAATCATTAAGTCTAAAACAACGGACACATCAGTTCCCCTGGAGTTATAGGTTGCCAGACGTTGAATTTCTATGTGAAACGGATTTTGAATGTAGTTTCTTGCTGCTGTAAATGCAGGGTTAAATCTTTCAACATGGCCTACCTGAACAATTACACCGGCCTCTTTTGCCAGGTGAATGAGTTTTTTTGTGTCTTCCGCATTATCCGTTGCTGGTTTTTCAATAAAAACATGCTTCCCTTTTTTAATCGCCCTTGAGGCAAGATCAAAGTGCGTAGGTGTAGGCGTAATGATTAAGACAGCTTCACAGGTATTTAGCAAATCATCGTAATTGTCACAGATTTTTACATCGTTTTGAAACGGGAGGCTTTTAAGTACCTCACTGTTTACATCATAAACGGCTTTTAATTCAAGCTGGCTTATTTCGCCTGCAAGTTTAAGATGAATTTTGCCTAAGTGCCCGAGCCCTGCAATTCCAATTTCCATAAACAGATATAGTTTTTGGATAAAGGTATTTTCTATTAAAAGACAATTGTTAGAAATGAATATTAAATATTAAAACACAAATGTTTATTAAACGTAATTTTGCTGCATGCAAATACATATTAGCAGAGAAGATGAATACCTGTATCAGGGTAAGAGAAAAAGACTAGTTGAGCAGTTGAAGGAAAAGGGCATAACGAGCCAGGCTGTACTAAATACGATTTTAAAGATTCCACGGCATTTATTTTTTGATCAGTCTACTGAAAGACCAGCATTACTTGATCATGCTTATTCTGATAAAGCATTAAAGATTGGCGCTGGGCAAACAATCTCTCATCCTTTTACCGTTGCATTTCAAACCGAAAAATTAAACATAACAAAAGGCGATAAGGTGCTTGAAATTGGTACAGGTTGTGGTTACCAAACTGCTGTTTTGTTAGAAATGGGAGCGAAGGTATTTTCTATTGAAAGGCAACGTGAATTATTTGATAAAACAAAAATTTTCCTACCCTTAATTGGGTATAAAGGGGCAAAACTTATTTATGGTGATGGCTATAAAGGATTGCCTCAATTTGCTCCTTTTGATAAGATAATAGTAACGGCTGCAGCCCCTTATATTCCTCAGGATTTACTATCTCAACTGGTAATTGGTGGTATACTCGTAATCCCTTTAGGAGAGGGTGAAGAACAAGTGATGAATGTCATAATTAAGAAGTCTGGCACAGAGTTTGTCAAGCAGGCGTTCGGAAAATTTAAATTTGTTCCTATGCTGCAGAATAAAGAATAAAAAATATTAACCGATAACGTGTTAACAATTACTTGTTTATAACCACAAAATAATTGTAATTTCGCCACCTGATAATTTACTCAAATTTGTAAATCAAAACAAACAAACAATAAACAAACAAAAAAAACAAAACAATTATGAAAAAATCAATCGCTCTAGTAGCTTTAGCATTTGGTGTAACCTCTGCTTTTGCGCAGCTTTCAACAAGAGAAAATGATGAAAACGTTATTAAGTATGGTGCTAGACCAAAAGCAGGTGACATGGCATTCGTTCTAGGTACTTCAATCGCGTCTGATTCAGGTATGACTGCAAAATTATTTTCTGGTAATGCTTTACAGTCTGGTAACATTTTAACGTATAAATATTATAAGACTGATGACTTAGTTATCCGTGCAGGTCTTCGTTTAAAAAACAATAACTCTACATTAAAAGGAACTGGTTTAGATTCATCAGCTCAATACAATCCACATGCAGTAACTTCTGGAACTGCAGCTGCAGGTAGCTACGCAAATTTATCTGACGTAAAAAACAAAACTGTAGAAAGAATGTGGGAATTTGTACCAGGTGTTGAAAAACATTTCTTAGCAAGCAACATTTTTGATGCTTACGTTGGTGCTGATTTATATTTAGGGTTTGGTAGCGATAGAACTACTAACAACTTCACATACAAAAACGGAGATAAAAACTTTGTTACTTCTAAAACAAATACTACTAAAGTAGGTTTAGGTTTAGTTTCTGGTTTCAATGTATTCTTAGGTCACTTACCAGTGTCTTTAGGTTTAGAATATGGATGGAATGCTAAATGGACTTTCGGTGGTGTAACAAAAGTTAAAGAAGATGTTACTGCAGGTACTCTTTCTTATACTCAGGAATACAAAACTGACAACAGTACTTCTTCTAACTCAAATGCAAAATACTCTAAATTGAAAAAAAGAGAATTCAATGCAGATTCTAACCAAGATGTAAGAGTTGTTCTTCATATTTATTTTGCTAGAAAATAAATAATAACCAAGTAATAATAAATTAAAAAGAATACATATGAAAAAAACATTAATATTAGGCGCTTTTTCGATATTGTTGTTCGCTAGTTCATGTACTATGCGCAACAAAACAATATCCGGCGCACAGCTGGAAGCTCGTGTGAACTTTCAAAGTTCAGATTTGGAGTATGTAGGTGAAGTGAATGGTACAGCTACTCAGTATTATATCTTAGGTATACCTTACGGTGGAAGAAGATATCATACTGCAAGTACTGCAGGAAGCTTAATCAACACTCAGGCCTTTGACAGAGCATATAACAACGCGTTATATGATGCATTAAATCAAAAACCAGATGCTGATTTCGTTTTACCACTTTCATCTGAAAGTACTACAAACCAAGCTTTCTTAGGAAGAAAAGTAACTCTTAACGTAAGAGCAAAAGCTTTCAAGATCAAAACTAAATAAGCTTATTTCTTGTTGATAAAATAAGACCCACGTCAAATTAGATGTGGGTCTTTTTTTTAACTTTATAAAAAATTTTATTGATAAAATGAAACGCATTAAGCTGTTGATCCTTGGTATTTCTACCATTTTTGCATCCCTCATCGTAAGTTGTAAGAAGGACAAAGAAACTGCACCTATTGTTTCGGTGGCCCCAACACCGCTTTATATTTACGGAAACGTTGGAGATTTAGTTACTTTCCGCATAGATGTTTCTACTTCAGTGTCACTATCCAAATTTACAATTAAAGGACAGGCAGATAACGAACCAGCCGTGGTGCTTTTGGATACAGCAATTTCTTCTAAAGGAACTTCGTTTAATTATTACTACCGACTTCCTGCGGTACTTGCGGGAAAATCCATTGTTTTAGAATTTAGAGCAGAAGATTCAAATGGTATGTTTGGTCAGGTCGCTAAACGCGTTTTTGTTAATGCGGTTGCAGCTGTTGTGCCGATTCCTTTAACTGAGTCTTCAGGTCACAGGATGTATTCAAACCTTTCGTTAACTAACCAGGATGCGTATAACCTTGAAACTAAAAATGCTGAAAATTCATTGACTGCAGATACTGCTTCGAGGGATATCCAGGATATGTCGGCAACCAGTTCCACGTTATCTTTAAACTGGAAATCACCGGCTGGAGGTAAATTTGTTGTGTTTAATAGTTTTGATTATGCGAACGCTACAGATTCATCCACAATTAGTGCTTATTCTTCGGGAGTAAAGTATTCCATTTTATACAATCTACAGTTAAATGATATCATTATTACTAAGCTGGGAAGTGTATCAACCAACAAGTATGTAGTAATGCGTATTACAGATATTGTGGATGGGCCGGGTAAAGACGGTGATTATTATGAATTTACGATAAAAAAATAAAAGAGATATTTGGTTATAAAAACTCTGCCTGAATGGGCGGAGTTTTTTGCTTTTATATCCTTTACAGTGGAGTTAAATACTTCCCTTAATGTATTACTTTATTAGGTTTTAAATATTAAATTTGCCCACATCAAAATTACACACATGTCAACAGCAGCAAACAAAGGACCGATCTCTAAATTTATAGAATCACATTATAAACATTTCAATGCAGCCGCTTTAGTGGATGCAGCTAAAGGATATGAAGCGCATTTATTGGAAGGTGGCAAGATGATGATAACACTGGCTGGTGCGATGAGTACAGCCGAGCTTGGCAAATCCCTTGCAGAAATGATCCGTCAGGGAAAAGTAGATATTATTTCATGTACCGGGGCAAACCTGGAAGAAGATATTATGAACCTTGTTGCTCATAGTCATTACAAGCGTGTTCCGAATTACCGTGATCTTTCTCCTCAGGAAGAATGGGATTTGCTAGAAAATCATTACAACCGTGTCACAGATACGTGCATACCGGAAGAAGAAGCTTTCAGGCGTTTACAAAAGCATATTTATAAAATCTGGAAAGATGCGGACAAAGCAGGAGAACGCTATTTCCCGCATGAGTATATGTACAAAATTCTGAATAGTGGGGAACTGAAACAGTATTATGAAATTGATCCAAAAGACAGCTGGATGCTGGCGGCTGCAGAACGTAATTTACCAATAGTAGTACCGGGCTGGGAAGATAGTACCATGGGAAATATATTTGCTTCTTATGTTGTTAAAGGCGAAATTAAAGCAAGTACCATGAAAAGCGGAATTGAATACATGGCTTGGCTCGCTGATTGGTATCCAAAAAACAGTGATGGAAAAGGAGTAGGGTTCTTCCAGATTGGTGGTGGTATTGCCGGTGATTTTCCTATTTGTGTTGTGCCGATGTTATACCAGGATATGGAAATGCATGATGTTCCATTCTGGAGTTATTTTTGCCAGATTTCTGACTCAACAACGTCGTATGGATCATATTCCGGTGCCGTACCAAACGAAAAAATTACATGGGGGAAATTGGATATTCAAACACCAAAATTCATCGTAGAAAGTGATGCTACAATAGTGGCCCCGCTCATTTTTTCTTGGGTACTTGGTTGGTAAACAGTTTTAAATCAAAAAAAAGCTGCATTTTTATGCAGCTTTTTTTTATTGAGATTTCTTGTAGGGAACAAGGTCCTTTGTAATTGTAATTTTATTTCAGCAAAGCAAACTGCAATACTTCGTTCATTTGCGTGATGTATTTAAACGTTAAACCTTTCAGGTAATCCGCTTTAATATCATCCACATCTTTTTTATTGTCAGCGCACAAAATAATTTCTTTGATGCCAGCCCGCTTTGCGGCAAGTATTTTTTCTTTAATGCCTCCAACCGGTAAAACCTTGCCACGTAAGGTAATCTCTCCGGTCATAGCCAGGTTCTTTTTTACTTTACGTTTGGTTAATGCAGAAACCAAAGAGGTAAGCATCGCAATTCCCGCGCTTGGCCCGTCTTTTGGGGTAGCACCTTCCGGCACATGAATGTGGATGTTATAATTTTCAAAAACCTCAGCATCGATATTGAATTCTTCATTATGGGCTTTAATGAATTCCAATGCAAGCGTGGCACTTTCTTTCATTACCTCACCCAGATTACCTGTCAGGGTTAGTTTACCACCTTTACCTTTAGATAAGCTCGTTTCAATGTATAGAATATCACCTCCAACCTGGGTCCACGCAAGTCCTGTAACAACACCGGGTACATCATTTCCCTGGTATTTCGCTTTTTCATGTGACGGACCAAGAATCTTAGCGATCGTCTCCTCGTTAATTTTAGGAAGTGGCTCTTTTTTTACCACATGCACCGCAACATAACGGGCAATCTTTGAAATGCGTTTTTCTAAATGACGCACTCCACTTTCTGCTGTATAATTTTCAATGATAAATTCCAGTTGCTTATCCGAAAGCTTCAGCTGTGATTTCTTTAATCCATTGTCTTCAATTTGCTTGGATAACAAATGTTGTTTGGCAATTTCTATTTTTTCCTCAACAGTGTATCCACTTACATCAATTATCTCCATCCTGTCCCGTAAAGCAGGCTGTATGGAGGATAAGTTGTTGCAGGTAGCTATGAATAATATTTTACTCAGGTCATAATCATTTTCCAGGAAATTATCATAGAATGTTGAATTTTGTTCAGGGTCCAATACTTCCAATAGGGCAGACGAAGGGTCGCCATGAAAATCATTTCCTACCTTATCAATTTCATCCAGAATAAACACCGGATTGGACGACTGCACCTTTTTCAAATTCTGTAAAACTCGCCCTGGCATTGCGCCAATATAAGTTTTCCGATGCCCGCGGATTTCGCTTTCATCTTTCAATCCGCCCAAAGCCATTCTAACATATTTTCTGTTTAAAGCTTTGGCAATACTTTTTCCAAGAGAGGTTTTTCCCACACCCGGAGGACCGTAAAGGCAAAGTATCGGAGCTTTTAAATCTCCCTTCAATTTTAAAACTGCCAGGTGTTCCAAAATACGTTCCTTCACTTTTTCTAAACCAAAATGATCGTGGTTTAAAGTCATTTCCGCGTGTTTCAGATCAAAATTATCAACGGTGTATTCGCCCCAGGGCAAATCCAATAGAAGTTCCAGGTAATTGGTTTGAACGCCGAATTCAGGCGAATTTGGATTCATGCGTGACAATTTGTGCATTTGCTTTTCAAATATGTCACCAATTTCTTTACTCCATTTTTTAGTTTTCGCGCGGGCCCGTAATTCTTCAAATTCCTGTTCGTTACCTTTTTCCCCCAGCTCTTCCTGAATGGTTTTTATTTGCTGGTGCAAAAAGTAATCGCGTTGTTGTTTATCCAAATCCACTTTAACCTTATCCTGTATCTGGTTTTTCAGTTCCAGCATGTGCAGGTCTTTGGTAAGATGGGCCAATACCATCGTTGCCCGGTCTTTTAAGCTGGGAACTTCTAGCATTCTTTGTTTTTCAGCCGAACTGGCGTTCATATTGGAGGATATGAAGTTTACCATGAAGTTCTGGCTCTCGATATTGTTAAGCGCAAACCCCGCTTCAGTAGGAATGTGCTGGGATTTTTGAATGATCAATAACGCTGTATCCTTTAACGTTGACACAATTGCCTGAAACTCTTCGTCGTTTTTCTCAGGACGTGTCTCTTCAAAGCGTTCAGTTTTAGCACGGTAATATGGCTCAGACTGGGTAAATTCCTTTATCCTGAAACGTTTTTTTCCTTGAATAATAACCGTTGTATTGCCATCCGGCATGCGCAGCATTTTAATGATCTGGGCCACGGTACCAACTGCGTTTAAATCGTCCTGTTGAGGATCTTCAATGGAATCATTTTTTTGGGCAACCACACCGATGGTTCTATCCCCTTTATAAGCCTCTTTTATTAAACTAATAGACTTGTCTCTGCCAACAGTAATAGGGATAACTACTCCTGGAAATAACACCGTATTCCGTAGCGGTAAAATTGACAGTACATCCGGAATTTTCTCGGCATGCATGTTATCTTCATCTTCCGCAGTTAACAAAGGAATAAAATCACTATCCTCGTCAATCATAGGGTCAAAGGGCATTTTTTCAGAATCTTTTAAGAAAATCATACGATCACGTAAATATTAGTTACGCAATATACACGATTATTATGCCATTGTTATTTAAGACTTTGTGGCAGAAGTTATAAATATTACAGAAATTCAATTTTTTTATATCTTTGCCCCTGTTGGAAAGGGAAACCGGTGTAAGTCCGGTACTGTACCCGCAGCTGTAACGTTCAATTAGTACTATGCCAAAACGCCACTGATTTGATCGGGAAGGCGCATAGTAGAACAAGTCAGAAGACCTGCCAATAAATCAATGTTTGGGTTCGGGACATAAACTCATAAAGGCATTGTGTCTTTTTTATGAAATCTGTTTTTTGCAGAATCTTTTTGGTAGTTCAGTTGACTGTGAATGCGCAATTTGCACCACCTACAGGTCAGCCTGGATCAACGGCAATGTCGTTGGATAGTTCAGCTTTTAAGTCCTGGGCTACAGGTTGTATCGTAAACCGGGGTTTTCAGGATGTTTCTAATCCGTCACTTGGTTATACCGACGTGGGCGACGCATCCCTTGCGATAGGCATTGCCGATTATGGAGGCGTTGTTTGCCTTGGCGATGGAGGTTCAGCCATTTTAACTTTTGCTACGCCGGTTATCAATGGTGCTGGACCGGATTTTGCAGTGTTTGAAAATGGTTTTGATGATGCATTTCTCGAACTGGCATTTGTAGAGGTGAGCAGCGACGGAGGAACTTTTTTTAGGTTCCCGGCCACCAGCAATAGTGATACGGTAACACAAACCTGGAGTTTTGGACTTACGGACGCTACAAAAATTAATAATCTGGCAGGTAAATACAGGGGAGGTTTTGGGACACCGTTTGATTTAGACGACATCCCTGATAATTTATTACTGAATAAACAGGCAATTACTCACGTAAAAATTGTGGATGTTGTTGGGTCACTCCAGGATCAGTACTGTAGTCGCGATCGACACAAAAATAAGATTAATGATCCCTGGCCAACAGGATTTGGAAATGGTGGTTTCGATCTTGACGCGGTGGGTGTGATTAACCAAATGCCTGTAGGAGTGGACGAGTTGGGAAATGAAAGTGTATCGATATACCCGAATCCGGCTGAAGACAAGTTAATTTTGCGGAGGAAAGCGGGGTCAGTTTTTAATTATGAAGTATGTTCGATTTTAGGAAAAGTCCTTTTGAGCGAAACATCCTCTGATCAAACTGTTATTGACGTGTCCTGTTTCCAACCCGGAGTATATAGTGTGATTATTAAAGATGGAGTAAGTTTCCAGCAATTGAAATTCCTGAAATTGTAATTAATTTAACCAGGATTTAAAACTATCGTAAAAGTAGAGATAGGAAAAGTAAAGGGTGAAGCACCAGAAAATCGACGCTAAGCTTAAATACAAAATTACTTTACCTTTATGTTTGTAGAAACGTTCTGCCAAAAATGCTCCAATGGGTATGGAAAGTAAAATTGGTGTCAACATGGCAATTCCAATCAAACCAAAACGGTTTTTAACACGGATGACGCGCCTATTGAATTTGGTAAATATTTTTTTTGGATGCTTGGAAGTGAACATGCCTTCTTTAACACGTTCCCACCATTTTAATAACCCGGCAAAAACGTAAGTAAATACGACAGTACCTAGTATTGCACCGAAGCAACTGCTCAGTAAAGCCATCACATAGTTAGATTTGTAAAGAGCAATTACCGTTGGAATTCCGATTTTTGAGAGCGAAACGGTATTGGCCAGTGCAGCCGATATGAACTTTAAAATCTCAGTACTATCCATTATTTAGATTCACAGTAAATTAAATCTTCTCTCCAAAAGCTAAGTCACCGGCGTCGCCTAAACCAGGAACGATGTAGGAATGTGCAGTTAATTCTTCGTCTATGGCGCCGCACCAAATCGTAAAATCTTTTGTGGGCATGGTAGCTCTTACATGATCAATTCCTTCTTTACTGCTAATAGCCGAAAGAATATGAACGTGTTTTGGAGTGCCTTTCGCAAGTATAGCTTTATATGCCAGTACAATGGAAGCTCCGGTGGCAATCATAGGATCACAAAGTATGAGCGTTTTTCCATCAAGGTTAGGACTTGATACATACTCTACATGAATGTCAAATGAATTATCTTTATGATGTCTTCTGTATGCAGAAATAAAAGCATTTTCGGCATTATCAAAATAATTTAAAACACCTAAATGCATTGGTAATCCAGCTCTTAAAATTGTAGCGATTACCGGTTGTTCAACTAAATGACTCGTTTCTGCAATTCCAAGTGGTGTTGTTGTTTCCCTTTTAACGTAATCCATCGTCTTTGAAATTTCATAACTCAGGATCTCCCCAATGCGTTCCAGATTTTTGCGGAAACGCATGCTGTCTTTCTGGATATTGATATCACGCAGCTCAGCCACATATTGGTTAAAAATTGAATTCTGTTCAGATAAAATATGAATCATAAATGGATTGGAATTTTTTTAAAATTAAGATTTATTACCGATATCTAATTTATAATTTTTAACCCGGCGGTGTCTTTTTTTTAGACAAGTGCCTTATTTTTTAGACTGGCCAAATATACTCCCGCAATAATTAATGTTCCTGAAATGATTTTGATTAAGGTTAACTCATCTTTTCCTAATAAAATTGCAATCAAAGTTGCGAGAAAAGGCTGGAGGTAAATATACATGCTTACAATAGACGAGCTTAATGTTTTCAAGGCATACGTGTTTAAGAAATATGCTAGAAAAGTTGTGGCTACAACTACGAAAGCCATTGCAAACACTATTTGTGCAGTGAGATCACTCCATTTTACATCAAATAAATCGGGCATTCCCATCGGGCAGACATATAGGAAACCAAACAGAAAAATCCATTTCATTACGGTAACGGTTTGATATTTTTGCATATAAGGTTTTGCCATCACAACAAAAACAGCCCATGAAAGTGAGTTTAGCAAAGTCATTAAGTCACCGGCAACGGTTTCACTTCCAATAGCAAATGACCCGTGTGCTTTAAACAGAAGTAAGGTTAGAGCGCCTATCACGCCAAGCCCAAGACCGGTTAACTTAACGATGGTTAGCCGTTCCTTAAAAACTATTATTGTGAATATTACAACTGCAATAGGATTGCTTACCATGATAATAGCAGAATTGATAGGTTTGGTAAGGTTAAGTCCCCAGATAAAAAATACCTGATTCACTGCTACGCCAAATACAGCCAGTAACATGAGTTTTAATAAATCTCCTTTTTCTAATTTTTCAGGCTTAGTAAACAATGAGACAAGCCAAAACAGAATGCACGCACCTGTTATCCTCAGCATTACAAGTCCAAAAGGTTTGATATGGTTTGGCATAAGGTCTTTAGCGATGGAATAATTCAGCGCGTAAATTACCTGGGCGGTAAACAACGAAATATGCGCTTTAAAATTAGATGTCATTTATCGTGGCAAAGATGCGGTATTATTCTTGAAAATGACACAAGAATGAATACTAGAGTAGTTTTTTTTGCAGCAACTCTATTTTCGATAACAACTCTTTTTCTTTTCTTCGTAAATCAAAGGCCTTAAAGCCATGATCTATAACTTCCCTAAGCTTGACTTCATCCCATGGTTTTTCCATATAATAATAAACATGACCCCTGTTAATCGCGTCTATTAGTGCTTTAACATCGGAATATCCTGTTAAAATTATACGAATTTGGTCAGGATATTTTTTAATGGCTTCCGATAACAACTCTGTTCCTGATTTTACAGGCATCCTTTGATCTGTAATTAATATGTGAATATCTTCTTTGTTTAGAATATTTTTAGCTTCTTCAGCAGAGTTAGCTATGAAAATAGTGTAATCTCTACGGAAGGTACTTTTAAATGCCTCGAGGTTATGTTTTTCGTCGTCGACATACAATATATTTATTTGCCTAGCTAACATAAGAATATTATTAATAACGCGGTTAAATTAACGCCCGGCTGTTTCCTGGTGGAAGGTGCTGGCAGTAATACGTTGCTTGTCGCGAAAGTAAGCTACACCACCCCAGTTAAATATTTTCTTTTCGTATACCCAGGCTTCTTCTTCACGAACTAATACCCTGGTAATTATGATAATTCCATCGCCTTCCCGGCGCTCTTCCGTAACACCCTGTTTATATTTTGAAACCAAAGCATTCACTTTTTTGTCAATAATGTGTTGTGCGACGTTTTTATCTGCAGCTACGATATTGAGCTGAACTTCATCTTTATTTCTGCTGAATAAAGTTTTGTTTTCCTCTTCAATTAATTTCAACATGAGGCTTTCCTTTGCTAATTTTTCATCAAGTGCTTTCTTTTCATCATTGAGTGCTTCGCGTTTTGCCTGGGCGATTACTCCTAAATTGGAACTTAATTCTTTTTGTTTGTTTTCATTTTTTTGAATCGCCAGTTGAATGGCTTTCTTTTCGGCTTCCTTTACCAATTTCATGGCCTGCATTTTTGCTTTTAAATGCTCCTTATCGTAATCGAAGTTATCTTTGCGCTTATTATAGTAAAATTTAGTAATGGGTTCATTAAACATAGAATAATCAACACCTTCATAATACTTTAGTAGATCAACATCCGCTTTAATAGCGGGAAATTTTATGCCTGCCTGTTCTTGCGGGATACCTTTTGTACTTACGCTAAAGTATTTCTGTACATAGTCATTCTTAGAAATGGATATAAGGTAATCGTTTCCCAGTGGTAAATAAATGTTATAATTGCCGGTATGGTTTGTTTTGAACGTTGTCATCAGTTTGCCATTTTGCAATACCTGTACGATAACTTCCGACAAACTGGCGTTATCATGCGTGACACGACCTTCGAAATCCACAGTTATTTCCTGGGAAAAACTTGATAAACCTGAGAAAATCAGTAAAATGAGAAGGAATGATTTTTTTAAATAAACGATGGGTTGAGCGGATTTTTTCATTAATGAAATAAAATTAATGCTCATCGCCTCAACATAAGGCAGTTTGATTCTATTTTATAAACATATTGCTGTTAACCAACTATTACCTTACATTGCAGATAGCGGAGTAGGCGCAATATTCACACTGCTCTTCGTCATCGGTTTGTGAAAACGAGGTGGATGGATCGAGCATTTCAGTTATATGTTGTTTGAGGTATGTTTCAAATTCAGTCAGCAGTTGATCAGTAAATTCTAAAATACCGCCACCTTTTTTATCTTCGAGGATGAATTTTGGCTGTTCTTCAAATTTTTTAAAAGGAATGATACAGGGTTGTAGCTCTTCTGGTTTGGCCAGTTTATTCTTTACTACGAGCCATGCATACGTAAACAACTGAAGCATTTTATTGTACTGTGAATTTTTAAACAGATCATTAAAATTGGTAAACTTAAACTTATCTTCCGATTTTAATGAAGATTTATAATCAATAATCCGGATCTTTTGACCAAGTCTCTCGATGCGATCCGCTGAGCCTTTCAGATAGATAAGCGTTGTTGCGCCATTAACAAACAAGGTGATGGTGGCTGATAAGTTCCTTTCCAAATCAATAAGGCTCAGTAGTTCATTATTTTTTTTAGAATCTTGTATAAGCTTGATGTCATTTTTGAGCAATTTATTAACGTATTCATATAAAACCCGTCTCTGTAAATAGTTTTTCCCAAACTGACTTTCTTTTTGGCTGAAATATTTTTGGAAAACCTGGTTTACCGTCTCTTCAGTTTTTTGCATACAGCTTTTAATATCGTTTTCCGTTAACACCCTTCCAATAAAAGGCTGGTAGAGTAATTCTAACGATTCATGCAAAATTGAGCCCTGTGTGTTCGCTTCAGCACTTTCTTCAACGTCCTCGGTTTCTTTAATACCAACACCATATCTGAAAAAGAAACGCAGAGCGCAATCCTTATAAGTTATTAGTGCGCTCGGGCTTAATCCCGTGAACTGAGAATCCGTATTCAACTTATAAAGGATAGGAGCCAGGTTCAGATCCGTTTTTGAAATTGCAATGACGTTACGTGAGCTTGCAGGAAGTGAATCCCCGCTGAGCATTTTTTCTGTTATGGTATGGGCTGAATGATAGCGTTGTAATTCAAATTGTAATTGAGTTATAAATCGGCTCTTTTCCCCTGAGCCTAATACACTGTGTTCGGTATTATAGGTAATTAAAACATTGGACGCTCTTTGTAATAAGCGATAAAAATGATAAGCATATATAGCATCCTTGTCGCCATATAATGGCATTCCATGAAAACGTTTTAAATCATTTGGTATAAAAGAGTTCGCGGATTTCCCGGATGGTAAAACTCCTTCGTTAACTCCCAATATCATAATGTTCTCGAAATCAAGTGTCCGAGTTTCCAAAACTCCCATTATTTGCAGTCCACGTAACGGCTCACCAATAAAAGGTACAGAAGCCGAGCCAATAATTTGTTTGTAAAGGCTTTTTAAAGTGATTAAGGAATTCAGGAATGAATGGGATGTTACAAGCGATAGAAGGCGGTTGAAATACTTTGTAAATACATGTAGGTATTCTTTTTCAGTAGCAGATAATTTCAATTCTTCTTTTTCTGAAGAATTAAAGAGATCAATTATTTTGGCAAGAGCGTTGATGCCCTTAGTTGAGTTTTCCCATGGCGCAAACAATTCAGAGATGTGCAAATAATTAGATTCAAACAAGTCTGAAAGAACTTTGTTGTTGATCCAAACGTAGTTTTTATCAATGATGCGCTGAATAATCATTTGAAGAGGGATCCCACCATCGAATGACCGGTAATATTTTTTAAATAATGAATTTTGCAGAATTTTAAACACGTCCGCGAAATAATAACTACTGCCCATTCCGGCTTTTTGCGTTGACTGATGAAGGTTGATCAGATTCTCCATTAAATCATAAATCGGTGATAGGCGTAATGGATACTCCATTGTGATGTTAACATGTTCTACTTCTTTTGGTAATTGATTCAGAATAGGGAACAGCAAACTTTCATCGGCAAGTACCACTGCCATTTTATTTAACGATTTTCCTTCGTTAAGCCATTTTTGTAATTGATGGGAAACTACCTGAGCTTGTCCAACTTGTTTTGGAACAGCAACAATGTCAATATGTTTGGGAATTTCTTTAAAATAATCTCCAATAACACGATTTGTGTTTAACCAATTATGACTTAGGTTTTTTCTTAAAAATAAACCCGCTTCGTAACTTTCATTCTTTACATAATAATTGTCGGCATCATATATTATGACCGCCTTTTTCATTTTTACCAGTTCCGAAAAAATGAAAGTTTCCGCTTTATTAAGTGCGTTAAAACCACAAACCAGAATTTTTTCAAATTGGTATATGTATTGTGAATTTTCAAATTGTTCGACCGCTTTCCGGTACATCAATCCTTGATACGCCTGTCTTTTAGCTAGCAACACCTTTATGAACCCATGGTAAATGGTTCCCATTTGGTGCATAAAATTCACATAGTCCTGTTGGGTAGTTGTTAAGTTTTCTGCATTGAGACTCCAGTTCTCAATCTCCCTTATTTCCTTTAAATTCTGGTAAAGCGCGTTTGTGTCTACCAGATACCGATCTGCTTCATTAAAATCCTGAAGCATGAGAGTGCCCCATTTTGCAAAGGCATCAAACGGTTCTGCTTTTTCTTTTAACTCTTCGGTATAAACGGTGTACAAATCACAGATAAGATCAATGCTATCCGCTTGTTGTAAACCCGATAGTTCAGCTACAAGTTCTTCGGCACTGATAATTGCCGGTAGCCAAATGGTTTTTTGAAAAACATTAGCAAGGTGTTGTTTTAAATACAGTGCCCCCCTTTTATTCGGAAGTACAATACAAAGTTGTTCAGTACTATGTGTGTGGTGCTGAAAAACATACTGTGCAATGTACTGAAGGAAAGGTATCATGGAAGAATTTCAAGTCAGAAAAGTAAGCAAAATAACCGATTAAAAAAGCCCGGACTTTTGATAGCCGGGCATATTCTAATTTTCAAAATAATAGTTAGTTCAGTAGAACTTTCTTTACCTCTGCAAGAATGTCAAAAGCTTTCTCCTTGGTTGATGCTTCAGCATAAGTTCTGAGAACCGGCTCTGTCCCCGAAGCACGAATCATAGTCCAGGTATTGTCATCTATAAAAAATTTAAATCCGTCAAGGTCATCAACGCGTTGTACCTTGTATTTCCCAAATTCTTTGTAGTGATTATTTTTACAGTTCGCCACAATTTTGTTCTTCAGGTCTTCGGTTATTGCGAGGTCATTTCGTTCAAATGAAAAAGGCCCGGTAATAGCATACACTTCGTCGATGAGCTCAGTCAATTTTTTTCCTGTTTTTGCCATGAACTCCCAAAGCACGAGTCCCATCCAGATACCATCGCGTTCCGGAATATGGCCTTTGATAGCAATTCCACCGCTTTCTTCTCCACCAACCAGTACATCTTCAGTAATCATAATATTACAGATGTATTTGAAGCCAATCTTAACAACGTCCAATGGAAGATTGTAATGATCGCACATGTTCTTGATTTTTACGGTAGAGCTGAATGCGGTACATACTTTTCCGTCCATCCCTTTGTATTTCTTCAGGTAATGAATCAATAGTAAAATGATGTGATGGGAGTCAACGAAATTTCCTTGATGATCGTAAAGCCCAATACGATCTGCATCGCCATCTGTAACCAATCCGCAATCAATATTCCCGCTGGTTTTGATCAGATTTGAGAATTCAGTTAAATTTTTATGGATTGGTTCAGGTGCCTGCCCTTTAAAACCTGGATTATAGTCATTGTGCAAATGAACAATTTCGGGAAACAAACGGAACATAACACGCTGACCTGCGCCGTACATACTATCATACGCGAATTTCAGACCGGATTTTTTGATCGCCGCAATGTCAAAATTATCCTCAACATGCTTTACATACATGTCTTCCAATGGTGTAATTTCCATTAGGCCTTTTTCTTCAGCCGATTTTAAATCAACCGTATTAAGGTTTACAGCACTTTGTTCCGGAATGATATCTTCAATTTCCTGAACTTTTTCCGGGCCTAACGGTCCGCCGTAATGGCCTTTTAGTTTATACCCGTTATATGCAGGAGGGTTATGCGACGCCGTTATGATGATTCCAAGGCTCGCTTTATGCCTAACAGTACCCAAGGAAATCATAGGTGTACTGACAAATCCTTTTGCCAGAAATACTTGAATGTTGTTTGCAACAAGCACTTTTGCCACTGTTTGTGCAAATAATTCACCTCCAAAACGGCAATCATGCCCAACCACAACCGTTGGCTTTTCAAAGTTTTTCTTTAGCCATACAGCGGTTGCTTCTGTTACCCTGGCAACATTTTCAACTGTAAAATCTTCTGCGATGATTGCTCTCCAGCCGTCGGTTCCAAATTTAATTTTCGTCATATTCTTAAATAAAAGGGTCTTTAAATATATTTAATAAAAAGTGCTTAAGCAAAGATTTCAATTAATCCATCAAGGCTTTTAAATGCGATAGTGTTGATTCGTCTTCCCAGTCAATATAGCCTACATTATTATAAACGATTTCGCCATTTGTATTTAACAAATAAGTCACAGGTATTGAATTGATACCGATTGTTGAGAAGGGTGCTTTAAGTGTTAAGAATGTAAAAGGATACTGTTTCCCGTTCCTAAAGGCAATCATTTTGTCAATTCCTTCATCGGTAATTGCAAGTATCTCGATATCCGAAAGTTTATCATTTTTTATTTTGCTCAGAACTTTTAGTTCCTCCCTGCACGGGGGACACCAAGAAGCATAAAAACTAATAATTACTTTTTTTCCTTTTAGTGAAGAAATAGTAAAAGGATTTCCATCATCTGACACAACATCTAGTGCTGGTATCTGTAAAACCGGGGCTACTCTATATTTATTGTAGTAGTATAGGCCGATTACTCCAAGGATAGCGATGATGAGAATGATATAGGTTGATCGTTTACTCATGTTATTAATAGCACGGTGTTGTTAAAATTTGTATGGGGGCAAACTTAAGGGAAATAAATAGAATAGTTTTACTCTTTTATGATAAAATTGTTTGGAAAGCTTTTTGGAATAGCCTGGAGAATTTTTTTAGTGTTCGTAATTGTCTCGGTTATTTCTGTGGTTTTGTACCGATGGTTGCCGGTGCCTCTAACTCCTTTAATGATAATTCGTAATATAGAACAAATTGGAGACGGGAAAGGTGTTGTTTTGGAACATGACTGGGTTCCCCTGGATGAAATTTCACCAAAGCTTCAATTGGCGGTTGTATGCAGCGAGGATCAAAATTATTTAAAACATTTTGGATTTGATTTAGGTGCCATCAAAAAAGCAATGAAAGAGAATGAGGAGGGAAAGCGTTTCCGTGGTGGATCCACCATCACACAACAGACTGCCAAAAATGTATTTTTATGGCAGGGGAGAAGTTACTTAAGGAAAGCATTTGAGGCATGGTTTACATTATTAATTGAGCTATTCTGGAGTAAAGAGCGCATTATGGAGGTGTATTTGAATAGCATTGAAATGGGACCAGGTATTTATGGTGCAGAAGCTGCATCGCGACACTGGTTTAGAAAACCAGCAAAAAAACTCAATAAGGATGAAGCCGCGGCGATTGCGGCTATTCTTCCCAATCCACTGCGATTAAAGGCCAATCCGGCCAGTAATTATGTGAGTACCAGAAAAGCATGGATTAAACAGCAAATGAATTTCTGGGGGAATACACTGGATTACAATAAATATAAGGACGACGATGAGCCTTCAAGAGCGAATTAAGTGTTTAATTATCCTTTATTGGTTTATTCCCATCTCCCCATCTTTGATTTTTGCATAGAAATCTATGGATGAGTGTAAGGGCTATTCTTTGAATAATCCTGTTCTTTAGAGTCTCATTATTAAACCCATTTTATTAAAATTTTAATCCAAAAAAACTAATGGAAACAACCAACTCAACATCTAATGCGAATGAAACTTTACAGGAAAGCACAAAAGTGATCAACCAATGGTTAAATGAAGTCACTAATTCTATGACTGATCTTTATAAAAAACAATTGAACCTTGTTTCCGGTTTTTACGGAAATTTGTTTAATTCATTTAACAGTGAGAGTAACAAAAATGTATGGAATCCTATGAAAGGATATTCCGACTTGTTCTTAAACGGTCCTTTAAAACCAGGTTCCATTCCATTCACTAATTTTGGAGTAGGTAACAATCCTTTTGAAAAGACCTTTCAGCAAATAACTGAGTATAATCAAAACCTGTTTAATAGTTTTTCTCGTAAACTAGATAATGGAAACATTGATTGGGCTAGTATCAATGAAAAATATCAGCAAGCCATTGAAAAGGAATTTGAAGCCACGCAAAAATTGGTTAAAACGATGATTGAATCTTATAATAAGAGGGTTGAAAATACAGTGGAAATTAATAAAGACTTACAGAAAGAGTTTAGCAACCAGTTGAATGAGCTGTTTGATTTAAACAAACAAATTTGGGCAGATACCGCTAAGGCTGTAAAAACGAAAGAAGAGACAGCAGACAAATTTTCAAAAAATGGTAACACCCAAGAAAATGAGGTGAAAAAAAACCAAAAAGTAACAGTACACAATTAATCAGGATTTAGTAAGGAGGCCCGGGTTCATCGCCCGGGCTTTGTTATGAAGTGATTTATGGAAAGCAGCGCAGAGTTTAATCCCACAGAAATAGTTACCGGAATGAATAATGCCGGTGTAAAATTATGGGCCGATTTTTTTAAAAACTTTAAAGGGTACCAGCACGACAGCCGTTCCATTGCAATTACCTATTTCAATTTTTTGTCAAAAATTGCGATCAATCCACATGAAATGCAGAAAGTGTATGGTTTGTGGCTGGATTACCTCGGCTGCCAACAAAGAATATGGAATTCAGTATTTATTAATCCAGATGAAGAATGTACTTTCAAGGATATTGCAAAAAAAAATGATAAACGTTTTACAGCAACGGAATGGAACATTCCATATTTTGATTTTATCCGGCAGAATTATCTGATCACAGAAAGACTTGCGGAACGCATTATTTCTGAAATTGAAATTGGTTATAAAGCGCGTAAAAAAATGGCGTTTTACAACCAGCATTTTATGGATCTGTTTTCGCCGGCAAATTTTTTACCTACTAATCCGGAAGTTCAGAAAACAGCCATAGAAACACATGGTAAAAGCCTGTTTCAAGGGTTTAAAAATTTGATTAAAGACATCGAGAAAGGCCAGATTACACAAACCGATGAGTCAGCCTTTGAGGTAGGTGTAAATTTAGCCACATCGCCTGGCGCCGTAATTTTTGAAAACCAACTTATTCAACTTATACAATATTCGCCAACTACAGATACCGTTTTTGAAAAACCAATACTGATGATCCCGCCCTGGATCAATAAATTTTATATACTCGATTTACAGGCACACAATTCGCTGGTTAAGTTTTTAGTGGATAAAGGATTTACTGTGTTTATGATTTCATGGCGCAATCCTTGTCCTGAAACCTCGCATTTAAGTTTCGATGATTATGTGGAGTTGGGTGCATTGAAAGCAATTGAGGTAGCTAAAGAAATTTCTGATGTTGATAAAATTAACACCTTTGGCTATTGCCTCGGCGGTACCTTGTTGAGTGTTGCTGCTGCCATTCTTGAAAACCAAGGCGATAAGGATCCCATCAATACTGCTACCTTTTTGGCTGCCATGATCGATTTTATAGATGTTGGCCCTATGGGAAATGTAATTGATGAAGCATTGGTAAAAAAACTGGATAGGGGAGAACTACTGCATAATGGCTTGCTAAACGGTCATAATATGGAACTGGCGTTTAACCTTATTCGTTCCCATGACTTGATTTGGAACTATGCGGTAAACAATTACCTGAAGGGCTTAAAACCGACGGCTTTCGATGTGTTGTACTGGACAAACGACAATACCAATTTACCCGGTGAAATGTACAAATATTATATCCACCGTATAATTCTGGAAAACGGATTAAGCCGTAAAAACGCGTTAACAGTATCTGGATATCCAATTGATATAGGCAAAATTAGTTGCCCGGTATTTGTAATTGGGTTTACCGAAGACTATATATCACCAGCGTCAACAGTATTTATAACCACACGGATGGTTAGCGGGCCCGTTGAATTCATTCTTGGGGGCTCCGGTCATGTAATGGGCGCCATTAATCCTCCTGCAAAAAATAAATATGGTTATTGGACCGATGGTGAACTTAAAGGCAATTATGAGGCCTGGAAAAAAACTGCGAAGTATCGCGAAGGAAGTTGGTGGAATTCCTATTATGAGAGCTTATCAAAACATTCCGGTAAAAAGGTTCCCGCCAGAAAAAAACTCGGAAATAAATTTTATCCTATTCTGGAAAACGCGCCCGGGTCGTATGTAAAAAAATCCTGTGAATCAGAAATGGATAATAGATAACGGAGAATTTAAAAACAAGGGCTTATTAATTACCGTCGCCCATTAATTTAACCGTAATATTATCCATGTTTTCCGCTAATTTCAACTGGCAACTTAAACGAGACGTTTCTGTAATATTAGGCAATGTGTCGAGCATTGCATATTCATCATCCGAAATTTCAGATAATTTTTCAAAGCCATTTATTACACTTACATGGCAAGTTGCGCATAGTGCCATACCTCCACAAGTTGCAAGGATATCGTAATCGTTTCCTTTTAAAAACTCCATCAGACTTAAGCCCATATCCGTTGGTGCTTCTAAGGTAGTAAGGGTTTGGTCAGGGTTGTGAATATTGATTTTAATATCTGTCATGTTTGGTCTTTTTAAGCAATTTCAGAGTAAATTAAAATTCATTTACGCCCTGTACAGTTGTGTACTTCATCGTATATTTCACACCTGGGTTAATGTATTTGTAGGCGCTATGACTCATGAGAGCAGCCTCATGGAAACCACAAAGTATCAGTTTTAATTTATTTTTATAAGTGTTGATATCGCCAATAGCATAAATGCCTTCGATGTTTGTTGAATAATCGTCTGTGTTTACCACGATAGCGCTCTTATCAATGTTTAATCCAAAGTTTTCAATGGGTCCCAGTTTCGGGCTTAATCCAAACAGTGGAATAAGATGATCGGTATGAACCACCTGTAATTCATGGGTTTTTGTGTTTACCATGGAAACGGTTTCCAAACGATCTTTACCGTTCACCGTTTGTAAATTTGTATTTAAAAATAGTTTAATCTTCCCTTCTTCGGCAAGTTTCATCACTTTATTTACGCTGTCAGGAGCTCCACGGAAGGATTCACTTCTATGAACCAAAGTCAATTCAGAACACACTTCACTTAAATAAATCGCCCAATCCAATGCGCTATCACCACCACCGGCTATGATCATTCGTTGGCCACGGTATTTTTCGGGGTCAAGAATCATATAGTTGATGCCTTTCCCGTTCTCAAATTGCGCCAAGCCTGATACTTCTGGTTTTCGTGGCTCAAAACAGCCTAATCCGCCGGCAATTACAACTACCTTTGCCTGAATTTGGGTGCCTAAATTGGTAGTCAATAAAAAATCCCGCTCATCGCGCTTTTCAAGGGTTTCTATGCGTTCACCAAACGTATAGGTTGGATGAAAAGGTTCTGCTTGTTCTAATAAATTATCAATCAGTTCCTGAGCTAACACACTGGGATAACCTGGAATATCGTATATAGGTTTTTTTGGATAGATCTCCGATAACTGTC
This sequence comes from Bacteroidota bacterium, assembly GCA_029237825.1. Classification (GTDB taxonomy): domain Bacteria; phylum Bacteroidota; class Bacteroidia; order B-17B0; family Aurantibacillaceae; genus UBA4416. The sequence continues at coordinate 213,223 of JAQZBQ010000003.1, read as the reverse complement.
CTCCGGCCTGAGGCAAATAGTCAATCAAGTGGCAACGCATCTTTAAAAGTCCTGCTTCAAAAATGGCAAATAAACCTACAGGTCCGGCTCCAATTATTGCTAAATCAGTTGTAATCATTATTGATTGGTTCAAGAAAATTTGGGTGCAAAGGTACTAATTTGCATGAATAAAAAACAGCAATTTATTCACCGGTAAGTTCTGGCTGCATTTTGCAAAACGCTTGAAGATCATCAAAGAAAACACGGAATTCTTCGTGAATCACATCATATTCCTTCTCTAAAATTGGTATGGCTCGTTGCAATTCAAACCGGTGCCGGATGCGGTGACTTAAATGGGTTAATACCGATTCAATTCCATCAAGCGTGGAATAATGGAAAAGAATGTTTCGCTCGGTCATATAACCATAAAAGCGTTTGGCATTTTCAGGTAGGAATTGGTAATGATCTTTTAAAAGGTAGTAAATGTAGCTAGCATAATCCTGAAGATTTTTATCCGAATATTCATGAAAATTACGCGCTAGAAAATGATCATAAATGATATCCATAAGCACACCGCTGTACTTGTCAAAGTCTTTCCTAAACTTATGTTTGCTGGTTAAATAAACTGGATGAGAATCTGTAAAAGAGTCAATTTTACGATGCAACCGAACACCTTGTACTATACCTTCCGTCAATCCCTCAAACTGATTTCCCTGGAGTGAATCCGCAATAAAGTTACCAATAATAAGTTCCGGTTTATTGTATGATAAAAAACTATGTGCTAAATAATTCAAGGCTGGTTTTGGTTTACAATTTATAGTGAAGCGGGGTTGTAAAGATACGACGAATAAAAATATATTTTTTGTGAACTTATGATTAGGGAAGATAATATTGTTACCCTATTCGTGCGTATATTCGAATTTTAATTTGGTTCTAAGATGAACACATTTTTTGGAATTATACAGAACATGTCTGCCATTCTGAATGAAGACGAATCGCTGCATTGCGTGAAGGTGTTGCGACATAAAGTTGGCGACATAATTCGCGTAATCGATGGTAACGGAACAGTGGCGGTTGGTAAAATAGAAGCGGCCCACGCAAAACAATGTGCAGTATCGTTAGTTTCAAAAGAACTTATAAAACCTTCCAGGAACTACCACCTTCATATTGCAATTGCCCCCACCAAGAATATAGAACGTACGGAATGGTTTGTAGAAAAGGCAGTTGAAATTGGTATTGACGAAATTTCTTTAATTCGGTGTAAAAATTCTGAGCGCACCATCGTTAAGGAGGAGCGTTTGCGGAAAGTTGCAGAAGCAGCCGTTAAACAGAGTCAGCAAGCTTACCTTCCCGTTTTAAACCCGCTGATTGATTTCAAAGAATTTTTAAAAAAAGAATCAACAGGAATAAAATTAATAGCACATTGTGTCGAGGAGGAAAAAAGGATATTGAAGGAGTTTATCACAGTTGGCCAAAGTTTTACAGTGCTAATTGGGCCGGAAGGCGATTTTTCTAAGGACGAAATTTCCATGGCATTAACAGCGGGATTCCAACCTGTAACTTTTGGTAAAAGCAGGTTACGCACTGAAACTGCCGGGTTATTTGCATGTAATGCTTTTGCTGCAATTAATTGTTAATATTGCCACAATAAACACCCATTCGGAACGTATTAAATGAAACTCAGTTTATGGACAAAATAACTATTCTTTGGGCGGATGACGAGATTGATCTGCTAAAACCACACATTTTATTTTTAAACAGTAAAGGCTATGAAATTGTAACCGCGTTAAGCGGAGATGAAGCCATAGATATCGTAAAAGAAACCAATGATTTATCAGCAGTGCTTCTTGACGAAAATATGCCTGGAATTTCCGGACTGGAGGCGTTAACGAAAATTAAACAGTTAAAATCAGATCTGCCTGTTATAATGATCACGAAGAGTGAAGAAGAATATATCATGGAAGATGCAATTGGTAGTAAAATTGCAGATTACCTGATTAAGCCGGTTAATCCTAATCAGATACTCTTGTCATTGAAAAAAACGCTGGATAACAAGCGCCTGGTATCAGAAAAAACCAATACCGAATACCGTAAAGAATTTCGTGAAATCGGCATGACGTTATCCGATAATCTTAACTGGCAGGAATGGCAGGAAGTTTTCAAAAAAATTGTGTATTGGGAATTGGAAATAGATAAAAATCAGGACAAGGGAATGCTTGAAGTTTTAAAAATGCAGAAAGCCGATGCAAACCTTCAATTCTTTAAATTCATTGAGAAAAATTACATAAGCTGGCTTAATGGATCAAGTACCAATGTACCCACAATGAGTCATACGTTATTAAAAAATAAATTTTTTAGTCATTTTGATAACAATGCCTGCACCTTTTTAGTAGTTATTGATAATTTAAGATATGACCAATGGAAAATGATCCAACCGATTATTCAGGATTATTTCAGAGTAGATAGCGAAGAATTGTTTTTTAGTATTTTACCGTCTGCCACACAATATGCCAGAAACGCGTTGTTTTCAGGATTGTTGCCGAGTGAAATGGAAAAACGTCATCCCGACTGGTGGAAAAACGATGAAGATGAAGGCGGAAAGAACATGCATGAAGAAGATTTCTTAAATGCTCAAATAAAGCGCTTAGGGAAAGATATAAAAACCAGTTATAACAAGATCACCAATTTTGCTGCAGGTAAAAAGCTTTCTGAGAATATGAGTAATTTGATGAACAATAAGCTCAATGTGATTGTATATAATTTTGTAGATATGCTCAGCCACGCTCGTACTGAATTAGAAATGATTCGTGAACTGGCAGATGATGAACCTGCTTACCGTAGCCTTACAGTGTCGTGGTTTGAACATTCTCCTCTGCTTGATATGATTAAATTCATCGCCTCCAAAGGAGCTAAAATGGTTATTACAACCGATCATGGAACGGTTCACGTTAAAGAACCTACCAAAGTGGTGGGTGATAAAAGCGTGAACACCAATTTACGATATAAGCAGGGTAGGGCACTTGATTATAATCCAAAAGAAGTGTTTGAAATCAAAAATCCGGCGGATGCGTTTTTACCAAAACAAAATGTAAGCACGCGTTATATATTTGCGAGAGAAGATAAATTTTTCGCATATCCCAACAACTTCAATCATTATGTACAGTATTATAAAAATACTTTCCAGCACGGTGGTGTAAGTTTGGAGGAGATGATCATTCCTTACATAACTCTGTCAGCAAAATAACTAATCAAATAAAAGAGGCCGCAAGTGCGGCCTCTTTTACCCAATCTTATTTAGGATTAGAATTTATATGAGAATCCAACTCCAAGTACCTGTTTAAATTGCACGTCAGGCCCTACAGTACCTTTTTGATCACCTGAAGTTCTTAACACCTTGATATCATCGTCATAAATTAATTGCGTTGTTAGGGTCGCCGAAATGTATTTATTCACTTTTAGGGTCGTAAGGGTCGACCAGTTCACATCAATGTTTTCGGGGTTATAAAAATAGTTGGAAAACAATTCAAGCACCGTTTGGAACGTAACATTTTCCATCACTTTTGTCTGATACTGCATTTTCAAATAGGCACCAAATTCTTCGCGATGTGTTAAATAGCGTTGTGTAATTCTGCCGTCATTAGGATCTCTGATTTCTTTTTGAACGCCAAAGGCACCATATTTTGCTAGGCTGTCATCAATCACATAGGTAAATTTTCCGGTTACCGGAGAAAGTAATAGAGAAAAATTATCATTTGGTTTATAGTCGAAACCTATAGCCGCCAGTCCGTAGGCAGGTGCCATGAATTTTGATATATAGACTGAATCGTTCGGATAATTATATCCGTTTGTGAATTGTGTGCGGAAATCAGCCAGCATAGCCAGGTACCAATGTTTTTTCAATTCTCTGCCAAATTTGGTTGAGAACTGAATTTTATCGTCATTCTTCCACCATTTTTTAGCGTCACCCTGGTTGATAACCCCGTAACCCAAATCCAAATTGGTTTCCCAATTTATTTTTCCTTTTTTGTATTTAGCAAACACATTTACTAATCCGGCAAGTGAAACAGAATTATTTCCTCCAGCCGACCAGTTAGTTAAAGAAACCTGTTGGCCATTGAGCGACACTACACCGCCTATTTTCCAGAACTTGGCAGAATCTACCGTAATATCTTTTACAGCCAGCGAATTTTCAACGAGCTTTATAGCCTCTGATTTTTCCTGTGCAAAATTGGTGAGGGTAAGCGCAAAAATGGAAAGAGTAAGTATTAATGATTTCATAGAATAAGTGCGAAGATAAAAGAAATTAGTTCCCCTGAATTTTGAAATATTTTGTAGAATTAGCCGGGTCAACCGTTGTTAATGTTTCAACTATTTTTGCTTTTTCATCTGGAAAGCCTTTTGAAAAGATGTTTACCAATTCGTCAGTTTTAGCGTCAAAAAACAGTTCCATGATAAAAGAGGCCGGTCTGTTGCGGTAAACCCCAAGTAATAATTCTGTTGATTTTAATATTTCCTTTCTTCCTTCATCGGGTTTTTCATTCATGATATCTAAACCTAAACGGTGGTATTTATACATACATTCCCGTATTGGTTGAAACACTGGCTGCAAGGCATTTTCGGCAATCCAATACCGGTTTTTATTACTTTCAAATGATTTCCACCCACTTTCTGCAGCGCTTTGTGCGTTGGATACTATGGTTTGGGCTTTCTGAAAATACTCTGTACCCCCAAGGTTCGAGAATGAATCATAATCATGCGCGATAATGATGTACGCGTAATATGCTAATACCGATGTAATGTTGTTTGAGAAGGTATTAAGATTGAATTCAAGTTGTTGAAATTGTTGGTATCTGAACGCAAAATTCTCATCAATGTAATTGAACGTTGGAGAAAAATAAGAGCTTTTGAACACAGGCCTGCGGCTTTGAATCTGAATGGTTGCCCGATAATCGTCTGTACCGGCTTTTTGTGTCACGTTAATAAGAATAGAGCAGTCAATCCTTTCAGCGGTCGTAAAATTATCTTTTGTCCATTTGGTATTATTCATGAATTCAAAAATAGATTTTTGTAATTGCTCAAAAATCTGCTTCTCTGTTGTTCCCTGGATTTGGGGAGAAACCACACTGACCTGGCAGTTAAGTTCCTGTGCCATGAAGAAATTGTAATTCAGAAATAAAAGAAAAACAAAAATATATTTAATCATGCGTTTTTAAATAGTTAAGAGTAAAATGCACGATGTCTTTCGCCACTTCCTGCTTGTTTTTTAACTCAAAATTATACAATTTATTGTGTTTATCAATAATAGTTATGCGATTGGTGTCCACTGCGAAACCGCTTCCTGCTTCGCTGGCAGAATTTGCTACAATAAAATCCAGATTTTTTTTCGCTATTTTTTCTTTAGCATATTCAATCACATGGTCTGTTTCTAATGCAAATCCAGCTAACAGTTGTTTCTTCTTTTTTTTACCCAGCGTTGCAAGGATGTCGGTAGTTTTAACGAGTTCCAGGATAAGCGATTCATCTGATTTTTTTATTTTAGAAGTCGCAACATCTTTAGGTCTATAATCGGCAACTGCAGCGGAGAGGATGGCAATATCTATTCCGTCAAAAATACTAAGACATTGGGTTAACATTTCATCGGCACTTTCGATGGCAATCATCGTAACTGATTTCTCTGTCGGGCGTTGATGAGAGGGTCCTAAAATTAACGTGACCTGAGCGCCGGCTTTTGCAAATTCATCTGCCAATGCAACACCCATTTTCCCCGACGAACGGTTTCCAACAAAGCGAACAGGGTCGATGGCCTCGTAAGTAGGCCCTGCGTTAACTAATACCTTTCTGCCGCTTAAAGGAAGGTCGTTGATAAAAAAGTGCTTAACATATTCAATGATTGTCTCAGGTTCAGCCATACGTCCTTCACCCGATAATCCGCTCGCTAATTCGCCATTTTCAGCGGGTATTATGATATTCCCGTTTTTCCTTAAGCAGTCAAGATTATGTTTGGTTGTAGGATGCTGGTACATATCGAGATCCATAGCGGGAGCAACAAAAACTTTGTTTCTGGCCGATAAATAACACGCCGTTACTATATTATCACATAATCCGTGGGCAAATTTGCCAAGTGTATTAGCCGTTAACGGCGCAATAACTACCGAATCGGCCCACTCGGCAAGGGCAACGTGATTGTTCCAGTTATCATCTTTGTCAAAAAAATCGCTAACGACTTCATTTTTACTTAGAACCGAAAGCGTTTTAGCAGTTACAAAATCTTCCGCAGATTTAGTCATTACTATTTTAACGTGCGCGCCTTCTTTTAAAAAAAGACGAACTAAATGCGCACATTTATAGGCAGCAATTCCACCAGTAATTCCAAGAAGAATATGTTTGTTTTTTAATGACATAAAAATTAAAAACCCATCTGCCAAAATGGTGGATGGGTTTAATATTTAAAATGAAAACGAATGCTATTTTTCTTCTTTAGCTGGGTTGCGGTAATAGGTTTTGTCTTCTAAAAACTCATTGATTGAGATTAAAGACGGTTTCGGTAATTTTTCGTAAAATTTCGAAATTTCAATTTGTTCACGGTTTTCAAAAATCTCCTCCAGGTTATCGGAATGACTGGCAAACTCAGCTAATTTTGCAGATAATTCTTCTTTCATCTCAGAACTAATCTGATTAGCACGTTTTGATATAATAGAGATTGATTCATAAATATTCCCGGTTGGGCCATCAAACCTTCTAATATCACGTGTTACAGTACTAGGTTCTGCGTTTGTTTTTTTAAAATCCATTTTTAACTATTGATTAAGATTACTTTTTATTTTCACACAACTCTCATAAACAGATTCTGCTTTGGGCAAATAACTGCTTTTAGGATACAAATCTACTAATTTTAAATAACTTTCCATAGCTAAATTTAATCTTTCTACCTTTTTGGTTTCCAGGCTATTAATCGCTAAAAGGTAGTATGAATTAATTTGAGTGTACATGATTTCATCAATAAAGCGAGACTCGGGAAAATCCTTGGTAAAATTAATACAGGACGCAATGGCTGCTTTGTAATCACCAATATTATAGTATTGATTTGTAATGTCACGCTCCTTTTGTTCCAGTTTTCCCCTCAAAACATCATTAATTTTGTTGCATGAGTCAATTCTAGAACTTTCAGGATACAAATCAATAAAGTTTTGAAGTTCAGCCATCGCATTTTTGGTATCGGTTTGATCCAATTTATACACCGGTGAATTCAAGTAATAACAATAGGCGTTCATAAACAAACATTCCTCTGCATGTTTACCCATTGGAAAACTTCTGTAATAGTTCTTAAAATGGTATTGGGAAAGTGCATAATCGCCCTGATAATAATTGCAGTACGAAAAGTAATAATAAATCTCTTCGGCCTTGTCGGTACCTTTGTATACAGGAATTAACTCTTCAAACAAGGCTGTTGCTTTCACATAATTCCCTTTTTTATAATATTCCTGAGCCCTTTCCAGTTTTAATTCATAATTGGAACTCTTCAATAAACGGTTATAACCGTCGCAGCTTATAAAAGCGATTGTACAGAAAATGATAAAGTATACTGAAAATTTTTTCAAGACGGACAAAGATAGGTTTTTTACAACAACCCTAGGGGTGTTTTTGTTAAACAAAGTTAGTTAAAAAGAAAAATATTTAGGAGCTTAAGTCCATAAACGAGTGACTTCAAGTTATTTTTTTGAAAAACTGATGTTGCCTAAGAAATCCAGGATCTTTTTAAATACATCGAAGTACAGCATTACCATTAATGAAATACTCATAAGCCAAATTACTGAAATATTGAACCAATAAGTTGGAAACAGTTTACCCATAAAGCGTTTATTAGGGGCGTAAAAATGTGCTGCTCCTAAATTAGATTCCATGGGATCAAGGTATATGGGATCAATCCGCTGAATCAATCTTCCGTCGTGTTCTAAACAACGATCACCAAGGTCATTACTGTTTAACATAAACTGGTCTAAAGCTTCGTTGGTATAGTCATCACGTAAAGCAATAAATTTGTCGTTACCTAATTGTTTAATTAGCTTTTGAGTTACTTCATCTTCCTGTTTTCTGGCTTTGTTTTCATAGTTGATGTAGTGCTCATTAATTTTGGCAAGGAAATTTTTTAACGATACCGCAATGTTATGATCATAATCCTTCGGATTCAGTTTATCAATATTTTCAAAAATATATTTGTTTTTTAAGAAAGCCTGTTCTTTTAAGAGTTCATTTTTAAGTAGGGTGAAGTCTTTATCCAGATCATTTTTATTCAAATCTGCTTTCAGCATTAAGCCTTCAATTTTTGTCATTTTATTTTGAAGTTCCGGAATCCAATACACTTTTTTATAGGAAGCAATACTGATAGCCTTGTGGAACTTGTAATAGTTTTTCTGATACTTATTGGCTTTAAACTGGTTAACCGCTAAAGCTTCAAAAGCCCAACGACTTGCCATTACTTCGCCAGCCATGGGAACGCCTCCCTGCTTAGCCAGGGTGGGATTTAACTTGTCAAATTTAACAACAACACCAGCCAACAATAATTGAGGAATAATGAGGAAAGGAATTAAGATATAGATGGTAACTGCACTGTTAAATGCGCTCGAAATATTTAAACCCAACATATTGGCAAAACAGGATGCGGTGAATAAAACCATCCAGTAATCCGTTAGCATTCCGTTTACATCTAAAATGGAGTTACCTACAATGACAAAGGTGAGGGTTTGAATAGCAGATAAAACAAACATGATGATGATCTTACTCCACAAATAACTGCCTTTGCTTAAATTTAAAAACGACTCACGTTTCCTGATCTTACGGTCACGGATGATTTCTTCTGCAGAAACGGTTAAACCAATAAATAACGCAACAACAACTGACATGAACATATAAGCGGGCATATTCTCGTTTTCCCGATAAATGTATCCTTTAGTATTTTCGGCATCTGTATTATAAAAGCGGATGAGATAAGCCAGAATAAAAGCAAGTAGAGGTGCTTCAATAAAGTTAATCAACAAGTATTGCGTATTGGTGAGTTTACTTTTTACATCTCTGGTAATAAAAACCTTAAATTGCTGAAATGCATTGGGAATTTTAAATATGGCTTCCGGAATTTCATCCTGGTGATTAATTTCACCAATAGTCGATTCAATTCTTTCTACATAACTTTTATTCCACTCACTCGGACTCGTTTTACGGTTATGCGTAAGGTTACCGTATTCATCCAATACTTTGCTTTCTATAATATTGAAAATTAATTCCGGATTCACATTACCACAGTTCCAGCATTCACTCTCTTCAGCATTTACATGCTGTACCAGTGTTTTAAAATACGACACCGCATCAACCGGATTACCATAATATATTGGATACCCGCCTACATCAAGAATCTGAAGTTTATCAAACATCTTAAAAATGTCTGAAGAAGGCTGGTGAATTACCACAAAAATAAGCTTGCCTTTTAAAGATAATTCTTTTAAAAGGTCCATAATATTTTCAGAATCCCTTGAAGAAAGCCCCGATGTTGGCTCATCTACGTATAATACTGAAGGTTCGCGAATCAACTCCAAGCCAATATTTAACCGTTTCCGCTGTCCACCGGAAATAGTCTTTTCCAAGGGTGAGCCAACTTTTAAATCCTTTGTTTCAGAAAGTCCTAAATCCGCTAATAAGGCATGGCATTTTTTTGCAATTTCTTCGTCTGATAGGTTACCAAAACACAATTTTGCGTTGTAGAAAAGATTCTGGTAAACGGTAAGTTCTTCAATGAGCAAGTCGTCCTGTGTCACATGACCAATTACACCCTCAACAAATTTTTTCTCGACATGAATATTTTTACCATTGATTAAAACCTGTCCACTGCTTGGGGTTTCAACCCCGTTTAAAACGTTAAGAAGTGTGGATTTCCCTGCACCTGATCCACCCATAATTCCGATCAGTTTACCACTTTCTTCGCGAATATTAATGTTCCGTAATCCTAATTTGCCCCCTTTGAATTTGTATTCGATATTCTTTGCTTCAAATGAAATGCGTGCCTTGGAACTATCGGCAAGGAACCTGCCAATAATATCGCTATAATATATCGGTTTAACCCTTGAATTTCTTAGTGACGATCCTGGCGTTAAAATATGGATGCGGTCTTTTGAAATTCCCTGGCCATTTAACTGTAGTTCAATGTTACCGTAAATTCTTAATGCGTACATTCCCACACTGTCAATCTGAATAACCCGCACGTCCGAAGTCAGAGTATCGCAGTAAATGTGTTTGCATGCGTTTCCGTAACCATTCTCTTTGTTATTAATTACGAGAATATTCGGAGTATTAGGGATTTTCTCCGCTGTATCTTCTACAAACGCTCTTAACTGGTTAAACTCCTCTATTGAAATGTTAAAGGTGTCGGCAACTGTTACTACAAATTCGTTTTCCTGTTCAGAAATTTCGTCAGAGGAATAAATGAATTCTAAAAGCCTGATTAAAACAATAACTTTTTGTGGTTGCTCCAGTTCCTGATTTATCTGCGTGCAAATTTTTAATACTTTTACTGAGTTCAAGGAAGTTCGCTTAGCTGAACCGTCTTTTTTCTTAGAACCTGCCTGTTGCGCTTCAATGTACTCGTCAAAAATAAGAAGGTATTTTTCTACCTGTTCCTTATTTAATTGCTGTTTTAAAAATGACTCAACAATAGAACGACCCGTATTGCTAATTCCATCTACTTTTGCAATGATGGCAAACATTTGCATTAAGGCTCTAAGTATTCGTTCACTCATAGTATTTTAATTAAAGTAAGTGTTACACAATAAGAAAGCAAGGTACTAAATATTAACTATTTAACAAATTTCAACTTGTATTTCGTAAAAGATTACTTTTACTCAAGTAATGGAAAATGAGGTAAGAGAAATTAGTCCGGCAGAACTTGCAGCAAAATGTATCAACCAAACTAATCGGTGTGTTTTTTTAACCGGTAAAGCAGGAACCGGGAAAACGACATTTCTTAGGAATATTATCGATCACACTCACAAGAATGCCATTATTGTCGCGCCAACCGGCATTGCCGCTATTAATGCAGGAGGTGTTACAATTCATTCACAGTTCGGAATTCCTTTTGGTTTATTTATTCCTGATAGTTCTTTTAGGATCGATAATTTCCAGGTAAAAATTAATACCCCTCATACCTTGGTGAAGCATTTAAACATGCGTGAACAAAAACGCCGGTTATTGCAGGAGTTAGAATTGTTGGTTATCGATGAAGTAAGTATGCTTCGTGCGGATTTGCTGGATACAATTGATTTTGTTTTGAGAAGCATTCGGCGGCAACAACATAAACCTTTTGGTGGTGTTCAGGTTTTGTTTATTGGTGATTTAATGCAATTACCTCCTGTTGTAAAAGAGGAGGAATGGCGAATTATGAACAACTATTATAATAGTATTTATTTTTTTGATGCGCTTGTACTAAGGAATAACAGACCGCTTTACATTGAATTAGATAAGATTTACAGGCAATCTGATTCTGTTTTTATTGATCTTTTAAACAATCTTCGAAATAATACAGTCACACAAAGCGACATCGATTTGTTGAATCGCCATTACCTACCTGATGCTGAATTAAAGCCATCTTTAAACACTATAACATTAACCACACATAATTTTAAAGCTGATTCAATTAACAAAACAGCATTACAAAAACTTAATGGAAAATCGTTTTTCTTTTATGCTCAGGTAGAGGGTGATTTTAGCGAACATGCATATCCGGTTGATGCTATGCTTGAATTAAAGGTTGGTGCACAAATTATGTTCATTAAAAATGACATGAGTGGAAGACAGCAGTATTTTAATGGTAAAATTGGTGTAGTTTCAACGTTAACCGAAAATTCTATTGAAATAGATTTTAAAGACGGATCAAAGCCCTTTTTACTGGAAACGTATCAATGGCGAAATATCAAGTACGAATTGAATCCGGTGACTAATGACGTGGATGAAAAGGATATTGGAACTTTTGTTCAATATCCGATAAAACTTGCCTGGGCTATCACCGTTCATAAAAGCCAGGGTCTCACATTTGAGAAAGCCATTTTGGATATTAATCGTGCTTTTGCGCCCGGGCAAGTGTATGTTGCTTTATCCAGGTTAAAATCCTTGAATGGATTAATATTGACTTCACCGCTTCAGTTTACTGCTCTTTCTCAGGATAAAACGCTAAAAGAATATTCTGAAGGCATACCAAAAAGTGAAGAATTAAAGCAGCTTATTGATCAGGAAACGGTCTTATTTTTAAAAGGGTACATTTTAAAAACATATGATTTTGTTTGGTTATTTAAAAGTTTCAAGACGCACTTAAGTAGTTATACCATGTCTGAAAACCGGTCTGTGAAGCAAAAAAATTTACCATCGGCCGAAGAGTGGGTTACAAAACTTGATCCGTTAAGGTTTCATGCAGAGAAATTCTGTAATCAATTGCAGCTGATTTTTGACGAGAGAAAGGAAGGTTTTCTTAACCTGATTGCTGAAAGGCATGCAGCAGCCAAGAATTACTTTTATCCCGTTTTGAAGGAAATGTCAAAAAACATTCTTCAGCAGAGTGAAGGCATAAAAGACGAAAAACAAGTAAAAGCATATCTTGAAGAATTGCTTGAACTCGAAGGTTTAATTTACAAACAGCTGACACTCCTGGATAAATTTTCTTTAGTGATCGATCATGTTCTTAATGGGAAGGAACTAAATAAGATGTCAGCAAACCGGCAGGTAAGTCAGTTGGAACGAATGGAAATCGTGCAGCAAACGCAGGCACTCACTGAAAAACTTGCGTTTGAAGAGAAAAGAGGAGAACGGTCGATTAAAAAAGGTAATAAATCAGGATCCAAGGTAAAATCTCCGAAATTAAAAAGTGAAAAGAAAAGCAAAAAAGACACTAAGGCGATTACTTATGAATTATTTCAACAGGGTAAACCCATAGAAGAGATTGCTGTGGAGCGCAGCCTAACCATGGGGACTATAGAAAACCATTTGTCCCATTTTGTGAGTTTAGGTTTGATACCTGTTACCCGCTTTGTTTCGAAGGATATTTATGATAAAATTTTAAAGTATGCGATCGCACACGAAACAGGATCCGGTTCTGTTATAAAGCAGGCTCTAGGAGATAATGTTTCCTATGCTGACATAAAATTTACGTTAGCAACCCGAAAATATTTGAAAAAAGATTAACTTGTTTTTATTATCGATGGATTCAACTTTTTTCTAGGTTAAATATTATATTGTTCTTAACTTAGATACTGTAATGGTAGCAAACAGAATCAATACCAAATGGAACGAGATCTTACTTGATGATGAGGGAATATTGATTTTAAAGCCTTCTCATGGAGCGGAAATGGATCTTGAAGAAGTAAAAGCCTGTTTTGAAGCCTATAAGGCTCTGGGAATAGGTCCGAATAACAAAGTGTTGGAGATTATTGATGTACAGGATAGTACCATGACTGATGAAGCGAGGGTATTTGCTGCAGAAAACGGGTCGGATTATTTTATTGCTGCTGCAATTATCAGTAATTCACTGGCTATTCGGATTATGGTAAATTTTTTTAATGTGTTTTATAAGCAACTTGTTCCATTTAAAATGTTTTCAAATGAAGAAGCTGCCCGAAATTGGCTGAGAACTTTTAAAAAATAAATGAATATTTTGTCATGAATCAAATAAAGATTTCTTGCGCCGAACTTTGCGTTGAAAGCGAAGACCTGATGAAGATTATTCTTTTTGATGATATTGATTTTGAAATAAAGGATGCGGAAGAATTATTGAAGGCAATTAAAAAACTTACCGCTGGTAAAAAGTACTTTTTATTAACCCAAACAAATGACGGTTTTACTGCGACGCCAGGGGTACGGGAATACGTTGCAGAACGTATTGCAGCTGCCGGAATCATCGCTAATGCAATTTGTATAAAATCACTTCCAATACGATTTATTGTGAATGCTTATGTGAAAGTAAATAGGCCAGCAATTCCTACCAAGACTTTTCATACAGAAATCGAAGCTTTAGCCTGGCTTGATGAAATCAGAAAATCAAATTTTGGAACAGGTCGCGTGATCCAGAATCAAAGTAAACAGAAGAGGTAATTATTTCACCCTTTCAACATATTCCCCCGTTTCAGTATTGATCTTTAATTTGTCACCAATAACAACGAAAACAGGGACCTGAATTTTAATACCATTTCCAACCTCAGCAGTTTTTACAGATTTTCCTTTCACGCCTTCTTCTGTATAGGTTACTTCCAGCTCAATATACTGAGGAAGTGAACCGTTTAATGGCTTTTCATTTTCGTCAAACCGAATTTTTAAAATCATACCCTCCTGCAAAAACTGGATGCTATCAGCAAATAAGATTTTAGGGATATGCATTTGGTCGTATGTTTCCTGATTCATACAAACCAAAAAATCTCCTTCAGTAAACAGGTACTGCATTTCATGTTCATCTACTCTTATGAGATCAACTTTTTCACCGGAACGAAACCGAACCTCACTTTGTTTACATGTTTCAACATTCCGGCATTTGCAGGAATAAATGGCATTGCCTTTCCCGGGAGTAATATGATCGTAGTCTAATATCTGAAGTAATTCGTTATTGTACCGGATAAATGCGTTTCTTGAAAGATCGGATGTAGTAGCCATAAAGTGTATTTTAAGGACGGAAAGATACTGTGTTGTGTTGATATAGGCAATACTTATTTTATTTCAGAGAACGGTTTATTCGTTATCCTATATTTTTTCCAGTCTTTGTGGTCGAAGTGCCACCATTCATATTTATACACGGTAAAATCTACGCTCTGCATTGTGGCGATTAATAAGTCCCGGAGTTTCCTTTGCTCCTCGGTGCCGCCTGCGTAATCAATATACGACCGTTCGGTCATTTCATCATATTCGCCAGGCATGGCTACCTCTTTTCCCGTTTTCAAATCATATAATGTCACGTCAACCGCACAACCTCTGTTATGCCGCGAACCTTCTTTGGGATGGGCCACAAACTTTTTATTTTCTTTTGATGTGATATCATAAAATAATTTTGTAACGTCCCACGGCCTGTAGGCATCAAAAACAAGTAATCCGTATCCTAGTGGCTTCAGTAACGCATTCGCTTTCTTTAATGATTCAGCGGCATCTTTTTGCAGAAAGGCACGCGCCTCCTTATAAACAGCTTGTTTTGCAAAGTTGTTAGCCGTAGCATACCTAATATCCAAACGCAAAGTGGAATCTACTTTTACTAATTCCACAAGGTTGGTTTCGTTAAAATCGCCTTTTTCTACGGGTAATCTGGTTGCACAGGATGCAAAAATACATACCAGGATTAATAGAAATAGTGCGCGTATTCTCATAATTTTATTCAAGCATTAAAGGATTGAATCATCTTTTCGGCGATGATCTTACTCATTTTATAATTGGATTCATGCGTCCAGCCCGCAATGTGTGGGGTTAGGACCACTTTATTACTTTTTAGCAGATATTGCATAGGCGCGGGTAGGATGGACGTGTCCAGGTTTTCAAATGAAACGGATTCGTATTCTAACACATCGAGGCAAGCACCTATAACTTTGCCATTTTGTATTTGATTAACCAGGTCGGACGTGTTTAAGCATTGCCCGCGTGCGGTATTGATCACGTAGATGTTTTTTTTGAAAGAGCGCAAAAACGATTCGTTAATGTAGTTTTTAGTTTCTGAATTATACGGCAAATGGATACTCACAATATCTGCCTCCAGGAAAATCCGTTCTAACGTGGCTTCTGAAACACACGTATCACTGATATTAGTTTTATACTTATCATGTACCAGGATGGAGCAATCAAAGCCCATAAGCTTTTTTGCGAATGCAGAGCCCATATTGCCAAACCCAATAATTGCCACGGTTTTTCCGCCAATTTCATGGCCCCGGTTTTCTGCCCTTCTCCAGATCCCGTTCCTGACTTCATCATCTGCACGTTTCAAATTATTCATAAGCATTAACAGCATACCTAGTGCATGTTCTCCTACCGCATCCTTGTTTCCTTCAGGCGCACTCAGGCAGGTAATGCCTTTACTACTGGCGTATTCAACATCAATGTTCTCCATACCGGCTCCCACACGTCCTATGATTTTTAAATTTGGTGCTGAATCAATGATGTCTTTTGTAATTTTAAATTTACTGCGAATTACAATTCCATCATACATTGGGATGAGTTGAATCAATTCTTCTTTTGTTTTATTCCACCACAGGTCGCAATGGAACCCTGCACGAATAAGTGTTTCATGAAGAACATCATGATTGGAATCAATGCAAAGAATTTTTTTCATTGATCAAATATAATAATTATAGTTTCTGGAGGAATGGGTGCGAACGTAAATCCTTTTTGGTGGCTAAACAAACGAGTTCGTTAACTGACCAGCCTATTCTTTGTGCGCGGCACTCTTAAATATGTTTCCCAGATTTTATATTGATTAAGGAATATCAATATACTTGTGCGTTTGAAGGGAAATCATCCATTTGGGATGATTCTTTACATATTCCACAATTAATGGTGTAATTTCATTGCGTTTGCTCCATTCTGGTTGTAAATATAAATGGCACTCATTACCTACTTTTGAAGCCTGCTCCTCGGCCCAGATAAAATCATGTTTATTAAAAACGATGATCTTTAATTCATGAGCAGCTTTATAATTTTCCTCCTTTGGAAGCATCGTTTTTTTCGGAGATAAACAAATCCAATCCCATGAACCGCTTAATGGATATGCTCCTGAAGTTTCAATGTATGTTTGGATGTTGTTCTGTTTTAAAAGTCCGGTTAAGTACACCAAATTATAAATCAATGGTTCACCACCGGTAATAACAACAGCAGGCGTTTTACTTTCCAGTACATGGTGTAAAATTGTTTCTGTGGTGGTTAAAGGATGAAGACTTGCGTCCCAGCTTTCTTTTACATCGCACCAGTGGCATCCCACGTCACAACCTCCAATCCTTATAAAATATGCGGCTTTACCCGTGTTAAAACCTTCCCCCTGAATGGTATAGAATTCTTCCATTAAAGGCAGAAGTTTCCCATCATTCAATAGTATTTGCTGTTCAGGGTTTAATCCGCTTAGTTTGTAGGACAAGGTATATTTTTTTATTTATAGGATAAAGAATGAATGCAAATGATAAAAGAGTTGAGATAACTTATCTCTTAAATCCTGAATCATTTATAGTTAATCGTTACAAGCTCCAGTATGTTAAGCCTTTTATTTTGTTTTTATACATTCCTTTAATGTCAACCATTACGCCTTTATTTGAAAGAATGGACTTAAAGAATTTTTCATCCAGAACTTTATATTCTTTATGATTAACTGCTACAATTACACCATCATAACCTTTAGCGAGTTTATTTAGTCCAAACCCGTATTCATGTTTCAATTCGTCGCTATCGGCATGCGGGTCAACAATTTCAACCTTAACACCAAAAGATTTTAATTCTTTTACAATATCAGCCACTTTACTGTTGCGGATATCGCTTACGTCTTCTTTAAATGTAGCTCCCATAATCAAAACTTTAGACTTGGAAATATTTTTCCCCGCCGCGATAATTTTTTTGACGCAGTTTTTGGCTACATAGAACCCCATACTGTCATTCACGTAGCGCCCGCTATTGATTACTCGCGCGTGGTAGCCCAGCGATTCTGCCTTATATGTTAAATAATACGGATCCACTCCGATGCAATGGCCTCCCACTAAACCAGGGAAAAACTTTAAAAAATTCCATTTCGTTCCCGCTGCTTCCAGGACGTCGTACGTATTAATGTTCATTTTATTAAAGATGATTGATAATTCATTCATCAAAGCAATGTTCACATCACGTTGTGTGTTTTCAATAATTTTAGCTGCTTCGGCTACCTTAATACTGGAAGCCCGGTGCGTGCCCGGCTCTACGATAATTTCGTAGGTTTTTGCAATTTCTTCCAAACTTTCCTTATCACAACCGGAAACAATTTTCAGGATTTTGGTGATGGTGTGTTCTTTATCACCAGGATTAATCCGCTCTGGCGAATATCCTACTTTAAAATCTTTAACAAATTTGAGTTTTGATTCACGCTC
Organism: Bacteroidota bacterium; assembly: GCA_029237825.1. GTDB lineage: Bacteria > Bacteroidota > Bacteroidia > B-17B0 > Aurantibacillaceae > UBA4416. Next base: position 195,146 of record JAQZBQ010000003.1, on the reverse strand, counting down.
CAATACCGGAATGCAATCGTCCTCGGTACAACCAGGATAAACGGTAGATTCATATACCACATAATCACCTTTCTTTAATACTTTTCCAACGGTTGTAGTAGCGCCAATGAGCGGCTTTAAATCAGGTAAGTTATGTTCATCAATAGGAGTTGGTACCGCTATAATAAAGAATTTGGCTTTCTTTAAATCTTCCAGCTTATGTGTAAATGTAATATCAGAATTAGCAAAATCTTTTTTGGTTAACTCATTACTGGGGTCAATACCCTTGTTCATCAATTCAACGCGCTTTGCGTTGATGTCAAAGCCAATCACTTTCACTTTTTTTGCAAAAGCTAAAGCAATGGGTAAACCAACATACCCTAAACCAATAACAGCCACAGTAGCTTTCTTTTCAATGATGTCTTTATAAATTCCCATAAAATTATTTTATTTTGTTTTTAATACGGATTCAGGGCGTAACTGGTAAATGCGTTCAATGATGTCTACTACTTTTAAACCTTCCAACGCGTTGGTTGTAATTTTTGTTTTGCCGGTAATGGTATCAACGACGTTTTCAATTACATTATGATGGTTATTAGCCGAACCTTTATAAGCTCCGTAATCGTTTGCAGGATTGGTTTCTGCTAGGACCGGCATTTCATAGTCTTTAATATTACATACATCCACCTGGTCCATATACTGTCCTCCAACCTTAATACTTCCTTTACTTCCCACAATAGTCAGCGATGATTCTAAATTTTTATCCCACACAGCTGTAGAATAATTAATGCTTCCCATTCCACCATTCACGAAATTAAAACTCACAAATCCGCTATCCTCAAATGCTGTGGAATTCTGGTGATTAAAATCGGCAAACTTTGCCTGAATGTCTTTAATATCTCCAAACAACCAATACATGATATCTATCCAATGAGAGAACTGAGTGAATAGTGTTCCTCCGTCCAGATCCTGCGTGCCTTTCCATCCTCCGGCTTTATAGTAACGTTCGTCACGGTTCCAATAGCAATTTAATTGAACCATGTAAACATCACCGATTGTTTTTTTCTCCACCATTTCTTTTAACCAAACACTCGGTGGCGAATACCGGTTTTGCATCACACAAAAAACGGTTTTACTTTGGTCTAACGCTTTATAAATTATTTTTTCGCAATCGGCTTTACTTAGCGCCATCGGTTTTTCCACTACCACATGCTTATTAGCTTCAAGCGCTTTAAGTGAATGTTCAGCGTGTAAACCATTTGGCGTACAAACATTCACCACTTCAATTTCAGGATGGTTCTTTAATAAATCTTCAACAGTATTATAAAGTTTTTCCTGAAGATTCTCAAGTCCTAATTTATCTTTTGGTGCGATATCACAAACCGCAACCAATTCACAATTTGGGTTTCGGCGTACCATTTCAGCGTGCCGCTTGCCAATATGGCCCTGGCCAATTACTCCGAATTTTATTTTTGTCATTTTAAGAAATTCTTCTAACGGTATTATTTTCTATTTTATAAGTCTGTCCGCTTTCTTTGCAGGTTGCACTACCGTTGCTGTCAAATTCCAAGCGGTGTCCAAACTCACTCATCCACCCAATTTGTCTTGATGGATTACCTACAACTAACGCAAATGCTGGTACAGTTTTGGTAACAACCGCACCCGCACCGATAAACGCAAATTCGCCAATGTCATGGCCACACACAATTGTTGCGTTTGCCCCAATACTTGCGCCCCTGCCTACATGGGTTTTAGCATATTCAGATTTACGGTTGACAGCACTGCGGGGGTTAATCACATTTGTAAATACCATAGAAGGACCAAGAAATACGTCATCATCACAGATTACTCCGGTATAAATGGAGACATTATTTTGAACTTTCACATTCTTTCCTAATACTACCCCTGGAGAAACCACAACGTTCTGCCCGATATTGCAATTCTCCCCAAGAGTACAGTCGGGCATGATATGACTGAAATGCCAGATTTTAGTTCCTTTTCCAATATGGCAGCCTTCATCTACGAATGCCGAAGGGTGAACGAAATAGGTTTTTTCCATAGTTTTTAGACTTGCAAACTTAATAAATAAAGCCCAATTGGGAGAATTTTTGTGAGTTCAGCGAAAAAAAGATATTATTGCCGGAAAGTCATTCGTGTGAGTTTCCGTCTCAATATAAAGTATTTCCTGGTGCATCGATTGGGCTTCACTAATAAGGAGGCAATTCGTGCCATTGAACACCGACGATTGAAAGTTAATGGATCAGTTATTACAGAGAATATTGAATTTAACGAAACATGGGATATTTATCTTGACGACAATTTGTTAAAGCCGAATACCCCCTTTACCTACATAGCGTGTTATAAACCGAGAGGAATTGAAACAACCAATAATCAATTGATAAAGGACAACCTCACCACTGTTTTTAAATTTGATAAGCATTTAGGCTATGCGGGACGGCTTGATAAAGAATCTGAAGGCTTATTGCTCTTATCAAATGATGGCAAGTACATTCAAAGTTTGTCTAGTCCAATCAAGGAAAAAGAAAAAGAATACCTTGTTACTGTAAACAAACCAATTTCCGACGAATTCATTATCAAAATGGGGAATGGTGTCGATATTATGATCTGTAAAACGCAGGCTTGTAAAGTTGAAAAGCTTTCAGAGTTTGAGTTCCGGATTATTTTAAAAGAGGGCAAAAACCGGCAAATACGCCGTATGTGCAAAGCGTTAGGTTACCAGGTCGCCAGATTAATTCGGGTGCGGATTGACTCGATCAGGCTGGATGGTTTAAAGCCCGGAGAATATAGGGAATATCAACTTTAATCATAAAAAAACGCCTTAGGGAACTAAGGCGTTTTTTAAAATCACACGGTTAAAACTATTTTTGTATCACAAGTTTTTCGGTACCATGAGAAGATGTTCCGGTAACTTTAATGGTGTATATTCCCGCCCTTAAATCTGATGTATTGATTGTTTCATTATACATTCCCATATGAAGATTTGGCATGGATACCGTTTTTACAACCTGACCAATTGCATTTACAATTTCGAAGGTATAAGATTCATTTTTTGCTATAACAAAATGTAGTTGCACTTCATCGCTTGCAGGATTTGGATACGCTTTGAAAAGAATTTCCTTTTCAGAATTTTCTTTAACACCAATAGCAACCGAAGAAAGTATTGTTACCTGCGCTTGTCCCTGATCTATTCCGGCATCGGGAACCTGAACATGGAAATAAGTTACTGAAAACAAGGGGAATTTAGACGAGCTGTTGTAAAAGTTATACGTGGTTTGATCTAGGATACCAGCCATTTGACCTAAAGGAGTAGCCAAATCAAAAAGAATGTTTTGCATGGTCGCTAAACGAACACAATTGTTAAATACCGAAATGTTATTAAGGTTTAAAGTCCCCGTGCCGTCAACCTGGGTAGTTACTGTTCCTGTAAAAGTCCCCGTAGCTGGACCAAAAGGCGTTACCACACTCATGTCTCCTCCAACGGTGTTATCTGTGTTAGAAAAACCGAAAGCCATTGGATACATAGCGATGGTAGCATTGCCTGCATTGTAATTCAAATCAAATTGACCTGCATCAACCCCGGTTAGTTCAACCATATTTGTAGATGAATTAAAGTAAGTAGTAGTGGTTGAATCGTATTGTACGAGATTGGTGTTGGCATAGTTTGCCGAATTTGAATAGGTAGCTGCCGTTGAAAACGTATTTAAGGCAACAATTGAATCTGTAAGAGTTAAAGCAGTAATGCTCCAGGTAACTCCCGCTCCCGAAATATGCATTGGCAAAGGCGTAGAATTTGTATCAACAGTTAATGCACCATAGGAATCTCCCACGATTGGTTGATGATTGGATGACGTTAACGTATAAGTTTGCGCGTCGATTTGACCTGAAAGGAAAGCGGTAAAAAAAATAAAGTAGAGTTTTTTCATATGTGTTTAAGATTTAGTTTACTCAAAGATAAATTATTTTGGGAAAGTACATTCAAAATCTGATTTTTAACAAACATCAGTATCAAAATATTTTTTATTGATTAATCATGCTATTTTTCTTGATTTCATTTAACAATTGTTCTTTTGCTTTCTCACGAGATTTAATGTGAATGAAATTGCCATTTCCAATTTCAGCGATATCTTTAAGATTCTTAATCGCTTCCTTATCATTCCCAAACGCTATTGTCGATAATTTTATTGATTTTTCGCCTTGTTTGATTTTATAAAGTTTTTGATCATCTGGATAAAACCTGAATTTCCCATCCGTAGCTAAAATGATTTGATTGTTCCCATTGGGGATGTAGTTGGTGATGGCCACATCAAGACTGAATAATATTGCTTTGTTTCCTTTAGTAAGTCCTTTTGCTTTTAATTTGTCTACGACTTCGTGAAGTTCTTTTTTGTGGTTCCCGTTAGTTCCGCCTTTTATAATTCTAACTGAATCAGCATAAGTGATAAATGTTATCCGATCTTTTGGCCGGAGGACGTCAATCAAATCATGTAGCGCAACCTGCATTAATTTTAATTTATTAGTGTCCTTCATTGAATTGGATACGTCTACTAAAAAAATAATGTTGTTTGCTTTATAAAGCTTATCGTCAAGAAGGGCTTCATCTTTGGTATCAACAGGTTTCGTTTCCACATTTACTTCGGGCTTTTTATTTTCAATATTTACTGTATGGTCCGGGATACGGTTAGAAACATCCCTCGGTTTTGTTGATTCTACCACAACAATAGGTTCTGTGATTTTAACACCCGCATTGTTTGGCTTTTTGAAATAAAAGCAGGCGGTTTTATCGTCTGTCTTAATAGATTTGATGTTCCCTGATAATGATAATTTAAAAGGAGTTCCTTCTGCGCTTGTTACAAGATTAACATATTCATTGAATTTACCTGTCTTTTGAGGAACAAACTCAATTACTAAAAGAGCAGTATCCTTTGGTCGGATCGTTTTTTTTGAAGTGTGAATGGTAATCCCTTTTAACGCATCCGCTCTCAATAAGTATAGGTTTTTCTCCTGATTATTTTGAAGAATATAGTCAACTTTGATCTTATAGATATTTTCTACAACTCCAATATCTTTATCACTTTGGTCTACCTTAATAAGATTATTCTGGGAGAATAAAAATGATGCGCTGCAAACAAAGAATATGAATAAAAGTTTTGCCAATTTTCTTAATGTTTAACTTGAGACAACTAAAAGATGACACTGGGATTACTTCAATTTATCGTTATTCCAATGTCTTTCTGAGTCCCTCGCCGTCTTTTTTTCCAGATTTCTTTTAAGAGCTTCTTCCAAATCTATGCCAGTTTGATTAGCCAAACATATGATAACAAATAATACATCCGCCAGCTCATCACCAAGGTCCTTATTTTTATCGGATTCCTTTTCACTTTGTTCTCCATAGCGACGTGCAATAATGCGGGAAACTTCACCTACTTCTTCCGTCAATATTGCCATATTGGTTAATTCGCTGAAATACCTAACACCGTGTTGTTTGATCCAATTGTCAATTTCCTTTTGTGCGTTGCTAATAGTCATGTTTTATAAATGTGATGAAAACAACTATAATGAATGAGACCGTTTTTGAAAATGTTACTTCTTAATACTGTCTGACTCGTATTTTTCAATGATGGCCTTAACCAGTCGGTGCCTGATTACATCGATAGTGGTAAGTTCAACAATATCAATGCCGTCTGTTTTTTTGAGCAAACGAACCGCCTGGGCTAGTCCAGAGGTTTGGTTCCTTGGCAGGTCAATTTGTGTCATGTCACCTGTTATGATAAACTTAGCATTAGCGCCCATACGTGTTAAAAACATTTTCATTTGGCTTTCCGTAGTATTCTGAGCTTCGTCCAGAATCACAAATGCGTTATCCAGAGTTCTTCCCCGCATAAATGCCAATGGGGCAATCTGAATGATTTTTGCCTCGATGTATTGATTTAATTTATCCAGGGGCACCATGTCATATAGTGCGTCATATAAGGGTTGCATGTAAGGATCAAGCTTCTCTTTTAAATCGCCAGGTAAAAAACCTAAATTTTCGCCGGCTTCAACTGCGGGCCTAGTCAAGATAATACGTTTAACTTCCTTATTTTTAAGTGCTCTGACGGCTAACGCAACTGCCGTGTACGTTTTACCAGTACCTGCGGGACCAACAGCAAAAAGCATATCGCTTTTGTAAACCGACTGCATCATTTTTCGTTGGTTATCCGTACGGGCTTTAATTACCAGGCCGTTATTGCCAAAGACAATGATATCCGAACCGGTAGCTTCTTCTTTAGCATGTAAAATATTATCACCCGTTTGTCCGAGCAGGCGTTCTATAACTGTGTCGGTTAAGAGCCCGTTTTTATGATAGTAGTCAACCATCATGTTCAATTTTTTTTCAAAAAATGCAATGTCTTCCACATCACCCAATACTTTAATTGAATAACCCCGGGCAATAATTTTAAGTTTGGGAAAATATTTTTTAATGACATTGAGTTTAACGTCGTTTACGCCATAAATTTCAACAGGTTCAACGCTATCCAGGGTAATTGTTTTTTCGATCAAGGTCCTAATATGTTTATGTTAATAATCGTGTTAATCAATAACTTTTTTATATAAAAAGTGAGCCTAAATTATTACTTACTTTCGAGTAAAGTAAATAAAGTTTTCAAGATGTCAATCATTACTATAACCACTGATTTGGGTTACCGCGACCCTTATCTGGCTATGGTAAAAGGCATGCTTTTTAAATTTCAGCCAGGCGCAAAAATTGTTGATCTTGCTTGCGATGTAAAACCTCACGCTCATAATGAAGGTGCATTTGCGTTGAAGAGCGCCTTGCCATATTTCCCTGAAGATACAATTCATTTATTTGCGATTAAGTTTTTGAATTCTTCCGAAACCATTGCTAATCTTGCCGTTGACAATACCCGATACCTTCTTTCCAAATTCAATGGACAGTATATTGTTTGTCCGGATAACGGTTTATTCACCCTTCTGGATAAAAATTTTAATGAAACCGTTTACCAGTTATATTTTGAAGATGCAAAACAACATTCCTTTTATTTAAGGGACATTTTTACAGACGTAGCCAATAAGATTTTAAACGGTGTTCCGTTGGAAGAGTTTTCTTCCATGACAGGAGAATATTGCAAGTTGTATGCATTCGAAAGCTTTTCAACTCCGGGAAACTTGCAGGGCATGGTTCTCTACGAAGATGATTTCGGAAACCTCATTACGAGTATAACAAAAGATGAATTTGAAAAACATGTGGGTGGCAAGCGGTTTTCAATTGCTTTACCATCTTACAATGTCACCAAATTGCATAATACCTATGATGATGTGAAAATCGGCGACGTTGTATGTTTTTTCAATTCAATGAATTTTTTAGAAATCTCATTGTTGGGCCAGTCGGCAAATAAGGTAGCTATGAAGCCAAACCTTTTAAACAAGTATAAAATAGATCGGATTATTGTAGACATTTATGATTAAGAGATTTGTAAAAATGACATTTAAAAGTGATTCGGTTGAACGCTTTAAGGATATTTTTAATGCCAGTAAAAGTTTAATATCCGCAATGGAAGGGTGTCGGCATGTGGAATTGTTACAGGACATTAACAATCCCTGTATTTTTTTTACATTGAGTATCTGGGACGAACCGGAGTATTTGGAAAATTACAGGAAATCGGAATTATTTTCCGGTGTTTGGGCAAAGACGAAAATACTTTTCGACGATAAACCTGAGGCCTGGAGTTTATACGAAATGTAATTTTTTTGTTTTATGACAAATCTGGCATTGTGATGTGTATATTAGCGAATAGATACAATCCTTCATTATGATTACTTACGCAATTTTAATACTCACTGTTGGATTTTCTTTGTATGCCATGAATAATCATGACATCAAGTATAAATACATTTTTCATCCCTATTCGATTAAATACGGCAACCAACACTACCGTTTTCTAAGCCATGCTTTTCTTCATGGCGATTATCTGCATTTGGCATTTAATATGTACGCTTTATGGATGTTTGGTCCCATCGTAGAAAAGCAGGTCCTTCCAATATTACTGGGGGAAGTAGGTGAACCAAATTATAAATTGGGAATGGCATTTTTCATTTTGCTGTATACTGGTGCCATATATGCCTCTTCAATTTCAGAATATTTTAAAAATAAGGATGTTGACGATTATACATCATTAGGAGCGAGCGGCGCTGTGAACGCGCTAATTTTTAGTTTTATAACGTGTTCCCCGTTATCGCAATTGGGTTTCTTTTTTATTCCAATGCCGGCATGGGTGTTTGGCGTTTTGTACCTGGGAATAAGTTATTACCTCAGCAAGCGAAATACAGGAAGCGATTCGGTTGATAGAATAGGGCATGAGGCGCACTTTTGGGGTGCTATGTTTGGAATATTATTTATCTTGGTTTTAGGATTGTTAAACCAGGATGTTTATATTAGATTGATTAATAATCACTGATGAAAGTTACGTTTTTAGGTACCGGCACTTCGCAGGGCGTTCCCATAATTTGTTGTGAATGTTCGGTTTGTCATTCTAAAAACCCAAAAGATAACCGCCTTCGTTCGTCAATCCTTATTGAAAGTGAAACCACAGCAGTTGTTATTGATTCAGGTCCGGATTTCAGGCAACAAATGTTAAGGCAAAATGTGAAATCGCTGGATGCTGTCGTCTTTACACATGAACATAAGGACCACATTGCTGGTTTAGACGAAGTTAAAGCGTTTAATTTTTTTAACCGGATGCGAATGCCTGTGTACGCTTCGTTAAGAGTTCAGGAGGCATTAAAAAGAGAATTCCACTATATATTTTCGGATGATAAATATCCTGGAATCCCTGAAATTGATTTGCATACAATTACCAATGAACATTTTAATATTAATGATATTGAATTAATTCCAATTGATGTGTTGCATTACCGCCTTCCGGTTAAGGCATACCGTATCAACGATTTTACCTATATCACCGATGCGAATTATATTACTGAACATGAGAAGCAAAAAATAAGGGGTTCCAGGATCATCGTTGTGAACGCGCTTCGTAAAGAGGAACATGTTTCGCATTTTACCTTTCAACAGGCAATTGACCTGATGAAAGAATTCAATCCTGAAAAAGCTTATTTTACTCATATTTCACATCAATTAGGATTTCACGACGAAGTATCGAAGGAGTTACCTTCTTTTATAGAACTGGCATACGATGGCCTTCAGGTAAAAATTTAAAAATTCTCGGGTATAATTAATTTGTTTTGTTCAAAAAACGACGAATTGTTAATTTGTTATTCCCGGATAATTCTGGCTTAATTGTAAATTTGAAAGCTTTCAACAAAAGTGTAAAATTATGATCAAAGCGGATGTACTATTAGGCCTGCAATGGGGCGACGAAGGAAAAGGTAAAATTGTTGACGTTTTAACTCCAAAATACGATATCATTGCCCGTTTTCAGGGCGGACCAAACGCAGGGCATACTTTGGAATTTAATGGTATTAAACATGTTTTACATACGATTCCCAGTGGAATTTTTCATCCAACTGCCTTGAACGTTGTAGGAAACGGAGTGGTGATAGATCCAGTAATTTTTAAAAAAGAAATTGACGCATTAACCGCGATGGGTGTGGATGTTAAAAAGAAACTGGTAATCAGTAAACGCGCCCACTTAATTTTACCAACACATCGACTAATTGACGCGGCAAGCGAAGCAGCCAAAGGAAAGGATAAAATCGGTTCTACGCTTAAAGGTATCGGTCCGACGTATATGGACAAAACCGGCCGTAATGGTTTGCGTGTTGGGGATGTTGAAGGAGTAAACTTTAAGGATAAATATAAAGCGCTTGTTGAAAAGCATAAGCAAATTTTAGAATTCCATAATTACAGTTATAATTTAGCCGATCTTGAACCAGCTTTCTTCGAAGCAATTGAAGAATTAAAAAAGCTGACATTTATTGATAGTGAACATTTCATCAATGATGCCATCAAAAAAGGCCAAAAGATATTAGCGGAAGGTGCTCAGGGCTCGTTATTAGATATTGATTTCGGTTCATATCCGTTTGTAACTTCTTCTAACACTATTTGTGCCGGGGCCTGCAACGGTTTGGGTATTGCACCTAACCGGATTGGAAATGTAATCGGAATTTTTAAAGCCTATTGTACACGCGTCGGAAGCGGACCGTTTCCCACTGAACTGGATAATGAAGTGGGGGAGAAAATGCGTCAGGTTGGTCGTGAATTTGGAGCAACAACCGGCAGGCCACGCCGTTGTGGATGGTTGGATATTCCGGCTTTGAAGTACGCTATTGCTATTAACGGTGTTACCGAACTAATGATGATGAAGGCCGATATTTTATCTGATTTTGATACTTTGCAGGTATGTACACATTACCTTCATAAGGGCGAAAAAATCGATTACCTTCCTTATAGCATCGAGCCTTCAGATGTGACCCCCGTTTACGAAGAGCTGAAAGGATGGAATGTTGACTTAACAAAAATGACATCAAAAACCTCTTTACCACAAGAGCTTACAGATTATATTAATTATATTGAGAAACTGGTTGAAGTTCCAATTAGTATTGTTTCTATTGGGCCTGACAGAACACAGACTATTTTTATGTCTTAATACTTGAAATGAAGTTTTGGTTGTTTGAGATTATAACTCTAAATTTAAACACGATCACGGTAAAAATTCAAATAACGTTTTAAGGTGAAGCCTAGAGTTTTATTAGAAAATAAACAATTAGAAGTTACACTCACCCGCCTTTGCTATCAGTTAATTGAAGTTCATAATGATTTCAGTAACACGGTGATAATTGGTCTGCAGCCACGCGGAATTTATTTAGCCCACCGCATTCAAAAATTACTGGAAGGTATTCTTAATAAAAAAGTTGATTGCGGTGATCTTGATATTACTTTTTATCGTGATGATTTTCGTAAGAAGGAATTAATTCCTAACCGTACCAACATTGATTTCATCATTGAGGATAAAAATGTGATTTTGGTGGACGACGTGTTGTTTACCGGCAGAACCATCAGGGCGGGATTAGACGCTATGCTGGCATTCGGAAGGCCAATAGATGTTGAACTTTTAGTTTTGGTTGACAGGCGTTTTAGCAGGCATGTACCTATTCAGGCAAAATATACGGGCTTGATTATTGATTCAATCGAAACTCAAAATGTTAAAGTTGAATGGAAAGAAACCGATAAAAAAGACCGAGTAACATTAATCGATAAATAAAATGAGACCATTAGTTAAAGATCACATACCGTATTTCATAAAGTACATTGATTTAATTCCGGAAACTGATGTCATCTCTGCTTTGAAATCCAATCACCAGTCCACCCTGGATTTTATGGAGTCAATTCCACGATTAAAAGTGAATCACTTTTATGATGAAGGTAAATGGACAGTTAAACAAGTTATAAATCATATTATTGATACAGAACGCATTTTAAGTTACCGTGCGTTACGTTTTGCCAGGGGAGATGCTCAATTATTACCTGGATTTGATGAAAATTTATATGCCGCCAATGCAAATCTTACCGAAACAAATATGCAGCTCTTAATGGATGAGTTTGATTCAGTGAGGCTATCTACAATATTAATGTTTAGGCAGTTAGCCGAAAAACAGTTGTTGTTAAAAGGCAACATGGCTTCCGGGGAAACAAACGTGTTGTCACTTGGATATTTTATTTGTGGCCACGCCCAACATCATGTGAATGTTATTAAAGAAAGATATTTGTAAAATATGAGTAATCTAAGCGTCAATCATCTATTAGGAATAAAATATATCACTAAAAATGATATTGAGTTAATTTTAGAGACCGCTAAGAGTTTTAAAGAAGTCATCAACCGGCCCATAAAAAAAGTTCCTTCACTGCGGGATTTAACCGTAGCTAATTTATTTTTTGAAAACTCAACCCGTACGCGCCTATCATTTGAGTTGGCACAAAAACGGCTCAGTGCCGACGTGGTAAATTTTTCAGCAGCATCCTCCTCAGTTAAAAAGGGCGAAACACTAATTGACACAGTAAATAACATCCTGGCCATGAAGGTGGATATGGTTGTGATGAGGCATTCCAGTGCCGGGGCGGCAGAGTTTTTGTCTCGTAAAGTTAAATCAAAAATTGTGAATGCGGGAGATGGCGCCCATGAGCATCCGACCCAGGCATTGCTCGATGCGTTTTCGATGCAAGAGAAAATTGGGGATTTGAAGGGGAAGAAGATTGCCATCGTAGGAGATATCCTTCATTCACGCGTTGCATTATCTAATATTTTTTGTCTTCAAAAGCTTGGAGCGGAGGTAAAAGTTTGCGGACCTATTACTTTGATTCCTAAATACATAGAAAGTCTCGGCGTTAAAGTTGAAACAGATCTCCGTAAAACATTAGAATGGTGTGATGTAGCCAATATGTTGCGCATCCAACTAGAGCGACAGGATATTAAATTTTTTCCTTCAATTCGCGAATATACAATGTTGTACGGTTTGGATAAAACATTACTCGATTCTCTTTCAAAAAAAATCCTGATCATGCATCCCGGGCCAATTAACCGGGGTGTAGAAATCACGAGTGAAGTAGCTGATTGCAGCCAATCGATCATCCTTGACCAGGTTGAAAATGGGGTAGCTATTCGTATGGCAGTGATGTTTTTATTAGCCGGTCGCCAATAGCTGATACCTGTTTAAAACTTGGGATTATCTGAATGTTAAAACTTTTTCGAGGCAAAAATTAAGTTTAATTTTGCTTTAATTATTTAGCAGCAATTATAAACTTAATAATCTCCTATGAAAAAAATTTACCTTTCTATTATTGCGATTTCAGCAACCTTTATGTCTGCATGGGCTCAAACAGTGCCAACCTGTTCTTTAAATCCAACCTTTATTGCCAGTAACAAAATTGGAGTTTGGCCAGACAGTGCCACCAATTTTATTTCTGGTGTTGTTGGACAGCCCTATGTACAAAATATTACCGTAAAGGTGCCTAAAGACACTTCAGCAAGTGGAGTTACGATGTGCTTTAACCGCTTCGTCCTCTCAACTCCAAGTGGGACAGTGAATTATAATTTTCCTCCGGGTTTACAGCTTGGCTCTTCAACTAGTGCTGTATCTAATGGAACTGTAAACGGATCCCCTTCCTTAAAATTTCCGGGGAATGCGAATAATTGCGCCAGTATTTACGGAACACCAACCGTGGCTGGAAGTTACACTCTCTCGTTTAATGTTGAAGCCTATGCGACACCAACTTTCGTATCGTGTCCAAATACTCCTAATGTGTCCGGAGGAAGTCTGGTAAGTAGTCAGGTCTTAAAATATTATATTATTAATATTTTACCCGCAACAACAACAGGCTTGCGTGACATTGGCAAGGACAAAATGGCTTTATACCAAAATGTGCCAAATCCCTTTTCGGATTATACGGAAGTACTATTTTATGTAGAAGGTGAAGACCTGGCCACTATCACGGTGTATAATTTGCTTGGTTCAGTTGTTACGCAGCAATCGGTAAAAACGGTACCAGGCGAAAACAAAGTCTCTATTAATGCAGGGAACCTTGTCAGTGGAACTTATATCTATTCTTTAAAGTATAAAAATGCCATTACAACGAAACGAATGATGGTAATTAATAATTAATCATTATTTTTCGGAGGTAATGGCCATTCAAACCTTCGAACTTTTAATATTAGGAAGCAGTGCGGCAACGCCAACTTCCAACCGTAACCCTACCGCTCAGTTATTGAACATAGCTGAGCGGTTTTTTTTAATTGATTGCGGCGAAGGAACTCAGATGCAATTAAGGAAATATAAAGCACGTTTTCAAAGTGTAAACCATATTTTCATAAGTCACCTGCATGGGGATCATTTTTTAGGACTTCCGGGTCTAATTGCGAGCATGCATTTGCTTGGCCGTAAAAATGAATTAACCGTGTATGGTCCTGCAGAGCTTGAAGATATTATTGGTCTAATCCATAAACACTCAGAAACGCAATTAGGGTATCCATTGAAATTTGTTCAAACCCAACATAGTACCAAACAATTAATTTGGCAGGACGAAAAAGTTGAAGTTTACAGTATTCCACTAAAACATAGAATAAAAACCACTGGTTTTCTGTTCAGGGAAAAACCCTTCCCAAGAAACATTGATAAGTATAAACTTGAAAAATATGATGTGTCCTTTGCAGAGATCCATAAGTTAAAACAGGGTTTTGATGCAGTGGATAATTCAGGGAATATAATTAAAAACGAAATGCTGACACTCGATCCTGTTAAAGGCAGAAGTTATGCGTTTTGCAGCGATACAAGGTATTTTGAAGAACTATCGAGTGATATCGAGGATGTTGATCTTCTTTACCATGAATCTACCTTCCTTGAAAATAAGAAAGACCGTGCAAAACAAACATTTCATAGCACGGCAAAACAGGCTGCAGAAATAGCTGCTAAGGCAAATGTCAAGCAATTATTACTCGGTCATTTCTCAGCGCGTTACGGTAACTTGGATGAATTTCTTGACGAGGCACGTCCTGTGTTTCCAAATACTGAACTCGCTATTGAAGGAAAAATGATTTCCCTGTAACTTTAAGAAAATTATTCATTATAATCACAAAGGATCGATCCGAAGAATATTGCGGAGCCACTTCGATCCAAAAATTGTGTGTTGGTCGGATTATTACTACCGTTACATTCTACAGCTAAAACTTCGAGCGTATTTAATGTAAGGAATTCGAACTTTCTTTTATAGAGAGGCAATTATTTTTTTTAAACATACCGGTTATATGTAAGCACTCTACGTAAATCTAAAATCTACCCTTATGAAAAGCGTGAAGCGTGTGTTTATTGTTACTGGCCTGATATGTTTAAATATCATTCCGGCTAAACTTATCTCTCAATTTAATAATCAGCATAAAAATTACATTGATATTGGTATTGCCGGAGGAACCCAACATCATAATTCGCCGATGCTAGGTGTTTATGGAAGTTTCGGAACCTTTTTTTATGCCTTCGGACGGCCAAGCTCAATTGATGTAAGAGTGAAAGAATTATACATTCGAAACCCTGAGCAACAGGGAACTCTAATCACTCTTACCTATCGATTCAGTTTGATCAAGGGTTTGTATGCGGGTGTTGGCGGTGCACACGGACATCAGGTTATGATTGGAGAATTTCTTACTCACACCGGCTCGTCCATAGGTGGTACAAATCCCCACATTATGCATAGTTCAGGATATAACGTAGAAGCGGGTTATGTTTTTAGATCTCTCATAAAGGATAGTTTTGTAGGACTTTATCCCACTGTTCAGGTTGCTTATACACATCTTTTTTCCGCCAGTCATTCAATGCCTAATGTTATTTTAAATGCTGGATTTAAGATTGGATTTAGAAAATGGAATTAATGTTCGTTTTTAATAATTTTTGAAATAAAAATTTTGAATTTACCTCTGAGCATGTATCTTTGTTTAAAATTAATCTAAATAAGCGTCGAAATGATTTCTGTACTAATAGCTGATAAAAATTACCTGAGCAGATTAGGTCTTTTTACGTTGTTAAATACATCATCAAATTTTGAAGTGGATTATACCGAAGATGAGTGCTTTGAGAATTTGCTATCCTGCATCCGAAAAAGCAAACCGAAGATTCTTGTTCTTGATTTTCAGTCATTTGGGCTAAGCGCAAAACAAATTTCATTTATCACTAAAACATTTAAACGCCTTCAGGTTTTGGCAATTACCGATTATTTAAGCCGTGCAGAAATGCAGGGGGCCCTGGATGCCGGAATTAGAAGCTATTTATTGAAGGAATGCGATAAAGAAGAGATTATTGAGGCATTACACGCCACATATAATGGAGAGAGGTTCTTGTGTGGGAAAGTTGCTTATTTCCTTTCAAGCAATACGGCGGATGTTTCTAGGCCGGTTCTTGATAAAATATCATGTCAGGGCCTAGGTATTACAGATCGTGAATTGGATGTAATTCGATTGATATCTGAAGGGTTATCCAATAAACTCATTGCGGATAAATTAGAATTAAGCACGCATACGGTAAATACACACCGTAAAAATATCATGACTAAATTAGATATTCCAAACACAGCCGGAATAGTGATGTTTGCTGTGAAGAACAATCTATTGGTTGCCTAAGCCATGAAATCGTCTCTGGAATTAAGTGATTATTTTATCCTATTATTTATAGCCGGTATTTTTGGTCTAGGAATCTATACCCTTGTTAGATTCATGAAGAGCAAAGATTAGCACAAAGGAATATTTCATTTCATTTCTTTTCTCTGTCGCTAATAACAAATTAGTTCCCTATCTTTGTTAGCTATTATGCAAGAACAAATTTTAATCCTCGATTTTGGTTCACAGTTCACTCAATTAATAGCCCGTCGTGTAAGGGAATTAAATGTCTACTGCGAAATTCATCCATACAACAAAATCCCTGAGATCACTCCTAATATTAAAGGTGTTATACTTTCGGGAAGCCCACATAGTGTCAGACAGGACGATCCATTAAATCCTGATATTGCCCATATTAAAGGTAAACTCCCCTTATTAGGTGTGTGTTACGGCGCTCAATTACTTTCACATTTTTATGGTGGAGAAGTAGGTAGATCCAATTCACGCGAGTACGGACGCGCTAATTTGAGTTTTGTAGATGCCTCGAACGATTTATTTAAAGGCATCAGTAGCAACTCCCAAGTTTGGATGAGTCATGCTGATACAATTATTTCTGTACCGGAACATTATAAAATCGTTGCCAGTACGCATGATGTGAAAGTTGCAGGATATGCCATTCATGGTGAACAAACCTGGGGTATTCAGTTCCATCCGGAGGTATACCATTCACTAGAAGGCGCTCATTTACTTAAAAATTTTGTAAAAGATATTTGTGGTTGTAAGGGAACCTGGACATCAGATTCATTTATTGATACAACCATTTCGGAGTTAAAACAAAAACTCGGTTCTGATAAAGTTGTTTTAGGATTATCAGGTGGAGTAGATAGCAGCGTTGCTGCTGTTTTATTAAACAAAGCCATTGGTGCAAACCTTCATTGTATTTTTGTAGACAACGGATTGTTAAGAAAAAATGAATTCGAAAACGTTTTGGATTCATATAAAAACATGGGTTTAAATGTAAAAGGCGTCGATGCAAAGCAGCTTTTTTATCAAGCCTTAAATGGTCTCACTGACCCTGAAGCGAAACGAAAAGCAATAGGAAAAGCCTTTATTGATGTATTCGACGAAGAATCAAAATCCATTACCGATGCAAAATGGCTCGGACAGGGTACAATTTATCCGGATGTTATTGAGAGTCTTTCTGTAAATGGCCCTTCGGCAACTATCAAATCCCACCACAATGTGGGAGGCTTACCGGATTACATGAAGCTAAGTGTTGTGGAACCATTACGTAGTTTATTTAAAGATGAAGTAAGAAGGGTAGGAAAGGCCTTGGGAATAGAGGATTCACTTATTGGAAGACATCCTTTTCCAGGACCTGGCTTAGCTATCCGTATTTTAGGTGACATTACCGCTGAAAAAGTTGAGTTGCTTCAGGAGGTAGATGCGATCTTTATCGACAGTTTAAAATCTGCAGGGCTTTACGATTCGGTTTGGCAGGCAGGAGCTATTTTACTGCCTATTCAAAGCGTGGGTGTAATGGGCGATGAACGAACCTATGAAAAAGTTGTTGCCTTGCGCGCGGTTTCTTCCACTGATGGAATGACAGCAGATTGGTGTCATTTGCCATATGAATTTTTGGCTAAAGTCTCAAACGATATCATTAATAAAGTGAAAGGCGTAAACAGGGTTGTTTATGACATCAGTTCAAAGCCTCCGGCTACGATTGAGTGGGAATAAAATAATTGAGCCGCGGCTACCCATAAGATAGCATTTACTTGTTAAGGATTATTTGAAGAAGTTAATGGAGAAAATCAAATCTAAATATTTCATAGTAACGCTTTCCCTTGTTTTGTTCCTGATATCAGGAGCGAGTTTTGGGCAAACCCGTTCTTCACGAATCGAAACCATTAATGGCAAGAAATACTACATCCATAAGGTAGAAAAAGGTCAAAGCCTGTATGCTATCGCAAAAACTTATGAAATGGATGTCAATTCCATTTTAGCGGAAAACGATGAAGCCATCGATGGACTAAAACAAGGCCAGGAGTTAAAAATTCCGTTTGAAACGTTATTACCAAAACAATCATTGGCAATTGATACGACAAAGTTTGTTTACCATAAAATCGCAAAAGGCGAAACTATATTTGGGCTTTCCAAAAAATATGGAATAGATGAAAAGAAGCTTGCTTCCTACAATCCTTCATTACATAGTGGACTGAAAGAAGGTGAGTACCTGGTAGTTGGAGAAAAAAAGAAAACTGTAGTAAAATCAACAGCCACACAAACAGTCGCACCCTCCGTTTTTTATGAAACCTATACGATTCAACAGGGGGAAACTCTTTATGGTATTTCAAAAAAGTTAAAAATCTCGCAGGAAAACTTAATTAAGTTGAATCCTGAGTTAAAAGACGGTACCCGACAGGGGCAGGTAATACGAACTGCAGTTAAACCTTCGCCCATTGCCAATTTACCAACTGTTGTTTCATCTGAAACTGTTAGCTCAAACGTAGCTATAGAGAGTACATTGCTTCATAAGCCAAAAAAAGCACAATATAATATCGGACTGTTTTTGCCCTTTAAACTTTCGGAAACCGATAATATTAATATTGATGATCTTGCTAAAAGCAAATCGGCCTTTCCACAAACTCAATCATTAGCGTTGGATTTTTACGCCGGTTTTAAAAAAGCCGTAGATTCTTTAAATACTAAGGATTTTGAATTAAATATCCACGTTTTCGATGTGGAAGACCGTGATTCTTCTAAGATTGAAGCCATGTGTAAGACATCAGAATTTAAAACGCTGGATGTTATTTTTGGGCCTTTATATGCTTACGTTTTTAAACTGGTTTCAAACCGGGCAAAGTTGTACGGAATTCCGGTTGTTTCTCCACTTACGCAGCAAAACAAAATTCTTTTTAATAACCCACTTGTCAGTAAAGTTAATCCTTCGCAGTTCACGCTAATAGAAAGCCTTGCGGATTATTGCGTAGACTCATTGGTGGCAAACTCAAAAATAATCATTGTAAATTCTATAACGAAAGATCATCAATACGTAAAAGCATTCAAGGAACGGTATCATGAAATGCTTTTAAAAAACGGGAAAAGTGCAACAGACTCCGTGGTGGAAGTGAAAGGTATTGCTGGCGTAAAAAATGCGTATATGCCTGGCAAAAAAAATGTAGTTGTTCTGTTTACCAATAACCCGGTATTCCTTCAGGATTTCATTACCCAGTTGTATGTCTTTTCCGAGAAAAAGGAAATCGTACTTATGGGCTTTAACAGTGTCGCTAATATTGATAACCTCGACCAGGATTACCTGAACGCCCTTCAATTCCATTTTGCCAGTTCGGATAAAATTAATGTTAAGGATTCTGTATACATAGCCTTTACAAAGGAATACCAGAATTTTTACACGGCAGATCCGTCCGAATATTATTTTCAGGGTTTTGATATTGCGATGTATTATTTATTGAATCTTAAATCCCAGGGACCTGAATCTTTCTTAAACCTCGATAAAAACCGGTGGGAAGGCCTCTCCACAGGCTTTAAATTTTATCAGCCTGATGAGGAAACGGGTTTTGAAAACCGGGCGGTATATATTTACAGGTACTCGGATTACCAATTGCAAAAACTCGGATGGAAATAACTAAAGAGAGTATCTCGGAATGGCTTAAGCAGCTTCAGGATTCGATTTGTCTTTCCCTCGAAGCAGAAGATGAATTAGGGAAATTCAAGGAAGATACATGGACCCGACCAGAAGGGGGAGGCGGCAGATCGCGTGTGATTGAAAACGGTAACGTCATTGAAAAAGGAGGTGTTATGTTTTCCGCTGTGAGCGGGAAGACTCCGGATTTTTTAGTAAAGGAAAAAGAACACAGTTTACCGGCTCAGGGATCAGCAACAGAAAGTACGTTTTTTGCTACCGGTGTGTCGATTGTTATTCATCCTAAAAGTCCAATGGTGCCGATTATTCACATGAATATTCGTTACTTTGAAATGAGTAATGGTACAAAATGGCTGGGTGGAGGAATTGATTTAACTCCGCATTATATTGTGGACGAAGACGCCTCCTTCTTTCACCAAAGACTCAAAGAGGTTTGCGACAAACATCATTTTTCCTATTATTCCCAATTTAAAACCTGGGCCGATGATTACTTTTATATTACTCACCGGAAGGAAACACGGGGTATAGGTGGGATATTTTTTGATCGTTTAAATCATAACGAACATTTGAATTTTGAAGAAAACTTTGCGTTTTGGCAGGATGTGGGAAAAGCATTCGCACCTATTTATGTATCATTGATGAATAAACATAAAAGTGATGCCTTTAACGACCAACAAAAGCAATGGCAATTATTGCGACGCGGCAGGTATGTTGAATTTAACCTTGTGTACGATAAAGGAACTAAATTCGGTTTGGAAACAAATGGCAGGGTAGAGTCCATTCTAATGAGCCTTCCGGCAACTGCAGGTTGGCTTTATAATTTCCAGGTTGCAGAAGGATCTGAAGAACAAAAAACACTTCTTAAATTAAAAAAAGGACAAAACTGGATCCATGAATAAATTTCTAAAATATTTCTTGCAGGGCCTGGCTTTATTCATTCCCATTGGTATTACCGTAATCGTATTTTTTGAGATTTTTCAATTTTTTGAAGGACTTTTTTCTTTTGTTGCAGTAACTACTAGTCCTGCTCTAAATACTGTCATTTCTGTAGTGTGTTTGATTATCGTTATCACCATATTCGGGCTTTTAGCTTCGTCATATATTTTTAAAAAACTGTTTGAATACTTTGAAAGCAAAATGGAAAATATTCCAGTGGTGCGTCATATCTATTCTCCGATTAAAGATTTTATGAACGCGTTTATGGGTAATAAAAGACGGTTTACCAAGCCTGTCCTTGTGCTTACAAATCCTCAGGCTAATGTTCAGGAGATAGGCTTTATAACCCAGGATGATCTTTCCGAATGGGGAATAAAAGAAAAATATGCAGTATATTTACCTTATTCTTATTCGTTTTCGGGTAGGTTGATAATTGTACCGAAAGAACAAATTACGTACCTGAATACAGATGGAGCTGACGCTATGAAGTTTTTAATTTCAGGAGGAGTAACCGATGTAGATTAGGATAATTATAAATTTTTAAATTTAAACTATGAAAAATGTAGTTCTTACCGTTGCTGCGATTCTTTCCTTTACTGTGGCTAGTGCGCAAAAGATTTCTGTAAAGGATGGTTCACAAAAATTTTCTTCAGGTAGTCATAATGCGTATTCTGTTGTGGTTTATGAAGCATCTAAAGATGATGTGGAAAGCAAATGGAAAAGTTATTTAAAAAACTTTAAAAACGAAAAAGTTAAAACTGATAATGGGGAAATTTTTGGCGACAACGTATTGATAAAAGATTGGGGAAATAATCCGGTTGATGTATATACAAAGTTTGAAGAAGACAAAACCGCTAAAACAGTTACCATGCATGTGGCCTTTGATTTAGGTGGCGCGTATTTATCGTCATCAGATGGCGATAAACACAGCAGCGCAAAAAAGATGCTGAAGGAATTTGCTGTAAAAACTACCAAAGAATCGATGGAAGACAAGGTAAAAGACCAGGAAAAAGTATTAACTAAACTGGAGGATAACCAGCGGGATTTGGAAAAGGAAAATAAAAATTCTAAATCGGATATAGAAAACTACAAAGCTAAAATAAGAAAAGCGGAGGAAGATATCGCAAAAAACGAAGCTGAACAGGTGAAAAAGAAGAGCGAAATTGATGCTCAGAAAAAAGTGGTTGAAGCTGCAAAAGCTGTAATGAATAAAGTTGATTAGTTAAATTTATCTTTAATTTCTAAAAAACTGATAACGTGAGTTATCAGTTTTTTTGTTTAATACAAAACTTGGGAACCTTAAGAACTATATTGGCCATTGCCGTTGTTGTATACCATTCCTACAAAATTTTCGGATTAAGGATGTGCGGTGGTCAGGTGGCCGTAGAATCCTTTTACATGATATCGGGATTTTATATGGCAATGATCCTGAATGAAAAATATACAGGCTCGGGTAATTATAAACGATTTATTTTAAGTCGCGCCTTCCGGATTTTTCCGGTTTACTGGTTAATTTTAATCTTGGCAGCAATCTTTTCATTGGTCGGTTATTTTGGCTGGGGGCAGAGTTACTACTTGTTTCGATACATAAATCACCATGCCTGCCTTTCTCCGCTAACAATATGTTACTTCATATTGGAAAATGTTATGGTTTTGGGACAGGATATACTTTATTTTATGCGATTGGATGAAGGTTGCAGACCTGTTCTCACTTACAACGTCCTTTCATATAAACATACTGGTTACCAGTATTTGCTTGTGCCGCAAGCATGGACAATCAGCATCGAATTTATGTTTTACCTGATTGCACCGTTTTTAGTACGGAAAGAAATTACCTGGCAGGTTTTGCTGGCGTTAGCCGGATTCGGTGCTAAGTACTATTTTTCAACCAAACATTATTTATCCTTCGATCCATGGACATACAGGTTTTTCCCTTTTGAATTGGCTTTCTTTTTGTCAGGTAGCATCTGTTACCGTGTCTATTTGTGGCTGAGAGATAAAAATATACCCGATGTCTTTGGAAATATGTTGTTAGTGCTGACTATAACAACAATTCTCTTTTACGATGAAATAATTTGTGAGGCAGCTACCAAAAACTTTTTCTTTTACCTGTTCGTATTCGCGGCGATTCCATTCATATTTAAGGCTCTAAAGAATAATAAAGCCGACCGGTTCATTGGTGAATTATCATTTTCAATCTATATCAGTCATCACATCGTTGTGAGTTTATTCAGGACTTATTTTTTTGAGAATACGCATTTAATTGCCTTTTACGGGTATGCCGTAGTTTCTGTGTCAATTTTGTTCGCCATTGGTTTGTATTGGATTCTTATACGAAATGTGGAAAAATACCGGCGCAAAAGTTTTTCTTAATTTTGTAAATATTTTTTTGGAAATAAGAAAATTATAGTAAATTTGCACTCCATTAATTAATCAGCTTCGGTTTTTAAATAATGGCCCGTTCGTCTAGGGGTTAGGACGCGTCCCTTTCACGGACGAAACACGGGTTCGATTCCCGTACGGGCTACCATCAAAGTAGCAAGGTCCTGTAAGTTAAATTCTTACAGGATTTTTTTTGCTTTAACGTAATATTCCTTGAAAAATTAGAGAAGCCAAGTTTCAGTAATTAAAGGCTAATATCAACTTTATTAAAATAATTATATTTGTTTCATGCCTTTCAAGAACTTAAGCAAAGCAGAACTTTTAGATAAAATCTCCAAAATCAATGAACGGATTATTTCATTAAATGATGTGATTTCATTTATTGATGATCCGGATACGAAAGCAAAGCTAAATGATAGCAGGAGCCAATACATTCAGGACCTTGAAATATTAAAACAGTTTATCCAAAGCAAATAAACAAACAGCTTTCTTTTGTACATTCTAATAATTCTATTACAGGCTGATAAGCTATTTCATTAAATGATTCTATTGAAATGCTGCACTTATCTTTTGGGTGGCGACTTTTAACCGATTAAGTTCTTCATTTTTGCCAATTAAAATCGGTTCGCTTATGCGCTTACACGATACCAAATACTTCGCTTTTCCCGGCTATTAAATAACAGCACACGCCGATTACATGGGGATAAAAATCTTTGAAGACCTAATTTTAATCGTTAAGTCCCAAAAATATTCACCATTAAAGCGAACTACTATGAATTTTACTATTACTATGAAAAAACTTTTACAGAGAATTAAAATCCTAACCATACCTATCCTGTTGGTTAGCGTTCATTTAAGAGCACAGGATGCAAATTTGCAATGGGTAAAATCTGTTGGTGGAGCCCAGGCTGATGTTTCCCACGATATAGGAATCGATTATTGGGGTAATATTTATACGGTTGGAGCTTACACTGGCTTAGTTGATTTTGATCCAGGACCAGGAACATTTCAAATGACTTCAGGAAGTACATCCGATATTTTTGTTACAAAAATGGACCCCGCAGGAAATTTTATTTGGGCAAAGGGAATCGGAGGATCAAACACGTTTAATACTCCCTGGTCAATGTCTGTTGACTCAGCAGGAAATGTTTACGTTACGGGGAATTATGTTGGCACAACAGACTTTGATCCGGGAATTGGTACCTATACAATAACATCGAACAGTTACGATATTTTTGTTTTTAAATTGAATTCAGCTGGTTCGTTTGTGTGGGCAAAAGTGTTAGGTGGTGCAGGCAGTGAGAGCGGAAAGGCAATAAGTCTCACTAAAACTGGTCAACTTGTTTATGTCGGTAATTTTGATAATACCGTCGATTTTGATCCAGGCGCAGGTGTAAGTAATTTAACGTCAAATGGAAATACAGATGCCTTCGTTTGTAAAATGGATACTGCAGGAAATTTTCTTTGGGTAAAAGGCCTTGGTGGTAGTCAGTTAGATGTTGCGAATGCTGTTACTTTAGATTTAAGTGGAAATATCATTGTAACAGGCGGATTTTACGCTACAGCAGACTTCGACCCGTCGGCTGGAACAATGAATCTTACATCCTTAGGTGGCGATGACGCTTATATTGTAAAATTAGATCCGTCAGGAAATTTACTTTGGGCTAATTCCTTTGAGGGAGTTCAGGATTACGGAAAAGGTACATCCGTTGTAACCGATCAAGCGGGAAATATTTACAGCTCCGGTATTTTTAAAGGTTTGGTTGATTTTGAAGCGGGCGCAGGCACAACAACTTTAACTACTTCTAATCCTGCAGACCCTGATTCGTATGTAATGAAACTTGATCCTTCCGGCGTTTTAATCTGGGTTAAACAATTAGGCGGCAGCGCAGGGAGTGAGTACGCATACTCCATTGACGTTGATAAGAGCGGTAACGTGTACACAACCGGATTTTCTAATGGTACTGCAGATTACGATCCGGGATCGGGCGTTTATAATCTTGAACCTCACATTTTTGTTAGTAAACTCAGTACCAATGGTAATTTCATGTGGGCTAAAAGTTTTGTTGGGCCTGGTTTAGACGAAGGTGCTGCAATATACGTAGATCAATGGTACAATGTGTTTGTTGCCGGTTATTTTTATAATACGGTAGATTTTGACCCAAGAGCAGGTGTTTCAAATGTAACGTCGAATGGAATTGCCGACGCATTTATTTTAAAACTGTGTCAGATGAACGATCCGATTGTTAGCGCGAGTGGTCCGCTCGAATTTTGCTCAGGAAATTCAGTAACTTTAAGTGCAGATGTTTATCCTGATTATTTATGGAGTAATGGTGCAACGACACAAACTACCACAATTACTGCAACGGGAGACTATTCTGTCGCGGTAACAAATTCATTAGGCTGTACTGCAATTTCATCCATAGTCACTGTTTCTGTAAATACAATACCCGTAATGCCTTCGGCAATATCAGGTTCAACAACTGTTTGTGAAGGTGCAATGGCATCATACAGTGTTCCAGCGATTATAAACGCCACAGCTTATACCTGGACCATGCCATCAGGGTGGGCCGGAGCAAGTTCAACCAACACTATTTCATTAACGGCAGATGCTCCTGGTGGAATTTTAATGGTGAGTGCAACAAATACCTGTGGATCCTCTCCAAGTCAAACCTTGAATATCTCAGGAAATTCTTTACCTTCTGTTACATATAATCAGTCTGTGACTTTAGTTTGCGTCACTATTAATTCTTTAACACTTGATCCGGCTACGCCTGCAGGCGGGACCTATTCAGGCATGGCGGTTACAGGAAATGTATTTGATCCGAGTGCTGCGGGGACGGGAACGTTTGATATCGTTTACAGTTTTACAGATGCTAATTTATGTAGTAACACAGATACTTCAACGATTACAGTGGACTTATGTACCGGCCTTAGTTCAAATAGTAATGCCGGGTTTTATAAGGTATTCCCGAATCCTTCTTCTGGAAAAATACAATTCTCTTCATCTGAGGAGGTAACTTATATCCTTACAAATGAATTAGGCCAGGTAATAAAACAATTTTCTCTGGATAATTCTAACGGTTTCACGTATACAATTACTGATCTGCCAATAGGATTATATGTTGCTTTCGGAAAAGGAAGCTATCAATTGATACGTGAGAAAATCGTTGTAACTGACTAACGTTGTTATTTAGCATTCATTAATTAGCATTAAGAATTTAACATTGACCAAAAAAAGGACCGCCAGCGGTCCTTTTTTTGTTAAAGTGTGGTATTCCCACTAAAGATTTATGAATTCTTAAAGAGTATTCACAAATTTTAGATTTATAAGAATCCAAATGTTTGTAAATTTATATAATGTCTCACTTAATTTATTTTCCCTATGAATTTAAAGTATTTCAATCTACTGGATCTCTCTGCAAGGTCTTTCCTGGTGTACAAATTTGGCGAACTCGTATCATTTATATATGATCTGGGATATCGTATTCATTTAGTGGTTCTAAATGGGGTATATCTCGAAGTTTATAAAAACCTTTTCTCCGACGATATTGAAAAAATAGAGGTTTACGATTCAGGAAATGATCGTCTGCATTTATATGCTGAACCGGTTTGTATTAAAAGTTTATTTTGCTAAAATAAAAAAAAGAGGCCGCCCCGACAGCCTCTTTTTATCTTTACTAAAGCTTTAAAAAAGCTGAAATAAAGAATGTGTTAGATCACTATTTATTGATTACAATATCTTCCAGGGTTACTTTTTGTTTTTTGTCTTTGATGTCAAATTCTTTTATGACTGGGTTTTCAGTATCATTACCTTTTACCCGGTACGCGGTATCAACAGATAGTGCGTATACTTTGTAATGACCTTTGGTTAGGTATTTAAATTCGAAGGTCCCGTCAATGGAAGTAGTAACCGTATTGCCGATATTCTTCTCGTCGCCATATACGATGTATACTTTTGTCCCAGAAGAATATCCTTTGGAAATTAAATAGTTAAACGTGTTATCATAATCATATGCATAAACCTTTCCTATAACCGAGGCCTGCCCGCCTGGCCCGGCTTTTTTCTTACATGAGGAAAGAATAAATATAGTTGCAATTAAAAAGAAGAGCTGGATGTAAATTAATTTTGATTTCATATGCGTGTTTTAGTTTATAATGAATTTATTAATTACAGATTGAGTTTCCGATTCACTTTTTAAGAAATACACACCTTCGGTACTATTATCAAGTGTGATAGCCAATTGTGTTTCATTGTCAATGTCTTTACGAAATACCTCTTCGCCAAGTATGTTTGTGACTGTAATCCGTTTTGCTTTAAAGCTTGTTAAATCGATATTTATGTGTCCAGAGTTGGGGTTAGGGTATAAAAGTACCGATGAATTGTGAGCCAGTTCTTCCACTCCCACTGTTACTTTCCCGTTTGAGTTAATCTTTAAAAGAATGGGATCCATTGTTGGGCCATAACTTGTAGTTTTTCCAACTGCAATATAACTTCCATCGGACAGCTCCCTTACGGTATAGCAATGTTCGTTATTACTGCCTCCGTAATGCCTTGTCCAGGTAGTATCCCCGGAACTATTTAATTTTAAGATCCACATATCGGGGTTAATCCATCCAAAACTCCGGCTAATGGCAGCAACAACGTATCCTCCATCAGAAGTTTTTTGAATCATTTTTGGTGTATCTTTCTTATTTCCGCCATAAGTCTTGTCCCAGATAATATTTCCGGTAGGAGACGTCTTAATTATACGAGTGTCTATATCCTGTCCCACGTTACTACTGTCACGAATAATAAAAGTGAAACTATCATCATTATTTACAGTTAATGATATACCTTCATCATTTTGGGCACCGCCAAAGGTTTTAGTCCAAGTGGTGTCACCGTTTGCATCAAGTTTAACCAACCAGGCATCTCCATTACCAACACCATAACTGAAGGTTTGTCCAAGCATGATATAGCCTCCGTCTGAACACTGTTTAATGTTGCAGCCATGATCATTTGCAGGACCACCATATGTTTTGTTCCAGATAACATTTCCAGCAGGGTCAATTTTAATTAGATTAGCATTTTGCCCGGTTGTACTCTGGCTGTTTGATGATCCAATAATAATGTAATTTCCATCGTTGGTTGCAATGACATCACGGGCAAAATCATTGCCCCAGCCACCATAGGTTTTCAACCATATTTGGTTACCGTTAGGATCGAATTTTTGTAATAAGATGTCAAGGTCGCCGCCTCCGTAGCTCTGAGAATATCCCACCAGGAAATAATTACCGTCGTTTGTCGCAAGCATATGGTAAGGAAAATCAGGTTTGTTACCACCGTATGTTTTTGTCCATAGCTGATTGCCTGCGGCATCCGTTTTAAAGATCATTAGATCACAATCATACAGGATGCTTGTGTTAGTATACCCTACAACCATATAACCGCCATCTGGCGTTGGTAATACATCCTGACCTTCCTGGTCTAGAGGCATATTATAGGTTTTCTGGAAGTAAGGCTGAGAATTACAAATGAGTGATAAAGTAAAAATGAATAGAAATAGGATAAATTTTGTCTTCATGGCATTTTTTTTATAAAAGTAGAGTCCATATAAAATGTTTGGATGGATTGTTCGTTTAACTTGAGTTAAAATAGGCTTAGAACACAAATTTTATAGCTGGCCCATCGGTATTTTTCGTTTGGTATATATCTAATAGATTATGTGTTTGATTTAGGCGTTACTATTACGGCGTTTAACGATAAATTTCATACTTGTTTGAAAGCTGCATTAAATTTGAAAGAGTCAGTCGAATACGAATGTTTGCTTCGTAAAGACTTTAGGAGATTTGGAGTAAAAGTATTTCCTTTGAAAACAGGTGGCGAATTCTGAATCTATATTACGGAAGAAAACTAAAATATATCATATGAAAAACGCCAAATCACATCCGCTTCAGGCCCTCATTAAATTTTTCCGTTATTCCATCCTGAGAAAACGTTCAAAAAAACACCCATTGGTTAATATGAATTCATCTCTCCTTAAACATCCTGTTTCGTTCCAAGGGGACGAGGAATCGTTTTGGTTCATTTAATTGATCGAGTTTTTCTTAATTAGCGGCAAGTTTTTTGTCCTGGGTTGTAGGGATTTTTCCATGTATTTCTCCAGAATATTACAGCTTTTTATACTGGTTTTATCTGCTATATTTACCTGAATGCGTTAAAACCAATGCTTTCAGGTGATTCTTCGGGCAGATTTTGTTAATAATTTAATCGAAATATTATTAGTTTTTGTCGATAAAAAAACGAGTTTAATCGGTTAAATTTAACATTTGTGGATATTGTGTTGACAAAAAATGTTTTACTTTAGCATTTTAATCCTATGCCAGGTACAAAACATCCACATAAAAGAAATGCAGATAAAATCCACATACTATTGGCAGACGATAACCGTGAAGATCGATTTTTCTTCAATGAGGCATTAGACAGTCTTTCATTCCCTACCCAACTCACAACAGTAGAAGATGGCGAAAGGCTACTGACTTTTCTAAATATGAACACGGTTAAATTGCCCGACGTTTTATTTTTAGATATTAATATGCCAAGAATCAATGGGTCAGAATGTTTAAAAGCCATTAAGCTCAATAAACTCCTTCAAAACCTTCCAGTAATTATATATTCGACTCCTTTACCAGAACTGGTAGCAGATGAGCTTTATAAAAATAAGGCGCATTATTTTGTACCTAAATCAAACCTCTCTGATCTTAAAAGAGTGCTTAAGTCTGTAATTTCAATGATCATGGAAAAAAAGTTTGAACGGCCTCCAAGGAGTAGGTTTACTTTAGGAATGGCTAAAGCATAAAAAAAGCATTTACCTGGGGTAAATGCTTTTTTCGTAATGGGATGTTCTTTTAGAAACAAAGGGTTAATCCCGCATACGCACCTTGTGTTTGTCTGGATGTTCTGATTAACACATTATACGTGTCGGGATTTTTTGATGTTTGGTCGGCATTTCCGTCAACTAAACCATAAAACCCTCTGTAACCAAAATCAAGTCTGAACGTATGGTGTTTATTTAATGCAATTTCTAATCCTGTACCGTACGCTAACCCGATGTCTGTTCCTGAAGCACCAACTGTAGCTCTAACTGTTTCCGTGTTTTCAGTTTCAGAAGTACTGATGCTGGACCCGATATTAACACCAAATTGAGGACCTGCTACAAAGTTCAGATTCACAATTCTCGTTTTGTCGGTATTTAACGACAATAATACCGGAATGTTTAAGTAGCTTACATCAACACGACGTTCCAGGCTTTGGTCCTTATATCTTTGAGAGATTTCAAGGTAACTTAGTTCTGCCTGTAAACCGATATTTTTTGTAAAGTTAGCTCCTAACATAATTCCGAATCCGTGGCTCATCGAAACTTCACCCTGAATCTCGTTATCATACTGGTTTCTAAAACGCAAAGTAGAGAATGTTGGCATATATCGTACACCAAATTCACCATGCCTTAATGGAGGGCGTTCATCTTTCTTAGCGGTTTCTGGTTCTACTGGTGGAGCTGGAGGAGTAGGTGGGGTAGGAGGCGCTACTTCTTTAATTACAGTGTCGTGTTGTATAACTGTTTCTTTAATTACTTTTACCGTATCAGTCACTTGTGCTTTTGCGGTCATAGATAATAGCGTTGTCACCGCTATCACCGTTCCTAGTTTCATTTTTGAGTTCATGATCTTGTTTTTTTAGTTAACATTTTTGATTTATGATTCAAAATTAGTCAGCGCCTAAACCGTTACCAGTAATATTTCGCTTACAATTCGTTTTCAGTAGCTAACAATCGTAAATCCTGATTTGAAAAATCTGATTCTTATATTTTTCAAACTTTACTTCTGTTTGCGCCTTTTTAATTTATCACCGATGTATATAAACGCCTTGGTATCATTGGGTGTGTAAGGGTTTCAGGCAGTGTGACAATACAATTTTATTATTAAGCTATGCAATTTACCGTATTAACGAAAATCTATTAATCACCTCTTAGCCTGAAAGTAATTTAGTGGGTAAAATGTATAGCCATGAAAAATTTAAACCTGATTCTTCTTCTTTTTATACTTAATATATCCGTTCTATTTTCAAAAAACGGACACTCTAAAAAGAACACGCCAGAGCTTTTTAAGCAATTTGCCATTGCTGAAAATTATCTGAGACACGATAATTATACGGAGGCCTTACGTATTTATAACCGACTTTATGAACAGGATAACAATAACTATAACCTGTGTTATAAGCTCGGTGAATGCTATTTAAGGCTTAAAAAGAAAGAGAAAGCAATTTATTTTCTTGAAAAGGCTTCCGCATTTGTAACTCATATTTATGATGATGGATCCTTGGATGAGAGCCACGCTCCACTTTTAACTTATATGCTGTTGGGTGAAGCGTATCATCTCACAGGTAAATTTGATGAAGCGATTTCTGCATATAAAAAATTCAAGCAGCTTTTAAAATCGGCGAAAATAAAAGAAACAGAAGTGATTCGTGAAACCAACAGGCAAATTGATATGTGTTACACCGCCAAACGCTTGGTATTACGTCCGGTAAACGTTAGCATTAAAAATATGGGCCCAGCAGTGAATTCACAGTTCGCAGATTATGCGCCTGTTTTCACAGCAGATATGAGTACAATGCTTTTCACAACAGGGAGGCCAACTAATATTGGGGGGCACACTTATGACGGTGGTAAATATTTTGAGGATGTATATATTTCCCGTAAAAAAGATTCTGTTTGGGGACCGGCCGAAAATATGGGCGTTCCTATCAACACGGTTGATAATGATGGAGCAGTGTGTATTTCATCTGATGGGCAGGAAATTTTAATATTTAAAGATGATAAAGGGGACGGAAATATTTATTCAACCAGGTTGCAAGGATCGAGATGGTCGGTTCCTAAAAAGCTGAACTCGCATATCAATAGCAAATCATGGGAGCCCAGCGCATTTATTGCCGCGAATGGAAGGGTATTGTATTTTACAAGCGATCGCCCCGGTGGTTATGGCGGAACTGATATTTATAAAAGCGAGAAGAACGCTGATGGCGAATGGGGAAAAGCTGTAAATCTTGGGCCAGAGATTAATACAATGTATGATGAAGACGCGCCTTTTTTACATCCAGATGGGTCAACACTCTACTTTACTTCTAATGGGCATGAAACAATGGGTGGTTTCGACATTTTTGAAAGTTCACTTCTCGAAAGTGGAAAATGGTCGGAACCTATAAATGTTGGATATCCGATAAATTCGCCTGATGATGAAGCGTTCTATTATTTATCTCCGGATAAAAAAACAGCTTACTACTCTTCAATAAGAGACGGAGGCTTCGGGGAAAAGGATAATTATATGATCACCTACACTGATGTAACAGATAATTCGCTTGCGCTTCAAAAAGGTTTAATCACTGATAATAATTCTTTGGTAGCTAAGAATGTTAAAATTACAGTTTTTGATAACCATTCCCACGAACTCGAAGGAATCTTTTACCCGAATGAAGTAAGCGGGAAATACTTATTCATCCTGGAACCAGGCAAAAGCCACAATATTACCTATGAAGCGGATGGATTTTTATTTTACACTGAGAACCGATATGTTTCGAAGGCAGATGATTATAATGAGATTGTAAAGTCTATTAAACTCCCTCCTATTGCGCCGGGATCAAGCGTTACGCTTAACAACATATTCTTTAATTTTGATAGTGAATCTTTTGGACCAAATTCTAAATTGGAATTGAATCGCCTTTATGAATTTCTGGTGACTCATCCAAAAGTGTCAGCTGAAATCGTGGGGTATGTTGATGCCGCCAATGCAGACGATTATAATTTGAAATTATCTAAAAACCGTGCAGCTGCGGTAGTAGGTTATCTGGTTGACAAAGGAATTAAAAAGGAAAGGTTATCATTCGATGGATGCGCTGACCAAACATTTTACACCTCAAAAAAAACAGGAGAAAGCTATTCTCCAACGGTGCGACAGTTAAATCAACGAATTGAATTTAAAATTACAGATATAAAATAGCCATGGACGAATTGCAGGAAAAGCTTCTTGAGCGGTTAGCGGTTTTAAAACGACAAATTAAAAAGATGTATCCTGAATTATCGGATCGATTAAAGGATGACCAAAGCGAATTAGACCCAGAGAAGAAGAAACATGAACATCCTCACAAAAGAGGATAAGATCCATAACCAGTACTCAAAAACACAACATGTACTCTAAATTGAAATTTTATTCATCAATTTTTTTTATTGCAGTTATTTCACAGGCTTGCAATAATAGTTCTCATATCTCCGGGAGTGAGCGTGAAAAAGATTCTTTATTACTCATTCAAAAGCAGGATCAGGAATCCATTAACCAATTCATTATTGCATTTAATGAAATTCAGCGTAATCTCGATTCGGTGGCCGTTAAACAGAATATAATATTCTTAAATACTGACAGGACTGAAAGAGACTTAAAGTTAAGTCAAAAGACCCGAATTTTAGAGGAGATCCAATCGATCAATCTTTTAATGACGGAGAATGTTTCGAGGTTAGACAGTCTAAAACGTAAACTCTCAAATACGGAGAATAGTAATAAGCACTTGAGAGAGTCGGTAGCCATCCTTAACAAGCAGTTATTACGGAAAAATCAAGAGCTTCTTGAATTAAATGAACGTCTGGCGTTTTTGGATCTTGAAGTTGCAGTATTAAAAAATACGATTGACACCCTCTTGAATTCCAGCCAATCCAAAAGCTACAGAATACAAGATCAGTTAAAATCCATTCATACCGCATATTATGTTGTTGGAAAATCCCGGGAACTTTTGGATGCTAAATTAATTGATCGCAAAGGTGGTCTGCTTGGATTTGGAAGAATGGCAACCTTGAGTGATAACTTCGATCAGGAGAAATTTAATTGCATCGACTACACAAAATGTTCGACCATTCCAGTGAATAGTGGTGCAACTATTATAACTACACATCCCAAGAATTCATATACACTCGACAGGGATTTACAAAACAAGAGTCTTATTAAGAACCTTATTATTACGGATCCGGTCAAGTTTTGGAGCGCTTCCAAGTACCTGGTTATCGTGAAAAGCTAAATTCATTTTTTAGCTGACGAAAAATCGCTTTAAACGATTTTCATAAAGATTGTTTAAAACCGGCAGTAATTTTAATACGAATATAAACAAAATAAAAAATAGAAATCATGAGCACAGGAAAAGTAGTATTAGGTGTATTAGCCGGCGCAGCCGTTGGTGCACTTGTTGGTGTTTTAATGGCACCAGAAAAGGGTTCAGAAACCCGTAAAAAATTAATGAAAAAAAGTGAAGATTACACCGGAGCTTTGAAAGAGAAGTTCGATGATTTAGTGAGTACCATGACTAATCAATTCGAAAACGTGAAATCGGAAACGAAGTCGATGGCTCAACACGGGAAATCACGTGCCCACGATTTTAAAAAAGGAACTTCCATGTAATCTTGCTTGGAGTTTAAAAACTAATTGTCAAAAGTAACAACGGGAACTTTAACCCGCTCCCGGTTTATTTCTGTTCCTTTCTGATCCGGAAAGGAAAGCTTAAACCGGGTTACTTTTGACTTTTTGTTTTTTACGGACTTGATTTTTTTTGCGTAACTGGAATCTTAAATTAATTGTTACTTTTGTTTATAAACTTAATAAATGGATTGTATTGTAGTAGATGATAGCCTGGTTGCACGCAAAGCATTGATGCTGTTGATTGAACAGGTACCCTATCTGAAAGTTAAGAAGGAATGTTCTACGCCGTTGGAGGCGTATAATTATTTAAAATCCAATCACATCGACCTGATTTTTCTCGATATCGAAATGCCAGGAATGACAGGTATTGAATTGATTAAAAACCTTAAGCAACGTCCAATTATTATATTAATAAGTTCAAAAAAGGAATATGCAGTTGAAGCGTTTGAATTAAATGTTGCGGATTATATTTTAAAACCTGTTTCTCTTGCGCGGTTTATGGTTGCCGTTGAAAAGGCGAAGGAAATATCGGAGGGTACCGATAAAAAAATTGAGTTTAATGAAAAAGAGCAGGATTACATTTTTGTGAGGTCTAATTCTGTTTTAGCAAAAATAAAATTAAGTGATATTTTATACGTTCAGGCATACGGAGATTACGTGAAGATATTCACAAAAGATAAAACGCACCTTGTACACTGTACACTTAAAAGTATTGAGGAGAAGTTATCCTTTGGTCGTTTTTACCGTTTACACCGTTCTTACATCATTTCCATAGATCATATTGATAAGATTGAAGAGAACGATGCATATATTGGAAAAACACCAATTCCTATTGGTGAGCAATACAAAAAAGAGCTTCTTGCGAAGCTCAATTTATTGTAGTTTAATATTTTCTTTTTTTTATTGTTTGCTGTGTTGTACACTGTAATCGCCCATACTCAATTCTGAGTAATGGTTTTTAAAATCAGTATAATTTCCAAACATCGAGTTGCGGATATTGGCCGATGAAATTTTCGCGTTGTTTTGCACCAGGCTATTTTTAATAATAGAGTCTTCAATTACCGAATTATTTCCGATAGAAACATAAGGACCCACTACCGAATTGATTAAAGTAACATTTTCACCAATATAACACGGTTCGATGATCACAGAATTATGAGACGTATGTAATTTGGAAACCAAACTTTCTTTCTTATTGAATTCAAGTATTCGCTGGTTGGTGTAAACTGTAGAGTCTTTATTTCCACAATCCAACCACTCTGTTACCTGTCCGGGTGTAAATTTCAGCCCTTTGTTCTTCATATTCTCAAGGGCATTAGTAAGTTGAAATTCACCTTTATCTTTGATATTATTATCTAATAGGTATTGAAGTTCTTTTTTTAAGTTTTCCCCATCTTTAAAATAGTAAATCCCTATAATGGCAAGATCTGACACAAATTCCTCAGGCTTTTCCACGAAATCGGTGATGACGTTTTTATCATTGATTTTTACTACACCAAACGCTCTCGGATCCTGAACCTTTTGAACCCATATGATTCCGTCTTTTGAATCGTCCAGCTTAAAATCCGCTTTAAATAGGGTATCAGCAAATGCTACGATTACTTTGCCTTTAAGCGCTTCTTTTGCACATAGTATAGCATGCGCGGTTCCAAGCGCTTCATCCTGGTAAAATATACTTGCTTTGGCTTTTAAATCGATCGCAATTTTTTTTAATTTTTCTTCCGTTTCCTTACCAAAATTACTGACGATAAAAGCAATCTCATCTACCTTTTCATTTGATACGCTTACAATGTCTTCAACCAAGCGTTGAACAATTGATTTCCCGGCAATAGGAAGAAGTGGTTTTGGTGTTGTAAAGGTATGAGGTCTCATTCTTTTTCCCATACCAGCCATTGGAACGATTATTTTCATAATTATAGAGTTTAGGTGATTGTTATATTACAACGAAAATATCCATTACACGCCGGACAACAGGGTTATTTCGTTAAAAGCAACTTTTGTAGAGCCAAAAAATAAAAATAGTTTGCCGTTACAAAAAGAAATTGAAATATTTTAATTCTTAAACTCCAGTTGTTTATCACCCTAACTGTTTCCTGCTTTGGCTATTTTTAATCGCATCTCATCGAAAGGAGTGAAAAATATGAAACAAAAGTTATAGTTTAGCCATGTATTTAAAAGTATTTCAATATGCAAACACAAAAACCAAAACAAATGAGATGTATAATCGTTGACGATAACAAAATGTCACGGGAAATGGTAAAACAATTGGTTGATCAGGTTGAATTCCTGGAGCTGAAAGGAGAATGTGAAACTCCAATGGAAGCTTTTAATTATCTGAAAAAAGAAGATATTGATCTCGTTTTTTTGGATGTTGAAATGCCAGGCATGACAGGAATTGAATTAATGAAGAACCTGGAAAAAAGACCAATTACCATTCTTATTACATCCAAACAGGATTATGCCGTTGAAGCATTTGAGTTAAATGTTGCGGATTATATCATCAAACCTGTAACCCTTTCACGTTTCATGGTTGCTATTGACAGAGCGAAGGAATTATTCGAAGGTAAAAATCCAAAAGTTGAAGTGAGTGGAAAAGAAAAAGATTACATTTTTGTACGTTCCAATTCTTTACTTACTAAAGTTAAAATCAAAGATATTATTTATGTTCAGGCCCTTGGCGACTATGTAAATATTTTCACGAACGATACACGTTTAACGGTTCATATCACATTAAAAGGTATGGAAGAAAAACTTCCTGCAGATAAATTCTACCGGCTTCATCGCTCTTACTTAACTTCATTAAATCATATCGATAATATTGAAGAGGGAACAGCCTATATCGGAAAGCACCCGTTGCCAATCGGCGAACAGTATAAAAAGGAGCTCTTACGCAAAATCAATCTGATTTAATTTAAAAATATACCTTTAAGGATAGCTGGATTTGCCACTTTTATTTTGGCCGGTTCCAGCTATTTTTTTTGCCCTTTCACCGAATATGTGAATGGGCAAATGTTGTAATTTTTAAATTTAAAACGGTGCTTTATTGTTTTTTCCGTTATATTTAAATACTGACTAAATAGTACAGTTCCCGCCATTTTTAAAACATTTGAAACAACAAAGAACCATTTTTTATAACCCCGATATGAAAAGTAAAACGTTGAAATCTAAACCAAACAGCCCTCAGGTGAAAAAAAGCAGCTCAAGTGCTAAAACAGCTAACGGGGATAAAAAAGTAATTCTCAGAGCCAAGTCAACTACGGACTTAAGTAAAAATGGTAATGGCATTGCAAAATCCCACACGGTAAGAAAAAATTCGTCAAAAACCCCTAAATTAAATGGGGGTTTAACACCGTCGCAAGCGCAGCGCGTAAGATCAAATTCGATTCATACAAATGGTAATAGCGCGTTTGCCGAGGATCGCCTTTTAACAGACGCGGAATTGCTTAAAATGCTCATTAAAGTCAAAAATGGAAATTTTTCAACACGTCTGCCTGCTGGCCAATCAGGAATAAAAGGCGCAATCAATGATGCTTTAAATGAAATCATTGATCTGAATGAACGAATGGTTTTTGAATTTGAGAAGGTTGGAACCAGTATTGGTAAGCAGGGTAAACTGACAAACCGGGTTGTTTTGGATGGGGCCAGGGGATCTTGGGGTTCCTGCGTTGATTCTGTAAACATGCTCATTTCCGATCTGGTACATCCTACCATTGAAATTGCACACGTAATCACGTCGGTGGCAAAAGGAAATTTATCTCAGGAAATGCCTTTATCCATTGAAGGAAATCCGTTACAGGGTGAGTTCTTGCGAATTGCAAAAGAGGTAAACGGAATGGTGAAACAGCTGAACTTATTCTCCATGGAGGTAACGCGTGTTGCCCGTGAGGTAGGTACAGAAGGAAAACTCGGTGGTCAGGCGAAAGTAAAAGGTGTTGGTGGTGTATGGAAAGATTTGACCGATTCTGTAAATAAAATGGCCTCCAACTTAACAGGCCAGGTACGTAACATTGCCGATGTAACAACAGCGGTAGCAAAAGGCGACTTGTCAAAGAAAATTACGGTTGACGTAAAGGGAGAAATCCTTGAGTTAAAGAACACGATCAACACGATGGTGGATCAGCTGAATTCGTTCTCCTCCGAGGTAACGCGTGTGGCGCGTGAGGTAGGTACAGAAGGTAAATTAGGTGGCCAGGCCCAGGTAAAAGGTGTTGGAGGTACATGGAAGGATTTGACGGACTCGGTAAATAAAATGGCCTCCAACTTAACTGGCCAGGTGCGTAATATTGCCGATGTAACTACGGCGGTTGCAAAAGGAGATTTATCTAAGAAAATTACGGTTGACGTAAAAGGAGAAATTCTTGAGTTAAAAAATACGATCAACACGATGGTGGATCAGCTGAACTCATTTTCATCGGAAGTAACCCGTGTGGCATTAGAAGTAGGTTCTGAAGGAAAATTAGGAGGGCAAGCAAAGGTTCGTGGCGTTGGTGGAGTGTGGAAAGATTTGACCGATTCGGTAAATCAAATGGCATCCAATTTAACAGGCCAGGTACGGAATATTGCTGAAGTAACAACCGCGGTTGCGAAAGGCGACTTATCTAAAAAAATTACTGTAAACGTTGCAGGCGAGATCCTTGAATTAAAAAATACCATCAATACAATGGTAGATCAGTTGAATTCGTTTGGTGCAGAGGTAACCCGTGTTGCCCGCGAGGTGGGTTCAGAAGGAAAACTCGGTGGTCAGGCAAAAGTAAAAGGTGTGGGTGGAACCTGGAAGGATTTAACGGATTCGGTAAATCAAATGGCATCCAACTTAACTGCCCAGGTGCGTAACATTGCCGAAGTTACAACAGCGGTTGCAAACGGAGATTTATCCAAAAAAATTACAGTAAACGTTGAAGGAGAGATCCTTGAATTAAAGAAAACAATTAACACAATGGTGGATCAGCTGAACTCGTTTTCGTCTGAGGTAACCCGTGTTGCGCTTGAAGTAGGGACAGAAGGAAAATTGGGTGGACAAGCAAAAGTAAAAGGAGTAGGTGGAACCTGGAAAGATTTAAC
Organism: Bacteroidota bacterium; assembly: GCA_029237825.1. Taxonomy (GTDB): domain Bacteria; phylum Bacteroidota; class Bacteroidia; order B-17B0; family Aurantibacillaceae; genus UBA4416. Next base: position 155,507 of record JAQZBQ010000003.1, on the reverse strand, counting down.
GGATTCGGTAAATCAAATGGCTTCCAACTTAACAGGTCAGGTACGTAACATCGCGGAAGTAACAACCGCTGTTGCAAAAGGCGATTTATCACGCCAGATTACAGTGGATACAAAAGGAGAGATCCTTGAATTAAAAAATACAATTAATACCATGGTGGGCCAGCTGAATTCCTTCGCCTCCGAGGTAACCCGTGTAGCGAAAGAAGTAGGTACAGAAGGTAAACTTGGTGGACAGGCCCAGGTAAAAGGAGTTGGTGGTACATGGAAAGATTTAACTGACTCGGTAAACTTAATGGCATCCAACTTAACCGGTCAGGTTCGTAACATTGCGGAGGTAACAACAGCTGTTGCGAAGGGTGACTTATCCCGTCAAATTACGGTGGACGTAAAAGGAGAGATTCTTGAATTAAAGAATACCATCAACACGATGGTGGATCAGTTAAGGGGATTTGCATCGGAGGTAACCCGTGTAGCGAGAGAAGTAGGTACTGAAGGGAAATTAGGAGGACAAGCCGATGTACCGGGTGTTGCCGGAACATGGAAAGATTTAACGGATTCGGTAAATCAAATGGCGGGTAACTTAACGGCACAGGTACGTAATATTGCGGATGTGGCTATTGCGGTAGCAAGTGGCGACATGTCCCGTAAAATTACAGTGGATGTACGCGGAGAGATTTTACAATTGAAAGAAACACTGAACACGATGGTGGATCAGCTTCGTGCATTTGCGTCTGAGGTAACCCGTGTTGCGAGAGAGGTAGGAACAGAAGGAAAATTAGGAGGACAAGCTAACGTACCGGGAGTTGCCGGAACCTGGAAAGATTTGACGGATTCGGTAAATCAAATGGCAGGTAACTTAACGACTCAGGTACGTAATATCGCTGAAGTAACAATTGCCGTAGCAAACGGAGATATGTCCAAGAAAATTACGGCCGACGTGCGCGGTGAGATTTTACAGTTAAAAGAAACGATCAATACAATGGTGGATCAGCTTCGTGCCTTCGCGTCCGAAGTAACGCGTGTGGCGAAAGAAGTTGGTACAGAAGGAAAATTAGGAGGTCAGGCTTTCGTACCGGGTGTAGCCGGAACATGGAAAGACTTAACAGATTCGGTAAATCAAATGGCCGGAAATTTAACTGGCCAGGTACGTAACATTGCTGAAGTTACAAAAGCGGTGGCAAGCGGTGACTTATCCAAAACCATTACGGTTGACGTAAAAGGAGAGATCTTCGATTTAAAGAACACGATCAATACGATGGTGGAGCAGCTGAACTCATTTGCATCGGAGGTAACCCGTGTTGCGAAAGAAGTAGGTACAGAAGGAAAACTTGGTGGGCAGGCACAGGTGAAAGGTGTTGCCGGTACCTGGAAAGATTTGACGGATTCGGTAAACTTAATGGCTTCCAACTTAACGGGTCAGGTAAGGGGAATTGCAAAAGTTGTGACTTCCGTTGCGAAAGGTAACCTGAAACAAAAATTATCAATCCAGGCCAAAGGTGAAGTAGCGCAGTTAACAGATACCATCAATGAGATGATCGATACTTTAGCAACTTTCTCTGACCAGGTAACTACGGTTGCCCGTGAGGTAGGGGCTGAAGGAAAATTAGGTGGTCAGGCCAATGTACCTGGAGCTTCAGGAACATGGAAAAACCTTACTGAAAACGTAAACCAATTGGCCGCTAACTTAACCACACAGGTGCGTGCCATTTCCGAAGTTGCCTCTGCCGTAACGCAAGGTGACTTAACCAGAACTATTGGTGTGGAAGCTAAAGGCGAGGTAGAAGCTCTTAAAGACACAATCAACCAGATGATTTCTAACCTTAAAGCTACAACTTTAAGAAACCAGGAGCAGGATTGGTTGAAATCAAATTTAGCTAAGTTCACTCAAATGTTACAGGGTCAAAAAGAATTGAACTCAGTAACAAAGGCAATCTTAACGGAATTAGCACAGGTTGTTACCGCACAGCACGGATTATTCTATATCCTCGAAGAAGGAGAGAAGTTTGAAACATCCCGGTTAAGACTGATTGCATCATACGCATATAGAAAGCGCAAAAATGATACGAATAGCTTCTTAATGGGCGAAGGTCTTATTGGCCAATGTGCATTACAAAAAGAGCGTATTCTTTTAACGAATGTTCCTAGTGACTACGTGGAAATAAATTCCGGACTTGGATCAGCGAAGCCTTTAAACATTATAATCCTGCCGGTATTATTTGAAAATAGACTAAAGGCTGTAATTGAATTGGCTTCATTCGATTCATTCAGTCAAACACACCAGGATTTCCTCGAAGGTTTAACTGAAAGTATCGGTATCGTATTAAATACAATTGAGTCTAACTCAAGAACAAGTGAACTTCTCGTTCAATCTCAATCTCTGGCTAGTGAATTAAAGAGTCAGCAGGAGGTATTGCGTAATACCAACGAAGAATTAGAGGAGAAGGCCATTTTATTAGCGGCTCAGAAAAATGAGGTAGAGTTAAAGAATCAGGAGGTAGAAGAAGCACGTAGGTCGCTCGAAGAAAAAGCCAACCAGTTAACACTGACTTCAAAATACAAATCCGAGTTCCTTGCTAACATGTCGCATGAGTTACGCACACCGTTAAACAGTTTGCAAATTCTCGCCCACGAACTGATTCAAAACCATGATGGTAATCTAACAGAGAAACAGATTCAGTTTGCTAAAACCATTAACGCCTGTGGTGAAGATTTGATCCAGTTAATTAATGATATCCTCGATCTTTCTAAAATCGAATCTGGATATATTTCGGTGGATTATTCCCCTGTTCGTTTCACAGAAATTACCAAATATGTGGAGAATACATTTAAACACATTTCTGAAGCGAAGAATCTCAAATTTACAATTGAGGCTGACGAAAAATTACCTGAGATTTTGGAAACCGACCCTCAGCGTTTAAATCAGATTCTGAAAAACCTATTATCGAACTCGTTTAAGTTTACCGAAAAAGGTGAAGTGGGCTTAAAGATTTATAAGGCTAATCATAACTGGAAAGCCGGAACACCAAGTCTTGATAATGCAGAATCCGTTATTGCGTTTGAGATATCTGATACAGGTATTGGTATTTCAAAAGATAAACAGAACATTATTTTCGAAGCCTTCCAACAGGCCGAAGGATCTACGAGTCGGAAATATGGTGGAACGGGTCTGGGATTATCCATCAGTCGTGGATTATCTGATTTGTTAGGTGGTACCATTGAATTGGAAAGTGTACCTGATCAGGGTAGTAAGTTTACATTGTTCTTGCCCGTGAAAGTTGCGCCTAACGTGGAGGCGACTGAGGTAGAAATGGAGAATAAAGTAGTAGTTAAGGAGGCTTTGAAGGCGACACCTGATACCACTTTCCATCATTCAGAGATTGAACAGTATTTCATAGATGAAGTAGGTGATGATCGTCTCAATGTCGCTCCAGGTGATAAAGTGATTCTCATTGTGGACAGAGATATTGAATTTGCAAGAAAAATGTTGGAGAAGGCGCATGCTAGTGGAATTAAAGTTGTGGCAACAACAAAAGGAAGTGATGTCATCGATTTCTTAAACCAGTTCCGTCCTCAGGCAATCATTCTAAACATCAATCTTCATGACACTAACGGTTGGAAGATTATGGATCGTCTGAAAAACGATTTAACATTGAGACACATTCCGGTATATATTTCTTCTGTAGAAGAAGACCGGGATAGCGCTTTAAAACGTGGTGCCCGTAATTTCCTCGTGAAGCCTGTTAAGGAAAAAATGCTAAATCATATTTTTGCTGATATCATTGACTTCACTGAAAAGAAGGCTAAATCCCTATTGATTGTAGACGATAACGCTTCGGAACTTGATATGGTGGTAAAAGCAGTTGAGGGTGAGGATATTGAGATTTCAACCGCTAAGACCGCTAAAGAAGCAATAAACTTAGTACGGGAGAAAAATTTTGATTGTATTATTCTGGATCTTGTTTTACCTGATGCACAAGGTCTTGATATTATCAAAGAACTTGAAAATGACAAGTCTGAGCATGAGACAGCGCTCATCGTTTACTCTGCAAAAGATTTAAACCCGAAGGAGAAGGAGCGTTTAAATAAATTTGCGAATAGCATTATCCTAAAAAGCGCCTACTCCCTCAATAAACTGGTAGATCAAACTGCACTCTTCCTGCACCGTGTACAAAAGGATTTACCAGAAAAAATGCGTGAAACAATTGATGCCTATTACCTGAGTGATGATTGTTTATCCGGTAAAAAGATTTTAATTGTGGATGACGATATGAGAAATCTGTTCGCGCTTACAACGGCTCTTGAACGTTTTGGTTTAACAATCATGAATGCTGAAAGCGGACAGGAAGCAATAAATAAACTTGAAAAAAATCCTGACCTCGATATCATTCTAATGGATATTATGATGCCTGAAATGGATGGGTATGAAACCATGAAACGCATTCGGAGCGACGAAAAAAACAGAGACCTTACGATTATAGCCTTAACTGCGAAAGCGATGAAGGGCGATCGGCAGAAATGTATTGAATCTGGCGCATCAGATTACATTACCAAACCTGTTAATGTGGAGCACCTGTTAAGTTTAATGCGTGTTTGGTTGAAGTAATGTTGATTTAAAGACGAACGATAAAAATGAAGATAGATCATACGGTTAAAATATTGATGGTTGATGACAGGCAGGAAAATCTTTTTGCCCTGGAGGTTATTTTAGCGGATAAAAATTATGTGTTCGTAAAGGCAAATTCCGGTAAGGAAGCTTTAAAGATTCTGTTACAAGAGCAGGATTTTGCAATCATTTTAATGGACGTTCAAATGCCCATTATGGATGGTTTGGAAACAGCTAAGATTATCCGTGAAAGTGATAAGTTTAAGCATGTTCCAATTATTTTTCTTACAGCTAATATTGATAATCCGGAGGACATTTTTAAAGGCTATGAAACAGGAGCGGTTGATTTTATGGTTAAACCTTTATCGCCGGATATTCTGCGAGCAAAAGTTTCTGTATTTGTAGAACTGTATAAGAAAAATCATGAACTGACTGTACAAAGCGAATACATGAAGTCGCTTAACAGTCAGCTTGAAAAACAATCCCGTTATGTAAGGAGTTTAATTGAATCAAGTCTTGATCCCATGGCTACCATAAGTTTAGATGGGAAAATTACGGATATGAACGAGGCGCTTGAAAAGATTACCGGCTTGTCACGTGAGTCAATAAAGGATACTGATTTTGTGGATTACTTTACGCGCCCTAAAATTGCAAATGAAGTTTACCATGATGTTTTTGAAAGAGGATACATCGCCGATTACCTTTTGGCAGTAAAACACATAGATGGAAAAATCACTGAAGTTCTTTGTAACGGATCTGTTTATAAGGATGAAAACGGTAAGGTAATTGGTGCCGTTATTGTTATACGTGAAAAATTGCTTTCCAAGTATTCCAGAAGTTTGATCGAGGCGAGTTTAGACCCACTGATAACTATTAGCTCGGAAGGTAAAATTACCGACATGAATGAAGCCCTGGTTGAAATTACCGGCATCACAAGGGAGAAGATTAAAGGAACTGACTTCTTTGACTATTTTACAGAACCCGAGAAAGCTAAAAAAGTGTATGAAGAAGCATTTGCTAAAGGATATGTCGTTAATTCTCCACTTACAATCCGCCATAAGGATGGCAAAGTAACAGATGTGTTATTTAATGGATCAACCTATAAAGACGAACGTGGAAACATTTTGGGTATTGTAATTGTTGCCCGTGATGTTACTGAACAAAAGCGCTTTGAACAGGAATTGATTGAAGCGAAAAGCAAAGCGGAAGAAGCGATGCGTGCAAAGCAACAATTCCTCTCTAACATGAGTCATGAAATCCGTACACCTTTAAATGCCATCATCGGATTCACAAATGTTATCGCAAAAACACATCTCGACGAAAAACAAAAGGAATATATCAATGCCATTAAGTTATCAGGCGATTCATTAATTGTTCTGATCAATGATATCCTGGATCTTGCCAAAGTGGATGCAGGTAAAATGACTTTCGAGGAACACCCTTTTAAACTCGAAGAGTCAGTACAATCGATGTTAAAGATGTTTGACACGAAAGTTTCCGAAAAAGAAATCAAACTCATTAACAATTATGATAATTCAATTCCTGAAGTTGTAATAGGTGATCCTGTTAGGTTACATCAGATATTAATGAATCTTGTTAGCAATGCGATTAAATTTACCACGCAGGGTAATGTTACAATCAATACAAAGCTTTTAAATGAAAACGACGAAAGCATCACAATTCGTTTTGATATCCAGGATACAGGAATAGGAATTCCTAAAGATAAAATTGAAAAAATATTTGACAATTTTCAGCAAGCCACTACTGGCACAACCCGGTTATTTGGCGGTACCGGGTTAGGGCTTTCAATTGTCAAACAACTTGTGGAAGCACAGGGAGGAAAAGTGTTTGTTGAAAGTGAAGACGGCAAAGGCTCAACTTTTTCGTTCATCTTAAGTTTCCTTAAAACTACTGAAAAAATAACCGTTCCAAGTTCAGATAGTATTGAATTAAAGGATGTAGGTAAAAATATAAATATCCTCGTTGCAGAAGATATCAAATTCAATCAGCTTCTAATGAAAACCATTCTTGAAGGTTTTGGTTTCACTATGGATATTGCCGAAAACGGAAAACTTGCAATTGAGAAAGTTAAATCGCATAAGTATGATTTGATTTTAATGGATTTGCAGATGCCTGAAATGAACGGATTTGAAGCAACAGAATTCATCAGGCAGAATATTGATGCACATATTCCCATCATTGCTTTAACGGCCGATGTTACTACGGTCGATGTAAAAAAATGCAGAGCTATTGGAATGACAGATTATATCTCTAAGCCGGTGGATGATAAATTGTTATATAAAATGATAATGGATTATGTAAAACCTGATGAAAACCATATTAAAAAAACTTCTACTACCGAAAAGGTCGAAGAAGAAAAGCATATCAACTTAAATTATTTGAAGGAGCTTACCGGAGGAAAACAGGAGGGCATGGTTTTAATGATTAAAGCATATCTTGAAGAAACCCCAACTTTATTAAAAGCGCTAAAAGATAATATTAAAGATCAGAACTGGGATGGTGTTGGTGCAGCCGCACATTCAATTATTCCTTCTTTCTCAATGTTGGGAATGGATTCAAAGTATGAGAAGATGGCAAGAACCATTCAGGAACTCACTACTAAAAAGGAGAAGTTAGATTCTGTGGAAGGTATCGTTTTAGAGTTACAGAAGGCTTGCGAAATAGCTATGACAGAATTGGAAGAAGAACTTACGCATCTGGAAGCGATCCATTAACAACATTTTTTTTAAGGCGTTTGGCTTATTTTTTTTGGTGTTTAACGAAATCAGCAAGGTTTACATAATAACGGGGTTACTTTCGAAAAAAACTAACATTTATTAAAAACTAAAAACGTATGAAAAAAGTATTAATGGTTATTTTCCTTGCTGTTGCAGGAGTTGGAAACACACTTATGGCTCAACAACCAAAGGTAGTTGTAAGTGACAAAACAGGTTGGCACAAAATTGGTGAAACCACTGTTAAGTTTGAAAAAGAGAAAGATGAAGTTGTAATTATGGGTGCAGATAAATTTGCTTCCCTTAAGTTTAAAGTAACTGATGCTTCAATTGATTTGATCAGTGCAGATGTTTATTATGATAACGGAACATCCGAAAATATTGATATTCGTACACCTTTAAAAGTTTCTGGCGAAACTAAAGTGTTCAATATCAAAGGCGGTGAGCACGATTTAAAAAAGGTAGTTTTGGTATACAAAACATTACCAAACTCTAAAGATGAGAAAGCTCATGTTGAAATTTGGGGTTTAAAAACGAATGCCGATAAAAACAATAAAAAGTAGATTATAAAATAAGAAGCTGTTTGTTTAGGGAAAAGCCATCTTGCGATTATTGCAAGGTGGTTTTTTTTGTTTATAAACATCACCTCATCATAAGTTGCATGTAATACAGGATTTTTGTTTTGATTATATATTCACTGGAAAATTAAGAAAATAATGGATAATAAAGAGATAAAACCGTTTGATAGCAGGGTAACATCAGGTAACAATAATTCTTTTTGGATTAAAACCTCACCCTCACTTAAGTATGATAAACTGACTGAAAACTGCATTACCGAAGTTGTGGTTGTGGGGGGTGGAATTGCAGGACTTACAACCGCCTATTGCTTACTAAAAGCGGGTAAAAAAGTTGTGTTAGTTGAAGATGGGTTTTTGGGAAGCGGTGAATCCGGTAGAACAACGGCACATATTACTTGTGCGCTTGATGATCGGTATTACAATCTTGAGAAACTTTTCGGAAGAAAGAAGACAACCCTTATAGCCAATAGTCACATGGCGGCCATTCAATGGGTTGAAAATACGATTTTGCGTGAGAGCATTGATTGTAATTATAAAAGGGTGAATGGTTATCTTTTTCTAAGCGCAACAGATAAGCGTGGCTCACTTGAGAAGGAATACGAATCCACTAAAAACGTAGGACTCATTACTAAAATGTTAAAGTATGTGCCGGATATGAATGCTGAAGACGGGGAGTGGAGCATTGAGTTTCCTGACCAGGGGCAATTTCATATTATGAAGTACCTCAAAGGTCTTTCTGAGGCTATTATTAAAATGGGAGGGAAAATTTATACTGAAACCAGGGCCGAGGAAATTTCTTCTACCGGTATAAAAGCCAATGGTTTTTCAGTTCATGCTAAAGAGATTGTTGTGGCAACAAATACACCCGTAAATGATTGGGTAACGATGCATACCAAACAATGGCCTTACCGTACTTATGTAATTGGGGCCAAAATTCCGAAAGGTAAACTGTCTTACTCCCTTTGGTGGGATACCGGTGACATGGATTCAAAGTGGATTTCGGAACCTTACCATTATGTAAGGGTAGAGCCTTTTGACGATTCGTACGATGTGTTGATTGCCGGTGGAGAAGACCACAAAGTTGGGCAGGCAGATGCTGAAGACATCCCTGAAGAAGAGCGGTATCTGAGACTGGCAAAATGGACGAAAAAACGATTTCCGGAAATGAGTGAAATTGAATACAAATGGTCAGGACAGGTTTTGGAACCAATTGACTCGCTCGCGTTTATTGGTAAAAATCCCGGTAGTGATAATATCTATATTATCACCGGTGATTCCGGAAATGGTATGACTCACGCTACGTTGGGAGGTATGATCATTACCGATTTAATTATCGGAAGAGATAATCCCTGGTCGGAATTATATGACCCATCACGAATTACCTTAAAAACAACCGGCGATTATTTACATGAGGCGGGAAATATGACAGCACAGTATGTAGACTGGATTACTGGTAGTGAAATCAAGGAGGCTGAAAATCTAAAACCATGCCAGGGGGCAGTAATTAATTCAGGAATGAAAAAAATTGCTGTTTATAAAGACGAGAATAATGAAATTCATGCATGTTCAGGTGTATGTCCTCATTTAGGTGGGGTTTTAAAATGGAACGATGATGAAAAAACGTTTGATTGCCCTGTTCATGGCTCGCGCTTTACTGTAGGCGGTACAGTTATAAATGGACCTGCTGTTTCGGATTTGAAGAAGATCGATATTCATCACGACTCTTCGGTTAAATAAATAGCCCAAAGAATTTCATATTACGGCTATCGTTTTTGTGTAGCCACCGAAATTACCGGGTGTCCGTACTTTTTGCATTGTAAGTTTACACTAAATTCTAAAAATAAGTATTATGAAAAAGTTTACATTTCTATCAATCTCGGCGCTATTTTGCACCACATTCATGTTTGCTCAGCCATCTGCAAGCAACAAAGAAACAATAAAAAAAGTATCTTCTAAAGAAGAGGCGAAAGTAGATAAGACTTTTATGGAGCGCTACTATTCAATTAAGGAATCTTATCCATCCATGAAAAACCTGCATGGTACATATGCAGCTTCGTCTGGTTCAATGGAAAAATACATTGAGAAGTATTATGCAATTAAGGCAGCTTATCCAGATATGAAAAACGGGCATGATAATTATGCAGCATCTGATTATAGCTTAGAAGAATTCGCAAAGCGTTATTACGAAATCAAAGATACGTATTCGACCTTAGGAAATTATTTCGGCGATTACGCTGGCTCCAAAAAATCATTACCGGATTTTATCAGCCGTTATTTTGAAATTAAAGAGTCATCACCGGCAATGTCGGAATGTTTCGGCCAATACGCTGCCTCTGATTACACCCTTCCTGAGTTTACCAAGCGTTATTATGGTTTAAAAGCAAGCAAATCAGGAATGGACAATTGCCTTGGTGACTATGCTGGGTCGGTAAACAAGTTGTCTAAGCACTAAATAATTGTTATCAAAATTTAAGCCATCACCTCCGCTAAAAAAACCGGGTGATGGCTTTTTATTTTGCCAAATTCTGAATCTTAAAGATTAGAACTTACTGTTTTATAGATTGCGGTGTGGCATTTTGTTACAACTATTTCAGATAAAGTTTCGGCTAACCAAAAAGCACTATTAACGAATAATATAATTAACACCGAGCTTCCAATTTAGATTTGCAACAACCAACAAATTTTGAAAGATATGAAATCAATTAATTACCAAACCAAAAATCTATCAATTACCCGTTTGAACCTTAATTTGGCAATTTTCATTTTGGCCATTTTAATGATTAATTCGAATGAAGCCCTTGGTCAAAAAGTGGCTTATGATAATTTTGAAGGTGCAAAATTTATTCATTATGGGGAACGTTCTGGAAAGTTAGATACGTTGGCCCGCAATCCTCAAAAAGATTCAGTTAATAGTAGCGCGAAATGTGCATTTTATACGAGGAATGCATCGAAAAAATTTGATAACATTAAAATGAGTGTTCACGGGCGCTTAACTGGTGTAAATGAATATGCTACATATTTAGGAATTCCTCCAAGATTCAAAATGAAGGTGTACACATCTGCACCAGCTGGAACACTGGTTGAAATTTTAATTGGAAGTAAGAACGGCAATAACGATTATCCCGCCGGTACTAACAGCCAGTACCAAACTTATACTACGAAAACCAATCAATGGGAAGAACTCGAGTTTAAATTTTCCCAGGTACCACAAGGCAGCGAAACCTCCTTTGATCAGATTGATCAGGTTACGTTGTTATTCAATCCAAATTCATCAACTTCAGATACTTATTATTTTGATGAAATTACAGGTCCTTCCATTATTGAAAAACAGGGGCCAATTGCTTCACCTGTTTCTCCGGAAGTAAAAGATGAAACGCCTAAAAAAGTGGAATCACCAAAAAAGAACACACCAGTTAAAAAAGATAATCCTAATAAAAAAGTTGGCCAATAATTCTGCAGGAGGATTAAACTGCTTTTGAATAAAATAAATATAGATCTAAAAATAACGATATGCACAGAAAAGAGAAATTTGCCTTTGGTTGGCCCGGTATTGATGCAAGATGGACTACGAGTGCGAAAAGTGCGGTTGGAACATCCTTAAACTCAACCAGCAAAGTATGGTATTCCATTAGTCATGGTATCCTAAATGAAATTTATTATCCACAAGTTGACCAGGCTTGTACCAGGGATCTTAGTTTGATCGTTACTGATGGAAAAGACTTTTTTTCCGAAGAACAGCATGATACTTCCCATCATATTAAATATGTAGCTGACGGAGTTCCCGGATATCATATTACTAATTCCTGTAAACACCATCATTATCGTATTGAAAAGGAAATTATACCTGATCCGTCACGTGATACACTTCTTCAAAGAATTCATTTTTTCCCAATGAATAAAAAGCGAAAGGATTTTAAACTCTTTATGCTTTTGGCACCACACCTCGGAAATTCAGGTGCAGGAAATACTGCATGGGTGGGCGATTATAGAGGGCTTCCGATGTTGTTCGCGCAAAGAGGAGAGATTTCACTTGCTTTAGCTTGCTCGGTGCCATGGAAACGCGGTTCTGCTGGTTTTGTTGGTAGCTCAGATGGATGGCAGGACTTAAATAAACATAAGGAAATGTTATGGGAGTTTGAAAGAGCTGAAGGAGGCAACGTAGCGTTAACCGGCGAATTCGACCTGGAAGAATCAAACGGAAATAGTTTCGTGGTAGCTTTAGGCTTTGGTAGAAATCCCGAAGAAGCTGGACAGCGCGCCAGAGCCAGTATTTTTGAAAGCTTTGAGTCTGCTAAAGCTACCTTCATTTCTGAATGGGAGGGTTGGCAAAAGAAATTGTTTTCGGTTGCAAGTAATAAAAAGGATTCGCCGAAGTTTTTAAAGATTAGTGCAACGATGTTAAGGGTGCATGAATCAAAACGTCATCCGGGCGGATTAATTGCAAGTTTATCCATTCCATGGGGATTTAATAAAGGTGACGATGATTTAGGTGGTTACCATTTGGTTTGGCCAAGAGATATGGTTCAGACCGCCGGAGGACTGCTTGCAGCCAATGCAGGCAAAGACGCCAGAAGGGTACTCAATTATTTAATGATCACTCAGGAACACGATGGTCACTGGTCACAGAATATGTGGCTTGACGGCGCGCCGTATTGGATTGGAATTCAAATGGACCAGACCTCTTTACCAATTATGCTGGTTGACCTTGTAAACCGTGAAACAAAATTAACGGAATTGGAATTGAAGCACTTCTGGCCGATGATCAGAAAGGCGGCAAGCTATCTGGCCATTAACGGCCCGATTACCGAACAGGATAGGTGGGAAGAGAATGCCGGTTATTCAACTTTTACCCTTGCAGTTGAAATATCAGCTTTATTAATTGCAGCTGACTATGCAGTCTTTAATAACGAACCACAGTTGGCTGAGTTTTTAAGAGAAACAGCAGATTCCTGGAATTCTTGTATCGAACGTTGGACCTATGTGACTGGATCAGATCTTGCAAAATTTGTGGGTGTAGACGGTTATTATGTTCGGATTAGTTCTAAGGAAGTGGTGGATTCCGAAGATTCGGAAACAGACCTCTTGCGAATTTCTAATCGTATTCCCGGCGAGAACATTTGCCCTGCAAGTGAGATGGTAAGCCCTGATGCTTTAGCGCTAGTTCGTTATGGATTACGTGCGGCAGATGATCCAAGAATTCTGAATACGATAAAAGTGATCGATGCCACTCTTAAAATGGATCATACATTGGGTCCTGTTTGGTATCGTTATAACCGTGATGGATATGGTGAACAGGTGGATGGCCGTCCTTTTAACGGAACGGGTATCGGAAGACCGTGGCCTTTACTCACCGGCGAACGTGCCCATTACGAAATTGCCGCAGGAAATTACAGTGAGGCAGAGCGTTTAATGAAAACCATGGAGAACTACGCGAACGAAACCGGATTGTTTCCGGAGCAGATATGGGACTCAGCAGATATTCCTGAATACGGACTGTATATGGGTAAAGCCTCCGGCTCTGCGATGCCTTTAGTTTGGGCACACTCTGAATATATAAAACTTTGCAGGTCATTAAAAGCAAAACGCATATTTGATATGCCGCTTCAAACCGCGGAACGTTATGTGAAAGAAAAGAAAACTTCAAATATTATTATCTGGAAATTCAGCAATAAATACACAACCATACCAAAGGGTTCTGTTTTAAGAATTCATTGCCAGGCTTCAGCTGTAGTGAGATGGACATCGGATGATTGGGAAACATATAATGAAACAACCACTCTGGATTCTGGAATCGGAGTTCACTTCGCTGACCTGGCCACTGAAAACCTTGTTCATGATCAAAAAATCAATTTCACATTCTACTGGACGGAATCTAAAAATTGGGAGAACACAGACTACTGCTTAAGTATCGAAAAGTTCAAACAAAAAGAAGTCTCTACTGACATTCGTTTAGATGAAAAGAAGAATAATAGAAATAAAACGAAAATTTATTATCCTTCTTAATTATTAATGGCATGAAAAAGAGCAGGGTATATGGATTAATTCTTGGATTTCAGATACTTTTTCTGATTCAAGGATATTCATTACCCCGTTCTTTTGATGAGCCAAAATCTCCGATAAGAGATTCCGCACTTGCTTACGTGTCTTATGGAATCCAGAGGAGTAATCTTAATAATTTTCATGAGGCCATTGATTTTTTCACTAAAGCCATTGAATTAGACTCAGGACTTGTTTCGGCGTATATAAATCGCGCTTATGCCCGAAATAAATTACTGGATTACCAGCGGGCATTGGATGATTATAATAAGGCGTTGAAATTAGAATTAACCTGGGAGGAATCTTACGAAATCCATTTTAACCGTGGGTTAACAATGGTATCTCTTAATAACCTTAAAGGTGCGATGGCAGGTTTTAATAACGCAATTCGAATTAAACCTGATTTTGCAGATGCATATTATAACCGTAGTATTTTAAGAGGTATGGTTGGAGATTACCAAGGCGAGTTAAAAGACATCGAAAAAGTAATAGCTCTAAAGCCAAACGATGCAAATGCGTATAACAGCCGTGGTATTGTTAAATCCATTATGGGGTCGACTGACGAGGCGCTTGCTGATTTTAATAAAGCAATTGAAATAGATAAAAATAATATTGATAGCTATTTTAATCGCGCGCTCATGTATTACCACCAACGTAAGTATCACGAAGCACTGAGTGACTTCAATACTGTAATACGTGTAAAATCAGATGCTGAAGTTTTAAATAGAAGGGGAAATGTAAAATGCAGATTGAAGGACTATCGAGGCGCGTTTGAGGATTATAACCAGGCTATTAAATTGCGGCCGGCAGACTACCTTGCTTATTTAAACAGGGGTCAATTAAAATATGAGTTGAAAGATTATCAATCTGCCATTGACGATTATTCAATAGCAATTCAATTGAAACCTGATTGCTCTCTGATCTATTATTGCCGTGGACTCGCACGAAAACAACTCGATGACCATAAAGGTGAAATCGAAGACTATTCATATGCCATTGAATACAAGCCTAATTATGAAGACGCCTATAAAGAAAGGGGCATTGCGAAGTACGAAATAGGTGATAAATCGGGAGGATGTGAAGATCTTAACGCTGCTGTAAAATATGGGAGCGACGTAGCTTACAGCTATTTAATTGAACACTGTAAATAACACTTTAATACAAATTTGAACCGGCTCAATATCATTATGCTTTTAAATTATTTTTTATCTTTCGAACGTTACTCTTTACGTTCCGTTTTTTTTACTATTCTTTTTTTTATATTGCTTTCAAGACCCAGAGTTTCTGCGCAGATTGTCATTGAGGAGGAGCCCAAACGCTTGTATTATGAGTTTGCCATAAAGCGAATTACGGATCCAAAACAATGGAAAAATTTCAGGGACGTTTTTCATAAAGACAAACTATTAATGGGAAAAAACCGGATACTGGGCGGTATTTCTTATAACACAGGACGGGTTCTTGTTACGGGTTCCGATGGGAAAACAAAAGAGGAATGGAGGCAGGCAATTGCTTTTAATACCAGAATCCGGTTTTATGAGCAATTCAGTTTCAACACTACCTTCTACGTCGATTTCAATAAACGAGCTCATGCCAGGTGGATATCCGATTTTTCTTATACACTGGCGAGATACCATTACAAGCTGTATAAATTTAACTACGGCTATGAGAACTATATGGATAATAAATACACGGATAACCGACATCAGATCTGGGAAAAATTTTTAGAAGGTTATTATTTCATATCTTATAATTACGGGTTCTCTGAAACATTCAGAAATAAAGTTGCTTTTGATAACACTACTAATTTGAAAATTGTGCCGTTTGCAAGATATGCATTCAGGTATAGGGATGAATTGGAACGCGAGCATGGAAGTCCTGCCAATGGGAAGGCAACGCTGGGTCTGGCTTTGCGGTACACTATTATCAAGAATATATATGTTGAGGGAGCTGCGTATTATTATCCGGAAGAACATAAACGTCAGGCCTGGGATCCGGATTATTCTTATGGGTTTGGCTACTTTGACTGGCGATCTTTCCGGTTGTCACTCACCTATGGTAACTGGGCAATCAATCGTTGGCCGGGTAGTAAAACTTATTATCCTTCTTACGGGTTCCTCGATGGACAATTTCGTATTGTTGCAAACTGGATCTGGTAAGAACGTTTAAAAATCTAAAATGAGGCTGATTCTACAATGCGCATATTGCTTTCTGCTATTGATTAATTCAGCATTGTCTCAAACAAAGTATATTATTGACGATTTTGAAGGTTTTGCAGACGGGTCTTCTGAGTTAAAAATGAACGGCATGTTTTCCTTCGGAAACGTAAAAACGGAAATTCAATTTCATGAATCTTCCCAAAAGTCGATCAAACCGGATTATTTGGGAAGCCGCTGTATTTCAACAAAAAATTATTCCACCAAAGATTATGGAGGTTGGGGAAAGGGTATCTGCCTGAACATTAATATCGATCCAAAAAAAGATTATTTGAATTTTTACATTCTGCAACCAAATGTAGGTTTTGGAAACCGCATGAGGATTCAGCTACAGGAGGACGATAATAATAGTAACGTATATGAAAAAGAAAAAGATGATGCATGGATCGTGGAAATAACTGTGCCCAAATCGGATGAATGGCAATTAGCCTCTATCCCCTTAAGTAGGTTTATTGATGAGAATGATGGAGGGGATGGTGTTTTTAACTGCAATTATAAAGAAGGTAAGTTATTGTGCTTTATTGTAAGTTTTTTAAAGAGTTCAACAAGCTCAGAAAAGGGGGATTCGCAGCCTGTTTTATTTGACTTTGTTTCGTTTTCAGAGGGACCTTTGTTAAATTCTGAGTTCGAGAATGTCCATAAGCACAGCAGTTTGGGATTGTGGTCTGAGGAAGGTAATTCAGCAAATTTTGTAGATATTGCCAAAGCTTTCAATGGAATGTTTGTAAATGAAACTGAGAAAAAGTTGGCAGTGATTCACTTTTTTCAACCATTTGCCTTTGATGGTGGTGTACAACAAAACAATTATCCATCTATTGAACGTATAAATAAAGTTATTGAGGATGGATATATTCCAATGATAACGCTCGAAAACCACTTCGTGAATGTTCCTTCAAAGGTGTTCAGAAGCGATGTAAAACAACCAAATTTAACTGATATCATCAGGGGCGATTGTGATCAATTTCTTGTTAACTGGTCAAAGCATATTAAGCAGGTAAATGGAATTATTCTTTTACGGATTTTTCATGAATTTAATGGCGACTGGTATCCCTGGTGTATTGCGAATAACAGTCATAATCCTGAATTGTTAATTAAAGCCTTCCGGCACATATACGATGTTTTCAGGGACCAGAAAGTTAGCAATGTCAGGTTTGTGTGGTGTCCCAATTCCATGTCTGTGCCACAGGAGTCATGGAATTATATCATGGACGCTTATCCCGGCGACGAATATGTTGATTTTGTAGGTTTAGATGTTTATAATGGGGCAGGTGAATCTAAAATCTGGACTTCTTTCCGAAAGGTTGCAATAGAGAATTATTTTATTCTTACGAAACAACTTCCAGATAAGCCTTTGTTTATTTGCGAGACAGCATCCCGTGAACGACGAGGAAATGAACGTGGTCAGAATAAAGCTGAGTGGATCGAACAAATGAGCGAGGCTGTTGTGTCAGACATGTCAGACATCAAATTAATTTCCTGGTTTAATGAGAAGGAATATTTCAAAATTAATTCTTCTCAAAAATCCAGAGATGCATTTCTTAAATATATTCTCCGGAAAGATTTCTTTAAGTCTGGGACGTCAGAGTTGATGCCGTTGGTGAAATAGGATTAAAATTTAATTTCATATCCAATACCGTATACGATAAAACGGTCGAGTGGCGTGGGTGTATAAGAAATATCCTGTTCAAACCAATCTCCATCCTGAAATTGATAATGATACATCAGATATAAATCGAGCTGCTGGTTTTTAGTAATGCTTATTTCTGTGCCCAGGAAGGTACGCGCCCTACTGATCCCACTTAATTGAGGATTATTTAAGGGTATATTGATATCTTCTTTTAGATATAAGGAAACCCTTTTAGATTGTTCATATCGAATTGTTACGCGGTTGCGATCATAAAAATAGGGGATATAGCCTTCATAACTGGTTAATGGATTTTTGTACCGCAGCATAAATAAGTTACGGTAACTCACCTCAAACCTCCGAATGCTTTTTTTCAGTTCAATGGCAGCGTAATAGGAGTGGCGGGTTTTAAAAATCTCCTTCTTGTTTTGTTTTTCAATGAAAGAGTATCCGGCCATTAACTTTACATTCTTATGTAATTTATAGTTTATTCTGAAATTAGCTGAAGCACGACCTAAACTACTTACATCGTTTTTAAGTCGTGCTTGGACCTTTAAATTTACATCAAGTTTATTAGTAATTTCTTTTTTTAGCCTTAAATGAGTCCACACTTGTGAATCATCCACTGATATCTGGGCAAAGCTTAAAAAGCTTTGACCAGTAAGAATAATGGGAAGAATGGATCTTATTATAGATTTAGTCATAAAAATAGATTTTTAATTGTGCTGAATCTTTCAGGAAATTGATTTTTTGAACCGACACACGGTGTACGTTGATACCTGTTCTTAATCGGATATCCGCAAGAAGTTCATCCTGACGATTAGATTGAATAAGCTCGATATTTTCGTAAACAATAGTGTTGGTTTGTTCTTTACGAGAGAACATTTTGCTTTCAAGTAAATACGTGATGACCAGAATAGTTATGTTTACCACTCCAAGAAATAAATATTCTTCCAAATCTGATGCGTTTTTAATTTTCGTAACAGCCGAAACTAATCCGATGGCAATACAAAGGAACAGATATGTCATATCCTTAATTGATATATTATCAGTCCTGTACCGAAGCATACTGAAGACGGCGAAAAGTCCAAAGGCCGCGCCCATTGACAAGTCTACCTTATTGAGTAGAAACGATACGAGGAATATAATGAGGTTAAAGATGGCGAACATAAAGAAAAACTCTTTGTTCCTGTAGATTGGAAAATAAATGAATCGGATTAAAACAAAAACCGTTGCGAGGTCCATTAATATCCGTATAATCATTTTATAGGAAATTTTTGTAAACGCATCTACATTTTCCACTGCGATGTTGTCATTTAGTACTTGTAATAGTGTCATAATCGATTATATGTTTTAGGGTTAGTAATTTTTTTTTGAAATTGTTTTTTTTAACGCCATTGCAAGTGAGGGCTATTCCCATACAGTATTTACTGATCGAACCTTCTCGTATATGGTATTTTTTCATCATTTTTAGAAAGGCTGTTGGCTTTTTCTTTTCCTGCTTTACTTCAGCGATCACAAGCCCCTCTAATTTTTTTGTGACAGAGTCTTTAACAAATTCCAGGTTAACGTCAATTGTTAATCTTTCCAACTCTGTTTTATGAACAAGTGTATACCGGCAATAATTAACCCATATAGCAGGAATTAGTGTATTTGGTTCGAATGGTTGAGTTTTAGTTAAAAACAACCTGTTTTCTCCCTCCCAGTTAGATGGAGGTAATAACTCTTTAATTCTTTTTTTTATCGTGCGTCCTTTGTTGTTTTTAAATTTTACTTCAATAAAGCCGGTATCTGATTCTACATATGTACGATGCCGGATCTTATAACGGTTGAGTTTACCTTTATGATGTTGAGCATATAGATTCAGATTCTCCGTGTCATAATAAAGAGTTCGGTATTGACTTAATCTTTTTCCATTTACCTCCAAAACACGGTACTGGTCCTTCACTTCTTTCAATACAGTTTCAAACTGTTGCATTGTAAATAGAAACTTAGTATCTGTTCTGTTCATCAATTTAACAGCGTCCATTTCTTTTAGATCAATGGGCTCAAATTCTTCTAATATTTTACTTGACTCGTTCAATTGAATGTATAATTATAAGTGCGTGTTGAAATCGTTCTTCCGGTGCCGTCTAATGTTTTTCGTTCAGTCTTCAAACCTTTTGCATTGTAGGTATATTGGTGGGTTTTTACTTTACGTCCCAAATGATCATATATTTCCTCTTCTGTTTTTTCTCCGAGAGAATTGTATTTCGAAAGTCGCTTTTCTGTTAATTTAGTTTTAGCATCATATTCTTCTTCCTCTTCAACGTCGCCTGCTTTATTGTACTTATACTTTCTCGAAACTTTTAAATTTCCATCTTTATCATAGTCATATTCTTCGAGGGTTCGGCCATTTTTGTCAAATACTTCTTTCCTGTTGTTTACGGTTTTGCCATTATCATTATCAATTAAGGTAACCGTTTTTATATTATTTTTTTTAACCTCTTTTTTTCCTTGGGCAATTGCCACAATATTAAAGAGAAGGATAAGAACAACTAATTTCAATTGTAGTTTCATAATCTTATTTTTTTTGTTATTGAACAATTATCTTACCTGTTGTTACAGTATTATTAATTTCGAGTTGATACAAATAAATGCCTGATTGCATTTGACTTCTTTCCAGTACGATTCTGGAATCACCAGGCGCAACTTTAGTATTTAAGAACCGTGTTACTTCTTTTCCAACAAGGTCGGTAACCAGTAATGATATGTCTGATTCTCTATCCAGGTTCATCACAAAGGTTGTTTGTGACTCCATTGGATTTGGATATACCTGGATTTGATTTTGAGTTAAGTACTCGTTTATTCCAACAATGCACGTTCCGGAAAGGTTCGCGTCCATCCAGGCAGCTCTTGTTGAAATCCAGTTTTTTAAATCTGCCACTTCAGTCGAATAGTTTGCTCCGGCTTGATTTTGTGGATTAGGATTGATGTAAGCTCCTAATATTGGAAACTGTCTGAAATTCCTTTGTTGCGCTTCACTCAAATTCGCTGTTGCCGCGTCAATGTAATTATTTAGATAGTTTGTGCTTAATACTCCTTGTCTTAATGAGTTCCAACGGCATTTCACTTTATTGGCAAACGTATTATCGGCCATTAGTTTCGTCCACCACATTGGCACAGGATAAGTATTATCCATCATTTGAAATGCCCATCCGACAGGGTCATATGAAAGATTACTATTGCTGTTATGCCAGGCTATATCGTAATCCCATACCGGCCCGATCGTGAGTTTGCCTCCTTCAATAATACTTTTTTTGTACATATAAGTACTAAGTCTGTAGGCATCAATATTTTTACTGAGTTCACTGATAATAAAGTAGTCCACAAAGGAGTTCACATCAATTATTTTAGAATATCCGTTTACTGGATCAGCATATGTTGGTGAATTCATAAGTGTTTCAAAGTCATTCATGAAACTTTGGATGTAGGCTTTCTGTTGTAGGGTAATATCAGAATCATTGGGATAGACATATTGGTAGAAAAATTTGGAGTTAAGGGGACTATTTCCCGGAAGGTGAGAATACCAGCCTGGCTCTATTGGACGGTCAATCTTAAATATATATCCGCCACTGATATATGGCATTGTATTTTCAATTTTGTCGAGTTTCTCAATATTAATTCGGTTAATGTTGCGTTTTGGTTTTTCTGCAAGGGTATATACACCCTGGTATTCATTATTTAAAAACAACTCTACATTTTTGTAGCGTGACGAATAATTTCCCATAAGCCTGTATAAGTCAAAAGTCATGGGATTTCTGATCAATGTTTTATCAAGATAATTTGCAATCAATACCCAGTCACTTTCCGCCGGCATGGATAGAAGCGGTGCGTCCAATTCATTTCCAACAGCATCTTGTGTTTCAAATGAAAATGATTTTTTTTCAAAATTTTTGCTCGTATTGCCCCGGATGTTTATCTGTGCTTTATTATTGTAATTGTTTCTTGGGTCGGAAATGTTGTTTCGTGAAGTGCCGTTGTAAACAATTCCTATACTTGCAGGTGTATTGTTGTCTGTAATGGCCTGCGTGGTATTAATAAACACTAGTGGTAAATTCGATGATTTTAAAATGACCGGATGAGCGGGAGCATTACCAAACTTAATACTCCATGAAATTAGGTTTCCCGCATTTGTAACGGGAAACCCGTCATGAACAATAAGGTTCCATGTTCCGTTCCCTGACTGTCCGGTGTTGAATCGTCCGAAGTATCCAACAGGTTTGTATGTACCTGTATATGGTGAAGATCCTAAAGTGATAGAATTTCCGGGTAAATTTTCAAAACACGTTCCTGTGAAATTCGCGCCGCTTGAACTACTTCCAAGGGTTAATTCCACTACTGTGCCGGAGGGTGATTGGAGATAGATGTATAGTTCTGAAACATCTGGATGAGAAATATTAAAACACACCTGTTCGATTCCATAAACACTGTCAATTGCATTCTGAGTCAATCCGGAGACGTTGATAGGAAAGAAGGAATCCTGTCCGTTATTCAGTATTATTCCGCCACCTCCGTTAAAAACCTGCGCTTCTATTAACAATGTAAAAAGGAGACATGAAATGGTAATTATTTTCTTCATATTTTAATTTTGGTTTTACATAGCCAGTATGTGCTGTATAAAATACTTCCAATGTCTTCAGTTCAAAATATCTCAGTGTTTATCGGCTTGCGTTTCCAAGTTTTGCATTAATACTTAAGGTAGAGTGAGGCACTGCCCTCAATCTTTCCTTTGCAATCAATTCTCCTGTTACACTGCAGATTCCATATGTTTTATTTTCTATCCGAATGAGTGCGTTAGTGAGGTGCTCAATATATTTTTGAAGTCTGAGCGCCTGACCAGAAACTTCTTCTTTATAAATAGCATCATTGACATCTTCTGCAACGTTGTATGTTGGGCAAGTGTCATCTGTTCCATTATTTGTTTTATGCGACAGGATTTCTCGCAATAAAGCGTATTCCTTTTTGGACTCATTTAATTTGTTAAGGATTAAGTCTTTAAACTCCATAAGATCTGAGTCTGAATAACGGACAGATTTAGGTTTTGCAGAACTAGGACTGATGTTTAAGTTCGTTGCTGGTACTTTTAGGTAGTGTTGCTGATTTTTCATAGACATTAACTTATTAGGTTCGTTGGGGTTTGGTTAAGTTAAAATGATATTCATTGTTTGTAAAGATAGTTTTACAAAAGTCCATGGATTTTATTAATTCGGTAAAATTCTGTTTTACCTAGCCAGAAGGTGGAAAATCTCCATTTGCAAAATTCTGTTAATCCTTTAATGAAAAATTAAAAACGGTTGCGTCAAAGGGTTTCACTTTTTCGATGGTTAATCCTCCCCGATACAGTCATTTTAGGTAGAAGTGGTAAAATAATAGCCAGGAACGGCTATAAAGTCGCCAATATCTGTTAAGTTTTCGATAATCATATAACCTTATACTCTTTACAGTAGTATACATGTCTACTAACGGTGAAAGGGCAAAAATAATAGCCAGGAGAGGTTGAAAAGTAGCCAGCATCATTAGAGAGTAAGTTATAAACGTAAAACAAAAACCAAATGAAACAAATAAAAAAATCCCTACAGTTTTGTGCGATCATGGTTAGTATTATCTTTTTTAATCCTATGAAAGCGCAAATTATTCCAAATCACTTTTTCGGTCAAAACGCATGGATGCCGGATACTATCGGTAACACAGTATATTATGGTAAATTACATAAAAACTGGAGTAACATTAAGAACAGTAAATCAACATTAATTCGCTTTGGTGGTATTGGAGCAGATAAAAGTATGCCAACCAATTATCAGTATATAAAAATGATTGACTCCATTCGTGCTAAAGGTATGGAACCAATTATACAGGTTCCTTTTGAAAACTGGAAATACAATGCTCAGCAAGCAGCAAATATCGTTCAGTATATTAATGTAGTGAAAGGTAGAAATGTGAAATACTGGAGTATTGGTAATGAGCCGGATTTAGGATATGCATATACAAATTCAACTCAGGTAGCAAACTATTTAAAATCCTTTGCAACAGCAATGAAAAATGTGGATCCAACAATCCTAATCATGGGACCTGAAACTGCGTGGTTCAATACTAATATTATCAATGGATTAACTACGCCAAATGGTCCGGATGATATCACCGGAAAGGATGCAAACGGACGTTTTTACCTGGATATCATTTCCTTTCACTATTATGCATTTGATGGTAGCCAGACCCGTTCACAGGTAACTACTAAATTGAATTCAACAGGTGGTTTACAAGATAACCTGGTTTACTTGAATAATAGAATAGCAGCTTGTAATACTGCACATAACAGAACAGGTTCTTCCGCTTTAAAAACAGCTATTACAGAAGCTAACATCGGGTGGCAAAATAACTCAGCTGATAACTTGAATGGTAATGGTGCTAACAGTTTTATTGGTGGGCAGTTTTGGGCTGAATTGATAGGTGTATCATTAAAAAATAAAGTAGATTTTATTAACTTCTGGAGTGTAATCGAAGGTAATTCCAATGCATTGAATATTGGTTACCTTGATCAGGGTACAGGAAAGAAGAAGCCAATTTATTATCACTTTAAAATGCTTGCAGAAAACTTAAAAGGTAATTATGTAAATGGAACCACAAATCAGGCAAGTGTTAAATCATTTGGTAGTCAAAGTAACCAGCAAATAGCAGTTGTAGTATTAAATCAGGACTTAACCAATAACTATAATTACACTGTTAAATTAAATACTTCCTCAATAACGAGTTCTAGTGCTTTAAAAATTAACATTAACGCAAATCTTGCAACAGAATATTCAGGGACGATTCCTGCACAATCTACAACATTGTTGATTTTTAACGGACAAGGCCAGTTAATCAAAAAGTATGAATATTCATTGAATAATCATGCAGTATCTAACCTGGAGCCTACTGTAACACAATTTATTGCAACGGGTGTAGCCGAACAACTTAACGGTGAAGGAACAGGTCCAGAATTTGAAATAAAGAATGTGTTCCCAAATCCAACCAATGCAAAAGTTAACATTCAGTTAAACAAACCCAATCGTGAAGAAAGAGAATATGGTATAGAGGTGTTTGATATGCAGGGAAGGCTTGTAATCACCAAGAAGGGTTACTTTTTCAAAGGAACAGAAGAATTAGATCTGTCTCAGTATAACTTATCATCTGCAATGTATATTGTAAGGGTTAAGTACCAGAAAATTCTGAGAACAGCAAAGGTAATGTATATCAAGTAGTAGGGAAATTTGATGTCCATTTGGTGAGCCCCGGCAGTAATGCCGGGGCTTTTTTGTTGTTATCCTTTTTTAAGCGCAATATCCAAGCTACAAATACCCAGTTTTAGCGATTTTAAAAACTCCATCACCGAATACTACCCTAATGAGTGCTCTTCTAAAATAAATTTGTACACAAACAGGAATTACATAATTCCGGCTTTTTGTTGTTTTAGAAGGAAATAAGAGAAGTCACCAACAACTGTATGATTTAAACTAGTATGAAAGAGAATTTACCGAAGGTATTAATGTTAGGATGGGAATTTCCGCCGATTATAAATGGCGGACTAGGTGTTGCATGTCATGATCTTTCGAGCGCTATGTCAAAATTTGCTGACATTACGATGGTTGTGCCTAAATCGAGCCTGGAATTTAAAACGGGCAAAGTTAAACTTGTTGGTGCAAATCATATGAATCTGGCATCATTGCCGAATTATTCAGTTTCAAAGGAAATGCCATTCAACCTCCATTCAATCCCTGTTGATTTAGATCCGTATTATACATCTAGTTCAACAGATGGTAAGGTATCCTCGGGTTTCTATAACGAAGGGAAAACCGGATCGCAAACTGGTCAATTTGATATTGAGAACCTGTATGGAGGGGATGTAATTAAAAAAGTAGTACAGTTTAGTGATATTGCTGCTGCTTACGCTTCTACAGTTGATTTCGACGTTATTCATGCTCATGATTGGATGACAATGATTGCCGGTATGAGAATTAAAGAACAAACAGGAAAACCCCTTGTTATGCATATACATTCATTGGAAGTGGATCGAAGTGGCCCACAGAGCAAAGGATGGGTCTATGATCTGGAAAAGCAAGGTATGGAATATGCAGATATGTTAATGCCGGTAAGTAATTTTACTGCAGAAAATATACACCAATACTATGGCATAAAAAAGGAAAAGATGTCGGTTGTTCACAACGGAAGCGTTGCAGTTCCGGCATATAAAAGCAAAAAGAGCTTTAAAGAGAAGACAGTGCTCTTTGTGGGTCGCCTTACAAGACAAAAGGGTCCTGAAAAATTTCTTGATATCGCTGCGCGTGTTCTTGAAAAGGATCCCAACGTTAGATTTGTTATGGCCGGAACAGGAGACTATTTTAAATCAATGTTGGAGCAAAGTTCTTATAAGCATATAGGAAACCGGTTTCACATGACGGGCTTTCTAAATTCTGAAAAGCTTCGCCATTTATTTTCCATTAGTGATGTATACTGCATGCCATCTGTGTCTGAGCCTTTTGGACTTTCAGCGGTTGAAGCTGCTCAATTTGGCATCCCTTGCGTTATTTCCAAACAATCTGGTGTTTCGGAGGTTTTAAAAGGCGCCTTAACCTTTGATCATTGGGATATACATAAGGCCGCGGATCACATTCTTAGTCTGCTTAATGATCAAATCTTCCGAAAAAAGATCGTTTCCGACGCTTATCAAAACCTTGACAATATTACATGGGATATATCGGCGCAAAAAATAATGCGTTCCTATGCTTTAAACAATTTTATAAACTAAAAAAAACAAATCCCCATGACTTCAATTTGCTTTTATTTCCAGGTACATCAGCCGTTTAGAATTAGAAATTATTCATTTTTTGATATCGGTACTAATAACCCGTATGAAGATGATTTAAAAAACGAAGAAATTCTTCATAAAGTAGCTGATAAATGCTATTTAAAAACCAACCAAAAAATGTTGGAATTAATTAAACGGCATAATGGGAAATTTAAAATTAGCTACTCAATTAGTGGTACTGCAATTGAGCAATTTGAGAAATATCGCCCGGATGTGTTACAATCCTTCGTTGACCTTGCAAATACCGGATGCGTTGAGTTTCTTGCTGAAACCTACTCTCATTCTTTAAGTTTTGTTTATTCGAAAAAAGAATTTGTACGGCAGGTACGTAAGCACGGAAAAATGATCAAAAAACATTTTAACCAGGAACCAAAAATTTTCAGGAACACCGAACTTATTTATAATAATGAATTGGCGGTGTTTTTAGAAGGAATGGGTTACCAGGGTGTAATTTGTGAAGGCGTTGATCGCTTATTGAATGGTAGAAGTCCTAATTACGTTTACAAACCGCAAGGAGCAGATAAGACCAAATTATTATTAAAAAACCATTTGCTTTCAGATGATATCGCATTCCGCTTTTCAGACCGGGGATGGAAGGAATTTCCGTTAACAGCTGATAAATTTTCTACGTGGGTTCACTCGGTGGCAGGCCAGGGAGAAACGATCAATCTTTTTATGGACTATGAAACTTTCGGCGAGCATCAATGGGAGTCAACGGGAATTTTTGACTTCCTGGACCACTTACCATCCCATATCTTTAAGCACCCTGATTTCGATTTTAAAACTCCGTCTGAAGTCATTGCGAATTACCCTGCAAGGGATACGTATGACGCGCACAATTTTATTTCATGGGCTGATACAGAAAGGGATTTGTCTGCTTGGTTAAGTAATTCTATGCAGCACGAGGCCTTAAAGCAAATATATTCTCTCGAAGATAAGGTGAAAGCATGCGGTAATAACGAAGTCTTGAAAATCTGGGAGCGTTTGCAAACATCTGATCATTTCTATTACATGTGTACTAAATTTTGGAATGATGGTGACGTACATAAATATTTCAGTCCGTTTGAGTCGCCTTATGATGCATATATGTATTACATGAACGTATTTAGTGATCTCGAAATTAAATTGAACGAAATGATAGAGAAGATTGAACAGCCGGTTCTGGTTCATCAACCAAATCAGATTAACCTTGAGTTTCCTGGTGATGCACAAAATCTTGGGGTTTTAATCGAAAATATTCAACAGTCTATTATTGAGGAGACAAATGCCAAAAATACTTCGTTAGCCGTAGCATAACGATATGAAGTTAAAATGAAAGAACCGTCAGTTAACTGACGGTTCTTTTTTTATGGCTCTATTTAAGATAGTAAAATTCAATTACACGCCCCGGTTATCGCATACTTATTATTCAGCTCGTAAATCATTGATTGAAGCAATTTAAATCTGATCTGGTATATTCAAAAGAAGACCAATGGAATTAATAAAATTTGTTTTTAGATAATACTATTGATTAAATATGAATAAGGCTTTAATAAATAATGGGCATGTATTAAAACAAAGAAACCGACAGATATTCTTCTGTCGGTTTCTTTTCATTCCTTTAGTTATTAGCGTTGCTGATAAGCTGCATCACCTGCAGAACCATTTAAATTTCCTAAATTGAAAAGTAATGGGTTATCCTGCAATAAGGTTGGCTGGCTAGCAGGCAATGATTCAGGTAATTTATGATTTTGAATAAACTCTGTCTTAGAGATAGAAGCTAAGTACTGAGATGGACTCATTCCTGTTATTTTTTTGAATTGGTTTGACAAGTGAGCAAGGCTACTGTAATGTAATTTATATGAAATTTCAGTCAAAGTTAACCCTTCATAAATCAATAGTTCTTTAACACGCTCAATTTTAGTCGTTATTATAAAACTCTGAATGCTACATCCGTGAACTTTTGCGAACAGATTAGCCATATACGTGTAATGGTAACCCAATTTTTCACTCAAATAATCAGAAAAGTTTGTTTTTAATTGCTCCTCAGAATAGTACACCTGCTCAATTACAGTTTTCTTAATTTTTTCAATAAGAATGTTTTTCTTCTTGTTTATCAATTCTACCCGAACTTTATCCAGTGCTGCATCAAGATTTTCAGCTGTTGGATTTTCCTGGTTTAATACCGGATTGCCTTTTTCAAAAGCTTTTTGTTGAATAGGATTCGGGACATTTGAGTTCTGCATAGTTTTTTCGTTTGGATTTTGCATAGACTTAATGATTTTAATTGTTAATATTTTATTTAATTATGTGTCTTGAGTTACCTGTTTTCGTCGATAAAGGTACTTTATGTATAAGGTTTTTGTAAGGTTAATCGTTAACATGGCAAAAACTGGGGTTGAAATCGGTACAAAAGTCGGTGCGAAAACCATCGAAAAACTATAATTTTGACGCTGGGTGAATTTGATGCCCATTGTTATTCAGCTCTTCCTGACTCAAGATATGTTTCGATTTTCCTCTCAAGCTGTAAGCTATCTAGCTTTCCGGTTTTATAGTCCACAATTAGCTTCTTAAGATTTTTCTTTTTATACCCGATGGATCCGGGAGGATCTTCAAATAGTGATTTGTATTTGCCGAAATCAGATGGAGAAATTTCTTCAATCTTAAATACGAGCCATGTTGCAAATATTAAATTGAAAATAAAAAAGATGGGTTTAATTAGAAAGGTATAATTTTTCATAGTTGTTCAGTTGCAGGTTTATTTAATGGTTTCCAAAATGCTGCTCTAATCATTATACTTAGTGATATAATATTGAAAATACACCAAAAGGCATTTGCAGCAAATCCGGATGGGCTAGGGTGGTGATCGGTTAATATGAGAATGATATTATAGAATATTCCCAGGAATATAAGCGCAATAATTACCATATGAGGAATAACGTGTTTAAGGTTGTTATTACTGAACTGCAGATCTTTCCGCGTAACATTAAACTCAACTTTTTTACCGCGAATAACCGATATCAATGACATGAGCATGAACCAAAAACTTGATATATAGTACTGATCTCCACGTTTTGTTGAAATTCCCCAACATCCAAGCGTAATTGTTAGCGTGTTCATAAATTGGAAAGGAAGAAAATGCTTAAAGAAATCGAAACTGTATGCCCGTACCGGTAAATTAAGGGTGAAGAAAAAGATGATTGGACTAATTAGGAATATTAGGATCCATAATGGCGCGAAATAGGACCAGATGGTATTAAAATAGCATATTTTCTGGCTAAACGTTAACCCATTTTTAAAAACCGGATTGTCTTTAAGTGCGATATCAAGGGAGCCTTCCGCATATCGTTTATGTTGTTTAATCCAGCTATCTAAATCCTGAGTTGACAACATTTTGCATTCTATATCAGCATGCTGGATACTTTCCCATCGGTTTTCACGGTCCGCATGGAGCATAATGGAAGTGTAAATATCCTCAGAGGCGTGAAACTTAAATGGAATTACGTCTTGATTAAGAATTAACTGGTCTGTTTGTTGTTTTATTTCTTTTTTTGATTTATGCTGACTTTTAAGATCTTCTTCCAATTTTAAAATTTCTTCCGAAAAATCTTTTACTGCCAAACTCATAATCGCCTCACGTCTGTGTACCGATGCTGCCCCACAGCAAAAGGCAGCGTTATGGAAGTTTCTCTTACGAAGTATGGCATCATAAAAAAGTCGTGGATCATTCCCATAAATATCCTCATTCACCATAATTTTACCGAAAGCAAAATCTAGAAACCGTGAAATGGGTTTATTTTTAATGTTAAGATTTGATATTATAACATCACTCAGTTTTTCTGCCTCTGTAGTATCGTAAAACCATTGCGGAGTTTGAACCCAGGCAACTTTTTTTCGTTTAAAATACCCGGTTGTATTGTTTAAAAAATCAGGAAATGCACGTGTATCTGCATCAAGTATGGCAAACAAATCTCCGTCGGTGTGTTCCAATGCATTCTTAAGGTTTCCCGCTTTGTAGCCTTCGTTATGTTCCCGAATCAGATAGTTCACACCTTCTTCTTCGGCAACTTTTTTCATATTTTCTTTTGCAGGATTTCTTCCGTCACGCCTTCCATCATCCAAAACATATATTTTCACTTCCACGTCGGGATATGGGTATTTGATTTTCTTGGCGTCTATAATACTCAGTCGCACCAGTTCAACTTCCTCGTTGTAAGTAGCAATAAATATGTCAATTTTTATGGGCCTGTCCGGGCGACCTTCCAAGTCCTCTATTTCAGAAAGAAAATGAACCGGTGGTGTCTTTTCGGGATCTTTATTGGCCCAGAAATTAAATACCAGTAAAATTGTACTTACGAAGCTGAGCGTTTCGGCGATTACTAAGAGTAATGAAAACCACAGAACATCATAATTAAACGAATAACGCCACCTCCAGTTTAGGTATGCGATGCCTAATGCAATTGTAACGATTCCTGAAAATTGGAATAGCCATGTGCGGAATTTATTGTCCGGAATTGCTTTGTACGGCAATCTATCATCAAATTTGCTAAAGTAAAATTCTTTTCCAGCCATATACTAACTGCAGTTAATGAATTTATCTAACCCCATTGTTTTTATCTTCATCTGAATTCGCTTATTTACATTTACAAATCTCAGTTTTATACCATTTTTGAGAGAAGCTTTCAGGATGCGGATTAAACTTGCAAGGCCGTTATTGTTTATATAGGGTACATTTTTAAAGTCATAATATTGAACCCCTTGACATAGAACACCTGCGAGTGCTTTTTCTTTTTCTTCTTCATCATTTATTTGTATGCTTCCGTGATCATACACTTGCTCATTTAATAAGAATAGCCCTGGTTCGTTTGTGGCGAATTGGAGTTTATCTTTCTGGTCCACTATATTCTCAACCTTAGTTTCCATGATTTCTTTTTTTTTAGTGATCTGACGAAATAATGTCTTTGTGGCAAAAATACACACGCCTATGAGGCTTCAACCTACAATTCGTTAATTGCTTATTTCTGATAGCCAGGGATTGACTTAATTTATTTACACCGTTGTACGAACATATGAAAGAAATGATTGACATTTTTTGGAATTGCGTAAAGCTCATGAATTATAATCTTTCAGAACGAGGTTTAGCCTATCTAAATGCCAGTGTGAACGAATACTAGTATACACAACTGCAATCGCATTATAATTTTGGCCAAACCCTATAATCATTGCCTATGAAAGAAGAATCAAACAAACCAGCAATTAAAATTTTATTCTCTTTATTTGTAACTGCGGTTCTAATCTTTTTTGTGGAAAGGAAATATCTGGTTGCAGAAATCCGCGGCGAAACATTAAGTAATTACAGCAGCATTTCCTGGATTGACCAAATAGTACTTTTAATTGATGATTTTGAAGGTCTCGCTTCTGATTCTGTTTCTGTTCAAAAAGCGGGATTTTTTGGTTATGGAAGGGCAAAGATATCGCTGGATACTGCTCATCTGGATAGAAATTTAACTGCATCAAAAACCTGTATGAAAATTGACTGGCGCGGGTCAGATGGATATGCGGGGTGGGGGAAAGGCGTTGGTAAAAATATTGATATAAATACATATACCGATTTTCTGAATTTTCGTGTGCTGGTTCCTAAAAGTTCTGGAGCAGAAGAAACTCTGATAGTGAGGCTAGAAGAAGATGATAACAGCAATGGTATTTTGGACGAAGCCAAAGATGACAGTTGGACCTATACGGTTAAACTAAAACCCCAGGATAAATGGCAATTAATTTCAATTCCCCTTACCGATTTTGCTGATGCAAATGCGGGTGGCGATAGTTTGTTGAATATATCCCGTAAAGGTGGTTTGCATACCGTTATTTTCTCGTTTGATCAGGTTGAGAAATACAAACCGGAACACAACTGGTATTTTGACTTTATATGTTTTACAACTGGTAGAATTAAAGAATAATAAAAATTAAGATTATGGAAAACGGAAATACACAACGAATTTATTTTAAAAATTTAGACATATTAAGATTTTTGGCGGCGTATATGATTGTTTTGCTCCATTGTTTTTTTGGATGGCAAATAAAATTTGGGAATCCTAAAGGGTTAGTGGATTCCTTTTCTCCTGCCTCTATTGAAAAATTTGAACTCGTGATGCATAATTTTTCTTTTGGCGTAGATATATTTTTCATTGTCAGTGGATTCCTTCTTACTTATTTATTGCTTGCAGAGAAGGAGAAAACCGGAAAAGTTGACGTCATCAAATTTTACATTAGAAGGGCTTTTAGGATTTGGCCACTTTACTTTTTTATGATTTTGCTGGCTCCGCTATTAAGCTATTTTCTTTACGAGCAAAGTCCAACCTATCTCTATCATTTTTTATTCGCAGGCAACTTCGATTTAATTGAGAACGGCCCGAAGTCTGTCGCCACAAACCACCTCTGGTCAATTTGTATCGAAGAGCATTTTTATCTTTTTTGTCCGTTATTAATTGGATTTATACCCATGAAGAAACTTCCGCAAACGTTACTTAGTATCATTCTTGTCTGCATCATTTTCCGCGGCTTCTTCTTAAATTCTACCAGTGATTATGGGATGTCATATTACGTGCATACCCTAAGTCGTATAGATATTCTTGCACTGGGCGGGCTTTTTGGTTATTTATACTATCATAAACGTATCAAATTCAATCATTCCCTTTCAGTAAGACTGATTATTTATACACTTTTTCTTCTGATATTTTTTAATGTCAATTACGTTGAAAGTGGTTCGTTCTTGATTGATACAATGAAGAAGTATCTGTTTGTTATTCCTTTTTCTTATTGGTTAGGCAACTTTCTGTTTCATAAGAATGCTGTGTTTGCCGTCGACCGTCCTAATATTTTTCATCTTTTTGGAAAAGTGTCCTACGGAATCTACATGTTTAATCCAGTGATCATTTTTCTTGTGATATGTTTATTCGAAAAGTATGGAGTCCAAAACTATCTCTATTTTTTAGTCGCGGTTCATGTATTGCTTGCAATCTCAACTTACTTGTCTTATCGCTTTTTGGAGATGCCATTTCTTGCCCTTAAAGAAAGATATGCGGTCATTCAAAGTGGCGCCAGTTCAAAGTCTGCAGAGGAACAACTTGAAGAAGGAAATGTTCAGGATTATGTCCCTGAGATAATTATAGCTGACGTAAATACAAAAAACGATTAAAATAAATATTTCATTTATCCGGCTATTGTAAATACGCAATCACCGAAATTATAAAGATAATTGGTTTTTAGTAAAGTAAGTTTACAACAAATCAAAGCACTAAAATTAAATGTTATGAAAAAAACCTACTTACTAATTTTGTTAAGCATAGCTTACATTAACTTGAAATCGCAAACCTTTGGTTGGGCAAAGGGAGAAGGTCTTTGGGCCTATGATTATGGAATGGGAATTGTCAATGACAATGCGGGGAATGTTTACGTAGCCGGCAAGTATGAAATGGCCGCTAACTTTAGTGGAACTACGTTACCATGTAATGGTGTTCCAGATTGTAATCATGATTTATTTCTGGCAAAGTATACGCCTGCAGGTGCGTTAACCTGGATCCGCACTTGTGGTGGTTCACTCGGTGATTATGCACATGATTTGGATTGTGATGGATCTAATTACCTGTACGTGTCTGGTGAAATTGAGGGCGCTGGCCACATCATATCTTTCCCAGGATCAACCGTGACAGTGACCGCTAAAGGTGACAATGATATTTTGCTTGCCAAATATGATTTAAACGGGAACCTACTCTGGGCAAGAACGGAAGGTGGTCATTACAGTGAGAAATCATTAGGAGTAACATATGACAACTCAGGAAACGTTTATATGTGTGGATACTATAAAGACACATGCACCTTCGGTGGAACTACAACAATTTATGGTTCGGGAGACAGTGATATGTTTATTGCTAAGTATGATGCTGATGGAAATTTCCAATGGGTAAGAAAAGCTGGCGGATCTGGCCGTGACGAAATGAAAAATATAAAATGTGACGCAAGTGGTAATGTCTATGTTTGCGGATTCTATTCGAATGGAGCTGTATTCGGAAGTCAGACTTATTCTGTAAGCAGCGGATCTTATTATGACGCGTTTGTAGCTAAATATTCAAGTAATGGTAACCTGCTTTGGGTAACAACAGCTGGCGGGGATTATGATGAAGTTGCCTGGGATTTGGCTATTGATAATGCGGGCATGATTTATACAACGGGAGAGTTTAACGCCTCTGCTATGTTTGGATCAACACAGTTGATTACTGGTGGAAACGCTGACGTATTTATCGCATGTTATGATGCAAATGGAAATACACAATGGGCCAAGCGTGCTGGTGGACCTTTAATTGACCGTGCAAGAGGTATCGGCACTGATGGCAGTCACCTTTTCATTACTGGCCAGTTTGGTGGAACAGCAGGTTTTGGGTCTTCCACAGTAACTGCTGCGGATAGTTCGGATGTGTTCTTTGCGGCCTTTAATAACTCGGGAAATTTTGTTAGTGCGATTGCGGTTGGTGGTGCACCTGATGGGGTTGAATCACTCGGATATGAATCGGGTGTAGCTATTTGTGCGGATGGAATTGGTAATGTGTATGCGACCGGTGGCTTGCTTGATGGTGGAAATTTTGGAACAATCAGTGTGACTAACTATGACCGAACAGATGCGTTTGTAACCCAGATGTCCCAGATGGTTGGAATAAATGATTTACCATTGACATCAAAAAATGTCCATATCTATCCAAATCCAGGTTCAGGAATGTTTACTGTAGATGTGGCGCAAAGTACATCAAAAGTTAGTGTATGTGTAACCAATTGCCTGGGCCAAACGGTAGATCCTAAAATAGCAAAGCATAATACTAAAATCAATGTGGACATTTCTAATATGGATAGCGGTATTTATTTTATGGAAATTAAAAACAATGACAAAACGATCACCACTAGAAAGGTTGTGGTGAACAAATAATTGGTTTTCTTTTAAGATTGAAATTGCAGAACGTTCTTTAAAATCACATAGGATTGGGCAAGCCCCGTAAGGCCGACCAATTTTTTCAAAACTGTTTAACATGAAATAGGCGCAACAAGCAAGCCCCGTAAGGCCGATTAAGTGACTATTACATGTTAAACAAAAATTAGTGTCACTAGCCCCGTAAGGCTTATGACGTTTTAAATATGATTGTTGTTATATACTCAGCCCCGTAAGGCTCGAATATAATATCAATTAGAATATAATTATCTAACCCCGTAAGGTTAGGAAATCTAAGTAGTCGAAACCGTTTATTGACAAACCCCGTAAGGTTACTTTAAGCTGTTAGACGACATAATGTAGGAATGATTGGCATGCCCCGTAAGGCAGACATTTTTTCCAGACCTGGTTTATTATTCTACTTTCCGCAAAGCCCCGTAAGGCTTAATAATGAAAAGAGTTTCAAAATCAGGAGCCGTCAAAAGATCGGAATACCACTGGTATCCCGATCTTTTGCATTTATGAAACTTTGTACCTCAATTAATATTTACTTAGATACTAGTTTAACTGATCAGTTACTTGTACTATTTTACCATGTTAGGTATAAATGGATTTCTTTAGAGATTAACCTTCAGTTTAGATAGATGTATTTAAATCATTGCTATAATATATACATCGCTTAAATTATTTTTATTTAATCAAAGGAACCGATGTTAAAGTAAGGATAAGATCAAAAAAAAAGGCCCGAAGGCCTTTTTTAGGATACAAACGCTTTTTTTAAATTTGAGACTCGGTTTATGTCTTCCGTAATCATATAATAATGTCGTGATATCAGATCTTTATTGCTAATCATCGATTCCTCGGCTTTTTTCAGTGCATCCTCGTATGCCATCTTAACCACATGGTCGCAATACACACTTGATGTAAAAACAAGCTTCTTATTATTGTTAATATCCATGGATTTTAGGTCTTGCCACGGGAGGTACATGTCGGGTTTAGAAATATATTCTTTTATTCCACCAAGGCGGCGGAGCTCAGCATGTAATTCTTCATGACATTCCCAGCTAGTTTCAGCTAACCTCGAAAACAATGTTTTCATTGTTGATCCCGAAATTTCATCTGCAACGGCATTATATCCTTCCGCCCTGCACTGATTAATTTCAATCAATAAATTAATGGCTTCTAAAAACTGCTGTGATACTTTTTCCATGGTATGATTTATGCATTTAAAAACTGATTGTTGCTTCCTTTTTTTGCATTATCCAAAGCTGCCATTAACGCCTTTTCTGCTGCTTTTAAAATCGAATTAGTTTTATTTGGAGAGCTTGATTCAGCATAATTTCTCAGAACAGGTTCTGTTCCTGAAGCCCTGATCATTAACCATTCATCATTTGTGAAAAAATATTTAAACCCATCCAAATCTTCGGTTTTTTGAATGATGTAATCGCCGAAGTTCTTATAAATATTTTGTTTACAATTTTCAATGATTGCATTTTTAAGGGTATCATTAATGTGCAGATCGGAACGCTCAAATGTAAATGGCCCAACTATCGCGTAAACATCTTTAATTAGTTCCTGCAATGATTTTCCGGATTTAGCCATACATTCCCAAATGGTTAAACCCATCCAAATGCCATCTCTCTCCGGTATATGTCCTTTAATTGCTATTCCTCCAGACTCTTCCCCTCCAAGTAATACATCTTCGTTAACCATTTTGCCCGCTATGTGTTTAAAACCAATTTTCGTAACCTGGTGTTTCAGTCCGAAATGTTCGCACATTTTAGATACTTTAGGCGTAACAGAAAACGCTGTAACTACATTCCCACGCATACCTTTTGTTTCATAAAGGTATTTTATGAGGATTAAGATAATGT
The DNA here is from genome assembly GCA_029237825.1 of Bacteroidota bacterium. GTDB lineage: Bacteria > Bacteroidota > Bacteroidia > B-17B0 > Aurantibacillaceae > UBA4416. The sequence goes on along the minus strand of JAQZBQ010000003.1, from coordinate 118,007 downwards.
GGTTGGAGTCAATGAAATTTCCTTCTTTGTCATATAACCCAATTCTGTCAGCATCCCCATCAGTTGCTAAGCCGCAATCAATATTTTTTTGCCTCTTAATCAACATAGAAAATTCTTTAAGGTTTTTATGAATAGGTTCAGGAGCCTGACCATTAAAGGAAGGATTATTTTCACAATGTATAAGTGCAGTATTCGGCAGTAATCGACTTATTACGTTTTGTCCTGCACCAAACATCGCGTCGTAGGCAAGGTTAAGTTTCGACTTTCTGATTAATTCCAGGTCGAAATTGGATTCAATATGTTTGCAATACATTGTTTCCAGATCAATGTATTCAACCATTCCTTTCTCAATGAATTCCGTTAAACTTAATTTATTTAAGTCGTGTGGATTTTCTGAAGGAATTAAATTCTCGATTTCTTCAACTTTTTCGGGTAATAGAGGGCCTCCGTAAGACCCTTTCAGTTTAAATCCATTGTAAGATGGAGGATTGTGACTTGCGGTAATTACAATTCCAAGATCTGCTTTAGTTTGTACGGTTCCTAAAGAAACCATAGGCGTAGAAACAAACCCTTTGGCAAGTAACACTTTAATACCGTGGCTACATAGTACTTTTGCTGTTGTTTCCGCAAATAACTGTCCTCCAAACCGGGGGTCATGCCCGATTACCACTTTTGGAGTTGTAGATGATTTTAAAAGCCAAAGTGCTGTTGCCTCTGCAACTCTCGCTACATTAGTTACTGTGTAGTCTTCCGCGATTATAGCCCGCCAGCCGTCTGTACCGAATTTAATTGGTTTCATAAGTTGAAATTTACGTTTGTTTTATTTGTTATCGTTTGTTTTTCTTTTCTGTCATTTTCAATGTAATGGGATGGTTTGCGTTTTCAGAAGAAGCCAGCTCGGCTCCTTGCTGTTTTTTCTTAGATGCTTTATAAACCTTTGCGTTAAGATTTGAAGGGTCGATTCCATGTTGTGTAAGATATTGTATCACTGATTGCAGTCTCTCTTCAGCAATCTTCATTTCATCCGAAGGCGTTTTTCGTGGTAACGTGGCAGAAATCTCGAAATGTTGTTGTGAATGTTCTTTTAGAAATGAATAAAGCCTTGTGAGTTCAATTTGTGACACGGGTTTTATGGTCGCTTTTTGCGGATCAAAGAATATATTATTGATTTCGCTAGTTTGTTCTGGGGCTAATGGTCTTAGAACTATAGGACGTTGCAGCTTGTATAGCCCTCCCTCTTTGGGTATAGAAATGTTTTCTGTGCGGATCAAATACCCTTTTGCCAATATTGTAAGGTTTAAATTTGACCAGGAAGGTATGATACAGGCGTATTTTCCTGTTTGTGTATCAGGACGGTAAATGCCCGCAACTTCACCGGTTTCATTATTTGTGATGATGATTTCCACGTCAGATGGCAAGTCACTTCCAGTGGAGTTTATTAACCGCCCTTTTATAATATTAATCGGAATGTTTTTCTGATTGATAAAGGTGGCAATGTAATTTTCCCTTACAGAATTAGTGTCTGTAGATAATTCTTTACTATTTTCATTCATTGGATATCCTACGTTTAAAGGCTTAGTCCATTGTAAACTGTCTGTTAATGAACTGGTAAAGTGATCAAATCCTCCTTTTGGTCGGTTTCGGTTAGAACTGAAATGGAGCGTTTTGCCATTCGGAAAGATAAATGGTGCCTGTTCATCAAACATTGTATTAACCGTTGGCCCAAGATTGACAGCTTTTCCCCATTCGCCATTTTCCAGTTTTTCACTTTTGTAAAGGTCTTTTCCTCCAAACCCACCGTCTCTCTTACTTGCAAAATAAAGAGCTTTCCCGTCGGACGAAACGTATTCGTCAGGCTCCCAGTAGATATTACTGATCATCTTACTCATCCTTTCGGGTGTAGCCCACTCGTTCCCGCGTAAAACAGAGGTATATAAATCTGCTTCGCCTTCCTCGTCCCTATATATTAATATTATTTGCCCGTCCGTAGATGACGCCACTGTAGATTCCATTTTAGTTGAACTGGTATCAGTAGGGATAGTGGTGGCAGTTTGAGTAGGTATTGAAAAATTTTGAACCTCGAAATAGGCGTCATGAATTTTTTCTTTTAGGGAAAGTTCGTTTTTAACAAATACCGGAGACGTGTTTGAAACGCTATATCCGATTTTTTCTAGCCCGTGTGATGCTTTTATTTTTTTTGTTTGGGATTTTTGTTTGACCAGTTGTTGGGTAATCGCTTTTAATTCTTTGAGTTCTGTTGCCATTCGGCACATTTCTATTTCACGTGAAAGATCCGATAGGGCAAAGCCCGGATTTTGCATAGACAGTTTCTGATAGGATTCATAATATCCAATCGCTTTTTCATAGTCTTCGGTAATGTAACTGGCGTCACCTAATAATTTTATAGTCTTTGCCTGTTGAACAGAATTGATGTCACTGATTGTTAATGCCTTTCTTAAATAAGGAATAGATTTTTCCTTTTGTGACCGAGAATTCAGGTAGCATATACCCATTTTATAATTCAGGTCTGCATTTAACGAATCCTTCTGTAATTGCTTATGATAGAATTTCCATACAGCTCCGTAATATTTTTTATTAAATAGTTCCTGAGCCGTTTCGGGTGTAAGAATCTGACTTATAGCAACACACCCATGAAAAACTAAGGTGAAAGAGAATATTGCCCTGAACATCATTACAAAATTAGGTTGTTGCAACAAATCTAATTAGTTCAGTCTTGTATAAATTCAATATTCGGTGACCGTATTCTTTTAATCGGTAAAAGAGGGTGGAACGGAATTAATGTGTTGCTTTAACATCATTATGGATAGTGCCGTCAAATTTATTTAACGTTTCAGCAATACTTTCCAAAGTGAAGGGTTTAACCAAAAAATCATTAGCTCCCGCTGCAAAAGCTGCCTCCACAACAGGCTTGTCATTTAACACCGACATTGCCACGATTGGCGTTTTGCAAAGATGTACAGTTCTTAATATAGTTAACAGCGACAAACCTGAAATTCCGGGCATCATAATATCACTAAAAACTACGTCAAACTGCCCATCAACAATTTTGTTCATTGCTTCCTCAGCATTTTCCGCAACAATAACTTTATGACCTAAACTTTCAATTACGTGTTTAAGTGAGTGTAAGGTCAGCTTATCGTCTTCAATTACCAAAATATTCATAACAAAATTTTAATGTTTATTAAATGCCGGTTTCTAATAATTTAAATGCGCACATACAAAATTAATTATGATAGGAGCCAAATAATTTATATTTCGGTGATAGGGTATTTTAACTAGCTGAAATAGCCTGCCTCGGCCAATAAAGCTAGGAGAACATTATAAAATATTTCACGTGTAATCTTCCTTTATCGGGCTATTGATTATGCCCGCTTATCGAATGCTTTAATTTTTCACCTATCCGAAAACTATCTTCGAATAACAAAAGGAAAGGCTTCCTTTGTTTTATTCTTTAACATATAGTTAAATTAATCTATGCTTACAGACAGAGTAATTCCCGATGAAATTAAGGCTAAAATTAGAATTTTAGTGGTGGAGGATAATCTTTTAGGACGTAAAATGATTGGTTTCCTGTTGAAAAAATGGGGATTTCAGTACGATACCTGTGCAAACGGAAAGCTTGCGCTGGAAAATATGAAAATAAACAAGTATGATCTTATCCTAATGGATATACAAATGCCGGAAATGGATGGGCATGAAGCTTCGAAATATATAAGAAATACTTTAAAACTTGGCTTGCCCATTATTGCAATGACATCGAATGCTACCGAGGAAGAACGCCAACGTTGCCTTGTATCAGGAATGGTAGATTACATTGCGAAACCAATTGTAGAAGAGGATCTTTATAATTTGACTGTAAACTACTTATTTACAACAGTGGTTGAAAATCCAGAAAATCTTTATCACTAATATTGAGAATTTCTATACACACTAAAATTTAACTGCATGGAAACTAAAACGGAAAAAATCGAGAAGACCACAAATCTCTCCTATTTAATGGAGTTGTCAGATGGAAACAAAACGTTTGTGAAAGAAATGATCTCGCTTTTTCTTTCAGAAAACCCTGAAGAAATTAAAGCGCTAGAGAGAGGAATCGCGGAGAAAAATTATAAAGCGATTAAATCCGTTGCGCATAAATTAAGATCCACTATACCTTTTATGGGACTGGATAAAGTTATTGAGAAAGAAGTGGCGGAAATAGAATCCCTCGCTGCTCAATCAGGTGATTTACAAGAAATCAGTTCACGATTTAGTAAGATTAAATCTGCATGTGAAAAAGCCTATATTGAACTCAGTCCGGTTTCTTCGGTTATTTCATAACAAAAAAAAATCATTTTTAGAAATCTAAAAATGATTTTTTTTTTGTGCTTTATCTGCACTTTGCTTCAAGTTAGAAGTGATTGTCACCTCCAATACTGTAATAATTATTTTCTTCGTCTTCGCTACCTATATCCTCCATAGTGTCATCTAACTCTGAGCCTGGTATGTCCAGGTCCGATCCTGAATAATCGTCTTTAAAATCTTTTTCATTTCTTTTACCAGGATATTCATTAGGGCTTTTTCGATGTGTGGGATCCTCCGGGTCAATGTCTTTCTCTTCTTTTTCTTGTCTGTAAATATCCTCAGAAGGAGGATAATGTTTATAACCTGGTAACTTAACCCTTTTAACTGTGTCAGTTTCTTTATTAGTAGGTTTCATAATTTCTAGTTTTTAGGATTACTTAATATTAACTCTCTTCGGGACCCATTGTTGCTACAACAGGTTCCTTCGATGTTTCTTTGCTTTCTTTTCCTCTGCCTTTTTCTTTTCTTAAAGCCTGTTTCTCCGATTTTTCCTGTTCTTTTCTTGCTCTCTTCCGTTCCCTGGTCACTATTTTTTTCTGTGACTTATAGTTCGAAAGAGTACCTAATTTGTGTTTACGGCGGGATTTGTTTTCGTTTTTTTCTGCGAGATTTTCAACAGACGCATGAATTTTGTTTTCTTTACGCAATAATTTTTTTCCTCGCATCGAAGTATTATTGCTGATTTTTTCCTGTTTGCTTGCCCTTTGAGCTATGCTATTAAAGTTAAACATTAACATAAAAAGCAAAATGTAAATTGAAGTTTTCATTGTAACTGTAATTTTTTATTAAATGTATATTATGACGTGTATCGTCAAGATCCTGTTCTACATTTTAAAACAAAATTAATTCCCGAGATTGGGCAATTAAGTGATATTCGTTAAACGATAATGCAGGATAGTTGAATCCAACTAAATTAAAGTGTAATAGTTTTAAGCAATAGAGCTCTTTAAGCGAACGTTTAAAAATTCAGCGTATTTGCAGATATTATTTTCGAAGTCTAAGAAATTTTTTAATCTCAGAAATAACTTGCTGGTTTTTTGCGGAGAAAAATGAAATTTTCTCAGATAGATCATTCAGGTCTTTTTCAGAAAACTGATTTCGCTCGAAGTATATAAGTAAATTGGCAAGCTCTTTTAATTCTAACACGGAATAGGAAGGAATACCTTTATGTGCAGCTCTTTTCATTTCTTCACTATTAAAGGGTACTAGAAATTTATTTAAAGCGGATTCACATTCCTGTGCTGTTTCGATAAATTTTCCCAGCATAGTTTTAACGAATTCTTCATTATTATTGCTGATCCTTAGCAATTGATCTAGCTTAAAGGTGTAGTGATTTTTGGGATTTTTGCGCTTTGGGATCAGCTTTCTGTATTTTTTTAAAATTCTGACTAACTCCGATTCTTTATAGGGCTTAATAATAATCTTATCAAAATTATTATTGAGGAAATCTGCATAATCTGATCCCTCGGGAGTAAGAGTAAGCGCCATTAAAAAAGATACAGGTACTTTATTATTTTCCTGCCAAATTTTGTCAACCAAACTGTTCCAGGAATTTGTAACGGTTGTTCCGATTAATACAATGCGAAATTGATATTTGTCGAATGCAATGAGTGCTTCACTTTCCGTTTTAGCAAGTTCAAAAGTAAAATCATTTTTTTCTAAAATTGCTTTGAGAACAATCATGCTCATTTCTTCCGACTCTGCTATTAGGACGTCTTTTTTTTCTTTGTTTAATGGAATCTGTGTAAATGAACTTAAAGGCTCGGGTTGAATCGATTCTAAAACAATCGCTTTTTTCTTCACTTTTTTGGGAACTGACTTTTCCTTAATTTGCGATTTTACCTCATGTTTATTTACGTATTTCATCATTTACAATTTGGTAAGGATTAGCCCGGCAGTAAAATTATCCTATAATTAATGGATTCCGGTTATACAAATTACGTTAGATTATGTGAATTTCAAAATGAGAAATACTTCTCGATTTGAGAATTTTTGATAGTGTTTATTTGTGTATCTCGTTGAATATGAATAATTTATTAGTTGGCATAACAATCGTGAATGATGGTATACTAAATAATAGGATTGATGTGATATGCAGCGTACCAAAAAAAATAGCAAGAAAAATATTTCTGAAGAAAAGCGGATTGAAGTAAGGCATTTGCAGTTACACGATTATCTGGGATTATATGGTTCGATGACTGAAGCCTACAAAAACTGGCACGGGCTTTTATGGACAAAGAATCAGATAAGGGTTTTATTGGAGATTTTCCCTGAAGGCCAAATCGTGGTACTATTTAATGACAAAGTTGTTGGAGTGGCATTATCAATTATTGTGAACTACGCCGATTTTGGGGATGATCATACCTATAAACAAATTACGGGGAACTATACCTTTAAGACCCATACAGATAATGGCGATGTACTTTACGGTATAGAGGTTTTTGTTCATCCCGAATATAGAGGACTGCGTCTTGCCAGAAGGTTGTACGATGCAAGAAAAGAATTATGTGAACGTCTCAATTTAAAATCAATTGTGTTTGGAGGAAGGATTCCCAACTACTCGGCACATGCGGCAAAGCTCACACCGAAAGAATATATTAATAAAGTCAAATCTAAAGAGATTCATGACATGGTATTATCATTTCAATTGTCCAATGAGTTCCATGTTAAAAAGATTCTGACGAATTATATGCCTGATGACGAAGAATCGAAGGAATGTGCCACATTAATGGAATGGAATAATGTGTTGTATACTTTGCCAAGCAAACAAATTCTTCAGAAAAAGAGCACCGCCAGGATAGGTTTGATTCAATGGGAAATGCGTCCGTTTAGTAATTTTGAAGCATTATGTGAACAAATTGAGTTTTTTGTTGACGCAGTTTCCGGCTACCATTCTGATTTTGTGCTTTTTCCCGAATTGTTCATGGCTCCATTAATGGCCGACTTTAATCATCAAACTGAAGCACAGGCCATAAGAAGCCTTGCTACGTTTACAGAACCGCTGAGAAAGAAATTTATCGATTATGCGATCGCATATAACGTGAACATTATTACGGGAAGCATGCCGTATATTAAAAATGGGGACCTGTATAATGTAGGATATTTATGTAGACGCGATGGATCGATTGAAACGTATAATAAAATTCATGTCACACGAAATGAGAGTGCAAGTTGGGGAATAGTAGGCGGAAACAGGTTGAAGGTGTTTGATACCGACGCGGGAAAAATTGGCGTTCTGGTTTGTTATGATGCCGAATTCCCTGAACTTGCACGATTACTGGCATTGGAAGGAATGGAAATACTTTTTATCCCGTTTTTAACGGATACCCAAAACGCTTTTACACGAATAAAAACGTGTGCACAGGCAAGAGCTATTGAAAACGAATGTTTCGTGGCAATAGCCGGTGGGGTAGGTAACCTTCCTAAGGTACACAATATGGATATTCAATACGCTCAATCCGGAGTATTTACGCCGGCAGATTTTGCTTTTCCTACCAATGGAGTAAAAGCAGAAGCAACAGCAAATACAGAAGCTGTTTTGGTTGTGGATGTCGAGCTTGATCTTCTTAAAAGGCTGAGGCTGCAGGGCAGTGTCCATAATCTAATTGACAGACGACTGGATTTATACCAGTTGAAACAGTTACGGCCAAACGGCAGACTTGAAATTTTAAAAAAATACCTTGGTGAGACTTATCCTGCAGTTCAATCCAAACAAAAAACAAAATAAATTTAATATTATGAAAACGATAATAGCACCAACCGACTTTTCCAATTCCGCAAGCAACGCTGTTGACTACGCCGTAGAACTGGCAAAATATTTTTCAGCAAAAATTATTTTAGTTAATGCTTATCCCATTCCAGAAACCCATTACGAGATGGGTGGTTCATTTGAACTTTTATCTACCTTAAAGGATGTGTCTCTGGACAACCTAGAACAGTTAAGAGACAAAATTTTAATAAATGCACCACAATTAAATATCGAATGTTATTCAGATATGGGCCATCCCTACGGAGTAATAGATGCCGTTGTGAGGGATAAACGAGCAGATTTAGTTGTAATGGGTATTGTTGGTACGGCTGGTAAATTAAAAGAACGATTTATCGGGAGTACGGCTGTAGAAGTCGCTAGAAATCTGGAGGTTCCCACATTTATTATTCCTGAGGGCGTAACCTATCATGAAGTAAACAAAATATCTTTTGCTTGCGACCTCGATAAAACTGAGAAAACCGACCTGGTGTATGTGGCCAAATATTTTGCTGAGAAGTTCCATGCTGAACTTGAAATTGTTAATGTCGACGATCCTGAAAAGGAAATTACAATCGATAAGGCGGTTACGAATTTATTTGTAGAACGTAAACTGGAAACTGTTAAGCATGACAGAACACAATTATCTGGTAAGGATGTTCAAGAAGAACTCGAAAATTATTTTAATTCGCATTATACGGATATTGTTATGGTGAGTCCCAAAAAACACAATATTTTTTATAATCTGTTCCATAAAAGTGTTACAAAGGAGTTGGCATTTCATGCTCATAAACCCATCCTCGCCATTCATTAGTAATAATTAAAAAAAATATCGCTATGGAAGTCAAACATGAATTTAAAATCGTTGTTCTGGAGGATAACGATTTTTATAACAACTTGATGACTCAACAAATTCAGAGTTACACCGATGAGATTGCACACGATAAAGGGTATTATTTTAATATTTTATCATTCACCAATGCAAATGATTGTTTGAAAAACATGGATCCTCAAACGGATATTGCTTTCATTGATTTTTATCTTGGTGAAAATAAAAACGGGTTGGATGTTTTAAAGCAGATTAAACAAAAAAGTCCTGATTGCAAAGTTGTCATCATATCAAGGGAAAGTAATCTGAAAACATCTATGCAAACCCTTAATGAAGGTGCTTACACCTTTATTATGAAAGACCGCGATGCTTTAATGGAAAGTTGCTATCTCATTGATGAAATTGTGAAGGAACGGTTTCATCCGATGGTTTAATGTGTCGTGAAAATGGGATTATTGTTTGGTTGGGATATATTAAAAATCATTACTTTTAATTTTTGATGCCCATTATGTCCTACAACCAACTCAAGATTAACGCTATGAAACTTACACTAGTAGTTGGTTTCATATTAATGGGCTTGAAATTTTTTGCTTATTATTTAACACGTTCTAATGCTATACTTACGGATGCGATCGAGTCGATAGTGAACGTGCTTGCTGGCACATTTGCATTATATAGTGTATTTTATGCCGCTAAGCCCCGGGATGAAGACCATCCTTATGGGCATGGAAAAATTGAATTCCTCTCCACTGGAGTTGAGGGGGGAATGGTAACTCTTGCAGGCCTGGCGATGACCATAAAAGGCATTCTTTCTTTTTTCGAAAAGCATGAACTTCATAATATAGATATAGGATTGGGAATATCTATTTTTTCAGGAACAGTAAATTATTTTCTTGCACGCATGCTCATTCAAAAAGGAAAAGGTTTACATTCTTCAACAATGGTGGCAGATGGCAAGCATCTGATGACTGACACCTGGAGTAGCATAGGATTGGTATGTGGCCTAGTCCTTATTTATTTTACCAACTTGTTTTGGATCGATTTTGTTATAACCATAGGTTTAGGAGTATTCATTATGGTTACAGGGATTAGACTAATTCGTGAATCCATTTTTAATCTACTGGATAAGGCAGACTACATCAAAATTGAACATTTGATCAATGTATTAAATACCAAACGTAATCCGAGTTGGATTGATATCCATAACTTAAGAGTGGTTAAATATGGCGCTGTGGTTCATGTTGATTGCCACATGACTTTACCCTGGTATTATACATTGGAAGAGTCACATAAAGAAGTGGATGATTTAGATAAATTAGTTACAACTGAATTCAGTCACGAAATTGAATTTTTTATACATGCGGATCCATGCGTTCCAAAGTCATGTTCAATTTGCGAAATTTATGATTGCAAAGTGAGAAGAGATGCTTTCGTTAAACGGCTCCAATGGACAATGGAAAATGTTTTACCCGACGAAAAACATACCGCTAATCCTATTCTTTAGCCTTATCCTGAAGAAAGCGGAGTGCCTGCTCCCGGTCATTTGCTATTATGCCATCCAGAATAGCATCCTTTAAAGCGTTTTTTAAATCCCCGACTTTTCTGCTCGGTGGGAGATTGAATAAAGACATGATTTCTTCACCCGACACAGGCGGTTGCCAGTTTCTGAGTTTATCCTTTTCTTCCAATTCTTTAAGCCGTTGCCTTACCAATTCAAAGTTCTGGAGGTAACGCTTAACTTTAAAAGGATTCTTTGTAGTAATATCGGCTTCACATAATGCCATTAAATCTTCGATATCGTCGCCAGCCTCAAATAAAACTCTTCTCACTGCACTATCTGTAATTTCTGTTTTAGCAAGCACTATGGGACGTAAATGAAGTAATACAAGTTTTTGTACATATTTCATTTTTTCGTTTAACGGAAGTCTAAGCGCCTCGAAAATTTTTGGAACCATTCGCGCGCCTTTGTCTTCATGTCCATGAAAGGTCCAGCCATGATCTGCTTCAAAGCGCTTTGTTGCAGGCTTTGCAATATCATGCAAAATAGCTGCCCATCGTAGCCATAAATTCGTACTTTTCGCTGCAACATTATCCAGCACCTCAAGTGTATGATAGAAATTATCCTTATGACTCTTACCCTGTTGGGTTTCTACTCCATGGAGCTTCATCATTTCAGGGAATATAATTTCTAATATTCCGGTGTCTGACAAAAGTTTAAAACCAATTGATGGAATAGGTGAAAGAACAATTTTATTCAACTCATCTGTAATACGTTCTTTTGAAACAATTTTAATACGCTCTTTATTTTTAGAGATTGCGTCAAACGACTCCGCATCAATTTTAAATCCCAGTTGAGACGAAAATCTTATCGCCCTCATCATTCTTAAAGGATCGTCGCTATAAGTAATATCAGGTTGGAGCGGTGTGCGGATTACTTTGTTTTCAATGTCTTTCACACCTCCAAAAGGATCGAGCAGCTGCCCGAAATTTGTTTTGCTTAAGCCAATAGCGAGGGCATTTATAGTAAAGTCCCTTCGGTTTTGGTCGTCCGACAGGGTTCCATCTTCCACAATGGGTTTACGGGATTCACGGTTATACGACTCCTTCCTTGCGCCGACAAATTCAATTTCGAGATCATCAATTTTAACCTGGGCCGTTCCAAACGTTTTAAAAACAGATAAATGTGCCTCGGAACCTAATCTTTGATGAACAAGTTCTGCTAATTCAATACCTTTCCCAATCGTAACAATATCAATATCCTTACTTTCCCTGCCCAAAAAAATATCGCGTACAAAACCGCCTATCACATATGCATCCACACCAAGCTTATCAGCACATTCAGCCAGAAGATTAAAGATGGGATGCGATAAGTGCTTGTCCATGTAACAATAATTTTTAGTTACGAAAGCTTCAATGCTGCGAGTTTTGTTGCCATTGTATTAACCAGGTCTTTTAAGGGCTTTTCCGCCATAACCTTAATAAACGGATTCATGTCACCTTCCAGTTCAACATTCGTTGTTTGATTTTCATATAAATGAATATGAAGTGTAAAAACAAATTTAGCTAGTCCTGTTGTTTCAAAAGTGATTCTGCTTTTTGGGATTCGCTCTTTAATTTTAATAGTGAGTGCGGTTAATCCTTTTATATTAAAGGAACATTGTTCAGCTGTACATTCAAAGCGTTCAATTTTATCTTCCGGTAACAGATGTTTAAAATTATTAAAGTCGCCCATAAAATCAAACAGATGATCTGTGGATGATTGAACTGAATGGGTCTCGCTCGGTATTGTAAAATGTGCCAATTAATAGATTTTTATTGTTTCCATGAAAATGGACTTTTTCTCCATTCTTTCAAGGAGTCTAAATCATTTTCAGAAATATATTTATGCTTTAGTGCCACTTCAATCAATGTATTGTAGTCACATAATGTTGTTAAAGGGCAATTTGCTTTTTTAAGATTTTCGGTTGCCTCATCAAAACCATATGTGAAAATAGCAACCATGCCTTTTACATTACAACCCATTTCTCGTAAGGCAGATACCGCTTTTAGACTACTTCCGCCGGTGGAAATTAGATCCTCAATGACAACTACATTTTGTCCTTTTTCCACAACGCCTTCAACCATATTTGAAAGTCCATGTTTTTTTGCTTCACTTCGAACGTAAACAAAGGGCAAGCCCAGATCCTGAGCAACAAGCGCACCCTGGGCGATGCCGCCGGTTGCGACTCCTGCAATTACGTCCGGCTTCGCAAATTGGTCATTAATAACATTTACAAATTGCTGACGGATGTAGGTTCTGATTTGAGGATACGACAGGGTTTTGCGATTATCGCAGTAAATAGGAGATTTCCAGCCCGAAGCCCATATAAATGGTTGATCGGGTTGTAATTTGATGGCTTTGATTTGTAATAAAAATTCGGCAACTTTATGCGCAGAATCGAATGGTGTCATGGTCATAGGGGCACAAAAATAAGAGGTTTAACGCTATTTAAAGCATCAAATTATGAACATCACCATATATTATTTGTCAAAAAAAGTTATCCTACAGAAAATCAAGGGGCTATTGAATGATGAACCACACGTAAATATCGATTCGTTAAAAAAATCAGAGTTAATGGATCGTTTTAAAGACTTTGCTTTAAGTGATACAGAGACTATTTTACATTTTGTTACCTCTGATATCGAAAACGCCCTCGAAAAATTCCGTAAACCATTTAAATATATATATGCAGCCGGGGGCCTGATAGAAAAAGATGACCGATTCTTATTTATTTTTCGATTAAAGAAATGGGATCTTCCTAAAGGTAAACTCGATGCAGGCGAAGGTCCGGAACATGCAGCCATAAGAGAATGTGAGGAGGAATGCGGAATTACCAGGCTATCCATTACAAAAACCCTTGAGCCTACTTACCACATTTACGATCATAAAGGTAGTTACGCACTGAAAAAAACTTACTGGTATGTTATGGAAACTGAGCATACGGGTAAACTGGTGCCTCAAACCGAAGAACATATTGAAAAAGTAGAGTGGTTTACCCGCGAAGAAATCCAATCCATTGTAAAACCAAATACATATCCTGCGATTCTTCAAGTCATTAAAGATGTAACCTAAATTTTTAGAATACCTTTCTAAACTTGTTTAGAATTACTATATTTGGTTTACACTGAAGATTATCCAGATGCCGATAAAAAAAACCCTGCTTGAAGACATCGCGAAAGAACTGAATGTTTCTAAAACATTAGTCTCCATGGTTATTAATGGAAAAGGGGACGCCTACGGTATTAGCAAAAAAACTCAGGAGAAGGTACTGGCAAAGGCGAGTGAAATGGAATACACCCCAAACGTTTTTGCCCGCGCTTTGAGAACGGGCAAAAGCCATCTTGTAGGCCTGTTAGTGGCAGATATTTCCAACCCTTTTTACTCACATATTGCCAAACATGTCGAACGTGAACTTGCTTCGAAAGGGTATAACCTTATGATCTGCAGTACTGGCGAAAACATTGACCGCGAAGAAAAATTAATTAGTTTATTTGCAGAACAACATATTATTGACGGACTGATTATTGCAACTACAAGCACCTCCGGCGGCTTTTTTAAGAAAGAACGTTTACGGAATTTTCCTATCGTATTTATTGACAGGTATTTGACCGATATTGAATCTAACTACGTGGTTGCCAATAACTACCAAGGATCGTTTGAACTAACGGATTTGCTAATCCATAAAGGGTGCAAGGATATTCTGGCACTCAACCTTACTCCTTCACATATTAGTTCGTTATCCGATCGTGTTAAAGGTTATAAAGACGCGCTCGAGAAATATGGTATTCCATTTAAAGAAGAAAACCTCATGGAAATTTCGTTTAACGATATCCAGAAGGATGTTAGAAACAAACTTTTAAAGCGTTTAAAATCCGGCAGCAAAATCGACGCGATTTATACCCTCAATAATAATATTGCAACAGCCTGCCTGAATGTGTTTAATGAAATTGGCTTTGACGCAAAGAAGGAAGGTGTCTACCTTGCATCATTTGACGACATTAGTTTATTCGATTTTGTTAAACCAAACATTATATCCGTTTCCCAACCTGTTGAACAGATTGGTATTGAAGCCGCAAACCTAGCCTTGCAATTAATAGAACAAAAAACATCTGATACAGCCTTTCAGAAAATTATTTTACCTACTTCAATCATTTCACGAACATAACCCTGTGATTGCAAGGGTCAAAAAAATGCTATGGCTCATTTTCAGGCGCTAAATGTTTGCTTAACTTCGTTTGCTATCATATCAATTAAATAAAAAACTTTATATTAGCCCCACTAAAAAACACATTTATGAACTACGATGTTATTGTTATAGGAAGCGGACCGGGCGGTTATGTTACGGCAATCCGGGCTTCTCAGTTAGGTTTAAAAACTGCAATTATTGAAAAGGAAAATCTTGGTGGTATTTGTTTGAACTGGGGCTGTATCCCCACCAAAGCGCTTTTAAAGAGTGCACAGGTTTTCGAATACCTTAACCATTCTAAAGAGTATGGCATTAGTGCTGATAATATAAAAGCCGATTTTAATGCTGTCATTAAGCGTAGTCGGGAAGTAGCGGACGGAATGAGCAAAGGAATTCAGTTCCTTATGAAGAAAAATAAGATTGATGTGATTATGGGTACTGCTACGGTGAAAGCCGGTAAAAAAGTAGAAGTGAAACTCAACGATGGAAAGACAGAAACTCACGAAGGGAAACACATCATCATAGCTACTGGTGCCAGATCGCGCCAGTTACCAAACTTGCCGCAGGACGGTAAAAAAATTATCGGTTACAAGGAAGCCATGAGTTTGCCGAAGCAGCCTAAATCAATGGTTGTGGTTGGTTCCGGGGCCATAGGAGTTGAGTTTGCCTATTTCTATGCTACAATGGGAACCAAAGTGACCATTGTTGAATTTTTGCCAAATATAGTGCCGGTGGAAGATGAAGAAGTATCTAAACAGTTGGAAAAATCTTTCAAAAAGATTGGCATTGAAATAATGACGGAAGCTTCTGTGGAAAGCGTTGATACTAAAAGCGACATCAGTAAAGTTAATGTAAAAACCAAATCAGGTAATGTAGTTCTTGAAGCAGAAATTGTATTGTCTGCCGTGGGAATCGAAGCCAATATTCAGAATTTAGGATTAGAAGCTTTAGGTATTAAAACTGATAAGGGAAAGATAGTGACTGACAAATATTACGCAACCAATGTAGCTGGTTATTATGCAATTGGCGACTGTGTTGGCGGACAGGCTTTAGCCCATGTTGCTTCAGCGGAAGGAATCACTTGCGTTGAAAAAATTGCAGGGGTTCATACTGAGGCAATCGATTATAACAACATTCCTGGCTGTACTTATTGCCAGCCCGAAGTTGCCAGTGTAGGATTAACAGAGAAGCAAGCCAAGGAAAAAGGCTATACGTTAAAAGTTGGGAAATTTCCCTTTTCAGCTTCTGGTAAAGCAAGTGCTTCGGGAGCAAAAGATGGGTTTATAAAACTAATTTTCGATGCAAAGTATGGAGAACTATTGGGCGCTCACATGATCGGTGCAAATGTTACTGAAATGATTGCTGAAATTGTGGCGATTCGTAAACTTGAAACTACAGGGCATGAGTTGATTAAAACAATTCATCCGCATCCAACTATGAGCGAAGCTATTATGGAAGCAGCCGCTGCGGCTTATGGAGAAGTGATTCATCTGTAAAATAATTTGTCGAACACCGATAAGATTCTTTCTGTTTTTTGGTTTATGTTAGTTGCATATGTCAACTATCTTCTGTATTTGATGGTTTAAATGCCATTAGTTCACGGTAGAATCCCTTTTATTTTGTAATTTGAGGAACTATATTTAAAGGAACTTCATTTTTTTGAACTGATGGATCCTTACTGGACACAAATGCGCATATTAACAATGGTTGAACAAGGTCAGTTACAAGAAGAAGTGAAAATCAAACAATCTGAATATAAGATTGCCAAGAAGCAGCGCGAATTCAAACTGATGCTTGTCCGTTATCTTAAAGATTTTGGTCTCATTTCTTTAGGTATAATCTCGGCATCCTTTGGCTTTAAAGGGTTTTTATTAACCAACCACTTTATCGACGGTGGTGCTACAGGGATATCACTTTTAATTTCGGCGTTAACAAAAATACCGCTTTATATACTAATCATTGGGGTTAATATACCTTTTGTTGTGTTGGCTTATAATATTCTGGGGAGAACCTTCGCCATAAAAACTGCGCTTGCAATTACAGGGCTCGCCGTTTGCCTTGCCACGCTTCAGTTTCCCGATATTACCCATGACAGCCTTCTTGTAGCTTTGTTTGGAGGTTTTTTTCTAGGTGCCGGAATTGGACTTTCAGTAAGAGGCGGTGCTGTAATTGATGGAACAGAAGTCCTTGCAATTTATTTAAGTAGAAAATTGGGTACGACAATAGGTGATGTCATAATCATCATAAATGTTTTAATTTTTTCAACGGCGGCTTATTTCCTATCCATTGAAATCGCCCTTTATTCGATGATTACTTATTTGTCTGCTTCTAAAACCCTTGATTTTATTATTGAAGGAATCGATGAATATATTGGCGTAACTATAATTTCTCCCCAATCGGAAAAAATGCGTCGTATGGTAATTGAAAGCCTGGGAAGAGGTGTGACCGTTTATAATGGAAAACGTGGTTTTGGAAAGAAAGGTGATTCGGATGAAATTGATATTATTTACACGGTTGTTACACGGCTGGAACTGAATAAATTAAATACCGAAATTGAAAAAATTGATGCCAATGCGTTTGTGGTGATGAGTAGCGTGAAAGATACCAAGGGTGGGATGATTAAAAAGCGCCCTTTCAACCACTAAGAATCGAAAATTTTTTTAGGCATTTTACAAAAAAAATCCCCAAAAGTTGGGGATTTTCTGTTTATAATAGTTTAATACTATTAAATGAATTGCATTACAAATTTCCAAAATAAAACTTTCGGATTTGATTTCGCTTTTTGGTATGGAATGTTGGAGGCTTTCATGACAGGAAATTTAAATGTTAAGTTTTGTCTTATACTATAAAATTACATTCATATGAGGGCGTTCTGTTTAAGATTTCGGTAAGCACCATGTTTTAATGGTTCTTTATCAAACTTTATTTGAGATAAAGAAAAATCCGGTTAGACAATATAAAAGCAAGATAGAGATTGTGTAAACTTCCAATGGATTATACTTTATACCGCAGAGCGTATACAGTTTTTCGTCTCAGGTAAAAAGTTCCTCTGAATAAGACTATTTAAAACGTGGTAAATAGCGAAATTGTTACATTTTCACCACTTTAAAATGTCCACTAGAATTTTCGGAAATGAGTTGAATAAAATATACACCTAAAAGCCATTGATCACATTTAACTTCCAGTGTGCCTGAGAACATATAATTCCTATCTTCAATTACGTGGCCATTTAGGTCGGTAATTACAATTCGTGTTATGCCCTGAAGAGAATTTAAGGAGCGAATTTCGAATGAACTGCATACTGGATTTGGAAATACATCGAACGAATTTGACTGGGAATGCTCCTTTACAAAAACTGAATTATCCATTGTCCAGATACTATCGGCCCATTGCGGGTTATCAATAAAGGGATTTCGGTTATGTTGAAATCTATAATAAATGGAGTCATTGCGTGCAATTTCCTTTGCGCTTACGGGGTCGAGATGGTGCCATTGTAATAACACATTCATTTGCCACGGTAAAATGGTAGATTTGTTTGTTGCCGGTGAATTTGTCCAGGTAGCATCTTCCGAATAATAGCGTGTACTCATATAAAAATACCCTCGGGCAAAATCACCTTTATATTCATCAATGGGTTCAAATACAACTTGATTATATCCCAAATTTGAACATGGTCCTAGTTTACTTCCATTTAGACTAGTCCAGGTAGGAGCTGCCACATTGCCAAAAGGGTAATTATCTCTTCGGTTATTAACATAGCCATCCGTTGCTACCACATGAAAAAGATCGGAATATGGACCGGCGACATCGTTGAACCAACTTTTCGGCCAACTGTGTTCACGGTTATAACAATCTCCTTCGCCTGAATAATTTCCACATTGATCTGAGACAAACGAATATTGGTAAGGAAGAGTTCCTCCCGGTACATCGCTATACATGTCCCAAACCTTCCCGTTAGGCTTTCGGTCTGTTTTTTGGAAGGCTGTCCATAAATTGTTGTATGATATCTGTGTATGGTTATCTATAATATTGTGCAAAGCAATTTTTAAGGAGCTACCCGTTAAACCTTGTGCCGAATTATAATATCCTGGCGGAATTTGGGCTGATGCAACCGTTGTTATAAGTATAAAAAAGAGTGCTAATTTTTTCATTGGAATCTGTTTTAAAATTCCCCAACCTGGTTGAGTTCGTTAAAGATAAGGAAAAACCCTGCTCAAATACTTTACTAAAAGTCCAGAATTTTATCGCGTTCAATAAAATTGAACTCAACTTCTGTGTCATTAGTACGGGTTAAATTAATAATGTAATGATGAACCTTTTTAAAAACCCTGTATTCCGGTACGCAGGGTGCACCTAACTCTTGTTGTGCCCAGCGCTTGATGTATAGAACGTGGTGATTTTCGGAATCTGTTGTAAAATGTCGGATGTAGTAGGGGAGTTGCGCGTATGCCTTATTGGATAATATTAATTGGCAATCGTGTAGGTTTGACGAATAAAGCGAACTTGACAAGTAGGAATCGTACTGGTTTTTTAAACTAAAAACGGGTAATACAAGCATTGTGATTAACACAGTGTAGAAACTGAAGCTTTTAAATAAAAAAGAAATGTCAAAAAAACGTTCGTGCTTAATATTTGCAAACAACAAAAGTACTAAAGCGATCATAACCATATTCCAGGGCCATACTACCATATTGTGGTTTCTCCCCATTGGGCCAAGCATTACCAGAATTAACACGTGCATAATTATGACAAGAGGTACAATTATGAAACGTAAAGGTTTAACAAGTAATAGAATTCCCACACTCATTTCAAAATAAGGGACGATATAACCAAACCGGGTTGCCAATTGCAATTGGCGTTCAGATAATACAGTATCAAAGGAACTTACCATCCAAAGAAATGTATCAGGCACAAAAGATTCATTCATTTTTTGAATGCCGCTGAAAATGTAAATGAGCGAAACTAAAACCTGAAGGGATATGAAAACTGTAGTATAATTGTTGGACTCATCTACACGGTACCGATAAAAAAGCAACACAAAAAGTATGATGATGTAATTGAAGAACCAAGGCTGCAAACGGTTCTGATCCTCAAGGCATAAATAAACCGAAAATAAAATAAGCAGGATTGAAGGAAGCCTTTTCTGAGTTAAAGATGATAGAATAATTAATAAAACCAATACTACCAGATGTAAGTAATCCCAGGGTGCTGGTACACCGGCAAAATCTTCCAGAATTGATGCTTTTGGAAAGTAACGGTGGCCCGCCCACAAATGATGACAACAAAGCACCGAGACCAAAAGGCCGATCAAGGTTATTAATTTTATCAATTGTAGCCTTTGAGTGAGGCGCATAATATTAAATAGCAAAGCTGATTAAAGGTTTATACAGCTTATCTTTTGCTAAAATAAGGAATCAATAATCCTAATTATTTATCATGGCACAATGTTATGCACAATGTATTATTAGTTCAGGAACTGGATGTTATAATTTTTTGTCGGGTTTAGATGTAGGTTTGGTTTTTGTTAATTCCTCATCCAAAAAGTAATTTCCTTTAGAGTCAATGTTTATAACAGGAAGCCATTTGTTAGTTTCAAAATAATCATACCCGGTTTTTAAAGTTTTCCAAAAATTGATTTTGCTTTTCGGATAATTAGCCTCTAACATTTTAATATTTTCCGGTGTGAATTTCACTGGATAAATGTCAATGTATATTGGGTTATTTCTGTTTCTTGCTTCCAGACACAATACGTAAAGTTCTTTTATTTTTTCGTCCGTCATTGGTAAACAACCAATTGTAACACAATCCCCGTGCATCATGATTGCGCCACCCGCACTTGGCCCTTCCTTTAAAATAACATCACTTGTGTTGGGATAACTAATTCTCATACTCAGGTAATAATCACTGGAAGGATTAAAAAGATCAATCCGATAAAAACCTTCAGGTACCTGTCCATCACCTTCTTTACGCTTAGGGCCCAGATCACCGCTACTGGCGCATATATCGTAGGTTCGGAATAGTTTATACCTTACATCACCGGTATTTTTAAGCCAAACTTCAACTTTTCGTTCGTATTTAAACGCCCTCAGGTAAATATCAAACGCATCGGGATTTACCGATATCCCTTTCAAATCTTCCTGTAGCTGAGGCCATTTGGTTTCATAAGCATCTTTAACGCGCTTGCTCTTGAGTTGGCCGGCTTTATAAGCCAGGGTCTTTACCTGTGCCTCAGAAATAGAAAATAAAGTCAGAAAAAGAACTAACAAACTCCTATTTAAAACATTTTTTATTTGCACAGTAAGCACGTTTTCTGTTTATTAAATTTGTTTTTAAAAATAGGATTTTTTCTGAAATGGTTATTTTAAAAATTTTAAAAAACAAATATTTTCTAGTTACCATCGGTTTATTCGTTTGGCTTTTATATTTTGATAAAAACGATGTGTTTACCCAATTTGATCTGATCAGGAAATGCAATAAACTAAACGCCGAGAAGGAATATTATATTTCAGAGATTGAAAAGAATAAAAAGGAAATTGTAGAACTTCAAAATAATAAGAAAAGTCTGGAAACATTTGCACGCGAAAAATACCTCATGAAACGCGATAATGAAGATGTATTTGTATTTGTAGAAAAGTAATGCCTCTCATTCTTGCACACAGCGTGAAACTAGTCTAAATTTCAGAGCTTAATAAGCATAATCGCTCAGGTATTCGAAATTCTTGGTCAATCTACCATCTTTACAGATACTCGCCCTTTCAATTACACCATCCACATCTTCTTCAAATAAAAACGGTAAAACGCGCTCCATTAAATCTTTACCAAAGTCATCGCTGGCATCCCGGGGTAATTCGCAAGGCAAATTATCTACCGCCATTACGCAAATGGTTTCCTTGTTAAACGGTACATCCTCTTTATCGGTTTTGGGATTGTAACCATAAAACGGCTGAGCGATGGTACTTGCCCGTAATGTTGTAGGTACAGAACCGTCAATATCACAGGTAATGTCTGCTATCACACTCATTCTGAAGTCGCTGGCTTTCATGTCTTCCCTTGTAAACATTTTTGGAGAACGTGGGTCCCAAAAGTGAGCAGAAATAAAAATGTCGGTTGCTTTTGTAAAAGGAGAAAATTTAGAAACAAAATGCTCCGGGTGCTGGAAAAAGTCGTTCAGGTCAAAGTTATGATCGTTTGGTCTTTCGACATAATCTCGTGGGTTTAACTGGCAATATACCGGTTCACGAAATGATGCCATTAAAAACTCTTCTGGTGTCACTTTCCGAATCCTTAATGCAGATAAGGTTTCGATTGCGCCATTTGCTACGCGGCCGCCACCTGTTAAAGCAATTTTTATATTAGGCAATTTTACACGCTTTAATTCTTCTTCCATTTCAGCCCGATCCCGGCAAAGGTGCGCAGGCTTTATTTGAAATAGATCATATTTTTTTCCGTAACCCAGGATTCCGTTGTATGCACCAACAATTCCTGCATAACGGCCAAATCCAATAATCCGGTTGTGATTTTTATCCGTAAGGGTTTCATAGTCAACCATCTGAATTTTCTTCTCGATCAGCGCCTTCATTAAAAAAATGTTATGCGGCTGCTTTTTAATAGTATGGGAAAAGAAAAAATATTTTTTTCCAGGGATGAGTTTATCCTTGGGAACCTCTTTTACACCCATCAATACATCGCAATCGCTTAAATCTTCCTGCAAGGTCAAGCCAAACGCCAGATATTCTTCATCTGTATAACAACGAATTTTACTTGGTTGTATCACAATTTCAAGCTCAGGATAGGTACGCAGAAGCTCAGTACAAATCAAGGGTGTTAATGGGACTCTTTTATCAGGAGGTGTTTTTTCTTCTCTAAAAACTCCTATTTTAATTTTAGCCATGCTTTCTTAGTTTTTGGTTCTTCCAACAACAGGGTTAGTGGCAAATATACAGATTTATTCCTGAGCCCGGTATTTTCGATTTACCGGATAGATCCATGTTAATTCCTGTATATTTGAAATTCATACGCTTTTATAATGAAAAAACACCTTTTTAGAATTCTGGTTTTCTGTGTTGTTACTTCCGCGGCCAGCGCTCAAAATTTTATCAAAGATAGTCTGGACTCCTATATTCAACGTGAAATGCAACGCTGGAACTTACCAGGACTTGCCATAGCTATTGTGAAAGATGGCAAGGTAATTCACATGAAAGGGTACGGTTATACTGATATTGTAAGGAAAAGTAAAGTTGATGAACACACGAGGTTCCAAATTGCCTCAAATTCGAAAGCATTTACCGCAACTTCCTTAGCTTTGCTTGAGGATTATGGCAAACTCAAACTCGATGATAAGGTAAAAAAGTATCTGCCATATTTTAAAATGAAGTATGATTACCTCACGGAAAATATTACCATCAGAGATGTGTTGACTCATCGAATAGGATTTGAAACGTTCCAAAGCGATTTATTGAATTGGGCATCTACAAAAAGCCGTAAACAGTTAGTTGAAAACATGGCAAATGCTATTCCTAAATATGGCTTTCGTGAAAAATACGGGTATTGTAACATTGGATTTGTTGCAGCGGGGGAAGTGATAAAGGCAGTTACTGATACCACTTGGGATGAATATCTGAAAGCACATTATTTTATTCCTTTGGGGATGAATAGTACAGACACGTATTATGACAATTTTATTAACGCGCCAAATACATCTAAAGCTTATACCCTTTTGCAGGGTAAGTTATTGGAAATAACACCCTCAAGAATAGATAATTTAGGCCCTGCAGCGTCTATCACTTCCAATGTTGATGATTTAAGCAAATGGATAATCCTTCAATTAAATAACGGCGTGTTTAACGGAAAACAAATTATTCCTGAAAAAGTGATACAGGAAACCCGTGTTTCAAATACCATCGTGAATGGAAAAAGCCGTAAAGGTCAAAACTTCAGCACCTACGGACTTGGTTGGTTTATGGAAGATGCGTATGGTAAAAAAGTAGTTGAACACGATGGAGGGGCAAATGGTTTTTTAAGTAAGACGGTTTTAATTCCAGAAGAAAACCTGGGTTATGTGATTCTTACCAATAGTGATGGTCAGTATTTTTATGATGCATTATCCAGGCAAATCATAAATGATTTAACCAAGCAGTCTTATCAAAATGTGAGTGCGATGTATTATAATGGGTTTATGCAGAATTATAATGAGGAACAGAAAACTATAATAAAATTAAAGACTGAAGCTGATGCTTACCGTGCAGCACCAAAGGACTATAAAAAAATTGAGGGAATTTATAGGAATGAGGTGTATGGAAAAATTTCGATCGAAGCCTTTGATGCTTATGCTGTTGTACGGTTCGAATTTCATCCTCAATACAATGGTAAAATTCGTTTCATCAATATAGATCGTGTAATGGTAGAGTATGCTGATGAATCCACATTAGGAACGAAAGAATTACGAATTGAATCAAAGGGAGTAGGAAGTATAATGGAAATAAAAGTGAATGATTTTATTGACCAGGAAACCTATATTTTCACAAAAATTAGTGATGATTTTTTTCCATTTCCAGTAAATAAATAAGTGAAGGGTAGGAATTTGATGTATCTTTGTATCAGTAACATTATGGGCCCGACCGGTTTTGACAGCGAGCGCGATTGATATGTAAGCAGGTGGTGCGTTGTGGATATGGCACCTAAAACTCAACTCTCAAACTTTTATTCGGCGAAGAGAATTCTTACGCTATGGCTGCTTAATCCAAGATTTAGCAACCTTTGCAAACCCCGTAGCGTCTTTGCTTAGCGACGGGAATTTTGCATCATAAATTAGCAAATTGTTTCTGTGATGATGTTAGCTGAAACAATATTAGCATCTAAGTTTAAGTTTGGTATGAATATAAGCCGGACTTAAATCGAAAATCAATTATGTTCTAAACTTCGTAGAAAGCATATTAATTCCTTGTTTGGACGAGAGTTCGAATCTCTCCGGGTCCACCGAAAGGGACAAACCAATGTTTTTGAGTTTGTCCCTTTTTTTATTTCCTTCAAGACCCTTTTCAACAGTGAGTATCAGGTGAAGAACTTTACTACAAGAGGGTGTTCGACAATTTCCTCCATCAAATTTCAACTTTTCAGGAAAGATCGGACAGAATTTCATGTTCTGATACCAAAGCTTTTAAATGATTATTAAAAGGTAACCGAATCCAAAAGTTTATCTAAGGTTTCTTCCTTCACTTATTTATTTCCGGTTTTAATATTCTTAAGATTATCTATTTCCGTTTATGAATCCAAACTATAACCTATGCGCAAAATGAATTTTTTTATTAGACCTATTGAATAATACATTCCATAGTATCCCAGTTTTCTCACCTTGTGAAATGGAATTTGTAGAAACAAATGAAGTTTAATTTTTGAATTCTGCATAAAATGCGGTGCTCTAACATACCATGCACAAACATAATCTAATCCACTTGTTCCCTTTGCATTTTCAAAAATCATTTCCATTTCTTTTTTTTGCTCATCATTCTCAAATGATAACCAATGAAAGGAGGTTCGCCAATTGTGTATGGCAACTCGTTTTTTGATACAATAAATTCCCAATTTGTTTTTAAAGCGTTTCCGTGAACAATGTTAGAAGCCTTTTTCAAGACTGGCATCATCTTTCCATTCGTTGGAGAACTTAAGCACGGTCTTTTAATTTCATTACAACTTAACGCCATATTTCAATTTAAGAAAATTATGCAATAATTAGAAACCCATACGAAACGTGGTTTTTATAAGGTTTCATTTGATTTTTGTAGGGGTTTATTTAGATAAAAGCAGACCTTTACTGGCTTTAAATGGAAATAATACTTGACCAAATAAGGGAGTTTGCAGATAAGGCTCATGGTGAACAGATGCGGAAATACACTCCCGGGCGTTATATTGTTCACCCCATCAGGGTTATGAATACCTGCAAGCGCGTTACCTATGACATTTGCATACTAGCTGCTGCGCTTTTGCATGATGTATTAGAAGATACGGCCATTCATGGCAACGAAATGGAAGTTTTTTGAAAACTCTTCTTCCAGAGGATCAAGCACGACGCACCCTTGAGCTGGTGGTCGATCTAACGGACGTTTATATTAAAAAAGATTATCCTCAACTTAACCGCCGAGAAAGAAAGGCGAAAGAGCAGATGCGACTTGAGAGAACCAGTGCTGACTCACAAACTATTAAATATGCCGATATCATTGATAACTCAGTTGAAATTGTGAAATATGATCCAGGCTTTGCCAGAATATTTTTAGTTGAATGCCGATCAAATCTCCAAAAATTAACCCTCGGCCACAAAGAATTATTCCATGAAGCTATAGCGATAGTGAACAACTCCATCGCATCCCTTAATGAAAAACAAAGTATTTCCAGAAGCAACAAAAATTCCAGGGCGTATAAGCAAAGTTAAACTACTAAATGAGAAAAGAAATGTTTAATTATTTGATCAAGAAAAGCTACCAGGCTAAAAAGCATGTAAACTTAAAGTTTATTTTTATAAGTTTCCTTGCAACGGACGGCTTAGTTTTGTATCTGTAATTTGTCCACAGGAAATTTCTAAGTCGGCACAATATTATTCGTCACTGGTATGAATATTTTAATAATTAATGGGCATCCGAGAAAAGGAAGCTTTTCTGAGGCTATTACAAATGCTTATGTATCCGGGCTTTCAAATTCTATCCATAGTGAAACCCTGATCCTTGCCGACCTGACCTTTAATCCAAATGTTATACATCACAGTCCTAAAGCACAATTTCATGAACAAGACATTAATCATGCAAAGTCTTTATTAACTTGGGCAGACCATGTTGTTTTTATCTATCCAACGTGGTGGGGTACAATGCCGGCATTACTTAAAGGATTTTTCGACCGGGTTTTCACTGAAGGTTTTGCATTTAATGAAATTGAAGGGGGCACTGGATATCAACCTTTATTAAAAGGAAAAACGGCAGAAGCCATCACAACAATGGATACGCCTACATGGGTGTACAATTTAATTTATCGTGCACCAGGCCACAATTGTTTGCGGAGGTCCATTCTTAAGTTTTGTGGTTTCCATGTGACACGTATTGTTACCCTAGCTACCTTAAAAAGCTCAACGTTAAGCCAAAGGGAAAAGTGGTTAAATAAAATTGAGACCCGCGCGAGTAAAATACAAAATACTGCATTATCAAAACGACAGCTTATATCCATCAAAATCTGCTTGTGGCTTAAAGCCATTAGACTTCAGTTTTACCCTATGGCTATTGTTGCTTATTGCCTGGGAGCATGGGGGGCTAATGAGGCAGGATATTATTTTAAACAAGATTTATTCTGGATGGGCCTTGGATGGATATTTTTTCTGGAAGTAGCAACAGTCCTCATAAATGAAAAAGCAGATTATTTAACTGATAAGCAAAACCGGTATTTTGGACCATTCACTGGGGGCTCAAGAGTTATAGTAGATGATTTATTAACCTTTTCTGAAATCAAAAGAGGCATCAGTATTGCACTTTTCCTTTCATTCCTGTTTCTAACGGTACTTTTTGTTAATATTTCAGGCAATTATTTAGAAATTTTGATAGCTTGTTCTTCACTTATTATCCTGGCACTTGGGTATACTGCATGGCCATTAAAATTTTCTTACCGGACGATGGGTGAGCTTGTTGTAGGAATAACTCACAGCTTTTCCTTAGTAATAAGCGGGTATCTTTTTATGGGTGGCCACCTTTCAGATGCCTTTCCATGGCTGTTAAGTTTACCTCTATTCTTATCTATTTTGCCATCTATAATTCTCGCTGGTATTCCTGACAAGGACGCAGATCAACTTGCGAACAAAAAAACGCTGACCGTAAGATTTGGAACAAATACCTCCTCATCACTTGCCATTGTATTTACATGGCTAGCTGTTTTGGCTGTAACTATATTAACGACCTTTGAAGTATATACTACCATATTTAGCATCGTTTTATATTTTATAATCCCTCATGCGATTTTATTAACCGGAATGTTAATTCGGTACAAACAAAATAAAGATTCGAAAAAACGAATTGATTCACTTTTAATTGCCGCGTTAACTTACCTGATGTGGTTTGGTATAATTCCACTTATAAATTTGGTAAAATAACAGCCGCTACAACCTTTTTTTCATTTAAGATGAAAATATCAATATGTTTTATCTTCCAAGATCGGCACAGCTTACCACTATTGTTGGAGGAGGCGAAAAGGACAGGGCGGGCGTTTCATATTGGTAAGCGCATGAGAAAGAACAGTACGATTTTTTTGGGAAAAATTGAAATTACTGCAGTAAAAAATGAAGACAATACTGTTGTCGGCTTTACTAACACAGCGCGGGAGTTACCGGGGGAAGTGCCAACGGGACAGTTTTGGTTTGATACTGACGGTATTTTACATGGACTCGCTACCAGCCATATGCAAACAGCTGAAAATTTGAATTACTACAGGGAGATTATCAAAGATAATCTTACTAATGGCAAATTGTGCTGTATTACTGATTTGCGTGAGGCCACCTTGTCGGAGGAAGGTCTTCAGTACACGAAAGATTCGTTTGATCAATTTTATAAAGCAATTGCTTTTGTTACCGGTTCAAAAATTGATGAAAATACAGCCCGTGTATTCCCAATATTTGAAAGTAAAATTCCTTCAAAAATCTTTACTTCAAGAGAAGAGGCTAAGGTTTGGATAAAACAATACCTGTAGTTTTTTCGCTTCAACGGCCATTAAGTTTTACTATTGAATTTTCCAAAATCGCGTATACCACAGTATCATCCTCACGCTTCAAAACGTGGAGGCCAGTGAGGTGTCCAAATGCCGGCATAATAAATTGCCTCCTTGCTAGGTAATAACAAGGCAGGCGTATGGATTGTCTCGCCATCCCAAATATTTCAACTCCTGGATGAATATGCCCATGAATATTAAGCTTTGTTAATTCATTAAGCTGTTTATGAGAAAATATGAGATGTTCTTCTTCCAAAACATCAGTTACAAGTAAATTTGATATGGCATAAAACGTTTTATCCAATATATCATGGTTTCCTTCCACTAAAATGAAGTTTATTTGAGAGAAGTGCATTAGTAATGATTTGAACCATAACCATTCCTTGTTATATGAACTATGAAATAAATCGCCCAGGATTAATACCGATGAGGGCTTCCAGGTATTTAAAAGATAATGAAGTTTATCAAGGTCTTTAAGATGGCTCTGTGGAGGAAATGCAATTCCTTGTTTTCGAAAATGGGATGCTTTTCCCAGATGAATGTCGCTGACAATTAACTGCTCCTTACCTGGACGGAATAAAGCACGCTGTGGCAACAACAGGAATGTTTCGCCCACTAGTTGTATTTCTTCGAACGAAGGTTTCACGTTTGCAACGACTTTAATATTTTTTCAATTCGTGCCTGCACACTTTCATTACTGAATTTTTCCCGTAAAGTATCTACCAGAATCGGAAAAGAAAAAGGCGTAGGTTTTTCAGGATGAGTGACAATAACTTTTTGTTGAGAAATACGGTTAAATGCGGATTGCATGCGATTTATTTCAAGTTGAAAGTCAAGTATTTCTGCGTAGGATTGACGCAACAGTAAATTATCTTTTTCATAATCTTCAAACACTTTAAAAAACAGGTGTGAGGAAGCTTGTAAATGGCGTGTTTTTTTTTGATGACCGGGATATCCTGTAAAAATCAATCCAGCTATCGTTGCAATGTCCCGAAATTTTCGGTTTGCCAATTCAATTGAGTTCATACTTTTTAAAATATCGTCATGAATGAATTCTGGAGAAAATAAATTATTGTCAAGAATAAGATTAACGTCAACTTCCTTATCACTGAGTAATTCAAAACCGTAATCATTCATGGCAATTGAGAAAGTGAAAGGTTCTAATAAGCCTATCCTGTAAGCAAGAAGGGCACCCATCCCTTCATGAACAAACCGGCCTTCAAAAGGATAAATAAACAGATGGAAACCTTCCCGTGTTTTAAATTGTTCTATTAGCAATTCGTTCTTGTCAGGCAGGTGAGAAACTTTATTTTGAAGTTCTAATAGTGGAGACAACCGTTTTAGCTCCTCATAGTGAACCTGATCATTTTTGTAATCATCCAATTGTTTGCGAATACTATTAGAAAGTTGGTAGGAAAGAGGAAGTCTCCCTCCGAGCCATGCAGGGACTTTTCCCGAGTTCCGTGTACTGATTTTCACCCGTGCTTCCATATCGCGTACTAGTTTTAATTCAAGATTTTTGCCGCCAAACCAAAAAACATCACCAGGCTTCAACCGCGATATAAAGTTTTCTTCAACCAAACCTATTTTTTTTCCACTCATGAATTTTACATGCATCATGCTATCGCTCACGATTGTTCCAATATTTAAACGGTGCCGTTGCGCAATTGTTCTATTTATAACTTTATAAACACCATCTACTATTACTACTTTATGGTATTCCTCATACGCTTTCAATGAATTTCCTCCGGTTGTAATAAAGTTAAGGCACCATGAAAATTCCTCCCAGGTTATGCTTTTAAAACAATGCGTGTCCTTTACTTCTTTAAATAGCTGTTCTGCAGTGAACCCATCAGAAACGGCAAGTGTTACCATGTATTGTACCAATACATCAAATGAACGGATATAAGGAATACGGCTTTCCACTAAACCATGTTCTATTGCATAGCGAATGGCACTACCTTCAATAATTTCTAATGAATTTGTAGGCACAAAATAAATTTTACTGGTAGCGCCAGGATGATGGCCACTTCTTCCTGCCCGTTGAATGAATCTTGCGATGCCTTTTGGGGATCCGATTTGAATTACAGTGTCCACACTATGAAAGTCAACTCCCAAATCAAGACTCGAGGTACACACAACCGCTTTTAATTTACCTGTGTGTAAATTATCTTCAACCCACTTCCGTGTCGAATCTGCCAAAGAACCATGGTGCAATGCAACCAACCCAGCAAGATGCGGAGCTTCATCCAACAAGCGTTGGTACCAGATTTCAGCTTGAGACCTTACATTTACAAATATGAGCGTTGTATTACTTGAATCTACAATGGGAATTATCTTCGGCAGCAACTGGATTCCCAGATGACCTACCCAGGAATATTTTTCAACAACATCTGGATACAATGTTTCAATGACAATCTCTTTTTCGAGGTCCGTTTTAATAGTCACGGAATTTTCTGTTTTATTTCCGAGTAATATTTCTTTTGCTTCTTCGAGGTTACCAATTGTTGCCGAAATGCCCCAAATCTTTAAATTCGGATTATGAGCTTTAAGACGTGAAATTGCCAGTTCAACCTGAACACCCCGTTTACTTCCCATTAATTCATGCCACTCATCAACAATAATAAATTCGAGTCCTGAAAAAAATTTGTCGTACTCTTTTGAAGCTAACAATACATGGATACTTTCAGGGGTAGTAATAAGTGCTTGAGGAGATTTTTTTCGTTGTTTGGTTCTTTCCGCTGCACTTGTATCGCCGGTGCGCAATGCAATCTTATAATCAAGGTTCATGTCTTTTGAAACCTTTTGTGTAGATAATAATATTTCCTTCGACAACGCGCGTAGTGGGGTTATCCATAAGCAATGCAAGCCGCTGTCTTTTGGTTTCTTTTTTTTTGTCTGTTGAATGTAATAACACTCTAATATGCCAAACCAAATGGCATAGGTCTTTCCACTTCCTGTTGGCGAGTTAAGTAAGCCGCTTTTTCCGTCAGAAATGGCTTTCCATGTTGCTTTCTGGAAAGCAAATGGTTTCCATTTTTTGAGTTTAAACCAGTCTATTGCGAGGCCCATTTTTAAACTGAATTTAATAATTGTAGCAGATCTTTTTTTGTGTTGATCTCTTCTTTGTTTTTATCCTTTCTCCATCGCAGTATTCTTGGAAACCGCAAGGCAATACCACTTTTGTGACGTGGCGATAAATTAATGCCTTCAAATGCTATTTCAAAAACCAATTCGGCACGAACACTTCGAACTGGCCCAAATTTTTCTATGGTGTTTTTTTTAATCCAGCTGTCAACTTCGATAAGTTCTTTGTCTGTTAAGCCGCTGTAGGCTTTTGTAAACGGAACAAGGTTTTCATTGTCCCATATTGCAAACGTGTAGTCTGTGTATAAATTTGCGCGCCTTCCATGGCCGGATTGCGCATAAATAAGGACCGCATCAACCGTGTAAGGATCTACTTTCCATTTCCACCATTTTCCCCGACGGCGACCAGTTTCATAAATGCTGTTTTTATGTTTGATCATGAGTCCTTCGCATCCTAATTTTTTTGATTCATTTCGTAGGAAGTCGAGTTCATCCCAGGATTTTGGCATTAAAAGTGTTGATAGATGGAGAAGTTCGGTGTTTGCGGTTTTTACAATCGTTTCCAATAAAGCTCTTCGCTCATGCATTGGTTTTTGCCTGATATCGTCGCCTTGGTATTCTAAAAGATCATAGCACATCATGCACAACGGCACGTCGGTGAGTACTTTTTGGGTAACGTTTTTTTTACCGATTCGTTTTTGCATTTCGTTAAAGGAAAGGATAGATCCGTTTTTGAAAGGAAGAATTTCACCATCAATCACTGTTCCATGAGGTAAAATGTTACCAAGCGCAGCAAATTCAATAAATTTATCTGTCATGAGCTCTTCGCCTCGGCTCCAAACGTGTACCTGCTTATTACGGACAACGATTTGCCCTCTGATCCCATCATACTTGCGTTCGAATTGCCAGTCTTCCAGTTTATCCATTTCAGAAAATTGAATATCTAATTGATAGGCAAGATAAAATGGATAGGGTTTTGAATCGTCGAATGATGAAGAAGTGGCAGACAAAAGATTCTGGAGTTTTGTGGTTTGCGGTAGCCAGTTTCCCATAAGTTTATGCGCTACCGCTTTATCGTCAAGGTTATATGCTTTAGCTATTGCTTTAAAAACCAGTTGTTGGGAAACTCCAACGCGAAAACTGCCAGTGATAAGCTTATTAAATACAAAAAGTTCATCTCTTAAAAACTGACTCCAATAATTTAACAACCACTTTTTTTTCACTTCTTCCGGTTGAGAGGCAATCTCCAGGATTTCAATCATCACTTTATTTAACGGTTTATCCTGGTCGCTTTTTTGGAGGGGAATGAGCAAACTGATGGTTTCCGCCAGGTCTCCTACCACGTCATAGGATTCTTCAAACAGCCAATAAGGAATCGCAGCTAACTCAGTTGCCCATAATTTTAGATCACTTGTACGGATAGGTCGTTTGGGCCTTCTGCCAGTTAACAAGGCAATTGCCCAAATTGAATCTTCCTCCCTCGTTCTTGAGAAGTATTTTGCCATCAACGTTATCTTCTCGTTGGTTTTTGTTGTCTGGTCAAGCTCCATATATAAGTTTGCGAAACCTTTCATGATTGTTGTCCCGTCTCTGTTTGTTCACCTATGGTTTCAGAGGATTCCGTTTCTATGCTTTCCCCCTCAAATAAAGTTTCGACTTCATAAGCATTTAACTTATAGTTTTCACGCAACCATTTTGCATATACCGTTTTATATCCATGAGTTACATATACGTTTTCTGCACCTGTTGCTAAAACGGCTTCATTTAGGCCCTGCCAGTCAGCGTGATCGCTCATAATAAATCCTTTATCTGCATTCCGTCTTCGCCTTGCCCCACGTAGCTGCATCCATCCACTGCAAAAGGCGAGACGATAAGGGTCGAAGCGCTTAAGCCATGGGTTGCCTATGACTGAGCCTGTTGCCACTACGATCCCTGGGTTAAGCTGTTCCTTTTTAAATTCCTGGGTAAACTTTATATATGGTGAATTATCGAAACCTAAAGCATTGTTGGTATTGTAAATGGTAGAGTGTAGCAGAATAGGCTGATCGGTAGTAAGGGCACTCAGGATGCGTTGCGCCTTGCCTAATGCATAACCAATTAAAACAGAATTAAATCCTTGCGTGGCGTTTTCTTTTGTCCATTGATTGAGTTGAATATTCAGTTCATTCACCTCCGGAAAATTATACACGGGTAATCCGAAGGTTGACTCAGTAATAAAATGCTGGCATCGTACCGGCTCAAATGGAACCGAGTAGCCATCCGGCTTTACCTTATAGTCACCTGATACTACCCAGATTTCACCATTGTGCTCGAGCCTTACCTGGGCAGATCCGGTAATATGTCCTGCAGGATGCAAGCTTATTTTGACTCCGTTTATTTGTATTGGCTGATTGTAAGAAAGTGTTTCAAGGGATATAGTTCCTAAACGGTAACGCAAAATAAATTCAGAGTCTTTGTGTGAGAGGTAATGTTTACTTCCCCATCTTGCATGGTCGGAGTGTGCATGTGTAATTATAGCCTTATCAACTGGTTTCCAGGGGTCAATATAAATATTGGCCCGCGGGCAAAATATACCTCTATTTGTAAATTGAATCAGCACTTTATTTGTTTATCCCAGGGATTTCTTTAAAAATACATTCCTTCGATAATTTAGCTTTCAGCTTTTCGATAACCACATATTTTGTTTCGTCAGCGGATTATATAAATCCACTTTTCTAATCATTCTATTTAATCAGGATTTATAATTAATTGAATCTGGCTTTTGTCCTGATGTTTTTTCAGATGCAAGCTGTTGATCATCCCTGCTCGATTTCATTCTCCCGCTATCATCATAATCTGAAAGTACCAGTGAAATACTTATAGGAAAATGGTCGGATCCAATTGGACTTTCCACTCGGATGTCAATTAATTTAAAATGGGCGCTTACAAAAAAATGATCGAGAGGCCATCTTAACAAAGGATATTTCGCATGGAAGGTATTGAAACAGCCTCGGCCTCTTCTTGGGTCCAACAATCCACTGGTTTTTAAGAATAATTCGGTGGTATAACTCCAGGCCACATCATTTAAATCTCCAATTACCATACAAGGTTGTGTGAGTTTCATTACCTGTTTTGCTACAGTGAGAATTTCAGCGTCGCGATCGGTACTGTAAAGGTTTTCGTTTGGTGTTGGCGGAGTAGGGTGTAGCGCAAAAATTCTTATAATTTGCCCGTCGAATTCTACATCCGTCTCAATTGAAGGAACTTCAGGATCAATAAGGTATTTTACTTGAGATGAAGAAATTTTATATTTGCTAAAGAATAGCATTCCATAAGTATTCTCTTTTGGGACTTCAATAGTATAAGGATATTTTGCTACTAGTTTTTTTACTTTTTCATGCCATTGATGATTTGTCTCTACTAGGAAGACAATATCCGGATCTTTAAGAGAAACGAGATCCAATAACTTAGCATACTTCTGATTTTCCTGGTACACGTTGGCCACAAGCACTTTAATCACTTTGGATGAATGTGCCTTTTCCTGTTTAATCATTTTCTTTCCAAGTACGGTAAAAGGTAAAATCAGAAAAGCAAGATATATTAGTGAGATCACTAATAAAAAGATAAGGATCCAATCTGTTAGCGAGAGGTTATTTTTAAATACAAATATGAATGTGGAAAGGAGTAGAGAAAGTATTACAAACTTTTGCATACGGGGATAATCAAATATCCTGAATATCCAGAAGTCTTTTTTGATAAGCGCCAGCACAATCGTTACAAAATGCACGAATGATATAATGTAAATGCTAATTTTTAAAATTTCCATTTTGACGCTGCGTAAACCATACTCTTTTGACCTAAAATACATTAGGTTATGGAATTGAGACTTGTAAATTTCAAACGAATTTAATATTCTATCATTATTTGCATGCGCAATTAGGCTTCACGCACTGTACTTGAATTTGCTGTGCAGCTTTGGAAGACATGAGCACCGTTTCGTTGTTCTTGCTACTGAGTTTCAATGTGTCATCGTAGGAATTTATTTGTTCAACAACGAGCTTATCATTTAAACGAATGTTAAGTTCGGTAAGGTAATTCAGGAAAAGCTCGCTATGTTCACTCACTCCTAATACTACGCACTTGCAGCCTTTGATACTTTCTGACAAAGGCCTCCTGTCTGATTTGGGTAATTTTCCCTGCTTGTTCGGGATGGGATCTCCATGTGGGTCAAAATCAGGTCGTCCAATAACGTCATAAATGCGATCGATCAATTTTTCCGAGTTCACATGTTCTAATTGTTCGGCAATTTCATGGACTTCACTCCAACTAAATTTTAATTGTTTGTATAAATAGGTCTCCCAAATTCTATGTCTTCTTACAATATTCAGAGCTACCTCGTTGCCTTTCGGACTCAGTTTAGCACCATCAAATTTATTATAGGTAACCAAACCTTTTTTTACTAAAATGCCAAGTTTTTCAAGTACAGTGGGCGGTTTTAATTCGAGCCAGTGTGCAATATCTGTTGGACTAACCGTCCTGGTTTTATCATGACTGGCTAATTGATAAATGGCCTTTAAATAATTTTCTTCACGGTATGTTTTCATATATTAAATATAAGAATATTACTCTAAATTAGGGTAACCTAATTTTATGTGATAGTACATGCTTATTTTTGCGATATGGGAAGATTTATCACTTTTTTATGTTTGATATTCACATCGCGAATTCTTTACCCGCAATCTACCGGAACAATTCGTGGTTCCGTTCAGGTTAACGGAGCGGGTATCCCATTTGCTTCTGTTGGTATTTCAAAAACGTCGATGGGCACTAATACCAATACAAGCGGCGCTTTCGAAATTCAGAATATCCCTTTTGGTACCTACGAACTTATTGTTACGGCTGTTGGATACGAAAAGCAGAGCAGGAAAATCACCATTTCAGAACTGAAGCCGGACAATTTGTTAGTAATTCAATTAAAAGAGCAAGAAACTAATTTAAATGAGGTAGTCGTTACCGGAACGATGAAGGAAATGTCAAAACTCGAGAGCCCTGTACCGGTTGAAGTTTATACCCCAGCTATGTTTAAAAAGAACCCGACACCAAATATTTTTGATGCCTTGCAGGCAGTCAATGGTGTTCGTCCGCAATTGAACTGCAATGTATGTAATACCGGCGATATTCATATTAATGGTTTGGAAGGGCCTTATACGATGATTATGATTGATGGAATGCCAATCGTAAGCGGATTGTCATCGGTTTATGGGCTATCTGGTATTCCTAATAGTTTGGTTG
The DNA here is from genome assembly GCA_029237825.1 of Bacteroidota bacterium. GTDB lineage: Bacteria > Bacteroidota > Bacteroidia > B-17B0 > Aurantibacillaceae > UBA4416. The sequence continues at coordinate 81,253 of JAQZBQ010000003.1, read as the reverse complement.
AACGTATAGAAATTGTAAAAGGTCCGGCATCTTCACTGTACGGAAGCGAAGCAGTAGGCGGCCTCATAAATATTATCACAAAAAAAACTTCCAATGCTGATAAATTATCGTTGGATGTTATGGCAACCTCCTACCAGGAGTATAATGTAGATGCCGGTGTGAAATACCAATTGACGAAGAAAATAAATTCATTGCTTGGAATGAATTATTACAATTATCAGAAGCCAGTGGATGATAACAAGGATGGTTTTACCGACGTTACGCTGCAACATCGTTTTTCAATATTTAATAAAATAAATGTTGATCGCAAAGAGAATCGTGAGGCTTCGGTAGCCTTGCGATATTATTATGAAGACCGCTGGGGAGGAGACATGAAATGGAGTCCACGCTGGAGGGGAACCGATAGTATTTATGGTGAAAGTATTTTTACCAGCCGGTATGAAGTGATTGGGAAATACCAATTGCCTTTGAAAGAGCGGTTGTTTTATAACGTATCGTTCAATAATCACGATCAGAATTCATATTACGGCGTAATAAAATTTAATGCGCAGCAGCGTATTTTTTTTAATCAGTTATATTGGGAAAAAGACATTAGAATTCATTCATTTTTAGTAGGAGTTGCGTATAGAAATACCTGGTATGATGATAATACACTGATTACGCAGGGCAATGATTCTTTAAACCCTGAAAATTTGCCAAACCGCGTTAGTCTTCCGGGGATTTTTGTTCAGGATGAAGTAAAGTTTGATTGTAACCATAAATTATTAATAGGAGGCAGGTATGATTATAATACTCTCCATGGCAATATTTTTACCCCACGCTTAGCCTATAAATGGACTTTAAACTCAACAAATATTTTGCGGCTAAATGCGGGAACCGGTTTTCGTGTAGCCAATGTTTTTAGTGAAGACCATGCTGCGCTCACAGGATCAAGGGAGGTTGTTTTTCTCGATAAAATTAAACCTGAACAAAGTGTGAATGCTAATCTCAATTACATTAAGAAGTTTAACTATGAAAAATTCCTTCTTGGTTTCGATCTATCAGTTTTTTGGACACGGTTTAGCAATCGCATCATTGCCGACTATGATTCCGACCCGAATAAAATTTTCTTCAATAACCTGAATGGTTATGCGATTTCTCAAGGCATATCCGCGAATATTGATCTTGGACTCAATCAAGTTCCGATAAAATTATTGTTAGGCGGAACGTATATGGATAATTTTAAGGTTGAAGGAGGCTTCAAACAGCGTCAGGTATTAACGGAAAATTTTACAGCAACATGGGCATTAAGCTACGAATGGAAAAAACTTGCACTGAGTTTCGATTACACCGGGAACATATATAGTCCAATGCGTTTACCACTCCTGGGAGATCTCGATCCTCGTTCAGAATATTCGCCCTGGTGGAGTTTACAAAATTTACAGCTAACGAAGAAAATGAAACGGTTTGAATTTTATGGTGGAGTAAAAAACCTTTTGGATTTCACTCCTCCTGCCAATAGTATTGCACGACCATTCGATGCATTCGATAAAAATGTTCAATACAATAGTAGTGGACAAATTATATCAACAGCAACAAATCCTTACGCAATGAGTTTCGATCCCACCTATATGTTTGCCCCGAACCAGGGAATTAGAGGCTTTTTAGGAATCAGGTTTAAATTTTAAATGAGCGATTGATTTTAATAACATTGTTTCCTGTATAACTGAAGTTATTACATTCTTCAAATTTTATTGAACAAACAAATAATTAGGTATTATATTCGGTAAAAATGAACAGGATGCCAGTATCAGATTACCAAATGTTACAAACGATCAAAATTGAATTGCAAAATATTCCGGAGAATGATCCAGGTATGTTAAAAGATTACGTTCAAAAAGTTATTAAGGCTTTTAATTATCAGGATCAGAAAGTTCACGGACATTTGAATGAACTCATGTTAACAATTGAAACTGGTTCAGAATCCAACCCTGAAAACTTTAAAGATATATACAGAAAGCTTGTTTACCTGGTAGACCTCATATTAAAGGCCTTTTAGCCCCCGAGTTATTAAGGTTGCAGCTCTTCACGCCTTAGCTCTTTGTACAGTTTTTTCAAATCTGAAATATATTTTAAAGGGTAAAGAAATCCCATATTTCTATAATATATTCCATCATCCCGGATAACGAGAATAACTGAATGTTTCGTCATTACTTTCAAGTCGTTTTCCTTTACAAGGTGGGGTGCCTCCCTAAAACCGAATTCTAACAATACTTGTTCGTTTAGTAATTTCATTTTCTAATCTGCCACCAAGATACAGCCACTTTTGGTGCAACATGGCTACAAAATGTAGCAATAGCTATAAATACCCTAGTCAGGGTAGTAAATTACCCGGAATGAATACGGCATTGAATTGTATAAATCCTTTTTTTGGCGATTTTTTCCTGGGTTTCAACCATTAACCAAAACTGATCGGGGTTGATCACGTATTATTGTGTAAAAATAAGTTTTATGAAAATGCTTTTGCCGGAAATTGGGAACGAGGTTAAATACGATTTAAGCAAGAATCACAAATGTTACCATCAATACCTTAAAATTAATCCGAAAACAATGGACAAGGTCTGCGTATACTGTGGTTCCACAGTATATCAGGGCTTAAAAAATAATTAACATGTCAAAAACAGGACCGTTTATAATCATCGACGCTAATAAAAAAGAACAGCTTTTATACCAGATTGCGTTTCAGAATTTAAAGCTGAATAATCCCGTGATTTTTTTCGAGGATGGAAAAGAAGCGCTTGATTATTTAATCAGCGAAAAAGAAACACCTTGCATGATCATCTGCGACATCAACATTCCGCAGATTCACGGGATGGATTTAAGGCACCAGATAGCAGCAAATCCCGACCTGAAAAGAAAATCCATTCCTTTTGTGTTCATATCTTCATCGCCGACAATAGCCAATATAAAAGAAGCCTACGATCTTCCCGTTCAGGGTTTTTTCAAAAAGACGGATAGTGCTGCAGGCCTTGAACGTATTCTGGCTTTGCTGATTGAATACTGGACAGAATGCATTGGAGCCCACATAATTCATCAATCGAAATCTCATTCGAAAATGCAAAGCAGCTTTCGATAAACAACGTATTTACAATACCGTACTTAAAAATGAATGAGCTGATACATTGTTTAATAGTTGATGATGATCCGGACGATCAGGAAATTTTTATGATGTGTGTTCGTAAAATTTGTCCGAACGTTGTTTGCTTGACTTCAAATAGCGGTGTAGAAGCACTTAAACTATTGAAAGATAATCCTCATTATACTCCGGATTTCATTTTTCTTGATGTAAATATGCCCAAAATGAACGGGATTGATTGTTTGAAGTCATTAAAATTGGTAAAACGTTTAACAGATACACGAATTTTAATGTATTCGACAAGTTCTGAAAGCGATATTGTAAAAGAAAGTATTAAGATTGGCGCCTACGACTTTATTATTAAATCAGCCAAAACTAGTGAATTAAAAGATAAGCTTTCTGTCATCTTTGATATTGTTTCAAAAATAGATCCCTCAAAAAAACTATATAACCGTTTGTAATGACCTCTGCCACTTATTCTCACAGTCATTTTAACGAGCGACCCAATCTTTATCAGAAGATGATTGAGGAAATAGAAGACTATTCCATTATTTCTCTCGACACCCAGGGAATTATTCAAAATTGGAATAGGGGAGCTGAAAGAATAAAAGGATATTCAGAGCCTGAGATTGTTGGGAAGCATTTTAGTATTTTCTACTTCTCCGATGATCTTGCCATTGATTTACCAAATCAGCTGATACGTGAGGCAGAGAAAAATGGAAAAGCGGTGCACGAAGGATGGAGAAAAAGGAAAGACGGTGCTCAGTTCTGGGGTAGTATAACTATAACTGCGTTACATGACGAAAAGAATCGTGTAATTGGATACAGCAAAGTTACACGGGACCTTACCGAAAAAAAATATGCCGAGGATGAATTGAAACGCAGTGAGGAACGTTATCACCAAATGATTGCTGAAGTTCAGGATTATGCCATTATTTTACTTAGTCCGGATGGAATTATTGAAAATTGGAATATGGGAGCCGAAAAAATAAAAGGCTACTCGTCAAAGGAAGTCATCGGAAAGAAATTCGAATTGTTTTATACCCCGGAGGATCGTGCAGGAAGCCTTCCGGAAAAATTATTGAACCAGGCCAGAATTGAAGGAAAAGCATTACAGGAAGGATGGAGAGTTAGAAAAGACGGATCCCGCTTTTGGGGTACAATTGTAATTACCGCGCTTCACGGTAAAGATGGAAATATTATTGGATTTACAAAAGTAACCAGAGACCTCACTCAGAAAAAGTTAACGGAAGATAAAATAAATGCGTACAATGCTGAACTCAAAATTCAAAATTCGGAACTTGAACAATTTGCCTATATCGCGTCCCACGACTTGCAGGAACCACTAAGAAAGATCAGAACGTTCGTTGAATTAATTCAGGAGAATTATGCTGACGAGGATTTCGTAAAAAGGTATTTTGGAAAACTGGACGCGTCCGCGCAACGAATGTCAGACCTGATTAAATCCCTGTTAAATTATAGCCGGCTCACCAAGGATTGCAAGCTTCATAATGAAAGTTTGAATTCAGAAAAGGGGCCGATTGATTTGAACGAAGTTTTAGCTGAAGTAAAGCAGGATCTTGAGCTTCTTATCAGCGAGAAAAAAGCCGTTTTTATTTCCGATCATTTACCTTTAATCAGCGGAAATAGGATGCAAATAGCGCAACTGGTCTCTAACCTGATTAGTAATTCCCTTAAGTTTTCAAGGGTTCAACCCGTTATTAAAATCAGATCAGCAGTTATTGAAATAGGTAAAATTTTGAATGCACCAGAAACCCTTTTGTATAAATCTTATTTTCAGATTATGTTCGAAGACAATGGAATAGGTTTTGAACAGCAATACGATAAAGTTATATTTTCGCTATTTCAACGATTACACGGAAAACAGGAATATCCCGGAACAGGAATAGGATTGGCACTGTGTAAAAAAATAGTCGAAAACCACCAAGGTTTTATCACTGCAGAGAGCCAGCCCGGATCAGGTGCCCGGTTCAATGTATATTTTCCTGAAAATTGTCCGTAAAACGATCTAATTTATTTTATTCAGGGGAATTCATCATGGTCATGAGCAGTGTATAAGCCCCTTTTGTAACACACATTTTATCTCCTGGATTTTTTTGATGAACAAATTGTATCTGTGTAAAATCAGATGCAGAATTTAGCGGCAGGACTTCCTCCATTACAAACTTTGCATCACTCAATTGTACAAACACGTAGTACTTTCCTTCGTACTGCACCAAACCATCATTGGGTATAGCAAAGGCTTTATCAGATGGGATTTCAATTTCAGCATTCATATACATGCCGGGAATTAATGTTTTATCATATTGTAAAAAGTGGCAGTGTACTGTTGCAGCTCTATCGTTAGAAATGTTTTGTCCTATTAGTATGATCTCACAGTTGTATCTTTTAGCATCGGGTTGGTTACTGTAAGCAATAATTTTTTGTCCTAAATAAAGCTTATTTAAATCTTTCTCGAATACTGTAAGTGACAAATGAATGTCTTCGGGATTGACAAGTTCGAACAGAACATCTGTGGGGGCGGTATATTTTCCGATATTCATTTTCACAGACGACACATATCCGTTAATGGGGGAATGGATTGGCACCGTACGCGAGATAGAATTTTCTGTTAAATTTTCCGGCTGGATGCCAATGAGTTTTAACTTTTCATAAAACGATTTAACTAACACTTTTTGAGACATGTATTCTGCTTCCGCGTTTTCAAAAATTTTATCACTACTAGCTTTACTTTGGTTTAATTCTTTTTGGCGTTGAAATTCTTTTTCTGCCTGGCTTAACCTTGCTTTTGAAGTAAGGTACTCCTGTTGAAGCTCAATATATTGATGATCTTCCATCGTCGCAATGACTTCATCTTTTGAAATGTGCATGCCCTCCAATAATTTCGTTGATTTAAGGTACCCGCCTAACGGGGCGCTTACTGATATCATATTTTGAGGTGGAACATCGATCACCCCGTTTACCTTTAGTTTTAAGTTAATGGCCTTTTGATCTAATCTGCCAGTTTTTATTCCTGCGTTTTTTAACTGGGATGCAGTAAGTTCTATGAGTTTAACATCATTTATTTTGGTTTCCGTTTCCTTTTCCGTTGGTTTTCCGTTACACGCGGTAATAAGGATTAGAATGAGTACAATTGAAAGATAGTTTTTCATGGTAATTTATTTTGATAATAAGAAAGTCAGGTTAGCACTGGCAAAATTCAGATTTTTTAATGCATTGAGGTAATCGTTTTCAATGTTTACTGCATTATTGATGAGCATTGTCCACTCCAGGTAATTTATTTCACCATTTAAGAATTGTTGATTTGCTGTTTTACTAATTATTTCAGCATTTTCCAATGCCTGTTCTTCAAAATACTTCACATTATCCAGGTCAGTTTGGTACTGTTTTTTCGCCGCTTCTATCTCGGCATTATAATTTTGCAAGGCCATTTCGTAACTCTTTTCATGATACAACTGAAGTGTTTTAGAAGATTTAATTTTCGCTTTTTGAGAGCCAAAGAATAGAGGAACTCCCAATCCAAGCTGAAATGCATTGAACCTTGTACTTCTTGGGTAATATACATTGTCGGCCCCGTACCTTGTATACTCATATTGGTATAACCAAATGTTAGGTCTGGCAAGAGCTTTGATTTTTCGAGCTGGGTATTTACAGATGCCAGTTTCTTTTGCTGCTCTAAAATTAATAATGATGGGTGATTTATTGCTCCGGTGCTCTCAGCAATATCTTTTAAATCCAATCTCAGTTGATCAGTGGAAGGAAGTACGATGGAAGGTGTATTTAATAATAATCTGAATTGCAGCTGCATAATTTCCAGGTCATTTTTGAGCTGGTTCAATTGCATGGCAATTTGGCCACGCTGCGTTTCGGCACTGGCTTTTTCGAGAATATTACTTTCGCCTTTTGAAAATCGTAGTTTTGCTTTCTCCAGGAATGTTGTATAAATGCTATCGTTTTTATTCAGTAATTTTTCTTTTTGCTGCAGGTACACTAAAAAAGCATAGGCCATTGTTACATCTCTTTTTAGTTCAGACTCCTTCAAAGCAATTTGCAAAACTGATCCTTTCCACTCATGATTCTGTAACGCTTTCTGTTTAGTATAAACCGTTGGAAAATTAATTGATTGACTGATGGTAAATTTGGTATCTGTATAAATGGAATTCAACTGACCGTACTCTCCCACAACATTAGTTTGTGGAATACTGATCGAGGATGCGATTAATTTTTTCTGGTACTCCGCTTTAAGCCTTTCGTTCTTTACCGAAAAATTATTTTCTAAAGCAGTATCAATTGCTTGCTGCAAAGTAATTCTGTGTTGCGCAGTTGCCGTTGGGTTACCGATAACTCCGATCGTTAGAGCGAATGACAAAAGTATAGACGTAGTCTTAATTTTCATGGGCTTAATTTTTTCGAATTGAATATACAGTACAGGTAACACGAATAGGGTAAGAAATGTAGCAACTAATAGCCCCCCAATTACAACGGTTGCTAACGGCCTTTGAACTTCAGCACCTGCTCCATGACTTAAAGCCATGGGCAAAAATCCTAATGAAGCTACAAGAGCTGTCATTAGTACAGGTCTTAGCCTGCTTTTGGTGCCTTGAAGAACGCGTTTTTGTGGGTCCATTACTCCGTCTTTCTTTAATCGGTTAAACTCTGCCAGTAAAACAATTCCGTTTAACACAGCTACCCCAAACAGAGCAATAAAGCCTACTCCTGCGCTAATGCTAAATGGTAATCCACGGGCAAAAAGGAAAAAGATTCCGCCTATTGCCGATAACGGAATAGCGGTGTATATCAATAAACTTTGCCTGATAGATTTAAAGGCAAAATAGAGTAGTAGGAAAATGAACAGTAGTGAAACCGGTACCGCAATTCCCAGGCGTTTCTTCGCTGCCACCAGATTTTCAAATGATCCACCATAGGTGATATAGTAACCTGATGGCAGTTTCATTTTCTGTTCAACCCGTTTTTGAAGATTATTGACTACAGTTTGGACATCACTATTATGTATATTAAAACCAACGATTATCCTACGCATTGCGTTTTCGCGTTGTATCTGATTTATACTTTCTTTAATGGATACTTCAGCCACCTGGTACAGTGGAATCTGAGACCCATTCAACGTTGGTATAAGTAAATTTTGAATGTCGTCAAGGTTTTTCCGTTTTTCGTCTTTAAGTCTTACAACCAGATCAAAACGTCTCTCATCTTCAAACACCTGTCCCGTCGACTGCCCGGCAAAAGCAGTATTTACCACCCGATTGATATCAGAAATATTTAACCCAAACTGGGCAACTGCGCTGCGGTTGTACTTTATTTCTACTTGTGGTATTCCGTCCATTGGCTCAACATAAATGGATTCTGCGCCCGATATAGAACCTGCGATTTCACCTAAAATTTTTGAATAGCGGGAAAGCGTATCTAAATTCTCACCAAATATTTTGCAAACAACATCTTGTTTTGATCCCGTCATTAATTCATTAAATCGCATTGCTACAGGATATTGGAAACCGAATGTTACCCCGGGTAGTTCCTGTAGGGCTGCATGCATTTTTTCGGCTAATTCATCCCATGTACTGGCTGAAGTCCATTCATCCTTGTCTTTTAGGATAATCATTAAATCAGCCGCCTCCATTGGCATTGGGTCTGTCGGAATTTCACCACTGCCTATTTTTCCCACAACTTTAATTACCTCAGGAAATTTTGACTTCAATATATGGGAGGCTTTTAAACACGATTCAACAGTGGTATGAAGGTTGCTTCCTGTGAGAACACGGGTTTCCACCGCGAAGTCGCCTTCGGGTATTTCTGGAATAAATTCTCCCCCCATTCTTGAAAATATAAATACTGATAAAAGCATGAGTATTCCCGCAGTAAGCATTACCGCTTTAGGAAAGTTAAGTACTTTGGCTAAGAAGGTTTGATGAATATGAATAAATTGATCCATCATTTTATCTGAAAAGTTTTTCTGATGATTGATTGTTTTATTTAATAATAATGCGCTCATCATGGGAATGTAAGTAAGTGAAAGGATAAATGCACCGAGTAGGGCAAAAGCTACGGTTTGTGCCATCGGCTTAAACATTTTTCCTTCAATTCCTTCAAGTGCAAAAATCGGTACATATACCACCAAGATGATTACCTGGCCAAAAACAGCACTGTTCATCATTTTGCTTGCTGTTGAACTTACAGTTTTATCCATTTCTTGCTGTCGAAAAGTTAAGATGGAATTGGTTTTATTATTATGAATTCCATGCATTACAGCTTCCACAATTATAACCGCGCCATCAACTATGAGCCCAAAGTCGAGTGCTCCGAGACTCATGAGGTTGCCGCTTACGCCAAACGCATTCATCATGATGATTGCGAACAGCATTGCCAGCGGTATCACGGATGCAACCAGGAGACCGGCTCTGATATTACCAAGGAATAAAACCAAAACGAAGATGACAATTAAAGCGCCTTCTAATAGGTTTTTAGTCACAGTAGATATAGCGTTATTTACCATTTTCGTCCTGTCTAAAAATGGTTCAATCACTACCCCTTCGGGCAGTGTTTTTTCAATTTGAGAAATTCTTTCTTTTACATTTTCAATAACCCTGTTACTATTGTCTCCTTTGAGCATCATTACCACTGCACCTGTCACTTCACCTTCGCTATTATACGTCATCGCACCAAAGCGGGGGGCATGCCCAATATTTATTTCAGCTACATCGTTTATCAAAAGTGGCGTTCCGTCAACGGTATTCTTCACAACAATGTTTTTAATGTCATCTATGCTGCCAATCAAGCCTTCGGAACGGATGTATAGTACAGTTGATTTTTTCTCAATATAAGATCCGCCTGTGTTCTCATTGTTTTTTTCAATTGCGGAAAAAACATCATTGATCGTAATATTGAATGATTTTAATTTATTAACGTCTACCGCAATTTCATATTGTTTTAGTCTTCCCCCGAAGCTACTAACATCTGCTACTCCTTTCACATTGAGGAGTTGGCGGCGCACAACCCAGTCCTGAATTGTGCGCAATTCCAATTCATTAAAGCGATTTTCGTATCCAGGCTTTGCCCTTACAACATACTGGTAAATTTCCCCTAGCCCTGTGGTAACTGGTGCTAGCTCGGGGGCTCCTATGGCGTCGGGTATTTGGTGTTCAGCAATTTTTAGCCCTTCTGTTACTTGCTGCCGGGCCCAATAAATATCAATTTCATCTTCAAATACAAGTGTTATTAATGATAAACCAAACCTCGAAAAACTCCTTATTTCTTTAAGTCCGGGAATATTGCTGTTAGCCTGTTCAATCGGAAAAGTAATCAAACGTTCAACATCCGGAGCACCAAGTGATGGTGTAACTGTTATTACCTGTACCTGATTATCTGTAATGTCGGGCACAGCGTCAATGGGAAGCCTGTTCAGTTCATAAGCGCCAAATCCGATAAGGAAAAAAACGCATAAACCTATGATGAGTTTGTTCTTTATGGAGAACTCAATGATTGTAGTAAGCATTTGAAAAAAATTAAGAAATGGAAAGATAAGATTCTAATGAGAATCCGAGAATCATGCTTAACTTAAGATTGGTGGTGCCCGAAGACCTTTGAAAAAAACGTAGCGTTTGGCCCTATAAAAAAAATCATGTGTTAAACTAACCTTTGTTTCATCATCTTCCTCTTTATAGAATTCACAAAACTTGAAAATGAATAAAACAAAATTAACCTCTGAAAAATTGAAGGATTCGGGTTGCGGGTAAACATCAGATGTGTTTACTGAATGCATGTAATTACCAAACTGATGAGCAAAACCATCTTCCCCTTTTAAAAAAGAATTTTCTGCCTCATCATGAATCGGAGAGGAATGTTCAATTTTATGATCGTCATGATGATGGTGAGGAATGATACTATGTGCCAATACAATTGTATAGGTTAACATCAGTATTGTTATGATGATATACTTTCTGATCACTAAAACAAATATACAATTAATTTAAAATTTGAAACCATTTAACAGCCGGCACATTCCATGATTATGAATTTGTAATATTGAAAGGTGATACCTCACAAACTCTCGTATATTTACTGAGATTATGGTTGAGATCATCATTATAATTCTTCTCTTGGTTTTGAATGGCGTATTTGCGATGTGTGAAATTGCATTAGTTTCATCACGGCCGTCACGTTTGGAGCAAAAAAGTAAGCAGGGCAGCAGAGGCGCCAGGATTGCACTCAACTTGCTAACCGAGCCTGAAAAGTTTTTATCGACTGTGCAAATTGGGATCACGCTTGTAGGCATTATTGCTGGGGCTTATGGCGGCGAAGCTTTTACGGATGATGTAAAGCCCTTTTTTGAAAATATAGGTTGGTTAAAACCTTATTCCGAGGAAGCTGCCTTTATCTTGGTAATTGTTATCATTACTTACTTTTCCTTAATTGTCGGCGAGCTAGTTCCAAAGTCAATTGCCTTAAATAACCCTGAGAAAATAACAATTGCATTTGCGCCCTTCATGCGGATTCTGGCTATTATTACTTATCCGTTTGTATATTTTCTGAGTGTTTCTACAAAGTTTTTTCTTAAAATTTTACTGATAAAAGAAAATAAGGAGCCGCCCGTAACGGAAGACGAATTAAAATACATGATTGAAACAGGTTCAAGGTTCGGCATTATTGAAAAACAGGAAGGTGATATCATTAACGGCGTTTTTAAGTTTGGTGACAGAACCGCAGAAAATGTGATGACAAGAAAGCACGACATCGCCTGGTTAAATATCCATCATTCAAAAGAAGAAGTTCTTTCTGTCATTCAAAAATCATCTTTCACCAAGTTTCCGGTTGGCGATAATAGCATTGATAAAATCATCGGCACGGTTTCACTAAAAGATGTTCTCTTTTCAATACACGAGGGAAAAAAATTTAATTTGGAAGAAATGGCTTCGGAACCCCTTTTTTTTCCTCAAAATACCACTGCCCTTAAAATACTGGACATTTTCCGAAAGAAGCATATTCATATTGGTTTTGTTGTGAATGAATATGGCGGCACGATGGGCCTTATTACACTACACGATCTTGTGGAGAATATTATCGGGCAATTTCCGGATACAAAGGAACAAAGTGAACCAGAGATTATCGTCCGGGAAGATGGGTCCTTTCTTGTTGATGCTGGCTTAAATATTGAAGAATTGAAGGATTTATTAAAAATTTCTGAATTACCGGGAGAGGGAAATTATAAAACTCTTGGCGGCTTCATCCTTAGCCACTTAAAAAGCATTCCTAAAAAAGGAGAAAGCTTTTTACTTCTTGGCTACAAATTTGAGATCGTTTATATGGATGGGAACAAGATTGATGAAATTCTGATCACGCCTCAGCCGGATTTTAATTGACATTTTACTATTTGTGATGATTATCGCAAACTTATAAGATTATATTAATGATGTATAAAGGTTAACATGTTATACATGTTGTTATTTGTAGGATGCATTTTGAACAGTAACGATGGAACATAGCAAAATCAACGCATCTGGAGATGGATATGTAATAGTTAAAGGTGCCAGGGAAAATAACCTCAAAAATGTTAGCCTTCAAATTCCAAGAGACGCCCTTGTTGTATTTACAGGTGTTTCAGGATCAGGCAAATCGTCGCTTGCATTTGGAACGCTCTATGCTGAAGCACAACGAAGATACCTGGAATCTGTATCGCCATACGCTCGCCGTTTGTTTCATCAAATGTCCGTTCCAAAAGTGGATGATATTATAGGCTTGCCACCGGCTATTGCTTTGCAGCAACAAAGAAGTCAGGGATCTTCACGATCAAGCGTAGGGAGTGTTACCACAATTTCAAATTTATGCAGGATGTTGTTTTCCAGAGCGGGCGATTATCCAAAAGGTCAGTCGATCATTTATGCAGAGGCTTTTTCTCCCAATACTCCTGAAGGCGCATGTAGTCAATGTCACGGAATAGGAAAAGTATTTGAAGTAACCGAAAAATCAATGGTACCGGATGATTCGTTATCCATTCGGGAGAAAGCGATAGCTGCCTGGCCTTCAGCATGGCAGGGACAAAACCTTCGCGAAATTTTAATGACACTTGGCTATGATGTTGACAAACCATGGCGTGAAATTCCCAAAAAGGACCGGGATTGGATTTTATTTACAGAAGAGCAACCAACCGTTCCGGTTTATTCTGGTTTTTCTGCTACTGAAGTCAAACGTGCATTAAAAAACAAAGCTGAGCCAAGTTACATGGGAACATTTACAAGTGCAAGGAAATATGTACTTCAGACATTCTCTACTACCCAAAGTCAGTTAATGAAAAAAAGGGTTTCAAAATTTATGCTTAGTACAGAATGTCCGACATGCGAAGGAAAAAGACTCAAAAAGGAAGCTCTGTCGGTGAAATTTGCAGGTTACGATATTTCTGAGATTTCAAAATTGACCTTATCCGACCTATATGCAATCTTTGAGACCTATGCGAATGGAAAAGCACCACGACTTCAACAATTGATTCAACAGCATCCGGAAAAGGCTAATGTTGCAAAGGTTATTGCCGAAGACCTGCAGTCGCGGCTGAGCGTAATACTCGACTTAGGACTTGGATATTTAACCCTGGAACGAAGTACGCCCACATTATCGCCAGGTGAATTACAACGCCTGCGCTTGGCAACTCAGGTTCGTTCAAACTTATTTGGAGTTGTATATGTTTTAGATGAGCCATCGGCAGGTTTACATCCTGCAGATTCCAAAGCACTACTAAGAACACTCGACGGTTTAAAAGCTTCTGGTAATACTGTGTTTGTTGTTGAGCATGAGATAGATGTAATAAAACATGCCGATTGGATTGTAGATGTTGGTCCCATGGCGGGCGAGAAAGGGGGAGAAATATTATACAGCGGTACGCTAAATGGGCTTTTTAAGAACTCCGATTCGTTAACCGCTAAATACCTTTCGAAACAACATAGTCTGGTAAAGAGGAGTATTCGTAAACCATTTGAATGGTTAACCTTAAGCGGGATCAGCCGAAATAATCTAAAGGATTTAAGGGTTGCGATTCCTCTTAGTGTTTTCACTAGTGTTACCGGAGTGTCTGGTTCGGGCAAAAGTAGTTTGGTAAGCCAGGTACTCGTTGAGCTTGTGGCTGGCCATCTTGGGCAAAAGATTGATCGGATTGCGGATCCTGATAATGAAGAATTGGAAAAAGAGGATTTAGTATTGGAAGGTCACATTACCGGCGGTGCAGATTTTATTAAACGAATGGTTTTAGTGGATCAAAAGCCGATTGGCCGCACGCCTCGATCGAACCTTGCAACCTATACAGGTCTTTTTGACAATGTAAGACGGTTGTTTGCTGCAACACCAGATGCAAAATCCAAACGTTATGATGTTGGACGGTTTTCGTTTAATGTCGTGAAAGGTCGCTGCCCGCATTGTGAGGGCGAAGGATTTGTGATGGTTGAGCTTCTCTTTTTACCTAGTGTTTACACACCATGTCCGGTTTGTAAAGGAACTCGCTACAATGAAAAAACTCTGGCCATAAGGTATAAAGGAAAAAATATCGCCGATGTTTTAAATATGACGGTGGATACCGCTCACCAGTTTTTTGAAAATGAGCCTTCCTTGAATCGCGCATTGGATGTATTGCGTCAGGTTGGTCTTGGTTATATAAGGCTTGGCCAACCGGCTACCGAATTATCCGGTGGCGAAGCTCAACGGATTAAGCTTGCAACGGAACTGCAGAAAACACAGCGTGGTAATACTTTATATATTCTTGATGAACCTACAACTGGTTTGCATCCTTCGGATGTGGAAAAGTTATTAAAGCAATTACATGCTCTTGTTGATGCGGGAAATACAGTGGTAGTTGTGGAACACGACATGCAGGTGATTGCCGACAGCGATTGGATAATTGACATGGGACCCGGCGCAGGATTGGACGGAGGAAATATTGTGGTTGAAGGGCAGCCAATTAAAGTTGCAAAAGATCGGACCAGTAAAACGGCACCTTATTTAAACGACTTCTTAAATTCACAGAGCTAAAATATTGCGTTAAAATTTATATTTTTCTGATACAAATCAAAGATATTTCATATTGTATAAGCGCATGGTTCAGGTATCTATTCAGGCGATTCCAAACCTACTTTTAACGATATTCCAGCATCTAGATCTTTCCCTAAATTATCTTCGGCAGTGAGGATTATGTTTTTTCCCGACGCTATAAAATAACGTAGATATGATAAACGAACTAAAAGTAATGTCCGGACCAAATATCTGGTCTCCCGATGTACATCAGTTAATTGTGGTTAAACTCGACCTTCAGAAAACTGAATACGATGTTGAATTACTGCGAGAAAAACTTTCAACTTTATGGCCTGATTTTGATGCAAATCTAACAGAGCATGATTCAAAACTCTCCTTGGCAAATTCATTTGCAAAACTTGGTTTATTTCTTCAACGTAAGAATGGAGCTGATGTAAAATATGCACAGGCTGAACTTTTAGGGGAGTCATCCTATTACGCAATATTTGAGTATGAGTTGAAGGAGCATGGAGTAGAAGCTGCCGAAATTGTATCTGAATCATTAAGTGCTTTATTAGATGGTAAAAGCAACATTAGGCTGGAAAAGGATCTGGAAACGCTTCAGCGCTTATATAACCGTCATAAGCATGGTCCCAGTACATTTGAAATTATAAAGGAGGCGAAGAAGCGAAATGTCCCTGTCTCATCTTCTGGTGACGGGCGATTTACCGTATTCGGTTATGGAAAATATACAACACGTTTTTCTGCTTCCATTGGTGACGGAACAAGTCAGATAGCGGTAAACATTGCCGGTGATAAGGATTTAACCAAACAATTGCTTGAAGATGCTATGATACCTGTTCCCCAGGGTGTTGTGGTAAGGAACGAAGATCAGTTGTTACGTGCAGTTGAAAAACTTGGATACCCTTTGGTAACAAAACCCTTGAACGGGCATCAGGGAAAATGCATCACAACCGATATCACCACATTTGAAACACTGCAACAGGGCTTTAAACTTGCGCAAAGTTATTCTAACTATGTTATCATTGAAAAATTTATAAAAGGAAATGACTTCCGTTTCCTTGTCATCAATAACAAATTTGTAGCTGCAGCTAAGCGTTTACCGGCATTTGTTAAAGGTGACGGTAAATCAACTATTCAGCAGCTTGTTGATAAAACCAATGAAGATCCTGCCAGAGGCATTGGCCATGGTAATGTACTAACCCGTATTGAAATTGATGAAATTTCATTGAAATTACTGGAAATTAAAAACATGAATCTTGATTCTGTTTTACCTGAAGATGAAATTGTGGTGTTAAAAGATACAGCCAATTTGAGTACCGGGGGAACTGCGATTGATGTTACCGATGATGTTCATCCTGAGAACATCCGTTTAGCAGAAAGGGTAGCTCGAATTATTGGACTTGATATTTGTGGTATCGATATCATGGCCGAGGACATTCGGCAACCCTTGCACACCCAGGATGGTGCTATAATTGAGGTGAACGCTGCGCCGGGATTGCGCATGCATGTTTCCCCTTCGGAAGGTACACCAAGAAATGTTGGAAAAGCCATTATGGATATGACGTTTCCCGATGGAAAAAATGGAAGAATTCCAATTGTATCGGTTACGGGAACTAACGGCAAAACCACTACCAGCAGACTGATGGCCCACGTGGCGCAGGCGCAGGGAGTATGTACCGGCTTAACTACAACAGAAGGGATTTACATCGGCGGACATCAGATAATCAAGGGTGACTGCAGCGGCCCGAGGAGCAGCGCCGTAATTTTACAGGATAAATCGGTAGAGTTTGCAGTGCTTGAATGCGCCCGCGGAGGAATCCTCCGATCGGGTTTGGCATTTGACCAATGTGACATTGGTATTGTAACAAACATTGCAGCCGACCATCTTGGTTTAAAAGATATTTATACGGTGGAGGATATGGCCAGGGTTAAAAAAGTGGTACCTCAATCGGTAAAACATGATGGTTACGCGATTTTAAACGCATCGTCAGACTTAGTGCTAAAAATGCGTGATAGTTTAAAATGTAAAATTGCGTTATTCAGTCAGGATGAAAACGAGGTGATAAGAGAGCATTGCAAAAACGGTGGATTAGCGGCTTTTAAAGACGCAAAAGGAAATTTAATTATCCAGGAAGGCGATAAAAAAACTACGGTGGAGCATGTAGAAAATATCCCCATCACAATGAAAGGAAAAGCAGGATTTCAGATTGAAAACGTGCTGCCTGTTATTTTATCCGCATACATACTGAATTTTTCGATGCGTCTTACCCGTGAGGCTCTACGTTCGTTTTTTCCTAGTGCCGAACAAACACCGGGCAGGTTAAACATAATCGACGTCGGTGATGTACATGTGATGGTTGATTATGCACACAATCCTCACAGTATAAAGGCGTTTGCTGAACTGATGAACAACATGGAGGAGTATAAGATTGGAATAATTACCGGAGTGGGAGATAGGCGCGATGAAGATATTGAAGAAGTAGGGCGATTAGCAGCTGAAATTTACGATGAAATTATAATTCGCGTGGATAAAGATACCCGCGGAAGAAACAGCAACGAAATTATCACACTCATCAAAAAGGGAATTTACAACACAAATATTAATTTGGTAGTTACTGTGATTCCTGACCTTGAAGAGGCGCTTAATTTTGCACTTGAAAAGTCTCAGCCCGGAAATTATGTGATATTAAATGCCGATAGTGTAGATGATACGCTGGCAATTGTTCAACGGGCCAAACGCCAAAAAGAACTTCAAAGCAACTATTAATATGGACAAGCTCAGAGGCCTAAAAAATGTAGCTTCCTCCATCAATGGGTCGAATGAGCATGAAATGCTGTGGGAGCTCCGTGAATGCCAGATGGATACGATTAACCGTTTTCACTTCATTAACGAAAATATAAATTTTCCGGCGTTGAAAGTTATTTTACTCGAGGGATTAAGCCAAAGTAAAGCGTTCTGGGAAGAAATTAATCAATTACTGTTGGTTCACCTTGGCGAACGCAATGCTCTGAACGTTATCAAAAACAGTTTAAATCCGCATGAACAATTTTTTTCAGATTATGATAAAGATGATTTGGGATCATTGATAAAAAATATTAAGTTGTTTGAAGAAAACACTATGAGTTTTTACCGTCAGGTTTTGGATAATCCGATTTCAGAAGGACCTAAAAACCTACTACTTGCTCAACTCGAATTATTAAAGAGACGCTACCACCGACTCCAGGTACTTGAACGAAAACTTGCTATGAAATAAAATCAATAATTGCATACTGATGGAAAAACAAAATACGATATTACTTGAAACGCTTGCAGAGTGTTCTGCGGAGTGTCAACGGTGCCTGACGGCATGTTTAAATGAACCGGATGTGAACATGATGGCGGAATGCATTAAGCTGGATATGGATTGCGCACAGTTTTGCTCAGTAACGGCTGCTTTTGTGGCGCGACGTTCAGACCACGCTATTCATTTACTGAATGAGTGCGCTGAAATTTGTATGAAATGTGCAGAAGAATGCGGAAAACATGAAGTAAGCCATTGTCAGAAATGCGCAGAGGTGTGCAGAAAATGTGCCGATGCGTGTAGGAAATGAAAAGCATGAAAAAGTGAGATACAAATAGAAACCCAATGAATTTTTTTCTATTTTTGAGTATAAACAATCATTTGAATAATGAATTTCGAAGCATTATCCGAAAAAATTGTCCATGAGAATAAATATTCTTTAATTAAAACCTATCAGGATACGATTAAGGGTAACAATTCTGTTTTACTTGTTAAATTAAGCGAGGCCCGCCTGGCTGGTAAAAATCAATACATCGATTGCATTCCGGTTTCTCCAACTCACAACGCGGATGAATTCCATACATTACCTGACAATATCAAGCACGCCATTGTTCACCAGCCTTCAAAAATGTGTGTTGTTTTTGTAGGTGATAATAGTTTTAGTATGCATATACTTGGCGAAAAGACTTCTTTTAAATAGCAGAGCTGTTTTCAAATCAAATACTCAGGTCACACACATCATTATTAATTCCTGATTTTGAAAGCGCTGCGAGAAATTCATTTTGTTTTTCGACAGATTCAAAATGGATAGTTAACCTGCTATATTCATTACTAAAAGCAGAGGTTTCAATATGTAATGCAGGTTTGAAATCCATTGCTATTTTTTCAATAATATCAATAACCTTATTGTCTTTTTGTACCAACGTATTGTATGACCACATGATGTTTTTTTTAATGAAGTTAACCAATAATTGCCTGAAGGATACATTTGTATTGGAATTTACAAGGTTAGGACTTTACCTGTTATATATTTTTAAGATTTATTAGGGTTTTTGGAAATAGGATTTCGTAAATTTACAATGCAATTTAGTATGAACTCCATCGATCTATCTTACGTTTCTATTTCTTACCAGGAACCGGTTGTATGTTTTCGATATAAAGAGGGCGCAGAACTTGGGTTCCCTGAAATTCGTGAATTAATTTCTCTTTCTGAAAAATTAAGCGGATTAAAGCCATACCTGACTTTTTCAGATGTACGTGAAAAGGTGAATATTACCAACCAAGGTAAGCTTGTTTTGTCTGATTTTAATAACATGCCACTATTTCGAGGAAGTGCTATCCTTGTAAAAAATGACCTTTACAGGTTTGCCGCGGAATTTATGAACCAGTTCAATAAATCTAAATTACCATTTAAAGCATTTACATCGGAAGAAAAAGCAATGAAATGGCTGTCTTCAATTCCACTTCAATTCCCATTATCCAGTTAGGGTTCCGCATTGCAATATTCGGGTATAAAAGGATATCTATCGAGAGAATCATTATTTTTGATGTTTAATTCGTAAATACATGAACGCAATCCTCAATATTAAACCGTTAGGCTTTCAATGGGAAACGCAAGATCCCTTTTTATTTTGCGTTCATCATGAAGATACTTTTCCTCCCGGAAACGCTAACATGGGTCTTGATAAGAAATACCTGACCGGCCGAAGCCCTGGTGATGATTTTATTACGAAAGATGGATTCCGAATGTATCATGGCAAATCGGTGCCGGGTTTCCCGGGGCATCCGCATAAAGGATTTGAAACTATTACCATTGTAAGAAAAGGTATTGTTGATCATGCGGATTCTCTTGGAGCAGCTGGTAGGTATGGAGATGGTGATGTTCAATGGATGACCGCAGGAAAAGGTGTTTTGCATTCAGAGATGTTTCCATTGATCCATGCCGATAGAACAAATTCGCTCGAACTTTTTCAAATTTGGTTGAACCTTCCGCGAAAAAGTAAACAGGTCGAACCACATTTTAAAATGTTTTGGAAAGAATCAATTCCAGTGTATGTTCATAATGATAATAATGGGAAAAATACCCATGTGGAAATAATTGCAGGATCGTTGTTTGGAATTAACCCTCCAACACCTCCGCCAGATTCCTGGGCATCTGATCCTCAGAACGAAGTTGGCGTGTGGAATTTAAAAATGGATGCAGACAGTAGCTTTACAATACCTAAGGCAGCTGCTGGTATTAACCGTACGATTTACTTTTATTCAGGTACAGAAATTTTAATTAACGGTACGCGGATAAATAGTTATCATGCAGTTGAAGTTAATCCCGAAGCGGAAATACTGATTAGTGCAATTGCTAAAGATGCGAGGGTTTTAATTTTACAGGGACGGCCCATTAACGAACCTGTGGTACAATATGGTCCGTTTGTAATGAATAGTAAAGCTGAGATTAACGAAGCGTTTGAAGAATATCATCAATCGCAATTTGGAGGTTGGCCATGGCCGGAATACGAGCAAGTACACTCAGAAAAATTTCAACGTTTCGCAAAATACATGGATGGTTCGATTGAAGAAAGGGATTTTTAATAATAATACCAATAATTCCAGAACTTCCGGCTATGCAATAAGTTGGTTTACCTAAAATTTTAATCAATAGCCTTTTGGGTGATTACCTTTATACTATATAATTTATTGAGGGCAAAGTTTTATGATTTAGTATCTGAAACCGGCTCTCCGCTCAAACCGGGACTATACCGGGTAGAGAAAAATAAGTGTAACCCTCTCATAGAAATATGAGGGGGTATTTTTTTATCCCAAATGAAGAGTAGAATGAGCTATTAAAAAACACTGCTCACCGAAAATAAGTTTCTTTCTTTCACTTAGGAGTTACCTTTGAATTATATTATTTATTTAGGGGAGGTTTTGAACGAGAAATCTGAGAAATAAACCCTTATAACTTGATCCGGGTAATACCGGCGAAAGAAAAGTAAATATAACCCTCTCATAGCAATATGGGGGGGTATTTTTTTACTATTAAAATTAATAGTCGAATTCACCAAAAATCCACCATCTTTTTTTAGCTTCCCTTAATTTCAAATTAAAAGCATCAATAGAGAATTTTTTGAGATGTTCAATCGCAGCATCCACTGAATCCGTAAATAGAATTAACTGAAGATCATCTGCGTTGATAGTTTGTTCCATAATCATTCGCTGAATATGTTCAAGCAGGTCTTTATGGTAATCCACGCCCATGACAACAATTGGAAATTTTTCTGTCTTCTTGGTTTGTACCAGCGTAAGTGCTTCAAAAAATTCATCCATGGTGCCAAAACCACCGGGCATTACAATAAATGCAAATGAATATTTCCGGAGCAGAACTTTACGAACGAAAAAATAATCTATTAAGACATATTTATCCATATAGGGATTGATATGTTGTTCTTCTGGCAAAACAATGTTACAGCCAATCGATAATCCTCCAACTTCTTTGGCGCCGCGGTTTGCAGCTTCCATGATACCTGGTCCACCGCCAGTCATGATTGCAAAACCCAGCTTGGCAATTTCCGCTGATAATGTTCTTGTTAGCTTGTAATAGGGATGGTCTTCCTTAAAACGAGCAGATCCAAAAACAGTAACGCAAGGACCAATAAAATGCAATTTTCGTAAACCGATAATCATTTGATAGAAAATGGTGAACGCGTATTTAAGCTCAGTCCAACGGGACATTGGTCCATCTAAAAACTTCCGTTCTGCTTTGTTTAATCTTTTTAGCATTGCTTTAATTATATTCCACCAGGTCCAAATTTATTGATTTCAGCTAACCGCACAAGAAGTAAAAATTTAATATTTAGGTTCCTGATTTTCACTTAAATCTTCTATATTTGAAAATAACCGTCAATACAAAAATACCATTTTTATACGGCAACATATTTTCGGCATATTGAGTGGGATAGCTACCTGCTTTCCTGTATCCTTAACTAAATTACTTCTCCTCTTTCTAATGAGTGCCCATTCTGTTTTTAGTCAGCAGAATGAAATGATTGTTGAATGGGAGAAAAAACTTCAATCGACCACGGATACAAAATCTAAAATTGAAATCTTAAACCGGCTTGGTGAAATGCATTTGCGAACCGAGCCTTCACGTGCGCGTTGGTATAGCATGTCAGCGTTGGAATTAGCTGAAAAAACAAACTATGCCCAGGGTAAGGTTAACAGCAGTAATTCCATTGCGAATAGTTTTTACCTCGAAGGCAATTATAACTCTTCATTAGAGTATTATCTGAAAGCGTTAAAAGTGGTTGAAGAGCTTGGAGATAAAAAGGGAATTGCGAATGGCTTGATGGGTATTGGGAATATTTATTCTGCTCAAGGAAACAATAAGTTGGCCCTTGAATACCAGTTGAAGTCATTGAAAATACGGGAAGAGTTAAATGACAAGGATGGAATTTCCGGTTGCTATAATAATATTGGCATTATCTACATGGAGCAAAAGGAATATGAAAAAGCACTCGATTATCAGCTTAAATCCTTGAAATTGAAGGAAGAGTCAGGTGACAGAAAAGGGACTTCTTCCAGTCTGGGTAATATCGGATCCATCTATTTTGAACTTGGTAATTATGCCCTTGCGATGGAGTACCAACAGAAAGCGTTTGGCATCCGAAAAGACCTTAATAATAAGAAAGGGATGGCGATGAGTTACATTGACATGGGCAATATTTATGAAAAGCAAGGGGACTTTCAACAGGCGATTGAGTCGGAAATAAAAGGAATAAAGCTGGCGCAAGAAGTAGGCTATAAATCTGCGTTGAAGGGAGCCTATCTCAGTTTGTCGTTAATTTATGAAAAGCTTGATAGTACTAAAAATGCTTTAAAATATTACAAGCTGTACACGGTGATCAAGGATAGCATTTTCAATAAAGAAAGTTCATCTAAGTTAATTGAGATGCAGACGCGGTTTGACAATGACCGGAAGGAAAAGGAAATTGCTTTACTTACCAGAGCGAAGGAAATCCAGGCACTTCAAACAAAGCATCAACAGTTTGAGTTCGAGCAACAAAGGATGGAATCACTTCAGAATAAAATGGAAGCGCTCCAACGTAAACGTGAAAATCAACTCAAGCAGAGAGAATTGCAAAGCGAGAAATTGAAAACTGAGGCTCAAAATAAGGAACTTAAAATTCGTGACATCGAGTTAAAAAATCAAAGGCTCACTAAAAATGTGATTGCAGGAGGGTTTATAGTAGCATGTTTATTTGCGATTGGTTTATTTGCAGGTGTACGCCAAAAGCAAAAGGCTAATTTTAAACTTGAGCAGAAAAATATGGAACTTGCCAACGCTTACCATATCATAGAATCGAGCCGTGATCAAATTGCTGAAAAGAATAAGAGTATTACAGATAGTATCAATTATGCCAGCAGGATTCAAAAAGCAATTCTTCCTTCAAAAGAAGAAATGGAAAAATATTTAAAAGACTGTTTTGTATTTTACAAACCTAAGGATATAGTGAGCGGGGACTTTTACTTTTACGCAGAACGGCAGGAAAAAATTATCATTGCTGTAGCTGATTGTACCGGACACGGTGTGCCGGGAGCATTTATGAGTATGATTGGAAATGATATGCTCAATCAGATTATTATTGAAAAAGGTATTACGCAACCGGCGGAAATACTTAATCAACTGAATCGCAGTATGAAGCGCGCGCTAAAACAAGAATCCATTAAATCAGAAACAACTGACGGAATGGATATTGCAATCTGTACGATCGAAATTGAAAGCAAGAAAGTTGAGTACGCTGGAGCTATGCGTCCTTTTTATTATTTAACTGATAATTTTCATAAAGTTGATGGCGACAGTCGCTCAATTGGCGGTTACACTGCGGAAGATTATCATTTTAAAAATCATGAACTTAATATTGGGGCAGGATGCATGCTGTATATTTTCACCGATGGTTATGTTGATCAATTTGGCGGCGAAAAAGGTAAAAAATTTATGACTAAGAATTTTCAGGCCCTGCTTTCAAGAATTCATCATTTACCCGTTACTGAACAATCCAACATGTTAGAGGAAACGTTGGTTAACTGGCGACAGGAAAGAGAACAGGTAGATGATATCCTGGTAGTAGGAATTAAATTGTAATTAAAAACCCTTCAGGTTTATTGCATTACCATCGATCATTGTTGCCCGTTTTCCCATTTTTTTCTGGATGATTTTAAAGTGGTGTTCCTCGTCAGGAGATACCAAGGAGATAGCTTCGCCAGGCGACTCGGCTCTTCCGGTTCTTCCAATGCGATGAATGTAATCTTTTGGCGAACGCGGCAATTCGTAATTTATCACATAGGGTAAATATTTAATATCGATACCACGTGCCATCAGGTCGGTTGCAACTAATACTTTTACTTTCCCGGCTTTAAAGAAATGTAATGCTTCTTCCCGGCCAGCCTGGCTCTTTTTGCTGTGTATCGCAAATGCATCAATCCCATTTTGATTAAGTTTTAATGCAACTGCGTCGGCCCTGTGTACAGATGATGTGAAAATTAACACCTGTTTTATTTTCTGGGTTTTTAATATGTAGCGTAATAACGGACCTTTCTTTTCTTCTGATATGAGGTAACCAAACTGTTTAATAAGATCAAGATTTTTCTCTTCCTCTTCCACTTTAATAACCATTGGATCCCGCAAAACATTGCGGTTAATACTGTTTAAATCTTCGCTTAGAGTAGCGGAGAATAACAGGTTTTGACGGTTTTTAGGGAGCAGGGATATAACCTGTTTCATTTCATCCTGGAAACCCAGATTAAGCATTTTATCAGCTTCATCTAAAACCAATGTTTTAATGGCAGATAATGAAATGGCTTTATCAGAGATTAATTCGAGTAACCGGCCAGGTGTGGCTACTAAAATTTCAACCTGATCCAGATTGTTTTTTTGGGAATTTATGGATACTCCACCATAAACAGCCAATGTTTTAACAGGTTGAAGAAGATGCCCGCCAAAAGTTTTGAACACATCATTTACCTGAATAGCAAGTTCCCGGGTTGGTACCAATACCAGGATCCTGATATGACGTTTTTTTGTTGATCCGCCATCCAGTAATTGCTGGAGTATCGGTAGTACAAAACTCGCGGTTTTACCTGACCCTGTTTGAGCAATACCTAAAATATCTTTTCCGCCAAGAATGGCTGGAATAGCTTGTTGCTGGATAGGGTAGGGCTGGGTATATTTTTGATCAGCCAGAGCTTTTAATAAAGTAACTGACAATCCAAGATTCGAAAAAGGCATTTGAAAAAGTTTGATTTCAAATATAGAACCTTTTTAAGTTTAATGATGAGAAAATCCACTGACCAGCAATACCAATTTTAAATTTATATGCATCGAGGAATGGGAATATACAGATTCGTAAGGTCGTTTTTTACAAACAGGCGGGGGATTTAATTGTACTATATTTACTGAAAAATTAAACCTTCATGATGTACTATTCGTCAATCCTAGAAAAATTTAATATAAAAGAATTGAACGAGATGCAGAATGCCATGTTGGAAGCTGTTCCCAAGCAGAATGATGTTGTTTTGATTTCGCCAACCGGATCGGGGAAAACACTTGGATTTTTAATCCCTATTCTGGGGTTATTGGATGAGGAGAAGAAAAATGTCCAGGTATTAATAGTAGTGCCTTCCAGGGAATTATCTATTCAAATTGAACAGGTGTTTAAACAGATGAATACCAATTTTAAAATCAATTGCTGCTATGGTGGTCATTCTGTGCGGATCGAGGAAAATAACTTTCTACATCCACCCGCAGTTCTCGTTGGGACACCCGGAAGAATTGCTCACCATCTCCGACGGAAAAATCTTTTGCTCGATGATGTAAAAACGCTGATCCTTGACGAATTTGATAAATCTCTTGAATTTGGTTTTAAAGACGAGATGGAATTTATCGTTTCGCAGTGCAAGCATTTAAATAAGCGGATTTTAACATCTGCCACAAGTCTGCACGAGGTGCCATCTTTTGTTGGCTTAAGGCATAGTGTGGAATTGGATTTTACTTCAAGGCAACGTAAGTCAAATTCGGTATTATCAATAAAATCAGTGAGGGTTGAGGGTGACGATAAACTTGAAGCGCTGATGTTATTGCTTGGTAAAATCAAATCCAAATCAACTCTTGTCTTTTGTAATCACCGGGATGCGGTTAACCGTATTTCTGAGCAATTGAACTTATATAACGTTGAGCATGGCTTTTATCATGGTGGCCTTGAACAAATAGACAGAGAGAAAACGCTGATTAAACTGCGAAACGGAAGTATTAATTTATTAATAACAACGGATTTGGCGGCCAGAGGTCTTGATATACCCGAGATTGAAACGGTGATTCATTATCAGATGCCTGCAACCGAAGATGTAATGATTCATAGAAACGGGAGAACCGCTCGAATGCACGCCAGCGGTACCGTTTATTTTTTATTGGATATTGAAGATCATTTGCCCCAGTTTTTAGAAAGCCAGCCAGTCGAGGAATCTCTTCCAAAGAAATTGGAATTTCCGCCGCCCTGCGAATGGAAAACGCTTTATATTGCTGCAGGTAAGAAAGATAAAATCAACAAGATGGATATTGTGGGTATGCTGCTTCAGAAAGGGAAATTGCAAAAGGATGAACTTGGTAAGATTGAAGTGCTTGACCATTCCGCTTATGTTGCTGTAAAAGCAAATAAGATCATTAAGACTCTACAATTGATAAAAGAAGAAAAGATTAAAAACAGGAAAATAAAGATGGAAATATCTTCTTAACATTACCAATCACTGCTACTTCCACCTCCTCCGGAGTCACCGCCGCCACCGCCGCCAAAATCTGAACTTCCCGAACTACTGTAGTCGGAAGTACTCCAGGATGACGATTCACCTGATGACGTCCATGTAGCCGTTCCGGAGCTGCCACTATTTACCAGATCCTTTCTCAAAGAAAGCGCGATAAACACCATAATGAGCAGAAGGAATGCGCCTATAAATGGAATCAGAAAAAAGAGAATTGATAAAATCAGTACCACTTTTTTAGCAGTTGGTCTATCTTTCATTTTTCGGTTTAATAAAAGGGTCACCAGCAAAAAAACGGATGCGAAAGCATAAAAGAAAATGAACAAACCAATTGGTGATTCTTCTATATCTGAAGGTGAAAATTCATTCCTGCTATAGTACATTAATTCTTCTATGCCTTTGTCAATGCCTTCATAGTATTTGTTTTCTATAAAAAACGGTCGCATTTCCTTATCCTGGATGTGTTTCGTGAGCAAGTCAGGCAATGCGCCTTCTAAACCATAACCGGTATGAATTCTGAATTTGTGATCGTTAATAAAAACTGCGATTAATACACCGTTATTCTTTTTTCCCTGACCGATATGCCATTTATGAAAAATATCCTGGCTTACATTTTCAATTGCCCTTCCATTAAGTGACAGCGCAGTATAAACAAATATCTGATTGGTCGTACTATCTTCAAAAGCTTTAAGCCTCCAGTTTAAGATACGCTCCTGTTCAGTTGATAAAACTTTTGCTTCGTCTGTAACATACTGCGTCGGTTTCTCTGGATATTCCTGCGCATTGAGAAACACGCTCGCAAATATTAGATAATAAATAATGTACTTCATATGAAGGTGTGTGATGAGCAAAACTAAAAAACTAAAATATTGTATTCATCACCGTTTCAAGAAATGTTTTAATTAATTAGGTTATTGTTAATAATATGTTTATATTTGTAGACTTCTTATGAAGATTGTAGTTCAATCCGCTTGTAAATGCCAGTTGCAAATCGAATACTTTTACATTTTTCTTAATAAAGTATTTAATAACAAAAAACTGAATGACATTTACCGAATTGAAACTAATCAAACCGCTGCTTACCGCGCTTGATAAAAAGGGATACAAAGAACCATCTCCCATCCAACAACAAAGCATACCGCACATTTTATTAGGAAAAGATATTTTTGGCTGTGCCCAAACCGGTACCGGCAAAACAGCTGCCTTTGCATTACCTATTTTACAGTTAATGGATGCAAACCGTAAGCCAAATCAACGCCGTGAAATTAAAGCACTTATTTTAGCACCTACCAGGGAATTAGCTACACAGATCAGTGAGAATTTTAAAGAATACGGTGAAAACCTTGGATTTAAACATGCTGTAATTTTTGGAGGCGTTTCCCAGTTTCATCAGGTTGTTTCTATTAAAACCGGCATTGATGTTTTAATTGCCACTCCAGGGAGGTTATTGGATTTAATGCAGCAGGGGATCATTAAGTTAGGATCGGTTGAATATTTTGTTTTGGATGAAGCAGATCGTATGTTAGATATGGGTTTTATCAATGACATGAAAAAGGTGATTGCGAAACTACCGGTAAAAAGACAAACCCTGTTTTTTTCGGCAACAGCGGCTCCGAATATCATGAAGCTTGCCAACACCATTTTAAAAAACCCGGTGAGTGTTGCTGTTAATCCTGTTTCGTCAACTGCAACATTAGTTAAGCAGACTGTTTATTTTGTTCAAAAGACAAAAAAACCTGCATTGTTAAAACATATTTTAAAAGAAAATAATATTAACCACGTGCTCGTTTTTACAAGAACCAAGCACGGAGCTGATAAAGTAGCCAAGGCCCTGAATGGATTCAATATTAAAGCCGAAGCAATTCACGGTAATAAATCACAGAATAACAGGGAAAGAGCATTAAAAGGCTTTAAAGACAGAACGATTAATGTATTAGTAGCTACTGATATTGCATCGAGAGGTATTGATGTGGACAAGTTAACTCATGTGATAAATTATGAGATTCCTGAGCAGGCTGAGGCATACGTTCATCGTATTGGAAGAACTGGTAGGGCAGGCGAAAGCGGCGAAGCTATTTCATTATGCAGCCATGAAGAATTACCATATTTCAAAGGCATTCAAAAATTAATTAAAAAAGATATCGATGTGATTAAAAAGCATCCTTATTCATAAAGCATTCTTAAAAATAAGAATATCAAAAACAAATAAACAATAACAACAAAAAACAAAAAAATGAAAAACGGAGTAGTAAAATTTTACAACGAAGCAAAAGGTTTCGGATTTATTAAAGAAGAAAATGGTTCTGAGATCTTTGTTCATGCAACTGGTTTACAAGAAGAAATTCGCGAAAACGACGAAGTTGTGTTTGACGTGCAGGAAGGTAAAAAAGGATTAAACGCAGTTAACGTTAAGTTAGCATAATTAAAAAATAAAAACAATCAATTAAAAAATATAAAATGAAAAACGGAGTAGTAAAATTTTACAACGAAGCTAAAGGTTTCGGATTTATCAAAGAAGAAAATGGTTCTGAAATTTTTGTTCACGCAACGGGTTTAGAAGAAGAAATTCGTGAGAACGATAACGTTGTATTTGATGTACAAGAAGGAAAAAAAGGATTAAATGCAGTTAACGTTAAGTTAGCTTAATTTGAGCCTCGATAATATAAAAAGCCTCACTGTGAAGTGGGGCTTTTTTATTTAGGTAAACTCAATAACCACTCCATGGCGTGCTCTTCTGTATCAAACGCCTGACTTGGACTAGGGGGACGATTAAACTTTAAATAAAAACTCATCAATATCCTTTGGCCAAGGTTGGAAACAACAAGGGCATCTGCCAGCGTAAACTGTTGTCCTTCAGGACTTGCAGAAAAGTCACGCGCCTCCGGCAAAAACTGGGTAGAATTCCCTGGAACCATTAAAATTAAAGCTTTCAACCGATTCGTTAGCTTACCGATTGCATTATTCATTTCGCGACATTCGATAAATCCGATGATAACGTTATCAAACATTTCCAAGCGTACAATATTGTTCGGTAATCGCTGAACGATGGCATATTTTAAACGAATCTCAGATTCAATATTCATTCCCGTCAATTAAGAATTTTTTGACAGTGTAGACGGACAAACGAACTCCGTTGTTTTCGCATCCGTTTTCTGAATGGCATTATATCCACCTGCAATATCAACAAGCTTAGAATACCCCTGCCGCTTCAGTAAAGAAGCTGCTATCATGCTCCTGTAACCACCGGCACAATGGATGTGATATTCTTTCTCCTTAGATAAATTACTTTCCCAGTTTTTAATGAAATCCAAAGGCATAGATTCTACTTCACATAAGTGGCTCGCATCATACTCACCCGGTTTTCGAACATCCAGTATATTTAAAGTACCGGTACTAAGTTTTTCTGCAAATTCACTTGCGGAAATAGAAGTTATCGAGGCAGTTTGATTTCCTTCCTTTTTCCATGACTCCAATCCGCCGTTAAGAAAGCCAACACAATTATCATAGCCAACCCTACTAAGCCTTGTCACTGCTTCTTTTTCTCGACCGGCAGGAACTACAAGAATTATTGGTTGTTTTAAATCAGTAATTAATGCGCCAACCCATGGAGCAAATTGACCGTCAATTCCAATAAAAATGGATCCTGGAATATGCTCTTTGGCAAACTCTCCTGGCTTTCTAACATCAAGAATTATTGCGTTGGTAGATGACAATAAATTGTAAACCTCTGTCGGAGATAATGATTTTGTTCCCTTCTCTGCAACAACATCGTAACTATCGTAACCACTTTTATTGAGCTGGGCATTTTTAGCAAAATACTGCGGAGCAGGTAAAATTCCGGTCGTCAATTCTTTAACAAATTCCTTCCGGGAAAGTTTAAAAGCATAATTTGTTTTCTTTTGGTTTCCTAGGGTATCATAGGTTTCCTTACTCATGTTTTTTCCACATGCCGAACCTGCACCGTGGGCCGGGTATACAATTACATCATCCGGTAAATTAATGATTTTTGTATGGAGCGAGTCATAAAGCATACCTGCGAGGTCTTCCTGCGTTAGGTCAGATTTGATGGCAAGGTCAGGCCTTCCAACGTCACCGATAAACAAGGTGTCACCTGTAAAAAGACAATGAGGTTTTTTATTTTCGTCTAACAATAAATAGGTGGTAGATTCAAGAGTATGGCCTGGAGTATGAAGAACCTGTAAGGTTAACTTTCCAATTTTAAACTCCTGATTATCTTTCGCAATTGTACTATTAAAATTTGTTTGTGCGTTTGGTCCGAAAACAATTTCTGCTCCTGTTTTTTTAGCCAGGTCTAAGTGACCCGAAACAAAATCAGCGTGAAAGTGTGTTTCAAAGATGTATTTTATTTTTGCCTTGTTTTGAGCTGCTAATTCTATATATGGTTTATATTCTCTTAACGGATCTATGACAGCGGCTTCTCCTTCGGATTGAATAAAATAAGCGCCCTGTGCAAGGCAACTTGTATACAATTGTTCTACTACCATTTAAATTTTTTTTGTGAGGTAAAGTTATAAAAAAAGTGCATTATCTGATTCAAATAATGCACTTTAGTGTGTGGTATGATGATAACAAGCATTTACTTCATGTCATTGATAATATTGCTTGCTTCAAAGATATAATTGTCTTTTTGAATATTGCCTGTCCATTTTATTTCCCTGTTCATCTTCACCGTATCGTTTTTCAGAACTTCCTGATCATATGCGGGAAGCTCGGCAGTAAAGTTTTTAATATTTACCTTCAATTCATCATATTTTTTATAGGATTCCCTCAGTTGTTTTTGCTCAGCTCTGAATTTTTCAAGGTTCAGATTATATTTTGTATCGTCTTTTTTCGCTTTCAAATCCTTTGATTCCATTTCAATAAGTTTGAAAGCTGAACTGGCTTTTACGCGATCCGAACTGCTTTTCTTAACTTTAGGGTAATTGATGGATGAAAACTCCACATAGGGCGCTTTCATGATTTCATCCCATGGCATTGGATAGTCCAGTTCTTTCTCGCCAACTTCAATAAAGGCGTATGGATCTGGTAATACAACATCCGGCACAACTCCTTTTAATTGGGTCGCGCCACCATTGATTCTATAAAATTTTTGATTGGTAATCTTTACCTCGCCTAAAGGTCGGATGGTATCGAATTGTGGTAAAAGGTACTGGTCAAGGTTATAGAAGGATTGCACCGTGCCTTTACCAAAACTCTGCGTTCCAATAATTACCCCTCTTTTATAATCCTGAATCGCGGCAGCAAGAATTTCTGAAGCAGATGCGCTTCCATGATTTACCATTACAGCTAACGGTCCATCCCAGGTTACTTCCGAATTTCTGTCTTCCATTACGTGTACCTTTCCTGATTTATCTTTTACCTGTACAACCGGTCCTTTCATGATAAACAATCCTGCCATGTCAACTACTTCCTGCAAAGAACCACCTCCGTTGTCACGTAAATCCACAATAATTCCTTCCACGCCCTGGGCTTTCAGCTTCTCTATTTCCTTTTTCATATCAGCAGAACTTCTATGGGCACCATTACGAGTAAAATCAGCATAAAACATCGGGAGGTAAATGTATCCGATCTTCTTTTTATTATTAATGATAGCGGATTTCGCATAGGTTTCATCAATCTCAATAACATCCCGTATAATCGGAATTACTTTAAAGGAACCATCCGGTTTTTTTACAGTCAGGCGCACCTCCGTCCCTTTTTTTCCTTTAATTAGATCAATGGCATCGTCCATATCCATATTGGTAATATCCACAGGCTCATTAACGCCCTGTGCAACTTTATGAATTTCATCGCCAGCTTTTAAATCACCTTGCTTGAAAGAAGGCGAACCTACTATGATTTCAGAAACCTTCAGTATTCCATCTTTCGATTGTAAGCGTGCCCCAATTCCTTCAAATTGGCCGCTCATACTTTGATCAAATTTCTTTTTTTCTTTTGGCGCAAAATATTCGGTGTGTGGATCGTACATACCAGTGATGGTATTAATATATGTTGAAAAGCGATCTTTTGTAGTAAGTTTATTTAAACGTTTAAACCAGTCCGTATTAGCTTTTAGTGTTTTTCTCCTGGCATCAACTTCCAGACTATCAAAGGTTTTCTCAACAAACACGGTATCCTTTTTCTCTTTTGCTTTTTCCTGGCCCGTCAACATCTCGTCTAAACGCGCTACGGTCTGGTACTTGAGCATCTTTCTCCACTCATTTTTTAATTCCTGTTCCGTAGACGCAAATTTTGCTTTCTCTCCATCTGTTTCATATTCCTCATCAACAGAATAGTCAAAAGGAGCTGATAAAATCTCTTTACTCCAGTTCTCTTTTTCTTTAATTCTTTTTGAAATTAAGTCAGCAGAAAGTTTATAAAATTCGAACGACCCATTATTTATTTCATCGTCAATATTCTTTTTATACTTACTCAATGCGTCAACGTCCTGTTGCATGAGAAATTTTTTACTTACATCAAGTCTTTTGATATACAAATTGAACGCCTTCTCACTGAATTCATCATCCACTTTCAAAGGGTGATAATGAGCTTGATTTAAAACAGACATTAACATATCCTGCAGCACCTGATTTTTTTCGAATTGAAAAAAAGTAAATGAACACAGACTAATAAAAAATATGAGAATTATAGGTTGAAAGATTTTACGTAGCATAAGAACAAATTTAACTAAATTCAGATTAGGAATACCAAGTATTATACCTGATTTCGCCCGTTAGTAACATTAATTTTTGTTTAAACTTTGTTAATTCAAGCGGAAACTAAACACTTACATTTACCGATAGTATTTAAAACATTTTTGCAATATGATTGATTTTACACGTGCCGAATTAACCCATTTCGTGATACATTTTGTTGGAAACAAAGGGCTGGGGGAAGAATTAACCCTCAGTGAAAAACAAATTCAAATCAGTGATGATTTTTTGAAAGATACGGTCATGAGGTATTTGACATCACCTTTTAAAACTGATATCTATTACCAATTTAAATCAAAAAACGAATTGCATTATCATGATGTAAAGAGCTACGTAAGCGATGTATTTAAAAATCGTGAACAATTTATTGAAAGTAGTAAGCATATCGCTGAGCACCTTTACAACCAATCCATGCATCCAAAAATAAAAGGTGGTGAATTTTATACTTGCTATTTTAAAGATTGTAATGTAGACGGGGTAATTTGTGACGCGATTGGTTTGTTTAAAACTGAAAATAAAGAAACTTATCTGAAAGTGTTTCAACACATGGATAATTTTGATATTGAGTGTGACAATGGTATCAATATTAACAAGCTGGATAAAGGCTGTATCATTTTTAATACCGAGGCTGAAAAAGGATATAAGGTAAGCATTGTAGATACGAACAATAAAATAGCTGACTGTGCCTTTTATTGGGTAGAGGATTTCCTAAATACCAAAATGAAGGAAAATGCCTATTTCCATACTGCGAATTTCATGGAGACCTGTAAAGGGTTTTGCGAAGAAGTCTTAACCGAGGAAAATAACGTTACAAAACAGGATCAAATGATGATGCTTAATAAGAGCACTAGTTTCTTTAAAGAGAAGGATAAATTTGATATGAAGGAATTTGAAAAAGAAATACTTCCGCAGGAAGAATTGAAAGAAGCTTTTCGTGAATACAGACAAACCTTTAACGATAAAATGGATTTGACAGCCATTGATGATTTCGAAATTTCGCCTACTGCCGTTAAGAAAAATCAAAAGTTTATGAAAAGTGTGGTAAAACTCGATAAGAATTTTCATATCTATGTTCATGGCAGACATGATTATGTTGAGAAAGGATATGATGAAGAGCGCGGTTTAAAGTTTTATAAGCTGTATTACACGAATGAGGATTTTGGTAATTAACAAACCATTCTTTATTATTTTACCTCCAACTTACATTATTAACGGATAATATCTCTATATTAGCCATTAAATTTAGATGTTTTGGCTATAAAAAGGTTTGTTATTACTCTTTTCTTTTTCCTGGGATTTTTGACTTATGTCAGGAGCCAGGGATATGTCAGACCAAATGCCTGGAAAAAATACCGTAAAGAAGTTGTTTTTCAAATTGGCGCTTCGGGTTTTTTAGGTGATTTGGGAGGAAGAGATAAGATTGGTACAGATTATAGTCCTGTTGACCTTGAATTTGCATTAACCCGTCCGGCTGTTAGCGCAGGTTACCGGTATAAATTCAACAAAAACATCAATTGGTTTTCTAATTTTAATTACCTGATTTTAGCAGGTGACGATAAATTAACCAATGAGCCATACCGTAATAACCGTAACCTGAATTTCAAAACCAATGTATTTGAATTGGCTACCCGAATTGAGTTTGGAATATCCTCATTTCGAAGAACCGGAGTGTATAGTCTTAAAAAATCGCTCGGAAGAATTACAAAACGTCAGGCATTGGAATTTATTGGCTTTGTTGGGGTTGGGGCATTTTATTTTAATCCAAAAGGAAGAAATCCTATAACGGGAGAATTTGAAAATCTTTATCCTTTGCATACAGAGGGTCAGGGTTTACCCGGCGGACCAAAACAGTACCGTAAAGTCGCTGTAAGTTTACCCCTGGGTATTTGTGTTCATTACATCATTGACAAGCTATGGTCGGTAGGGTTAGAAATTAGTTACCGGAAAACATTTACAGATTATATTGATGATGTTAGCACGACCTATTACGATAAGGCTGCGCTGCTAGCCGCCTACGGTGAAAAGTCAGCTTTAATGTCGGATCCGAATAGAGGTGAAATAAACGGGGCGAGTTCACCAAACGCTGATGGCTCCCGCGCACAACGAGGTGATAAGCAAAAAGATGCCTTCGCAACCATTCAAATAACCGTTGGCCGGTTCTTCCCACCAAAACACGGAAGAACCAAATTGCGTTCTAAATTTTAGGTCAACCGGCCAAAAGAACCAATTAATTTTATATTTTATTCTACAAATTAACATTTTCCATTATAGGTTTTTGGTATATTTACCGCTCCAAAATCACAAAGATTAAAGGAAGAAGTCATCAACATGATTAAAAAGTTAGTACTATATTTTTTAATATCAGGAGCTTTTGTGACTGAAAATCTCTCTTCCCAAAACTTTACACGGCCCAACGATTGGAAAAAATACAGAAAAGAATTAGTTTTTCAGGGAGGTGCATCTGGCTTTTTAGGAGACCTTGGTGGATTGAATAAAATCGGAACCGATTTTAGTCCGGTTGACGTTGAGTTTGCTTTAACCCGTCCGGCATTTAGTTTAGCCTATCGTTATAAAATTGCCAAAAACTTTAACTGGCACACTAGTTTTAATTATCTGCTTGTGGCGGGGGATGACAAGCTTACTACTGAACCATTTCGAAATAACAGGAATCTTAATTTTAAATCAAATATTTTTGAATTCGCAACCCGGTTCGAGTTTTCTTTTTTCAATACCAAAGTTGGTCACCGTTACAAAATAAAAAATACTTTATCAAGACGACACAAAGGTAAGTCACATGAATTTATAGCATTTGTTGGGGTAGGAGGATTTTATTTTAATCCAAAAGGAAGAGATCCGGCTACCGGCAAATTTGAAAAACTTTATCCTTTACATACAGAAGGGCAGGGTTTACCTGGAGGGCCGCCGCAGTATAAACGTATAGCTTTAAGTATACCAATGGGTATAGCATGGAGAATGATTTTAAATAAGTTATGGTGTGTTGGCCTCGAGTTTAATTACCGGAAAACGTTCACAGATTACATCGATGATGTGCATGGAACGTACTATAATAAGGCTGCTTTATTAGACGCTTACGGTCCAAAATCGGTGGCGCTTGCAGATCCGAGTTTAGGTAACATTCCTAATGCTACAGCTCCAAATGGTGATGGTACTGGTGCGCAGCGTGGCGATAAAGAAAATGACAGCTTTATGTCTATCCAGGTTACCGTTGGTCGTTTTTTTCCGCCTAAGCGCAAGAAAACACGGTTGCGTTCTAAGTTCTAAATTTTTGCAAAGTTTGTCTGAATTACATTTTGAAATTCTTCTTTGATGTAGGAATTTGTTCCCATAATTTCTTTTCCAAAAAGCCAGTTCGTACCCTTATTAAAATCCGAAATTGTACCTCCTGCTTCCTGTACAATTAATGCCCCTGCTGCCACATCCCATGGGTTTAAATTGTATTCAAAAAAAGCATCAACCCTTCCGCAGGCAAGATAGCAAAGGTCAGCGGCAGCGGCGCCAATTCTTCGTATGCCGTGGGTGTGTTTCATTAAATGCGTAAGGGTGTTTACAAACGGATCGAGCCGGGAAAAATTATAGATCGGAAATCCCGTTGCGATTAAACTATCGGATAGCTGTTTACAATTAGAAACATGAATCTGTTTATCATTTAAAAAAGCACCTCCTGAGCGGAAGGCATAAAAACATTCGTCGCGAGAAACTTCATACACTACGCCTAAAATTACCTCACCGTTTAATTCCAATGCTATACTGATGGCATAACATGGAATTCCGTGGATGAAGTTTGTTGTACCGTCCAGAGGATCCACAATCCAGTTATAATCCCTTTTTTCTGAACGGGTATTTTCTTCAACAATAAATCCTGCGTCCGGAAACAATATGGCTAACTGCTCAACAATTTTCTTTTCGGAAGTTTTATCCACGTAACTTACCAGGTCGTTTAACCCTTTAATTTCCACAACATCATATGAGAAGGTTTCTCGTTCCTCACGAATGAAACTTCCTACGTTTTTTGCCAGTTCAATTACCTGTACCGTTAAAGACTTTAAATCCATGAGATCTCATTTTAAGTTTAAAACTATAAAATACTTTCCAACATCCACTAAAATCAACATATTTACAAATTAGAGGAAACTTTTCCAACATTATTTTGAAGTAAGAAGGATTATCTATATTTTTCAAAAAAATTATTCTAATGAGCACTTCACTACAAGCCCAAAAAACAAAAGTATCTAAACTTGCTGAAAACATTATTGGTTCTGAAATTATTAAACTGGCTGGCGAGGTCAATGAAAAAATTAAGCAGGGCGAAAAGATTTATAATATGACCATTGGAGATTTTAACCCGAAGGAATTTCCCATTCCCGCGGAATTAAAACAATACATTGTAGATGCTTATTTTGATGATCAAACTAATTACCCTGCGGCCGATGGTATGCTTGAGTTGCGGAATGCCGTTTCGAAATTATTAAAAGAACGTGGACAACTTGATTATAAAAATGATGAAATTCTTATTGCAGGAGGCGCGCGCCCAGTGATTTATAGCATTTTTAAAGCCCTGGTTGATGCGGATGATACAGTAATTTTCGCGGTTCCATCCTGGAATAACAATCATTATTCCTATTTGAATTTTGCAAAATCTGTAGTAATTGAGGCAACACCGGAACAAAATTTTATGCCAACTGCGGCAGACATTAAACCACATATTAAAGAGGCTACCCTGGTGGCATTATGTTCTCCACAAAACCCAACAGGAACAATTTTCAGTAAAGAAGGTCTGGAAGAAATTTGCGACATGATTTTAGCTGAGAATTTAAGAAGAGGACCGGATGCAAAACCAGTTTACCTGATGTATGATCAGATTTATTGGGCATTAACTTTTGGAAATAATAAGCATTACAATCCGGTTGTCTTACGTCCGGAAATGAGAGCGTATACTGTATTTGTAGACGGAATATCAAAATCTTTAGCTGCTACGGGCGTCCGTGTCGGATGGAGCATGGGGCCAAAAGTTATTATTGATAAGATGAAGGCCATTTTAACCCATGTTGGCGCATGGGCACCAAAGGCAGAACAGATGGCGAGTGCGAAATATTTAAATGATTTGCCGATGTATGATAAATTTATTGAAGAGCAAAAAACCAAAGTAATTTCGCGACTTGAGGGATTTTATAAAGGATTTCAGGATTTGAAAAATGAAGGTTTTAAAGTGGATGCCATCACACCACAGGCTGCCATTTATTTAACTATAAAATTTGATTTGCATGGACTAAAAACCAATGACGGCAAGGTTTTGGAAACGACTAAAGATATTACGAAGTTTATTTTAGACGAAGCTAAATTAGCAGTCGTACCCTTTTATGCATTTGGAGCTTCAGATAATTCACCATGGTATCGGATGTCTGTTGGAACGTGTAAATTATCCGATGTTGCCGATGTAATCACTAATTTAAGGAATGCCTTGAAAAAACTTTCCTGAATATGAGGTTGGAATTAATCTGGATGAAAATTAGGACTAAAAAGAGGATTAAATGTGAATAACTATTGTTTGTTTCACAAAATGTCTTATATTTGTAGCCCTATTAAAGATAACATTAAAAGAAGTAAAACATGTATTTAACATCAGAAGTAAAGAAAGACATTTTTAAAAAACACGGTGGTAGCGATAAAAACACAGGTTCAGCTGAATCTCAAGTGGCATTATTTACTCACCGTATAGACCATTTAACCGGTCACTTAAAAAATAATAAGAAAGATTTTGGAACACAGCGTGCGCTTTTAAACCTTGTAGGTAAACGTCGTGCGTTATTAGATTATTTAAAAAACACGGATATTATGCGTTACCGTGCTGTTATTAAGGTATTAGATATCCGTAAATAATAATGGGTTTTTGTTATTGGAAAGGGGCATTTCGGTAAATCGGAATGCCTTTTTCATGAATAAAATAATCCATTAACTTCTCTGGCATAATTAAAGACGAAAATTAGAAAACAAATATAAATCCGTACCGGAAACGCCGGTGCACAACTTAAACAAAAAAGATGTCACAAATTGGAATTCAACATTCGTTCGACATAGGAGATGGACGAATTGTAACCCTGGAAACAGGAAAATTAGCTAAACAAGCTGATGGTGCAGTAGTAGTTAAATTAGGTAATACCATGATTTTAGCTACTGTTGTTAGTAACAAAGAAGCAAAAGAAGGAGTAGATTTTTTACCATTAACGGTAGATTATCAGGAGAAATATGCGGCAACTGGTCGTTTCCCAGGTGGTTTTTTCCGCAGGGAGGCAAAATTATCTGATTATGAAGTGTTAATAAGCCGTATTGTGGACAGAGCAATGCGCCCGTTATTCCCGGATGATTATCACGCAGATACACAAATCATGTTATCGTTGATTTCATCTGACAAAAAAACAATGCCGGACGCATTAGTTGGTTTAGCGGCGTCTGCAGCAGTAGCAGTTTCTGATATTCCTTTTAACGGACCAATTTCAGAAGTACGTGTTGGTAAAATTGAAGGTAAATTGGTAATCAACCCTGATATTGACCAACTGGCATTGTCAAGCATTGATATGATTGTTGCAGCTTCTGAACACGATATTGCAATGGTTGAAGGTGAAATGAGCGAAATCAGCGAAGCAGAAATGCTGGAAGCGATCAAATTTGCTCATGAAGCAATCAAGGTTCAAATTAAGGCAATTAATGAATTTGCTGTAAAAGCGGGTTTAAAACCTAAACGCGAATACAGTCATGAAAAACATGATTTGGAATTAAAAGCCGCAGTAGCAAAAGCAACTTACGATAAAGTATACGCTGTTGCAAAAAAAGGAAATCCAAATAAAAATGAACGTAAAGAAGCTTTTAAAGCGGTACTAAATGAATACAAAGCTACTTTCACTGCTGAAGAATTGAAAGAAAAAGAAGCGCTGATTAATACATATTACCACGGTGTTGAGTATGACGCGGTACGTCAGGCAACTCTTGATACTCAAATCCGTTTAGATGGCCGTAAAACAAATCAAATTCGTCCAATCTGGAGTGAAGTAGGGTATTTACCAGCTGCACATGGTTCTGCAATTTTCCAGCGTGGCGAAACGCAGTCGTTAACATCTGTAACTCTTGGCACAGGAAAGGACGCTCAGTTAATTGATGGCGCATTTTACCGCGGTGAAACAAAATTTATCTTACACTATAATTTCCCTGGATTCTCAACCGGTGAAGCTAAACCAAACCGTGGAGTTGGCCGCCGTGAAGTTGGTCATGGGAATTTAGCGATGCGCGCGTTGTCAAAAGTTGTTCCTACCGATACGCCCTATACAGTGCGTGTGGTTTCAGATATTCTGGAGTCTAACGGATCATCTTCGATGGCAACCGTTTGCGCAGGTACATTAGCTTTAATGGACGCCGGTGTAAAAATTGCAAAACCCGTTACAGGAATTGCAATGGGGTTAATTACTTCTTCAGATAACAGTTCGTATGCAATATTATCAGATATACTTGGTGATGAAGATCATTTGGGTGATATGGATTTTAAAGTTTGCGGAACCAAAGACGGCATAACAGCAGTTCAAATGGATTTGAAAGTAAATGGCTTGCCATATGAAGTAATGGAAAAAGCGCTTTTACAGGCGAAAGAAGGTCGTTTACACATAATGGGTGAAATCATGAAAACCATGACTGAGCCTCGTGCGGATTATAACGAAAACGTTCCACGTTTTGAAGTATTAACTGTACCTCAGGAATTCATTGGTGCTATCATCGGACCTGGTGGAAAAGTAATTCAGGATATCCAGAAGAAAACAAACGCTACCATTTCAATTACTGAAATTGATAATAGTGGGCGCGTTGAAATCTTTGCTGAAAAACTGGAAGACCTGAAAGCAGCCGTTGCACGTATCAAAGGAATTGTCGCGATTCCTGAAGTTGGAGAGGTGTATGATGCCACTGTGAAATCAATCATGCCTTATGGTGCATTTGTTGAGTTCATGCCTGGAAAAGAAGGTTTGTTGCACATCAGCGAATACGACTGGAAACGCATTGAATCTTTAAATGGTTTGGTGAAAGAAGGAGATGTTATTAGTGTGAAATACATTGGAACAGACCCGAAAAACGGTAAAGCAAAGTTATCCCGTAAAGCAACGATGCCTAAGCCTGAGAATGCTCCGGCTGAAGAAAACAAAGCGTAACCTTTACGTCGCTTAATATTCAAACCCATCCCTTATAGGATGGGTTTTTTGTTTTTAAACTTTGATGTTTTACTTTTATGATAAAAAAAATGGATACAACAATTAACTCAATGAATTTTCAACAGAATATCACACTAAACGACCAAATACAGAAACATCTGATCGAGACAGCGAAATGGGCGAAATTTCTAGCTATCCTGGGATTTATTGGAATAGGTCTGATGGTGCTCGGAGCATTTTCAGTTTTAGTTGTTGGAGTTTCCTTTGGTACACTTATGGGAA
The DNA here is from genome assembly GCA_029237825.1 of Bacteroidota bacterium. GTDB lineage: Bacteria > Bacteroidota > Bacteroidia > B-17B0 > Aurantibacillaceae > UBA4416. Next base: position 38,802 of record JAQZBQ010000003.1, on the reverse strand, counting down.
ATGATTCGTTTGGAATAGTTGGCGCAGTGGCGATTGCTTTACTGTATTTAGTCATCGCTTTGGTGTATTTTTTTCCTTGCTACTATTTATTTAAAACATCAATTGGATTTCAAAATGGCATTCGCGCAAATAATCAGGATCAATTAACTGCCGGTTTTGCAAATTTAAAATCTCATTATAAATTTTTGGGAATTATGATGATTGTTATTATTTCATTGAATATACTCATCATGGTATTCGCTGTTATCGCTTTAAGTTTCAGATTGTAAATACTATTTAATTAGTACTAATAAATTCCTCAACCTTATTATATGTTCTATTAAAGGGGTTATAAAACTGGAACATCATAGGCACATGCCTTTTGCGCTTAACTACAATAAACTCAGCATTCGGCTGATAATTTTTAATTCCTTCATAAAAGTCAGCATTCATGTCTTTAATAATCTGATTGGTTTTCCCACCCACAAATTGAATAAACGGAGGGGAACTTTTATCCAAGTGATTAATGGGCGAGTATTTTTTCCAGTTAGCCTCTTCCGATGAAAATATCGGATAGTACTTTGAATCAGCCGGATTGTTAGATGCTTTCAGAAATTTATACACATTCAATCCATAGGCGTCAATCAAAATTGTTCCCTTTACAGGGTTTTTCATTTTCAGATTTTTAAAATATGTATCATCCGTTGCTACCATGGCAGCAAGATGACCACCTGCGGAATGACCTGAAACAAAAATATTAAGCGTATCTCCATTAAACATTTTAGCATTATCTTTAACCCATTTAATAGATTTTGCAACGTCACCCGCCATGCCTGCAATATCTGTTCTGGGGCTAAGCCGGTAACTGATTATCACTCCCACAATACCTCTCCTGGCAAGCCCTTTCCCGAAAAAAGGATAAAGCGATTTTTTCCCATTTACCCAACTTCCACCATGTACAAACACCAAAATTTTTTTCGGACCCTTATCGTTTCTCGGGGAAAAAACGTCCAGTTTAAGGCTGTTCTCCTGATCGTAAACCTGGTCTTTCATTTTGGTAATACGTCGTGTGGAACAGGCGGAGAACAATAGCATTACCAATATTAAACCCGTACAATATTTCATGAGCTGAAAATAGTGTTTTCTTTAAAACAATTCATTATACAGATTATAGTTGGGAGAGGGAACAGTTTTAAATTTTACAATTTTACTACGGATGCTGTTCATTAATGGATCACGAATTCTATATTTGTGTACCTAAATCTTATGTCGCAACTGTTTTATTTCAATCCTTAAATTATTTTTTATGAAGTCTGGTTTTTTTGTTTTCTTTCTATTTTGGGCATTTTTTTCTCATGCACAGGAAAGTCCCTGTGAAAAGGATCCGGTTTACCGTCAGTTTGATTTCTGGCTAGGGGAGTGGGAGGTTTTTGATTTGAGAAATAATAAGGCCGGCGACAGCAGAATTACTACAATTCTTAATAGCTGTGTTTTGCAGGAAGAGTGGACAAGCGTGAGCAAACACAAAGGCGTTTTATATTCAGGAAAAAGTTTCAACACCTTCAATGCAGCCACTCAACAATGGCAACAAACGTGGGTTGACAATACGGGTGGATCAAATGAATTTCTTATCGGCAAATTTGATAATACTAAAATTGAATTTCTTACGAATCCATTTCCTTTATCTAAAGATACTATGGCAATCCGCCGCTTGACTTTTTACAACCTTAGCGATCAAAAAGTCCGGCGGCATGGCGAAATTTCGAAAGATAAGGGTGTGACATGGAAAACTGAGTATGATTTGGATTATCGCAGAAAGAAAGATTCAAGAACACATACCTCTGATATAAGAGGTCAGTATTTACAAATGGAAGATCTGTTTAAGAAAAACCGCATGCAGCAAATTGCGGATTTCTACTTAGATGACGCTAAAATTATTGGTGCCGGGATGGAGATTCAGGGCCGGGATAAAATCATTGAATATTGGAAACAGGTGGAAGATAAAGGTGTAGCCTGGGAGCATAAGATTTTAACAGTTGATGTAATGAATGAGGTGGCTATTGAAACCGGAATTTCTAAATTAATTTATCTGAAGAAAAAAGCTGAAACAGCAAACGATGTACGTTACACCGCCATTTGGAGAAAAGATAAATCAGGAGAATGGAAAATTGCTTATTATCACTACACAAATATATAAGATGTTAAAATTGAACTTCGATCCTTTTCCGGTGATCAAAACCGATCGGTTGGTTTTGAGGCGAATGACTTTACAGGATTTAGATCATTATTACGCGTTGAGAACGAATGTGGTTGCAATGAAGCATATAGATCAAAAAATGCCTACGCTGGATGAAACGATTGAAAAAATCCAGAAAGTGAATGAAATGATAAATATGAATGATGGAATTGCCTGGGCGGTATGTCTCAATTCTGATAATATCATGATTGGTACTGCATCCTACCACAGGGTAATAAAAGAACATCACCGCGCTGAAATAGGCTACATTCTGAATCCCGATTTTTGGAAAAAAGGAATTATCAGTGAAGCTTTGGAAAAGGTGATTGATTACGGTTTTAAAACAATGAATTTACATACCATTGAAGCGCAAATCGATCCGGAAAATTTAGCTTCACAGAAAGTCCTTGAAAAATTTAAGTTTGTTAGAGAAGCTTATTATAAAGAAAACTTCTTAGTTAACGGACAGTTTCAGGACACAGCGGTTTATTCGCTAATCTGCCCTAAAAGTTAGAGTAATATCAACATTTGCTCGTTCATTTTTTGGGACAATAAGAAATCATGTATTTTCGTGATCTAGATGAGTTGTGTATCAAAGATTTTATCTGAAATACTAAACTCTTGCAATGTTTCATGGGAATAAAGTAAGTAGATTAGGTGCGTGGACGATAATTTCAAACCACGCTTAATTTGTGTTTTACCCGAACGAAATAGAACTATGTTTACTAGGAAACAGACCCTGAAACTCGAGGAAGAATTTGAAGTCGATATTCAAAATCTATATGAGCAGTTTTGTGATTTTCAAAAATACGGAGCTCACCATCCCGTGATGAAAACGGTAAAGATTGTAGAAGATAAACGTCCCCATTATGTTGAGTATGAAATAGATGAAGAGGTTCTTTTATTTGGATTAATACGCATGCGCCCGAATTACAAAGCAAAAGTTATTGAACTAGAGAAGCATAAGAAATTGCGTTATACATCTCAGGTAAAGAGTTACGTTTTTTTAATCATTGATTTTCACTTTTCCGAAAATAATGGCAAAACTAAGATGGTAGAGCATATTGAAGTCAATACGAATTTACTTGTGGCGATTGTATTTTTGGATATCTTAAAGAAAGCACATTTAAAAGTCTACCAGAATATTAAGAACCATTTTAACTGTCCAGGTCGAATTAATAATTAACAATCCTGCTTTAGTTAAAAATCTGACGAGTTCTATGTATTCTTAACTATTTTATTTAAGATTACATTTTTGCCAAACAACTAATCATTGAGCCCAATCAAATTCATAATCCCAATTGTTGTTTTCACTTTATTAGCGGCAAACTGCGACGAATCCGGAAAGGAAGTTCAGGAAAATATTGGACATTTCAAAAAGCGGAGTGTCTCAACACGTATCGATTCGGTAAAGTACAAAAGTGAAATTTACAGGTTAGACACACTCTTTACAAAATTATACAAAACGGGATCGTTTAATGGAAATGTATTAATAGCAAAAGGCGAGGACATAATTTACCAAAAATCGTTTGGGTATGGTATTAAGGAAACACATCAAACACTTAACGATTCGTCTTTATTTCAATTGGCATCAGTATCAAAAGTAATTACAGCGGTGGCTACGCTTCTGCTTTATGAAAAAGGTAAATTACAGTTAGACACGAAGGTTTCAGATATTTTGCCTGAATTTCCCTACAAAGCCATTACGGTAAAACAGCTCTTAACCCATCGGTCTGGCTTACCTAATTATACTTACTTTTGTGGCGATTACATTGATAACACGGTTTGCACTGTGAGCAACCAAATGCTGTTGGATATTATTGTAAAGCATCAACCAAAGGCATATTTAAATCCGGATGTCCGTTTTAATTATTGCAATACTAATTTTGCACTTCTAGCGTTGATCATCGAAAAAGTTTCTAAAAAAAATTACTCCGACTTTTTAAAAGAAGAACTCTTTATTCCATTAGGAATGAAACACAGCTATACAGCATTAAATATTGATAGTACAAAAGAACATATTACCCGTGGGTATACAATGAAATACGCGTGTGTAGCAAATGATTGTTATGATGGCGTTCTGGGAGATAAAGGTGTATATATGACTACATATGATCTTTTTTTATTGAGTACAGCTTTGTTCCAGCATAAATTATTGTCAAAGGAAACTCAGCAATTAGCTTACGCACCGCATAGTGCCGAAAAAAAAATGAGTAATTATGGCTTGGGTTGGCGCATGAAAAACATGCACGACTCCAACAAGGAAGTGTTTCATAATGGCTGGTGGCACGGATACCGTACCGCTTTTCATCGGCGGTTAAAAGACAGTTTAACAATTATTGTTTTAAGTAACCGATTAAATAAAAGTGTGTATTCAACCGGCAGAATTTACGCTGCTATTGATGGACCAAAGGCTTCTTGTTTCAGCCAGGAAACTGAAGACGAATAACCGTACTATTTAAACACAGGAAAGCAAGCCTAAATCCTTTCCGAGGTTTAAAGAGGCAAAAAGATTTAAGTGATTGCCACTTCCTTCCTGGCACCTAATAGGATGGAGGCCAACCAGGTGATCACAAGAATAATCCAGAATATATTTCTTACCTTTGCACCATCGTAAAAATTGCTGATATACAACTAGGTGAATTTCCATTATTGCTCGCTCCCATGGAGGATGTGAGTGATCCGCCTTTTCGTTACGTTTGTAAAAAATATGGTGCCGATTTGATGTACACTGAATTTATCAGTAGCGAAGGATTAATTCGTGATGCGATTAAAAGCCGTAAAAAGCTTGATATTTTTGAATATGAAAAACCCATTGGCATTCAGATTTTTGGAGGCGATGAGGAAGCCATGGCCATGTCTGCAAAAATTGTGGATGCTACTCAACCGGATTTGCTGGATATTAATTTCGGGTGCCCGGTAAAAAAAGTAGTCTGTAAAGGTGCCGGGGCGGGTGTTCTTAAAGATGTTGACCTTATGGTACGTTTAACTAAAGCGGTTGTCAAATCAACAAGCTTACCGGTTACTGTGAAAACGCGTTTAGGTTGGGATGAAAGCATGATTAATATTATGGAAGTTGCCGAACGTTTACAGGACGTCGGAATAAAAGCGCTTACCATTCACGGCAGGACACGCGCACAAATGTACAAAGGTTCAGCTAATTGGGCACCGATAGCAGAGGTGAAAAATAATCCCCGAATTCATATTCCAATTTTTGGAAACGGTGATATAACAACGCCTGAAAAGGCATTGGAGTATAAGAATAAATTTGGCCTTGACGGAATGATGATTGGTAGAGCCAGTATTGGATATCCCTGGATTTTCAATGAGATAAAGCATTATTTTAAAACAGGCGAGCATTTGCCAAAGCCAACCCTTGAAAACAGGGTAGAGGTGGCGCTGGCTCACTTTGACAAATCAATTGAATGGAAAGGCCCTAAATTGGGAGTGCTTGAAATGCGGCCTCATTACACTAATTACTTCCGCGGAATTGATCATTTTAAAGAAACCCGCATGAAACTTGTCACTACCGATAGCATTGACGAAATCCGCGAAGTATTGATGTCCATTCCGTCAAAATATCAGACACCTGCTTGATCCTATGACTTCTTTTGAATTACAAGCATGTCAAGGCTCTTAATGAAGATGGTGCAATGGTTTGAAAGAATTCAAAACATAGGAGTTAAATCAACCTATGAAGCCTGGGAAGTCCATTTAACCAGAAAACTGAATTTACTTTCTATAATTGGTATTCTTAATGTTTCCCTAACGATTCTTTTCTTTATTGGATTTGGGTTTTACCAATTTATTCCGGAATGCATTATCACATTACTGGTAGGTCCCTTCGTTATTGTGTTGAATTCCAGAAAAAATTTTATCTGGGCAGGATATCTATTTTACCTTATCGGTATTATCCTGTTCTTCTTTATGGCAATACGAATGGGATTGGAAACGTTTTTCATTCTCTTTTATTTTCCCATCATAGTAAGTTTGATCCATGTGTTTGGGGGAAAGGAAACTTTCAAACACCTGGTAATTATAGGATTTCTTTTTTTCATTTCCATCGTTGGAGTAGTAATTTTTCAGAAGATGGATTTGACAACCTTTGTATTTACCGAGAGCACACTGTTTAACCTCAGAATGTTTAATATTCTCTCCGGTTTTTTTCTCACTGTGGTGTTGATTTCAATGCTTACTATTGAGCATGTTAAGCAGGAAACTTTAATAAAGAACACCTTGAAAGAAAAGGAAATTCTTCTGGCAGAAGTATTTCATCGCGTGAAAAATAATATGACGATTGTAACTAGCCTTCTCAATCTAAAAATGCACGCTTCAAGTTCTGAGGAAGTTAAGTTAGCTTTACAAGAATGTAGGGAACGTGTTTTTTCAATGGAACTTGTACATCAAAAAATATATAATAATAAAAGCGCAAGCTCCTTAAATTTTAAGGAATACATTGATGATTTAGTGAATGAATCGGTCAAGTCAATTGGAGGGAATGAAAAAGTTGAAGTTTTACTTAACACAGAAGAAATTGAGTTGCCCCTGACCTACGCGATTCCATGCGGGTTGATATTAAATGAATTGATTACCAATGCGTTTAAGCATGCCGCTACTTCTGATAGGAAGCTACAACTTGAAATTGGTTTTATTGAAAAAGATGAAAAAATGTATTTAAAGGTGAAGGACAACGGACCGGGATTTGATTTTGATAAGACCATTTCCAGTGGCTCGCTGGGACTCGAACTTGTAAAATCTCTTGCTTGTCAAATAGATGGCTCGTATTGTGTATTCAACCATAGCGGTTGTTGCGTTGAAATTACTTTTCAGCGGCCAGTTTAAGCATCTCAGTTTATTTATAATCTCATTTTGCCATTTGTAATTTAAATATTCGCATTTATAATATTCTTTACTAAAGTAATTGATATATCAATTAGTTTAGCGGTCGGAAAGATGTTATGAAAAATTTAAATTCTGTTCTCTTTTATTCATTAGAGAAAGCAATTAAAACTTACCGCCAGTTCGCACAAAGGGAGCTGAAGAAGGCTGGACTTACTATTACAGTGGATCAATGGCTTACACTAAAATGTCTTTTTGATAATCCGGATATTTCCCAAAAGGAACTTGCTGAAATGGTTTTTAAAGACACCGCTTCTATTACCAGGATAATTGAGCTGCTGGTAAAAGCGAAATACCTCAATAAAACCGATCATAAATATGATAAACGAAAGTCAAACATTTCAATTACCAGTTCAGGATTAGAGACGATACGATTTGCTGAGCAAGTGGTTGAATCTTATCGGAAAACCGCTTTGAAGGGAATTGGTATTGCGAAAGAAAACCATGTTAATGCCGTGATGAAAACTATTATTAATAACTGCCAATAATTTAAGCCATGAAAAATTATTTTATTTTAATCGTAATGTCATTACTCACAGTCGTAATGTTATTTAGCCGTTCGCTTCATGCACAGAACTTTTCCCTTTCAGGAAAGCTTCTCAACGCAGATAGTGGCCCTGTGCCTGACGCTATCGTTCAATTATTAAACCAGTCAGACTCTTCACTCATCAAAAATGAGTTTACAGAAAATGATGGTACTTTTAAGTTCGATGACCTTTCTACAGGAAACTATTTAATTCAGGTGAATTTACTGGGGTATAATATGTATCTATCATCGCCAATTTCACTTCAACAGAATCTACTACTTGAAGCCATAGTCTTACAAAAATCTTCAATTAATTTAAAAGAGGTGTCTGTTATGGCAAGAAAGCCTTATGTAGAAAGGGAAAAAGGGAAAGTGATATTAAATATTGATAATAGCATTAGTGCAGCCGGGTCATCAGCTTTTGAACTTATTGAAAAAGCTCCCGGTGTAAGAGTAGATAATAATAATGATAACGTTAATCTTAACGGAAAATCAGGGGTTGCCATTTGGATTGACGGGAAACCAAGCCAAATGACTGGTACTGATCTTGCCAATTACTTACGGGGAATACCGTCTTCCTCGATTGAAAAAATAGAAATGATTTCAAATCCATCCGCCAGATATGACGCAGCAGGGTCTTCAATTATTAATATCAAATTGAAAAAGGACAAAAATATCGGTACGAACGGAAGTATTTCAAATTCCTATGGACAGGGAGTTTATATGAAATCAAATAATAGCCTTTCCCTAAACCATCGTAATAAAAAGGTTAACGTGTTTGGATCCTACAGTTATGCGTACAGGGAGGCTTTCTCACATTTAAAACTGGATCGTAAATTTTATAAAAACGATTCGTTTATCGGCGCATACCATCAGGACAATTATATTAAATTTGATTTTAATAACCATGTAGCCCGGGCAGGGGCAGATTATTACGCTAATAGCAAAAATATAGTTGGTTTTGTAATTAGCGGTGTCAGTAATAAATTTAATCCTAAAGGCGATAATGTTGCTGATGTGCTGGATCAAAATAAAGAGAAGTCTTCAACTTATACTACCACGAACCGATCTAAAGATAACTGGTACAATTATTCCCTGAACCTAAACTATAAACACGTTTTTGACTCCCTAGGCACAGAACTAAATACTGATGTAGATTATGCTCATTTTGGAAATAATACCGTCCAGAATTTCACTACAAGGTACTATGACTTGAATAATCTGGAATATCTCAATCCTTATCTACTCCACGGAAAAATTAACGGAGACTTGTCTGTATATTCTGTTAAAAACGATTTTGTAAAAACATTAAAAAAGGATTTCAAATTTGAAGCCGGGCAAAAATCGAGCTACGTAATTGCCGACAATAAGCTCTCATTTTTTAACCGAAGCAATAACCAGAATTTGTTTGATTCCAGCAAGAGTAATCATTTTATTTATACCGAAAATATTAATGCCATTTACTCAACCCTTTCAAAGGACTATAAAAAATGGAGTTCGCAAATTGGATTGCGCTGTGAACAAACATCAGTTAAAGGGAATCAACTCGTTAACAATACTTCATTTGTAAATACTTACGTGCAGCTTTTCCCAAGCGCATTTATTGGTTATAAGTTTAATGATGTTTATGGAATGGAATTTAATTATAGCCGTAGAATCAACCGACCAAGTTACGAGCAGTTGAATCCATTCAAATTTTATATTGATCCAACGACCTATAAAGAAGGAAACCCTTATTTAATGCCGCAAACAACTGAGTCGTTTGAATGGACACATATTTTTAAACAAAAGATTTATGCGACACTTGGATTTGGCAGGACTTATAAAAACATTACAGAAGTGATTGCGCCTGCCGATGACCAACCAAAGTTGACCATCCAAACAAACAAAAATCTGGCAAAAGTAGATGTATATGCATTTAATTGCTCATTACCGATAGATGTGGCTAAATGGTGGCATATAAGTAATGAATTTAGTTCATACTATGCCTCATACACAGGGAATGTAGCAAACACACCATTAAATAATATTGGAAGTCTTAATTTTAATATTAACATGATAAACACGTTTAATTTTACTTCAACACTCTCTGGCGAACTGAACGGGTTTTACCAAACTAAAGAAGTGTATGCTTTTGATTTAATCCAACCAAGATGGTTTTTAAATGTAGGTATCCAGAAAAAGCTATTAAACAATAAAGCCACACTGAAATTAAATTTTAACGATGTGTTTTTTACTAACCAAACAACTGCGGATATTGCTTTTACAGATTACCGTGAACATTTTGTGGTTCAGCGCGATTCGCGTATAGCAACAATCGCATTTTCATATAAATTCGGTAAAAGCAGTGTGCCGGTTTCAAAGAAACGACAAGGCGGTGCAGATGATATTAAACAACGGGCTGGTTCAGGGATGGGTTAACCCACGTTGATCAGTTTTAATTTGGTTCTGCGTCACTTGTCGATAAAAAGCTGCCGTTATTCAGGCAGCTTTTTTTACGTAACGTCTAGTTCAGGACCGATAATTGTTCCTCAATAGATTTTATTTTTGATAAGGCATCACTTTCTTTTTTCCTCTCTACCGCGATTACCTCTGGTTTTGCGTTAGCAACAAATTTTTCATTCGACAGTTTAATCTGAACTGATTTTAGGAAGCCTTTATTGTATTCCAGTTCTTTTGTCAAGCGTTCAATTTCTTCTTCTTTATTAAGGTTAATAGCTAACGGAATATAAAATTCTGTTGTTTTAATTTGAAAAGAAAAAGCGCCTTCTACTTTTTCTTTTGTGTAAGAGAAGGCAGAAAGATTGGCTAATTTTATAATGGTATTATCAAAATAAGAGCGCGTTGCATTCGACCTTTCAATTACTTCCAACTTTTCTTTTGGCGAAAGTTGCTTCTGTGCCCGCACATTCCTTACCATTGCTACCAATTCTTTGGATACTTCAAACTCAGCTAATTTCTTTTTATCCAAATTTGTTTTTGTTTTTGGCCATTCAGCAACAATAATGCAGTCTTTTGCATCGCGTTCTTTTAATAAGTGCCAAATCTCCTCCGTAATAAAAGGCATCCACGGATGCATGATCTTTAAAAGCGATTCAAGGTATGAGATGGTTATATTGAAAGTAGCGCTATCAATAGGCTGCGCTTTACCATCAATAAATTCCGGTTTAATTGCTTCCAAATACCAGGCACAAAAATCATCCCACACTAATTTGTAAGTTGCCATTAAAGCATCACTCATTCTGTATTTGGAATAGTGATCGTTAATGATTTCTAACTGTTCCGATAATTTGTTGTCGAACCAGGATATAGCCGCTTTCTGGGCTTCAGTCTGTAACACTTCAACTCCATTCTGTGCGACTGATGCCACTTCAAATCCTTTAATTAATCGGAATGCATTCCAAACCTTATTCGCAAAATTTCGTCCCTGTTCACAGTAGCTTTCATCAAACATGAGATCGTTACCAGCCGGTGAACATAACAGCATTCCAACACGTACACCGTCAGCACCATATTTTTCAATCAGGTCGAGTGGGTCAGGGGAGTTTCCTAAACTTTTACTCATTTTACGGCCTAATTTATCACGAACAATTCCGGTTAAGTAAACATTCGTAAATGGTTTTTCCCCCATCCACTCGTAACCGGCGATAGCCATACGGGCCACCCAAAAAAATAAAATTTCCGGCGCGGTTACCAGGTCATTTGTTGGATAATAATATTTTAAATCGTCGTTTGCGTTTTCTTTTCCTTTGCGGATTACATCCGGATCAAAAACAGTAATTGGCCATAACCACGATGAAAACCATGTATCTAAAACATCTTCATCCTGCTTAACCACGTTAATATTCACCTCCGGGTTTTTGGATTTTAATAAGGTTATGGCTTCTTCTTTTGTTTTGCAGATTACAGTATTTCCCTGGTTGTCATACCATGCAGGAATACGTTGTCCCCACCACAATTGTCTGCTGATACACCAATCATGAACGTTTTCCATCCAGTGTTTATACGTATTAATGAATTTATCCGGAATCAATTTTATTTCACCGTTTAAAACATTTTCTAACGCAGGCTTACTGACAGTTTCCATTTTAAGAAACCATTGCATGCTTAGCCGCGGTTCAATTACTGCATTTGTACGTTCGCTATAACCGACCTTATTCTTTATTTCTTCGATTTTGGAAACCAATCCTTTTTCTTCCAGGTCTTTAATAATTTGTTTCCGGCATGCAAATCTATCCATCCCAACATAAGCCCCCGCAGCTTCACTGATTTTACCATCCTGGGTTAATACATCAATTGTTTGAAGTTTATGTCGTTGACCTAAGTTAAAATCGTTGATGTCATGAGCAGGTGTTACTTTTAAAGTTCCCGTTCCAAAGTCTTTATCCACATAATCGTCAAATATTACGGGAACAACACGGTTAACAACTGGAACAATCACATTCTTTCCTTTCAAATGGGTATAACGTTCATCCGCAGGATTCACACACACGGCTGTATCGCCCATAATAGTTTCAGGACGCGTAGTTGCAATTGTTATGAAATCATTCGTTCCCTCAATCTGATATTTAACGTAAACAAGTTTACTCTGAGCTTCTTTATGAATTACTTCCTCATCGCTTACAGCTGTTAACCCTTCCGGGTCCCAATTTACCATACGCACTCCACGATAAATATGTCCTTTATTATAGAGATCAATAAATACATCAATAACCGCTTCGCTTAAATCCTTTTCCATTGTGAAACGGGTTCGGTCCCAATCACAACTTGCACCAAGCTTTTTAAGTTGTTCAAGGATAATGCCGCCATACTTTTCTTTCCAGTCCCAGGCATGCTTTAAAAAATCTTCGCGACTCAAGTCAGATTTTTGAATTCCATTTTCTTTCAGGTGCGCCACAACTTTTGCTTCAGTTGCAATACTGGCATGGTCTGTACCCGGAACCCAGCATGCGTTAAACCCTAGCATTCTTGCGCGACGTATTAATACATCCTGAATTGTATTGTTAAGCATATGTCCCATGTGAAGCACTCCGGTAACGTTAGGAGGGGGAATCACAATTGTATAGGGAGTCCTATGATCGGGTGTTGATTTGAAGAATTTATTATCCAACCAGTATTGGTACCAAGTGCGTTCTGCCAGTGCTGAATTATATGTTTTAGCGATTTCCATGAATGTCTTAAAAATTTGTTAAATTTCGCAAAAATAGTGATACCAACCTATATGGGTACTATCTTTATGGCACGATTTTGGAATAATTTTTGAACCGTAAACAATCTCAATTTAAAAAATGAAAAAATTTATTTATACCCTAGGATTTGTGGCTTCGTTAAGCTTTATCTCAAATGCACAGGAACACAATGCGCATGATGGTCATAACCATGGTGCTACTCCATCTGCAACAACTGCGCCTGTAAGCACAGCCGAAATCAAATTTGATAAATTGGTTCATGATTACGGCGAAATTAAACAGGGTGATAATGGTGAATGTGTTTTTAAATTTAAGAATGTGGGTAAAGAGCCGTTAATCATCACGATGTGTCAGGGTTCTTGTGGATGTACAGTTCCTCAGTGTCCAAAAGATCCTATTTTACCTGGTAAATCCGGTGAGATAAAAGTGAAGTATGATTCAAATCGAGTTGGTCCAATCAGTAAATCGGTTTCAGTTCAATCTAATTCAAAAACCGGAACTCAAACATTACAGATAAAAGGTAATGTGTCAGCAAAACCAGTTGAAGAAGCTTTCCCGGCTAATCAACCATCTCAGGGAGCACCATTAGAAAAAAAATAATTAATCATTAAAGGCATTAATAAAAAATGAAAAAAGTATTCGCAGCAGTAGCTTTATTTTTAGGATTAGGTTTTTCAGTAAACGCACAGGAAGGCGGTTCAGTTGTTCCTAACATTGACCCAAACGCACCTGAAATGAAGTTTGAATCTGAGGTTCTTGATTATGGAACAATAAAATTCGACGCCAATGGAGTTCGTGAATTCAAAGTTAAAAATACGGGGAAATCCCCTTTAACCATTTCGAATGTTCAAGGTCAATGTGGGTGTACTGCTACAACTATTGACGGTAAACCAGGTTGGCCTCAGGAACCGATTTTACCTGGTAAAACCGCAAGTATAAAAGTAAAGTATGATACCAAACGTCCGGGACCATTTGAAAAAAATGTTACAATTACCTCAAATGGTAAGGAACCGAGTAAAGTAGTAAAAATTAAAGGTGTTGTTGAAGCAGCGCCTGCAGCAGCAGCAACGCCTGATGCAAAATAAGTTTAACTTATGTTTTAAAAACCCTTCTATTCTTAGAGGGGTTTTTTGTTTGTGCCTCTGCGTGTTTTGGCATTGCGGATTGTCTCAGGGTGAACTAAAATTTTCTGAAGTGAAGAAAAATTTTGGATTCATAAAAAAAGGCGAACTCGTTATTCTGAATTTTAAGTTTATAAATTCAGGTAATATGCCTGTTCTTATTTCCGAGGCGAGAGCCGAATGTTCATGTACTAGTGTAGAATATCCACGCGAACCAATTTTACCAGGGCAATCTTCGGTTATAGTTGTTAAGTTTGATACCAAATCAACCTACGACCGGCAAGACCGGATTGTGGAAATTCAATCAAATGCCAAAAAATCGAATCAAAAACTTCGCTTTAAAGGAGTAGTCTTAAAATAATTTTTACCTTAGCCCGCAATCGTATCCGAACTCTCTTATTTTACATCAAAGCATTTGACATTTTAAAATTCATTGTTATACTCGTTATTTTAAGCATTTCATTTTTGAATGCACAAAATCTGACACCCTTTAAATTCAATCAAAAATGTGGATTCCGGGAAGGGCAGACAATTAAGATAAATGCGGAATACGACACTGTATTTCCTTTTGATAAGACACAAAGGATTGCAATGGCAGCTAATATAAGTGATTTTAAAAAAAATATTAATCCGTTAACCGGTGAAGAAATGGTTGGTTATGACTATTTTTTTATCGACAGGAATAATTCCAAAATTAAAATCCTCCCGGAACAATTCCCGGATAGTGTATCGGTATTTCCGGACCAACAGGAATTAAAAAATGAGTATCTAAATTCACAAAATTGTTTTAAGGTTCTGCTCCAGGGTAAGCTATACCTTGTTTCAAAAATCGGGAAACAACTGTCTGTAGGATTCGATAACTTGTCTTCGATGCCGCATCGTGGTTTTTTTGAAGCAGAGAATCACATTGTTTTAAATAACGCATCAATTCGGAAGAAGGGGCTGTTGGATTCTTCCGGTAAAGTTATTGTGCCGTGCAAATATGCTGAAATTACACTTAACCTAAGCGACAGTTTGGTTTTTTGCTGTAGCGCCTTCAGTAACAACAAAGCCAATGATGATGTTTATAATTTCAATGGAAGTTTAGTTTATTCAAGTAATCATCACATTGAATTTTTTTCCAAACAATTTTGCATTTTAAAGAAATATGTGCCGGAAGAAATTTATGTGATTGCCAAAAATTCAAAGAAAGAGAGTTTTGAATTAAAAGGCGAACAGCTTTATAATCTTGGAAATGAAAAATTACTGGTCATTCAATCTGGCAATTTTATGGTCCTAGACATCAATACAAAAAAACGTCAGAAATTAGATAAAGAAATTTACTTTAAAACTCTGTATAGTTTACTGGAATGAAGAAACTTAAATTAGATATTTCCAATTTAGACCATCACCGTCGTGCTGCCCGCGATTTACTTCAATTTGCTGGCAATGAAAAGGTATTTACTTTTGAAGCACCAATGGGATCGGGGAAGACTACCTTTATAAAATCGTTATGCCTTGAGTTAGGCGTAAAAGATAGAATGAGTAGCCCAACTTATTCAATTGTGAATGAGTACCATACCACTACTGACATTAAGCTTTACCACTTTGATTTATATCGCTTAAAGAGCGAGAGCGAATTATTTGATTTGGGATTTGAGGAGTATTTGTTTTCGGGACATTAT
The DNA here is from genome assembly GCA_029237825.1 of Bacteroidota bacterium. Classification (GTDB taxonomy): domain Bacteria; phylum Bacteroidota; class Bacteroidia; order B-17B0; family Aurantibacillaceae; genus UBA4416. The sequence continues at coordinate 23,188 of JAQZBQ010000003.1, read as the reverse complement.
CTTTTTATCGAATGGCCTGAAGTGGCGAATGGCTTTTTGGGGTCATATGTGAGTAATGTCATATCGTCGGAAAATAATATTCGTTATCTTTGCGCCGAAATTTTTACAAGGTGATGAAACGCTCATTTCTGTTTTTTTTATGTATTGCATCCGTTTCTTATTCTCAAACGGAGCTGGTAAACCCTTCATCCGTTTCTCAAGAAAAGAAAAAGGGAAATTTTTACGCGCTGTGGGGTTATACCCGTTGCTGGTTTAGCAAAAGTGATATCCATTTTAAGGATCGGTCTAATACTTACCATGAGGTAACCGGCAGGTATAATGATTATGATTTTACAATTTATGACGCGAAAGCAAAAGACCGTCCAGATTTTAACCAGATAAAAGATGTGGCGAATATTACGATTCCGCAATTTGTTCTACATATAGGGTATTATTTTAATAATAAGCAAGATATTGGTGTTGAATTTAATTATGATCACGCTAAGTATGTAGTGGTCAATAATCATACTGTAAGGGTGAAAGGTTCTTTTAATGGTCAATATGTAGATAAAGATACAATTCTGGATCCTGACAATTTTCTACATTTTGAGCATACAGACGGTGCAAATTTTTTCATGCTAAATTTTTTGAAGCGATGGAAATTATATGAGCCCTCTTCTAAGTTTAATCTTGGTTATGTAGTTAAACCGGGAGCAGGAATTGTTGTTCCAAAAACGGATGTTACCATTTTTGGAGAACGTTTAAATAATAAATACCATGTTGCAGGGTGGATCGCCGGTATTGAAACCGGGTTGCGATGTGAGTTTTTAAAACATGGTGTGTTTGAATTAACCGGGAAAGGTGTGTTTGCTGATTACAGGAATTCATTAGTAATTGGGAAAGGGAATGGTTCGGCAAGCCACCATTTCTTCGCAGCGCAATTAACAATGACTTTAGGGGTAATGTTTTAATTCTCTAAAACCCGATTTTTCCTTTATTGGATTCAAAACTTTTTTTTAAGCCCAGCATTTTTATTGCGGTAACGGCAGCTTCATCTCCTTTGTTTCCATGTTTACCACCGGTACGGTCTTCTGCCTGTTCTTGTGTATTAACGGTTAATACGCCGAATATAAATGGCTTGCCAAACTGTAGGTTCAAATTGGTTATGCCTTTGGCTACAGCATCACAAATAAAATCAAAATGCTTGGTGTCTCCCTGGATTACACATCCAATGCAGATAATCGCATCAACCTGGCCGAATTCTGCCATATATTGAGCGCCAAGCGGCAATTCAAAAGCGCCGGGAACCGTTTTTGTAACAATGTTGGAAGGTTTTGCACCGTATTTAATAAGGGTATTGTGAGCTCCCTGCATTAATTTTTCGGTGATTGCATGGTTCCATTCAGCCCATACAATTCCAAATTTCATTTCTTCCGCATTCGGGATGTCGGTTCCTTCAAACACCGAGAGGTTTTTTAAGTTGCTTGCCATTTTAAATCAATATTTTTAGTCAAAAAAAAAGGTGACTGATATCACCTTTTACAATTTCAAATTTTTTAAGTTACTGGATGTTTCCCAAGGCCTTAACCCTTGCGATATATTTATCAATTTCTCTTGCTTCCGAACTCTTTGAATATTCATTTTTTAATCGTTCATACGCAGCAAGGGCTTCCGGGTAATTGGCTTTTTGTTCATAGGCAAATGCCGCCTTCTTTAAAAATAAAGGTGTAGTAAAATTGTTGGTTGATTGTTCAGCTGCTTTCAAATAATATTTAATTGCGTCATCCACTTTGTTTAATTCCATGTTAGCATCGCCAATTGCACCAATGGCAACAGGGGCCACCATTTCATCTTTCAAATCATAATTTTCAAGGTAACCAATGGCTTCTTCGAACTTACCCGTACGCAACAAACAAATCCCTGCATAATAGTTAGCAAGTTTTCCTGTTTTTGTAGCACTGTAATTTTCAGCAATTTCTTTAAAGCCCATCATGGTTTTTGGTCCTTCAGAAGTTCTTACACTCACACCACCGTTTAAAGCAACTAAAAAACTGTCTTTCTCAAAGTACGACTGAGCAAAGAAAACTTCATTATTAGCTTCTTTTTCTTCACCAGGTAACCAATAGAATTTATAAAAACTGAAAATTGCAGCAATAGCAAGAATCGCCACGCCAGCATAATTTATGGCCTTTTTATTTTTTTCATAGAAAAACTCTAAACCACCAAAATCCATATCACCTGCAGATGACTTTTTGATATTCTTAACAGCAGGCTCATTTCCACTTTCAACGCGTTCTATTTGTTCGATTTCTTCAGACATAATAAATTAAAAATTTGAGTGGCGAAGATAAATAAAATTATCAACTTTAAAAAACAAAAGCTGCAGGTTTTTAACGGTTTATGGTTAATTATGACCAGAAATTGCTATATCAACAGTAAGCTCATCCTTACGTTTTTTAACCGTAACCGGAACGCCGCCTTTAACCTCATAGGGTGGAGGAACATCCAAATCTGTTCCAACAGCATACAGGTAATAGTTGCCTTTATAAACAGAAATATTATAATTTCCAGAGCCATCTGCCTCCACATACGTATCGTAAAGCTTTAGGTCTTCGCCCGGAAATTCAGACGCGTTAAACTTAACATACACGATCGCATGCTCAATAGGTTTATCGTGATGCTTAACGGTTCCACGAATTGTGGCTTTGCCGCCAATTTGATTTTTTTTGCAAGAAATCATCAATGCTAAAGCAATCAATACTAAAGAAAACGGTTTAAAAACGAATTTTTTCATTTCTCTAAATATAAAAGTTCACTTTTTATTCCACAAACCAGCCAATTAAACGCCGTCTTAACTTACTGCTATAGGTTTGGGTTTGGTAATCGGTGTAGTTATTTGTGGCATTAATACATTTGGCAAATTGTTTCACCCTGTACTTCACTTCCTCACTTAATAAATCAAACAACTCAAAAGCCTCATCAAAATCAGCCGCATTATCTTTGATCCGTCCAAAGTGGTCATCAAGCGACTGATCAAGAACAGTCTGTGGCTTTAATCCTTTTCTTAAACATTGTAAATACCTTTCGCGCACAATGAATGCTTCAGCAGATGAATTTAAGAATCTTGCCTTTATGTCATCCGGAAGCTCGTAGTCGTTTTCCAGTTCATAATCCCATTCATCTTTGTACCGTTGTTCTAAATATAAATGAGGAGCTACAAAAACATGTTTCCAGTCAATAGGAAACTGCCATAAATTGAAACGACGGGAATTATTACCAAGGTCAACAATATTGAACTTTTTTTTGTGTGGCAATATCCGTGATCCGCGACCGATCATCTGGTGATACAGAGTAAGTGATTTGGTTGCACGGTTCAAGATGATGGTTTCAACTTCGGGTTCGTCGAAGCCGGTTGTAAGGATACTTACTGAACTTAAAATGCCATCTTTTGTATTCCTGAACCAATCCAGGGTTTCAGCCCTGTCACGATCACTAAACGTACTATCGAGGTAGCGGATAGGGTAGCCTTTAGCCTTAAACATATTATAAACGGCTATACTGGTAAGTATACCGGCATTAAATATTAAGGTTTTGGTTCCTTTTCCGATTTCTTCATAAGCATCCAGCAATTTCCCTTGCATGATGGCCTGCGTGTAAAGCATCTCATGTGACCCGGTAGTAAATTCACCATTATTTCCCACTCTCAATGCGCTAAGATTTACATCGTTGGAATAAGTTACTCCCTCAGCCAAAAATCCCTGATCAATTAAGGATGCGATACTTTCACCTACTATAATCTCTTTATAGGTTTGATAAAGCGGTAATTTTTTGTTGCTGCTCAAAGGCGTAGCGGTTACCCCTAGGATATTGACGTTTTCGAAGTAATGAAATATTTTACGGAAAGAATTATAATGGGCTTCATCCACGATTACTAAACCAATGTCTTCCAAAAATTGTTCATCTTCCTGAAGCCGGTTATTTAATGTTTCGACAAGCGCGGTAAAACTTTGGAACTCGCTTTGCTGGGTAAGTGTTTTTACATCCGAATTTATTACTTTGTTCTTTATACCAATCCCGGTGAGGACATCAGAAGTTTGTTTGCTTAACTCAATCCGGTGCGTTAAAATTAAAACCTTACGCTTAAAATGGTTTATGTACCGTTTGGCAATCTCAGAAAAAATAATGGTTTTACCACCGCCTGTAGGAAGCTGAAACAGAATATTCTCGTTAGGTTTAGCCTCCTTTAACTTATTAAAGATTGTATTAACAGCTTCTTCCTGGTAGGGGTATAATTGACGGGTCGATGTAGTTTCTTCTGTTTCCAACTTTTAAAAAAAATAAGCCTATAAACATAGGTTTTTTTTCGAAATGGAGTGGGGAAAGATGAAAATAAAAACTGAAGAGTTATTGACAAAGCCCTATTACAGGCTTAAATAGTAATAATGATGTAACCCGGATTTAAACTATTTTTATTATTAAAACACTTCATCAATGTCATTCCTTCTGATGATGTCTGATCCAGGAGCATCATCGTCATCCCAGTTTTTGGATTGCAAAGTTTTAGTTGTTGGCTGGGATAAGAAATCCGTGTTTTGTGGCAGACCCGAAGTCATTGGTGTAGATGTGTAAAAATCAGATCCTTCATTATAATCTAAGTCTGTAAACTTTGCGAACTGTCCGATGAATTTCAAAGGTACATCTACAATTGAACCATGTCTGTTCTTGGCAATTATAATTTCTGCCCGGTTTTTTGTAGGTTGATTATTTTCATCCACTTCAATTCCATAATACTCCGGACGGTAAATGAACATTACCATATCGGCATCCTGCTCAATGGCTCCCGACTCACGTAAATCACTTAACTGCGGACGTTTACTACCACCAGGGCGGTTTTCAACCTGTCGGCTTAACTGTGACAAGGCAATGATGGGAATTTCAAGCTCTTTAGCGAGTGATTTCAATCCCCGTGAAATAGCTGAAATTTCCTGTTCACGATTGCCCTTGCTATCCGGACCACCACTCATTAACTGAAGGTAATCTATGATAATAAGCGAAATATTCTGTTGCTCTTTTAAACGACGCGCTTTTGCCCGTAATTCAAATATGGATAGGGCAGGAGTATCATCAATATATAACGGTGCTACAGAAAGTTTTTTTATGCGTTCATTCAGCTGAACGAACTCATGGTTATCAAGATTTCCTTTCAGGATTTTATCCTGGTTGATTTCTGTTTCGGAAGAAATTAAACGCTTTACCAACTGTAGTGAAGACATTTCCAGTGAGAAAATTGCGACAGGTTTATTAAATTCTACCGCAGCATTTTTCGCCATTGTAACTACAAATGCCGTTTTACCCATACCGGGCCGTGCAGCAAGAATTAATAAATCGGATTTTTGCCACCCACCAGTTATTCTGTCTAATGCGGTAAAACCTGAGGGTACTCCTAATAACCCATCAGTTTGTTGTGCCGCTTGCTCAATTTCATTAATGGCCTGTGCAATTAAAGAAGTCATCCCGGCATGCTGCTTACGAACATTTGAATCTAAAATTTCAAAAATATGCTGGGTAGTTGAATCGAGTAATTCAAATACATCTGTACTGTCTTCGTAGGCAGATTTTATCGTTTCTGTACTGATCCGGATAAGTTCTCTCTGTAAATATTTTTGAGCCACAATACGTGCGTGATATTCAATATTTGCTGAGGAAGCAATTCGGTTAGTTAAAGATGAAACGTAAAAAGATCCACCAACAATTTCCAGTTCACCGCTTCGTTTTAATTCCTGCGTAACCGTTAGGATGTCAACAGGTTCAGAACGATTGAATAAATTATAGATCGCTTTAAAAATAATTCCGTTTTGTTCCTTATAAAAACTCTCTGCTGATAAAACATCAATTACAGTGCTTAACGCATCTTTCTCCAGAAGCATGGCTCCTAAAACTGCCTCTTCAAGTTCAATTGCCTGTGGCTGCAACTTTCCAACTTCATTAGTAGCAGCAGGACTGTAAATTAATTTTTTACGGGTTTTATTTTGGTTATCGAAATTCTGCATAGATTTTTAATACGGGAGGGCAAAAATGCTCAATACTTTCTGAACTATGAATTTACAAAATTTAGGCTCGTCGTACACACTTAACAAATGGTTAACATCAAATTTTAATGAACTGATTATCAGGTTTGGATTTGTTAGTAACCCTAACTTCCAATCAGAATGTGTTAAGAAAATGAAGATTAAACTTTTAAACAATGAGATTGTTTAAACAAAGCACTCGGATTATTCAAATATTATATAATACCTTTAAGTATAAGTGCAAAAATCTCAATTTATATTGCTGATATGGTTTTCAACCGTAGTATGTGTGGTGAGCACTAGTAATGTTTATTCCCAGCATGGTAATGAAGAGCGTTTTCTTTTGTTTTTTAAAGCGCAAAATATGGGAGGTAAAGTAAACGCTTACGATTCCCTTTCTAATGAACAAAAACTCAAAATTTACCCGTTGGTAAAAAAGGAGCTTGAAAAAATAAGGGAACAGGCGCGAATTGATCAAAAAGATGGAATGCTGGACAGGCTAACAAAAATTGAAGCCGAAATTTATTACCTCAATAAAAATTATTCAAAATCCATCACTCTTTTTACCGAACTGCTCGAGGGAAACAAAATCAAGAATTACACAGATAGTGTTGCCGTATTGTTCTATCTAAAAAACGCCTACATCAATCTCCATTCTCTCAATAAAGCAATAGAAATTCATCGCCAACTGATTCAGCTTTACAAGAACCATCCGGATATCGATCCATGGAAATTGCACCCAAGACTGAGTGTGTTGTATTATGAAATGAAATTATATAAAGAAAGCCTCTCCCAACAATTACTTGAATTCGAAGACATGAAGAACAACGACATGATGAAATTGGGATATTACAATAATCGAGGGTTGTTTTGGCAGAAATTCGGGCAATTGGATAGTGCAATGTTTTGGTACAACGTTGCTTTAGATGCTTACCATGAAATTTATAAGGGTCAGAAGAGCGACGCTGATTTATTTAGCCTGGGTTTAATTGAAGGGAATATCGGGCAGGTGTTAATGGAAAAAGGAGAATTTAAGAAAGCCATTCCTTTACTTGAAAAAGACGTGAAAAGTAGTTTGAGGGTGAAACATAACCTCAACGCTGCTGTCAGTGAAATAGAATTGGCTAACTGCTATTTAAATTTAAATCAATTTCAAAAAAGTAAATCATACTTGGATAGCGCACATTACAGGCTAACACAAATTGAAGATTATAACGCCTGGTTGAAGCTGTTAAAACAATTTGCTTTCTTCTATGAAAAGTCAGGATCCTATAAATTAGCAATTGATTATTATAACCGGTACATTAATTTTAAAGTAGTACGGACCTTCGCGAAAATTTAAAAGAGCTTATTTCTAAGCAGGTTGCGAGCCAGGTTGAAGAACGTGAAAATCTTATACGCGAAAGTCAGAAAAAAATACGGGAAAGAAACGCGGAACTAACTAAACAAAAAGCATTCAGAAATGCACTTCTTTTTTCCGGACTGGTTTTAATCATAGTGATCGTGTTTGTTTCAACACAACTTAAAAGAACTAAAGCTCAAAAGCAGTTGCTTGAAATAAAGAATAAACGTATTGCAACAAGAAATGAAATAATAAATCAATCTTTATCGGAAAAAGACCTTTTAATAAAGGAAGTGCATCACCGTGTGAAAAATAATTTGCAAATAATTTCAAGCCTTTTGAAGCTGCAAGCTGGAAAAACAGCGAATGAAGAAATCAAAAGTTCACTTGCCGAAGCCCAGGACAGAATTAATTCAATGGCCTTATTGCACCAACTTCTGTATCGCAATAACCAAATGTCGAGTATACTGTTTAACGAATACCTGACAAATCTTATAACACAAATTTCAGCGAGCTTTAGCAAAGATGTTCAAATTGAGTACAAATTAATACCGCTTGAATTAGACCTTGATACGGCAATTCCTTTGGGATTAATAACCAATGAACTCATTTCAAATGCATTTAAGCATGCATTTAATGGCAAAAGAGGAATTATTATTGTTGAGCTTACTGCCTACCGGAAAAATACCTATCAGCTAAAGATTGCAGATAATGGCCCGGGATTACCAGCTGACTTCGACTTAGCGAGTGTGGATTCACTAGGCTTAGACATTGTCTGCATTTTGTCGGAACAAATTAATGCCGAGTTGAAGATCTACAATTCAAACGGAGCAAACTTTGAAATAATTTTCAAAGCTTAATCGCAACCGTCTGCTATTCCTTTAATAAAATCAGAAATCAAATACGCGATAAGTTTTCCTGTTTTATTATCTGCTTTAATATGTGAAAGGATAGGGGCACCTTCAGCAATATGAAAATATAACGGCTTTAAATGTTTACCACATTGATAGGCGTATTGTCGGGCCTGAACCGGAGATATGCCACTGCTTGTTTTTGCACTTGAAGGAACGTTTGTGATGGCATCCAAATCCAACTCCACACCACAGTGATTTGATTTTACAAAGCCGAGGTTTTGAAGGAGAGCCGCTGAGAAATTCTGTGATTCCCTAACAAATACGTCCTCGTACCGTGTAAAAAACAAATGTTCTCGATCTGTGTTAAACCTTTGCAAAACACTCGCAGTATTATACTGTTCGTGTATACAAAAAACGGAATAGCGATCTATAAAGTTTTCATGAAATGCGTAACTAAACCCGTTTCCGCTGTGTCTTCCTTCCAAAGGTCTGAAATCGGTATGGGGGTCGCAATTAATAACGTTTAGCTTTTTTTCCGTTGCCTGTGACGTTCCTTTAATTATAGGATAAGAATTGTTGTGGCCTCCGCCGATGATGATCGGGATTTTTCCAACCTTCACAATTTTAGAAATAATCCGGGATACACGATCGTCAACGATCGATACCAGTTTCCTTAACTGATCCAGATCGCTTTTAACCTTTACATTAAGTTCTGCAGTTTGTTCCATCAAGTCATCCACAAACACATGACCCAAAATACATACGTCCTCACCCTTTAAAAAATGATTACTTTGCTGGCTCAAAAAACTATCCAAGGCAGGTTTCCATGCCGAGTGCGTGCCACCACGCCCGAAATTAGCCCTCACACCAATATCTTCTGGTATTCCAATCAGCACATACCGACAAGAAACGTTCTCTAATTCAGTTTCCCAATTCTGGTCGGTATTAAATACAAATACTTTTTCGCCAATTTTCACTTCGTTGGTGCGTTTCCGTGTAAGTGTCTCTATGTCTTTTTTAGAATATTGTATTAATTCTTTCATGAAATTAACTGGTTTCAAAAAAAAAGTCCCAAAGCGGGACTTTAAAAATTTATTTTAACGTGATTACCACTCTTCAGAATTAACTGGAGTTGAACTGGAAACCTGCATGGCTTCTTTAAGATCGGCCACTACAATTGCACTTTGTTTAAAGGCTTCACTTCTGATTCGTTTCCATAGGTCAGGAGGCATTTTCATACTTCCACATTTTGGAACTTCATTGTAAATATCGCCACCTGAAAAATCAGATGATTTTGCATTATGGCTTAATTTTGAAATTGTATACCTGTATTTCCCCTCTTTTGCGTCAATACTCACATGCATAGAAATGGTGCCCTGCACATCAGCAGTTGGGTTTAATTCTTTTGGCTTATATGGAAAACTAACCAAACATTCAGCTTTGTTTGCGGTAGTCACACCGTTGCTTTTAGTGTATTTTTTGGATTCATTCTTCACAAAATTTACTGCACGTTTAAGAATTTCACTTGCCGCCATTCCTTTTGGAGGATTGGTATCTACCGGAACCGAGCCGTCCTCGTTTGGAGGAAGGGAAACGGGATCAGCCATAAGGCTCACAACTTCCTGAATCTTCTTTTCATCCGTTTTTGCTTCTTGCGAACTTAATTGGTTTACCGAAAGCAAAACGGAGCAGGCAATTATTAAATAGTTGAATTTCATAAAACTTCTTTTTTACACCAAAAATTACAGATTATAAATTTAATCGTATTAATAAATCTTAGTAAATGAACCCGGATTAACTTCTAACATCAAATTGTAGATAACATCAAAAACATCATCAGCACTTGGCTTTGAGAAATAATCACCATCAGAACCATAAGCCGGCCGGTGTTCTTTTGACGCGATGGTTACTGGTTTTGAATCCAGGTATTGATACCCACCTTGTTCTTCCAAAACTTTTTGCATCATGTACGCAGATGCTCCGCCTGGCACGTCTTCATCAAAGAACACAACACGGTTGGTTTTCTTTAAAGACTCCACAATCTTGTGGTGAATATCAAATGGAAGCAAAGTTTGAACATCAATTAATTCAACAGAAATTCCATGTTCCTCTAATTGTTTGATGGCGTCTTGTGCAATACGGATTGAGGATCCATAAGTTACTAAAGTAACATCAGTTCCTTCACTCAGTACTTCCGGAACACCGAGGGCAATTTTATATTCTCCGATATTAGATGGTAGATTTTCTTTTAATCGGTATCCATTTAAAGGCTCAACAACTAATGATGGCTCATCTGCTTCCAGCAATAAATTATAGAAACCAGCTGCCTGGGTCATATTTCTTGGCACACAAACATTAATACCCCGACAAGCATGAACAATCATACCCATAGGGGATCCGCTGTGCCAAACGCCTTCTAACCTATGACCACGGGTACGAATTATAACCGGGGCTTTCTGCATACCTTTTGTTCTCCATTGAACGGTTGCCAAATCATCGCTCATAATTTGCAAGGCATACAACAGGTAATCCAGATACTGAATTTCGGCAATAGGACGCAATCCTCTCATCGATAATCCAATGGCCTGTCCCATAATGGTAGCTTCGCGAATTCCTGTATCAAACACACGGTGTTCACCAAACTTTGCTTGTAAACCTTCGAGTCCCTGATTTACACCACCAATTTTTCCCGAATCTTCCCCAAAGATGAGTGTTTCAGGGTATTTTGAAAGGATATAGTCAAAATTTTCTCGCAATAATTCTCTGCCATCCACTAATTTTTCGCCATTATACTGCGGCGCCACCGGAGCAATATTAGATACCTGGAACGGTGATTGAGAATGTAAGTGGGAACTGTATCGGTCGGCATTTTCAATATTTGCAAGGCGTAACCAATCTGCGAGTTTGGAGCGCGAAGCGGAATTCGCGTTTTTAGTTAAACGCAGTACTTTTTTTACGGCATTATGAATTTCACGACGAATGGGTTCCTTTATAGAATTTAATTCAGTTTTGATTTGTGAAATTGCTGGTCCGTTTTCACCGGAAGCCAAATCATCAAATAATGCAGATACTTCTGAAACTTCTGATTTGATGGGTGTTAAATAATCCGTCCAGGCAGCTTTTTGGGCCGTTTTCACATTGTTCTTAGCCTCTTCCTCGATTGCGTTAAGGGTAGATTCATCTGCCAAAGCATTCTGGATAATGAATTCACGCATTTTTTTGACACAATCAAAATCAATTTCAAATTGTAAGCGTTCTTTCGACTTGTAGCGTTCATGGGATCCGGAAGTACTGTGGCCTTGTGGTTGTGTAACTTCTTCCACATGAACTAAAACCGGAACGTGCTCTTCACGGCAAATTTTAGCTGCTTTTTCGTAGGTTTCACACAAGTGTGCATAATCCCAACCTTTGGTTTTAAAAATCTCGAATCCGTTTCCTTTGCCTTCACGCTGAAAACCTTTTAAGATTTCAGAAATACTTTCCTTTGTAGTTTGGTATTTTTTGGGAACGGAAATACCATGACCATCATCCCAAACACTCATCAACATTGGCACCTGCAACACTCCGGCGGCATTGATGGCTTCCCAGAATAATCCTTCGGAAGTGGAGGCGTCACCGATTGTTCCAAAAGCAATTTCGTTTCCTTTATTGCTATAATTCAAAAATTTACCCTGATGTAAATCTTTATTAATTTTATAGAAATGAGATGCATAAGCTAACCCTAACAAACGCGGCATTTGCCCCGCAGTTGGTGAAATATCTGCGGAAGAATTTTTTTGTTTAACCAATTCACGAAAGGTTCCGTCTGCATTGAGGGTGTGTGTGCCGAAATGCCCGCCCATCTGACGGCCACCGCTCATTGGTTCTTTTTCTAAATCTGTGTGACCGTAAAGTCCTGCAAAATATTCTTTCAGCGATAACTGTCCAATCGCCATCATAAATGTTTGGTCACGATAATAACCGCTTCGGAAGTCGCCATCACGAAAAACTTTCGCCAAGGCAACCTGAGCTAATTCTTTTCCATCGCCAAAAATCCCAAATTTCGCTTTCCCCGTTAATACTTCTTTACGGCCAAGCAAACTTGTTTGGCGACTCTCATTTATCAAACGGTAATCGTTTAGTACAATTTTCTTAAAATCTTCAAAACTTAAGCCTTGAGTGGCTGGCATAACTCCTTCTTGCATAATATATCCTTATCTTACAAATATAAATTTTTGACGGGAATTACAAAACTAATTCAACGTTAATTTTGGAATAATAACACGCTATTTTTCACAAAACAGGTATTAAAAAAGCCGTGGTAAAAACCACGGCCCGCAAAACTTTATAAATGGTCTTATTTCTTTTTTGCTTTTTCCTTTCCGGAAAACTCATACTTCTTTTTTAACTTATCTTTCTTAGTTACTTTGATTTCACCACTGATGTCATAGTTTTCAACAACGCATTTTAAAACCACGGTTTGATCTGTTGCATCTGTAGTTGAAATTTCCACTTCTGTCCAATGATTCTCGTTCTGATCTTCATCTGTAAAAGTTGAATCTTTAGTCAATTCATATTTCACCCATTTGATATCAAATTTATCCATCAATAACTGGCTAAAAAATTTCCCCGACTTAAATTCAAATTCATCTTCTATCGCTTTCTTAGGCGGGCCACCTTCTTTAACCTCAGTTACATTCACTGTAAATTTACGCTTATCAACTGTATCTTTAGGTTCTCCCTTTTTTATAGCGTTAATGCTTAACAGGCCCACTGCCACCACGGAGGCTGAAATAATAATGTGTCTCAAGTTCATTTTTTTGGTTTTAGTATTCGTAAATGTAATAAAATTATACCGGTGGTTAAATGTGTTTACAATTAATTAGTATTTTTTTGGAAGACTATAAAATTCCCCGAAGGTTAAATCCATAAAGAGGTGTTATCTTTATGGGAATTTTATACCATGCAACCACTGGCAGAAAGAGTTAGACCAAAATCTCTTGATAACTATATCGGACAAGATCATGTGATTGGCGCTAATTCTGCGTTACGCAAAGCCATTGATCAAAATCTTCTTCCCTCCATTATTTTATGGGGCCCGCCGGGCGTTGGGAAAACCACTCTTGCTCAAATCATTTCTCAAACATTAAAGCGTCCTTTTTATGCTTTGAGCGCCATTAATTCGGGAGTTAAAGATGTACGGGATGTCATTGAAAAAGCATCTCATGACGGCGGGTTTTTTAAGCAGGAAAAACCGGTACTGTTCATTGATGAGATTCATCGCTTTAGTAAATCGCAGCAGGATTCCTTATTAAATGCGGTTGAAAAAGGCATCGTTACACTTGTAGGGGCTACAACCGAAAACCCTTCGTTTGAAGTGATCCCTGCTTTATTGTCCAGATGCCAGGTTATTGTTTTAAAGCATCTTACAAAGCCCAACTTAATCAAGTTGTTGAATAATGCTGTTGAGCAGGACGAATTTTTTAAACGTAAAAATATTGTATTTAAGGAGTATGAAGCCCTATTAAGGATTTCGGGCGGAGACGGCCGCAAGCTTTTAAATGCTTTGGAGATAGTTGTGAACTGTTTTAACGGGCCGGAAATTGTAATTACCGATGGGATTGTTAAGGAGTATATTCAACAGAATTTAGCGCTTTATGATAAGTCAGGCGAACAGCATTATGATATTATCTCCGCCTTCATAAAATCTATCCGCGGTTCAGATCCTAATGGCGCCGTGTATTGGCTGGCAAGGATGATTGATGGAGGCGAGGAGCCTGGTTTTATAGCGAGACGACTGTTGATTCTGGCTTCCGAAGACATAGGAAATGCAAATCCTACCGCGCTCGTAATTGCAAACAATTGTTTTCAGGCTGTGAACGTTATTGGCTTTCCTGAGAGCAGGATTATTCTTGCTCAGACTACCACATACCTCGCCTGTTCCGCAAAAAGCAACAGTAGTTATATGGCTATTAATATGGCTCAGCAGGAAATTAAAAGATCAGGCGATTTACCTGTGCCATTACATTTAAGAAATGCACCCACTAAACTCATGAAAGAACTGGGATACGGAGAGGAATACAAATACGCACATGATTTCGACAATCATTTTGTGGCGCAGGAATTTCTGCCAACGGAAATAAGCGGCACTACATTTTACGAGCCGTCTGAGTTTTCCCGGGAGAAAGATCTGAAGGAATTTTTAAAACAACGATGGAAAGATAAATATGGGTATTAGTCCGAGACGAACGAAATTCGTTATTCCCGATGAATCAATTCAGGAGCCGGTTCAAAAATGATCACTTTACATAAACCTATTACCACACCACCGATTATTTGCTCTACAACCTGCCAGCAACAATCTGCAAGAATGTAAGTAAGGTTAATGTCTTTAGTAAATGATATTCCTAAAACGGTTACCAGGGCAAACAATATAAAACCAAGCAAAAAACCGCTGACAACGCCTCTCAGCATGGGTTGACTGACATATTTTGTAAGCGTTTTTGATTCGAAAGCTTTATATAAAACGAAAGAAATAACAAGGTAAATCAGCGCGGCCAATCCTAAAAACAGGCCTTTGGAAAACGAGATACGATTTAAATCGTTTAAAAACACACCATGCCAAATGTAAAATGCAACATACATTAAGACGGCAGAAACAATCCAGCTTAAGTAAAATCGAAAAGAATAAAGCATGAATACAAAAGTAATATTTCTTTTGCTACGGAAAGCAAAAACTTTGCCAAAAAATGATTGTGATTTTGGATTAAAATAGGTTAAGTTTGTGAGATGCGTTTTTTTTACAAACTGTTAATTTTAGTATCGATTGCAAGTACTTTTCTATCCTGTAGAAAGGAAACGAGCTGGGATGTTGATTTGGCAATTCCCATTGCGCGAAGCCATTTAAACATCAGTAACTTTTTTGGCGATTCTATTTTCCAGTCAGACCCTTCTGGACTGCTTCACCTTGCTGTTAGCCGCGATTTAATTAATTATACAATGGATAGTTTAGTGGAGCTGCCGGATACAACAGTCACACTTAATTACGTGGTTCCGTTTTCCACGAGTTTATCTCCCGGTGTACAGATATTTTCTAATGCCTCGTCTAACGATAAAGAAATTACGTTTGATGTTAGTAATGGCGTTGAGCTTAACAAAGCCATTGTCCGGAAAGGTTCTTTAAAAATTGAATACACCAATTCTTACAGTCAGCCCTTAAAGTTTGACTACCTGATTAACTCGGCTACACTTTGGGGTAATCAATTGTCAATTTCCCAGATTGTTTCTGGAAGTTCAACATTAGTTAAAACCTATCCGCTGGACGGGTATCAAATCAATCTCACGGGTTTATCGGGAAATAAAGTAAATACACTGGTTCAAACCTATACTATCAGCACCGACGCTGGCGGTAATTCGGCTACGCTTCAGGCAGGGCAGGGGCTACTGATTAAATTAACGTTTGAAAATATAGTTCCTGAATATATACAAGGATATTTCGGGCAGCAAAATTTGTCCTTTGGTCCAGACTCTTCATCATTGGGTTTATTAGACAATTTTAGCACCAGCAATTTAGTACTCTCGCAATCTTCCATCAATTTCAGGATTATTAATGAGTTTGGGCTAGAACTTTCCAGTTCCATTAACAGCCTTCGTTCCATTAAAACCAATCCGCCAAATACAATCGCTTTAAATGCGGGCAATCAGCTTCAATCTATTAATGTAGGGCGTGCCGGGAAAACGGGCAATCCTTCAAATCCGGTTTTTCCATGGGTAAAAGAAATTACGATCAATTCGGGCAATTCAAATCTCAATGCATTCCTTCAAAACCTGCCAAATTACCTGGGGTATTCTGTTCAGGCAATTGTTAATCCCTTGGGAAACATTTCGGCAGGAAATGATTTTGCATTTTACGGTCGGGGTCTAAAAGTAATTGCTGATCTCGATATTCCGCTTCAACTCTCGGCAGATTATTTTAAGCTGCAAAATTTTTCTAAAGTAGACCTTACCCAATTAAAGGAACTTAATGATGTAAATTCATGTCAGATACAAGTTGATGTAAGAAATAATTATCCGTTTAAAGCCCAAATTCAGGGTTATATGCTAAATGAAAATAATGAAGTAATTGATTCTCTTTTTATTCCGGGGCAAAATATAGTGGAACCTGCGATTACCGATGCTGCAAATGTTGTTTTGAATTATAAAGACTCAAATCTTGAAGCTAATTTTAACAAGGACAAAATTGAGCACCTTGCTCAGTGCAAACAAATTAAATTCGTGAGTTTTATGTACCTTACTAATCAACCCGCGCCCATTAAAATAAAAGAAGACAGCTATCTTGATATAATTGTTCATGCCAATTTAAATTACAATGCGAAAACCAAATAGACTGCGAATTTTATTTGTATTATATTTAGGCATATTCGCATTGCCGGCTTTCAGTCAGTATAATTCAGAATTTATCAATTTTGAAAAAATGGGCCGAAGTGTTTCACTGAATGCCGAATATGAATTAGGATCGAACGGGATTTACAACTCTTTTCTTAATAAGTTTATTTACGGTGGCTACATCGATAAAAAAACAAAAGATGCATCCAACAATTCGATGCGCAATTTGAACGTAATGGGTGCGAATATGAATTACGACATTTCCACGTTTTTTGGCCGTAGTCCAAAATACTCTTACCTCGTAGGCTTCAAAGATCAGCGCATTTTTAATTCATCCTTTACCAAAGATTTTTATCAGCTGGTTTTTTACGGAAACCAACCGTATAAGAATGAAACCAAAAATTTATCCGGATCAAGCATTAATTCCCTCCGCTTTCAGGAATTGAAATTGGGATTTATCTGGCACAAAATTGATACGACTGCTAAAGTGGGTGTTTCCATTTCTATTTTGAAAGGACAACAGCTTTTTTATATCAGAGCAAAGGAAGGGTCTTCTTTGTATACGAATTCCGATGGAACGGAATTGGTATTTAATTCTAATTTTAACATGGCATTAAGTGATACCAACAACCGAAAAAATCCTTTTGCGTATACAGGGTTAGGGGCGAGCGCCGATATCTTTTTTGAAACGCCCTATAAAAGTAAAATAGGTAAAGAGAGCGTTTTAACGGTAAATGCGAATAACATCGGTTTTTTGCATTGGTTTGACAATAGTGTGCAATACAGCAGCGATTCAACTTTCAAATTTGAAGGGTATCAGATTGATAATTTACTTGATTTAAAAGATTCAACACTTGCCGCGATTAACCGGGATTCCATAATAAAAAATACCACAAACGCCCATCAGGAATCCTTTAACGTTAATATTCCCACTAATCTTTTAATTGTAAACCGTATCCGTTTTACCGACAAATTTGTTTGTGGGACCGGATTTCGGTATTTATTCAACTCAAATTTTAAACCCTATTTCTTTATGGAAGCAGAATACATGTTGAGTCCAAAAATTTCAGGATCATTACATGTTGGTTATGGCGGGTATAGCAAATTAAATCTTGGTGTAGCATTTTCGTATGTATCCTCGTCATGGTTTTTTAAAATAGGCAGTAACAGTTTGCAGGGATATATTTCGCCCGCCAACACCTACGGTCAGGGAGCGTTTTTAAGTATTGCAAGAAAATTTAAAAGGTAGGTCATGAAACAGATTTTTCTATTTTACTTTTTTGTCCTGGTGCTTTTTGGGTCGGCACAACCTCCGTCGAAATTCCATTGCCGGTATGGTGGTTCGGGTTATGATGTTGGGTATGATGTGAAGCAAACCCTGGATAAAGGGTATATCATTACCGGTTCAACCAGTAGTTTTGGACAAGGAAATACAGATATATACCTTTTAAAACTCGATAGTATGGGGCAGGTGAAGTTCCAGACTTCATTTGGCGGTTACAGTAACGATATTGGGAAAAGCATTTTGGTTTTACCGGATTCCGGATTTGTTATCGTGGGTTATACAAGTTCCATGGGTATTGGTGGTTATGATATTTTGATGGTGAAAGCAGATAAAAACGGAGCGCTACAATGGCAAAAGACTTTTGGCGGCACCGATTGGGATTTCGCACACAGTATTAAAAAAACAAGTGACGGAGGTTTTATTATTGGCGGTACCACCTATAGTTTTGGATATGGAAACGCGGATGGCTATGTAATAAAAACCGACGCTAACGGAATTGTTGAGTGGAGTAAAACCTACGGAGGGAAAAAGGATGATGAGTTTAAATCGGTGATTGAAACAAATGATGGAAATTATGCATTAGCGGGTTATACAAAGAGTTATGCAGATTCTTTAGGCGACGCCTGGGTTTTTAAAATTGATTTAAATGGAGATTCTATTAATTCTTTTTCCCACAATTATGGGATTGTTCAATACGACGTCTACAACGATGTGAAAGAACTTTCTTCTGGCGAATTAATTTTAGGTGGAGCAATTACTTATACTAATAATTTGAAGCAACAGTCAAATTTTGTAAAGATTAATTCAACTGGCCAAATTATTTTACAATTTATAGACGGACAAAGTGGTACAGATGAAGAGTTTTTCAAAGTAGACGTATCAAATTCTTACTTCGGCAACTATACAGCTCTGCAAAATTCACATGAAAATGGATCAAGTTTTAAAACGGATGTTAAATTGCTCCTATTAAATAGTGCGGGTTATTATGTAAATGGTGGAGCAATTGGAAGCAGCCAAGATGATGAATGTTTCAGTTTCACATTGACAAATGAAATATCAAAGGGATATATTGCTGTAGGATATACCAAGAGCTATAATAGTATCTTGTCTGACGTATTCATAATTAAATATGATTCTTTGCTTTCTATTGGCCCAAATATTGTAGGAATCCCGGAGGTTGAAGAAATAGAAAATAACTTTAAAATTTATCCTAATCCTGTTCAGGATAAGATCATTGTGGAATATAATGTATCTTATGAAAATGAACTATTAATTCGAATTTATGATGTTTATGGACAAAAAATCATAGAAAAATCCTTAGATTTAGTCGAATCGATTAACTTAAATCTATTTCCCTGCGGTCTTTATTTTGTTCAAATTAGTGACGGGAAAATTACTAAGTTTTCAAAAACTTTAATAAAACAAGATTAATGATTGAATTCTTTAAAAAACTCAAAAATAAGAATTATTATTTTTTGATTTTATTTTTTGGAGTGATTGTTTTCTTGAATTACTATTCAATCTTATTTTTAAAGCCAAGAAGTTTTCACTTTATCAGACAAACCGATAGTTTATCGTTCATAAGCTACTATTTAAAAACGGGTTTAAATTTCTTTAATATTGGAAATCTAAATCTTTACAATGGTACAGGCAAAACAATTTGTGAGTTTCCTATTCTTTACTATCTAACAGCAATTGTAAGTAAATTAGGGATTGAGGGTTTCATAGTATTGAAAATCTTTCACATTATAATTTTCTTTTTTACCAGTTACTCAATGTTTTGTTTTCTTATAAAGAAATTCACCTTTTTGAATTCAATTTCATTGACATTTCTTACGTTCTCTTCTACGATCATTTTATATTATGCGATTAATTTCATCCCTAATTTTCCTGCACTTTGTTTTACATTTCTAGGTTTAATCAGATTCATGAAATATTTAGAATCCGACAATACAAACTTTATTAAAATTTCAATTTCTTATTTCTTAATAGCAGGCTTATTAAAAATCACATTTGCAATTTATCCGATAGCAATATTCTTTTTCCTTTTAATAAGGTACCTTAATACGAAAAGGCACGATTTTTCTATATATATGATGTTTTTCTTTCTGTTTATTATTCTTTTAATCTGGAATTGTTTCGTGATATATTATAACAATATGCATCATGCGGATTACTATTTGACAGGTATTAAACCAATCTGGAAAATGTCAAATTCTGAGATAAAAGAAGTATTTCAATTTATTACTAAGTATTGGTCTTATAAATATTATTATCAAACTACTATACATTTATTTCTAATTGTAACAATAGTTTCTTCAATCTTTTACAGCAAGTACAAAGTCCAAGAGATAATAATTAGCTTATTATTCATTTGCGGATCAATATGCTATTTTGTTCTCTTTTTTTCACAATTCAAAGATCATGACTATTATTTTATGGAGTTTGTACCCACTTTCTTTTATATTTTTATTAGTTCATTTGCTGTTGTTAGTACAGGACTTCCCAAGAATGTTAATTGGATTCTAACATCTATCGTATTATTAATTACTGTTTTGAGTTTAAATTATGCAAAGCTTAATATTCAGAGAAGATATTCAACACCATTTGAACAAGTAGCAAAAATTTCCTACATACTTGAAGACATTGAAAGCAAAATGGATAGTATTAACGTACCAACAAACGCAAAGATTTTAGTTGTACCAGATTATACTATGAATGGAAGTCTGTTTTTAGCAAACCGTTTTGGATATACAATTGGTGATACAGTAAATCCTTTTCTTAATGAATATTTTAAAAAATCTGATTATCTACTTGTAACAGATCCAGAATATCTCGAATTCTTGAAATTAAAAATTAGACTTAATAAGCCGATATTAAACTACCGAGGAAGCGAACTATTTTTAATATCAAAATAAAAAGCCATCAGCTTAATAAACTGATGGCTTTCAATAAGTAACAAACGTTACAAAATCAACATTGCGTCCCCGTATGAATAGAAACGGTATTTTTCTTTTATGGCTTCTTTATAAGCTTTCATGATTAAATCGTAACCTCCGAAAGCTGCCACCTGCATCAATAGGGTTGATTCAGGCATATGAAAATTAGTTATCATGCAATTAGCAACTGAGAAATCGTATGGCGGGAAAATAAATTTATTGGTCCACCCACGGTAAGGGTTTACATGGCCGGTAGTTGAAACCGACGATTCAAGCGCACGCATTACAGTTGTTCCAACAGCACACACGCGCTTTTTACGGTCTTTCCCGGTATTAATAATTTTACATGCTTCTTCCGTAATAATGGCTTCTTCACTGTCCATTTTATGCTTGGTAAGATCTTCAACTTCAACCATTCTAAAAGTTCCTAAACCAATGTGGAGGGTAACTTTTGCGTAGTTTACACCTTTTATTTCAAGGCGTTTAAGTAATTCGCGACTGAAATGCAGGCCGGCAGTAGGAGCAGCCACGGCGCCTTCATTTTCAGCGAACACAGTCTGATAGCGTTCTATATCGCTGTCTTCAACTGCACGTTTGATGTATTTCGGTAACGGCGTTTCGCCCAGGTCGTATAATGCTTTTCGGAACTCTTCATACGGACCATCAAATAAAAAACGGAGTGTTCTTCCGCGCGAGGTAGTATTATCAATCACTTCAGCCACCACGTTATCGTTTTCGCCAAAGTATAACTTGTTCCCTATACGGATTTTACGGGCAGGGTCAACCAATACATCCCATAAACGGCTTTCAGCATTGAGCTCACGTAATAAAAATACCTCGATTTTTGCGCCGGTTTTTTCTTTATTTCCATACATTCTGGCCGGGAACACTTTAGTATCATTTAAAACCATCACATCGCCATCATCAAAATAATTAATGATATCTTTAAATTTTTTGTGAGCAATTTTACCGGTAGCGCGATCAACAACCATTAATCTACTTTCGTCGCGGTTTTTTGAAGGATGTTCTGCCAACAATTCTTTTGGCAGATTGAACTTGAACATGGATAGTTTCATATCTGTATATTTTGTCAGGATTGTCCGATTGGTGTTTAAATGTGATAATATTAGCTAACTGATTATCAAGTTTTTATATATATTCTATTATCTATAATTAACATTATGTTAAATGTAAACGTTTATAATATAGGGGATAAATGTAATCCCCTCCTTTTTGCTATATCGACTTTTCCACGCCCCGTTTAACTAACTTAAAACAAACATGCAAAGAACTGTTGCAAATTTATTATTTGTTTTGAAGTTAAATGTGTAATATTTTTCGATTTATGAACATTATGATGTTCACTGTTAATTTTAATAAACAGTGAAACTCTTTTTAGCTGTGGAACGTTTTTTTCCGTTCTTAGATATTGCTTCAAGTTCGATCGTATACACACCAGCAGCGAAATTATCTGGTAAATAATAATCAACGTCTTTAGATGCGCTGGTCTGCCCGTCTGGTAAAGTCCATTTGTAGCTTTCAGCGTCTAAAGATTTATTTGTTGTGTGAATTGTTTCGCCTGCATAATACTCTGATAAATCCGTGTCGAAATCTGCTGTCGGTTGACGGTTACAGGATGCGAAAACAGCAGCGAAAGCCACTGATAAAAAAATTGTTTTTTTCATGTTATTGGTTTTTTAAATTGGTTAATGGTCAAAAATAAAACTTTTTTTTGTCATTATGGCAGATATTAAGTAGAATCATTCTAAATAGTCTGTTATCTGTCCCTTTTTACTGATTGTCTGAGTTAAAAAAATGGGTTTTTTTGAGGACAATAGTGTCCGTTGTTTGCGTATGTTATAAGCACGCAAACAAGGGCATCAGGGTAAACGAAATTTGTCAGGATGACAGAAAAGGTATAATTTATTTTTAAAGCTTTCCGGGGTCAAATAAAAGGCTTTTAGTACCGCCCTCGTCCCTCGGTCGTCGCCAATGGAATTGTTTTTTCATGTTTTTTAATTTGCCTGTTGAGTTTCTTCGTTTCGCGTGTGCAAAGGTAAAAATAATATAGGCCGGACGGCTCCTTAAAGCCGTTCCGCTTCGCTCCACTATTTACCGCCTTACCGCCCTATATTATTTTTTTAACCCTTTGGCACAGCGATAACGAGAACTCAACTAAGGCAGTTTAAAAAAAAACATGAAAACAATAAATCTTTTTAACAGCGAAAAACAGAATCTAACACGACAGTCAGTTGAGGGACAAAAGCAGTTACCCGAAAAATATTGTCCTAACTGTGGTATGAAACACCAAGTTAAATCTGAACTGGTGCATGTGGAAGGGTTCCCGAAGGATTGTA
>JAQZBQ010000016.1 GCA_029237825.1 Bacteroidota bacterium | reverse complement strand
AGCGGTGAAAACCATTACATGATCTTTTTACACTATGAATTCATTAAGGGCAAAAATTGAAGAGATCTTAATAAAAGAAAATTACACGTTCGGCCAGCTTGCTGATTACCTCAACCTTTCCGAACAGCAATTGGAAGAGGGTCTTGCAAATAAAACCCTCGAATTAAGATACCTAGAAGATATTTCGAAAAATTTAAAAGTTCCGCTCTATAGCTTTTTCAGGGACAATAATATTAAGGTAAGCTACAACGAAAAACCATACTTTACCAATAAACTGTGGAATGATGGTGAAGAAACAAGCCCACAAAAAATAATGGAAGAAATTGAAATGCTCAAGCAGGCAATATCTTATAAAGAAGCTGAACTGGCTAAAAAATTAAAATAGCTATGATCGGCGACTTATTTCTCACTTTCCTTCTTGTTTTATTAAACGGCTATTTTGTAGCAGCCGAATTTGCACTTGTAAAAGTGCGGGCTTCTCAATTGGATTTACTAATACAAAAAGGAAGCAAACGCGCGGAAGTTACCAGGACACTTTTAGAAAAGCTGGACGCTTATTTGTCTGCCACCCAATTGGGCATAACCCTAGCTTCACTTGCACTTGGTGCTGTTGGAGAAGAAGCTATTTCTCACATTGTAATTGGCTTTTTTGAAAAAGTTAACTGGCATGTAAATCCAATCACCGTTCACAGTCTCTCCTTGCCCATCGCTCTTACCCTATTAACTTTTTTCCATGTAACAATCGGAGAACAAATTCCAAAAATGATCGGCATTAAATATTCAATGGATACTGCCCTATTCATTGCATGGCCAATGAAAATATTTTATTTCATTTTCAGCCCGTTTATCTGGCTCTTAAATAAATCTTCCAATATCATTTTAAGAATTGTAGGAATAACAAAGGTGGGTGAAGACGAAGTACATACCGAAGAAGAATTAAGGCTGATACTGACCGAGAGTGAGGAAGGCGGTGCGATTAAACCCAGTGAAAATGAGCTGATCCAGAATGTATTTGATTTTGACGATCGTTTGGTGAAACAAATTATGGTGCCTCAAAACCGTGTTTCAGCAATTGATGTGGAATTAGGGCGAAACGAAATGATAAAGGTGGTAATTGACGAAGGATACTCACGTCTCCCAGTATACCTTGGTGATATTGATAATGTTATAGGGGTCGTGCATTCAAAAGACCTTTTAAAAGCAGTGATCGATAATAAGTTTAAAACCATTCGTGATATCATGCGTCCCGCACATTTCATTCCCGAAAGCATGCATGTCAATAACCTACTTCGTGACTTTCAGAAATTGCATATCCAAATGGCCATTGTTACCAATGAATTTGGCGCCACAGCAGGTGTTGTAACCATGGAAGACATCATTGAGGAACTGGTTGGTGAAATACAGGATGAACACGACGAAGAAAAACCTACTGTAGAAAAGAAAAGTGAAACAGAATTCATTGTAAACGCGCATAGCAGCATCAGCGATGTAAATGAAGCCTTGCCCATGGCGTTTCCGGAGAGCCCAAAGTATGAAACTGTATCCGGTCTGGTTAATTTTCTCTGGGGCCGAATAGCGGGAGTTAACGAAAAAAGACAATATGGCGGCTATGAGATAACTATCTTGCAACGCAAAAAACAAACCGTAGAATCAGTTAAACTCCGCGTATTAGAGCCAAACAAAGTTGAGTAAATCCACTAAAATTTATTTTTTTAGCCGATAGCAGGCCTCGACCAAAACTCTAGTTGTCAAGGTAAATCCTTCCTTGTCGCCACATATCAACGGCCTCATACCACGAAACTTTATAGGCTTCACTTCTTTCCAGGAAATAATCATTGTCGGTAAACGGATTAACTATTTTTGTAAAAGCAAATACAATCGATCGTGGGTTTCCCACTTCTCCATAGGTCCAGATTTCTCCGTTTTTTCTTTTAGTTACTTTATTCGGGGCACCAAACACTATAAAAATCATTCCCCGATCGGTTTTCCATCCCTCCTGAAAACTCGTAAACAATTTATTGGCTTCCTGCACACGGTTATAATATTTCCGAATCAATTCTTTAGCGCGTTCGTTACTTCCTGCAATTTCTAACCAAAACTTATCAATGGCCCCTTTTTTATCTTCCGATAACATGCAATTATCAAACTCTTTTCGCGACATGATATAGCGCGTGGCATGAATCATCTGCTCGGTATTTTTTATTTTCGGAAAGGAAGATTCATAAACAAAAAACGTGACGCCATCTTTAGTACTGCTATTTGTTTTTAAATGGAAAAAACCCTTTGAAGGTAATGACAGTTCTATTTTTTCATTAACCTGATAAACACTGAATGCTGAATCCGGTTTGTACGAAAAGTGCGGCATTTGTTCCCTGGAAAAAGGTGGTAAAGCAAGCTTGAAATCGGGTCTGAAAAAATCAACTTCAAACAGCTTTTCACGGTTACGATGAGAACGAATATAAACAACGTCCTCAGGTTTATAGTAACTGGTATACAAAACCTCATCACGGTAATTGGTTACTAAAAAATTCTGTCGGGAGTCGGTACTGGATTTGTTGGTGAATTCACTATGGGTGTAAACTGTTTTACGGTGAACATCATACACTTCAATATCTACATAATAATTGGTCCCTTTTTGAAGGTTAAAATAAATATCCCCTTTCAGATCTTTTACTATAGCCTCGGATTGCCTGTCTTTAAGAACAAGAACTGTTGTATCGACAATTCTGTTCAGCTCGTTTTCGGAACTGATTTTCAAGGATAACCTGACATGGCAATAAAAATAGTTGCTCGTATCGGTGCGTTTATATACCAGGGTCTCATTTGAAATTTCATAAAACAACTGGCTCACACTATCATTAATGTGATAGATCAGATAACTGGAATTAAGCTCATTATTTTCTTTCTTATATAGGCGATCATTGCTTGTTTGATTGACTTTTTGGGAGCTACACGCAACTAATAATAAGTAAGATAAAATGATAGGGATTATATAGCCAGGACGTGAATATCTCATATCCATGAAGGTATAAAAAAAATCCAGAAATTTTCCGAGAATTATTTCATTTCGAACGGCTTACGGTCGTACTGACAGCACCCATCAAGTTTTGCATAGGCATAATCATCACCATAAAAACCGTCGTTGTCGTAACCGGCTTTTGCAATTAACTGTTGTATTCCACTTAAGGTAATTTTAGTTGTGTCAAATTTCACAGTCATCAATTTGGATTCAACATTCCAATCCTGCTCTTTCACGCCATCCACTTTAACTGAATTTTCAATAGTAACTTTACACTTCTCGCAATTACCCCAAACTTTAAAAGTTTCCGTTTTATCAGCTGAAGAAGCTGTTGAATTACATGCAAACAGTCCAAATATAAAAACAGAAAATATAACCGCTAAAAATCTCATTTCAATTAAATTATAGAGTTGCAAATTTATAACTTAATTTCAGAAAATGTTCAATATATTGAGGAAGGGCAAATTTTAAATTGCGTGATGCTTTGAGGCTATCATGAAATACGATGATACTGCCATTACGCGAATACTTGATCGAATTTCCTAAACATTTTTTAGATGTAGTTAATCTGTCATAATCATGGCTTAATACATCCCAAAACACGATTCTGTAATCATCCATTAATTTTTTCATCTGGCTTTTTTTTATCCTGCCGTAGGGAGGACGGAAAAGGTCAGTTTTAGTGAATTGTTGACATTGCTCTACATTTTTGTGATAAACGGTTGAAGACACCTCCCACCCTTTCAAATGATTGAACGTATGATTTCCAACCTGGTGACCTTCTGATAGAATTCGCTGAAAAATTTCAGGATGTTTTATTATATTTTCACCTACACAGAAGAAAGTAGCTTTAACATTATAATTGTTTAGGACATCTAATACCCAAGGTGTAATTTCAGGCACCGGGCCATCATCAAATGTTAAATAAATTGTAGGTTCATTTTTATCCATTCTCCATATTGAGCCTTTATAATAGCTTCTTAATACCTGCGGAGGACGAACGGTGAATTTCATTAAATTTTATGCCAGTGGTTCATGCGAATTTACACAGATTTTTTATGCCTCCCACTAGTAAAAAACATTTTTAATAATCTTGACGTTTAGTAAATTTTTCAGAAAAATTAAGCTATTCTAATACTCCCTAAACCAAATACCGGCTTTACATACCCAAATTAGAGGCTTAATCAGATTAGGTAGTGTGACTGGGGTAATTTTGCTATTTTTAAAGCACTTAAACCTAAAGTACGAAATGAAAAAAATATTTACTCTGATCCTTCTTTTGAGCTATATCACCTCTTTAACCTCACAAACGGATTTTAAAGTTGATGAAATAAAGATTAATAAAATGCAGGAAGCAGGAAGTCCAAACTGTGTCTTCATGGATTGCTCGCGTGAGTTTATTTTACCCGCCGACGGAGCATTTCTTTACAGCAGTTATGATGGGGAAATTGGATCTTCATCGGGATATTCCAATAATGAAGATTACGTTTTAACCATCAAAAATCAATATAACCGAAAAATTTACCTCAAAAGCAATTATTTTTTTACTGAATCCAATAAAGATGTTCTTAAAATCTACGATGGACACGATACAACATCAAATATCTTAAAAACCGTTTCAGGTTACCTGAATCAAAATTTTTTAGTTATTTCATCGGGAGAATATTTAACACTCCATTTTAAATCAGGTAACTCTGGCACTTCCAAGGGGTTCCGCTTCAGGCTTGATAATGGTAGCCCCATAAATAGCGCTTCGGCGAGTCCCTTACCAAATCCTATGGCATGTGCATCCACACCCGCCTCCGACGAATGTTTGAACGCGCCATTGATCTGTGATTTAAATGGCTATTGCGGAAATACAAGTGGATCATATACGTCAGGCAGTACCTCAGGCTTAGGTAACTTTTGCGGTTCGATAGAAAATAATTCCTGGTTAAGTTTTGTGGCTAGTGGAACCAGTGCATCCTTAATATTTAATTCAGGCGGGTGTCAAAGTTCAGGTTCAGGGATACAAGCAGTTATTTATGCGTCCAGCAACTGCTCAAGTTTTACTGATGTTTCAAATTGTGTTTCGCAAGGAAGCGGTTCAGGAACATTTACTATTTCAACTAACGTAAACCTGGTTCCCGGTCAAAAATATTATATCATGGTGGATGGATACGCCGGCAATGTATGTAGTTATACCGTTACAGCCGGAACCGGCGTTGCCCTTGGCCAGCAAATTACCGGTCCTTCCCAGTTATGCCCTGGGTTCAGTGGTGTTTTAGGTAGCAGTTCAACTGCTTCTTCCTATGCATGGACCTCTAATCCTCCAGGGACTTATCCCAATACCCAAACTATTACAATCACACCAACAGTTACCACAACGTACACACTCACCCTTGGAGCATCTGCTTGTACACCAACCGGTGTAACTATCGTTAAAACCGTAACTGTTACAAATACGTTAAATCCTGCAAACATTACGGCGCCAACTTTAGTTTGCTACGGGAGTAATGTTTCATTAACCTCACTCACAAATGGAGGAACTTATATTTGGACTGGCCCCTCAAGTTTTACATCCAATATTCAATCTCCAACTGTAAATAATTGGACTGTTGCTAATAATGGATCGTATTCACTAACTATAAATTATGGTGGAAGCTGTGCAACCACGCCCACTGCAATAACTATAAACGGCGTGGCAGCACCCGTTATCAACTTAGCGGTTGCCCCTTCACTCACTATCTGCGCCGGGCAAACAGTATCATTAACTGCAAGTGGAGGAACTGGTACAAATCCATATACATGGAATTGGAATTTTTTTACTACAAATGCGGCCATACAGACATGTGCTCCGTTTGGTGCTGGATGTTCAGTTAATCCGCTCGCATCTTCACTTCCTGGTATTGTTGACCCAATATTTGGTGGTTCTGGCCCTACGGCAACATTCACGCTTTCAGCCACAGATCAACTTTGCGCATCCAGTAAAAACGCTGCCGGTTGTATTGGTAAAAAGTGTGTCAACATTACGGTTCTACCAGCCGCCGCCAGCTTAACCATATCACCTTCTGTCACGATTTGCCCATCCCAGTCAACTACGTTAACTGTAAGCGGAGGCTCCAGTTACACCTGGACACCGGCTACCGCGTTGTCAACTACCTCAGGGAGTGTAACCATTGCTAACCCCACAGTAACAACCATTTATACGGTATCGGCACCCGGGTGCAGTGGTACCCAAACGCGAACGGTACAGGTTACGGTTGGAGGAACCCCACCTGCCATTGGAGCCATTAATGGTACGACATCCATTTGCCCTAACGCCAGTGGAATTTCTTATTCGGTCGCAAATGTTGCAAGTACAAATTATACCTGGTCCGTACCGGCCGGCGCAACGGTTGCATCAGGCGCAGGAACAAATGCCATTACTGTAAACTTTGGGTCTGCAGCGGGCACCGTCTCTGTTTTCGCTCTCGGTACTTGTGGGTCTGCAACTGCTGCTATAACTGTAAATTTAAACCCGCCTAACCTCATTGTGACTCCTAATAATTCTACAATTTGTACGGGCGGCACGGTATCTCTTACTGCAAGCGGGGCCACTAATTATACATGGAGCCCTTCAGCTACATTAAGTTCTTCAAATGGCGCGAATGTAACAGCCAGCCCGATTGCCACCACTGTGTACTCCGTGGTGGGATCATCGGGAACATGTACGGGTTCCGCTACCGCTACCGTTACAATCGGTGGCGGATTAACCTTGACGGTGACCCCTACCTCAACGACTGTTTGCGCTGGTAGCCCAGTTGATTTAGCGGCCACCGGTGCTATCAATTACACCTGGAGTCCATCTGCAACACTGAGTTCCCCTAACGGAAGCACGGTTACAGCAACGCCTGGAGCAGCCACCACCTACACAGTTATTGGTTCTACCGGAACCTGTACAGGATCTGCCACGGCTTCAATAAGCATGGGTGGGGCATTAACACTAACACTGAGTTCTAATACTCCCACTGTTTGTCCTGGTGGATCGGCATTGCTGGAAGCAAACGGCGCCACAAATTATACCTGGTCTCCAGCAGGAACATTAAGTTCTGCTAATGGATCCAATGTTACTGCAACTCCTTTATCAAGTACGATTTATACAGTGGTGGGAGCAACAGGAGGATGTACCGGAACTGCTACTATAACGGTTGGAATCGGAGCTTGTGTTTCAAGTGCCTGCAACCTTGCGGCAATTCGCTCCGCTTTAACTTCGGCAGGAAATATCGAATTATTGGGAATGAATAACACTTGCAGCCTTTATTTTATAAATCCACAGTTTATGACTGGGCCCCAGGCACAGGCCTATGCGCAGACGTTTGGTGCAAACCTTATATCAGTTCAATCTGCTAGTGAAAATGCGGATCTGGTTCAGGCATTGTCTAACCAAGGCTATTCAGGAGAAGTGATCTGGATCGGATACACAGATGAGATCACGGAAGGGTCTTTTGTGTGGTATGACGGGTCACCCGCAGGTTACACCAACTGGGCGGCAGGAGAACCTAATAATTCCGGCAATGTGGAAGATTGTACACAGATTTATCCAGACGGTATGTGGAATGATCTGAACTGCGCAGGGTATAATTCGCTTTCAGTAATTGAAGTAAATATTTGCCCTCAAATTACAGTGGTGAATCCACCGGCTCATTGCCCTGGAACCAATGTTCCCATTACAGCAAGTACTTTGCTAGGCTCTCCTGGTTATACCTACACGTGGGTTCAATCAGGTACTGAAACCTTTACCAATACTAGCACGCCGGGAAATACAGACCAGATTACCGTGACATCCATGGCTCCAAATACATTCACTGTTTATTCTGAAGACCGTTATTCCTGTCCTCAATCCGCTGTAGTAACGCTTAGTGTAAATCCGTTGCCCGTGATCACTGCCAACAGCGCAACTATTTGCGCGGGAGAAACTGCCACATTAACTGCCAATGGCGCAACCACGTATAGCTGGATTCCTGGAACCGGTTTAAGTTCTACGAACAGTGCGGTTGTAACAGGAAATCCTTCTTCCAGTCAGAGCTACACTGTAATAGGGATGGATGCTAATGGGTGTTTGAATGGCACAATCACCGCGATTACTGTCCATACCGTTCCTGTTATTGGGGTTTCTCCAAACGTTACTATTTGTCCGGGAACCTCAACTGTATTAACTGCAAGCGGCGGCATAAGTTATACTTGGTCGCCTGCTGGAACCTTAAATTCACCAAACGGCAGTTCAGTAACGGCTACGCCTCCGAATCTGACTCACTATACTGTAACGGGATCAAACGGTAATTGCACGTCAACCAATACAGTTAGTGTGGATGTTGAAAATGCCGGTTTCCCACCAAGTGTGTATATTATACAAAAGAACAGTTTGTGCGATACCTCTGTGTTAAGCTGGGTAGATGTTACTTCAGTTACTGCCGGGCTCGCGCAGGGAACATTGCCTGTTGGAATCACTGTATCTGCTACTCATACAGGGAATGGATTATCTTCAACGCCCTCAATGTTTGGTGGTGGTAATTTCCCGGCTTCATTTAATGTCCCACAAACGGTAACCACTATTAGGAATGATCTTGCCGGTGTGTTGAATTTCTGTTTTAGTCAACCGGTAGTCAACCCTCAAATTGCTTTTGCAAGTATCGGACAGCCGGCACTTCCTATTACAATCGTCACCTCTGTACCTTACCAGGTATTATGGACGGGGATCGCGATGAATTATGTAAATCCAACTACCCTTATTGGCTCAGAAGGATATACAATTATTCGTTTCCCGGGAACTCATAGTTGTATATCCTTAAATTACCTTGGCGACGAAACGTACATCAACCTTGCAGTTGGGGTGATGAACTCCTCGTGCCAGGGCCAGCCTATTTGCCCGGCAACACCTGTTGAGCTTATCGCAAACGGCGCGTCTACTTATAGCTGGAATACGGGAGCAACAACTACCACCATCACACCTGCCCCAACAGTTACAACAACCTATTCCGTTACAGGAACTACGGCGTTAGGATGTACAAACACGGCAACTACAACCGTAATCGTTCACCCTACTCCAACTATTACTGCCAACAGTTCAACAATCTGTGTAGGACAACAAACTGCAACGCTTACCGCTAACGGAGCGGATACTTACACTTGGACACCTGCAGCAACGCTCAGTTCAGCTACAGGATCTGTTGTAACAGGAACGCCGATTGCATCACAAATCTATACGATAACAGCAACGGATAGTAATGGCTGTGTGAATGATACGACTACAAGTATTACTGTAAACCAGTTACCCACCATTAGCGTTAATACAGCATCAATTTGTTTAGGGCAACAAACGGCGACTTTAATAGCGACTGGTGCCATTACATATAGTTGGATGCCTGGCACAGGCCTCAGTGCAACTACAGGTTCATTAGTAACCGGAACTCCGTCAACTAGCGAGAGTTACACAGTGGGTGGAATTGACGCGAATGGTTGTGTCAACGGAACCATCACCGCAATAACAGTTAACCCACTTCCAACAGTTACTGTAAATAGTTCTACCATTTGTTTAGGACAGCAAACCGCAACACTTTCAGCGAATGGAGCTAACACATATACATGGTCTCCCGTCACAGGCCTAAGTGCTACTACCGGGGCAGTAGTAACAGGCACTCCTGTAAGTACTTCAAACTATACTGTTACCGGCACTGATGTGAATGGTTGTTTTAGTGATGCAAATACGTCGATTACAGTTAACCCTTTACCTGTTATAACGGTAAATACAGCATCGATTTGTTTAGGACAGCAGACCGCAACATTAACTGCCAACGGCGCTTCAACTTATAGCTGGATTCCGGGCACTGGACTCAGTGCGACTACCGGTTCTGTGGTTACGGGAACGCCTTCAGCTACCCAGGTTTATACCGTGGGCGGAATGGATTCGAATGGCTGCATCAGCGGAACCACGACAACCATTACAATAAACCCCTTACCTGTTGTTACCGCCCCGGCTAATATGACGGTATGCCCATTATCTGCCAATACGTTAACTACAAGTGGCGCAAATTCCTATACATGGACGCCGAACATTTACTTAAATAACAATACCAGTTCAACGGTTATTTCTACACCTTCCGTTACTACAACCTATACCATCGAGGGTTTAACGGGAGAATGTACAGCAAGCAATACGGTGACCATCGTGGTTGCGAATACTGTGGTGGTCAATGCTTCTGCCGCTACACCAACAATTTGTCCTCTTGGAAGTACGAGCGTCACTGCAACAGGAGCTACTACTTATACCTGGTCGCCTTCGCTTACATTAAATTCAGCAAACGGGAGCACAGTAGTTGCAGCGCCTCCAACCTCCACCACTTATACAGTCATCGGTTCAACAAGCACCTGTACCAATTCAGCAGAAGTTGTGGTGACAGTTACCGTGAATCCAACTATTTCGGTTGCCGGCACGCCATCCGTAATTTGCAGTGGAGCTTCTACTACATTAAATGCAAACGGAGCCAATACCTATACGTGGACACCCGCGACTGGGTTAAATACCACCAATGGATCTGCAGTAACTGCAAACCCGAACACAACCACAATTTATAATGTCAGTGGAACTAGTCCCTTGGGATGTACTTCATTTACAACCTTCTCCCTCGGAGTCATACCAACACCAACCGTAACTGGATTTGCAACACCACAGGCGATTTGCGCAGGTAGTTCGTCTACTTTAACGGCATTTGGTGCGGCAAATTATACCTGGTCTCCGGCGACTTCCGTTACAAATGCTAACGGAACACCGGCCATTGCAACTCCTGCACAAACAACAACCTATACCATAATAGGCTCCAACGGTACTGCTCCGTTCCTTTGCACAACTTCCAATACGGTAGTGCTGGTAGTGAAACCTAATCCCACTGTAACAACCGGACCTGACCAAACCATTTGTGAAGGGAAATCTGCTCCCATATACGCTAATGGTGCCGCATCCTATACCTGGATTCCTTCCTCGGCAGTGATGAGCCCGAATGATTCTGTAACCGATGTAAACCCACAGGTTACTACAAGCTATACGGTTACAGGTACTACTAATAACTGTTCTTCTACAGCAACTGTACAGGTATTTGTGAATCCGTTGCCTTCTGTTTACGCTGGAGTGGATACCATTACCAACATCGATCAAACGATCACACTGATTGGCTCTGGTTCGAATTACAACCAACTTGGATTCTTACCGTCTTCCGATCCTTCTCTCCTATGTAACTATTGCCCAACCATTACGGTGAACCCTCAGGATTACACCTGTTATACATTAGAAGCGATTAGCATCGAAGGCTGTAAAAACACGGATGTCGTGTGTGTAACCGTTACTAAAGACTGGGATGTATTTATTCCAAATGCATTTACACCTAACGGCGATTTAATCAATGAAGTTTTTATTCCTGTAGGATACGGGATCAGTGAAATTAAGCTAACCATTTTCGACCGGTGGGGAAGCGTGATTTTTAAGAGTACGGAAGATCAGATTGGATGGGATGGTAAGGAAAATGGACGTCAATGCGAACAAGGTGTTTACATTTACCAGGCAGAAATTGTAGCTATGTCGGGTGCCAAGTACAAAAAGACAGGACATGTTACATTATTGCCGAGAATCAAATAATCTCTAATTTATTTTATAATCTTCACACTCCAAATAAAAAGTCTCCTGCTATTTCTAACAGGAGGCTTTTTTATTTAGGGTTATTGCTCTGGTGAATGAGCCTATCGAAGTCACATTTTTTCACTTCCGCATTATGACTTGAGAATACAAACCAACCAAGTGTATGTGCAAGCGCCCTGAACGTTCATACCGAAAACACTTGAATGATTAAGCTTATAAATGAGGTCGACCACCTGATAACGCACAAAAAAACCCGCCGTTGTAAAACAGCGGGCCATTAAAAAGGAAAAACTTATAAAGAAATTCTGTGCACCCGATTAATCGGAATAACAACACCTTGTTTTAATATCACCCGTTTATCGGTTACACCCCATACAGTTGTTTCCACCAACTTGCAGGACTGATCGTCTTCAAAGTAAATTTTAATTTTGGTATGCTCAAGGTTACCCAGAGACAACGCACGCGACAGCTCTGAATTTCGTTCCTTTATTAATGCTTCATCTGATAGTACTTCGTTCCCTGGAAACTTTAATGTTTCGATCGCTTCTTTTTCAATAGGTTCAAAAGTAGTCGTTGTCATAGTTAATGTGTTAAAGGTTTATAAATCCTTAAACATCATTCATCAGAAAATAGTTACAGCAAAACCGAAAATAGTTAAAAACTTATTTTAGTATGCCTGAAATGCTGAAAACCCGCTTTTTATACAAAGAATAAACTTACAATACGCGTTCATTTTTTCTTACCAATAGAACAACATTCTCTACATGTGCAGTCTGAGGAAACATATCCACCGGTTGAATTTCCCGTATATCATAATGTTCAGTCATCATTGCGAGGTCACGAGCCTGAGTTGCAGGATTACAGCTAACGTAAACTATCCTTTCAGGCGCTGCCCGTAATATAACCCGGATGACATCTTCATGCATTCCGGCCCGGGGCGGATCAGTAATAATGACATCCGGCTTTCCATGCGCAGCAACAAAAGCATCATTCATTACATCTTTCATATCGCCGGCATAAAATATCGTATTTGTGATACCGTTAAAATCCGAATTGGCTTTAGCGTCTGTTACCGCATCAGCAACATATTCAACTCCTACAACTTTTCCAGCCTTTTGGGCCACAAAATTCGCAATAGTACCAGTACCAGTATATAAATCGTAAACGGTTTCACTTCCGGTAAGTCCGCACAAATCCCTCGTAATTTTATAAAGCTCATAGGCTTGCGGCGAATTGGTTTGGTAGAAGGATTTTGCGCTTATTTTAAATTTCAAGCCATCCATTTCTTCAAAAATGTGATCCCGGCCATCAAAAGTTATTATTTCCAGATCCTGAAGTGTATCGTTCCCTTTTTGGTTAATTACATATTGAAGGGATGTAATCGTGGGAAACGTGTGTTTTAAATGGTTCAGTAAGAGATTTATATTCTCGGCCTGGTTTTCAAAAAACTGAATCAATACCATGAGCTCGCCATTGCTGGATGATCGAATCATTAGAGTACGAAGCAAACCTGTTTTATCGCGCACACCAAAAAACGTTAATCCGTTTTTAATGGCAAAGTCACGAATCTCATTGCGGATGGAATTTGACGGCTCTTCCTGAAGGTAACAATTTTTAATATCCAGAATTTTGTCGAACATTTTAGGAATGTGAAATCCCAGCGCGTTTCGGTTATCAATTTCCTTACCACTTTTAATTTCCTCAGTAGTGAGCCATTTTTTATCGGAAAACGAAAATTCCAGTTTATTGCGGTAAAAATAATCTGCCTTATTGGGGAAGATGGGCCTCATAGAAGAAACGTCAAGTTTGCCGATGCGTGTCAGAGCATCCTCAACGGTTTTCTGCTTAAAAAACAACTGCGTTTCATAATTCATATGCTGCCACTTACAACCACCACAATTACCAAAATGTTCACATTTTGGAATAACCCTGTTTTCTGACGGGGATTTAAGAAGGGTTACATGGCCTTCGGCATAATTATTTTTTTTTCTGGTGATTAAAACATCTGCTCTGTCTCCGGGAACTCCTCCATCCACAAAAATCACCATGCCGTCCACTTTAGCAACCGATTTTCCTTCAGAGGAAATGTCAACAATCTCAGCGTTCTCAACAAAAATGTTCTTCTTAATTTTACTCATAGGGATGCAAAGGTAAGGCTTTCTGAGACCATTGCGAAACGTATCTAATCTATTCTTTTCCTACCAGGTGAGGTTATCGCTCTAATAAAAATTGAATGCACGAAATGAGATCTGTAATTTCCCAAAATATGGTAATGATATAGCAGCAATCATCTAATTAAAGATTAAATTTATGCGCAGAAAATGGGCTTAACGCTACAACTCATAAAGAAATCGCTATCATGGAACTGGCTCCCATTTTTATTGATGGTACTCCCGTTTTTGAGCCTTGCCCAGGCTAAGCCAACTCAGACAATAGAACCAAAATCGGGTAAATTAATTACCATCAGGCATGCAAAACGGCTTGTATATGACAGTTCAATTGGTGTGGATGCCAGGAGGTTAATTGGAGATGTTGAATGCGAACATGATGGCGCCGTTATGCGTTGCGATAGTGCCTATTTATACAGTGATAAAAAACTGGAAGCCTTTGGCCATATTAGTATCATTAAAGGAGACAGTATTTTTGTCTATGGTGATTCGTTGCGCTACGATGCGACATCAAAACTGGCCCATTTAAAAGGCCACGTGCGATGCATTGAAAAAGACATGACACTTACAACACCCACATTGATTTATGATATTGGCAATTCGATTGCGAGTTACTATAACGGCGGAACAATAGTTAATAAAGAAAACACCCTTAAAAGTAAAAACGGTCACTATTATTCTGCGAGTAAAGAAATGGCATTTCATTATGATGTGACCCTTACAAATCCCGATTACAAAATGAGCGGCGATACGTTACGGTATAATACCGATAACAAGACTGCATATTTTATTGGCCCATCCATCATAACCAGCAAAGAAAATTACATTTACTGTGAAAACGGTTGGTACGATACAGAAAATGAAATCTCCCGTTTCAGTAAAAACGCATTGATTGTAACGGATAATCAACGGTTAACGGGAGACAGTGTATTTTATAACAGGAAACGCGGGTATGCCCGAGCCACAAAGAATGTAAAGATTATAGATACTTCGGAGGCAAATCAATCCATTATAACCGGTAATTTTGCAGAACATTTTGAAAAAGGGAACAGAGCCATTGTTACCGGAAACGCCATTTTTGGAAAAATCATTGAAAAAGATACTTTGTTTGTTTCAGCTGATACGCTTTCATACGGCCAACCAGATTCCATACAGACATTTGTACGAGCCTTCAGGCACGTAAAAATTTTTAAAACAGACCTGCAAGGGTTGTGTGATTCGCTTACCTATTTTTTGCATGACTCTTTAATGACGATGTATAATTCGCCAATTCTTTGGACGAATAATGGACAGGTAACTGCCAGGCAAATAAAAGTCGTAACGGGAAAATCAAGTATTAAAAATTTTGAACTGCTTAACAATGCGGTTGTTGTACAAAAGGTAGATAGCCTGGATGAGCACAAGTTTAATCAGATTGAGGGACGGAAAATTGAAGGTTTTTTTGCAAAAGACTCTATCCGAAAATTAAATGTGCTTGGCAATGCACAAATTATCTATTATGTCAAACAGAAAAAGACATATAAGGGTGTAAATAAAACCATCTGCAGCGATTTAACGGTATGGTTTAATTCGGATGGTGTTGACCGGGCAACATTCAGAACGAAACCTGAATCCACCGTCTATCCTTTAGAGGAAATAAAAGACGAAGATTTTCGTCTTAAACATTTCATGTGGTACGAACACCGCCGGCCAAAAAAGAAAAGTGATATTCTATTAAGGTAGTGTTAATGCAGCCTGTTTTCCCGCTAATCATGGCTTTACGATGCTTGTTGAGGACAAAATGGTGTTACTATGTAGTTAGAAACTTTAAGGGCACCTCGGAAAGCTTGAAATGATAATTAGTATATTTAAGCATTAATATTTATTTTCTTTAATATGAAATTATTACAAAATAAAGTGGCCATTATTACCGGTGCGTCACGCGGGATTGGTAAAGGGATTGCGTTGAAATTTGCAGAACAAGGTTGTAACATTGCGTTTACTTACCTTAGCTCAGTTGAAAAGGCAAAAGCATTTGAATCTGAACTTGCCGGGTATGGCATTAAAGCGAAAGGCTATCAAAGTGATGCCGCCGATTTTAAAGCGGCGGACCAACTTGTAACCGATGTGGTGGCAGAATTTGGAACCGTTGATGTATTAGTGAATAATGCCGGAATTACCCGGGATACCCTCCTTATGCGTATGAGCGAACAGCAATGGGATGAGGTAATAAATGCCAACCTGAAATCCGTTTTTAATTTAACCAAAGCTGTTCAAAAACCCATGTTGAAAGCCCGTTCAGGATCCATTATCAATATGAGTTCAGTTGTGGGGGTAAAAGGAAACGCCGGACAGGCAAATTACTCGGCTTCTAAAGCCGGAATTATCGGATTCACAAAATCTGTTGCTTTAGAATTAGGCTCCAGGAACATTCGAAGTAATGCCATTGCACCGGGATTTATAGAAACTGAAATGACGGGTGCGCTCGATGAAAAAGTTGTTCAGGGATGGCGGGATTCTATACCATTAAAACGTGGGGGTACATCCGAAGATGTAGCTAATCTTACGCTATTTTTAGCCAGTGATATGAGTTCTTATATTACCGGGCAATGCATTAACGTATGCGGTGGAATGCTAACTTAATAGAATTGAGCCCGTACACGTTTTGTCTGACAATTTATTCTTAAATTTTTGAATTAAATGCAATTCATCTCTAATTTTCCCTGGTATTACACCCTGTTATGTCTGGTAGCAGGGTTTGTTTTTTCGGGCCTATTATATTATAGAGACAAACAAAATGCTGAACGAACGGCATACCTGGTATACGGGTTATTCGTTCTCCGTCTTGTATCGGTTAGTTTAATTGCGTTATTGCTATTAGATATTTTCATAAAAAGGCTGGTTAACGAAACCGAAAAACCAGTTATTATTTTAGCACAGGACAATTCCACGTCCATTGTTTCAGGAAAAGACTCCTTGTATATCCGCTCAACTTACAATCAAGAACTTGCCGCTTTAATAGATGCGATTAAAGAAAAATATGAAGTCCGAACCTACCAGTTTGATTCAGAACCAAAACCATCTAACTCCTTTAATTATACTGGTAAAGAAACAGACATTGCAAAGTTATTTTCTGATATTGAGAATAATTATGCCAATAAAAATATTGGAGCCATCATTCTTTCAACCGACGGCATTTACAATAAAGGCGCAAACCCGTTATATAGCACCGACAAATTAAACGCACCAATTTTCACCATTGCCCTGGGTGACACAGCTCCGTTAAAAGATATCTGGATTCAATCGATAAATCATAACCAGGTCGCTTATTTAGGAAATGTATTCCCCGCTGAGGTCAATGTAAATGCGATTGATTTGAAAGGAAAAGAAGTTCAAGTTTCATTAAGCCACAAAGGGAAAATCCTCAAATCTGAGACGGTTACGATAAACTCAAATTCTTTTAATAAAACCTTGAACTTTTTGCTTGATGCCAGCGATGCAGGCGTGCAAAAATACACGGTTTCTGTTTCACAATTAAGTGAAGACAAAAATAAACAGAATAATACCCAATCTTTTGTAATTGACGTAATTGATAACCGTGAAAAAATATTAATACTAGCGAACGCCCCGCATCCCGACATAGCTGCGTTGGAACAAAGTATTTCATCTGCTCAAACCTATGAAGTTGAAGTTGCTGCACTTTCGGAATTTACAAAACCTTTAAAACCTTATTCACTGGTCATAATACATCAGGGGAATAGTTTGCCTCAACGCATCAGTAATGAATTAAAAGCCAATAACCAGTCTGTTTTTTATATTGGAGGAAGCCCTTTAAATGCAGGTTCATCCAAGGGTATTTTTAATTCAAAATCCAATGAAGTGGAAGGAGTGTATCAAAAGGAATTTTCACTTTTTACTATAAGCGAAGAACTGAAAAACTTCATCAAAGATTTTCCTGCTGTGATAACGCCGTTTAAAACCAATACCCAGCAAATGGGTACTCAAACACTCATTTCACAAAAAGTTGGTATGGTTGAAACCGAAGACCCATTATGGGCCTTTTCAGAGATCAATGGTATTAAAACAGGAATATTTTCAGGAGATGGTTTATGGCGGTGGCGAATGCGGGATTACCAGGATCATAATAATCACAACCTGTTCAATGAACTCATAAGCAAAACGGTTCAATATTTATCCGTAAAGGCTGACAAAAGCTTTTTCAGGGTGTTTTCAAAAAAAATAATAAACGAAAACGAATCCCTGGATTTTACGGCAGAAGTGTACAACCAGAGTTATGAACTGGTCACCGAACCAGACGTGACTCTTGTCATCAGGGATTCTAAAAACAAAACCTTTAATTACACATTCAGCAAAAAGCAAACTTTGTATTCATTGTCTGCTGGTCAGTTTCCGCCGGGTGAATACAGTTTTGAAGCTCAGGTAAAGTATGGAGATCAACTCTACACTAAAAAAGGAACGATAACGGTGAAAGAGATTGTTTCCGAACGTGTGAATACAGTTGCTAACCATCACTTGCTCTATCAACTTGCAAGTCAAAGTGGGGGAAAACTGTTTTACAAAAATGAACTAACCCGTTTACAACAAGAAATTCTATCGAATGACTCTTTTAAGTCAATCACCTATTCTCATAGACAATTGACAGATCTCGTAAATTTAAAATGGATATTTTTTATCATCCTTGCATTTTTATCAGTTGAATGGTTTCTGAGGAAATATAATGGCCGGGTATAACAGTCAGATTAACATTAATTAAGTCGTGAACGGTACGAGGAGCTTGAGATAAAACTGTAAACCCGTTATATTTGTTAGAAAATACGCTATGAAAAACATCCTGTTCTTTTTTATACTTACAATTTTCCTTTCCGCATTTCAAAAATCGGAAGGAATGCAGGTTCCAGATACTGAAGTGAAAAGCCTTGATGGAAAAACTGTAAAAACGAATACATGGCACAATAAGGGAAAACCTATGGTCATTAGTTTTTGGGCCACCTGGTGTAAGCCTTGCAAAAAAGAACTAGATGCTATTCAGGCTGGCTATGCAGAACTGAAAGCGAAAACCGGAGTGAAGGTAGTGGCCGTTTCCATTGATGATGCAAGAAGCGCGGCCAAAGTGCTTACAGACATTAAATCAAAAGGGTGGGAATTTGAAGTGTATATTGACGATGCGCAGCAATTTAAAAATGCAATGCAAGTGAACAACGTACCACACACATTTCTAGTCGACGGGAATGGAAAAATTGTATGGAGTCATAATTCTTACGCAGAAGGTGATGAAAAAGTCTTATTCGAAAATGTAAGAAAAGTGGCCAAAGGCGAGAAAATCGATCATTAATCTCCATTCTATTTCTCAGTTTATATTGCTTTTTATTTTCGGTCGCTTCGCGCTTTCCGGACCAGATTTGAGCGTTCATTAATCTGACTTGCCCTATACGAAATTTACTACTATCCCTTTTCAATTAATTATCGTCTTAATACCTTTTCTCTCGGTAGAAGTTTTTCCCGCACTTAAAGCTATGGGTTTAAAGTCCACTGGGCACAACGTGATTTTGTCCGGACGGCTTTTATTGATATTTTTACACTTTATTCAAAACTTATGAAACCATCCATTCCTAGAGGTACGCGTGATTTTGGTCCTGCGGAAATGCAGAAACGTCAATACATTTTTGATATTGTAAAAGCCAATTTCCGGTTGTTTGGGTTTGCTCCCATTGAAACCCCAAGTATGGAAAACATTTCTACATTAACGGGAAAGTACGGGGAAGAAGGTGATCAGTTGATTTTTAAAATTTTAAACTCCCGCATTCACGAAAGTAAAGAGGATAAAAAAGAAGAATTAAGACAAGAATTTGACGCATCCATTCAGAGGCCCTATAACACTGAATTGCTCACTGAAAAAGCGTTACGTTACGATTTAACCGTCCCGTTCGCGCGTTACGTGGTGATGAATCATAACAAACTCGCCTATCCTTTTAAACGTTACCAAATTCAACCCGTTTGGCGTGCCGACAAACCTCAGAAGGGCCGTTACCGGGAATTTTACCAATGCGATGCTGATGTCATCGGGTCGGATTCCCTCGTAAATGAATTGGAGCTTTTGTCCATGATGGATAAAACCTTTCACGAGTTAAACATTCCTGTTCTGATAAAATTTAATAACCGGAAAATATTAAGTGGCATAGCTGAAATTCTTAATTCCAGTGATAAGATCATTGATATTACAGTGGCCATAGATAAGTTGGATAAAATTGGGAAAGATGGCGTGATTAAAGAATTAGCCGAAAAGGGTATTTCGCCAGAATCCATTGAGAAATTAAAACCACTGATTGATCTTTCGGGCTCCAACGAAGAGAAATTAAAAGTATTGACACAATTTTTATCACACAGCGAAATCGGAAAAAAGGGAATTGAAGAAATTTATTTTTTACTGGATCACCTGAGAACCATTGCTATTAAGCATGCAACTATTGAAATGGATATCACCTTAGCGCGCGGGTTGAATTATTACACAGGGACGATTTTTGAAGCCAAAGCTAACGCCGGAACCTTTACTCCAAGTATTCTCGGTGGCGGGCGTTATGATGACCTTACGGGCATTTTCGGATTAAAAGGATTATCGGGAGTAGGAATTTCGTTCGGTATTGACCGCATTTATGATGTGATGGAAGAACTGGAGTTATTTCCTGAATCCATAAATAAATCCTCCACTACCAAAGTGTTACTGGCAAACTTTGGAAAAGCGGAATTAATGCACTGCCTTACCCTTGCGTCAAAACTGAGAACCGCAGGAATTAACGCGGAGGTTTATCCCGACGTTGTAAAGAAAATTGGAAAGCAATTTGAGTATGCTGATAAAAAGCAAATACCTTTTGTGGGAGTTATTGGCAGTAACGAAATGGAAAAAAATACTGTGATGCTTAAAGATATGTCAGCAGGGACACAGGAAGAGCTTAATCACGATCAATTGATTGCACGCCTTAAATAGTTATTGAGCGTTATATTATAAGTACAATTAGTTCCTAAAACAACAACTTGCGTTCGCTGATGGAAAAGCGCTTTCCTGGCCCTAGAACGTGCATCTTTACGCCTTCTACAGTTATCGGGTATCCGTTATCAATTTCAGTTAGATCTGTGTAAATGATCTCGGTTCCATCTGCTATCACAACTAAACCCGTTCCAACAACTTCAAGTTCATCACCACCATATATAACAACACCAGTATCCAAACTTAAACCCAGTCCAAGTACTCCCGGATTATAGGTTAAGGTTTGGATAAGCCTGCCGAACCGTCCCCGCTGGGTGAAATGCGTGTCGATGAACACATTATTAATTAAATTTAAGCCGTTTGTAAGCTCCAGTTCTCCTTTGATTAATGCGTCCTGGCTACTACCGGATATGATCATTGTATCCGACATAGCGGCTGCACCGGCACTGTTGCCACAAATTACAAATTTAGGTTCATTCAGGTAACGCTTTCTAAGAAGGGAAATAAATTTTG
Source organism: Bacteroidota bacterium (assembly GCA_029237825.1). Classification (GTDB taxonomy): domain Bacteria; phylum Bacteroidota; class Bacteroidia; order B-17B0; family Aurantibacillaceae; genus UBA4416. The sequence continues at coordinate 58,445 of JAQZBQ010000016.1, read as the reverse complement.
TTCCACCAATAAGGCTGCTCAGCCGTAATTGATCACCGCCGCCAAGAAACACTGCATTACATTCTTTAATTTTTAATAAATTAGAGGGGAGATCTGCTTCTTTACGGGTATCAAAATGGATGATGGTAACGTTTTTCATCCCCATGTCCCTGAAAAATTTTTTATGCTTTTGAGCGGCTTCCCTTGGAGATGTAGTGGCTACGGTTACATAACATATCTTAGGGCGCTTTTTCCCTGTTTCTTTAATAATTCGTTCTAGAATAAGCTGACTGTCTTCCCCTCCTCCGATCGGCATTAATATTCCTTTTGGCCTAACAACTCTTTTTGTTCGCATCTTTGTAGTTCTTTAGTAACTGAAAACGTGTTTATTATAAAAATAAATGCAGTTGAAAGCTAAAAAATATAATTTCGATGTGAACTGTATTTCGTTGGGTGAAGCCGCCGCGGCACACTTGTGATACCTTACAGAATATTAAAGAATAAGTTATAAAAAAAGCCTGCATTCATCATGCAGGCTTTTCGGTTCGAAAAATCTTTAAAATTACTCAGCCAAAACAATTACTTTATTTTTAAACACTTCAACTACTCCACCCTTTACAGCAAAACTATGCGGGGTATTATTTTCTTCCACCACTTCGATAGTTCCTTTTTTTAAAGTAGCAATCATGGCCGCATGGTTATTCTGAACTCCGAATGATCCTTCAGATCCAGGAAAAACAGCAGATTTTACCTGTCCATCGAATAACTTTTTATCGGGTGTTATAATTTCTAGTTTCATTTTACAAATTCAGATTTAAGGTTTAAGGTTCAAGCTTATAAATCCTGAACCTTAAACGTTGAATACTATTAAGCGTCTGCTAAAATTTTCTTTCCTTTTTCAATTGCTTCTTCAATTGATCCTACCAAGTTGAAAGCCGCTTCAGGGTATTCGTCTACCTGGCCGTCAAGAATCATATTAAATCCTTTGATGGTATCTTCGATTGGAACCAATACACCTTTTAAACCTGTAAATTGTTCAGCTACGTGGAACGGTTGAGATAAGAAACGCTGAACACGACGAGCGCGGTGAACAGTTAATTTATCTTCCTCACTTAATTCATCCATACCTAAAATGGCGATGATATCCTGAAGTTCTTTATAACGCTGTAAAGTTCCTTTTACACGTTGAGCACAATTATAATGAGCATCTCCGATAACAGAAGGAGTTAAAATACGGGAAGTAGAATCTAATGGATCCACTGCCGGATAAATACCTAACTCGGCAATTTTACGACTTAATACAGTTGTTGCATCCAAGTGAGCAAACGTTGTAGCAGGCGCCGGATCGGTTAAGTCATCCGCAGGTACATATACCGCTTGTACAGATGTAATGGAACCTTTTTTAGTTGAAGTAATACGCTCCTGCATCGCTCCCATTTCTGAAGCCAATGTTGGTTGGTACCCTACAGCAGAAGGCATACGGCCTAATAAAGCTGAAACCTCAGCACCAGCCTGGGTAAACCGGAAGATATTATCAACGAAGAATAAGATATCACGACCAGGTCCTGTTCCATCTCCGTCACGGAAATATTCTGCCATGGTTAATCCGGATAACGCAACACGGGCACGCGCTCCAGGAGGCTCATTCATTTGTCCGAAAACCAAGGTAGCTTTTGAATCTTCCAAAGCTTTTAAATCCACTTTAGAGAGATCCCAACCACCTTTTTCCATATCATGTTTAAATTCCTCACCGTATTTAATAACGTCGGATTCGATGAATTCTCTCAATAAATCGTTTCCTTCACGCGTACGTTCGCCTACACCAGCAAAAACTGACAAACCAGCGTATGCTTTAGCGATGTTATTTACCAATTCCATGATCAATACGGTTTTACCTACACCGGCTCCACCGAACAAACCAATTTTACCACCTTTCGAATAAGGCTCAATTAAATCGATTACTTTGATTCCTGTAAATAATACTTCTGAAGATGTCGATAAGTCCTCGAAACGTGGCGCAGCACGGTGAATTGAAACACCATCATCCTTTTTAAGTGTATTGATACCGTCAATAGCATCACCTACAACATTAAATAAACGGCCCTTTACTTTATCACCGATTGGCATTTTAATGGCTGAACCAGTCATTCTAACTTCCATGCCGCGGGATAAACCATCTGTACTATCCATAGCGATGGCACGAACCATGTCTTCACCTATATGTTTTTGCACTTCAAGAATTAATGGAGCACCGCCCGCACGAACGATTTCCAATGCATCTAAAATACTTGGCAGTTTCCCACCATTTAAATCAAAACTAACGTCCACTACGGGACCAATAACTTGAGCAATTTTACCAACTTGGTTAGACATGTTATGTGTATTTTTTAAATTCGGGTGCAAATGTAGCGGTTTATGTTAAAACTACAAAGCCAATCGGATATTTTAGTCGAATAATGAGACTGTTTTATTCACATTTTAGGGAATCGTGTTAGTTACCGTTAACCGGAAAAAAAATCCAAAAAACCTATGGCAAATTTTCGAGGTACTTTTCTGCAGTACACCGGGGAATTAACTGTATCAAACAAAGTTAGCGGTTAACCAGATCAATAACCAATTCGGGCGGTCTTCCAATTATAGCCTTGTATCCATCTATTACAATAGGTCTTTCAATCAAAACAGGATTTTCAAGCAAAATTTGAATCCATTCTTCATTTGTAAACTTCTTATTTTTAAATTTTTTGATAAATACACTTTCCTTTTGACGAACAATATCAAACGCTTTTAAGCCTAATTTTGCCAGAATATTTTTCAATTCCTTTTTGGTTAAAGATTCCTTCAAGTACTCTTTGATTTCTACTTCACAATTTTCACCTTCCAATAAACTCAAAGCCTCCCGGCATTTACTGCATCGGGGATTATACAATATCTGAATTTTATTCTTACTCATATTTTTTATTTTCTCAACTACATTGAGTATCAATTGTACGCACCAACAGGATTATTTCCTTTTACCCTGACTCATTAAAAACGTTTTTAATAATTCATCAATGTTACCATTTAAAACGCCTTCGGCATCAGTAATTTTTAATTCAGTACGGTGATCGTTTACCATTTTGTAGGGATGTAACACGTAACTTCGAATCTGTGAGCCCCATTCAATCTTCATTTTACCTTCTTCCACTGCATCGCGCGCTTCGTTCCGCTTTCTCATCTCAAGTTCATATAACTGTGAGCGTAACATTTGCATGGCCTTTTCACGGTTCCCAAGCTGAGACCGTTCAACCTGACAAACAACCACAATTCCTGTTGGTTTGTGCGTGAGCTGAACTTTTGATTCCACTTTATTCACGTTCTGTCCTCCTGCGCCTCCACTCCTGGAAGTGCTCATTTCAATATCATTTGGATGGATATTGATCTCAATCGTATCATCTACCACGGGATAAACATATACCGAAGCAAACGACGTATGGCGCTTAGCGTTACTGTCAAACGGACTAATTCTAACTAAGCGGTGAACACCGTTTTCGCCTTTCAGGTTACCATAAGCATATTCTCCATCAATTTGAATGGAAACAGACTTAATACCTGCGACATCACCATCTGTACGATCGAGTTCAGTGAGTTTAAACCCATTTTTTTCTGCCCACATCATATACATACGCTCCAGCATGCATAAAATTCGAACATAGTATCAAGGTCGTCAATAGCTGCAGTAAGCTTGTCGTAAGAAGTAACCCACGATTTCCGGGCCTTTACTTCTTTTAACACCGCCTCAGCTTTCTTAGAATCTGTCCAAAAATTGGGGTCAAGGGTTTTTTCTTCGAGTTCCTTTAACTCGTGGCTCTTCTTATCGTAGTCAAAGAAACCCCTTCAGAGCGGCATGTCGTTCGTGAAGGTCCTTAAGTTGGTCTGTTGTAAACATGCGGTAAAGTTAAAATTAATCTTTGTAAATAAAATAGCTTTATTAAAATGACGGTGGATTGTATAAATCCAACATTTCGAAAAAAAAAGCAAAATTTAAGGTTACGAAAATCGGAGGTTCGTATTAATGTATACATTTGCACAAAATTTTAACACTTACGATGAAAACATTAAAATTAGTTATTGTGGCTGCAGTAATCTCTGCATCAAGCTTGTTTACCATTTCTTGCGGAGGTTCCGAAAAAGAAGCTAACCCTTTAGCAGATAGTTTAGCGAACGTTAACGGTGAGTTGAGTGGTCAATTATCTGAAAAAGAAATTGCCCTTCAGGAATTCGTGAATTCCTTTAATGAGATTCAGGAAAACTTAAATGCGATTAAAGAAAAAGAAAAAATTGTTACATCTCAATCGCAAAGCGGCGATGTTAAAAGCAAAGAAGAAAGCATTAAAGAAGATATCCAGGCTATTTATGACCTCTTAGCTAAGAATAAGAACCGCATCAGTTCATTAACAAAAAAACTGAAGGATTCAAAATCAAAAATTACCGGTTTAGAGCAAATGATTGCGACGTTACAGGCGCAGATTGATGCGAAAGATGGTGAGATATCAGATCTCAAATCACAATTAGAAGCTAAAAACATTGAGCTGAGCAATATAGTAATGAACCTTGAAAACGTGGAAGCTGAAAGTTCAGCTAAAACTGAAAAAATGAATTCGGTGTATTATGCTTTTGGAACATCAAAAGAGTTAAAGGAAAAGAACGTCATTACAAAAGAAGGCGGGTTTATTGGGATGGGAAAATCCACTAAACTGAAAGACGATTTTAATAAAGAATACTTCACTAAAGTAAACGCGTCTCAAACCACATCCATAGATATTCGTGCTAAGAAAGCGAAAATCATTACTAGTCATCCATCAAGTTCCTATAAACTGATCGGAGAAAAATCAGTTGAGAAAATTGAAATTACCAATACAGAGGATTTCTGGTCAAATTCAAAATATTTAGTAATCATTACTGAATAATTTTTCAGAATTCCTACAAAAAGCCTTTTAAACCTGGTCTCAACGATCAGGTTTTTTTGTTATAAACCCGCGTGGTTGCTCATCTGATAAAATGAAAATTAGAGATTTGCTTTATTGATTCTTAACTAATTATTTAGCGTTCGCAACATAAAAAAAAGAACATGAAAAAAATAATTACAGCCGCCTTCATTTTAGCAAACTTATGTATTCTCGCTCAGCCGCACCAGGTGGGCCATGTGAGTATTAATTTTAAAGATGTGGCGCGGAGTTCTTCCGGCTATGCTATTTCCGGAGGTATAACAACCAATACAGCATCGGGCAGAAACGTAGGAACGGAAGTGTATTACCCTGCAACTACTGCGGGTGATAATGTAGCGCTTGCCAACGGACAGTTTCCTATCGTGGTTTTCGGTCATGGATTTGTGATGACCTACGATGCCTATGACAACATCTATAATCGCCTCCCATCCCTCGGCTATATCGTCCTAATGCCTCGCACAGAAGGTAGTTTTTCTCCTTCTCATTCCGAGTTTGGAAGTGACCTGAAATTTTTAGCATCTGCAGGTATGGGTTTAAATTCTATTTCCAATCCGTCGTTGACTATATTCAATGGCAAAGTACTTCAAAAGTCCGCAATTGGTGGCCATTCTATGGGCGCAGGCAGTTCTTTCCTTGCAACCGCATCGAATTCGACCGTAACCTGTCTATTCAATATGTGTGCGGCAACCACAAATCCATCTTCTATCAATTCTGCAAGCCTGGTAACCTTACCCACATTAATGATTTCCGGAGAACAGGATAATGTCGCAGATACGACTGTACAAAATAGTCATTATAACGCTACTGCATCTTCTAAAAAGTTTCACGTTATTGTTACAGGGGCTAAACATTGTGATTTCGGGAATGGAACCAGTGGTACCTGTACATTCGGACAACCTGCTTGTTCCGGAACCGGCTGTAATGCGATTCTTTTTTCAAGATATATGAGCCATCTTGAACCTTTTTTAGCCAATCAATTAAAAAATGATTGCGCAGCAGGAAATGCGTTTATGAACTTGATTCAAAACCCTTCTACAGACAGGGCTGGTGTTAAAATTACTGGTTCCATTGCCTGCCTTACAACCGGAATAAAATCGCAGGACGATGAGAATCCCTTCACCGTTTTCCCGAATCCATCGGAGTATAAACTCCAGATTTTACATTCAACGCCTGATGAAGGTTCCATCCAATTTAAAATATACGATATGTTTGGAAAATTAATCATCGATTTAACAGAGGAAAAAAAATCCAACCACAATGAATCCTATACAATCGATATTGAAACCTTGAATCCAGGCGCTTATAACCTGATCATTAAACAGAATTCGTTTAATAAGAATTTCAAAATAATGAAACTTTAGAAGGGCTCAACGACATCATATTAAATATCAGGGATGCCCATCTTCAAAATAACTATCTTTACGTTATGGAACCCATTATTGAGCTCAGTGACATAAAGAAAGAATACAAGATCGGAACCGAAGAAATTCACGCGCTGAGCGGGGTTTCGCTTAAAATATTCAAAAATGAATATGTTGCGTTAATGGGTCCCAGCGGAAGTGGAAAATCGACTTTAATGAACATGCTGGGATGCCTGGATTCACCAACTTCTGGAGAATACATCCTTAACAACCTTGCCGTTGCTAAAATGAGTGATAATGAGCTGGCAGAAGTAAGGAATAAGCAAATCGGCTTTGTATTTCAAACCTTTAATTTATTACCGCGTTCCACCACTTTGGAAAATGTGATGCTTCCATTAGTTTACGCAGGCATTGAGAAAAGTAAACGGGAAGAAATGGCAAAAAAAGTTTTAGAGCAGGTTGGATTGGGAAACCGCATGAACCATCGACCCAATGAACTTTCCGGTGGCCAGCGCCAGCGTGTGGCTATTGCCAGAGCATTAGTTAACAATCCTGCTATCATATTAGCGGATGAACCCACCGGCAACTTAGACAGTAAAACTTCCGTTGAAATTATGGGATTACTGGAAGAAATTCACAAAAACGGTAATACCATCATACTTGTAACTCACGAGGAAGATATAGCAATGCATGCGCACCGGATTGTGCGGTTAAAGGATGGTAAAGTAGAATCGGATAATCAAAATACAAGCATAACGTCATTTAAATCCCGGATTGAAAATTTCCATTAGGACATTCTTGATTTCCTTAGATACTTTGATTTCATATCTTTGTTCAAATTAATATTTAACATGAAAGTTATCATTAAACTTATTCTGGTTACTGCGCTCATTATCGCTATATGCAGTATCTTTTTTGAATATTGCATTAACAGGCCCGTGAGTGTTTACATTCAATATCCGCTTTTAGTGGCGATCTTCATTCTGATTTTGTGGTATGTCTCCTTCTTGTTAAAACAAATAAGTAACCTAATAAACTCAAAATAATATGATTTCTCTTTTCATTTTCTTATCATTTTTAATCGCTGGCCTTGGACTACTTTTTATAACACGGACGCGCTATAACCTTCGCCAGGAAAAAGGCGTTTGGATTACCAAACCCATTCTAATTATTGGTCTAGGTGTGCTTCTCAGTTTTATAAATCCGTTTTCTTTAGAACGTGTAGATGCCGGCCATTTAGGTTTGAAAGTGAATTTGACAGGTGACGCACGAGGTGTTTCTGATTATACCTACAAAACCGGATGGGTTGTTTTCAACAGCTGGACAGAAAAACTGTACGAATTTCCAACGTTTCAGCAGCACATTGACTATAATGCTCAAACTGTGATAACCAAAGGCGGTTTTAGTGCGGAAATTAAGCCGTCTTTTAATTACGCACTTGTATCAACCACACTAGGAGATATGTTCCAGAATTTACGATTACCTATCCGGGAAGTTGAACAAGGCTGGCTTAAAACAGCTATTGTAGGCTCAGTGAATGATGTTGCAAATAAATGGGCTGTTGACAGCATTTTCAACCATCGTGAATTATTTGAATCATCAATTGTGTTGGAATGTAACAAACGAATTTCAAAATGGTTTACCGTTAGCCAGTTAAGAACCAATATCACACCGCCCCCGGCATTGCAGTCGGCTATTGAAGCTAAAACCAAAGCATTACAGGATGTTCAGGTTGCAGAGAATCAAAAACAGGTTGCCATTGCTGACGCATTGAGAAAAATTGCCATTGCCCGCGGGGATTCTGCCCGAATGGTTATTGAAGCTTCAGGGGAAGCTGAATCCATCAAACGAAAACAAATGACCTTAAGTCCATTGTACATTGAATATGTGAAAATTCAGCAATGGGATGGAAAAACACCAACAACTGTATTAGGAAATAATGCCAGTACGATTGTGTCTGTAAAATAAGTTTAATATTTTCATTTAGATAAAAAGCCCGCTTAATGCGGGCTTTTTAAATTAACTCAGCTTGGAACTTAATTCTTCCCATTTACCCATCTCAGATTCTAATTCCTTTTTTAATTTGTTATACCCGTTAAAAAACTGCGGATCTTTCGTGAGTTCTTCATAAGACGCAGGGATGGCAAGCTTCTCATCTAATAATTTAATTTCTGCTTCCAGCCGTTCAATGTTTTCCTCCGTCTTTTTTATTTGAGATTGAATCTGAATTTGCTGTTTCTTCTTTTCAGCAGCTTCAAAATCGGAAGTTGAAGTGACTTTCTTTTCAGCAACAGGAACAGCCTTAACACCGGATTTATCCAAATCCAATTGGTTCAAACGCTCCACTTTTCGTATTTCCATAAATTCTTTAATGTCACATAAGTATTCTTTTACGTGACCGTCCCTGAATTCAAACAACCGGTCGCATAAGCCAGTCATAAAATCCCTGTCATGACTAACCATCACAATAGTTCCTTCATAATCCATCAACGCCTGTTTTAAAACTTCTTTGGATTTAATATCTAAGTGATTGGTAGGCTCGTCGAGCAACAATAAATTATAAGGTTCTAACAATAATTTACATAAGGCAAGTCGACCACGTTCGCCCCCACTTAACACTTTCACTTTTTTATCAATATCTTCGCCACCAAATAAAAACGACCCTAATAAACTACGTACCTGGCGACGAACATCACCAACGGCCAGCTCATCAATGGTTTCAAAAACGGTCTTATCTAAATTCAACTTTTCTTCCTGGTCCTGCTCAAAATAACCCATCAACACGCTGTGCCCTAATTGCACAGAACCTTCAAAAGGTATTTTCTTTGCAATCATTTTCATCATCGTAGATTTTCCTTCCCCGTTACGACCCACCAAACCTATTTTCTCACCTTTGGTAATGATGAAATTTGCATCTGAAAATATCCTCTTTTCGCCGTACTTTTTTCCAGCGTGTTCTGCGGTAATCACAATTTTTCCACTGTGGGCCGGTGCAGGAAAACGAAATCGCACAGAAGCAGTTTCTAAATCATCCACTTCTACCCGCTCCATCTTATCAAGCTTTTTAATCAATGACTGAGCAAAAGCCGCTTTACTCGCTTTTGCCCTGTTTTTGTCAATTAGCGTTTCGTATTGGTTTATGATGCGTTGTTGATTTTTCGCTGCATTCTCCTGTTGTTCTTTACGTTCCTTTCGTAATTCAAGGTAATGGGAATAATTGGTACGATAATCGTAAATCTTCTGATTTACAATTTCGATGGTTCTTTTAGTAACAGTATCCAGGAACGTTTTATCGTGGCTGATTAATACCACTGCACCACTAAACGTTTCCATAAATTCTTCGAGCCACTGAATCGCTTCAATATCAAGGTGGTTGGTAGGCTCATCCAGCATTAACACATCCGGCTTTTGCAACAGTAATTTTGCCAGTTCTATACGCATTCTCCACCCACCACTGAATTCTGAAGTCTGGCGCGAAAATTCCTTACGCTCAAATCCCAGTCCTATTAAAATTTTTTCAATTTCCTCGGTAGTGTTGCTTGCCCCAACAATATCAAGGCGGGTATTAATTTCGGTTAAATCTTCAATAAGTTTCATGTACGCGTCACTTTCATAATCCGTACGCGTTTCCAACTGATGATTAATTTCATCAAGACGAATCTGCATGGCCTGTATTTCGGCAAAGGCCGTTTCTGTTTCTTCAAATACAGTTCTCCCATGCTGATGGGTCATATCCTGAGGCAGGTAACCAATCTTACAATCTTTTGGAATCGTAACCTCGCCTTTTGTCGGCGATTGGTGTCCGGCTAACAATTTGAGCATGGTACTCTTTCCTGCACCATTCTTTCCCGCTAAACCAATCCTGTCTTTCGGATTGATCAGAAAAGAAACATTGTCAAATAAATTATATCCACCAAATGAAACGGTGACATTGTTAACAGAAACCATGAGAAAACAAATTAAATTAAGGCGGTAAAGATAGTGATTTGTAAAGGAATAACGGGCGGTGCTTATCCAAATTAAGCAAAATAAAAAAAGCCCTTAAGAGGGCTCTTCCGTTTATTTTATAAACTATAAGTTTTCTTTAAATATTTAAATGATAGACTATAATCTACTCGGCTTTTTAATATCTATTACAACCGGTGGCTTCCCATTTGGAAACGTTATCAACAAATACGTTACCTCTTCGCCTACGTTAAACACTGTTTGTGCACCTGGATGATAAAAATCCCTTATCGGCCCATCTGTTTCCTGAATAGATCCGGTTTCCGAATCAAAAAATGAATGGATTACCCCTGTTTTTTGTTCTGCTGCCATATTTTTGTATTTTTAAGTTTTATAGTGTGATAAATGTAACTAAAATCTTTTATGTACAAATGTTTTGCAGTAATCTTTACAATTCTCCCATTATATGCATTTGTTCAAAATTCTAATTCTGATACGGTTTCATATTATTTTGCGAGGCTAACAAACGATACAAATAAAGTCAAGCTCCTACATTCTTTTGTATCAGACAAGCTTACTCACGACCCAATGAAGGCTCTTGAACTGGCAAAGGAGGAAGTTAAACTTTGTCACACTCTTAATTATAAAATTGAAAGAGCGTATGATAATTTAGCATGGCTTTATAAGTCTACAGGAAATTATAAAAAGAGTTTGGACGCCTATTTTTTAGCTGAAAACTATGCTCAAAAATTAAAATCACCTGAAAATGAAAAAATTCTTGCTGAAGTTTACAATGGACTCGCAAGCGTTTATTGTAAACTTAATAATTATGATCTCGCGATTATCAAAGGGAAACGCTCACAACAATATTACACCCTTCTAAAAGATACAATCGGTTTGGCGTACTCAACATTGAATTTAGGGAATTACTTCTATTATAAAGGTGATTATTCTAATGCCATGTTTCATTACAAAAGAGCTGAATATTATTTAATAACTCAAAACGATTCTTTAATTCTACCTAACTGTTACAATTGCCTAGGAGGTGTGAATTTCCAGCTTAAAAAATATGAAGACGCACTAGGTTATTATCTTCAATTCTATAATCATACCTTAAAAAACAATCCTAACGACTTGCTTAATATTGCCGTGGCGCTTCAAAATATTGGCCAGGTTAATGCCCAAATGGGAAATTTTGAAAAGGGCATAGAAAGTTGCAAACGAGCTGCAGAACTATTTTTAAAATTAAATGATACGAGAAACCTATATAATACGTACGAATCAATTGCGGATTATTATGCAAAAATAGGCGATTATAAATCCTCAAATTCTTACTACAGTTCGTATGTACACTTAAAAGATTCACTGTTTGATGAAGACACAAAAAATACAATCCATGAAATGTCCATCAAATATGAGTCGGACAAGAAAGAACAGGAAAACCAGGTTTTATCTCTGGCAAATAAAAATAAACAGCTTATAATTTATTTCGCCTTTGGGGGGTGTGCGCTGTTATCAGGTTTGGTGTTTTTCATTTTTAAAGGGTACCGTACCAAGAAAAAAGCTAATTTCCTTTTGCGTGAAAAAAACCTGATAATTGAACAGCAAAAAGCGTTGGTTGAAGAACAACACCAAGACATCACAGATAGCATCAAGTATGCACAGCGTATTCAGGGAGCTATATTGCCTCCTAAGAATTTGTGGGAAAAAATTCTGCCAAATTCATTTGTGTTATATATGCCAAAAGACATCTTAAGCGGTGATTTCTACTGGATAGAAGAGACAAAAGATTATGTTTATGTAGCTGCAGCGGATTGTACGGGGCATGGAGTTCCCGGCGCATTAATATCAATCGTAAATTACAATTTACTGAATAAGGCTGTATTAGAAAAAGGTTTAGTTCTTCCCTCAGATATATTGGATGCCGTAAATTTATGGTTAACAGAAAGCCTGCATCAAACTTACAGGGAGAGCGCGGTGAGGGACGGAATGGACGTTACCCTTATTGCAATTCATAAACATTCAAACGAAGTATTATTTACTGGAGCCAATAACCCAATCTATATAATTTCGAATGGTGAACTTAAGCAAATAAAGGGAGATAAATTTCCCGTTGGCGCATTCGTTGAAGATAAGATCCAAAAGTTCACTACGAAACGCTTTACCGTTGAAAAAGGGGATTTTATTTATTTGTTTTCGGATGGCTTTGCCGATCAATTTGGCGGTGGTAATGGGAAGAAATATAAATATGCTCCGTTCCAACAAAAGCTGGTATCCATATCAAATCTTCCTTTATCAGAACAACGCAAGCTTATGAAGAATGAATTTAACCGCTGGAAAGGTGATCTTGAACAAGTGGACGATGTGTTGTTGATTGGAATAAGAATTGACTAAACATTACGTTTGGGTGGTTCCCAGGCACTGTCCTGTGAGGCAACAATAAATTTAATATACCCAATAAATAACCCAAAATTCATGAGAAGGAAATGCCCCAAGGAATTTATCACCGGTATTTTAAGATTGATTCTTTCCAACCAAATTGCCATTACAGGAAATAAAAGCAACCCACTGTAACTGATTGTAATAAATACAAAAAGCGGCTCGTAGAATGCAAGAGCCAATGAAATAAAAAAAGATATGATCAGGGCAAAAGGCGTAAACCACCGTAACACTTTATGCGATAGAAAAGCAAACGCAAAATCCGAATACAGTGGAAATAACATAGTCTTATAATAACTCAGGTTTCTAAAATTCCCAAGTGAAATACGAACTTTTCTCTTAAATTCTATAAGCGGCGAGTCATTCACGTCTTCAAAACACAAAGCTTCCGGCTCAAACCAAACCTTACCATTTTTTGATATCACATCGAGTGTAATAAAAAAGTCGTCCATTATAAAACCATCAGGCACTTTAACAAAATGCTCTTTTAATATCGCATAGCAACCACCTTCCACACCGACACAAAATCCATATTTTAAACTTTCATGGTATTTTAACTCGTTTTCAAAATTCATATAAAAAATTTCCTGGTCAGAAATACCCTTATTTTTTGGGGAAAATTTGTGAATGTTTCCTCCTACCATCCTGGCATCACTTGATACGAGGTGGTAGACTAACGCTTTAATGGTTTGTGGTTCAAAAAAAACATTCGCATCGGTAAAAATCAGATGCTGAGTAGTAGTTAAGTTCACCAATTCATTAATGATTTTGAGTTTACCGTGGCGTGAATATTTAGCTATTAATTGTATCTGCGGATATTCTAATACGTACGAGTTAATTATCGCATTAGTATTGTCTGTAGAATTATCTGAGCCTATTAAAATTTTTAATTTTTCTGATGGATAATCGGAATACAGAATAGAATCCAGTTTTCTTTTAATTACTTTTTCCTCATTAAAAACTGAAAATACAATTGTCACCTCCGGCCATTCAGCGACGGTGGAGTAATCTAACCTGTTTCGTTTAAGAGACTTTGTAGAATATTTCATAAACAGCGGAAACACCAGATATGTCCAAACAGGAATCAATAGGCAAATAGCAAATAGTATTAGAAGAATTACGGTCATGAACCAATTAATTATCCGAATATTCTTTGATGATATGGTACAGAGTGTCCCGCTCAACCGGCGTTCGTTTAACCTGACTGATTAAATCCACTAATTCCTGAGTGGTCAATTTAGGATTTTGCTCCTCGGCACCGGCCATGCTATAAATCTTTGTTGTATCGTCAATGGTTCCATCCATGTCGTCAACTCCAAAATTTAATGAGAGTTGGGCAGTGCTTCTTCCAATCATCGCCCAATAGGATTTTATGTGATCAAAATTATCCAGATAAATGCGGCTAATGGCGTAATTCCTTAAATCTTCAATGACACTTACTTCAGGCACGTCGGACATTTCGTTATTTCCATTTCTGAATTTCAATGGAATAAACGCATTAAATCCTTTTGTTTTATCCTGGAGCTGTCGTAACCTTTCCAAGTGATCGATCCGATGAGAGAAAGTTTCGATATGGCCATATAACATAGTAGCATTAGAGTACATTCCCATAGAGTGCCAAAGTTCATGCACTTTCAGCCATTCTTCAGCAGAGCATTTACCGCCAGCAATTTTATCACGGATATCTTTATCAAAAATTTCGGCGCCACCACCGGGCATCGAATCAAGTCCCGATTCTTTTAATAGGCGCAAACCTTCCTCGTAGGAAACTTTTGCTTTCTTAAAAATATAGTGGCATTCCACAGGCGTTAATGCTTTTATATGCAGATCAGGCCGGTGGGATTTAATTGCCCTGAATAACGAAGTATAGAAATTAAGGTCTTGTTTAGGAATTACTCCGCCTGTTATATGAACTTCCGTCACTTCTTTTCCGTCGTATTTTTTTATCAACTCCATCATCTGGTCGATGGAGAGTTCCCAGCCTTCTTCTCGTTGTTTAATTAGGCGCGAATAGGCACAAAAGGAACAAGTATAAACGCAAATATTTGTGGGTTCAATATGAAAATTGCGGTTAAAGTAAACGAAATTTTTATTCTTCTGTTCACGGACAAAATTTGCCAGTACACCAAGATAGGAAAGACTGGCATGCTCAAATAAGTATACACCTTCGGAAGGCAATATCCTTTGACTTGTAAAAACTTTTTGGGCTATACTCTTTAAGGTTTCATCAACCTTACTGGATTGTAGAACAAGCTCACTGGATTCTTTTATCATCCTGTAAAGATACGTTTATAAACAAAAAAAGTCCCGCGGTCTGCGGAACTTTTTTAATAATTAACGAAAAAAAATAACTATTTAGAAATAGTGAATTTGCTGAACATTTTAGCGTTTTCAGATTTAACTGAATATAAATAAACACCAGAATTTAAATTCTCAGTATTGATTTTTGTTGAATGTTTTCCAGAAGCTAAATTATCCATTTTAATAACATTTACTATTTTACCAGTAACGTCATAAATTTCAATTTCAACTTTACTTGATTGATTCAATGAAAAGTTGATTGAGATTTCGTTGTTTGCAGGATTTGGGAAAGCTGCTAACAATGTTAAATTACCTCTGCTAATGCTACTTAAACTAGTAGTAATATCTACCACTGGGAAAATCAATAAATCTAAATTATCAGCTGTTGTATTTCCAGCAAACATTTTAACTGACATCCAACCTGAAGGTAAAACGAAAGCAGCTTGTGCAGGTGCTACTGTATTAAAAATCCAGGATAAAGTATCGGTAGAAGAACATCCGAAAGATGTAGATAGAACTGCCAATGAGTCAAGATTTGAACCACCGATTGTCGGCACTTCTACAGCCGCAAAAAAGTTTCCTGAAGAAACAGCGATCGGAGAGGTGAACGTTACAGCGTCATACCCAGTCATAGAAGACAATGCCAAAGTGGAAGTACTACCTATTTGGGTATTTGGTTTTTTAGTGGTTGTATTTTCTGAATAAATCGAAGCACCAACAGTACCAGCTCCTTCGCCAATAGCATTTGCTATTAAAATTTGTGTTACAGAGACATTTCCAGTAACATTATATTTCTGGGCAAGTTTAGTAGTTTCCGAAGTTAAAGTAGGCGTCCCTAATGCAGTTGCATTTGCCGGAGATAAAACATAAGTAGATCTGTTTGTACCGAAAAGGTAACCCACCGCATTTAATGTATAATCAGTAGTTGCAGCTGTTCCAAAATTGGAATAGTAAACAACATTTGCCGTGTTTGTTCCACACCCGGATCCCATCATTGTAGCAGGCATCAACGTGTTTGTAACAGCAACTTTAGAAGCACCATCAGTTGATACATTCCACGCAGAAGTTGTAGGGTGAATAGCTGTAAAATTTGGCTTTTGCAATTGTTGCGCAGATGCTCCATAACCAAGAGAGCAGAGAGCTAAAACAGAGTAAATTTTTTTCATATGTGTTTTTTTAAATTTATTTGGCCAAATGTAACAGAATATATTTATAAAAGAAATACTGGATTAAAAATGGTAATCAGACTCCATTATTAACAATTGCGATGTATAAATTCAACAAATTGGCTAAGCTTTTTATGCAAATTCTTGTTAACTAGCATCTAAATCCTAAAGAATTTAGGTATATTTAGTCTATATTTCGTTGAATCTGTATCAGATCACATATATATTTCCGGTTAAAAGGGCTTATTCTGGCTTTTTATTAATTTTTTGTTTTCTGTTTTATTCCCAATTAGCTTTTTCGCAGGTGAAAAGCGAAGATGACCTTAAAAAACAAGCCGAAAAACATTTCGAGGACGAGGATTACAACCTGGCCTATAAACATTTTGCACAACTCGTTTCGCTCTATCCAAAAGATCCCGAATATAATTACAAATTGGGTGTGTGCATGTTATATACGGAGCCGGACAAGAAAAAGCCATTCTCATACCTGCAAATTGCTACAAAGAATCCAACTGACGCACCTAAGGACGCCCTTTTTTACCTTGCTAAAACCTACCACATCAATTACCGTTTTGATGAAGCGATAAAACTCTATACTGATTATAAAAAAACTGCCAGTTCTTCATCCATAAAAAAACTTCAGGTTGACCGTGAGATACAGGCATGTAAAAACGGGAAACGACTTCTTTCAAACCTTACTGACTTAGTGGTTATGTCTAAGAAACAGCTGAATGAAGCCGACTATTACAGAGGGTATGATGTGAAAGATATTGGCGGGAAATTACTGGTGAAACCCGACGATTACAAAACCCCCTATGATAAAAAGAAGAAAGACAAATCGGTGGTGTATCTCTCCCGAAAAGCCGAACGCCTTTATTATTCAAGTTACGGAGAAAGTGGCAATACGGGAAGAGATATTTATTTTGTTAATAAACTTCCGAACGGAACCTGGAGCAAACCTACAATGTTACCGGCTACCATAAATACGGAATTTGACGAAGACTATCCATTTCTGCATCCCAATGGTAAAACACTTTACTTTAGTTCAAAAGGTTTTAACAGTATGGGAGGTTATGACGTGTTTAAAACCACATACGATGAAACCACCCAAACCTGGAGTAAGCCCGAGAACCTTGAATTCCCGATTAACTCGCCGGATGACGATATTCTATTTGTAACTGACTCACTTGAGAAAACAGCTTTTTTCAGTACGGGACGATATAGCCCTTATGGAAAACTGGATGTTCTAAAAATTAATACCGAACGGCGCCCGATGAATTCAGCTGTGGTTAAAGGTTCTGTAGTTAAAGAAGAAGCGTCGCAAAGTGTGAAATCAAAAATTTCAGTTAAAAATATGGAAAACGGAGAAATCGTTGGCGTTTTCCTCGCGCTGGATAATGGAGATTATAATTTGGAACTGCCTAATGGCGGTAAATTTCTTTTCACAGTGGAAACACCGGGTATCGCGACACAATCAGACGCGGTTCAGATTCCTGTTGCTTATACCTTGAAACCCTATAAGCAACTTATTTCTTACGATAATAAAATCCTGAAAATTATCAATTATTTCGACGGTGAAGTTACTGATGAAAATTACTCCATGATGATTGATTTCATCGAAAAAAAGGCGAAGCTTGAGGTGAACGAAACAGAACCTTATAATAATAGTTTACTAAAAGACGGCCAGAAAAATCAAAACGCCACTAGCGAAAAACAACCATTAAATTCTGTCAGCACAACGAATCCAACTGTTCAAAGCGAGGACAACACTACCAAAAACGTAACAAACGAACAATTATTAGACATCGCAAAATCAGACGCGCAGGAAGCCAGTAATGAAGCGGCAAAACTTAAACAAGAAGCACAGGACGCGTTTGGCCTGGCAACCCAAATGACTGCGGAATCCGTGGAAAAACAAAAAGCAGCGGATGAAGCTCTCGCGAATGCAAATCTGATCTCGGATGTAGTTAAAAAGAATGAAGAACTAACGAAGGCTAATCAGTTAAAAGAAGAAGCTAAAATTGCTACTAACGTTGCAAACACTGCCACAAACCTTGCTAAAAAGCTGGAAGTAGACGCTTCTATTCAACAAAAAGAAGCCGAACTTACCAATCAATACATCAAGCAATTGGAGGCTGTTATTAAGAACAAAAACAATAAAGAGTCCCTTGCAAAACTAGCGGAGATCCAAAAAGAACTTGATGCAATTTCACAAGAAAAAAATCAGTCAAATGAATTGCTCAATTCTTTAAAAGCTGAAGCCAGTTTAAAACAACAGGAATTAACAAATTCTGAAAAGAAAAGCGCAGGTATACAGAATGAAATTAATGCTATTAGAACGGAAGCCGAAAATCTTGAAAAAGATTTAGCAAACGAGAGTGATAAAGCAATCAAAGAAAATATTTCCGCTCAAATACGCGAACTGAATTCGGAAGTTGAATTAAAAAACAAAGACCTGGCGACAAATAATCAAAAAATTGAGAATCTTAAAAATGAAGTTGCTGGTTTAAATCAGGAACTAAATATCGCTTCAAAAATCCTTAATGAATCTTCTGGTGAACTTACTACAAATACGAGCAACACGAGCACCACAGAACCAGTTTCTAACGGAACACAACAACAACCCGAATCTTCAAACACACCTAACCCATTTGATAAATCGAGTACTGCATTTAATGACCTCAAAAATAAATTTGATTCAGAACTTAATAACGCAGCCATTAATAAAACACACCCTGAAAGTATTACAAAAGAGAATGACATTTTGAATTCCTACAATAACGAAGTCGATGAACAAATGAACTCAGTGAAAGCTCAGATTTCTAAAACATCTGATAGTGATGCGAAGAAAAAATTAAACCAGCTGGTAATTCAACTTGAGAATCAAAAAAACCAAAACAATGCACGTATTGCTTCCAATAATTCAACCTTAAATGAATTAAACGGGGCAAACGTCGCCATTAATTCAAACAGTACAGAAAATAAAAGTGGCGATACCCAATCTAATAACAATGTTGACGCAATAACAAAAGTTTCGGAAACCTTTAATGAAATTAAAAATAAGTACGCCAGTCAAATAAATACAAACTCTAATAAAACCGATAACGCATCCTTAAGTGCCCAAAATGAGGCATTGAATTCGTATAATAACGAGTTAACCAATTTAATTTCTTCTATTGAAAACCAGGCCTCCCAAACAACCGATCAACAAATTAAGGAAAGTTTTAATAAGGAAGTTTCCAAGATTCAGGCCCTGGTAACAGAAAATAACAAGCTGCTTGCATCCAATACCGCGGCACTAAACGAAACAGAATCGGTTGCACGCAACAGCCAAACTGAATCAGGTAACACCAACAGTTCCAATCCGAATTCAAACGCTAATAATACTTCATCCGGAAACGAAAATGCCAGTGAAACCATTAATAATACGAATAGTTTGGCGGCCGATAATGCACCTATTAAACCAATCAGCATTAATTCTAATAGCGACAAAAAAGCCATCCTTAATGAAATCAAAACAGTAAAAAGCGCTTTAAGTGAGAACTCAAATGCTGCAAAAGAAATTTTCGCTTATAACAGTAACAATGAAAAAAACATCACAATAAGTAAAGGAACACTATCACAAAAATTTGAGACAGCAAAAAATAATGAGAATGAACTTTCTAAATTAATTACTTCAGCAGAAAACATGTTCTCCCAAGCTACGGTTCAATCGCCCGAAAGTATTTTAACAGAGGCAGAAAACCTGAATGCGAAGGCGCTTGAACAAAGGAAAGAATCCGCAGGTAAAACCGGTTCAGAAAAAGATGACCTCGTTAAACTTGCAACCGAGAATGAAAAACTCGCTACCGATAAAAAGCTTGAAGCTGCAAACCTAACGCTTACTAAAAATAAATCGAATTTTGAAAACAATGCGTTAAACCTTACTGAATTAAAAAAATTAACAGGCGACAAAACCGGCAATGATATTTCGCAGGCAAACTTACTCATAGACGAAGCTGCATTAAACTTTAAACAGGCTCAGAAATTAAGAACCGAGGCTGAGAATTATCCAGCTGGCGCAGCTAAATTGGGTGGCTTAGAAAACGCGGAAGAAAAAGAAAATGAAGTCCTCGCAAAACAACAGAAAGCACTGAATATATTATTAAAAGTAAACCCAACTTACAAAATGAAAGCTGTGGATGCAGCTCCAAATTCAACAGAAATAATCAATGCTATCAATAATCAAATTACAAAAACATCTCAATCACAAATCGACGCCTATTTAGAATTAAGTAAAGTAAATCAGGCACAACTGGCGAATCAAAACAATCAATTGATACAGAACCCTTTATTTAAGTCTCCGGAAAACAAAGAGGCTCAAAATTTAAAAGCTTCAGCAGATCAACTCAATTCAGAAGCCAAAACACTGATTGGTCAATCGGTTTTAGCAAAAACACCAACCGAAAAAGCGAATCTGTTATTAAAGGCAAATGAAAAAGAAATTGCAGCCCTAAAATCGTTTGACCAGGCAACGGAACTATTGAAATCTACAACGGCAGTTGCATCAAATCAGGAATCTAAGACCAGTAATATAAATGGTGTGACCGATAACGGGAGCAAAAATAACGGGAATGAGACAAGTGCGACAAATCGTACGACAAACGAAAATACAAATTCGAATAAGGATGCCGGAAATCAGACATCTGCCGATCAGTCATCAAACAACCAGGTTACTACCAATTCCGATAATGGTAATGCGACAACCACAAACGTCACAGCCAATCCAACGGAAAATAATAACAACAACGCAGAGAATCCAAACACTCAAATAACGGCAAATAATTCTGCGAATGCTGGAAAAGAAAACACTAACTCCGCAACGGAACTTACCAACTTAGCAACCATTAACGCTAAAGGGATTGGTGATGAAGTATCAAAAATAAAATCAACCTTAAATAACAGTGCTGAATCGAGCCTAACAGCTTTCGATGCGTATTCAAATAACGAGGCAATTACATTGAAAAACGACGCTGTAATAAAAATCAATTCGGCGTTAGAGGAAGATCGAAAGATTAGTTCTGAGCTTGACAATATTAATACTTTATCTGATCAGTCCGAAAAAGCACCGTTGAATCAACAAACAATTTCCGCCTTAGTATCTGAAGCAGACAAGTTGAATGAAGATGCTTCGGCCTTGCGAAAATCAGCTATATCAAAATCCACGGCAGAAAAAGAAAGCGATATTGCTAATGCTAAGAGAATGGAAGCTGCTGCTATTGAAAAAAAGTTAGAAGCTGCAAACAAACAACTGCAGTTGAACAAGGCAGTATTTGAAGCCAATAAAAGTAGTCTTGAAGAACTAGCCGTTTTAGCAAAAGGTAAAAATATAGGCGATCTCGGTACGGTAGACATGCAACTTAATGAAGCTACGCTTCTATTGAAACAAGCTAACAATTTAAGAACAGAAGCAAATGGTTACCCGAATGATGCAGCTAAACTTGGCGGTTTTAATAATGCTGAGGAAAAAGAAAATGAAGCCATTGCAAAACAACAAGCAATACTGGAAATCTATAAAAAACATTTCCCGAATTATATTCCAAGGAAAGCTGAAATTAATGAGAGTAACCCTGAGGCTCTTCAGAAGTTAAGTGAAACAAAAAATAAGCTAAACACAACCAACCAAAATCATATTGAAGGTTTATCACTTTTAGCACAAGCCAATGAAAAAGAATTTAAGACGCTTCTTCTAAATCTACCATCAGCATTAAACTCCAACCAATCTGTACAGAAAACAAATGCACAGGCGGCTTATAAAAAACAGCAAAATCTTGTAGCGGAAGCTAACCAAACATCCGATCCGTTTAAAAAGAAAAACCTATTAATTGATGCCAATAAATCCGGTCACGAAGCAATCAATACGTTGAACAAAATTTCGAATCCGAATTCGGCGCAAAATAGTTCCACTATTGCAGGAAATGAAACAAACAGGTCAGGTACAAATCAGGGATCAAATGCCAATAACAATGCAACAACGAATAATACAGCTAACCGAACAAATTCATCCGAAACTACCAATCCTGTAAATAACAGTACAGCAGCTAATATCGTTAAAATAAAAGTGAAGGGACTGGAAGTGAAAAACGCGAACGCCTATTCTGCTGAAAAACCTATCCCTATAGACGAAAAAATCCCCGACGGTCTTGTTTTTAAAGTACAAATTGGCGCATTTAAAGCACCCTTGCCAAATACTACCTTCAAAGGTTTAAGTCCGGTAATTGCACAAACCACACCAAATGGATATATCCGTTACATGGCAGGAAATTTTGACGAGTACTCTGGTGCTAATGCGGTAAAGAATGACCTGAGGAATCTTGGATATTTGGATGCTTTTGTAGTTGCCTATTTGAACGGAAAACGAATCAATTTGAATGAGGCTCTGGAGCAAGCTAAAAATTCTGGACAAATCATCGATCCACTTACAAACACAAGCGCTGGTTTAACAGCGAACTCAAATGTTCCAAGAAATCCATTTCCAGCCCCAACAAACAATGCTATCGCAACCACTACCGATTCTCAACCGGTTGAAATAACCAGTGAGCTAGAAAAGCTGAATGGTTTGTTGTACACGGTTCAGATTGGCGTTTATTCTAAACAAATCACAAAAACCCAGCTGAACAATTTAAAACCAATTTATACGGAAAAATTACCAAGCGGACTTTACCGTTACACTGCTGGAATTTATAACCAAACCGGAAAATTAATTGAGGATAAGCGGAAGGTTGTTGACCTTGGCGTAAAAGATGCTTTTGTTTCGGCATATTATAATGCGAAACGAATTTCTTTCGCTGATGCTCAGAAACTACAAGCGGAAAATAATAATTTGCAAATGGAAAAAGAAAATCCAATTATTTTTCCAGGATCTGCGGTAACCTCGAATGACCACAACTCTGCACGTACAAATACAATTACAAACCCAAATGTTCAGGCACCTGTAAATAATACAAATACTGCAAATGCGTTCTCAAACGGTGTCGTTTCTGGTCCAACGCCAACCCCTGAAAATGGTGTGAAAACGGATGATACAGGAATTTCATTTAAAGTGCAAATCGGGGCCTATAAGAATCAGGTACCAAACGAAGTAGCCTCAAAATTCTTAAATATAAAAACCTGGCCAGTACAGAATGTTGTCATAAACGGCTTATATATTTACACCATAGGAAATTTTAATGCCTTTGAATTTGCAAAAAAATTAAAGGATGAAGCGGTTTCCCTGGGAATTAACGATGCATTTATAACAGTTTATAAAGACGGAAAAAAATTGTACGGAGCAGAATCGATGCAATACCTTAACCGATAAAATTACTTAGTTTTGCAGCATGATCATAAATCATTTCTCAGATACGGACGAGTTATTAGAACTTGATATTATCACAAAAGAAGATGAGATTAATACAATTGTTTTATATAACGATGATATAAATACATTTGAATGGGTAATTGATTGCCTGGTGAAATATTGCGGACACGATGCAATACAGGCAGAGCAATGCGCTTTTATCGTCCATTTTAGTGGAAAATGCGCAGTGAAATCAGGAGCGTTTGAAAAACTGAAGCCTATCTGTGAAACACTGTTGGAAAAAGGATTAAGTGTTGAACTAAATTAATTTTTTTCTATGAAAAAAGTACTGCTTTCTATGTTTACCGTTGCAACCCTGGTAACGGCTTGCCACAAAAACGCCATAACCGGCCGTCGGTCAGCTAATTTAATGCCTGAAACCGACCTGATAGGAATGAGTTTGACAGAATACGACAAATTCTTAGCTGAACACAAACCATTGCCCGCAACCGACCAGCGAACCATACTCGTGAGAACCGTAGGAACTAAAATTCAGAAATCGGTTGAAAAATATTATAAGGATAAAGGCCTGAGTGATCAATTGGAAGGTTTTCAGTGGACGTTCAATGTTGTAGATGAGGCACCAGTGAATGCCTGGTGTATGCCGGGCGGTAAAGTAGTAGTGTATACCGGTTTATTACCGGTAACTCAGGATGAACCAAGCCTGGCAATTGTAATGGGCCATGAAATTGCGCACGCAATTGCAAGGCATGGAAATGAACGAATGACACAGGGTTTGATTGTACAGTTCGGTGCGGCCGCATTATCTGTTGCCCTACAGCAAAAACCGGCACTTACACAGGCTTTATTTCAACAGGCCTACGGGATGAGTACAACCTTGGGAGTTTTAAAATACAGCCGTACTCATGAGACTGAGGCTGATAAAATGGGACTGGTATTCGCTGCCATGGCCGGATATAACCCTGAAGCCGCAATTGCATTTTGGCAAAGGATGGCGCAGGCCGGAAGCGGACAGGCACCTCCTGAATTTTTAAGTACCCATCCAAGTGACGAAACACGGATGAAAACACTGAAAGAATTTATGCCGGAAGCAAAGAAGTATTATACTCCGACAGCAAGATAAACTCATCTTATTCTAATTTGTTTTAACCAGAATAAGTAAATGGTTGTACCTGACAAACACGAAAGGGAGAAAGAACGGCTGAAAAGCCTTGAGTCGTATTCGATTCTCGATTCATTGCCCGAAAAAGACTACGACGACTTAACAACGATAGCAGCTGAAATTTGCGGAACGCCGATTTCCTTGGTTACTCTTGTTGACGAAAACAGGCAATGGTTTAAATCCCACCATGGAGTTAATATAACCGAAACACCTATTGAATATGCATTTTGCTCACATACAATAAGCAGTTCAGAAAAAATATTTATTGTTAATGATTCAAGAGAAGACGAGAGGTTTCACGATAACCCATTAGTTACTCATTCACCCCATGTCATTTTTTATGCTGGCGTTCCTTTAATCAATCATGAAGGATTACCCCTTGGTACCTTGTGCGTAATTGATCACAAACCGCGCAATTTAAACGAACGCCAAATTACCTCATTAAAGGCACTGGCCTCACAGGTGATGAACCTCTTGGAACTTCGAAAAAACAAAAACGATCTTGAAAAAGCGTTGAAAATTGTACAAGAAAACAACTTTGAACTCGAACGTTTTGCCTACATCGCTGCCCATGATTTAAAGTCACCATTAAATAATATCTCGGCTTTAACCGGAATATTAAGGGATAGCATGGGTTCAGAAATATCGGATGAAACTCAACAAATCATCAGCCATATTGAAAGCTCCTCAGATAAATTGAAAACCCTGATTGATGCACTGCTCAATTACAGTAAGGCAACACAGGTAGTGAAACATACTAAAACCGATGTTGACCTTACGAATTTAAGAAATGAACTCTCCGGTCTTTTTAAGTTTAAAGACAATTTTAATTTTCGAGTCCTGTCGTCACTCTCGACGATCACAGTGAACAAAATAGCTATTGACCAGATTTTACTGAACCTCATTGCTAACGCAATTAAATACAGCGATAAAGACATTGTGAAAATTGATTTACATATTACAGATCAGGGTGACCGTTATGAATTCCATTTTATAGATAACGGACCAGGATTCACAAATGAAAAATTAGACAAAGCATTTGACATCTTTGAAACCTTCAATACCGTTGACAAGTATGGAAGAAGCGGGAATGGGATCGGGCTAGCCATTGTAAAAAAAACCATTGAATCGCTTGGTGGAACAATTTACATAGACTCTGAACACAAAGGGGGCGCCAAGTTTGTTTTCACCTTAGAAAAATAAAAAGCTTTGACCTTATTTGAGCATCGAACCGCGCTTCACTAGATACGTTTGAAGGATAAGATCGAATCCCTGGTTGATATCTGCTTCCACAAAATCAATTTTATACTGACCACATTTTAATTTAATTGCTTCCGTATATTCGGTAATTTTCTTCTTATAAAATTCCTTAACCTGATTGGGATTTAACTTGATTTCCTCCCGTGTTTCAATATCAATAAAGTGATACGGCCTATTTTCAAATTCAAAATCAAGCTCTTGCTTTTTATCCGTTACATGAAACAGAACAACTTCGTGCTTCTTATATTTCAGATGTTGAAGAGCGGCGAATACTGCTTCAAGATCAGAATTTTCTTCAAACATATCGCTGAATATGACGATGAGAGATCGTCTGTGTACAATTTCCGACACCTGGTCCAATGCTCTTGCCGATTGGGTTGAACTCGTATCTTCAAGAACGTGTTTATTCAATAAAAGTTCGAGTTCATGGTACATTATTTTTTGTTGTGATGGATTACTTTTTGCCGGAAAGTGTTTATGGATTTCCTTATCAAAGAAAGTGATCCCTACTGCGTCGCGCTGATTTTTTAGAAGTTGAATCAATGCAGCCGCTGCATAAACCGAAAAACTTAATTTATTCAGGCTGTTCTCGTCCTTTTGGTTCAAGGGAAAAAGCATCGAATTGGATGTATCAATTATGATTTGACAACGGAGGTTTGTTTCTTCTTCATAACGTTTAATATAAAGTTTATCAGTCTTGCCAAACAATTTCCAATCAATATGTTTGGTACTCTCGCCTTTATTGTAAATTCTGTGCTCGGCAAATTCCACTGAGAAACCATGAAAAGGACTTTTGTGCAATCCTGTAATAAAACCTTCAACTACCTGCTTGGCAAGTAACTCAAGTTTAGAAAACGGTTCTATAAGTTCCCTGTTGATCACGAAATATAAAAATACGGTTTAATTATGTGTATTCAAATTCAAGACATTTTGTTAAATCAGTTGCTATGTATGGAATCGCGTAGTTTCACGAAACATTACAGAAAACAAAAAACCCCTGAGCTTTTGCCCGGGGGTTTTTTAAGTAATTAGTTTCCTAATTATTTTCCTTTGTTAACGTTAGTCGCTAACTCAGTACCAGCTTTAAATTTAACTACTTTCTTAGCAGCAATTTTAATTTCTTTTCCTGTTTGAGGGTTACGACCTAAACGTGCAGCACGCTTAGCAACTGAGAAAGAACCGAATCCTACTAAAGAAATTCTGTCTCCTTTTTTCAATGCTTTTCCTACTGCTTCGATAGTAGAATCTAATGCACGACCTGCGTCAGCTTTAGTTAATTTTGAACTGTTTGCAATTGCTTCGATTAATTCTGCTTTGTTCATTTTGTTTTGTTTTTAAGGGTTAAACTTTTTAAATTAATTACACTACAAATGTATACGGTAATCCCTATTTGTCAAGTGTTTTCAGTAAAAAAAGTGGTGATTTTGTTAATAAAACGACTCATTGTTAATAAGTAGAGCCCCGAAACGCCTTTATAGCGGGACTTTTAAGCCATTTTGAATCGTAAAATGACTGTTACAAAGCTTTTCCAACCACCCATGAACGGGGTTTACTACTAATAAAGCTTCTATACGTTAACGAAAAACCAAATTACCGTCTACATGAAAGCCACGTAAAAAATCCTCAACACTCATGCGCTTCTTTCCGGCCATTTGTAATTCCTGTATTGTTATTAGACCGTCGGCGCAGGCAATTCTCAAAAAACTCTTTCCATCACAGATTGCAGTTCCCGGTTCAAAACCGGAAGTCTTTTTCTCGTAATCAGCTTTAAAAATCTTTACACTTATCAAGGCATCATGTTTATCCCTGAATTCGGTAAAAGCTGCTGGGTAAGGAGATAAGCCGCGAATTAAATTATAAATTTTCTCGGCTGATTGTGTCCATTGTATCCTGCAAGTTTCCTTAAATATTTTTGGGGCGTGAATACTTTGAGAATCATCCTGGGGCATTAATTCATATTTTCCGCTCTCAATCGCCCTCACTGTTTTTAAAATTAAGTCGGCCCCTATTCCCATTAAACAGTCGTGAAGTTCACCTGCTGTTGTTGTGTGTGCTATGGGGGTTTTTGCCTGAAAGAGAACATTTCCGGTATCTATTTCCTGCTTCAATTTAAAAGTGGTTACACCACTTTCTGTATCACCATTAATGATTGCCCAATTGATAGGAGCTGCGCCTCTGTATTTTGGGAGCAATGAACCATGGAGATTATAAGTTCCTAACGGTGGCATATCCCAAACAACTTCAGGTAGCATGCGAAACGCCACTACAATTTGCAAATCGGCCTTTAGTTCCTTTAATTCGTTTAAAAAATTTTCATCTTTCAATTTTTCCGGCTGCAAAACCTTCAAACCTTTTTCAACGGCGTATTTCTTTACAGCCGATTGCTGGATTACCTGGCCACGTCCTGCTGGCTTATCGGGAACGGTAACCACGGCAACCACATCATACTTGTTTTGAATTAAAATATCTAAACTTGCTACTGCAAATTCGGGTGTTCCCATAAATATAATGCGCATGCCATTCAAAATTTTGGTAAAGTTAAAATCTTAAATTTGTTTTCATTTATAAATGGATCGAAATCTCACTAAATATCTCTTTATTGCATTAGGCCCGCTGGTTGCCATTTGTATGTGGACATTTACCGAATTGGATCCTTCCAATCCTAAAGTGTCGCATATGGCAGGAATAGCCCTATGGATGAGTATTTGGTGGTTCACCGAAGCTGTTGGTTTAGCTGTTACTGCACTGGTACCTTTTTTAGTAATGCCTCTTTTGGGACTAGCAGACACAAAATCTGTGGCACAACAATATACCGACAGTATTATATTTTTATTTATTGGCGGATTCATGCTGGCTTTTGCAATTGAAAAATGGAATTTACATAAACGCATTGCCATAAAAATATTGTCGGTTGTAGGCACGCGGCCTCATAATATCTTGTTGGGAGTGATGCTTTCTTCATACCTTATCAGTAACTGGATCTCAAATACTGCAACCACGATGATGTTGTTTGGAGCGGTATTGGCACTTATCAGTGAAACCGATGAATTCATACATAATAGTAAAAGTAAAAACCATTTTGCAGCCGCAATTCTATTAGGATTGGCATTTTCCGCAACTATCGGCGGTATGGCAACACCTGTAGGAACTCCGCCTAATATGTATTTTTTCAAAGCATATAAAGAAGCATTTCCTTCACTTAATGACCTGACCTTTTTAAAATGGGCAACTATTGGTTTTCCCTTATCTGCAGTGTTCCTTATATGTACGTTCCTCGTTTTACGGTTTTATTTTCTGAGAAATAAGGTAATAATTACCAATTTAGATAAAAATCATTTTAAAAGACACTATGGTACTCTGGGACGATTCTCATACGAAGAAAAATGGATTGCTTCAATATTCATAGCCTGTATGCTATTATGGTTTACGCGTGCAGACCTTCCATTTGAAACGTTCACATTTAGAGGATGGAACCATATATTCTCAAATCCTAAGTTGGTGGATGATGCTACCGTTGCCATAGCTGCTGCATTACTTCTGTTTCTTATTCCAAGTAAGCAAAATAAAGGCGAGGCCCTCCTGGAGTGGGAAGACGCTAAAAAAATCCGTTATGATATAATTTTAATGTTTGGAAGTGGCTTCGCACTGGCCTATGGATTTGATGTATCCGGGTTGAGCGAATGGCTTGCACATTGTTTAGCTGCTCTTAAAGGAATTCCTCTCTTCTTTATTATTCTTGGAATTTGCCTTATTGTTACTCTTATCAGCGAATTTGCATCGAATATCGCCAGTATTCAATTGGCAATTCCTGTTATGGTAGCACTGCAAAAAGACCTTGACCTGCCTCCGCTCCTACTTATGATTCCGGCTACATTTGCCGCATCACTCGGATTTATGCTGCCCGTAGCGACTGCTGCAAACACCATTGTATTTGGTACAAAACGTATAGATATCAAAGACATGTTTAGGGTGGGGATTGTTTTAGATGTAATTGGAATAATATTGATCACAGTTTTTTGTTTTCTGATTCTGGGCTAAGCCAGAGAAAGCAATAACTAGCTTACATAAGCTTTCAAGTCGTTCACAATTTTTGAAGTTGCACCCGAATTTTTCAAAACATAATTTTTAGCAAGCCGTGAAGATTCTGAAAGTAACATGTTATTACTTATAAGTTCTTGCAGTTTGACTTGCAGTTCATCAGAATTGTTCATTACAAAACCTACGCTTAAATCAATAGTTTCATAGGCCTCATTAAATTTTTTGTAGTTCGGCCCGAAAATCACAGGCAAACCAAAAACGGTCGGTTCAAGGATGTTATGAATACCATTATTAAATCCGCCACCAATCACGCCAACCGTACCATATTGGTAAACAGAAGAAAGAAAACCAATGGCATTAATTACTAGGATGGAATGCGTATAGACCGTTGAATTATCAGAAAAAAGATGATAAGATAATCCGTTTTTTGCTAAAAGATTTTTTAAACGATCAATATTTTTACGATCAATCTCATGTGGCGCAATAATTAATTTTAAGTTGGGATGATTCGGCTTTAATCGCAAAAATGCCTCTATTAAATACTCTTCATCTTTTTGCCAGGAACTACCGGCAATAATCACAAACGCATTCCTCGAGAATTCTTCTATTTCCCTTATTGTTTTCGGTGCAGAACAAACCTGTAAAACCCTGTCAAATCGCGTGTCACCTGCCAATACCCCAGTGCCAATGCGCAATACACGCAGCAATTTTATTGAATGAACATCCTGCGTGTAAATGGTTTTATACGTTTGCAAGGCCTTTCTAAAGTTTCTTCCATACCATTTAAAAAAAGGCTGGTGCTTCTTAATCACAGTTGAAATTAAGATGGCGGGAATTTCCCTCTTCTTTAACTCAAACAAAAAATTTAACCAAAATTCATACTTTACAAAAACAGCAACTTTTGGATTTAAAATTTCAATAAAAGCTTTTACATTGGAAGGAGTATCTGTTGGCAAATAGGTTACTAAATCCGCGAACGGATAATTTTTTTGGATTTCATAACCCGAGGGCGAAAAGAAAGTAAGAACAATTTTCTGATGCGGGTATTCCCTCTTTATCTTTTCAATAACTGTTCTGCCCTGCTCAAACTCACCTAACGACGCACAATGAAACCAAACCGAATTATCAAGCTGTAAGGAATTTACTTTTTCGGATAATTTCGCTTTCCAATCTCTTCTGCCCTCTATCCAAAGTTTTGCTTTTGGATTAAACCATGAAGCAAGTCTTAAGCCAAATTGAAACGCATATATACCGAAGTTATACATAAACATACAGGCTTCTGAATATTTCCGCGTTAAAAGTCAAAATTAATTTGCCCGTCTTTATCCTTATAGTTTTTAGAGTTCAGTTTTTCCATTGCCCTTCGGTGTAATTCCATCGGCGACATTCCATTGGCACCAATCTGTTCATCACCCTCATCATAATCTTCATGCATGATCTCCTCTGACATTCGCAGGTTGATTTCTTTTACTTTATAAGAGGTAAGTTTTTTACCCTTCGCCTTCATATTTACCAAAGGAGCAAACTCAACCAGGTTAACCGCTTCATCGGGAATCACTTTATCCTTTTCCTTATTGAATTTAATATCAACAATTGGCAAAATCTGTGAGGTGATTAACTCAATCCGTGAATTCTCATGTTCAGTGATGATGAGGGTTTTATTGGTTGTATGTTCGGGAACAAACCGTTTTGTGATATAGGATTTACTTTCACCATCATAATAAATGCAGGAAAGTACCAGTTCCGGGTAATATTTTTCAATCAATATGGTATCCTCGTCAAAATGATTTAATACATCATAAGTATACAACTTATAAAATCCCTTACTGGTAACTGTGAGAATTTTATCATCTCCTGCAAACTTACCGAGGTATGTTCCTTTATTTTCTTTGTTCAAACGATGAACCGTATCATTGAACCAGTAATCTTCTGCCGCAAGGGTTGAAGTACCCTTGGTTTTTAATAAAACTTTTTTAACCGCATATTTGGTAACGATGTTTCCGGTTGATGCCCTCCCTTTAACTGGTATCTCGGCAAAGTCTACATCGAGTTCCATTTTACGTAAACCTGCTACAGGTTTTAAAATGACCTGAACTTTTTCTGCCTCTCCGTTTGGATTGATCGTAAACCAGTGTACGGTTGAATTAGCAGTTCCTTTGGTTAGATCATATTCTTTTTCACGGGTTACACCGGTAACATTAAACCGTTTGATGAAAGTTACACCTTTAGGGCCATCCGTGTAAATCATATTATACGTCGTGCGTTCATCATTCTTCTTAAAGATGGCGATGTAAATAATATCCTTGCCGATAAATACTTTATCTGAGACTTTAAATACTTTCATTTTACCATCTTTCGTAAAGGCAATGATATCGTCCAGATCCGAACAGTCGCAAACAAATTCATCCTTCTTTAGGCTCTTTCCGGCAAATCCTTCAGCACGGTTAACGTATAACTTTTCGTTGGCCATGATAACTTCTGTTGCCACAATGGTTTCCAACTCCTTGGTTTCCGTTTTACGTTCCCTTCCTGCACCATACTTTTTTTTCAGGTTTTTAAAATACTCAACTGCGTAGTCAGTTAAATTCAATAAATGATTTTTGACAGTAGCAATTTTAGCATCCAGTTCCTTCATGTGCTCTTCAGCTTTGATGCTATCGAAACGAGTAATCCGGATCATCGGAATCTGGGTTAAACGCTGCAAATCATCGTCTGTAATTTCTCTGATTAGCTTTTTACGGTGCGGTTTAAAGCGTTCATACAAATATTCATATAACGTTTCGCGGTTTGCATACTTTTTGAAATCGATGTACATCTCTTCCTTGATGAATAACTTTTCAAGAGAAGAGAAGTGCCATTTTTCTTCAAGCTCAGCCTGTTCAATTTCCAGCTCACGTTTTAGCAATGCCAACGTTTGCTGCGTTGAAATTTTAAGAATTTCGCTTACCCCAATAAAACGTGGCTTTTGATCTTCAATGATGCAGGCATTTGGAGAAATACTGACCTCGCAGTTTGTGAATGCGTATAATGCATCAATTGTTTTATCAGTTGAAATGCCCGGTTGCAGGTGAACTAAAATTTCTACATTTTCAGAAGTATTATCTTCAACCTTCTTTATCTTAATTTTTCCTTTATCGTTCGCTGCGATAATCGAATCGATCAGAGAACTGGTAGTTGTCCCAAATGGAATCTCGCTGATGATAAGGGTTTTTGAATTTAATTCTTTAACACGCGCCCTGATCTTAATTTTCCCACCACGCAAGCCGTCTTTATAATCACTGAAATCAGCAATACCACCAGTTATGAAGTCAGGATAAATAACTGCTTTTCGGCCGCGCAAAATCTGAATCGATGCATCGATCAATTCATTGAAATTATGAGGTAAGATCTTCGTCGCCAGTCCTACAGCAATACCTTCAACACCATGAGCCAGTACCAAGGGAAATTTAACCGGCAACGTAATAGGTTCTTTGTTCCGCCCGTCATAACTCAATCCCCAGTTGGTAGTTTTTGGATTGAAAATGATTTCCTGGCCTAATTTTGATAAACGCGCTTCAATATAACGAGGGGCGGCAGCACTATCGCCCGTTAAAATATTTCCCCAGTTACCCTGGCAATCAATTAAGAGATCTTTTTGTCCCATCGCCACGAGTGCGTCGCCAATGCTGGCATCACCATGCGGGTGGTACTTCATTGTATTACCAATCAGGTTGGCAACTTTATTATATCGTCCGTCTTCGAGCTCCCACATACTGTGCAGAATACGACGTTGCACCGGTTTTAAACCATCTTCCATGGCCGGAACAGCGCGTTCCAGGATTACATAACTGGCATAATCAATAAACCAGTTTTTAAACATTCCAGAAACATGCTTTACTGTACTCAATTCGTTGTGGTCGTTATGTGTGTTTTCTTCCATTGTATTTCATTTAACTGTCTTAACGCGAGTTCATACCAAAAATGTATTTAATTTGACCGCAATTAAAACTTCTTCCTCACTAATTTGACTTTGTTACACTTTCAATAATTCTTCTTCCGCGTCTACTTCAATGCGCAAATTATCAATGATGAATTCCTGACGGTCTTGTGTATTTTTTCCCATATAATAACTTAACAACTGCTGCACTGAAGCCTGTTGATCAAGTAAAACCGGCTCCAACCTGATATCCTTGCCAATAAAATGTTTGAATTCATCAGGAGAAATTTCACCTAACCCTTTAAATCGTGTGATTTCGGGTTTAGGGCCCAGTTTAGCGATGGCTGCTTTCCGCTCTTCGTCACTATAACAATAAAGGGTTTCTTTCTTATTACGCACACGGAACAAAGGCGTTTGTAAAATATAAACATGCCTGTTCTTTACCAAATCCGGAAAAAACTGAAGAAAGAATGTTAATAGTAACAAACGGATGTGCATGCCATCCACATCGGCATCAGTTGCTATTACCACATTGTTATACCTTAAATCTTCCAGACTGTCTTCAATATTTAAAGCCGCCTGCAGAAGGTTAAACTCCTCATTTTCATACACAATTTTCTTTCCTAGCCCAAATGAATTCAATGGCTTACCCTTCAGGCTGAAAACTGCCTGCGTATTAACATCACGTGTTTTTGTAATGGATCCGCTGGCTGAATCTCCCTCACAGATAAAAAGAGTTGTTTCAATGGCCCGTGGGTTTTTGGAGTCATCCAAATGGATGCGGCAGTCACGCAATTTTTTATTATGCAGGTTTGATTTTTTTGCACGGTCTCTTGCCAGCTTTTGAATACCCGATAACTCTTTTCGCTCACGTTCATTTGCAATGATTTTTGCTTCAATGGCTTTGGCAGTTTCAGGATTCTTGTGGAGGAAATTATCCAAATTCTGCTTGATAAAATCATTCACAAAGGATCGCATCGTTTGTCCGCCCGGCGCAATTTCCTGTGATCCTAATTTGGTTTTGGTTTGCGATTCGAAGACAGGTTCCTGTACGCGCACCGAAATAGCGGCAACTATGGATTTCCGTACATCAGCAGGGTCAAAATCTTTTTTATAGAACTCGCGAATTGTTTTTACAACCGCCTCACGGAAGGCAGCCTGATGGGTTCCTCCCTGTGTTGTATACTGACCATTTACATATGAATAATATTCTTCTGAGTAATGTTCATTACTGTGAGTCATCGCCAGTTCAATATCATCTCCTTTTAAATGAATGATTGGATAAATGATTTCACCGGTAATGTTTTTCTCCAATAAATCTTTTAATCCGTTGTCAGATTTATAAACCTGGCCATTAAAATAAAGTGTAAGGCCTGTATTTAAAAACGCATAGTTCCAGAGCATTTTATCAATATACTCATGAACATAATGGTATTTTTTGAAGATGGTGTCATCTGGTCTGAATTCAACATAGGTACCATTGGCTTCCGAAGTTTTTTCAAGCTTGGATTCCTTCACTAAATTACCACAGGAAAACTCCGCCGTTTTTGACTGACCATCTCTGAAAGCTGTTACCTTAAAGTTAATTGATAACGCGTTCACGGCTTTTGTTCCCACTCCATTTAATCCAATGGATTTTTTAAAGGCATCGCTATCGTACTTACCACCGGTATTAATTTTAGAAACTACTTCAACTAACTTACCTAATGGGATACCCCGCCCGTAATCGCGTACGGAAATCACCCCATCTTTTACGGCTACATCAATTCGATTCCCCGCACCCATCATAAACTCATCAATTGAGTTATCCATTACCTCTTTAATGAGTACATAAATTCCATCATCAAACGCTGATCCATCTCCCAATTTCCCGATATACATTCCCGGGCGCATCCGGATATGTTCTTTCCAATCAAGGGATTTGATGCTATCTTCGTTATAACTTGCTACCTGTTTTGCCATCCTGTTTAGTCAAAATTTAAAATTCAAAAAACTACATTCAAACGCAGATTAATTAATCCCCATCCAATAAATTACCTAAGCCACCTAAGAGGCTCCCTTCTTCTTTACGTGCGCCTGAACCATAAGATAAAATTCTTCCGGCCAAACGACTAATTGGCAAGGTTTGGATCCATACTTTTCCTGGCCCGCGAAGAACAGCGTAAAAAACGCCTTCCCCTCCAAATAAGGTATTTTTGATCCCTCCTACAAACTGAATATCGTAATTCACATCACTTGTGAATGCTACAATACAACCTGTATCAATTTTTAATAGTTCGCCTGCCTGTAACGCTTTTTCTATCACGTGCCCTCCACTGTGAACAAAGGCCATACCATCACCCTCGAGCTTCTGCATGATAAAGCCTTCCCCACCAAACAAACCTGTACCAAGTTTTTTCTGGAATTCTATTCCTACCTGTACACCTTTTGCCGCGCATAAAAAACTGTCTTTCTGACAAATAATTTTATGCCCAAGATGGGATAAATCCATAGGAATAATTTTACCTGCATAAGGTGCGGCAAACGTAACCTGGCGTTTTTGTTGAGAAATGTTTGTGTAAACAGTCATGAATAAATTCTCTCCAGTTAACAGGCGCTTACCGGCGGTAAATAATTTACTCATAAACCCCGTTTGATTCCCGTCTCCAAATAACGTTTGCATTTGGATCCCATCAGTCATCATCATGAAGCTACCCGGCTCTGCTACAACAGCTTCCTGGGGATCCAATTCGATCTCCACACACTGCATTTCCTCTCCAAATAATTTGTAATCGATTTCGTGATTGTTCATAGCTTATATTTTTTTATTTTTTCCTTTCGAGCGTAATCGGGAAGCGTACTAAAACTCTTTGTTCCCGACTCCGCTCGAACTGACAAGATTTTCTCTAAACATTAAAGCGGAAATGCATCACATCGCCATCTGCAACAATGTATTCTTTACCTTCAATCCTTAATTTCCCAACTTCTTTACAAGCGTTTTCTGAACCATAAGTTACGTAATCGTTATAGCCAATTACCTCCGCCCTGATAAAACCTTTTTCAAAATCAGTATGAATAACACCGGCTGCCTGTGGAGCTGTCATGCCCTTTTCAATTGTCCATGCACGAACTTCCTTTACCCCAGCTGTAAAATACGTTTGCAATTGCAATAAACTATACGCCTGCTTGATCAGTTTATTGACGCCTGGCTCATCCAAACCCATTTCACTTAAAAACATTTGCTTTTCTTCATAAGATTCAAGGGACGCAATTTCACTTTCCATAGCAGCAGTGATAACGAGTATCTCTGCGCCTTCATTTTTAACAGCTTCCTTTACAGCGTCAACATATTTATTTCCGGTTTTTGCAGAAGCCTCATCCACATTACACACGTACATTACCGGTTTAATTGTAAGCAAATGTAAGTCTGCGATAAAAGGCAATTCACTCTCTTCAAGTTTACAGGCACGAGCAGATTGCCCACTTTCTAATGTTTCTTTCAACTTCGAACAGGCTGCGTAAGTTTTCACAGCATCCTTGTCGTTTCCGGTTTTTGCCTGTTTCTCAAACTTCTTCATTTTGGCGTCAACCGCCTCTAGAT
This sequence comes from Bacteroidota bacterium, assembly GCA_029237825.1. Taxonomy (GTDB): domain Bacteria; phylum Bacteroidota; class Bacteroidia; order B-17B0; family Aurantibacillaceae; genus UBA4416. Next base: position 20,974 of record JAQZBQ010000016.1, on the reverse strand, counting down.
CTTTCAATTGCAACTCCGTATCAATTATTTCTTTATCACGCACTGGATTTACACTGCCATCCACATGAATGATATTATCATCGTCGAAACAACGTAAAACATGCAGAATCGCGTTACATTCCCTAATGTTCGCCAAAAACTTATTGCCTAAACCTTCGCCTTTACTCGCCCCTTTTACTAAACCAGCAATGTCGACAATTTCTACGGTTGTCGGCAATATTGCCTGAGGTTTAACGAGCTCAGCCAGTTTATTTAATCGCTCATCAGGAACGGTTATTACGCCAACATTTGGCTCAATGGTGCAAAACGGAAAATTAGCAGCCTGAGCCTTTGCATTACTTAAACAATTAAACAAGGTTGATTTTCCCACATTTGGCAACCCAACAATTCCACATTTTAAAGCCATTTCAGATCTGTTTGATGGTTCTTATTCACATGCTTTTTATAATACCAGCAGATTGAACAAGAAAAAATTAATAAAATAATCTGCAAATATATTAAAATCGCTTACTATGCTTTGCGATAATACCAGCATTGTTGCGCAGTTTTTAACAATTTTGGCAAGTTACTGTGTAAAAAAAATACAAGCTTTTACTTTTTAACAACCTGTTATTATTATCAACATTTACATGGTTGACCCTTTTCTATTGCTATTTTTGCAGCAAAATCAACACTTATGGCAGATTTAGCAAAACTTCAAACAACCTGTGTTCAGGTTCGCAGAGATATCGTTCGCATGGTGCATGCAGTTAGTTCAGGGCATCCGGGCGGTTCATTAGGCTGTACTGAATTTTTAGTTGCACTCTATCAGGAAGTGATGAATCACAATCCAAAGAATTTTTCAATGGACGGAATTGGTGAAGATTTGTTTTTCTTAAGTAACGGTCATATTTCCCCGGTTTTTTATAGTGTTTTAGCGAGAAGTGGATATTTCCCGGTAGATGAATTAAAAACATTCAGGAAAATAAATTCCCGGTTACAAGGTCATCCAACCACCCATGATAATTTACCGGGAGTTCGAATTGCCAGCGGGTCACTTGGCCAGGGAATGAGCGTTGCCATCGGTGCAGCCTTAGCAAAAAAATTAAATAAAGACAATTCCATCGTTTACAGTTTACATGGTGACGGTGAATTGCAAGAAGGACAGATCTGGGAAGCGGTGCTCTATGCTGCTGCGAACAAGGTTGATAATTTTATTGCGACCATTGATTATAATGGGCGACAAATTGATGGGAATGTGGAAGATGTTTTATCTCTTGGCAACTTAAAAGCCAAATTTGAGGCTTTTGGCTGGGAAGTTATTGAAACCGAGGAAGGAAATAACATGACGGCAGTTTTAGAAGGATTGGCAAACGCAAAAACATTCATTGGAAAAGGTAAACCCATTGTTAATATCATGAAAACCGAAATGGGTGCAGGTGTTGACTTTATGATGGGTACCCACAAGTGGCACGGCTCAGCTCCAAACGATGAGCAATTACAAAAAGCATTAGATCAATTGGTTGGTAACGAAGCCGATTACTAAACATTTCAACTTGAACATTCAATATTTAAAAATGAAACCTTTCACCTTAAAGATGAACGTATCTTCTTTGGTGATTCTTTTTCATTTTCTGTTCTTTATTGGACTATCACAACCTACCAACCGTATCCTATTTATTTTTGATGATTCCTACAGTATGTATGCTCCCTGGAACAGCAATATAAAAATCGAAGTTGCTAAAAAAATCATGGGTGAATTTCTTGACAGCTTAAAAACCATTCCTAATTTAGAATTAGCCCTGCGTTGTTATGGCCATCAAACCTTTATTAAACCCACCCGAAACTGTAAGGATACAAAACTTGAAGTGCCATTTAATACAGCTTCAAAATCTGCTCCGCTTATTAAACAGCGCATTCAAAAATTAGAACCCCTCGGCACTACGCCAATCGCCTATTCACTTGGTGAAAGCGCTGCGGATTTTACACCCTGTGGAAATTGCCGGAATATTATTATTTTAATCACTGATGGCATTGAAGAATGTGGTGGTGTGCCGTGTGAAGTTTCTGCCGAATTGCAAAAGAAAGGGATTTTTCTACGGCCGTTTGTGATTGGGGTTGGATTAGATGTAAAATTTGCTGATGTATTCGGGTGTATGGGTAAGTTTTATGATGTAAGCAATGAAGCTAATTTTAAAGACGTATTGAACCTGGTGCTGACTGAGGCAATTTCTCAAACCACCGTTCAGGTGGATCTTTTAGATATTTTAAAGAAACCTACGGAAACGGATGTGAATATGACTTTTTACGATGCCAATACGAAACAAGTCAGGTATAATTATTTACATACGCTCAACCATCGGGGAAACCCAGATACGTTAGTGTTAAGTCCGAATATTACTTATGATTTAATCGTGCACACCATTCCTCCGATCGAGAAAAAAAACATTACTATCCAGCAGGGGAAACATAATGTAATACCTGTTGATGCTCCACAAGGTTATTTGAAACTTGAATTAGATGGTACATTAAGTAAATATTTCCCTACATGCGTGATACGGAAAAAAGGTGAAATGAACACGCTGAACATTCAGGATTTTGGCAAAGTAGATAAGTACATAGTTGGGAAATATGACATCGAAGTACTCACACTTCCACGCATAAAACTCTACGATGTCGATATTCAACAGAGCACAACCAATACAATTAAAATTCCTACCTCCGGAAATGCTTACATTACCAAAGGAGGCTCAGGATTTGGCAGTATTTTTTTAGATGACGGAAAAAAAATGACCTGGGTATGCAATTTAAACCCTTCCTTGCAGACTGAAATTATTTATCTTCAACCGGGAAATTATAAACTTGAATTCAGGTACGAGAATGCAAAACAAACCTTAAATACTATCGAGAAAAAATTTGCAATCACATCAGCCATAACAACAAACGTGAAATTAAATTAACTACCATGATGAAAAAATATACTTATACAGAAAAAAAAGACACCCGCTCTGGATTTGGCGCAGGATTGCAGCATTTGGGTAAAACGAACCCTAACGTTGTGGCACTTTGCGCCGATTTGATTGGTTCTTTAAAAATGGATGCTTTCAAAGCAGAAAACCCCGACCGATTTTTTCAGGTGGGAATTGCAGAAGCCAATATGATTGGCCTTGCAGCGGGCCTCACCATTGGTGGAAAGATACCATTTACCGGAACATTTGCTAATTTCAGTACGGGTCGTGTATACGATCAGATTCGTCAGAGCGTAGCGTATTCCGGAAAAAATGTAAAAATCTGCGCCTCTCATGCAGGTTTAACCCTTGGGGAAGATGGTGCAACCCACCAGATCCTGGAAGACATTGGACTTATGAAAATGCTCCCGCACATGTGCGTAATAAATCCTTGCGACTATAACCAGACTAAGGCTGCAACTATTGCAATTGCTGATCATCACGGCCCGGTTTATTTACGCTTTGGACGGCCAACGGTTCCAAATTTTACCCCAGCGGATCAAAAATTTGAAATTGGAAAAGCGATTATGCTGAATGAAGGTACAGATGTTACTATCATAGCTACCGGACATTTAGTTTGGAAAGCCATTGAGGCGGGTGAACAGCTTGCGGAACAGGGAATTTCTGCTGAAATTATTAACATTCATACGATCAAACCGCTTGATGATGATGCCATTTTAAAGTCCGTTACAAAAACGAAATGTGTAGTGACCGCCGAAGAACATCAAATGAATGGCGGACTTGGCGACAGTGTGGCACAATTGCTATCACGCCGATTACCAACACCCCAGGAATTTGTTGCGGTAAATGACAGTTTCGGTGAGAGCGGAACGCCCGATCAGTTAATGACCAAATATGGTTTGGATACCATTAACATTATAGAAGCCGTTAATTCGGTAATGAAAAGGAAATAATTTTTTTATCCAGGATTTAAGATAAAGGATAATAGATGAACTCATCTTTTATCCTTTTTTTTTATAAATATTACATTACTATTCATGATGGTACTTTTCGTTTTTCAAAATGGAAAATCCTCTGTACAATTGCTCACAGAAAAATAAACGGATCATCTGGTGAGAAAATGTCATTTCGGATAATGACAAAACAAATGAACTTCTTTCTAAAATGCTTTTATCAATTCCGAACGGGCCGCCAATTAAAAAAACAAGCCGTTTGCAACCTGAAACCATGCGTTTATTCAGGAAATCGGCAAATTGAACTGAGGTAAATTGTTTCCCGTGTTCATCCATGCAAACTAAAAAATCAGATGGTTCTAACAATTTTTGTATTTCGAGTCCCTCGGCTCTTTTTTGCTCTTCAAAAGGCTTTTGTCGGACATTTTTGGGCATTGATATGGTTTCTGTAGAAAATGAAACATAATTCTTAAGACGTTCCGTATAGATTTTCACGCCTTCCGTAAGGTATGAATCAGTTGTCTTTTCGATTTGTATAAGCAGTATTTTCATTCTGGAGAGTAATCTGTTTCGTTTTGGGCACAATAATTGCTTTCTTAGGTCTCAAATTACAATATTAATGAAACTATTTGTTATTACTTTACTTAGCATTTTCAGTTTGTCTTTTAACTCAAAAGACATAACCGATGAAATTGCTAATGCCCTCAAACAAGGTAGTGCAGCAGAACTTGTCAAGCATTTTTCCGAAAAAGTATCCATTAAGGTGTTAAACCAGGAAGATTTATTAAGTAAGTCTCAATCGCAGGCCCTGATCCAGGATTTCTTTTTAAAAAATAAAGTCAAAAACTACCAGACTTCCCATACAAGCATCGTAAATGGAAATCAACAATTTATTACGGGCTCGCTGGACACCAGCACGGGAAAATACAGGATTTCCGTATTAGTGAGAGGAAATGTAATTTCGCAGTTCAGAATAGAACACGATAATGAATAATTACATTTCAGAACACAGGAAGCATTTCAATTTTAAAAACTTCATAAAAAGCGCTTTACAGGAAGATGTGGGCGATGGAGATCATACAGCTTTGGCTACTATTCCTGCTTCCAAAAAAGGGAAATGCCATTTACTGGTAAAAGAAAATGGCATCATTGCCGGGATAGAAGCGGCAAAACAAATTTTCAAAATAGTTGATCCTAAATTTAAATTTACCCAATACATAAATGATGGCGAAAAGGTAAAAGTGGGCGATATTGCCTTTGTTGTTGAAGGAAATACCCGCAAACTATTAACCTTAGAGCGGCTCGTATTAAACATTATGCAACGCATGAGTGCCATAGCGACCAAAACTGATTATTTACAGCATTTATGCAAAGGCACTAAAACAAAAGTAATTGACACCCGAAAAACTACGCCTGGTTTTCGGTTCTTCGAAAAATGGGCAGTGGTGATTGGCGGTGGTGCCAACCATCGTTTTGGTTTGTATGATATGATCATGATTAAGGACAATCATATTGATTTTGCGGGTGGAATTATCGAAGCCATTGATGCCACGCATGCATACCTAAAAAAAACAAAAAAAAAATTAGCCATTGAAGTGGAAACCCGAAATTTAAACGACATTAAACTCATTTTAGAAAAAAGTGGCTTCCAGCGTATCATGCTCGATAATTACAGCGTCACTGATACTAAAAAAGCAGTGGCTTTAATTGCGGGCAAATATGAGGTTGAAAGTTCAGGCGGTATTACTGAAAAAACGATTGCCTCTTATGCAAAATGCGGAGTTGATTTTATATCAGTTGGCGCTTTAACGCACCATGTAAAAAGCATGGATTTGAGTTTGAAAGCGATAAAGTAATTAACAGCCACAATCTTTATCTCCACATTTTTTCTTGTGGTACGATCGATAAGCGCGGTATCCGATATAAGAAATTGCTGCGATTAATAATATAGTAACAATAATATCCTGCATTACTTATGTTCCCCCATTTTTGCCGGATTCAAAACCGGTACTTTATGCAATAATTCCTGATTCAAAACTTTGATTATAATCTGATAAGGACCAGTTTCAAGTGCGCTTAAGTCCATAATATAATACTCCGAGTTTTCAATGGTAAAACGGGCAACCTTAACATCAAAACGATTCATTACGTCAACCTGAATTTTACCCAGGTTTTTACCTGCCATCGACAAACTATATTGATTATAAAATACCGGTAATAATGTAATAAAACCCTCCTCCTGGTTTAATGCAGTTTTATCGTAAACAAATTTCACTTTCTTTTTTGGCTTTGTGTCGTGCAAGTTGTTATCTTTTATTGTAGCTGCCGTATATTCAAATAATTTATAACGGTCCTTCAAATTATAAATTGTGTCCTCCTGGCTCCAGATGCGCACATAATCAACCTGCAATGCGTTCGGGAATTTTGTTGTCCCATCTGGCCCAGGGTGGAAAGGCTCTCCATCTTTGGAAACGCCATTGTTGATGATTAAATGTTGCGCCGTTTTAAATTCACCTTCAAAATATCCAATGGCATGGCCGTTTAAAAAAAACTTCACGTAATTGGGTTGCCACTCCCCTGAAATAATATTCCAGTCGTTTGATAAACCTTTTGTCGTTTTAATCCAGGCACCCCAGTTCTTCTTCAAATTTAAAAAACCACCCTTGTAGTTTTCGCATCCGTTAGGACAATGCACATCAATATGAACCTGGTTATCCCGTTCGCCTTTTCCTTCAAAAAAATCAATTTCTTCATTCGGACTTCCTCCATATAACCAAAACGCCGGCCATATGCCTTTTTCAGCAGCCGATTTAAATCGCATTTCGAAATATCCATATTTAAATTTTTTCAGCGAACTAATGCACCCACCAGAATAATTATAAGTGAATTCTCCTTTTTCATTGGGGAGACGATTCTTGCCTTTCAAAAATTCCATGTCCAGATTTTCACCTACAATCGGTTGTGGCAAGGAAGGTTTATTAGTATTCAGTGAAATGGTTCCATCTTTAAAACCGAGGTTTTCAGACATGAATAACAAATCATATACATAAAAGTAATTGCCCCATGGTAAACCGGATTTCCACTTTTGCATGTCTAACCCTTCATCGGTAAATTCATCGTGTTCCTTTAAATACCATTTTGTGGAAGTGTTGGATTTAACCTGCCACATTACCTGGGAGTGTATCGAAAAAGAAATTACGCTACCGAACAAGAACAAGATTTTATATTTCATCATAACATAAGTTGTAACATTTTATTGGATGCTAAGTAGACTTTTTGATAGCCACCAAGAAACTTTTATCCGTAACAAATAGTTAACTATTTATCCTCAAAAGTAAAGCTAAAATTGGTATTTTCGCTACAAAATAATGTAAATGATCACAGCAGAATCACCCGTTAAGTTCGACCGTCGCAAGCAAAAAGATGACACCTTGCTTCAACTTTATAAAAATATTTTAACTCCCCGAATGATCGAAGAAAAAATGTTACTTCTTCTTCGTCAGGGTAGAATAGCCAAGTGGTTCAGTGGTATCGGACAGGAAGCAATTTCTGTTGGCGTGGCAACCGCTTTAAATAAAGATGAATTTATTTTACCAATGCACCGCAACCTTGGCGTGTTTACTACGCGCGGCATTCCAATGAAACGGTTATTCTGCCAGTTCCAGGGTAAGCCAAGCGGGTTTACTCAAGGACGTGACCGAAGCTTCCATTTCGGCACCCAGGAATATAATATTGTCGGAATGATTTCTCATTTAGGTCCGCAAATGGGCGTAGCAGACGGCATTGCGCTAGGAAACAAATTACGGAAAGAGAAAAAGGTAACCGTTGTTTTTAGTGGCGACGGTGGTGCGAGTGAAGGTGATTTTCATGAAAGCATCAATACCGCTGCGGTTTGGGATCTGCCGGTAATATTTGTAATTGAGAATAACGGTTACGGGTTGTCCACTCCAAGTAATGAACAGTTTCGTTGCAAATCCTTTGCTGATAAAGCAATTGGATACGGCATTGAAGGAGTTACGGTTGACGGGAACAATGTTTTAAAAGTTTACGAAACTGTTAAAAATCTCGCGGAATCAATCAGAGAAAACCCGCGCCCGGTATTACTTGAATGCGTTACATTCAGGATGCGCGGGCATGAAGAAGCCTCAGGTACAAAATATGTTCCAAAAGAATTATTTGATGTGTGGGGGCGTAAAGACCCTGTAAACACCTTTGAAACATTTTTAATCAATGAAGGCGTTTTAACAGAAGAAATCATTGATAAGTTGCGCGCAGAAATCAAAGCTGAAATAGAACAGGGTCTTGAAGAAACATTCGCTGAAGTGTTACCTCCACCAGATACTAAAAAAGAACTGGCTGAAATGTATATGCCTTTTGAAGCCGAAGATACTTCAGGAAATGAGGGCGCAAAAACCACTAAACGGATGATTGATGCCATTTCGGACGGGCTTCGCCTGGCAATGCGCAAACATGAAAACCTGGTTTTAATGGGGCAAGACATTGCCGATTACGGAGGAGTTTTTAAAATAACTGATGGATTTGTTGATGAGTTTGGAAAGGAGCGCGTTAGGAATACCCCATTGTGCGAATCGGCTATTCTTGGAGCAGGTTTTGGTTTATCCATCAATAAACACAAAGCCATGGTAGAAATGCAGTTCGCCGATTTCGTGTCAGAAGGTATGACCCAAATTATAAATAATTTAGCTAAATCTCATTACCGTTGGGGGCAAAACGCCGACGTGGTAGTTCGTATGCCAACCGGTGCGGGAGTTGCTGCTGGGCCTTTCCACAGTCAGAGTAACGAAGCCTGGTTTTTTAAAACTCCTGGATTAAAAATTGCTTATCCGGCTTTTCCTAGTGATGCCAAAGGTTTATTACTTTCCTCTTTCGAAGACCCGAATCCGGTTATGTTTTTTGAACATAAAGCCTTGTACAGGAGCATCGATGAAGATATTTTAGATGAATATTATACGATACCGTTTGGAAAAGCCCGCTTGGTAAAGGAAGGATCACAGGTAACCATCGTAACTTATGGATTAGGTGTACACTGGGCTTTGGAAGTATTAAAAAATAACCCGGAGATTTCTGCAGACCTGATCGATTTAAGGACTCTGGCACCTTTGGATATACAAACAATTTATGATTCTGTAAAGAAAACAGGCCGCGCCTTCGTATTACACGAAGATACGTTAACAGGAGGTATAGGTGGTGAAATCAGCGCATTGATAACAGAACATTGTTTTGAATACCTGGATGCACCCGTGATGCGCGAAGGAAGTTTGGATACACCGGTTCCGATGAATGCGGACCTGGAAATTAATTTCTTACCGAAAGAACGCTTTAAAGAGAAATTGATAAAATTGATTACTTATTAATTGGGCGAGCCCCTCTTCCGTCGGGTCGGGCTATCACTTCAATCTTTTATTTCACTACGTTACATAAAAGGATTTTCGTTCTATCCCTCACGCAGATCACTTTAAAATTATGAAGTTTAATTTCGTATTTGAAATATATCGTGTGAGGGATGCAAACGAAAATCCTTTGCCTGCCTCTTGCAAAGATTGAAGTGACAGCCCGACCCCGCTTCCTTTTTGCGGGGGCACGCCCAAAACTAAAATTTAAACATGACAATATCCGAAGATTTTTTAATAAGTGCTCGCCGCCAGTTTTTATACTATAAAACATTAGGTGAGAAGGCAATGGAACAGTTGGATCCAGATCAACTCTTTATTTCCCTGAACGAAGATACCAACAGTATTGCTGTTATTGTTAAACATTTGCAGGGTAATATGCTTTCACGCTGGACGGATTTTTTAACGACGGATGGGGAAAAAGAATGGAGAAACAGGGATGAAGAGTTTTGTGCTGACACTTCGACTAACCGCCAGCAGTCGGGCACAGCACTCAGTGTGACAGAGAAAAAAGCACTGATGCTAAAAACCTGGAACGAAGGCTGGGATTGTTTGTTCAATGCTTTAAACAGTTTAAAACCCGAAGACTTGTCACAGATTATTTATATCCGGAATGAAGGCCACACAGTATTGGAGGCCATCAACCGACAATTGGCGCATTACCCATATCATATAGGACAAATTGTATTTTACGCCAAACTATTGAAGAAATCGGAGTGGGACAGCTTGTCTATTCCTAAAAACAAGTCGAAAGATTATAATGCCGACAAGTTTTCAAAAGATAAAACGAAAAAACACTTTACAGATGATGAACTCAAAAAGCTTTAATGAAGAAGTGACAAAAGCTTGTTCAAAGGAATTAGACTAAGTTATGATCTGTATCCACCAATTGGCTTATTTTAATAAAATGCTTAAAAGTTGCTGGCTTCAAATCAAAAAAAATGACTTACCTTTACGTACAGTTTATAAAAAACTGTATGCCAACCAACACTAAATATATCTTCGTTACCGGTGGGGTAACATCTTCTCTCGGAAAAGGAATTATCGCAGCATCTCTGGCCAAATTATTACAGGCCCGGGGATTTACTGTTACCATCCAAAAACTAGATCCTTATATCAATATCGATCCGGGCACGCTCAATCCCTATGAACATGGAGAATGCTATGTAACCGAAGATGGTGCTGAAACTGATCTTGACCTTGGACATTATGAACGTTTTTTAAATGTTCCTACTTCCCAGGCAAATAACGTGACCACTGGCCGCATTTATCAATCCGTTATTGAAAAGGAAAGAAAAGGCGAGTTCCTTGGAAAGACAGTACAAGTCATTCCGCATATAACTGATGAAATTAAAAACCGGATCAAAATCCTGGGCAAAACCGGGCAATACCAATTTGTCATTACAGAAATTGGCGGAACGGTGGGCGATATTGAATCCTTGCCCTATATTGAAGCTGTTCGTCAGTTGAAGTGGGAGTTGGGAGAGAATTGCACGGTAGTGCATTTAACACTGTTACCATATTTAGCAACATCAGGCGAATTAAAAACCAAACCTACCCAGCATTCTGTAAAATTACTTCTGGAATATGGTGTACAACCGGATATACTGGTATGCCGTTCAGAATATGAAATCAGCTCAGAAATCAGAAGGAAAATTGCATTGTTCTGTAACGTTTCTCCTGATTCGGTAATTGAAGCGCTGGATGCTTCTACCATTTATGAAGTTCCTTTATTAATGGAAAAAGAGAAACTGGATGAAATTGTATTAAAAAAATTAAATGTTACCACGCCAACCGAAGTGAAACTCGATAAGTGGAAAAAATTCCTCCATCAGTTTCATAATCCCTCGAAAGAGGTAACAATAGGGCTTGTTGGGAAGTATGTGGAACTAAAAGAGTCATACAAATCCATTGCAGAAGCTTTTATTCATGCAGGAGCAGTAAATGATTGCAAAGTTAAAGTAGAATGGATTCACAGCGATGGTTTAACAGATGATAATGTAAAGGATAAACTGAAGAACCTCAAAGGTATTTTAGTTGCACCAGGATTTGGAAACCGTGGTATTGAAGGAAAAATATCGGCCATAAAATTCGCGCGTGAAAATAACATCCCGTTTTTAGGCATTTGCTTAGGCATGCAATGTTCAGTAATTGAATTCGCCAGAAATGTATTAGGATTAAAAGATGCGCATAGCCGGGAAATGAATCCTGCGACCAGCGCACCGGTTATTGACCTTCTGGAAGCTCAAAAAAATATTTCACATATGGGTGGCACAATGCGTTTGGGATCATATCCCTGCCATGTGGAAGAAGGCACACTGGCTCACAAGATTTATGGTAAAACAGAAATTAATGAACGGCACCGCCATCGTTACGAATTCAACAACGAGTACACCAAATTGTTTAAGGATGCCGGGATGGTTTTATCGGGAGTTAACCCGAGCGCTGGTTTGGCTGAAATTGTTGAGATACCAACTCATCCATTTTTCATTGGCGTGCAATTTCATCCAGAATACAAGAGTACTGTTGAAAATCCACATCCATTATTTGTGAGTTTTGTAAAAGCCTGCCTACACTAGTTTATCATTCTTATAATAATTCAAACATCTGCCGTTTAACGGTGGATGTTTTTTTGTTTTAAATCTTTATTTAACTTTTTTAAACATCATACCGTTTCCGTTTATTGTACATTTAAAACTCATGCTGAAATTTCTGATATTTTTAATTTCCTGTATCCCGCTGTTCTTAAACGCACAAACGTTTTCCGTTAAGGGAAAAATTATTGATGAAACTAAACAGCCGGCTATAGGATCCTCAGTAATTTTAATAAAAACAGACTCTGCCTTTGTAAAAGGGACTACGAGTGATCTGGAAGGTTTTTTTTCACTGGAAGATGCTGTACCGGATAAGTACATACTTAAAATATTAAATCTGGGTTATAAGCCGGTTTATAAAAACATAGAGTTAAACGCCCCGCTGTTAGACCTTGGAATTATTTCACTTAAGCCCAACCTTACTAATTTAAAAGAAGTGACCGTAGAAGCCCAAATGGCACTGGCAACTCAAAACGGAGACACCACCAGTTTTAATTCGAAAGCATATAAAGTAAATAAAGACGCCACGGCCGAAGACCTCGTGGGTAAAATGCCCGGCGTAACGGTGGTAGATGGAAAAGTTCAGGCGCAGGGGGAAGAAGTGAAGAAAGTTTTAGTGGATGGAAAGCCATTTTTTGGTGACGACGCCAACGCTGTTTTGAAAAATATCCCGGCAGAAATCATTGACAAAGTTCAGGTCTTTGACAAGAAAAGTGATCAATCCCAGTTTACGGGCTTTGATGACGGAAATGCAAGTAAGACAATAAACATTGTTACCAAGGCTCAGTTTCGAAACGGAATTTTTGGAAAAGTGTTCGCCGGCTACGGCTATGAAGACAAATTTAAAACCGGTGGTAATGTCAATATTTTTAAAGGTGATCGACGTATTACTATTTTAGCCCAGTCAAACAATATCAATGAACAAAATTTTTCATCAGAAGATCTTGTTGGGGTTTCAAATAGTGGCGGTGGAGGCCGCGGAAGACGAGGCGGCGGGCAGGGTGGCCCACCTTCCAATGGCAATGATAATTTTCAGGTTAATAATCAAAACGGAATTAACACAACCTCATTATTTGGCTTGAATTATGCCGATAAATGGGGTAAAAAAACAGAGGTTAACGGGAGTTACTTTTTTAATGGTACCCATAACGATTCACGGTCATCGCTGTTACAGCAATACATTGTCGGTTCCAATAATGGCATGGTGTACAACGAAGCAAACACCACACAAAGTGACAACTTTAACCATCGTCTCAATTTTAAATTGGAAACAAAAATTGATTCGATGAATTCGTTGGTAATTCAACCACGGCTTTCCATGCAATTAAACAATTCCTCAAAAAATTTATCTGGTAGCAATACGCATGAAAATACGCTGTTAAACAGTACTCAAAACCAAACTTCGGGCAAGCTTTTCGGATATAACCTATCTACTTCCATTTTATACCGCCATTCCTTTGCGAAAAGAGGGAGAACATTCTCTATTAATTTAACTCCTGGAACATCCCGCAGTTCGGGCGAAAACAAACTCTATTCTATGAATAATTATTACCGAGACAGTGTTTCATACGGAGATTCGTTGAATCAAAAAGCTGGGATTCTCAAGCAAGGAAACAGTTTAACCACCAATATCTCTTATACGGAACCTTTAAGTAAAAGCAACTTTCTATTATTTAATTATACCTCAAACTATAATGACAATTATTCATCCAAGCGTACGAATAACAGAGATTCCATAGACTTTAAATATGATGACCTCGATTCCAATTTAACCAACGTTTTCAGAAATCAATACCAGTCTCATTCAGGTAGTGCGGGATACCGATTCCAAAAAGAAAAGTTTAATTTTTCAGTAAACGCTGCTTATCAATGGGCGATACTCTCAAAGCAACAGGAGATTCCAAGCCGATACGAGCTAAGCAAAACCTTTGAATCCATTTTACCGTCTGCGCAGTTACAATACAAGTTTTCGCCTAAAAAAAACCTGCGCATCAATTACAGAACCAGCAATAACCCCCCAGGCATTGATCAGCTTCAGGATGTGATTAATAACAGCAACCCTCTTCAATTGAGCACGGGGAATCCAGAACTGAAACAGGATTTTCAAAATAATTTAAACATCCGCTATTCAGGTGTGAATACGGAAAAAGCAACTTCTTTTTTCGCCCTATTAGGAGGCAATTATTCCGACAGCTACATAGGAAACAGCACCCTCATTGCAAATCAGGATACAGTAGTGTATAACGGCATCTCACTTCAGCGGGGAGCACAAATAGTGAGACCGGTAAATTTAAACGGCTATTATTCCTTACGCTCATTTTTAAATTATACGTTCCCGGTCAAAAAAATCAAAACCAATTTAAGTCTAAACCTTTCAGGTAACTACACACATGTACCCGGATTAATTAACACTAAAATAAATTTCGCCAATACAGCTACCGGAGTACTCGGGCTGGTTTTAAGCAGTAACGTCAGTGAGAAAATTGATTTTACACTGTCATCCAACTCCTCTTACAGCACGATTGAAAATTCCATTCAGTCGCAGTCCAATACCAGTTATTTTTCACAATTATCAAAGGTAAAATTGAACCTAAACCCCTATAAAGGATTTGTTTTTCAAAGCGAATATACTCACACTTACTACTCAGGTTTAACCGGTGCTTTCAATCAATCGATTTCACTTTGGAATGCTGGCATCGGTTATAAATTTTTAAAAAACCGACAGGCTGAGATACGGCTAACCGTATACGATCTTTTAAATGAAAACAATAGCGTGTCGCGTACCAACACCGACAGTTATATACAGGATTCACAAACTAATGTATTGAACCGCTATTACATGCTCACCTTCACTTATAACTTCAAAAAATATTTTGGTCAAAAAGATGATGTTGAGCCGGCAGAACCTGAAGGAAAAAAGAAAAGAAAAAGTGAATGATCTTACCTGAAAAGATTTAGACATTGTAATCTCGCCGAATGAGATCGATCCTCAAAAAAACTTAACTCATTCAAAATAGTCATTCCCTAAATGGGATTCGTCGGCAAAATTTATTGCTTTATATTCGCCCTATAAAAATAATTCTTATGAAAAAAACGCTATTATGTATTTCATTTTGCTTGGGACTTCTGGCTTCCACAGCACAAATTACCCCCAGTGTTACCGTACAAAACCATGTAACCTGTTTCGGCCTATGTGATGGTTCGGCCAATATAACAGCGTCTGGTGGAACCATGCCATATACCTACACGTTAGTCCCTAATAATACTTCAGGTATGTTCACCTCTATGGGTACAATTTCCGGACTTTGTTCGGGAACCTACACAGTAATGGTTGAAGATGCTAATTTGGCAGCCGGTACGTTTACATTCATGGTAAATCAACCGCCTTTATTAAGCATGTTTATGAGTTCGAATAACACCTCCTGCGGAAATACCTGCGATGGTTCAGTATTAGGAATGGCAACTGGCGGAACACCTCCTTATAATTATATGTGGTCACCACCTATTGGAGGAGGACCGGTATTAACTAATGTATGTGCAGGTCCGTATTCCGTTACTATTGTAGACATAAACGGATGTATGGTAAATTCAGGAACAACAGTTAACAGTACTGGTACAGGAACATTAGCCGGTGTAACTGCTACCTTAACATCTTATAATGAAACTTGCCTCTACTCGGGTGACGGGTCAATTGATTTAACGCTTGGCGGCTCAAATCCGGGGCCATTTACTTATCAGTGGAATAATGGAGCTACGTCACAGGACATTGTAAACCTTAGTTCCAACTACTATTCAGTAACCATTTATGACGGCGCTATGAATTGCAAAACTTATGCCGACTCAATTTATGCAACCGGACTGAATTGTGGAACGATATACGGAAATGTATTCATCGATAATAACTCTGATTGCATGAATAACACGGGTGATGATGGCTGGATGAATGGTTTTGTAATTGCGAATCCAGGAAACCGCTATGGATACACAAATTCAAACGGAGATTATATCATTAGCAACCTACCATACGGCACTTATTCATTATCAATCGGCAACACGTACGGCGGTATTATTGCTACTTGTACAACTACGATCAATACAACAATCAATTCCGGCCAACCAAATTCATATGGTAATAATTTATCGGCAGGCTTTAACTCAAACACACAACCCGATTTAAAAGTAACAGCATGGAATAACGGTATCGTTCCTGGCTTCGCCTGCAATATGCATTATTCACTGGTGAATCAAAATAACGTGAGCGCAAGCGGTATCTTTAAAGCCGTTCTGCCAACCTCCTTTATTCCAAATATCACTATGGCGAGTCCGGCAACCTATACCCTGTCAGGAGATACAGTGATGTGGAATTTTACTAACCTTAATTATACAAGCAATTACAGCACGTTTTTCACTGTTTATTTCACTGTACCTATGAGTACGCCTTTGGGCAGTATTTTCACAAGTTGTGCATATGCCAAGCCTACAGTTGCAGATTTCAATCCGATTGACAACGCATTTTGCTACAACCGCACCGTTACAGGATCCTATGATCCAAACGATAAAACACCATCGCCGATTGGCGTGGGATCAAACGGAACTATTGCTGCCAGTGTAACGGATCTTACCTACCTCATTCGTTTTCAGAACACAGGTAATGGCCCTGCGGTAAACATCGTAGTCAAAGATACACTTTCAACAAATGTAAATGTAAACAGCTTTGAAATGCTGGGTTCAAGCCATGCCTATAACGTTGAAATACTTCCGGGAAATGTATTACGTTGGAAATTCAATAATATCATGTTACCAGACAGTAACAGCAATGAGCCGGGAAGTCATGGATACATTCAGTACCGTATTAAGAGAACTACTAATAATACACCAGGTACGCAAATTAAAAATACCGCCTACATATACTTCGATTTCAACGAGCCAGTTGTAACCAATACTGCCGTGAATACTATTGAAACCGTAACCGGTATCAAATCACAAGTTAGCGGCGACAATGGATGGGATGTGTATCCAAACCCAAGTTCAGGCATCCTTAATATCATCCATTCTTCGCCAGAAAAAGAAAACAGCATCATTACTGTGATAAATTCAATTGGTCAAACTGTATTCGAAGATCAGATAAATGGCCCCCATTCATCAATTGATTTAAGCAAGCTCACAACCGGCGTTTATTTTGTAAAGATTGCTTCTGAAAAAACGACAACTGTAAAACGCGTGGTATTAAGCAAATAATCAGGAAACGCTTTTTATAAAATAGGAGACACCATTAAACAAAACGGTGTCTCCTTTTTTATGGCCTAACATTACGTTTGCCAGAGGAGATTTAATCGAAATCACGAAAGCTGTCTGATCATCCAATACAAGCCTTCCTGCTGAACCAGCTATGAAAAACAAACCTTCGCCGGTTTCTACCAAACACCCCTGCTCTACTACCTGAAAGGATCTATTGAAATCAATTTTTTCAAATTCAGCTAATTGATTTTCTGCCTCTCTCAATTGTGTGCCTAACTTTTCCCTTTCTAATTGCATCATCGCTTTGGATGTTTCATGTTTATCGCCTGCGGAACTTTTGTTTTCTGAATTTGAAGAGTTTTCAATATCCCCGATAATGGACATTAAAGATGCTATTTTGTTTCTGAAATAATGGTTACAGGCCTCTATAAGTTTTTGTTTTTGCATTGCGGTAAAGATGCTGTTTTATTTTTAATTGAGTTTTACATTTTGCTTTAGACGAAAATTATTGGGCACGTCTTTCGGCAGCCAGTCTGTCGCTCCAATCTTGCTTTGTTTCACAAAAAAAGATTTCCGTTTGTAGTTAAATGGCAAATTTGAAAATTAAACTCCGGACTTAAATATATAGCGCGTGAAGGATTGCGGCTTTGTTTGAGCTCTTTTTATTTATCCCGGAGGGTAAATAAAAAAGCGAGTGCCGAAAGCCTGACCCGACATCAGGAGGGACACGCCCAAATCCATCTTCAAAATAATATTAACAATCTGCTGAAGTCTGTTAAAAATTAAATCCTGCTACAGCCCACTGATATTGTATCTTTAACCTTCTGACACCATGGCTAAAACCTCTGAAACCAAACAAACCCCGTTGATGATTCAATACAATGAAGTAAAGGGAAAATATCCTGATGCTATTTTATTGTTTCGTGTAGGTGATTTTTATGAAACGTTTGGGGAAGACGCTATTAAAGCTTCGCAAATACTAGGGATCACATTAACCAAACGTGCAAATGGTTCGGCGTCGCACATTGAGCTCGCAGGGTTTCCGCATCATTCTGTTGACACGTATTTACCAAAATTAGTACGTGCAGGATACCGTGTTGCTATCTGCGACCAACTGGAAGACCCTAAAATGGTGAAGGGAATAGTAAAGCGTGGTGTTACTGAACTAGTGACGCCCGGCGTGAGTTTTAATGATAAAGTACTTGAACATAAAACAAATAATTTTCTGGCCAGTGTACATTTGGATAAGGAACGTGCTGGCGTCTCGTTTTTAGATGTGTCTACCGGCGAGTTTTTAGTTGCAGAAGGTACCTTCACTTACATTGAAAAACTCATCCAGAGTTTTAAACCAAACGAAATACTTTTTGAAAAAAATAAGCGCCAAACACTACTCAATTTAATAGGCGATCGCTTTTACATCTTTGGGTTGGATGACTGGGCTTTTACACGTGACTTTGGTTACGAAGCGCTCACCAAGCAATTTGGAACCAGCTCACTCAAAGGATTTGGAATTGAACATTTGTCTCTTGCGATTCATTCATGCGGCGCCATTCTTCATTATCTTGGAGAAACGAAGCATGACAAGCTTCAGCACATTACAGCAGTTTCGAGGGTAGAAGAAGATCAGTATGTTTGGCTTGATCGCTTTACGGTTCGAAACCTGGAGTTGTTTGGCAGCAGTCATGACAATGGAAAATGCCTTATTGATATCATTGACGCAACGGTAACGCCAATGGGATCAAGGCTATTAAAGCGCTGGCTGGCCTTGCCTTTGAAACAACTTGAATTAATCAACGAACGGTTGGATGTTGTGCATTATTTTGGCGAACATGCCCAATTGCAGAATGAATTGATTGCGCAATTTAAAGAAATAGGTGACCTCGAACGGCTCATATCAAAAGTTGCTGCAGGAAAAATTAATCCACGTGAACTGGTACAGTTAAAGCGTGCACTTAATCTGATTGAACACATTAAAACATCAACAAGCGTATGCGAGAACCACGCATTGCAAAAAATTGCCGAACAGCTGAATCCATGCATGTTGATGCGCGACCGCTTGCAGAAAGAACTGAACGAAGAAGCCCCGGTTTTGTTATCGAAAGGCAATGTGATTTGCAAGGGAGTTAATGATGAACTGGATGAACTGCGGGCCATTGCTTTCAGCGGAAAGGATTATTTATTGCAGATTCAGCAACGCGAAGTGGAACGAACCGGAATCTCTTCACTAAAAGTGTCCTACAATAATGTGTTTGGTTATTACCTCGAAGTAACCAACGTACATAAAGATAAAGTTCCGGCCGACTGGATTCGCAAGCAAACCCTTACTACAGCTGAGCGTTACATAACTCCGGAGTTGAAAGTTTATGAAGAGAAAATTCTTGGTGCCGAAGATAAAATAGCGGTTCTTGAACAAACCCTGTATGAGGCGCTGGTGCGTGACCTCATTGACTACATTATTCCTATTCAGTTAAATGCCTCCCTCATTGCAAAACTGGATTGCCTGTTATCGTTTGCAAAGCTAGCCCTGGATAACCAGTACGTTCGCCCGGTGTTAACAAATGAATTTGCAATCAACATTGAGGATGGGCGCCACCCGGTTATTGAAAAGCAATTGCCTTTGGGGCTCGATTATGTAAGCAATTCGGTTTACCTCGATAATGATACAC
This sequence comes from Bacteroidota bacterium, assembly GCA_029237825.1. Taxonomy (GTDB): domain Bacteria; phylum Bacteroidota; class Bacteroidia; order B-17B0; family Aurantibacillaceae; genus UBA4416. The sequence continues at coordinate 1,164 of JAQZBQ010000016.1, read as the reverse complement.
AACAGGTGATGATGATCACTGGCCCCAACATGAGCGGAAAATCTGCCCTGTTACGCCAGGTTGCGCTCATTACACTGATGGCGCAAATTGGGTGTTATGTTCCTGCTAAGAGCGCAGAAATCGGGATCGTTGATAAAATTTTTACACGCGTTGGCGCCAGTGATAATATTTCGAGTGGCGAATCTACCTTTATGGTGGAAATGAATGAAACGGCCAGTATCTTAAATAACTTAAGCGAACGCAGTTTAATTTTACTGGACGAAATAGGTCGTGGAACTTCCACGTACGACGGAATTTCAATAGCCTGGGCCATAGCAGAATACATACATTCTCAAGCAAAAAACAGAGCAAAAACCCTTTTCGCAACCCATTATCATGAACTCAATGAAATGACAACTTATTTTCCGCGCATTAAAAATTTTAATGTTTCGGTAAAGGAAGTCAATAATAAAATAATTTTTCTGCGCAAACTTCAGGAAGGTGGCAGCGAACATAGCTTCGGTATTCATGTGGCGCGCATGGCAGGTATGCCTAAACAAGTGGTGGAAAGAGCAAATGCTATTTTAAAGAAATTGGAAAAAGATCACGAACTGGAATTATCGGAAGTTGAAGTAACGAGTTCGGGAAATATGCAGCAAAGTATTGGCTCTCAAACTAAAAGCAAAAGTGATTACCAGTTAAGTTTCTTTCAGCTAAACGATCCGGTATTGGAGCAAGTAAAAGACGAGATGATTAAAACCGATATCAATACCCTTACGCCTGTTGAAGCTTTAATGAAGTTAAATGATATTAAGAGACTAATTGGAGGATAGATTCTATAAGGACGGGTTAGTGTCCCTATTGTTGGTTTTAAAAATATCCTGGTTTTCTAATAATAATTAATCCTTAGTGGCGCATTCCTGCAAGAAGCAGGCAGGAAGCGGGCTGTCGCTGCAATCTTTGCAGGATGCAGGCAAAGGATTTACGCTTGCATCCCTTGCGCACCTGTACTGAGCAGGTCATCATTTTTTTCAAAAAAAATTTTGCCAAACTAAAAAATCATTTATCTTTGCACTCCCGATTAATAATTGGTTGTTCTTTTAAATAAAATTACAAGCGAAAGTAGCTCAGTTGGTAGAGCGTAACCTTGCCAAGGTTAAGGTCGCGGGTTCGAGACCCGTCTTT
>JAQZBQ010000026.1 GCA_029237825.1 Bacteroidota bacterium | reverse complement strand
TTTATTTTTACCTGGTCATAAAAATCCACGTGGAAAGCATTTGCGAAAAATCCAATTTTAAAACTGTTCTTTGCATTTACCTTATGTTTAATAGACCATGCCAGCGTGCTTTTCGTTTCCATAAAATCGTATGCCAAAATTTGCGGCAAAGTATCGTTAGGCTTGAACTCTTTATTCCTAAGTACAAGGAAGTGGTCCACATTTAATCCTTGACCACTGTATGCCAACGATGTTTTCATAAGTGTGCGGCTGTTGAAGGCATACGAATGGTTAAAAATTGCAACGCCCATTCCTGATGAAAAATACTGGTCGCGGTTTAAGTCTCCGTACAATTCTTTAGGTCGCTCGGTTTGCGTACTTAAAATAATTTTGATTGTACTTAATCCACCTATTCCGCTGAAGGAAAATACTCCTGCTTTTTTGGTAGGGAAGTTAAAACGAAACGCACCGTCCTGGTATTGCGGGACGGCACTGGTTCCGAGTTTAATATTCAAACCTGATAATAATTTCAAGGTGGAATAACGGTAATTTACGAAGTAACTGCTTCCCTTTGATTTGCTAATGGGGCCTTCCAGCGAAAGTTCAGTTCCCAGCAGTCCAAATTGAACGGTGCGTTCGTGCTTTTGGTTATTTCCATTCCGCATTTTTAAATCGAACACACCGCCAAGTGCATTACCATAATTGGCCGGGAAAGCTCCCGTGTAAAACTCTGAATTGGCAAGGTACTTATTATTAATAATTGCTGTTGGTCCGCCAGCAGAACCAGCTACTGCAAAATGGTTTGGATTGGGAATATCAATCTCTTCCAAACGCCATAACAAGCCCGCCGGAGAATTCCCTCGAACCACAATATCATTCCTGCTGTCGTTAGTTCCCTGAACCCCTGCAAAATTCGATGCCATGCGCGCGGGATCCTGTCGTGAACCCGGATAACGCTCTGTTTCCTCAATACTGAATGTTTTGACATTCACGGCTTGCATATCAGCTACAACATCTTTTTGCTCCTCTGCGCTCACAACTACCTCATCAATTTGCACCAGCGACTCTTCCAATTCTACTGTTAAAAACGTTTCCTTACCAGAAGATACTATTATGTCGTTAAGCGGAAAAGCATTATAGCCAAACATCGTCACGAGGAACGAGCGTCTTCCGACAGGAACACCTTCCATTTTAAAATAGCCGTCGGCATCCGTTGTAGCTATAAATTTATTGGTACTATCATTTTTAACGCGTACTACTACACCCGGTAAGCCAACGGAAGACACCTTATCCACAACCTGTCCGCGAACCGTTTGTGTATAGGAATTTTGAGCTACTAAAAAAAATGAACTGGATGCGAAAAGTGCGAAAAGTGCGAATATTTTTGCCATAACTAAATTCTACTGTCAAATTAAATTCCCATTAATGAATTACTAATGAATCCTGGTACACTGAATAAAAATGCTCATTTTTCCAGTAAACGGTTTTAATGAGCGTGTCTGAAAATGGCTTTTCGATGGTATTAAAAGTTTGAGATTGATATTGCTTTAACGCGTGGTTCTCAAAATAAAATACATCTCCGTTCACAAGCGTAAATTCTTTGAGGTTTTTTAATGGAATTGTTTTATAAAACGTTCCATAAATGTCGAATATTAAAATTCCTTCTGCCGGGCAGTTCATATATAAAAAATTATTATGTTCTACCATGAAATCCGGCTTTATATTAAAATCTAATAAACGCTTTAAATTTCCTGTTTTCACTATTGGCTTTAATTCGGAATCAAACCTGCACAACTCATTGTTTTGCTTTTCATATATCCAAAATCCATTATTTGAAGACATGCACACAAGAGATGCCTGTTCATAACCAAGCTTTTCGAATGAAATCACATCACTGGATTGCGTTAACTGATTATCTAAAAACAGTATTTGCTGAAAGTCTCTGAAGTAAACCAGGATTTTAAGTGGATTAATGGCATCCACGAAATCAATTCTGCCGTAACGCTTGGTGCTGAATTTTTTCTGAACTATTCCCAGGGCATTATATTTCACAATTTCATTTTCAGTGATGATATAGATATTTCCGAATCCATCAATCTGCACACGGGAATTTTTTTCAGGGAATTTGATATGAATTTCAGGCTCTGTTGTTTGCATCGCCAACGAACATAACACCAAAAATCCTACAATTATACAGATCTGTACTTTCAAAATGGTTTATTTCATGCTAAGATAATTTTTATATTGTTATCTGTCCAAAATAAAAAAGCCTTCCATTTAGAATAGAAGGCTTCACGTTTTATTAAAAAAACTTATACAAGAGAAATATCAAACTGAACAAGATCCACAAATTCCTGTACACGTTTCGAAACGTCTTCATCAGACAGGCCTATTAAACGCTCTGTTCCAAATTTTTCTACTGTGAAACTTGCCATCGCCGATCCAAAAATAATAGCACGTTTCATGTTTTCGAAGCTCACGTCCTTAGTTTTAGCCAGATAACCAATAAAGCCACCTGCAAAACTATCGCCGGCACCGGTTGGGTCAAAAACGTCTTCAAGAGGCAAAGCCGGTGCAAAAAACACTTCGTCTTTGTTGAACAATAGCGCACCATGTTCACCTTTTTTAATAACGAGAACTTTTGGCCCCATGGCTAATATTTTTTGTGCAGCTTTAACTAAAGAATACTCGCCCGATAATTGTCGTGCTTCCGAATCATTAATAGTTAAAACGTCTATTCCTTTTAATGTTTCTAATAATTCCGGCATTGCAATATCCATCCAAAAGTTCATTGTATCCAACACAATTAATTTTGGTCTTTTTGTAAGCTGCGATAACACCTTTTGCTGAACAGCAGGCATCAGGTTTCCAAGCATTAAAAAATCACAGTCTTTATAAGATTCGGGAACAATCGGATCGAATTCGGCAAGTACATTTAATTGGGTATCCAGTGTATCGCGTGAATTCATATCGTTATGGTAACGGCCACTCCAGAAAAATGACTTCTCGCCTTGCTTTATTTGCAAGCCTTCCAAACTAACTCCCTGACCTTTAAGTGTATTCATAAAGTCTTTTGGAAAGTCATCTCCAACCACAGATACCAGGTTAATTTCATTAGTAAAGTAAGAAGAAGCTAATGCAATATAACTAGCGGCACCCCCAACAATTTTATCGGTTTTCCCGAAAGGCGTTTCAATAGCATCAAACGCTACTGTACCTACAACCAAAAGACTCATATTTAAAAAGATTAAAAAATTTTGACAAATATATTGTTTATTTACAAAATAGATATTAAATTTGCCCTCCTTTATAAGGAAAAGGATTCCTTCTTAGCTCAGCTGGTTAGAGCACATGACTGTTAATCATGGGGTCCCTGGTTCGAGCCCAGGAGAGGGAGCAAAAGCCACCAAAGTCGGGTGGCTTTTTTTGTTTTAAAATCGTATTTTTACGACCTGATGTTGGCACCGTAGTTCAATGGATAGAATAAGCGTTTCCTAAACGTTTGATGTAGGTTCGATTCCTACCGGAGCCACTTTTTTACTGTTCCTTTTTTACACGCTGGTATTCTATATCCTTGGCTTTTTTAAGTTGTTGTTCCGTTACGCTTCGCAAAGATGTTGGAACCTAAAAATAAAAAAAGAAATGACCATTACAACTGCTTCCATACTAAAAAAATTGCTCATCCTCATTTGCGTATGTCTCATTCTGTATTTTGGTAAAGTCTTTCTGATCCCGTTTTCTATAGGCGCCTTACTTGCCACGCTTTTTCTTCCTTATTGCCGCTTTCTTGAAAAACATAAAATTAGCAGAGGATTTGCAGTAACAATATGCATTCTCACTTTGTTATGTGTAATTGGAAGTATCGGCACAGTGTTAGGTTGGCAGATTACAGAACTGGTTGGCGATTTCGCTTTACTTAAAGAAAGGTTTATTGAAAAGATAACGGCATTGCAGGAATTTATCTTCACCCGGTTTTCCATTTCTGCCGAAAAACAATGGGACCTTGTGAAAACGAATCAGCCTTCTATTGGAAAAAATCTCAACATCATGATCGGCTCGTTTGCAAAAATTTTAACCGGCTTCATGCTTATCCTGGTTTACATCGCCGGTCTATTGTATTACCGCAGTCATATTAAACTTTTTTTAATTCAACTCTCTCGCCCAGCACAACGTGCTGAGATGGAACTGGTTATTGTGAAAGCCGCCAGGGTATCGCAACAATACCTTTTCGGTCTCACAAAAATGATTGTATGCTTGTGGATTATGTATGGCATTGGATTTTCGATTCTGGGCATTAAAAATGCATTATTCTTTGCGGTGCTATGTGGGCTTTTGGAAATCATACCGTTTATCGGAAATATAACCGGAACAACCATTACTGTTTTAGTTGCGGCAGTTCAAGGTGCAGGAGCACCGGTTCTTGGCGGAATTGTTCTTGTATACGGAATTGTTCAATTTATTCAGGGGTGGGTACTCGAACCTTTTATTGTAGGCCCACAGGTTAAGATTAATCCTTTGTTTATTATTATTTCATTAGTTCTAGGCGAATTGTTATGGGGATTACCGGGCATATTCATAGCGATTCCGGCAATAGCCATGTGCAAAATCGTATGTGACCATATTGAAACACTTAAACCTTACGGATTTTTAATTGGGGAAGTGGAAAATAACCAGCGCAAGTCCGAAGGCGTTATTGCCCGGATAATGAACAGGTTCAAGAAACGAACCAGAGCCTCATAAATTGAACCTTATTCCAGATCTACAATTTTTCCTTTTCCTGGTATTTGTACTTTTTTATACCCATCAATCAATAGCCGGGCCATAAAAGATGCTTTCGCTTCGTTCTCACCATGAACTAAGAAAATCCCTTTCACTTTATTCTTATCCTGGCACGATAAAAATTGCGTCAACTCGTTATAATCAGCATGTGCACTATATGATAAAATGGATTCAATGTCCGCATTCACTGTATAATATTCACCAAAAATGCGAACACTTTTTTCACCATTTACCAGCCGGTGGCCGAGTGTGCCTGGAGCGCAATATCCTGTGATAAGCACTGTGTTCTTTTGGTCAGTTAGGTTATTTCGAAGATGATGTTTCACGCGACCAGCATCTGCCATACCGGATGCAGAAATGATAATGCATGGCTCCGGGTTAGCATTAAGTGCCTTTGATTCTTCTGCGCTTTGAATGTATGTGAGAGAATTAAACCCGAAAGGGTCAGGATCCTTTTGAATGTAGGCATGGATTGATGCGTTTAAACATTCTTTATGTTTACGCATAATTTCGGTTGCACTTGATGAAAGCGGACTGTCAACATAAATTTTAACATCAGGCAGTAACTGCTGGTTCTTCATTTTGTCGAGAGCAAAAACAATTTCCTGGGTACGCCCTAAACTAAATGCCGGAATAATCAGTTTGCCTTGTTTTTCAACGCAGGTATGATTGACAATTTCAAGTAATTTTGATTCTGCATTTATATCAATGTCGTGCAAACGGTCGCCATAAGTAGATTCACAGATAATATAATCCGCCTGCGGAAAAACTTCCGGTGCTTTCAATAACATATCCTTGTATCGGCCCACATCTCCGGAAAACGTAAGCCTGGTAACTTTGTCATGTTCTCTACAAATAATATTAACCGCTGCACTTCCAATGATATGACCAGTATCGGTAAACATAAAACTAAGTTCATTATTGACCCGGCAATCTTTTCTATATGCAACAGGATTGAAAAACTTCAGAGATTGTTCAGCGTCAGCAACAGAGTACAATGGTTTTACGGGAGGCAAACCTTGTCGTTCACGCCGACGATTTAAATACAGTACATCATTTTCATGGATATGGGCACTATCCATCAGTAAGACCTTACACACATCAAAAGTTGCCTGCGTACAATAGATCTTACCGTTAAAACCCTGCTTCACTAAATTCGGGAGGTTGCCAGAATGATCAATATGCGCATGGGAAAGTATAACTGCCTCTATTGCCGAAGGGTTTACATCCAGCTTCTTGTTCCATTCTTCTTTTTCTTTTCCAAACCCCTGGTATAAGCCACAATCCAGCAAAACCTGAGACCCGCCTTCGGTTATTAGTAAATGCTTGCTTCCTGTAACGGCTTCCGTTGCGCCTATGAACTTTATTTTCATAATTTTTTTTGAAAAGCTACTTTGAACTGAGCGTAAATTGTATCCTATTAAAGATCCTGATTTAACTCTAAATATTTTAAATCCTACGGTGTAAAAGTAACGAGAAATTTGTTCCCCTGTTAGGTATTGAGTAGTTTTGAATCCATTACTTTTTCCACTCCACAAAAACTAATGTTCGAGTTAATTTACAGATCTAAAGCCGTACCCAATTTAAGTTCTTCCGATATCTTAGATATTTTGAAGGAATCGCGTGAGTATAATTTAGCTGTTGATATTACTGGTTGCTTACTTTATTACAATTATGAATTTATTCAGATACTGGAAGGCGATAGAAAATCGGTAATGGAATTGTTTTCTAAGATTGAAAACGACAAACGGCATTTTAATCTTGATCTCATCATCCAGAATGAAAAACATCACCGTACGTTTAAACACTGGAGCATGGCTTATCACGAACTAAAAAAAAGTGAAGTGAACGACCTGAGCAAAGATCATTTTATCAATAGTTTCCTTACTATTTCACATCTGGCAGAAAAGCCAACAGATGTCATTAAACTGTTTTGGAAATTATCAAATGAATTATTGAAAAGCTAATCCACCTCAATTCAGTGACGGATCAAAGGCGTAATCTGTAAATGCCTTAAAGCCCGGTTTAATCCTCACTAATTCTTCACCCCATAATTCTTCAGGGGCAATTCCTACGAGCCTTGAATAAGGTGCTGGTTTGGTAAACCACATTCCGCGATTCACTTCATCTGCGAGTTGCTCCGGATCCCAGCCGCTGTAACCAATATAGAAACGAATCTGATTTGAGGAAACCTCACCCTTTTCAATCAGTTCAGTCAGTTCAAAAAAATTGCCGCCCCAATACACGTCATCAATCACATGCTGACTGTCTTTCAATTTTAAACCCAAGGTATGCGTATAAAACAGTTGATTAGGAGAAACCGGGCCACCTTCAAATAAAGGGAAATTACCATTTTTAAGATGAGGAAATATATCCCGGAGCAACAATCCCTGAGTTTTATTGATCACGAATCCGAGGCTACCCTGACTGTTGTATTCACAAAGGTAAACCACAGAACGTTTAAAGTGTCCGTCCTGCATGAATGGTTTTGCGATTAATATGTCTCCTGCCTTTATCAGAATTATCTGGTTATATTTGTGTAAAATTAGTGAAAATGAGCCATGTAAACCAGCATATTTCGCAGTTAAGGGAAGATTTCATGAAAGGTGAATTATCCGAAAAAACCTTGTATAAATCACCTGATCTGCAATTTGAACAATGGATGAATGATGCCATTTCAGCAAAGGTTACGGAAGTACCGGCATGCAATCTCGCAACGGTCGATTCACAGAATAAACCCTCATCGCGCATTGTTTACCTCCGCGAGTTCGGTGATAACAACTTTTTTTTCTATACAAATTACGAGTCCCGTAAAGCAAAAGATATTTCTGAAAATCCCCACGTATGCCTCACTTTTTTTTGGCCCGAGTTAGAGAGACAGATCCGTATTGAAGGAATTGTTTTTGCGAAAGCAGACAAGGAAAAAAGCGACGCTTATTTTAATGCACGTCCGCGTGATTCTAAAATTGGTGCCTGGAGTTCGCCCCAAAGCAGAGTTTTGCAAAACCGGGAAGTACTGGATACTTTCATTGATATCAACAGCAACACCTTTCATAATAAAGAAATTCCGCGCCCTGATTTTTGGGGAGGCTATCATATAAAAGCCAACTATTACGAATTTTGGCAAGGACGAAAAAACAGGTTGCATGATCGGATTTGTTTTACGCTTGGTGATAATCAAACATGGAAAATTGAACGCCTAGCCCCCTAAAACTAATACGATGTAAGTAGTATCGGAATTTTGAAATGTATATTTATAACAGTTTTTTATGAACAAGCAAGAGAAAATAAAAAATTTTGACCCAAACAGCGTAGGCGATGTTAATGCAAACATGTTTGGGTTACCATTCACTATGCAGGAATCAGAGACGGTGTTAATTCCCGTGCCATGGGAGGTTACCGTTAGTTACGGAGGCGGAACTATGGATGGACCGCAGCAAATTTTTGATGCATCTTTTCAGGTAGATTTGTATGACCCCATTGTAAAAGACGCCTGGAAAATGGGTATTGCAATGGATGACATTAATGAAAACATCCGCGAGAAGAGCGAGATTTACCGTCCAGTTGCGGAAATAATAATTGATCGCCAAAGCAATGGTGAACCTTCCTCGGAAATAGATGAAATAAAGGACGTCAATAAAGTATGTGAGGAAATGAACTCATGGGTTAAGCAACGGGTGCTTCATTTCTTAAAACAAAAAAAATCAGTTGGCTTAATTGGAGGCGACCACTCTACTCCACTTGGAATGATTGATGCGCTGGGGGAACACTTCGGCGAATTTGCTATTCTGCAAATTGATGCGCATGCCGATTTAAGAGTTGCATACGAAGGGTTTGAATATTCGCACGCCTCGATTATGTATAATGCTTTAAAACGACACAGCGTACAAAAATTAGTGCAGGTGGGGATTCGTGATTACTGCCAGGCAGAATTGGATATCATTAACCAATCGAACGGAAGAGTTAAAACCTTTTTTGACCGTGATATTAAACAACAGCAATATCAGGGAAAAACGTGGGATATGATTTGCAAAGAAATTATAGCTGAACTGCCTCAAAACATTTATTTAAGTTTTGATATTGATGGACTGGATCCTAAATTGTGTCCAGGCACGGGGACTCCTGTCGCCGGCGGGTTTGAAACCGACCAGGTACTTTATCTTTTAGAACAGGTGGTTGCTTCAGGAAAAACATTTATTGCGTTTGATTTAAATGAGGTGGGCGGAGAAGACGAATGGAATGCAAACGTTGCATCGCGGTTATTGTACCGGATTGCAAACCTCGCAGCTCATAGCCAGGGAAAACACGCTTAGAAGAATATGAGGTAACATCAATATGAAGGTCCTTAATTTATTCATATTAATCGCTGTCTTACAAGGAATACTGCTGTCCTGCGCAGTGCCTTTACGCTCTTTTGAAAAAACCCCGCAGCCTGCGCCCCCCGATTATTCACTTCAAAAATATTGGTCGGCCTTACCGCAAAAAAAAGATAGTGCAGACTTTCAATTAACCAATTACGGAATTGTTAACAGGCAGGATGAGGCAAAAGTGGACGTTTTTTTTATAACGCCAACCAATTATTTAAAAGGCTTTAAATGGAATGTGAGTGTGGATGATTCCACTGCTAATGCGGAGGCTGATAGTGTGGGTTGTAAACTTCTGGCAAGTGTGTTTAACGAAAGCTGTAAAATTTATGCCCCGCGTTACCGTACCGCAATATTTTACTCCTATTTCGCGTCCAGAAAAAATTCACAAAAAGCATTTGGTTTAGCATACGACGATGTCAAACGAGCATTCCTCTACTATTTAAAACATTATAATCATGCCAGGCCTTTTATCATTGCCTCGCATAGCCAGGGAACAGATTATGGCGTGAGACTAATCAAAGAGTTCCTGGATAAGGATACTTCATTAAGAAAACAATTTATTGAAGCCTACCTTGTGGGACGGCCCGTGTATGACACCACGTTTAAGAATATTAAAGTGTCGACACACCCGGAGGAAATTGGAGGCTTTGTAACCTGGAATACGGTTTCGTATAAAACAAACACATTTTTTGGCGATCGTGTGGCGCCCATAATTGGCGTGAATCCATTAAGCTGGAAAACCGATACGAGCTATGTTCCTGCCGCTACAAATAAAGGCGGCTTGCCATTTACCACTTCACGAATCGACACGGGACTAGTGGATGCAAAACTTGCACCATCGGGATTTCTCTGGGTGCATAAACCCGATAAGCCACAAGAAGAATATCCTGCCACCAATACACCCTATTACCACTTGAATGATTATAATTTCTTTTATATGAATATAAGGGAAAATGTGAAAATACGCATTCAATCGTATTTTAACGCGAACTCTAAAAACTGACTTATACCGTTGTAAGTATTTTTGCCAAAACACCAAAGTTGATTTTTTCGATCGGGTGCGCGGCATCCGCTAACATGTACATTGAACCATTTTTGAGACTATGGTATACTTCGAGGGTTTCTTCCAAACTTACCATTACATCTCTGTCACCAATTCCTATAACCACCTTGTTTGGAATAGCCGAAAGCATATCCGCGTTCAATAATGTGTTGCGTCCAAGTTCGGAAATCAAGTTTGCTGTTTGCAACACGAGATCTTTCCAGGCCACACCATGCCGGCGGCTTAACGTTTCAGCAAATTTCGGATATTTCTCATCAATTGTAACCGGATTGAGGTTTCTAATTTCTTTCTGAGATGTTTCTTCATCCCATCTGAATTTTGTACCGTATGTGAAAATGGAACCGATTAAGCCGGGTTGCAGATGCGCAAGGTAAAGCGCCACATAGCCGCCTAAACTATAACCAAAAATGGCTGGCTTCTGCAACTCATTTGCGATGATAAAATCCTTCAATTCTTTGCTGAACTGTTCAATAGAAAATTGCGTGTGAAAAGGATTTTGATGGTGGCCTGAAAAATCAAAAGGTAACCCTCTATATCCTAAGGATTCCAATTCGCTTATTAAAGGGCGCAACTGGTCACTTGCCCCAAGCGCTCCATGAAGAAGAATGATAGTTTTCATACCCTGTGACTTCGAATGTTCCTAACTGCAGTTATTGGATTTAAATTATGAAGATATCATAATTAAAAGATTTACCCTAAAAATTTAAATCAGAAACAAACCGCTTTAGCATCACGGCATTTTTAAATGCATCGCCCATCGTATTATTAAAGTACACAAATACATTTTTTCCTTCTTTCAACCAATCGTTAACATAGCTTGCGTATTCATATAAAAACGATTCTGAATAACTATCCCTGTAATTGCCGGTTGGTCCATGAAAACGAACATACATATTTTCACCAACATGAGAAATTGCAGGGGTCGCGGATTTAGGGATATCATGTACTACCAGGCTTATTTTCTTACCCTCTAAATATTCAAAAACGTCTTCTGTATACCACGATCGGTTTCTGAATTCAACAGCAATACGCCATCCCAAGGCTTCTTTGCAATCATTAATACAATCTATCAGGGAAGAAACCTGCCTAAAGTGATAAACACCAAAACTTGGCGGAAACTGAATGAGAATACACCCTCTGTAATTTGGAGCAAGTGATACTGCCTTAAAGAATCGCTCAACGTCTTCTTCTTTAAAAGCAAGGTCTTTTACATGCGTTATTTCCTTCCAAAGCTTAAAGGTAAAACAAAATCCCGATGGAACTGAACTGGCCCATTTTTGAACTGTTTTAAGCATCGGGAGCTTATAAAATGTACTGTTGATTTCTATACTATTAAAAAATGTAGCGTAATAGGTAAGCCTGCTTGAATCCTTGTGTTCCTCAGGATACAGATATTTCGGCACAGGCAATTGCAGGCCGCTGATTCCCAAATAAAATTCACCAGAAATTGCTTGTTGTTTCGAAATCACACCAGAAAAAATTAAACTCCTTATACTGTTTAGCATGAAAGATAAACAGAAACGCGTTTAATTTTATTACATCGGTTAAGCTTTCGCTTTGAACTTATTGATGGCGTTGATAGTGAATTCAGATAAGACCAATTTGCCACTCATCCCGGCACGCTCAATTAAAAGTGTGTCCCAGTTATCGGTTCCTTCCCACATCACTTTTTTCAGCATTGCCATTGCTTCCGGATTACTGGATGCGAGTTTTGTTGCAAGCGTCGAAATTCCTTTGTCCATTTCTTCAATGGTCGAATATACTTCGGCATACAACCCTTTCTCTTTTGCCCATTGAGCAGACTGCCATTCGGTTGCATTGATTGTTAGCTGACAGAATGCTGACGTTCCAACTTTTCGCTCCACAGCAGGACCAACTACAAAAGGGCCAATACCAACCGCTAGCTCAGACAACTTGATGGATGCGTCGTTTACTGCAAATGTATAATCAGCACTCGAAGCAATACCTACGCCTCCGCCCACAGCCTTGCCCTGCACGCGTGCAAATATAAACTTTGGGGCTTTCCGCATGGCATTGATCACCATGGCAAAACCTGAAAAGAATGTTAAACCAGTATCTATATCTTTAATCGAAATCAATTCATCAAAACTTGCACCGGCACAAAACGCTTTTTCTCCCTCGCTTTGCAAAACGATCACTTTAACATTAGAATCCTTGCCAAACTTCTCAATTTCAGCCGCAAGGTTCCGTAGCTGGCTTCCGGGCATAGAATTACTTTGAGGATGAAAGAAAGTAATAGTCCCGATTCCGTTGTTGATTTCTGATTTAATAGTTCCCTCCATGGTATTATGCTAAAATAGTTACTGGATTTTCTAGGTATGTTCTCAGGGTTTGTAAAAAGGCGGCGCCAGTAGCTCCGTCAACAGTTCTATGATCGCAGGCCAGCGTTACTTTCATCACGTTACCAGGCACCACAGCACCATTCTTTACAACCGGAACCTGCTTAATAGCACCAACCGATAAAATACAGGACTCAGGCGTATTGATAATGGATGTAAACTCATCAATACCAAACATGCCAAGATTAGACACCGTAAACGTGTTTCCTTCCCAGTCTGCTGGCTGCAGTTTTTTATCTTTAGCACGTTTTCCGAGATCCTTCACTTCTGCTGCGATTTGTGTTAATGATTTCTGATCGGCAAATCTCACCACCGGAACCAGTAAACCATCTTCAACGGCCACAGCTACACCAATATGAACATGGGAATAGGTTCGGATTTTATCCCCTAGCCAGGAAGTATTTACTTTTGGATGCTTACGTAATGCGACTGCACATGCTTTTATAACAAGGTCATTAAATGAAACTTTTGTATCAGGCATGGCGTTAATGGCATTTCTGGAGGCAATTGCATTATCCATGTCAACTTCAATTGTGAGATAAAAACTCGGTGCTCCGTTCGTGCTTTCCAATAAACGTTTCGCGATAACTTTACGCATTTGCGAAACCGGCTCATCGGTAAATCCTTCTTTCCCCGGAACAAATGAACTAACGGTTTTTGAATTGGCGCCCGTGCTTTGCTCAGGCTTATAATTTTCAATATCGGCTTTAGTAACGCGTCCGTTATCTCCTGAACCTACTACTTTAGAGAGATCAATTCCTTTTTCCTTAGCAAATGCTTTTGCCAGAGGGCTCGCTTTTATTCTTGATTCGGATGAAGAAGTGTTGTTCGTAACTGGACCTGCCGACTTTGAAGATACCGTACTCTTTGAATCCTGTGATTTCGTGTCATCTGTGGGTTTATTTTCCTTTGTTTCTTTTCTCCCCTCGACCGAACTTAATATCGCCTTCACATCTTCCCCACCTTTTCCAAGAATAGCAATTATCGCGTCAACAGGTATACTCTTTCCTTCTTCAATACCAATGTGGATTAAAACACCATCCTGAAACGATTCGAACTCCATTGTCGCTTTATCGGTGGCGATATCCGCTAACAGTTCTCCGCTTTTTACTTTATCACCAACTTTCTTATGCCACTTTTCAATCACGCCTTCAGTCATTGTATCGCTTAATTTAGGCATACGAACAATTTCAACACCCGCTGGCAGTTCAGTTTGTTGTGCATTAGTGGCTTTTGGGGTCTGTTCTTCCTTACTTTCTTTTTTATCGCCAACGTTCTTAGGGGTTGAACTATCATTCAATAACTCTGATATATCTTCTCCCTCTTTACCTAAAATTGCGATGATTGAGTCAACCGGCACCGCTTGCTTTTCCTGTACACCTATGTGTAACAACACGCCGTCCTGAAACGACTCAAACTCCATAGTAGCCTTATCTGTTTCAATATCAGCCAGCAATTCACCGCTCTTTACTTTGTCACCAACTTTCTTATGCCATTTGGCAATCACACCATCGGTCATGGTATCACTTAATTTGGGCATTCGTACAATTTCAGCCATAGTATTTAAGATTTGTGACTTTATGATTTAAGAACCGGTCTTAACTCTAACTTCTTAGTTCTTAATAATTATTCGTTAATGTAAGGATAGTTCGGTTCGGCATATACATCTTTGTATAATTCATCCGGCTCCGGGTACGGGCTTTCTTCTGCAAACTGAACTGATTCATCCACCAGTGCTTTTACACGTTCTTCTGCAGCTTCAATCCCTTTTTCATCAATCCATTTATTTTCAATCAATGTATTTAATACCTTTTGAATAGGATCCTGTGTTTGGTATTCTTTCACTTCATCTTTTGTTCGGTAAGTTTGAGCATCACTCATAGAATGACCTTTGTAACGGTAAGTCTTCATCTCGAGGAATGTAGGGCCGTCACCACGTCTTGCGCGGGCAACCGCTTCTTCCATGGCCTCGTGCACTGCTTCCACTGTTAAACCATCAACTGGCTTGGAAGGCATGTCATATGCTAAACCAAGTTTCCACAAATCATGCACATTACTGGTTCGTTCAACTGAAGTTCCCATCGCATACATATTATTTTCCACGATAAAGATCACCGGTAATTTCCAGGTCATAGCCATATTAAATGCTTCGTGTAAAGCGCCCTGACGAACGGCACCGTCTCCCATCGAGCACACACAAACATTATCGTTTCCCATAAATTTGTCGGCAAATGCAATACCGGCACCCAAAGGAATTTGCCCTCCTACAATCCCATGCCCACCTACAAAATTATGCTCTTTACTAAAAATGTGCATAGACCCACCTTTGCCTTTACAGCAACCCGTGATCTTAGCATACATCTCGGCCATGATATATTTTGGATGCATTCCTAACCCAATACCATGCGCATGGCAACGGTAAGCGGTAATGTGCTTATCCTCTTTTTTTGTAGCACTTACTGTACCGGCTACAATTGCTTCCTGGCCAATATATAGGTGGCAAAAGCCTTTTATTTTTTGTTGAACGTAAACTTGTCCAGTCTTTTCCTCAAATTTTCGCATCAATAACATAGATTCATACCATTTCAGGTACTGCTCTTTTGAAAATTTGCTCTTTTTTTCAGCCGTTTTAGCCATAAGAAATTCCGTTTAATAAGGTACAAAAATAAGAGAATTTGTTAAATAACCATGTATCTGCAACAAAGCTAAAGAAAAGGAAAAACGGGCTGTTAAAGGTATTTTTTGCTGAACATTAGGGGAAGCAAACTCTCAATGCTTTTTGCGATGTAAATTTTACCCTTCTCTCCCGACATGATGATGCGTATGGGCTTTCCAGATTTGTTTTCGTATTCGGCAATAGCCTGCCTGCAACTACCACAAGGCGACAAAGGTTCGCTGATAACTACATTTTTGGATTTCACACTGATTGCTATCGTCTTAATATCAACTTTGGGAAACTGTGCGCCGGCATAAAATATGGCCACGCGTTCAGCACATAATCCGCTCGGGTATGCTGCATTTTCCTGGTTACTTCCGGTGATAATTTCACCATTTTCCAATAACACAGCCGCCCCTACCTGAAAGTTCGAATAAGGAGCATAAGCATTCTTTAAAATTTTTTTTGATTCAAGAAGAAGTTGTTGATCCTTTTCCGCTAAGTGTTTCGAAGAATCGTAAACTTCAATTTCGGTAACTATATTAAGGTTGGTAAATTTTTGTTTCGACATACAGAGATTTTAAAAAGAAAGATAGCAAAGATAATTAAGTCAACCTTAACTCATTTACACCTTTCTTGTTGGGTTATCTTTAATAAAGGCGTCCCATCCCGAATACGATTTTTTTGATCCAGCAGACACCGGGGTATTTTGAAAATAGTGACAGACTGCAGCACCCAACGCATCCGTAGCATCAAGGTACTTGTCGTCGTGCTTAAAATTTAAAAGTGTTTCCATCATGGACGCAACCTGTTCTTTCGAAGCGTTTCCATTTCCTGTAATCGACATTTTTATTTTTTTTGGAGAGTACTCTGTCATGGGTATGTTTTTAGACAAGGCCGCTGCAATTGCCACTCCTTGTGCCCTTCCCAGTTTTAGCATTGACTGAACGTTCTTTCCAAAAAAAGGCGCTTCAATTGCTAATTCATCAGGTTTAAACTCATCAATTAATTCGATAACTCTTTCAAATATTTTCTTGAGTCTGTCAGAATGGTCATCAAACTTATCAAGTTTAATTACACCCAGACTTAATAAGGACAATTTTCCATTTTTAATGTGGATTAATCCATAACCCATAATCAATGTACCCGGATCAATACCCAATATAATTCGGTCGCTACTAGCCAATGTGAAATTTTATACAAATGTAAAATAAAAACCCCCTGTAACGAATAGTTTACAGAGGGTTTTAAAATCAGAGCGAAAATTTATTTGAACAAACTGATGAATCCTTCCTGTTTGTGTTCTACGCCATCAAATCCTTTGGCATTCAGGATAAAGAAATAAGTTCCGGCATTGTTTCCGCCACCATCCCAAAAGTCGCTTGCTGATTTTATGGTGTATACTTTTAAACCCCAGCGGTTAAAAATATCACAGTTAAGTTCTTCCACACCGGTTGTTGTAATACGGAATAAATCATTCGCCCCATCGCCATTTGGTGTAAATACGTTAGGAACTATAATAGAGAAGTTGTCAAACACTTCAATTGTTACAGATGCTGTGGAGGAACATAATCCCGAAGCATCGGTAACAGTTAATAACACTGTGTAAGTTCCGGAGGTCGTATAGGTATGATTTGGGTTGGTTAATGT
>JAQZBQ010000025.1 GCA_029237825.1 Bacteroidota bacterium | reverse complement strand
AAGCTTTTTGAATACTTTTTGGCTGCAAAAAGTATTTTAGTTTCGTTCTTAATTTTTTTTGCATGCTCCTCCCACAAGCTGGCTCAATTGTGTACAACATAATTGCCCTTGACTAAGAAAAAAAGTAACATAGAAATATTGCCTCCCACAAAATCAAGCTTTTTGAATACCTTTTGGCTGCAAAAAGAATTACAATAAGAGCTTTCCCGCGCAAAGAACATGCGCCATCGGCTTTTCACTGCAATCCCTTACGCAATTAATTTTCAAACGAATTGTAGTATTACGAAGCAACTCTGCAATCCAACGTTGAAACTTGCGTTAAGGATTGAAGTGGAAATCCTTTTTGCGAGGCATGAGCAAAAAGATTGTAGCGAAAAGCCTGACCCGACGCAGGAGGGTAACGCCCAAAATCATGTAAAAAAAAGGTAGTGGAACTGACACACGCTTTAACAGAACTAAACGATTACTTATCTGCGTATGCAATACTGAGCACAGAGATTTTAATGCCTTCGATGCTTTGCAACAGCTGGCAACAGGCTTCAATGGTGGCGCCGGTTGTGATCACATCATCCACCAGCACCACATGTTTATAGCGAAAAATTTCCGGTTGAGTGAGTTCAAACACATCTTCCACATTTTCCCAGCGTTCATATTTACTTTTACGGGTTTGCGTTTCGGTAAACGCACGCCGTTTTAATACCGTAGTATTTAAGTTAGTTTTTAATCCCTCTGCCAGGCCTTTGGCAAATTCCTCGCTTTGGTTGTAGCCGCGCAGTTTATATTTTTTGGCATGAAGCGGAACCGGAATCACAAAGTCGGCGGTGGATATAGAAGGATCCTCTTTTAAATCCTCGGCGTACCATTTGCCAACCAGCACCGCCAGGTCTTTATTGTGTTTGTATTTAATGGCATGCATGATTTTTTGAATGCTGCCTTTTTTTTGAAAGAGGTAAAAACTGCTTGCCAACAAAAGCGGTGTGCGGCCATAAAACAATGTGTTTACCGGGTTGCAGCTTTGTTTATGGAAATTGGTTTTTGGTAAATGCGCGTAGCAATAATTGCAAACCTGGTCTTCGTGCTTAAATAAAGAGTTACCGCAGGCTACACAATTCCGGGGATATATCAGTGATATGAAATCGTTAAACATAGTTGCTATATTACCGGAATCACAGTCATAAGCACGTAAGGAATTTATAATTTACCGGCAAGCGTGCAGCTTAATTTATACTTATTGGTTTTACCATTGAGGTTAAAGAGTTCAACATACACAATATAAATTCCGATGGGTGCTTTTTCATTTTCATCGGTAATACCGTTCCAACTCAATACCCCGTCGGTTGAGAGCTGTTCGTTTCGCACCAGGTGCCTTACCTGCCTTCCTTTACTGTCGTATATAAATACGTTAGCGGCCTGGCCCGCTTCATCCAGTTTGTAACTGATGTTTAACACGTCATTGTAGCCATCGTTATCAGGGGAAAATAAAGGATTGGAAATGGAAACGCCGCTTCCGCCATCTGCTTTTAAGTATTGCGAATTGCGATAGCCCGGCGTGGCAAAGCCTACTCCTTCAGAGGCGCTGTTCCAGTTGGTGCGGTCGTTTGTTTCGCGGTTAAAATCGATTCGTTCGAGCGATACACCTTTGGTACTAACCAATAACGGGAAATGCATTTTTGAGGTGTATTTAAAATTATCAATCACAGTAAAGGATGCATCGCTGAGTGTTACTACGTCATCATCAGTATTCATGCTCGGTAAATCCTCCACATCCAGGAAACCATTTGGGTTAGTGGTATTGTATCCTTGTTTGATGGCAGCGCCGTTTTCGCTGAGCACCACATAACTTTCAGGGAACAACAAATAACCTTCCTCTGTGATGATCTCCGTATCTTTTAACGTTCCGGTTAAGGTATCCATGGAGCCAAGTCGCAGTGTTTTTAAATTGATGGTTTTAGTACTGCGGTTGTACAGTTCCACAAAGTCATACCCACCGGTATTAGGATCAAATAAAACTTCATTAATCACCACATCGTTTGGCGCAGCGGGTTGCGGCAACGCAAAAGGCGAGCTTCCGTTTACGAGCGTATTTCCAACACAGTCTGTTACCTGACCCAGGACGCTTACGTTATAAATGATGCCGCTTTGCATGCTATGGGATAGCTTTAAAATTGACTTTTTAAAGTCGGGGCCAAGGGCTTTAACATAGGTAGGTGCCGACAATCCATTATCAAATACGTAGTTGGCAGGGTTCGACAGGCTTACGCTATCTAACTGTTCGGTAAAAAAGAGGAGGATACTGTCGGCATCAATCACTACCACCCTCTGGAGTTTAGGAGAACTAAGATCGGGGTTGGTTGCGGCTACCGAATTTGCAAAGGAAGGCGTGCCACCATTGGGATGCGTACTGGCCCGCCAGTTGGATTGACCGCCGCAAGGGTTATTGGCATCAATCTGTTCAAGGCTCCAGCCACCATCGCTTTTATTATTGTCGTTGTACCACGAAGAGGAATAAGACACAGAACTGATCACCACATCATTGGTATCCCTTAAGGTTAAGGTAGTGCCATCGTTCAACAAAGATGGAAAGCTGGTAACCTCATAAGCAACGATTCCGAAATTATTATAAAACTGGTCGGCAGCGCCTGTGCCTACTAAAACAACGTAGCCATTAGCCGCGATGGTAATATCCGGTAATTTTTTAGAAGTGGTTAAGCTTGAGAAGCTCCAGTTTTTTAAATGGATGCTGAAGTTGGTTCGGTTTTTTAGCTCAACATATTCTTCGGGGGGCAATGAAATGGAAGGGTCGGGATCCGGCATCAGTTCATTGATCACCACATCATAGGGTTTTGCCGTGTACCTTGAAAATGCTTTTGTGTTTGGTGACAGATTATTCCCACTACAATCGGTAATACCAGTTATAGTAAGTGTGTAATTAGTGGCATGGATCAGTTTGGTGCCAAGTGAAAGCGTAACACACATGTTACCAGAAGCTGCAACGGCGCTGGTTGGCGACCCTATACCTGATATAACATAATTACCCGGCAGGTTTAATTGTGAGGAGGCAATGGCATCATCAAAACACACGGACAAGTGCAGGGAGTCGAGTACATTCACCGAACTGATTTTTGGCGCAATAATATCAGGCGCTAATGAATAGACCGAATTTATGAAGCCAGGAGTACCGCCGTCGGCGTCGTTGGAGGCGATCCAGTTAGTGATTTGTGAACAGGAAACATTAGTGTATGGATTAATTTGCTCGAGTGTGTATCCGCCGTTTTTCTTCACCGCGTCTTTATACCAGGTGTCTTTGTAGTTCACACTGTCGATGATGAATCCAGCGTTGGTTTTTAAGTAGATGTTATCGCCTGTATTATTTAAGGAAGGAAAAGAACTCACACCTAATTTATTGTAATATCCCAGGGCGGTGAATTGGGCAGTATCAGAGGCGGGACAAATGATTACGTAGCTGTTTGGCGCCATTACATAATTACCCAGTGTTGCGCCGGTAGCAGTGTAACTGTCGGCAAGCCGCAGTCCGTTAAGGTTAAATGTGCTGCTGCTGCGGTTATAGAGTTCCACAAATTCGGCAGTAGGTAAATTAATAACCGGTGAAGGGTCGGCAAACAATTCATTGATCACCAGGTCTTTAAAACCGAGTGTGGCAGGGGCAAAATAGGTAAAGGCGATTGTTCCGCCTGTGAGCGTATTGGATGAAAGGTCCTGAATGCCTGATACGGTTAGGGTGTTGGATATGGAATTCACAAAAGGGTTGGTAAAGGCCAGGTGTACCAATGAAAAGTTGGAGGCATCGCGCGTTGCCGAAATAGGATTGCCAACACCATTGTTTACAAAGTAATTGGAAAGGGTTTGTGAAGAGGTGAGTTCAATGGGTTCATTAAATAAAACATCCAGTTGGGTAGACGATAAAACTGTATGGCCAGACATGGAAGGAGGCGTTACATCCGCAACGATAGGGGCAATGCTGATGTCATCGAATACATGTTTGCCAAAGAAGGAAGCGGTGGATTGTTTGATAGCAAATCCAAAAGCGATGGATCCTGTAAAGGAGGCATCGGTTACACTGCCTTCACTCGTATAGGCAGTCCCGGACCCGGTGAGGTCACGTTCCAATGAAAATACATTACCACTGGTTCGGGTAACCCGTATTTTAATGAGGTTATTGGTTGAACTGGAAACACTTGCATTGACACCGTCGATAAGGATGCTCAACGCACCAGCTGTGCTTTTGTACAGGGAAATATCATCCGAGGTATTGCCAATGCGAACAAAATACCCATTGATGTTGGAAGCCAGTAAATTGCTATTATCTGAAATCAAATAGGCATCTACATAATTGGATCCGGAGGTTGCAAACTGCAGGTTTACCCAAAACTCCCACACGCAGTTTGACGTTAAGGTATTGCTGGTACTGATGTAAAAACTGGTGTTGCTGGTGGTATTGGCAGATTTTAACTGGCCGGCACTGACCGAAAAATCTGTAGGGGAAGTTACCGTCCACGTAGGATTTGCGGTATAGTCGCCATCATTAAAATTTTCAGTGATCTGTCCTTTTACTAAACACCAAAAGAACAACAGGAAGGCAACAAGAGGAAGACGATTCATCTTAAAATTTATGAAAAACTAAAATAAGTATTTTTTTTGATGGAAAATAATTTAAGTACTTTGGCCGCTAATTAAACAACAATCAAACATGAAAATCGCTGTAGTAGGAGCAACCGGGCTTGTAGGCACCAAGATGCTTGAAGTATTATCAGAACGTAACTTTCCGTTAACCGATTTAATTCCTGTTGCCTCGGAACGATCCGTAGGTAAAGATATTTCCTTTAAAGGGAAAAACTACCGCGTCCATTCCATGGCTGAGGCCATTGCTGCAAAGCCACAGATCGCTTTGTTTTCGGCAGGTGGAAGTACATCGTTGGAATGGGCTCCGAAGTTTGCTGAAGCGGGCATCACGGTGATTGATAATTCCAGTGCCTGGCGGATGGACCCCACGAAAAAACTGATCGTGCCCGAAATCAACGCCAATGAATTAACAGCAAGCGATAAAATCATTGCCAATCCAAATTGTTCAACCATTCAAATGGTGGTGGCATTAAACCCTTTGCACAAAACCTATAAAATCAGGCGTGTGGTAGTGTCTACCTACCAATCTGTAACCGGTACGGGTGTTAAAGCGGTTGACCAGCTCATGAATGAGCGTGTAGGCAAAGCAGGTGAAATGGCTTATAAGTATAAAATTGACCTCAATGTGATTCCGCAAATTGATGTGTTTACCGAGAATGGTTACACCAAGGAAGAAATGAAAATGGTGAATGAAACCAAAAAAATCATGGGCGACGATTCCATCCGTTTAACGGCTACTACTGTTAGGATACCGGTAATGGGCGGACACAGTGAAAGTGTGAATATTGAATTTGAAAAAGAGTTTGATGTAAAGGAAGTGTTTGCACTCATGCGCAATACGCCTGGAGTAGTGTTAGAGGATGATGTTGCAAACCAGGTATACCCAATGCCGATGAATGCGCATAACCGGGATGAAGTGTTTGTGGGTCGGATCCGCCGTGATGAAAGTCAGCCAAAAACACTAAATATGTGGATCGTTTCAGATAACCTCCGAAAGGGAGCAGCCACCAATGCCATTCAGATTGCTGAATATCTGGTTGAAAATAAATTAGTTTAAGGATTACCACAAAAGTTATGCATGTCTGCAGGAGAATACCAAAATTTCGGGCATGAAAAAGGCCGCTGTGCCCATCCCCGTTTAAAGCACAGCAGCCTTTTGGTTTAAACTAAACAAAACCTATGATAAAGAACGTAGTGTAAAATTACATCCGGAACCGCCCGGAAAAAACAGCCACTTCATAAGTGGCGGGTTTGACTTGATAAGTGGTTGAAAATGGACCTATAATTGGAAAATTAAAAACCCTCCCGCTATCAATCGGAAGGGTTTAATGTTTGAGGCGGTTTGTAGATAATTGCTCGTAATCCGGGGCCTTAAAATGATACCAGTTTAACTCCTATGGTAAACGGATACAACTCAGGACCCTTGCCGCTTTCAAACAATGGATTTAACGCGTAATTGGCATATAGTGTAAAGTTGTGATAACCAATGCTGGCGTGCGCGCTCACCCGAAACGGGTTAATGTTATAATCGTCTTTTTTAATGAATTTGATATCGTTTCCTTTGAGTTCCATAATCTGGCGGGTGCGCGACCCTAACTTGTAACCTCCAATGGCACCTAAGGCAATATGAAATGCTTTTTTGGGATTTTTGTTGGTATTGAATTCTACCAGTAACGGCACATTTACAAACGTTGTTTTAAGCCGGTTCTTATGGTAGGTGTAAACATTGCTGGAGTCGATAACGCCATAGGTGTAACTTGAATCGGGGTTTAACCGGGTTTTATTGCTGAATTCATATTGATTCCACTCAAAACCCAAGCCTAATATTAGGTTAACGTAATTCTTATACAAATGAATGTCTTTCTCCAGGTTTAACTGGAAGTTAAGGGATTTCCCGTAATTCAAAGCCATGTATTCCTGGGTTTTTGGCATGCCAAATCCACCGTTCGATAACCAGCCATTTACACCCATCCCAAATCCGCCCCAATGGTGGAAGTCGTCGTCGTTATTTTTGGACGAGATTTCTGTATCAGAATCTTTGTCTTTATTGATAATCACGTATTGTTTTTTCCGGAAGTTAATGGTGGTTGTATCTTTTTTATCATCTGATTTTCTAGACATATCATCTCCTACAACTTTTGCAATAGAGGATGAACTGGATGCCTCGGCGCTAACATCTTTAGGTTCCCCTTTAAATTTAATGGTGCTGGAACCTGTTGCATTCGCGTTAATTTTTTCATTGGCATATACTTTGGCCGATGAAGCTCCGGAAGCCGTAACATGCGTGGCGTTGGAAATGAGTTTATAGCTTTTCAAAACCGAAGCACCACTCACCCGGCTATGCAGAGTTTCAGTAGTTCCTTCCAGGCTTACGCCCGACGCACCACTCAGTGTGACATCGATCGATTTTGATTTTACACCGGCATTGATATCGCTGGCACCCGACACCTCGATGGAGAGGCTATCAGCCATCCAGGTATTAGTCGTTGTAAATTTAGACGCGCCGTTTAACGTAAGTTGCTGCAAGGAATTTCCGCTTACATAAATCTTATAAGAATGGCTGAAACTGCCTTTGGCTTTTATTACAAGCGTTTCATCTTCAAAGGAGGTTAAAATGTTAGCGATTTCTTTTTCATCCGCCACTACTTTGAGGTTAAAGGTGTCGCTTTGAGTAAACACCACATTGGCCGCACCGGTTACTTCCAGTTGTTTGAAGGGTTTTATTTCACGTGTTTGCGATGTTTGAGCGGTAGCCGCTAAAGATGTTACAGCGATTAAGGAAGCTAATAAAATATGTTTCATAATTTTTTTAAGGTTAAAAATGATTTGTCTCTGCAGAATTTATACATAGGACGCATCACGCTGTAATTAAGTTACAGGTTCCGTAAAAAAAACTTAAAAAAAATTGTAGATCCGCTAAACCGGCAAGAAGGATGAGAGTTTACCGCCTTGTTGTTAATGCGATTTCACCCATTCGGCGATGTCTTTAATCACCTGCCCGTCTACATTACCTTGCAAGTCGTATTCAGTCGGGATTGATTTGCCTTTGCCTTCCATAAACATGTGGTTTAATGCCGGATAAGATTTAAACGTGTTTTTAGGATTGCCGGAAAGGTGTTGTTTCCAAAGATTAAAATCGGTCATGCTTACCTGGTAATCCCTTTCGCCTTGTAATAACAGCATGGGTTGTTTTAATTTTTTTGCAACGTTTACCTGGTTGTAATTAACAAACGACTGCCAATACACAGCAGGCAAGTTTACGGGTAGCTGTTCTTTTTTGGCTGTTTTTAATTGTTTAGGATCCTTTAATATTTTAATCTGTTTGTTGAGTGTGTCAATTTCTTTTCGTTCCTGAGCGTCGATGCTATCGATCCCAAAAATGTATGTGTACTGTTCCAGGAGGAGATCCTCGAGCGGACGGGCATTTCCTGCCAGCATAATTACTCCGTTGACTGATTTTGATTTGCTTGCTATTAATGGTGCGCACATTGCCCCCAAACTATGACCCGCAATGTAAATTTTTGAGTTCTTGAAATCCGGATACTTCTTTATGATTTCAATTGCATTGAGGGCATCTTCAATCACTTCTTTATTAAGGTCAAATGTTTCTATCTGTTCACTGGATTCTTTCGGATACACTAAGGTGCGTTTATCATACCTGTATGTGGCGATGCCATTGGTGGCTAAACCGGTTGCGAGGTCTTTCAAGGGCTTATTAGGGCCAATACTTTCATCTTTATCGTTAGGCCCGGAACCAGCCAACAACAACACTACCGGAGGATTTTTGACATTGTTGGGTACACAGAGTGCTCCGGGCAGTGAAAGCGTTCCCGTTTTTACAGCAATTTTTGTTTCATAGTATTTATGCGGTAACACATAATCGGGTGCGACATACGCGGTTTTATTTTTTGGTGGGGTAAAGAACATACCCACTATTTTTTTGGGTGGCGTTTCAAATACCAGCTGCAGATCCATTTTTGTTTTTTCAAATTCGCATCGCACAAAAACAATTTCAAACGAATCTTTCAGTTCTTTGGTAACCGAAGTAAAGGTTTTATAATCGCCCATATAGCGTGGAATGCTTGACCACATCTGCGAGAGCATATCCGCCGATATTTTATTTGCTATCACTGTGTCAAACATGGCGTAACAGCTATCAAACTTTTGCTGCTCCAGTTTTTTCACAAATCCAGTGGCAAGTTCTTCGCTGGTTTGAGCTGTTGAACGGATGGTTAAGGAGAAAGCCAATAACAGCAAGTATAAATATTTCATGGGACTAATAATTTGATGATCTCTAAAGTAATTAAAATATTCACGCGATTTAATGATAGAAAAAAAGCAGAAGTAAGATACTTCTGCTTTAAAGTTTGCGACATACGATTGCTGTTTAATTCATGTAGCCTTCAATACTGGTATCGAACGAATGTTTGTATTCAGCCACCGTTCCGTAGTTAGTTCCATCAATTACAACAGAATCGCCTTTTACTGAACCTAATTTAAGAAATGGTACATTTTGTTTTTTCAATTCCGCTTCCAAATCAGCACCTTTGCCGGTACTTACGATTACGCGGCTTTGCGCTTCTCCAAACAGGAAGGCATCTTTACGAACTGATGAATCTGAATTAATTTCAAAACCTAAATTATTTACCATCGCGCTCTCCAATAAGTTCATGAACACACCGCCATCACTTACATCATGTGCGGAAGTAACGAGTTTGTTATTAATGATAGCGGAAACAGCCTGTTGAATTTTAAATTCCGTTTCAAGATCAAAAAACGGCGCCGGTGTATTTTTTACTTTCAGGTAATTGTACAGGTATTCTGATGAGGAAATATCGTTTTTGCTTTCACCGATAAGGTAAATGGCATCACCTTCTTTTTTAAAGTCTAATGTGGTTTGTAAGGATTTATCTTCTAAAATTCCGATCATACCAATCGTTGGAGTAGGGAACACCGGACCTTCATAGCTCGACTGGTTATAGAAACTTACATTACCCCCTGTTACAGGCGTTTTAAATTTTAAGCAAGCTGCACTCATTCCTTTTATGGAGCCAACAAACTGCCAGTACACTTCAGGGTTATATGGGTTACCGAAATTTAAACAGTTAGTCACCGCGCTCGGCGCACCACCGGAACATACAATATTTCGAGCCGCTTCAGAAACGGCGATGGCGCAACCTACTTCAGGATCGGCATTCACATAACGTGAATTGCAATCTACTGTCATGGCCAGGGCTTTTTTAGTTCCTTTTACGTTTACAATTGCCGCATCACTTGGTTTATTAGTGCTCATGTTGATGCCACCAACCATACTGTCGTATTGGTTATAGATCCAGCGTTTGCTTGCCAGGTTTGGAAGCTTTGCCAAAAACTGCATTACCGGTTTCAGGTCTTTAGGTTCTTCTACTGAACTGATATTGAATTTTTTAGATTCTGCAAAGTACGCAGGTTCTTTGTACTCGCGTTTATATATTGGCGCGCCGCCTCCTAAAACCAATACGCCTGCAGGAACATCAGCTACAAGCTCATCGTGCATGTAATAGCGTAAACGGTCGCCGGCAGTTACTTCACCAATTTGTTCGCAGTTTAAATCCCATTTCTCAAATACATCCTGAACCAGTTTTTCTTTTCCTTTCTCAACAACCACTAACATGCGTTCCTGAGATTCGGATAATAAAATTTCAAATGGATGCATGCCTGCCTGGCGGGTAGGAACTTTGTGCAGCCAAATGTTCATGCCGTGTTCACCTTTAGCACTCATTTCGGATGTTGAACAGGTAATACCCGCTGCTCCCATATCCTGCATGCCGATCACCGCACCGGTTTTAATAACTTCCAATGTAGCTTCCAATAACAATTTTTCCTGAAACGGATCACCCACCTGAACAGAAGGTAAATCTTTCGCTGAATCTTCTGTTAAGTCTTTACTGGCAAAAGCGGCACCAGCAATACCATCTTTTCCTGTTGAAGAACCAACAATGAATACAGGGTTGCCTACGCCGTAAGAAGTGGCGCTCACTGTTTCACCCGCTTTCACAATACCTACGCTCATGGCATTCACTAACGGATTCACATTATAGCATTCATCAAAAAATACTTCTCCGCCTACCGTAGGTATCCCAAAAGCGTTACCATAATCACCAATTCCTTTTACAACGCCTTTTACCAGCCATTGAGTCTTTTGAGAAGTTATGTCGCCAAAACGCAATGAGTTCAGTTGCGCGATGGGACGCGCGCCCATTGTAAAAATATCACGGTTAATTCCCCCAACACCGGTAGCCGCGCCCTGATAAGGTTCAAGCGCACTCGGGTGGTTATGCGATTCAATTTTAAAGCAGCAACCTAATCCATCTCCGATATCAACTAGTCCGGCGTTTTCTTCGCCTGCTTTGGCAAGCATGTGCGGACCATCCTTTGGTAGGGTTTTTAACCAAGTGATGGAATTTTTATAAGAACAATGCTCGCTCCACATTACTGAGAAGATGGATACTTCGGTAAAGTTAGGCGTGCGGCCAAGGATTTCTTTAATCCGATCGTATTCTTCGGGAAGTAAACCTAAGTTTTTAGCATCATCCACAGATGCCAGTTGAGCGGAATATTGAATTGCTGCCATATTTATATTGAAGGGTTTAGTATTGGCTAAAACGTTGATAAAATGCGCTACGAAAGTAAGAATTTACCTCAGATACCAACCTGATTTGTTAATGAGTTTTTAATAAAAAACGCCTACAGGACTCTACAGGGCTATCAGGCACGAATTTGTGTCAATTTTCTATTCAGAATAAAAGCGTAAAGCAGGTCAAAAATAAAACAGGAAACAGCTAACGTTTGAACAAAATAGTTTTGCGTATAAATGAGGAACATGGATACTGATATACAACCTGTACCCAACAGTTTACACCAGGCAACTGTTTGTGAGAAATTTTTAGGATCATTTCGGAACAAAAGTACCGGATATAACAGTGAGATAATCAGATTCAGGATATAACCCGAGTTTGCCCCGATTGGTGTATCCAGATTCTGATGAACGAAAAAATAATTTAATAGAACCCACATAACCAATAGACCAATCATGAGCAGCTTAAAATGTTTCTGAATTTCAGGAACATTAATTTGTTTATAACCATACCTGAGTACAAAGTAAAAGATAAAAATATCGATGACAAAAGCGCCCTGGTAGGATAATGAAAAAAGTTCACCAGTGTCCGGGTGATAAAAGAAACTCCAGATAAATTCCCAGGCTAGGTTTCCAGACGCGATAAGAAATGGCATCTCAACAAATTTTTTTCTGATAATGTCCCTTAAAAGTACAGCGTATGTTATTACCCAAAACATACATCCAATGCCATTCCACATTAACTGCGATGTTGTGTAGTCTTTTGTATTGATCCAGTAGGTTAAATCGTCCATATCATTTTTTAATGTTCCAATTTGAATTTAGCGTTTCGGGAATAAAAAATTCGACATTATAATTTTTCAGGTAATTATGTACCAGTGCCTGCATATATTTCAGCAGGTAGCGGTGCGTTAGGCGCTTAATAAACCTTGAATGTTTTTGCAGTGCGTGTCCTATTTTCATCAACCGTAAAAATATCCAGCCAAATACTTTAACGTGGAATGGTATGTATTCATTCACTCCTAGCGTTTTTAAGATATCGACACCAATTTTATCAGAAACATTTTTTACAAAATAGTGCATCAGGTAGATTGGCATTTTCCTGAAGGCAGGCGCATTAAAAAACTGGGATGAAAATTCCAGTAATGATGAGGTAAGGTGTTGGCTATCCGGGCTTTCACTCTGGTTGCGTTTTATGATGGCAATTCCAAGATCCCAGCCTTCTTTATAGTTTTTAGGATAAAGTTCCGGTGTAATGCCAATAAAGTGGCCCACAATATTCCAGCAATGCATATAAGCATCTTTTTCAGATTCGGTCAACTCCACACCCAATTGATCTAATCCATCTAAAATCAGTGCTGAAAACGACATCAATGTCCCTGCCATTTCTTCCATTAATGGGATGACCATATTCAAATATATCCCAACCGCGTGGGTTATATTTTTCGCTCAGTAAAAAATACCGGATCGTGGCGTGATACAATCTTACCTTCTTTACCGTAATAATTCCTTTTCCGGAGGGACTTAAACCTCCCGGCGACATCACATTGATAACCATTTGGGATGTTTCGAGCAATCGGCGGGTAATTTTTGATGTATCGCCTGAAGATGCAGAAAGCCGGCCTGTGGCTGCAAGTACTTTTGCGCCGTTTTTACATGAATAGCAAAGCGGCAAGGATTTGAAATTTAGTAATAATGAGATCTGGGGACAGTAGGTTGCAAAAATATTCTGGCCAATCCGTATTTGTTCATAATTTGCCCAACTTGGCAATCTCAGCTCTGCATTAAAATAATCAATTACGGTTTTCGGTAAGTCATTAGCCTCTGTAGATTCAGCATTATAATCTAATTGGGTAAATAAGCTACGTAAGGCAACAAAATCGTTATCCGCTATTAAATCCTTTATAACCGCCTCAGCTAAAGGGTCGGTTTTAAGGCTCATTGTTTTAAGAAAATCATTAGTCCATTTATCGACGTTAGTTTCAGTCATAAATAGTTATTGTAATTCTTTATTAAAAGAAAAGTTACGAAATAAATTGAAACTATGGATTGTTGTTTTTAGTTTTTTCTAACCACCATTAATCCATCCCTGATGGGAAGTAATAAATTTTCTACACGATTATCCTTTTGAACAAACTGATTGAAGTGATGCAGGGCTAGCGTTTCCTTGTCCATTTCGTTTTCTGACAACGTAATCTTTCCGCTCCAGAGCACATTATCGGCAATAATCAAACCACCGGGGTTTAGCTTATCAATAACCAGGTGGTAGTAGTTAAGGTAATTTTTTTTATCCGCATCAATAAACACCAGATCAATGGGTTCTTTGATGGTAGGAATATAATTTTTAGCATCTGCCAAAACCAATTCTATTTGGTTGGCAGATTCTGTCTTTTCAATAAAGGATTTCGCAAAAGCTGAGGTTTCTTCATTCACATCAATGCTGATGAGTTTACCGTCTTTTGCTAACCCTTCCGCTAAACACAAAGCAGAATAGCCGGTATAAGTTCCAATTTCCACAATGAGTTTTGGTTGCTGCAGTTTGGAAATAAAGCTTAAAAAACGCCCTTGTAAATGACCGCTGAGCATGCGGGGTGAAACCACTTTTAAATGGGTTTCCCGATTGAGGCGTGTTAAGACCTCAGATTCGGATGAAGTATAGCGTTCGCAGTAATCGCTGAGGTCTTTGCTGATGAAATCCATATTTTTTTTGAAAACAAAGAACGTAAAAAGTAAGGTTAAAATAATGTAGTTTTGGAACAAGATTTTAATTTTATGCGAGTACTGTTGCTAATCATTATTTTATTTTTCGGTGTTAATGTATTTTCTCAAAGCACCGATAGTTCATCGGTTAGCAAATGGTATATTGGAATTACTGCATCACCGGATATGTGTTACCGTATTCCATACGTCTCCAAAACATCAGCCCTTATTAAAAATGAACAGCGTAATAAAATAATTGCCTGTTTTGGTATTAATATCGTGTACCGCCCTTCCAAGAAACTAAATATTGAAACCGGAATCTGGTATTCAGGTAAAGGACAAGTAACCATATCTCCGGAGGCAACGTGGCAAACGCCTGGTGGAACTTATGACCCTTCCATCCCTAATTATTCTTCAAGTGTGACCCAATATACCCCCGAAAAAAGGATTGCTATAAAATACCAATACCTTGAAATCCCTTTAAAATTTAATACCTGTCTTTTAAATAAAAGATTTAAAGTGTTTCCCTGCATCGGAGGATCAGTCAATTTCTTTATTGGTAAAACAACCAGTGTAAATTATAAAGAAAATGGTAAAATGAGAACGGAAACCAACCGTGATTTCAATAAAAAGAACATACCTCTGGTTGATGTAGCGCTCATTGCCGGCCTGGGTTTCGGCTACGATGTAAGCCATAACTTAATGGTGAAATTAGAGCCCAATTACCGGCAGTTTATAAGGCCAATGGTTGATTTTCCAGTCAGCGGTTATCTTTATTCAATTGGGTGTAATGTGGGTGTTTACATCAAACTATAGTTCCATTTCCAGCTGATTAGGCAGTAATTGAAACGTCATCCGGTGAAGCGGTGTAGTAGAATGGTTTTTAATAGCTTCCCTATGAAACTTGGTTGGGTAGCCCATGTTATGATCCCAGCCATAGTGCGGATATTGTAAAGCAGCATCCTTCATAAAATCATCGCGGTATGTTTTAGCTAAAATACTGGCCGCGGCAATGCTTAAAAATTTACCATCGCCTTTTATGATGCATTGATGCGGGGTTTGCTTATAGGGCGTGAACCGGTTTCCATCGATGAGTAAAAGTTCAGGTGATTGGTTTAATTGATCAATGGCCCTGTGCATCGCCAGAAACGACGCTTTTAAAATATTGATTCTGTCTATCTCTACGTTGTCTACCACGCCAATTGCCCAAGCCAAGGCTTTTTCTTCTATTTCCGGACGTAGTTCGTATCGATCCTCATCTGTCAATTGCTTACTATCATTGAGCCATTTGTTGCGGTATTTTTTTGGCAGGATAACTGCAGCGGCATAAACGGGCCCCGCAAGACAACCACGACCTGCTTCGTCGCAACCGGCTTCAATTAAAGTCTTGTCATAAAAGGATTTCAGGGCCACTGTTACCGGTAAAAAGTTAGTGCAATTCCGTCAGGCAGGCTTTGATATTCTCGTAATTCGGCTGATCAGATGCTTTTTCCAGAATTTCGGCGTACTGAATAGCGCCTTGTTTGTCAACCACAAAGGCCGATCGTTTGGAAACGCCCTTCATGCCAAACACGAATTCGTCATAGAGCACACCGTATGCTTTGGATGCAGTTTTATTAAAATCGGAGAGTAATTCAAAATTAAAATTCTGATCTTTCTTATATTTTTCTAAAACAAACAACGAGTCTATTGAAATACCGATGACCTCGGCGTTCAGTTTCGTGTAATCATTATAATTGTCGCGAATGGTGCATAACTCGATGGTACAGGTTCCGGTAAAAGCCAAGGGAAAAAATAAAATAACGAGGTTTTTACCACGGTAGTCCGTTAAAGAAATTTCTTTTTTTTCGGTATTAAACAATTTAAAATCCGGGGCTGGTTTGCCGAGTGAAACAGACATATTTTTAACTTTTATTATTAAACAATCAGAAAATTCCAATCATTTCCACAAAGTAAATGATAATTTTGCAGAACATTTTAATAAATTAAAAAAATAAGACATATGGCATTAGTTGGTAAAAAAGCGCCTTCTTTTAAGGCATCAGCAGTAATTAACGGAGAGGAAATTGTTGATGATTTTTCTCTTGACCAATACATTGGCAAAAAGCACGTGGTGTTTTTCTTTTACCCGAAAGATTTTACGTTTGTTTGCCCAACAGAATTGCACGCATTCCAGGAGAAACTGGGCGAGTTTGAAAAGCGTGGTTGCGCAGTTGTAGGTTGTAGCACGGACACCGAACAAAGCCACTGGGGCTGGTTACAGCTGGAGAAAAAGCAGGGCGGCATTAAAGGGGTTACCTATCCCATTGTAGCTGATACTACCAAAATTATTTCTATTAATTTTGATACGTTATTCGGTGATTACGACGTGAATGAGAATGGCGACCTGATTGCTACGGGCGAAATGATTGCTTTCCGCGGATTATTTTTAATTGATAAAAAGGGAATTGTTCGTCACCAGTTAATCAATGATTTACCATTAGGACGCAATGTTGACGAGGCGTTACGCATGGTTGATGCTTTACAGTATTTTGAAGAAAAAGGCGAAGTTTGTCCTGCAAACTGGACCAAAGGGAAAGACGCAATGAAAGCTGACCATAAAGGTGTTGCGGCATACCTTGATAAGCACTAAATATTGCAAAAATCATTAAAAAAGGAGGGTTTTCCTCCTTTTTTAATTTTAGGGATTGAATCGGAAAGAATTATTTTTAAGAAAAATCAAAAAAAGTTATCTTTTTTTTTGTAACAATAGAAATAGTTACTAAATTTGCAACCCCCATAAAAAGGGACGTTCTTTAAAATAACAAAATTAAGCCGAAGTAGCTCAGCTGGAGAGTGGCCAAATGGGACAGACTGTAAATCTGTTGTTTCGACTTCGGAGGTTCGAATCCTCCTGTCCCCACAGAAGTAACGATGGTTGTCGCATTGTTAAGAGTAGATTAAGCGAAAGTAGCTCAATTGGTAGAGCTCCAGCCTTCCAAGCTGGAGGTTGCGGGTTCGAGACCCGTCTTTCGCTCCAAAGAAAGGTAAGTGAAGTTGAAGAATAACCGTATAAACGGACAAAAGGCAGGAAAGACTTGCGTATGCGGTCAGATGTTTTTTGAAAGTCCCCAGAAATAGCGGGACTTTTCGTGTATACAAAACACAGTTCTTTTACATAAGGCAAACAGCATACTTTTCGGAGTGATATTTAAATGCTGTTGTAGCTCAGTGGTAGAGCACCTCCTTGGTAAGGAGGAGGTCGGCGGTTCAATCCCGCTCAACAGCTCAACGAATTGTTCGGCGTTTTCCCTCCCGATAGCTATCGGGAAGTATCGGACCCGGTCTGCAGTTCAAAAAACGTTTAATCTGCGGAATTAGTTTCGTAGATTGGCACATTAAAGCGATAGGTAAACTATAATAATAAATAATAACAATTAAATAAAAATAACAATGGCTAAAGAAAAATTCGACCGTTCCAAACCACATGTGAACATTGGTACAATTGGTCACGTAGATCACGGTAAAACTACATTAACTGCTGCAATTACAGTTGTATTAGCAGAAAAAGGATTGTCAGAAGTAAGAGATTTCTCTTCTATTGATAATGCTCCGGAAGAAAAAGAGCGTGGTATCACGATCAATACTTCTCACGTAGAATATCAAACAGCTAACCGTCACTACGCTCACGTAGATTGTCCAGGTCACGCGGAT
>JAQZBQ010000024.1 GCA_029237825.1 Bacteroidota bacterium | reverse complement strand
CAATATCCGAAATAATATTTACTTCCTTCCAACTATTGATTTTCGGAAAATCATACTGCCATAATTTAGAAAAATTCTCATCCACTAAAAAACATTTGTCGCGTTGATATCCACTTTTATATACCCTTCTTATGGAGACAAATAGGTCGCCTTTGTCAGTAATATCTAAATTATATTTGCAGGAAGATAAATTATCATCCTTCATATCTATATCATCCACAACAACAGCCTCAGAAACATTCCCGTTAAAATCAATCCACTTGCCAATTAGCGTTTTCTTTTCAGAAATAATTACGTCAAAAAGAATTATGATTTTATTTTTACATTGAAAAGTTTTATACCTAAAATTATCAGGATCGAATTTTCCATCAAATAATTTATTATAGTTCAAACAAACATCAAACTTTACAGAATTTTTTCCAATCCCATGTTTAGAAACATAGAAATCTATTAGCCCTTTTGAATCAGGTTTTTTACCTAACAAAAATATATTTGAATCAGTATGGGCAATAATTTTGATAGGTGCTTTCAAAAAAACCAGGCTATTCTCTGGTGAATTTTGGCCAAAGGCACTATAACCAAAACACATTAAAAAATTAAAACAAGAAATAATACATTTTCTCATATCCTACATATTCCTTCTGTACTGTCCTCCTACTTCAAACAAGGCTCGAGTGATTTGTCCCAGAGACATATACTTTACCGCTTCCATTAACTCCGTAAAAATATTCTGATTTTGGATAGCCGCATGCTGAAGTTTTTTTACATATTCATCATGCTCTTCTTTATGGGTCTGTTGCAATTCCTTCAACATCGTGATTTGATATTCTTTTTCTTCAGATGTTGATCGGATCACTTCCTGCGGAATAACCGTTGGGCTTCCCTTACTTGACAAGAATGTGTTGACGCCAATGATCGGGTATTCTCCGTTATGTTTTAAAGTTTCATAGTACAAACTTTCTTCCTGAATCTGTCCGCGTTGATACATAGTTTCCATGGCACCTAACACTCCGCCACGTTCTGAAATACGATCAAACTCGGTTAACACAGCTTCTTCAACTAAATCCGTTAACTCTTCAATGATGAATGAGCCCTGTAACGGATTTTCGTTCTTCGCTAAACCTAATTCACGGTTTATGATCAGTTGTATGGCCATTGCACGACGAACTGATTCTTCCGTAGGAGTCGTGATCGCTTCGTCGTATGCGTTGGTATGTAATGAATTACAGTTATCATAAATTGCATACAAGGCTTGAAGCGTTGTGCGGATATCATTAAAATCAATTTCCTGCGCATGTAAAGAACGTCCCGAAGTCTGGATGTGATACTTCAACATCTGGCTTCTTTCGTTTCCACCGTAACGCAGTTTCATGGCTTTTGACCAGATACGGCGACTAACACGCCCAATTACACTGTACTCAGGATCAATACCATTACTGAAGAAGAATGATAAATTCGGCGCGAAATCATCAATGTTCATTCCGCGGCTTAAATAGTACTCCACAAACGTAAAGCCATTAGCCAGGGTAAATGCCAATTGTGAAATAGGATTCGCACCGGCCTCTGCGATATGATAACCGCTAATTGACACCGAATAAAAATTACGCACTTTCTGATCGATAAAGTATTGTTGTACGTCACCCATCACACGCAAACTGAATTCAGTACTGAAAATACAGGTGTTTTGCGCCTGGTCTTCTTTCAGAATATCCGCTTGCACGGTTCCTCTCACCTGGGTTAAAGTTTTTGCCTTGATTGTTTCGTAAACTTCTTTTGGCAGCACCATATCACCGGTGACACCAAGAAGCATTAATCCCAGACCATCATTACCTGCCGGCAATTCGCCCTGGTAAGCTGGCCTTACAGTTCCTTTGGTTTTATAAATGGCTGTAATTTTTTCTTCTACTTCCTTTTCAATACCATTTTCCTTTATGTATAACTCACACTGTTGATCAATGGCCGCATTCATAAAAAATGCCGCAATGGTTGGTGCCGGTCCATTGATTGTCATGGATACCGATGTTTTTGGATCAGCTAAATTAAATCCTGAATACAATTTCTTGGCATCATCCAAACAACAAATACTCACACCAGAGTTACCCACTTTACCATAAATATCCGGACGGTAATCAGGGTCATTTCCATAAAGGGTTACGCTATCAAAAGCAGTACTTAAACGTGCTGCAGGCAATCCTTTACTCACATAGTGAAAACGCTTATTGGTTCTTTCTGGTCCTCCCTCGCCGGCAAACATACGGGTTGGATCTTCGCCTTCCCGTTTGAACGGATAAATTCCTGCTGTATACGGAAAATCTCCAGGGAAATTTTCCTGTAAATTCCATTTTAAAATATCACCCCAGGCCGTGTATCTTGGCGAAGCAATTTTTGGAATTTGTGTGTGAGACAAAGACTCGTAATGTGTGGCAATCTTCAGTACCTTATCGCGCACTTTAAATTCATAGAATTCACTGCTGAATAATTTTTTCTTTGCTTCCCAATTCTCGATCATCAATAAATTATATGGATCCAGGTCTAATTTTGTTTTTTCAAAAGCTTCTCGTAAGCCTTTGATTAAACGGTCCCTGTCTTCCATCTTGGATTCAGAAATCGTTTCAATGGTTTTCTGAATACCGTATAATTTTTGAGCTACTTCCGCCTGCTGGTTCGCACGCTTATCATAGCCACGATTGTTCTCGGAAATCTCAGACAAATAACGTGTCTTGGAAGGAGGAATGATATAAATTTTTTCACTCATTTCCTCAGTAATAAAAAACTGAGACGCCAGGGCTTTGTTACCTGTTTTCTCAACCATTTTATTCATCACCGCTTTATACAAACGATTCATACCCGGATCGTTGAATTGAGATGCAATGGTTCCGAATACCGGAATATTTTCATCCGCAATGTCCCATAAATTGTGATTGCGCTTGTATTGTTTTTTCACGTCCCGGATCGCGTCCAGGGCACCACGCTTATCAAATTTGTTCAAAGCAATGATATCGGCGAAATCCAGCATGTCAATCTTTTCTAATTGAGTTGCGGCTCCATACTCAGGTGTCATCACATACAAACTCATATTAGAGTGTTCAATGATCTCTGTATCCGATTGCCCGATTCCGGATGTTTCCAAAATGATTAGATCAAAATTAGCAGCTTTGCAAATGTTTACCGCATCCTGTACATATTTGCTCAATGCTAAATTGCTCTGACGCGTTGCTAAAGAGCGCATATACACACGATCGTTCTTAATTGCATTCATCCGGATTCGGTCACCTAATAAGGCACCGCCCGTCTTACGTTTAGAAGGGTCCACGGAGATGATGGCAATTTGTTTGTCTTTAAAATCAATTAAAAAACGACGCACCAATTCATCCACTAAGCTTGATTTTCCTGAACCCCCTGTTCCGGTAATTCCCAAAACCGGGGTTGCTGACTTTTCAGCTTTAGCTTTTAGATCATTTAACAAGCCCGCGTTTTCATCATTGAAATTTTCGGCCGCGGAAATAATGCGCGCAAGGGATTTATAATTTCTTTCAGCAATTTTTGCTGCATCTTCCTTAATATCTTTACCTGTGGCGTAATCACACTGGCGCAATAAATCGTTAATCATTCCCTGCAACCCCAATTCTCTTCCGTCATCGGGAGAGTAAATCCGTGTGATGCCATAGGTATGTAATTCTTCGATCTCCGTAGGAAGAATTACTCCGCCTCCACCACCAAATAATTTAATGTGCGTGCAGTTTTGTTCCTTCAACAAATCATACATGTATTTAAAATATTCCACATGTCCGCCCTGGTAACTCGTCACAGCAATCGCATTCGCGTCTTCCTGAATCGCACAGTTTACCACTTCCTGTGCACTTCTGTCATGACCTAAATGAATAACCTCGGCGCCACTTGACTGAATGATACGACGCATGATATTGATAGCGGCATCATGTCCGTCAAATAAGGCAGCGGCAGTAACAATACGAACTTTATGTTTTGTTTGATAAGGTGTAGTTTCCATGAACGAAAAAAATATTAAAATAGAATTGACTAATATAATAGTTTTTCCGGTTTCAGGAGAAATTTTAGTCGATTTTAAGAGACTGCAAATGATTAATTTTCCGGTGACCGATCAAGTGGTTCTTTGCCTGTCCAGCGCTTGTAATAAAAGATTCCAACGAATACAAAACCCAGCACGAAAGGAATCGAGGCATACATTTTCATGTTGGTATGGTCAAAAAATTCGAGTAACATCCAGAAACTGTTGGCCACGATCCAGAATAAAATAGCCATGTTGATATAAACGTCAATGGTTTTCCAGGTATGGTAAACTATCATAATGGCCAGCCCTATGGTTGGAAGTATCATAATGGTACCGGGAATTTTAAACTCCATCATCCAGCAACTGTCTTTGATCAGCCAAAAAACAATATGCAGGTATTCGTAATGTTTTATTCTGTTGAGTAAATCCATAAAATCACACTAAAATTAAGCTTTTGTATGTATCCTGAAAAATTTTTAATATTTTATATTTTCCAGTCTAAAATCAGGTTATTTTGACAAGCTTTTTAATGGAAACAAATGCATTAATTACTATCTTTATTCATAAATTTTACCTTTTTAGTTATTTATGATCCAATTCGAAAAATTCAAACTTAAGAATAACCTTACTGTCATTGTTCACCAGGATAAAAGTACGCCGATGGCCTGCCTTAATATTATTTATGATGTTGGCGCGCGTGATGAAGATGAAAACAAAACAGGATTTGCGCATTTATTTGAGCACCTGATGTTTGGTGGAAGTATAAATATCTCTAACTATGATGAGCCGTTGCAATTAGTGGGCGGCGAGAACAACGCCTTTACAACCAACGACATTACCAATTACTATTGTACTGTTCCTTCGGAAAATCTGGAAACAGCTTTCTGGCTTGA
The DNA here is from genome assembly GCA_029237825.1 of Bacteroidota bacterium. Lineage (GTDB taxonomy): Bacteria > Bacteroidota > Bacteroidia > B-17B0 > Aurantibacillaceae > UBA4416. The sequence continues at coordinate 12,558 of JAQZBQ010000024.1, read as the reverse complement.
AAGTGATCGCATGTTAAGCCTCGCCTTTGATACTAAAAGCCTGGAAGTTCAACGCAGTGTGGTTATCGAAGAGTTTAAGCAACGTTATCTCAATCAACCTTATGGAGATGTGTGGTTACTCCTAAGACCATTGATCTATAAAGTGCATCCTTACAAATGGGCAACTATTGGTAAAGAGATCAAACACATTGAAGACGCGACCATGGCTGATGTAAAATCCTTCTTTAAAGAACATTATAATCCCAGCAATGCAGTGTTAGTAGTGGCTGGAGATGTGGAAGTTGAACAGGTAAAACAACTGGCGGAAAAATGGTTTGAACCCATTGACGCCGGGATAAAACCAAAACGCAATTTACCTGCTGAACCCCCACAAACAGAATACAGAAGCCTGACCGTAGAGCGTGATGTGCCTATCAGTTCCATTTACAGAGCTTATCGCATGTGCGCAAGAGTTGATCCTGAATACCATACCATTGATTTGATTTCTGATATTTTATCGAGAGGAAATTCTTCACGTTTATATAAAACCCTGATCAAAGACAAGCAATTATTTTCAGACCTGAATGCTTATGTGATGGGAGATTTTGACAAGGGTTTATTTGTAATCTCTGGTAAAATTAATGATGGTGTTAGCATCGAACAGGCAGAAGCGGGCCTTGATGCTGAAATTCTAAAGCTGCAAACGGAATTGGTCCCGGCGGATGAACTGCAAAAATGTAAGAATAAAGTAGAATCAACCGTAACCTATAGTGAAGCGGATGTTTTGAATAAAGCAACTAACCTGGCAATCTCAGAACTATTGGGTGATGCGAACCTGATCAATCTTGAAATTGAAAACTACCAGAAAGTAACAGCAGAACAAATCAGAGAACAGGCGAATAAAATTTTACAGAAAACAAATTGTTCAACATTATTTTATTTAAAGAAGAAATAGGCTTACCTCAGATAATGCAGAAGCCACAGATAAAAAAATATAAAATAAATCCGCGAAAATCTCCGGGATCAGCGGGACAAAAATTTTAACATGACCATATCTGAAATATCCTTTCGCTTAAATAATCTTCAGTTTGACTCTGATGTGATTAACCTGTATGATGAGCCGCATCGTTTCTATCACACTCTGGCACACATAGAAGATATTTTAAAACAACTCCACGATAGTGATTTGCTGAAACATGACGAATTATTTCTGGCGGCTGTTTTTCATGATATTGTTTATAATCCCCAGTCAAATACAAACGAAGAGGATTCTGCAAACCTTTTTTTAAATGCCGCTAAATCCAGTTCGTTAACAACTGATCAGAAAGAACACATCCGGCAATTAATACTCGACACCAAACATCACAAGCCAACAGTTAAATTTTCGGAAGAATTTATTAAGGCCGATCTGGCTATTTTAAATTCGTCCTTTGATAAATTAATAACTTACGAAAAACAGATTTTTAAAGAATTTCAATTCGTTGACTATAAAGATTATAAACCAAAACGTATTGAAGTTTTAAAACATTTCAATACCAGTGGAAATTTAAATCATCTGATTGATTACGTTCATTCGGTAGAACCAAAAATCGCTGTCTTTGCCGGAAGCTTCAATCCTTTTCACAAAGGGCATTATAATGTCTTAAAAAAAGCAGAACGGTTATTTGACAAAGTGATCATTGCCTTCGGGAAAAACCCTGATAAAACAGATCGCAGCTGGCCCATTCCTAAAACAATTTCCAATCGCCAGCAGACTGAGTATCATGGTTTGCTGACTGATCATATCGAAGCATTCGGATACGATGTAACAGTTGTAAGGGGCTTAAGAAATTCCACCGACTTTCAATATGAACAAAACCAATACCGCTATATCCAGGAATTGAAACCTGACATCAAGATCATCAATATCTTTTGTGATAAAGAATTTGAACACATCAGCTCTTCCGGTATCCGAACTCTTGAAAAATATAACAAACATCAAAGCTACCTGCTGGATTAATTTTTTAAACCTCTCACATGAAACCTGCCTTTCATTTTATCGTTTTCCTTCTGCTTTGTTTCCTGGCAACTGCTCAAAAAACTTATCAATTACCTGCATCAATTGTTGCAGATGATTATATGCCTAAAACCATTATTATCAAGGTGAAGCCCCAATTTGCGAGTGTTTGCTCCGTAAATCATATAGATCATTCTGCCTTCACTTCTTTATCCACTCTTATCGGAGTAACCAATCTTCATAAAAAATTTCCGTTCGAAAAAAGTCCTGTAGCCACAAAGAACGAAGCCGGACAAGCTTACGCGGACCTCTCCCTGATTTATGAATTGAATTACACGACTGATCTTACAATAGAAAAAGCGATCAGCAAATTATTATTATCCAACATTCTTGTTTATGCAGAACCTCATTTTATTCCTAAACCAAACTATAGTCCAAATGATCCATTGGCTAACTCCTCCAGCCAGTACCATTTACAGACAATTAATGCTTTTAATGCATGGGATCTTAACAGGGGAGATTCGGCGATCGTGATTGGCATTACGGATACGGGTACTGATTTTACTCACCCGGATCTGTTTAATAATGTGAAACGCAATTACGCCGATGTTGTGGATGGCATAGATAACGATGGAGATAATTATACGGACAATTATCTTGGCTGGGATATGGGTATGAATGACCGGGATGCTTCATGGGAAACCAATGCACATGGTGTTCATGTTTGCGGTTTAGCTTCCGCTAGCGCCGATAATAGCTTAGGTGGCGCAGGCGTCGGATTTCATTGCAAGTTTTTGCCAGTCAAGATTTCAAATGCTAGTGGCGCCTTAATTGCTGCTTATGAAGGAATAAAATACGCAGCCGATCACGGATGCCAGATCATTAACTGCTCCTGGGGCGGAGGTGGTTCCAGTCAGTTCGGCCAGGATATTATTGACTACGCTACGATCAATAAAAATTGCTTGGTGGTGTGCGCCGCAGGAAATAATAATGCCGACGGAGATTTTTTTCCTGCAGCATATAACTATGTATTGTCTGTGGGCAATACGACCATCAGCGATACCAAACAGGGCTCTTCTAACTATGGCTATATGGTGGATGTCTGTGCTCCCGGAGACAATGTCAATTCTACCTGGCCCGGAAGTCTTTACATTACATCATCAGGAACTTCGATGTCTTCTCCAATTGTAGCCGGCGCAGCAGGCATCGTTAAAAATCATTTTCCGGCTTATAACGGTTTGCAGGTTGGCGAACGTTTGAAAATTACTTCTGATGATATCTATGCTTTAAATCCTTCCTATTTAAACAAATTAGGCAATGGCCGGATCAATTTATTCAGAGCGTTAAATGATCCATCCAGCCCCAGTGTTGTGATGACGAATAAAACAGTAACGGATCATAATGATTTGTCTTTTATCAATGGAGATACGCTTTTCATCGCGGGCACCTTTATTAACTACCTGGATCCAACTTCAGCCTTAAACGTTACGGTAACACCATTATCTGTTTATGCCACAGCATTGGATAATGTCACATCGTTAGGGGCCATCAATACACTGGCAATTGCCACCAATTCCCTGGACCCTTTTACATTTAAGCTGACAGGATCCATTCCTATCAATCAGTCGATTGATTTTGAAGTCCTCATGAATGACGGAACTTACCAGGCCAAGCAATTTTTTACACTTTTCATCAATGTGGACTATATCAATATTGATATCAATGATGTGAGCACAACTGCCACCAGTAAGGGAAAAATCGGTTATAACCAGGATGCGCAGGTTCAGGGACTGGGGTTCAAATATAACAGTGTCGAACTTCTATATGAGGGGGGATTAATGGTTGGACGCGATACGACGAAAGTGTCAGATTGCGTGCGGGGATTAAATCCAAGTGCGGGTGATATTGATTTTAGTACCGTTAATCGTATCGCTTTACAGATCCCATCCGTTACTTCTGATTTTGATACCAAAGCCAGGATGAACGATAATCTTTCGGTTTCACCTATTCCAGTTAACATCGCGCAAAATACATATGCCTGGGCAACCGTTCCGAACACGCAATTTGTGATATGGGAATATGTTTTAACTAACAGTCATGCTACTGACACAATTCAAAAACTATACGCGGGGATTTTTGCTGACTGGGATATTGATGGCGGCACGTTTGCACAAAACAGGAGCGCCTACGATGTAGGCACAAAAATGGGATACAGTTATTACACCGCAAGCGGAGGAAAATACGCCGGCATTAAATTGTTGACGGGTACGGCGCCGCCAAATTTTTACGCCATTGACCATGTGAGCGGTGGAAATGGAGGGCTCGACGTAGCCAATGGATTTGACACCAGGGAAAAATATTTAAGTCTTTCTACTCAGCGTTTAGCGGCCGGGGTTTCCGGAACCGGCACGGATGTGATCAACGTAATGAGTTCAGGGCCGTTTAAACTGGCGCCGGGTGACTCTGTGAAAGTTGCTTTTGCCTTAATTGGTGGCGACAGTTTAGCGAACTTAATTACCGGCGCTCAACAGGCGCAGATTAAATACGACGGATTAATAACCAAGTTAAATGAATCTGTTTTATCAAATTCCAACTGGAAGTTATATCCCAATCCGGCTAAAAACAGCACTACGATTTCGCAAACCGAAGCCATCTTTCATCAGTATGAAATTTATGATGTAAACGGAAGACGTATTGATGAAAATAAAATTCAGGGCCTTCTTCAAACATTGGATTTATCAGGATTTTCAGAAGGGATGTATATTATGAAATTGATTGGAAATCGAAAAGTGGAGTTTAAGAAAATTGTAGTGGCAGAATAAGTTTCGAAGCTATTCAAAATTTAAAAACCCTGAGTTCTTCTCTCAAATTTCCCTATATTTACCCTTTATTTTTAAAATTATGGAATTAAATGCTTTAACTGCTATTTCACCCGTTGACGGGCGTTACCGCAAGGTAACCAACGAACTGGCAGCTTATTTTTCTGAATTCGGATTGATCCGTTACCGTGTACAAGTGGAGATTGATTATTTCATACTGTTGTCGCAACAGGGACTGCCTCAGTTACCAAAATTAAACGAAAGCCAGATCACTAACTTAAAATCAGTTTACCAAAATTTTTCTTTTGCGGATGCAGAGGTAATTAAGGAAACAGAGAAAACAACCAACCACGATGTAAAGGCGGTAGAGTATTTCATTAAAGAAAAATTAAAAGCACAGGATTTAGAAAACTATTTAGAGTTCGTTCATTTCGGACTAACTTCCCAGGATATTAATAATACTTCTATTCCTCTATCTTTAAAACAAGCGAACAACGAAGTCGTGTTACCTAATTTAAAACAGGTATGCGACAAATTATTGGGCTTAGCGAAAGAATGGAAAAACGTTTCTTTATTGGCGCGTACACACGGGCAACCGGCCTCTCCAACCCGTTTGGGAAAAGAAATTTATGTGTTTGTGGAGCGTTTACAAATTCAAATCAAGCAGTTAAATGCCATTCCATTCTCTGCCAAGTTTGGCGGAGCCACAGGTAACTTCAATGCACATTATGTGGCTTACCCAAAGAATGACTGGATTAAATTCGGAAACGAATTCGTCAATAACACATTAGGATTAAACAGAAGTCAGTTCACTACACAAATTGAACATTACGATAACATTGCAGCCTACTGTGATGCGTTGAAACGAATCAATACCATTTTACTGGATTTGTGCCGCGATATCTGGACCTACGTAAGCATGGATTATTTCAAACAAAAATTAAAAGCCGGAGAAATTGGTTCTTCAGCGATGCCGCATAAAGTGAATCCGATTGATTTTGAAAATGCAGAAGGTAATCTAGGAATGGCGAATGCGATCCTGGAACATTTATCTGCTAAGCTACCATTATCGCGTTTACAAAGGGATTTAACGGATAGCACTGTATTAAGAAATTTAGGAGTTCCGGTTGCGCATATTTTAATTTCCTACAAAAGCATTTTGAAAGGGCTGGACAAATTAATTTTAAACGAAGAGATCTTTAACAGGGACCTGGAAAATAATTGGGCCGTGGTAGCAGAAGCCGTTCAGACTATTTTACGTCGTGAAGGTTATCCAAAACCTTATGAAGCTTTGAAAGATCTGACCAGAACTAATTCGGTGATTACTAAAGATTCCATGCATACGTTTATTAAAGGATTAAATGTGCGCAATGAAGTCAAAACGGAATTATTACAGATAACCCCACAAAACTTCGTTGGGCGAAATCCGGAGTTTTAGAGTACGTTCCCGCAGATTTCGCAGACGAACGCAGATTATAATTTTGTCTGTTCGAGCGAAATCGAGAACAAAAAACAAATAAATGAAAGTAACCGGTTTCACCATCATACGCAATGCCATCAAGTACGACTATCCGGTTGTGGAAGCGATCACTTCGATCCTTCCTGTATGTGATGAGTTTATTGTAGCCGTTGGAAACTCTGAGGACGAAACTTTGCAATTGATCAAAAGTATCAACTCTCAGAAAATAAAAATCATTGAAACAGTCTGGGATGATTCACTTCGCCAGGGGGGACAGGTATTAGCCATTGAAACTAATAAAGCTTTTGACGCCATCAGTGCGGATACCGATTGGTGCTTTTACATTCAGAGTGACGAGTGCGTTCACGAAAAACATTTGGCTTCTATTAAAGAAGCCATGCTGAAATACAAGGATGATAAACAGGTGGATGGCCTGCTGTTGAATTACGTTCACTTTTATGGTTCCTATCATTATGTCGGCAATTCAAGGCGCTGGTATAGAAAAGAGATTCGCATCATTAAAAATGATAAGTCCATTCGTTCATATAAAGACGCGCAAGGCTTTCGTAAAACGGACAATTCCAAATTAAACGTCAAACCGGTTAACGCGGAAATTTATCATTACGGTTGGGTTAAACCACCGAAGGCGCAACAGGCCAAGCAGGAAAATTTCCATAAGATGTGGCATGATGATGAATGGATGAAAAAAAACATTGCTCAGGTTGCAGAGTTTGATTACTCACAGATCGATAGCCTGGAAGAATTTAAAGGTACACATCCAAACGTATTTCAAAACCGTGTTGCCAGCGCTGACTGGAAATTCAACTTTGATCCTTCTCAGATAAAACTCAGCTCAAAAGATAAATTCTTATTATTTATTGAAAAAACAACCGGCTGGAAGGTAGGAGAGTACAAGAATTATAAGGTTATATAATAAATTTCCAAACTGATAAGTCAGGCTAAACGAATCAGGGCTAAACGAATTATTTAAATATAAATCGAACAAAAGGTTATTTTTAATAAATAGCGTTGCCGAGTAATGTTTAAAGAATTAGAACAAATTGAAATATTTTCTCATACTTATTGTTTTGGCTTTTGGATTCATTGAGATTCGGGCGCAGGATTCCGTTAAAGAAAGCCCCTTGACGTTATCCTGTTACCTTGAAACCTATTACAGTTATGATTTGAGTAAACCCACCAATCACGAAAAACCTTCATTCCTGTACAACTTTAACAGGCATAATGAAGTCAATTTAAATCTGGGATTTGTAAAAGCAAGTTATCTTACAAATAAGGTACGGGGAAATTTTGCTTTAATGGCAGGAACATACTCTCAATACAATATGGCGAACGAGCCAGGCTTACTGAAAAATATTTTTGAAGCAAATGCCGGTTTTCGAATTTCAAAAAACAAAAACCTTTGGGTAGATGCGGGTGTCTTCCCATCTCACATTGGTTTTGAAAGCGCTATTGGCAAAGACTGCTGGAACTTAACCCGAAGTATGTTGGCAGAGAATTCCCCATATTATGAAGCCGGCGTTAAACTGGGTTACACTTCTAAGAATGAAAAATTGTACGTGGCGGCAATGTACTTAAATGGATGGCAAAGGATTCAAAAAAGACCGGGAAATCAAACACCCGCATTTGGTACTCAGCTAACCTATAAACCGAATTCAAAATACTCCTTTAACTGGAGCACATATACTGGCAGTGACTTACCAGACAGTGTTTCGCAACTCAGGATATTCAATAACCTGTATGGCCAGTTACAAATCACAGAAAAAATTGGCATTACTGCAGGTTTTGATATCGGTATGCAACAAATAAAACATAACTCGGCCGTATACAATAATTGGTATTCCCCTGTTTTAATCATTCAGTATAAGCCCACTAAAAGAATACATATTGCGGTGCGCGGTGAATATTACTCAGATGAAAAAAATATTATCGTTGTGACGGGAACACCTAATGGATTTCAGACTTTCGGATATTCCATAAATTTCGATTATGTTGTAAACGAAAATGTTTTATGGAGAATTGAAGGGCGTGGCTTAAACAGCGCGGATCCGATATTTTTAATGAATCACAGGCCGTCGCGTGAAAATTATGCGATCACTTCTTCACTGGCAATTACTTTTTAAAAATTAAAAATGTTCTTGACTTCGCTCGAACTGACAAAAATTTGTTTTAAAAAAATTTCTGCATCTTAGCAGCCCTGGGATAAATTCTTAAAATTGGAAATAAATGAACGGTTGCATTTCTCCACTCACCATTTGATAGATACAAAATGCAAAAGCAACCACCGAGATACTCATCGCAGGTAATGGCAACTCAGCGAAACGTGAACGGTATCTTTCTTTCGCTGATTCAGGGATCCAATGAATCAGATAACCAAGCAACATAACGGAAAACACCAAAGCGTATCCCCTGATAATATCAAAGATTAATGCGGCCCCAAAATGGTTGGTGATACGGTCAAAAATCAGGTTAACGGTTTCAAGGCTGTCGCTCCTGAAAAAAATACGGGTAAAGCTGATGAACGTTAAGGTTAACAATACCAAAAAACCTTTTACAAAAAATGAATTGGATTCTTTGAAAGGAGAAATTTTATGCCATAGTTTGTGGACCACAAGCCCCAAGCCATTTAAGCCGCCCCAAATAATGAACAGCCAGGAACTTCCATGCCAAAAGCCTCCCAGTAACATGGTAACCAGTAAATTGATATTGGTGTTCACGCTTTGTTTGACCTTTGGAAAAAAATAAGCAAGCAGCACAAGCACTATCGCCATCAATAACAAAACCAGCAACAGCCAGATCTTTCCGGTGAGCATGACCAACACAACAGACAAAAATGCAATACAGATATATGATCCGATGGTTCCCTGTTTATTTCCACCCAACGGGATGTATAAATAATCTTTTAACCAGGTGGATAAAGAAATGTGCCAGCGCTTCCAGAATTCGCTCACGTCCTGCGCCTTGTAAGGTGATTTAAAATTTGTTTTTAAACGATAGCCTAATAATAATGCAATACCGATGGCGATGTCGGTATAACCACTAAAGTCTGCATAGATCTGTAAAGAATAACCGAAAATTCCAAAGACCGTTTCCACACCGGAATAATAATTAGGATTGTCAAAGACACGATCAATGTAGTTAACGGCAATATAATCGGCCAGGATCTTTTTTCCCAAACCATTGATGATCCAGAACACAGCGTAACCAAATTCTTTTCGTGTTAAATTGTAAGGCTGATATATCTGGTAAAGAAATTCGTTGGCTTTTACGATTGGTCCGGCTACCAGATGAGGAAAGAAACAAACAAAGAATCCATAATCGTAAATCGATTTTACAGGCGTTACTTTTCCCCGGTACATATCAATGGTATAGGAGATAGATTGAAAGGTGAAAAAAGAAACACCCACCGGAAGAATCAGTTTATTTAAAGGATCATTGGTGGAAAAATAAGTGTTACTGAACTGAGTGAAATAATTAAAGAAATGAATATCAGAACCCGCGAGCTGATTGACACTCTCCACGAAGAAATAAGCGTACTTAAAATAACACAGCAACGTTAAATTGAGTATCATACTTATAGTGACGTAGAGTTTCTTTCGTTTAACTGATTCTGTTTTATGAATGAGTCTTCCCCAATTATAATCACTGACGATTGTGAAAATCAGGAGAATCAGGAAAATGCCACTTGTTTTATAATAAAAGAAAAAGCTTACCAGCAATAAATAAAAGGTGCGTAAGTTATTCTTCTTATAGAGCAATGAATAAATAGCGAGCACCACGGAAAAAAATCCCCAGAAATACAATTGGGTAAAAATTACGGGCTGCCCCTTCACATAAACGAACAGTGGTTTTAAATATGTGAGAATATCGTTGATCACTATTTGATTATGCTGTTGTATCGATAGCTTCGGTTGATAGCGTCAAACATCAGGTCAGCTAAAATTCTATAACCCCTGCCGTTAAAATGCACTTTATCTTTGGCAGCAAGGCCCGCCTTCTGCCACTTGTAAATGGATTTGTACCCGCCCATCACAGCATACAAATCATACACCGCCGCATTGTGTTTTTCCATTAATTCAAACATAGCTTCTTCGGCTTTTATGGGGCGCTTATTGGCAACCCTCCTGCTCATATAATTATCCGTCACCGTGGTGAATAAAAAAGCACAGCGTGGTGAAGCGATTTTTATCAATGAAATTAAGCTATCGTAATTCGTAATAAACCGCTCTTTAGAGAAATTAGCATCATGGGTATCATTCACTCCCAAAGAAAAAATAACCAGGTCGGGTGGAATGGTTGCCAATTCATTCACAAACTCCTGACAACGCAAATAAGAAGAAGTACTTGCTCCGTTCACGCCAATAGCCGCATAATAAAATCCGGGGTTTGTATTATCAATGCTAAATCCACGGAGCATAAAATCTTTAATAAGGGTATCTTTTTTAACCAGGTTAAAATTTACAGAATCAATAAATGTTTCAAATTTAAATTCAGTATATCCCAGTTTCGCATCATCTGTTCTTACAAAATGTAAATCTTCCCGTTCGGGAATTGAAAATTCGAAACTTGGGTTGAAATTATGATATACCCTTAATGAGTTGAACGACTGGTGATGATTGTTTTTTAAAATATTAAATCCAAATGTATTGGCGCTGTCATTCGTGATGCCGGCCATTCCGGCTAAACCAAGATTGTCGCACATTTCCTTTGCCAGGGCACTCCTCTTCCGGATCCATTTCCCGGTTGTAAAGGATTTGAAAAAATGCGGGCTGTTAGTCTTCACAATCCGAAACGGAAAAATAAATGTACCTCCACCTTTAAAATTTCCCATTCCCTGGAATCCATCCATTAGTACTTCGGTCCAGAAGCCTGCTTGTATGTGTGATCCTCCAAAGTGAACCACCGTTACTTTATTACGCTTTCCATCCCTTAACTCATCGATCTTTTTGTAAAATTTCATGATCTGGGAACTGTCCTTTGCCATGTATAATTTACTCTGATCATAGTTGATGAAAGGATACTGCTGAGCAGTTGAATGATGGGACACAAGATAAAAGACACATGACAAAAGGCAAGTGAAAATTAAATGGATGTTTTTTGCACGAACTGTTTTATCTTTTATCATTTATTTTTTCTGCTTAATCCTAAACTTATTTCTTCTTTGTAAACTCATTATAATCGTTCATTAACGAAGAATATAACAACACTGCAATTTTTCGCGCGCCTCCTGAACTAAAGTGAATATAGTCTTTAGCACCAATCCCCTGCTCCACCCATGCAAGCATACTGTTTTTCCCGCCCATGCAATTATACATATCGAAAAAAGCACAATCGGTATCGAATGCTGATTTTCTGATGGCGTCGCGCAGATTCTCCAGTTGCGGGTGTGTTTGATATTCCGTCCCCATTTTCACACTCATATCGGCGGGACCCACCACCAAAATAGAAGCTTGTGGCGCGAGTTTTTTGATGATCAGAATCTGTGATTTCAAATAACCGCCAAATCCATCAGCTTGTTCCTTCGTGGTAATGTATGGCAAGGAGTTACCGCCAAATTGTAAGATGATCAGTTTTGCGTTCAGGTAATCATAAAATTGTTTTAACTGTCCAAAATTAATCTGATTAAAAAAAGTACCGGAGCTCCCGCGTAATCCAAAATTATCTACCATTACACCTTTGCTTCCCTCCAGTGAAACACCATAAAAATCCGGGCTATCCTTTCCTCTGAATTTAAATTCCTGAAGCAAAGCGCCCTGGTTCAAATTAAACTCTTTGATATTAAAATTCCCGCCAGCAACTAAAGAATCGGATGCGTTCAGAGTTCCATTCTCGTACAATTCCACATGCGTTTTTGCCTGGGCACCGCCATAAAACAATTTTATTTTTTTATAGGCAGCCGCTTTTGGCCCGCCATTTTTACTCGTTACTACCTTCACCCAGGCGGATTTAAATTGCGTCGTATCGGTAATAGGAGCGTAATTATAGAAGCGTGTAATATGTGCTAAAGCTCCAAAATTATTATGTTTTACCCGCTTGTCTTTCCCGGCAAAAACAGGGTAACGGTCCCAGCCCGGACTCCAGGAAATTTTATTGACAACGCTTGGCGCTACCGGCATAAAAGAAATCAGGCCTGGTCCTTCCCCTCCAAACTGGCTTTGTAGTTTCAATCTAAGGTAGTCACTGATCCGGTCACCTTCTATTTGCGAATCTCCGTAATGTAAAATACGAATGCTTTTCTCTTCGGCACTTAAATTGGCGAGAGAATTGAAGAAACTAGCCATCGCTGA
>JAQZBQ010000015.1 GCA_029237825.1 Bacteroidota bacterium | reverse complement strand
TTGCACCATAATTTATAAAAATCGTTAAAACGTAAATTTTATTATGTCTCACAGTACAGAAATCGATTCAAAACACGCCTGGGATGGTGGTCAGTCACCGTTTCGCGTAAGCTATGGAAAAATGATGATGTGGTTTTTCCTGGTGTCGGATGCTTTAACCTTTGGTGGTTTATTGGTATCTTACGGCTTTATTCGTCACAAATACGCGGATGTTTGGCCAAAAGCTGAAAACGTGTTTACGCATTTTCCATTCGTAGAGCAGCATTTGCCTTTAGCGTATGTAGGTTTAATGACTTTTATCCTCATTATGTCTTCTGTAACAATGGTGTTAGCTGTAGAGGCCGGTCATAGAAATGATAAAAAGAAAGTAATTGTATGGATGTTCTGGACGATTGTTGGTGGAGCAACGTTTGTTGGTTCACAGGCATGGGAATGGTACCACTTTATTGTGGGAACCGATACAGGTGCATTACGACATGTATGGAGCCAGGAGCTGGGAACTTATGTAGAAGAAACGGTTTATGGGGCCAATATGACCGTAAATGAATATGGTGTTCCTCAGTTTGCTAATTATTTCTTTTTTATTACAGGGTTTCACGGTTTCCACGTATTTTCCGGTGTTGTAATCAACTTTGTAATCTTTTTAAATGTATTAAAAGGTACGTATGAAAGACGTGGTCATTATGAAATGGTAGAAAAAGTTGGTTTATACTGGCATTTTGTAGATTTAGTATGGGTATTTGTATTTACCTTCTTCTACTTATTGTAAAAAAATTGTTTATCAAAAGTTAATCTAATCACATTCACTAAACCCTAATCTTTTTTAATTATGTCAGAATTTCACGACGATTATCCTTCATATGAGCACATGGCTCAGCACAGCGAAGAAGACGGAAAAAAAGCACGCCGTACATTATGGAACGTATTCTGGGTGATGTTAGGCATCACTGTTTTCGAATTAATAATTGGATCAATGGCACCAAGCCACGGTTGGTCGGGTACTTTATGGCTTAAAACTTTGTTCATTGTTCTAACCATTGCTAAAGCTGCTGCTATTGTAATGTGGTTCATGCACCTTGGACATGAGGTTAAGTTTTTTAAATATGTGATTCTGGTACCGTACATATTGTTTATGTCCTATACTATTTTTATTATTCTGGACGAGGGTGTGTATAGTGGAGATCCTCAAAACAGAACTAAAGTAGATCCTATCTTGATTAAACAGCAAATGGATCTTAAGGCGGGTCATGGTCACCATGAGGCAGCTGCTGAAGGGTCTCACGGTGAAGAAAAGCACGAAGAAGCCGGACACTAATGCTTTCATAAATTTAATTAAGCCTATCTGATTCAGATAGGCTTTTTTATTATGAAATATATTAGGAAAAATTGCTTTTAGTACTAACTTTACCTTAAACCCAATGCAAATGGTAAAATATTTTTCATTGATGATTTTTTGTTTACTATCGGCTTTGCTTGATGGCCAGGTGAGCCTTACGAAACCTTTCAATGAACCTGTTTTAGGTGATGTGTATTCAAAACAAATATATGATTCGACGGGTACTGTTCCTAAAAATTCCGGGAGTAACCAAATCTGGGATTTCTCCGCATTCACTTTAAAGCCCAATATTGAAGTTAGTACTTACATTGCTCCTTCAATGGCACCAAATGGATCTTCTTATTCCGGAACCAGTTTTGTGGAATCTTTTGGCCAGACATATTTTTACATGAAATCTTCCTCATCAAAATATGAAATTGTGGGGATTCAAAACCCGAATTTCAAATTGAATTTCAGTAATAATAATGCTACGCAGTTCGTGTGGCCGGTTGCGTTTGGCTATTCGGGGAATGATGCATTTTCGGGAACTGCCAATGCAAACAATATGAACGGTAATGTAACCGGAAATATAACCACAACAGCTGCCGGTTCGGGAACGCTCATCTTGCCGGGAGGAGACACGATATCAGATGTACTCCAGGTTAAAGTTAGCCTGAATGCCGTTGCCAGTTTTATTTTCGGCACCGTGAAAGCAAATTTAAAAGCGGTAGACTACACCTATTACAACGCTTTAAATAAATTTCCGTTACTAACCGTTTCTTATCTTGATGCCTCGGGAGCCTATACAGCAACTTCTGCAGTAATTAAGATTCATTCCTCCCCGGTCGCTTTAATGGATCACTCTCTGGAAATCGCTTTTGATGTTTTGCCAAACCCGGCAAACACTAACGTTAACCTGAAGTTTGATAATGTAGATCATGAATATTGCAGCGTAGAATTAGTAGATGTAATGGGACGATTGATGTATGCAGACCGTGCAGGAAACGAACGAGTTTATTCTAGAGAAATACCGGTTATGGAATTGCCTAACGGACTATATATTCTTCATCTTAAGGTTGGCGAAAAACGCGTATCACGAAAGATTATCAAAGGATAAATTGAATGAAACGGATTAATACGCTCTTTCGTTTTTACCTTCCATATAATTTACAAACGCTTTATTAGATACTTTGTTTCCTCCTGGTGTCGGATAATTACCTGTAAAATACCAGTCTCCTAAATTATCCGGACACGATTGATGCAACCCTTCAATAGTCTGATAAATGATCTGAAGGTTTGCTTTTAAGTTTTTAGGCCTTACCAGATCGGCGATTTTTTGAGAAATTTCTTCATTCGTAAATGTGCGGTACACTTCCTGCACTATATTTACCTGTTCTTCCTTTGGCTTTAGTAATTCTGCTTTCGCTTTTTCGTAAAGATTATTCAGAATGGATTCTTTCCCGGTTTCTTTAATTAAAGCGATCGCTGCGTTGAATGCAACAAATTTTCCAAGTATAGCCATGTCAATCCCATAGCAATCCGGGTAACGAATTTGCGGTGCCGAGGAAATGATGATGATTTTCTTTGGATGCAGGCGGTCTAAAATTCTTAGAATACTTTGTTTCAACGTAGTTCCACGAACAATACTATCATCTAAAACAACGAGCGTATCCACGTCTTTTTTTACAGTTCCGTAAGTAATATCGTAAACCAGGTTTACAAGGTTATCTCTGCTTTCATCATCGGTTATAAACGTGCGCTGCTTGGCATCTTTCAATACAACTTTATGAATACGGGGATGACGTGCAAGGATATTGCTTAATGTGGGCTCAGATACATTCGCGCCCAGTTTTAAAATTTCTGTGGCTTTCACCTTATTGATGTAATCATCAATACCTTCTACTAAGCCGCCAAAAGCTACTTCTGCAGTATTTGGAATATAACTGAATACTGTATTCTCAAGATCATAATCAATGGCTTTAAGGACCTGTGGAACCAGATAACGTCCAAGTAACTGGCGTTCACGGTAAATGTCTGCATCGTTTCCGCGGCTAAAATAAATGCGTTCAAAGGAGCATGCTTTTTTTTCTAAAGGCTCAATTATTTGTTGCTCCGAAAAGCTTCCATCTTTCTTAATAATGGCGGCGCATCCCGGTTTAAGTTCTTTCACTAAGTTAATATCAACATTAAATACAGTTTGAATCACCGGTCGCTCGCTTGCCACTACAATAACTTCATCATCTTTGTAAACATACGCCGGACGAATGCCGTTTGGATCGCGTAATACAAACGAATCTCCATGACCCATCATTCCTGCCATCACATAACCACCGTCCCATCGTTTACTGCTTTCAATTAAAATGGAGGCCACATCAATATTCGTTTGAATTTCTTTTGAGATTTCAAAATTAGTTAGTCCCTGTTCTTTAAATTGTTTAAATAAGCGATCGTTTTCTTTATCGAGAAAATGCCCGATTTTTTCCATTACGGTTACGGTATCGGCTTTAACAGTAGGATGCTGCCCAAGTTCAACGAGGTGATCCAGCAGTTCATCAACGTTGGTTAAATTGAAATTCCCAGCCACCAATAAATTCCGCGCCATCCAGTTATTTTGCCTTCTGAAAGGATGACAACTTTGGATGGTGTTTCCTCCATAAGTGCCGTATCGCAAGTGGCCAAGAATAAGTTCGCCCATATAAGGGATATTCTTTTTCTGCCATTCTACGTCTTTATATGCATCAGGATTTTTTTCCTTGGCATTGATAAAAAAATCGTTTATTTGAGAAAAAATGTCCTGTGTAGCCTTTGGTTTAATAGACCTTAAACGGTTAATATAAGGTGTGCCAGCTTCAACATCCAATTTTATCGTAGCAACACCAGCACCATCCTGCCCACGGTTAATCATCTTGTCCATGAGCTGATACATTTTATGTAGTCCATACCGACTACTGCCGTATTTTTCTTTGTAAAAACTTAAGGGCTTTAATAATCTAATTAAAGCAACACCGCATTCATGTTCTATTTTATCGCTCATAATTTCAGGCTACAAATTTAGGTATTTACACAGACTTTATTTAAAGTTTTTTCACTGCGGGCCTTCTCAAACGGTGAGCAATTAAATACTTATTTTTTGTGAAATTTATCGTGTATATTTAACTTGTTAAATTATTACATATGTTTAAAGTTTTACTTACATCGGTATCGCTATTGTTTTCATTTGTATACATTCCTGCACAAGTGAAAATAAATGAGTATTCTGCTTCAAATTCTGGAGCCTCCATTCTCGATAATAAGGGTGAAAAATCAGACTGGATAGAATTATACAATGGGAGTGCATCGGTTGCCAACATTGGCGGCTGGGGATTGAGTGATGATCCGTCGGAAATTGGTAAATACATCGTTCCGCCGGGAATTACAATCCCATCCAATGGTGTATTGCGTATCTGGTGCAGCGGAAAAGGCGCACCGGCTGACGGAGTGGGACATTTGCACACAAATTTCAAATTAACCCAGTGTATGGGTGAATGGATTATTTTAAGCAATGGATCGTCGATTGTTGATTCACTAAAAATGAGGAGAACTCAAGCCACCCATTCTCGCGGACGCAAACCGGATGGGAGCCCGACATGGAATGTTTTTACATCTCCAACTCCCAATGCAGCTAACTCTTCCACAGGATACACGGATTACGCGCCGACCCCAAAAATGGATGTTGCTCCTGGATTTTACTCGGGTACAAAACTTGTTGCATTAAGTGTAACTCCCTCTAACAGTCTTACCATCTATTATACGACCGATGGTTCAGAGCCAACCACTGCATCCACGCAATATGTCTCAACACCTGTTTCAATAAGTGCCACTTCTGTATTAAGGGCCTACGCTGTGAGCAGTGATGCGACCGTGCTGCCAAGTTTTATGGAGACGAATACTTATTTTATTAACGAAACCATCGACTCTCATTTTGGTGTTGTATCCGTTTCGGGTGGCGGACCGCTTAACCAATTGTTTAACGGTTTTCAGAACAAGCCAGCTACACATTTTGAATATTTCGAGAACCAGGCATTTAAAACAGAAGGTTATGGAACATCCGATAAACACGGAAATGATTCCTGGGCCTACGACCAACGCGGAATTGACGTGGAAACGTTTGATGAATACGGGTACAACAATGCTTACAAGCACCAGTTTTTTGCAGACCCGCAAATGAACGATGTGAGTCCACGCAAAGAATTTCAACACGTCATGCTGAAAGCTGCTGCTTCTGATAATTATTCTTCGGAAAATAATACAGGAAAACCTAGTTGCCATATGCGTGACGCATTTGTTCAATCTTATGCTTTTCAAAAAGGGCTTGAACTGGATGGACGACGAAACAAACATGTAATTGTTTTTAAAAATGGCGCGTATTGGGGAGTGTATGAATTACGGGAAGCTTTTGAAGGTGATTATACAGACTATTACTACGACCAGCCTGCTGATAGTATTGATAATCTGGCTTACTGGGGTAGTTTGCAAATACGTAACGGAAGCGATACCGGCTGGGTAAACCTGTATAATTTTATCATGGCTAATTCGATGACCAATGTGGCCAATTATGCTTATGTGGAGAGTAAATTGAATTTTAAAAGCCTTGTGGATTACATGGTATATAATTCATACCTAGTGAATTCTGATTTTATCAACTGGAATACCGCATGGTGGAGAGGTCGTGCGACTAAGGGAGACAAAAAGAAATGGCGCTACTGGATGTGGGACATGGACAATGTTTACGATTTAGGTGAAAATTTTACCAACCTACCTACTACGGATATGAACTCGATGCCCTGTGATTATACGGACGTGTTCGCCAGTAATACCAACCCAAGTGAAGGCCATCCACAAATTCTGGATAAGCTTTTAACCAATCCCGATTTTAAGTCATTTTACATTAACCGGTATGCAGATTTAATTAACACGGCATTAAAGTGTGACCGGATTCTTCCTCATTTTAACTACTTCAAATCCATCTTAACACCGGAAATGCCTCGACAAATTGCAAAATGGGGAGGTACGATGCAGGAATGGAAAGATAATATGGATACATTGCAAGCTAAAATTACAAAACGCTGTATCCTGATTGATTCGACGATTGTAAATTGCTACAATGTAACCGGTCCATTCCAGATTACCGTAGATGTTGATCCTCCGGGTGCAGGGAATGTGAAATTAAATTCCATTTGGCTCAATGATTTCACCTGGACAGGGAAATATTTTGGCGGAGTGAAAATGACGTTCGAGCAAACAGTTCTCGATACTGCCCTGTATGAATTTGATCACTGGGAGTTTAAGAATCACGTCCCGTCTCCTAATACAACAAATGATAGTGTCGCAATTCAATTGGTAACAGGTGATAATGTGGTTGCCCACTATAATGAAAAAACGAAGGAGGTTTTGTTTCCAACAGCCTTCACGCCTAATGGTGACGGGCGCAACGATATGTTTGAAGCATTGGGCATCAGGAATGTAAAATCCATGACCCTGCAAATATGGAACCGTTGGGGAGAACAGGTATTTTCTTCGTCGGACGCAACCAAAGGATGGGATGGTAATTTTAAGGGAACTCCAGCCCAAACCGGGGTTTATGCATACCTCGTAAATTACGTGAAAGGCGATGGTGAAGAAAAAATTATTAAAGGAAACGTCACGTTAATCAGGTAATTCAATATTTGTTTTTAGACTAAAATCATTTTTATGAAAAAATATGTATGCTTTATAACGCTTTTCATTTCATCGTTAGGTTTTGGCCAGGATGTTCACTTTTCGCAAATACATGATGCGCCCTTATGGTTAAATCCTGCCAATGCAGGATTCATGAATGGTTATTTCAGGGCTACGGCCAACTACAGAAACCAGTGGATGGCGATGGGAAATGCCTTTCAAACTATGGCTATTTCAGTTGACGCATCAACTTTAAAGACAAAGAAAAACAAAGCCTACCTCGGCCTTGGGTTATTTGTATTTAATGATAGGGCAGGAGTGGCTAAGTTAGGCACTACACAAGCACAGATTCATATTAACGGAATTTTAAAGACTGGTAAAAACAGTAAACTTGGTGGTGGTTTGTATATGGGTTTTAATCAAAACAGCGCCAGTTACGCGTCGTTGACTTATGGAAGCCAATATAACGGAAAGGAAATTGATAATACACTTGGCAGTGGTGAGGCTGTGACCTACACCTCATTTTTAAGTTCGGATGTGGGCGCTGGATTAAACTATGAATTCTCATCAGCTACAGTCGACATGTTAAGAGACGATATTTTTAGTTTAAAAATTGGTGGCGCGGTTCATCACATCAATAAACCCGTACAGAAATTCGCCTCGGGATCTTCCTATCAGTTACCGATGCGATTTGTGGGAAACATACAGGCACGCATGGATATCAAGGGCACCAAAATTTCATTTTTGCCGAGCGTGATTTACCTGAAACAGGCTACAGCTACAGAGTTGACGCTGGGTACGCATCTCCGGTATCGCTTTAAAAACCCAACAAAGTTAACTGGGGTTAAATCAGAAACAGGAATTAATATTGGGATATATTACCGTTTAAAAGATGCTATTATTCCCCAATTGAGTTTAGATATGGGAAAATATGCGATCGGTTTAGCTTATGATTTAAATGTTTCGAAATACAAAGCGGCCAGTAATATGAATGGCGGATTTGAAGTGTTTATTAAGTTCATGTCGCTGGATGATGCCTTATTTAAGCGTAAACGCGAACACGGTTTGTAATAGCCATCTATCTAAAAGTAAGCTTCCATAAATCAGGGACTTGTTTTTAATAAAAGCACATAGACAGAGATCGTATCTCATTGTTACACTCCTTGTATTGCTTCTGTGGTTTTTGAATTGCCTACCAAAGCCTTTATTTAAAGATAGTTATTCTGTCATATTAAATGACCGGAAAGGAAATTTACTATCAGCTAAAATAGCCTCGGACGGGCAATGGAGGTTTCCGGAAAGCGATCACCTCAATCACCGTTTTGTATATAGTATTTTAGCGTTTGAAGACGAATTCTTTTTCCAACACCCCGGAATTAATCCTGTTTCTATTTGGCGAGCCATTGTTCAAAACCAAAAGGCCGGAAAGATTGTAAGTGGTGGTAGTACCATTACGATGCAGGTTACGCGCCTTATGCGCAAGAATCGAAAGCGGACATATTTTGAGAAACTTGTAGAAGTGATTTTGGCGCTCCGTCTTGAGCTTACACATTCAAAGGCAGAAATCCTAAAGTTGTACGCATCTCACGCGCCCTTTGGAACAAATGTGGTTGGTGTTGAGGCAGCTTCCTGGCGTTATTTTGGGCGACCGTTATTGAATTTATCGTGGGCAGAATGTGCAACCCTGGCGGTTCTTCCCAATTCTCCGTCCATTATCTATCCGGGTAAAAATCAACAGCATTTAAAGGCGAAGCGTGATAAACTATTATTAAAGCTATTTAATTCCAGGTATATCAATGAGGAAACATACCGGTTGGCCATAGAGGAGCCTTTGCCGGAAAAACCATTCCCTTTACCAGACCGTGCAAGACACCTTCTCAATCTGGCATTGAGAGAGAATCCTTCGGAAAATTTATTCAGAACCAGCCTTGATCCTGAAATCCAGAATCGTGTTCGCGATATTGTTTCAAGAAGAGGCGCAATATTAAAGCAGAATGAAATTCATAATTTGTGCGCTTTGGTTTTAGATGTAAATAAAAACCAGGTTTTGTCTTATGTGGGAAATACAGTGCTAAGAGACCTTGAACCGCATGGTGAAGACGTTGATATAATCCGCTCAAACAGAAGTACCGGGAGTTTACTGAAACCTTACCTGTACGCTTTTATGTTGAATGACGGAGAGCTCTTACCCAACATGCTTGTTCCTGATGTTCCAACTCAAATTGCAGGTTATGTTCCGCAAAATTTTGACTTTTCATTTGACGGTGCGGTTCCAGCGAAGCAAGCACTTGCCCGAAGTTTAAATATTCCTGCGGTTAAGATGCTGCAGAGTTATACAGTTGATAAATTTCTTGATCGAATGCGGCAGATTGGAATATCAACGTTAAACAGATCGGCAGAAAATTATGGACTCTCGCTGATACTTGGAGGCGGAGAGGCAAGCTTATGGGAGATGTGCTCTTCTTATTCCAACATGGCCAGACTTTTAAATAATCAAGGGAAGAAGAAAGAATTCCTAAATGATACTTGGGATAAACCGTCATATTTTTTAGCTTCCAAAAAACGTGCTCGGGGAAACACGCAGCGTACGGTTATTTTGGCTTCAAGCATCTGGTTAATGTTTGAATCGATGGCTGAGGTTGGAAGGCCCGATATTGATGCCAGTTGGAAGAGGATTGGAAATGCTCAAAAAATCGCCTGGAAAACGGGCACAAGTTATGGTTTCCGCGACGGGTGGGCAATCGGTGTTTCATCAAATTATGTTGTTGGCGTTTGGGTGGGGAACGCGGATGGTGAAGGACGTCCAGGACTTACGGGAATTTCGGCAGCGGCTCCTGTGTTATTCGAAATTTTCGGTTCTCTTCCTAAGTCGCAATGGTTTCAAGCCCCTGTCGGCGATCTGAAATGGATACAGGTATGTAAGCAGAGCGGTTGCCTTGTGTCTCCGCAATGTCCCGATAAAGTCAATGAGCGCATTCCAAAACATAGTCAGCCATCGATGGTTTGCACCTACCATAAACATATTCACGTTGATCCTACAGAGAAGTTCCGGGTTACTGATGCGTGCGAATCCCCACTGAATATGAAAACTGTTTCCTGGTTTATTCTACCACCGGTTCAGGAATTTTATTTTAAAACTAAAAACCCTTTATATAAAACGCTGCCGCCCTGGCGCGCCGGATGTGAGCCTGAAGTAAACCGGTCAATGGAAATGGTTTATCCTAAAGCAGGAACAATTATTTATATACCCTATGAGTTAACTGGGAAACAGGGACAAACCGTTTTTGAGGTTGCCCATCGCCAGGCTGCCAACACGGTATTTTGGCATTTGGATGGTGTGTTGATTGGTTCAACGAGAGACATTCACCAAATGGGAATGAATCCTACTAAAGGGAAGCACATGTTGTCCTTGTCGGATAACTCTGGAGAAACACTTAATATTCCATTTGAAGTCATGAGTGAGCGAAGGTAGTTTGCCCTTAATGTTAATTCCTTTACTTCTTTTGTTGAAAAACTTTGAAACGCTGAAAGTAATTAGTTATTTATATTTGGTTGATGGCATTACTTGAGAAAGAAACAGAAAAATTATTTTATTCCATTGGTGAAGTAGCGGATATGTTTGATGTTAATACATCGCTCATCCGTTTTTGGGAGAAAGAGTTTGATGTTATTACGCCTTCTAAAAATAAAAAGGGTAACCGACTCTTTACCAAAAAAGATATCGAAAATTTTAAATTGATTTTCCATTTCGTAAAAGAGAAAGGATATACATTGCAGGGCGCCAAAGATAAACTCAAAGCGGGAGTTAAGGAGTCTGACCAGGTTAAAGTAGAAGTGATCGATAAGTTGAAGACTATCAAAGAGCAGCTCCTGTCGCTTAAAAAAGCGTTGTGATTTAGTGCATTTCTTTAACCTATTGTCTTTATTTTGTTTTAATCCTTTTCTTTTGAAACATATAAACCTTGTAGCCTTGTATAAGTGAGGGATATTCTAAATTTACACAGATTAAACAAATCGCAGTAAATTCTGTAAATTTAAGCCATGACCTTAAACCGAAAAATAGCACCCGAATTTAAGACAATTGAAAAAATTGATATTCAACATGCGGTTGAACATACTTTATCCAACGGAATTAAAGTGTTCACGATTGATAGTGGTTCCCAGGAGTTAACCAAGATCGAATTCCTGTTTAAAGCCGGGATGTATTATCAATCCCAGCCACTCTTGGCATCGGCTACCAATAACTTATTGGAAACAGGTACCACAACTTATAGTGCCAACGAACTATCAGATAACATAGATTTTTTTGGATCGTTTTTCGAATGTTCAGTGGATCAGGATTATGCTTCGCTGGCCTTGTATAGTTTAAATAAGTATCTCGACAAGAGTCTCCACTACGTTGAAGATATCATAAAGCACCCTACCTTTCCAAAAGACGAGTTTGATATCTATATGTCAAACAAAAAGCAGAAGCATATAGTTAATTCAGAGAAAGTAAATGTATTAGCGCGAAGGCGTTTTACAGAACTCATTTTTGGTGAAAAACACCCCTACGGAATTGCGGTGAAAGACGAAGATTTTGACAAACTAAAAGTTGAAGATCTGAAAGCCTTTTATAAAACGCATTACCATTCCGGAAACTGCACAATCATTGCTTCGGGAAAGCTTTCATCAAATTTGATAGATACCCTTAATCACTTTTTTGGTAAGGAATCCTGGGGAGATGTTGGCCTAATCCAGTCACCTTCAGTAATGCTCGACACCACTAAGCAGCGTACGCATTTTATTGAAAAGCCGGATGCTATTCAATCAGCTGTTCGTGTGGGAAGGCTTTTGTTTAACAAGAAGGATCCAGATTACTTTAAATTTCAGGTATTAAATACAGTATTAGGCGGATATTTTGGTTCCCGGTTAATGGCAAATATCCGCGAGGATAAAGGGTACACTTATGGGATTGGCAGTGGATTGGCTTCGTTGGTAAACGGAGGGTATTTTTTTATATCTACTGAAGTTGGGGTAGATGTGACTAATAATACGTTGTCTGAAATTTATAAAGAAATAAAATTACTGCGGGAACAACCGGTAAACAATGAAGAATTAGAAACGGTTCGTAATTATGTTTTAGGTCAGTTTTTGAGAAGTGTAGATGGCCCCTATTCACTAGCCGATAAGTTCAAAGCGATATGGGAATTTGGTTTAGGGTACGATTATTTTGAAAACTATTTCAAAGCGGTAAAAACCATCACGCCGAAGGAAATTCAGGAACTTGCTAATAAATACCTGCAGGAAGAAGACCTGATAGAACTTGTTGTGGGGAAAAAATAAAAGTGGCAAAAATTTTTATCATAGGTCCGGCATATCCGCTTCGCGGAGGACTGGCAACGTTTGACGAGTTGTTTTGTGAAGCGTTTGTTAAGGAAGGCCATCACTGCGAAATTATTTCCTATAGTTTGCAATACCCTAATTTTTTGTTTCCCGGTAGCACGCAATTTGATACCAGCGGTATCAGTCCGAAGCATTTGAAAATACACACGCTGATCAACTCTGTAAATCCTTTTTCCTGGATTAAAACGGCGCAGTTTATAAAAAGTCAAAAGCCTGATTTTGTTGTATGTCGTTTTTGGATACCTTTTATGGGGCCCGCGCTTGGTACTATTGCCAGGTTAATTAAACGTAGTGGTATAAAAGTATTAGCAATTACTGATAATGTAATTCCACATGAGAAGCGCGCAGGTGATTCAACTTTTTCCCGTTACTTTATTAAAGCCTGTGATGGGTATATTACAATGAGTAAAGCGGTGATGAAAGATCTTGACAAATTTACAGCAAGCCCGTATAAGAAGTTTTTACTTCATCCCCTTTATACATCTTTTGGTGATAAGGTAGAGAAGTCTGAAGCGAGGTTAAACCTTGGCTTGCCCCTGGATAAAAAGCTGGTACTTTTTTTTGGTTTAATCAGGAAATATAAAGGCCTTGATCTGTTATTAGAAGCGATTGCTGAACTGAATTCGGATCCAACGATCGATTTGGTTATTGCGGGGGAGTTTTATGATGATAAACAGACATACCTTGATTTGATTGAAAAATTAGGTATTGGCCATAGGGTACATCTGCACGCTAAATTTATTCCAAATGAAGATATCAGGTATTATTTTTCTTCAGCAGATCTAGTCGCACTGCCTTACCGTAACGCGACACAAAGCGGTGTCACTCAGGTTTCATTCCATTTTGAAGTGCCAACCCTTGTTACAAATGTAGGTGGATTATCAGAAATTATTCCGGATAGAAAAGCAGGGTATGTAGTTGAACCAAGTGGGAAAGCAATTGCCGAGGCGATCAGTGATTACTTTTCAAACAACCGGATGGATGAATTGACCCAGGGCATGATCATTGAAAAGAAGAAATATGATTGGAAATTATTTGTAGATGAAGTGTATCGATTGTTCCTTTCGATCAGGAATTAAGACACAAAAAAAAGCCTGCCGGAAATTTTCCCAGCAGGCTTTTTGGTAATTAAAGGTTAATCAATTATCAATTTTCTGGTTATTTTCTTTGAATTTGATGACAGTTGTAAAAAATAAACGCCCGCAGGAATGTTGTTGTTGAGTTCAACATGTATTGTCGTAATGCCCCCAGTGATATCTTTTTTAACCGAAAAGCCTTCCATTTCCTGACCACAAATTGAATATAATTTAATATTTACGGCATTATCGCTTGAATTAAATTTTACTGTGAAGTGATCTTTGGCAGGGTTGGGGAACACTTCCACGTGACTCATTGTACTGGCCTCATAAATGCCTGTAGTTCCCACGGTTATCATGCCTTTCATGCCCATCCCTACATGTAACTGACATACATAGTAGATGGTATTGGCCGAAGTCACGGTGAATGTATAATTACTGGTTTTAGTGCCAAAGCCGGTGCCTGAAGGGGTATTGCTATTGGAAGCCCAGGTCGCCTGCGTAACTTCCACTAACGGGTGACTTGGATTTGCCTGGATGGTTACCACATCTCCAATAGAGACCGTTAAGGTAGCAGGAGAATAACTTGTTCCCGCAATGGATACGGTGTAAGAAGTGGCATTCATTCCTAAACTTAAAAGAGCAAGAAAAAGTAGCGAGTAGATTTTTTTCATAGTTTACATTTTAAGGGTTTAACATATAATAAATATAATAAAAGTTTTTCAAAGTTAAATTCAATTAGAAATCTAAAGTTATATTTGAGTATTACAATGTTACATTAATATGATTATCAGAAGCAGAGCGCCCTTACGGATTGGATTGGCTGGTGGAGGAACAGATGTTTCCCCCTACAGCGATATTTATGGCGGTGCTATTTTAAATGCCACTATTGACCTTTACGCGTATGCAAGTTTAGAACCGTTGGATAATGGAATGATAGAATTTTGCATTGATGGAAGCAACCTCTGTATGTCGGTGAGATCAGCAGAGGAGTTGAAATTAGCGGAAGGTTTTGAATTGTTTATTGGTGTTTATAACCGGATCGTGAAACAATTTAATCTGAAGCCCTTATCGTTTCGTTTGACTTCCTATATTGAGGCCCCTCAGGGTTCCGGTTTGGGAACTTCCTCTACAATTGTTGTGTCATTGATTGGTGCATTCGTTGAATGGTTGAATTTACCGCTTGGTAATTACGATATTGCGCATTTGGCTTATGAAATAGAACGTGTTGATTTAAACATGAGCGGTGGAAAGCAAGATCAGTACGCTGCAACGTTTGGTGGTGTGAACTTTATGCAGTTTTTAGAAAATGATAAAGTGATTGTAAACCCTTTACAATTAAAAGATGAAGTGCTATATGAACTGGAGTTTAATCTTCTTCTTTATTTTACGGCGACTCAACGCTTATCTGCAACTATTATCAACGAGCAGGTTAA
This sequence comes from Bacteroidota bacterium, assembly GCA_029237825.1. Classification (GTDB taxonomy): domain Bacteria; phylum Bacteroidota; class Bacteroidia; order B-17B0; family Aurantibacillaceae; genus UBA4416. The sequence continues at coordinate 54,325 of JAQZBQ010000015.1, read as the reverse complement.
GAATGTGAAAAATAATAATTCAAAATCGGTTGAAGCCATGCATCATTTAAAGGAACAGGCACAACAGATGAAAGATAGTTTGCTTCGGGGAGATCTTCACCACATAGGTGAGATTCTTCGTTTTGGATGGTTAAATAAAAAGCAGATAGCTCATTCTATTAGCAATTCTTTGATTGACAATGTGTATGAAACAGCTTTAATGGCAGGTGCAACTGGAGGAAAAATTTCAGGAGCCGGAGGCGGTGGTTTTATGTTTTTCTATTGCCCTGGGGTAACGAAAATAAAAGTCGCAAGGGCTATCGAGGGTTTAGGTGGAAAAATTCAATCGTTTAAATTTACGCAAAAAGGATTAACTACCTGGACGAGCTTGTAAGTAAAAGAAACTCTTAAGATCATTTAATGAAAAAGAAAGGGATCGTTTTAATTCTGGCTGGAGTTGTGTTAATGATTACAGGCATTGCAGTCATCCAATATCAGGAAAAGAATCCCGTTCCGTATTTTGTCCTTCTGGCCGGAGTTTTGGCTTCGTTCTTCGGCTTATCTTTTTTATTTTTTGAGCAGCCTTTGCCTAAGCGAAAAAGAAGCGCGTTGATACTTTTATTAATCGGAATGGCGCTCTGTGTATTTATTACGACTGCATTTATATGTCGTTGGCATATTCCTGGGTTATCCCCGCTCGCTATTTTTACCGGTTGTTTTTTATCTTTTACATACCTTCCTTTATTAACCAAAAACCGCATTGAAAAATGGATGCAGTTCACTGATAAGACCTGGCATGCGGCTTTGCTTTCAATTGGCGATTTAATTGGACTGGCTGGGTTAATAATTGGGTACCTGTTTAAAGAGATGCACTGGCCAGGAGCCGGATTATTGATTGTAGTTGGCATTACTATTCTGGCTTTGAGTTTGTTTGGATGGAACAAAGTGTTTGGAAATCAAATTATCCGAATAAAAATAGCTGAGGAAAAATTGCAGGACATACTGACAGAAGTCAAAGAGAAAAACAGAGAGATAACTGATAGTATCAATTATGCAAAACGCATACAGGAAGCTATTATCCCATCCATTCATTTTATCCAGGAAAGTCTTCCTGAATCTTTTATTTTTTATCAACCTAAGGATATAGTGGCCGGCGACTTTTATTGGGCAGAGAGAACCGGTGACATTTTTTTAATTGCCGTTGCGGATTGCACAGGTCATGGCGTTCCCGGAGCCCTTGTTTCGGTAGTGTGCTGTAACGCCTTGAACCGGGCAGTAAAGGAATTTAATCTCATTGAACCGGGGCAGATTTTGGATAAAACCCGTGAATTGGTTTTAGAGTCCTTTTCGAAAAACGGTGGAAATATACAGGATGGTATGGATATTTCGCTTCTAAGTATCCATGGCAATGAGGTAAAATGGGCGGGGGCCAATAATCCATTATGGATGGTTTCAGCTAATGAAAGCCAATTAAAGGAAATTAAAGCGGATAAACAGCCAATTGGAAAGACTGATAATCCGTCCGCTTTTACCACCCATTGTTTGAATGTAAAAAATGGAGACATATTTTATCTGTTTACGGATGGTTATGCCGATCAGTTTGGCGGCCCAAAAGGAAAGAAATTTAAGTACAAACAACTTGAAGAATTTCTGCTGGAAGTGCAAAGTGAGCCCATGGAGGAACAATATCATAAACTTGTTAAAAAGTTAAGTGATTGGAAGAGAGGCCTGGAGCAGGTGGACGATGTGTGTGTAATCGGAATACGATTCTAATTTCTGAGCAAATATCAACAATTATCGGTGTTTTTTTTCTTATTGCTTATCTTTAAGAAATGACGGATGAAATCATTTTAAACGAAGCAACGTTTAATCCAAAAGTTAAAACATACATTTTTTTTGTAGTATTATTCTTCCTGATTACTTCCATAATTGGGTGGCTTTTAATTCCTTTTTGGATCTTTGGTTTAGGACAGTGGATTAGTGCGAAATATTTCAAGACCCTTTCTTGCCAACTTACCAATAAAAATCTCACGTTTTCAAAAGGACTAATTGTGCATATTGAGAAGACAATTCCGGTTGAGAACATACAGGATCTCTCTTTTGTTGGCGGACCCGCGCTTCGCTATTTCGGGTTGACACTTATCAAAATTGAAACTGCCGGTGGTGGTGGGCCGCATAATCAAAATATGATGAGCATGCTTGGAATTGAATGTTCGGAAAATTTTAAGTCCCAAATTTTAATACAAAGGGAAAAAGTTGTCAATCAAAAGCATGGATTTGGTTCAACGTCCGTTACTGAGGGAGCTTCAAATACCACCGAATTGTTGCTGCAAATTAAAAACGAATTAATTGAAATTAAAAACGTCATTAAGAATAAATGATAAAGCAGCAGGAAATATCGGAACTTTCGTTTTACAAAGAACAGCTTCAGGCAAAAGAGGACATGTTATCACGCACTACCCATTATCTGATGGAAATACAGCACGATTTAAAACAGAAAAATGAGGCAATAGCGGAGATAAACAAAGACATCTTTTCAAGTATACAGTTCGCCTCTATTATTCAGAAATCGTTATTGCCTGATGCGGAAGTATTGAAGGTTTTTTTTACTGACGCGTGCTATAAAGTTATGCAGCAGATTGGAATTGGCGGCGATACTGTTTTTATTAAAAACACTGGCCATGGAGTAGTGTTTGGTTTATTCGACTCTACTGGTCACGGCATTCCCGCGGCTATGTTAAGCATAAGTGGCTTATTAATGTTGAATGAGCTAACGGTGTCAATGGAAATTGATAGTCCAAGTGCTTTGGTAAAGCTGCTAAATTATCAATTACACAATACGTTTAATGGAAGTCAGTCGATAGCTCATATGGAAGGTTCTGTTTTTTATTTCTCTTCTAAAACAAAAAAACTGTCTTATTGTTCGGCAAAAGGTAAATGTTTATATGTGCCTGCGGATGGCCCATTAACGGATTTGCCATATACAAGATATGCAGTGGGAGAACATGCAGCATCGGAATACATAGATTATGCGTTGAATTTTAAATCAGGAGATAAATTGATTTTATATTCTGATGGCTTGATCGATCAGTTTGGCGGAGTGTCAGACCGAAAGTTTACGCGTTCCAGATTTAAGCAGATAATAGAGAACAACAGGCATAAGCCAGTAGATGAGCTGAGAGACATAATTGATAAGGCGCATGTTGACTGGAAGAATACTAACATGCAAACGGATGACGTTTCGTTTATGATTTTAGAATTTTAAAGATGGAGAAATTAGATTATTTGGGATTTGAATTTAAGCTGATAAGTAAGTGTTCCTATGCATCAGTGTATTACAATAGCGAATTGAGTTTTGCCATGTGTATCGCAGATGTCGAATATATCCCGATTGAGAATTTTAAAAATATATTTCTTACCATATCTGATCTGATGGAAACGCAAACAATCCATCATCTGTTGTTTGATAAGCATAATCTTCGGACTTTCCATCAGCCCAGTATGGAGTGGTATTTTGCAATCTGGAAACCTTCTGTTAAACATAAAGGCTTAACTAATCACTATAAAATTCTCCCTCAGCAGGAATGGTTTAAACAAGCTGTAAATGCAGGGAAACATGAAATCCTTAAAAAGTATACATCCGAAATTTTGAACGGCATTCAGGTTACGTACTTGAATTCAATCGATGATGCCATAGGACATGTTTCAAGAATGAGGGCCTCATAATTCTAATATTTTAACGCATAAAACTGTATTCATAAATATCTTCAATCATGTTTTTAATTTTTGATACCGAAACTACCGGCTTACCACGTAACTACAATGCACCTTTGTCCGATTCTGATAATTGGCCCCGCATGGTTCAGGTGGCCTGGCAATTGCATGACGTTACCGGAAAATTAATTTCCAGTAATTCCGTAATCATTAAGCCGGAAGGATACACTATTCCCTTCAACGCTGTACAGATTCATGGCATTACTAACGAGAGGGCCCAGGAGGAAGGTCAGGATTTAAAATCTGTTTTAAGAGATTTTACGGAGGTTGTGAGTCAATGTACTTACTTATGCGGACATAATATTGAATTTGATAATAACATCATTGGTGCAGAACTGTTACGTAGTGGTTTTCAGAATGTATTAGCGGGCAAGCCCTTTATCGATACCAAGAATGATCAAACCACGGAGTTTTGCGCCATTCCTGGGGGACGTGGAGGCAAATTTAAATGGCCAACATTAACTGAATTATATTCAAAATTATTTAATGATAAATTTGAGGAAGCGCATAATGCTGCATTTGACGTTCTGGCAACCGGAAAAGTTTTCTTTGAAATTTTAAAGAGAGGAATTACCAGGGTTGCTGAACTTCCATCCACTGAATTAAGCCAGATTTTTTACCAGGCTCCGGATTTATCTGAATTATTCCAGCATGAACAGGCATGGAAGAAACGTAAAAGTCAGAAACCCGTTTCAGAAAACCAGAAAATTGAAGCAGCTTCACCGCTTAGCGACTCAGGTAAACTTAAATTTTCCCACCTGCATAATCATACCCAGTTTTCTGTATTGCAATCTACAAGCGATGTCAAAGAACTCGTTAAAAAGGCGGTATTTTATGATATGCCGGCTGTTGCACTTACTGATCACGGAAACATGTATGGTGCATTTTTATTCTGGCAGGCAATCGATAAGCATAATAAAGGAGTAAAGGATCACAATGCTGCAATTGCAAAAGGCGAGAAGGAAGGTGTGTTGCAAAACGAATTAAAATGTATCATTGGCTGCGAGTTGTTTATCTGCAAAGACCATAAAGATAAAACCAAGCAGGACAATGGCTATACACAGGTTTTTATTGCTAAGAACAGAATTGGTTATCAGAATTTATCAAAGTTAAGTTCCACAGGATTGATTGACGGCGCTTATTACGTCCCGCGAATTGATAAGAATCTGCTTTTACAATTTAAGGATGGATTGATTGCCACGACGGGTTCGTTATCAGCAGAAATTCCGTCATTAATTTTGAATGTAGGAGAAGAACAAGCCGAAGAAGCATTTGTATGGTATAAAGAATTATTTGGTGATGATTTTTATGTAGAGCTTAATCGTCATGATCTCCAGGAAGAAAATCACGTAAATGACGTATTGTTAAGGTTTGCTGCAAAGTATAACGTTAAATATTTTGCAGCGAACAGCAATTACTACCTGGATAAAAATGGCTTTGACGCGCATGATATTTTGTTGTGCGTAAAAGACGGTGAAAAAAAATCCACACCGGTAGGGCGTGGCCGGGGTTTCCGCTACGGACTTCAAAACAAAGAATTCTATTTTAAATCTCCCAAGGAGATGATTGATTTGTTTGCCGACATGCCCGAGGCAATTGACATGACTAACGAAATTGTCGGCAAGGTTGAGCAGTTTAAGTTAGGCAGAGATATTTTATTGCCTAAGTTTGAAATCGCACAGGACTTTATCGAAGCAAACCGTGAGGAAATTAACGCATCCCATCAACGCATTATAGCTTTAAAAGAAAAAGGATGGTTAGAGAAAAATTTGTCACCTGAGGCTATTGAGGTTCAGAAAGCAGAAATGCTGGTTATTGCGGAACAGTTCATTTACATGTCTCATCTCACGTGGCAGGGCGCACACAAGCGTTATTCCGATATGACGCCTGAGATCAAGGAACGGATTAGTTTTGAGTTGGCAACCATCGAACGGATGGGATATCCCGGTTACTTTCTGATCGTAGCGGATTTTATTTCAAAAGCCCGTGAAATGGGAGTTGCCGTGGGCCCGGGTCGTGGTTCTGCAGCGGGTTCCGCCATCGCGTATTGTTTGTGGATCACCAATGTAGATCCTATTAAGTTCGATTTGCTCTTTGAGCGGTTCTTAAATCCGGATCGTATCAGCATGCCCGATATTGATATCGACTTTGATGATGAAGGCCGTGATAAAGTAATTAAATATGTGATTGATAAATATGGTTTTAACCAGGTGGCCCAAATCATCACCTATGGAACCATGGGTGGAAAGTCAGCAATCCGGGATACGGCACGCGTTTTGGATTTACCGTTACCAGACGCCGATCGTTTGGCGAAAGCATTTCCGGATAGCCTCGATGCTAAACTAAAAGCCTTACTAAAGCCCGGAGGAATTGATCAGAAGTACATGGATAAGATCAAGGATAAACGTGAGGTAGTTGAACAATCGTATAATTTCAGAAAATTATCAGAGGAAAAAACGCAGGAAGCGGATGTTTTAAAACAAGCCTATGAGTTGGAAGGCTGTTTACGCAACACCGGCATTCATGCCTGTGGAGTGATTATTACACCCGATGAAATGGTGAAGTTCGTTCCTGTTACTAAGGCAAAAGACAGTGACATGCTCGTTACCCAATTTGATAACTCGGTAGCTGAGAGCGCGGGTTTGTTAAAGATGGACTTCCTCGGTTTAAGAACATTAACCATCATAAAAGATGCTTTAAGCTATATCAAACAAAACCATGGGATTGACATTGATATTGATGCGATTCCATTGGATGATAAAAAGACTTACGAATTATTTCAACGTGGCGAAACAAATGGCGTGTTCCAGTACGAAAGCGCCGGTATGCAGAAATCACTGAAAGATTTGAAGCCAGATAGTTTTAACGATTTGATCGCTATGAACGCTCTGTACCGTCCGGGACCTTTGGCTTATATTCCAAATTACATCAATCGTAAACATGGCCGTGAGCCGGTAACTTTTGACCTTGAAGGTATGGATGAATACCTGGGTGAAACGTATGGTATCACTGTCTACCAGGAGCAGGTTATGCGATTGTCTCAAAAGCTTGCCAATTTTACCAAGGGTGATGCCGATACATTGCGTAAAGCCATGGGGAAAAAGGATCGGGCAACGCTGGATAAGATGAAAGGCAAATTCATTGAGAATTGCAAAGCCAACAATCATGATCCGGTGGTGGCAGAAAAAGTATGGAAAGACTGGGAGGCATTTGCTAGTTACGCGTTTAATAAATCGCATTCAACTTGTTATGCTTATGTAGCTTTTCAAACTGCATATATCAAGGCGCATTACCCTTCAGAGTTTATGGCTTCGGTATTAAATCATGCCGGAAGCATTGACGCGATTTCGTTCTTAATGGAAGAGTGCAAACGTATGGGGGTTAAAGTTCTTGGCCCGGATATCAACGAGGGTTTTGCGAAGTTCGCTGTAATTCCAGGAGGAACGGATATTCGTTTTGGAATGGGGGCGATCAAAGGTGTAGGAGAGAACACGGTGAACAATATCATTGACGAGCGAAACGCTAACGGTAAGTTTACTTCTGTTTTTGATCTGGCAAAACGCCTGGATAGTAAAAGCGTCAATAAAAAATCTTTAGAGGGCTTGGCTCTTGCAGGAGGTTTTGACAGTTTCGAAGGTGTGCACCGCGCAATGTTCTTTGTTCCTGACTTAATGGACGGCACAACGTTAATTGATCGCATGATTAAATATAGCAATCAGATGAGTCTCGGGAACGACACATCGCAGGCAAGCTTGTTTGGTGGCGACGATGAAATTGAAATTACAGAGCCTCAGTTACCAAATAAAATTGAGCCATGGGGCAAGCTCGAAGAATTAGCGAGGGAGAAAGAAGTAGTAGGGTTTTTTATTTCAGGTCATCCTTTGGATCCTTACAAGTTGATTATTGAACATAAATGCAATGCTAACTGCGCACAATTGAAAGCCGGCCTTGAACCTTTTAAAGGAAAGGATGTGACGTTTGGAGGCGTGATTACCGGATTTGAAAACCGAACCAGTAAAACAGGAAATGCTTTTGGTAAATTAATCATTGAAGATTACCACGGTTCAGTGGAATTGATGTTGTTTGGAAAAGATTTTGTTGAATACAGTAAATTTATGGTGAGTCCTTTATTTGTGTATGTAAAGGCGAAAGTGCAGGAGCGATATAATCAACCTGGTAGCCTTGAATTAAAAATTCAAAAAATAGAATTGCTGGAAACGGTGAAGGAGAATATTTTTTCTTCCATGAAATTAAAACTTGATATTAATGCCCTGAATGACGAGCTGATTGAAAATATCGAATCTATTTTTAATTCGTCACAGGGAAAATGCAGTGTTGAGTTTTTTGTGGAAGACGTTTCAGAAAACATGAGCGTTAAATTGTTCTCCAAGTCTCAGAAAATCGCAGTAAGTACAGAATTGATGAACGAACTTGATAAAATCGGAAGCTTAACCTATGAACTGAATTAAAGAGATTTATGAAATTTACCTATTTAATATTGTTTTCTATTTCAATTTTGTATTCCTGTAGTAATTCATTTGATGGAAAGAACGGCGTCAAAACCGTTTTGTTCCCAGGGACGGATAAAGTATGTCAAACAGTTGAATTTAAAAATGGCAAGAAGCATGGCGTGTTAAAAGAATATTTTGAGAATGGGAATTTGAAAACAATACAGCATTTTAAAGAGGGAAAGAATGTTGATTCAGCTTTGTACTACCATTTGAATGGGAACTTAGCTGCGATACAAATTCATAATGAAGGCAATAAGAGCGGTTGCTGGAAAAAGTTTAACGAGACAGGGAAATTATATTCTGAGATGTGTTTTGATAATGATTTGTTAGATGGTCAGGTATTAAATTATTCTTATAAGTCACTCCATTTAATTGAACATTATAATTTTAAGAAAGGATCAAAGCATGGTAGGCAAGAAACATTTTACAATTCTGGCAAACGCAAAAGCATATCGTTTTATAGTAATAATAACTTATGTATAGGTACAGAAGAATGGTACGAGAATGGACAGGTAATAGATAACGATTTTGCTATTAATTATACAGAACAAAATAAAGTGAACTTGGAAAACAAATTATATTACGTTGTTTCGCTTGAAAATCCACATCCTGAAGATGAAGTTTTCAGGATTTCTGAGAAAGATACAGGAAATGCGGTAACCCAAATTCAAAGATTAGAAAAAAGAGGCGATAATTTTGTTTTACAATTCTCTGTTTATAAAGGAAATTTTGTCATGGAAAAGGTGAAACTAGCCGCTTATCGAAGGACGAGACTGGGAAACCAAATGATCAAAACAATCAGTTTCAACGCTTCTGCCAATCATTTTTAATAGTTTATAACTGATTCAACCTTAGTTTCAATCCGAAATTATCTGGCGCATATTGTAATCCGGTTTTTAAGAATTGTCTCGATTTTGCAACGTTTCCTTGCTTGTAATAAATTCCAGCAGCAAAGGCGTATGCCTTTTCAATAAAATTGTCATCCGCCCGTGTTTCCTTTTGCTCCAGGATCAGGGTCTCAAATTCCTTCAGGTATCGTTCTCCGCTTTTCATGTCGTGAATAGCAAAATTTTGATACGCCAGTTCCAAAAGACAGTTTGCCTTTACACCATTTAATCCTGAATTCTCTTTCAAAAAACTAAAGTTATGTGAATTCAGATCCATTATGTTTATTAGTTTTTTTGGTTCATCCATTACTCTCATTTGTTTTTCCAAATAGCTCAATATCAATGACTGAAGATTTGCGTTTTTGGGATTTATTTCATAAGCTGCACGAAGATGAGGAAGCTCATATAATGTATCTTTATTACTCAAATAACCTAAACGTGATAATTCAAAATGGTAGTGAAAAGATATTTGGCTCTTTAATAGTGTGTCTGTAATTTCCTTTATAATCGTGTTATATGACTCACTGTACAAATCAAAGTTTGAATTGTTGATTAATTGATTTTCGGTTAATCTTACAAACTCATTTTTAATTTTTTCACTACTTATTTCCTCGTGTTTTCCATTGTTAAATCGACAAATCAGAGCGAGATTGTTTACATGTTGTTTTCCATCATAATTATTGTTTTGAATAGAATAGATCAGGGATGATTTCAGGATGAATTGATTTCGTTCGTAGGGATTTAGAAAGTAAGCCTTTTTTATTTCATTTATTGCTTCATCGTATTTTTTTTGTTCTATATCATATACGGCGTAATTGCTGTATTGTAGACTTACTATTTCTTGCAGCGATAAACCTTTTGAACTAAAATAGTATTTGTCAAACAATTGGTTGGTAGTATTACTTTCAAATTCATCCTTTGAAATGAGTTTTGCACCATATAAACTTTTAATGTATTGAGAAATGAAATTGTCATTAAATTGATAATATCCCTTCTCTGGGCTCGTAGTTTCAAGAAGAATTTTATGCGTTTGGGGATAAGCAACCAGATATACGTGTTGAGGAGCTTCAATGACATTAAAAGGGATTTTAAGTTTGGTAAAAATAATTGCGTAAAATGCGGAAGCCGAGACGCAATTGTATTCTCCCTTGGAAAAAATATCTGAAAAACTATTTTCTAGTTTGTATATTTTTAGAAATTTCTTGTGAACATAATCATAGACATATTTCACTTTTTTGATTTCTGACTTAGCTCCAATCTCAGAAGTTAAATAATTTACACATTCATTAATTTGTTGTATAGCTTTTTCGTCTTGGTAAACTTTGTTTTTGTCGTGAGAAATCAACAGTAGCCGCACAATATTATCGGTGTCGAAAAGGTTAGTCTTTTCAAAGGCTTTTTTTCATCAACATTTTTATAAACCAGTTCGCTCTTTTTTATAAGTGAATCTTTTTGGCCATACAAAACCGATGCGGAAAATATAACTATCAGGAAAATCCAAAATTTTGTGGACATATGGGAAGGAATATATCTTGTAAAAATAGACAAAAGGTTCGGCTTATTTCCATTTTTAGGTTTGGGATGAGCGAGAGATAAATTAGATATTAATTCGAACCGCAAAGACTGTTTTAAAAACTTTTTTTTTGGGAGAAAATGTAATTTTCTCGTCGCTGAATATGAATAACTTACAAATTTTTTTTTCGACCACTTATATAATTCCATATACTGTGTTACATTTTTTTAAGATAAATTCGGTGAGTGTTGAAAAAAAGTCGCCAAAAGTATTTGAAATTTTTAGTTCCGTCTATTATTTTTGAGAGTGTATTATAGGCACATTTTATAATACACGTTTTAGAATGTCAAAAGAAAAATTAGAATCCCTCAACAAAGAGATTAATGAAAAAATCTCGAACTTAGAATCCCTCAAAGCTGAATGTGAAAAAGAAGAATCGATTCACGGAGAGCCAAGTTCCGAAACGGTTGCAAAAAAGCAAGTTGTGGAATCAGAGTGGAAACAATCGCTTAGCGAATACAATAAACTGAAAGGTAGTATTAAAAAGTAATTCAGTCTTCTGATTAGTGTTCAAATGTAGCCTCGGAGGTTATGGCCACATTGAGTGCTTTTGATATGATACACGTTTTAGCAGCCATTTCAGTGATGGAGACAAATTCATCCTTCTTTAAACCATGAGCATATCCTGAAATTTTAAGATGCACGCCTGTAATGGCAAGGCCTTCCATGCTTACCTGCGCTTCCGACCTGAGATTGTCAGGTGTAAATCCTTTTGCAGTGAGCATAGAACTTACAGCCATCGTAAAACAACCTGCATGAGCTGCAGCAAGTAATTCTTCCGGATTGGTACCTTGTTTTCCTTCCTCAAACCGTGTTGTAAAACTATAGGGCGCACTTTTAAGAATTCCGCTACTTGTAGAAAGCGTGCCTTTGCCTTCTTTTAAATTCCCTTGCCAGTGTGCACTTGCCGTTCTTTTCATGACGCAATTATAAAGAGGTTAATTTTAGTTCAAATTCATTATTGCCAATATTAGTGAGGAAGGTAATAAATGTTGTTACACCGGTAAAAAAAATTGTTACATGTTGCCCTTGCTGAGTGTCTAAAATACTTTTGTAAGAAAGCTTATTCATCATCGGATATACATAGTAGTAGGATTTTTTAGAACTGGTAATATCTGTTTTTTTAAGAATAAAATAAGGATCGTCCTTGGCGTTGGTGCCGTGGTGTATCATTACATCGTTTAATGGCATCTTTAGTTTCATGCGGTCATATTCGCTGATGTCTTTCAATAGAAATTTACCATACGTGTCGCCTTTTTTATTACTGATAAGATTTGGAACTGCCAGAGAGGTGATGTACAACGGACTGCGCTTCACCGAATAATTCACGTCGTTTGGTACAAGGTTGAATTTCCAGGTGCTGTAATAATTAAAAACGTTTGGCATGGATTGTTCGTAAATGTCAGCCCAAACAACATAAGATCCATCCGGCTGCTTATCAAATGTCCTGATTTTTAAATGGAACGATTGCAGCATGTTCCCGGATTGGGTTTGTATGGGAAGCGGAAAAGGTATTTCAATACGTTCAATGATTTCGCCTGCGCTGTCGATTTTAATTAGAAATAACTTATGGTTTTTTGCCTGATTAGTGAAATCAGAAGTTTTGGTGTTAAAGTCAATCATCTTCCCTTCATACACGCTGCCTATGATGTCTATCTGTTTTTCCTTCTTATCAAAACTCAATTTTGACATTAAAAAATGGCGTGCGTCTCCTTTCGGGTTTAATTTTGTGCCTCGAAGAACCTTTCCTGTGGCCGCATCTATACGCAATATCCATTGCCCTTTTTTTTCACCATTCGACACGTGAGCAGACAATAACACCATTACTGAATCTGCATATAATATGTACGCGCTATGTACGTGCTTGCGTTCGAGTGGATATTGCCATTTAAATTCATATTCAAAAGGCTTGGTAAGATCTTTTAACGCATACCGGGAGAGGTAAAATTGTTTGTCTATCGAATCATTAACTGCTCGGAGTGTGTAGAGATTTTCACGGAAATAAAACTTTTCATCCAAAAAGGCTGAGAACGAATTGATGTGATTTGCGTCCGTGTTTACTGTAAACCCTATCGGGTGTAAAGTGTCATTGACCCGGAAAATGCTCACGTCATTTTTTTTGTTAGCCAATTGGAAATAAAAATTCAGAACGTCGTGTAATGTATCGGCAGTTATTTCAAGATAATCCGAAACGGAATGCTTACCAAGTGAAATACTTACACTATCTAGTAATTGAAGGCTCCTTGAATAGGAAAAACATTTAAATGAAAGGTTTCCAAACGCTTGTTCGTAGCCATATACATAAATGGATTGTCTAAATTGGATCGCGTTTGCTGACAGGAGGTTTTTTTTAATGGATTGGCTTGCGGCAGTTTGCGTTAAGGAAAACGTCAGCAAAAAAATGTAGATGAATTTACCCATTATACACAAATATAACCATTAAAAAAGAAAGGTGGTACCTGGTTGCAAATGCATTTTTTTAAGCTTAACCTTGTAAGAAAAAAAATAATAATGAGAACAAAGCTACTATTACTTCCTGTTTCGGCGGCCATAATATTCAGTTCCTTTAACCAGGGAAATGAAAATTTACATCATGAACCTTATTCAAAAAAAACCGTGATAAAAGAGGAACCTAAATTTAATTATATCAGCGAACAGTTTGCTGATTTGAGGATACTCCGTTACGAAGTGCCTGGATTTAATGAACTATCGCTGAAGCAAAAGGAACTATTATACTATTTGTCGGAAGCGGCTTTATGCGGTCGGGACATTGCGTGGGACCAGAATTATAAATATAATTTGACCATTCGCAAAACCTTAGATGCTATCGTTGAGACTTCAACCCTTGATAAAAAGTCCGAGGACTATAAGAACTTTATGGTGTATGTGAAAAGGGTTTGGTTTAGCAGAGGAATTCATCATCATTATGGCAGTGAGAAATTTTTTCCGGATTGTTCGCAGGAATATTTTTCGAAACTAATTCTTTCCGCCGATTCAAAATTATTGCCTTTAAAATCCGGCGAAACGGTTAAAGATTTTTCCGCTCGTATTTTGCCGATTATTTATGATCCAAAAATCGCCCCAAAAAAGGTTAGCCTGGACGCTTCAAAAGACTTAATCACAAATTCAGCGGTTAATTTCTACGAAGGAGTAACTCAGCAGGAAGCTATTGAGTTTTATGAGCAGCAGGTTGATCGTACCAGTAAAACTCCCGTGATGATTGGCTTGAATAGTAAACTGGTAAAAGAAAACGGTGTAATTAAAGAAAAAGTCTGGAAAGTAGGTGGGATGTATACTCAGGCAATTGAAAAAATTGTGTATTGGTTGGAAAAAGCGATCACCGTGTCTGAAAACGCTGAACAAAAACTCGCACTTGAAAAATTGGTAAAGTTTTACAAATCGGGATCTTTAAAAGATTTCGATGATTATAATATTGCTTGGGTAAAGGATACTGAAAGTGCAATTGATGTTACGAATGGATTCATTGAAGTTTACGAAGATCCATTGGGAAAAAAAGGTTCATATGAATCAGTTGTATCGGTAAAAGATTTTGAAGCCTCCAAACGGATTGCTACAATTGGTGCAAATGCTCAATGGTTTGAAGATAATTCTACTTTATTCCCGGAGCATAAAAAGAAAAATGTAAAGGGTATTTCGGCCAAAGTAATAAACGCCGTGATGGAAAGTGGTGACGCTGCACCCTCCACACCAATTGGAATTAACCTTCCAAATAATGAATGGATCAGGGAAACTCATGGTTCCAAATCGGTAAATCTTGGTAATATTGTTGAAGCATACGACCAGGCTGCAGGCGGTAGCGTTGTTAACGAATTTTATTACTCAGATGCCATCCGGAAGAATGTGCTGGCATATGCAGGACTGGCCGATAAATTACACACCGATATGCATGAGGTAATTGGGCATGCCAGCGGGCAAATTGAGCCCGGCGTAGGTCAACCACACGAGACCCTTAAAAATTATGCTTCAGCATTAGAAGAAGGCCGCGCTGATTTAGTAGCATTATATTATTTATTGGATCAGAAATTGGTAGACCTCGGTGTCATGCCTTCACTGGATTATGGCAAGGCTTCTTATGATGAATACATTACCAAAGGATTGATGGTTCAGTTATCCCGTTTAAAATTGGGTGATGACATTGAAGAAGCACATATGCGTAACCGACAAATGATATCTGCATGGGCCTTTGAAAGGGGAAAAAAGGAAAATGTGATTGAAAGGAAACAGGAAAACGGGAAAACCTATTTTATCATCCATGATTACCAGAAATTACGCGCTTTGTTTGGTGAGTTATTAAGGGAGATACAGCGTATTAAGTCGCAGGGCGATTATAAAGCCGGAAAAGATTTGATTGAGAATTATGGTGTTAAAGTAGATCAAACTTTACACAAAGAAGTTTTAGAGCGCTATAAAAAACTGGCGATGGCCCCGTACCAGGGTTTTATTCAACCTAAGTTAGTCCCGGTTATAAAAACAGGGAAAATCGCAGACGTAAAAATTGAATACCCGGACAATTTTTCTCAGCAAATGCTTGAGTACGGTAAAAATTACAGTTTTTTGCCGGTTGAGAATTAGCAGCGATAAGGAATTTGCATAACAAAAAAAGACCCTCCGTAAAGAGGGTCTATTTTTTTGAAGGTTGAATACTGTTAAAAAGAGAAACCAAGCGTCAGGCCAAACCCACGAATACTGGTCATCGGCAAACCTGTTACTGTTGCTGTTGCAGAATTGTTGGTTGTTTCAATGGTCACTTCTCCATTTCCAAAACTTCCCAGTTCACCAATGTTATCCTGAATGTCTCTTCTTAAATCAGCTTGCTCCTGTGGTGACATATTAATGCTGCCATCAGTAGATACGGCGTGAATATTAAATTTTGCTTTGCCATACCCTCCGCCTATTATCCACCAGTCAATAGAAAAATGTTTTCCAATCAACCATTGAGATCCAATCATTAAACCGGCTGTAAATCCGGCATAAGATGCTGTAACATTGTAGTTTTGTTGTGCCCCTGATGTAGAATCAATATTCACATAATCGGAGTTTAAATTATACTTGGAATATCTGAAATAGGGCGCTAGGTAGAATCCATGCGGGGCCTGATGTTTTACTTTCTTTCCAGGATAAAACCGTATTTCAGGTGTAACGGCCCAGCCTCCAAATCTCGGGAGCTGATATCCAGAACCATTAGATGATGGTGCGAATAATTGCGAAGGAATGTCTTTAGGTAAAAGGTAACTTCCGCCTAATGCAACAGAAAAATTTTTGTGAAAACCAAATTCATATTGTAATGAAATATTGCGTAATGCAAGTTGGGTTAAATTTAATTTGATTACCTGTTTTGGCGATTTTAATACATCCCCATCGCCCGCCATTCCTGAAGTTTTCGCACCTAATGAAAAGGTTTTTTTTTCTTTTGGAAAAAGATCGCCCGCGATAATTTTTGTAGACACAGAGAGAGCACATAGAGAAATAAAGACAAGCTGTTTTTTCATGTTTTATGTTTTTAGATGATTAAAAATATTCAAATAATTCTGGTTACTTCATTAATAAAACGCTCCAGGCTTCCTTTACTTTGTTTGCCTCCAATAAAGTTTTAGCGTAAAGGTGCTTTTCATTTTCAGAAGAAAAAGAATGGTTGAATGAAGTTTTAAAAGTAGAAATCTCTTCTGATGTTGGGAGCGCTTCTACACTTCCCAATTGTCCTAAATTATTTCCGGTTAATATGGTACTATTTTTAATTGTATCCGGAATGTTATCAAAGCCAATACCTAAAGTAGTGATTGGTTTTTCTATTTCAAACAACGCATCCCCATGCGCGCGGCAGTACCAGTTACCGCCCATACGTGCAACCAGGTCAATTTTTTGCTGGTCAATCATTTTTGCTTCATTCAATACCGATTCATTAATATGAATTTTAACGATTTCACACATCACGAGATTACAATTGCCTATTTCTTTTAATTCAAAAACCCGGCACTCCATTTGAACCGGGCTTTCTTTTACTCTCATTGGCTTTACAAGGTCGGAAGCCAGGGGTGTAAATCCGGCTTTAACGAACTCATTTATACCTTTATCATACGGGCTGCTTGCTAGGCTCATTTGTTGGGCCATTTTAAAATCTACAATATTAATCACACACTCGGGCACTTCTTTTATATTTAAGTGTGTGTCTTTGGCTTTGCCGGTTTTACCGCTCAGGTTGGGGGAAAAAATAGCGATAGGTGGTTTGGCCGAAAACACATTAAAAAAGCTGAATGGAGCAAGGTTGTGGTTTCCGGCAATATCAACGGTACTTGCAAAACAGATGGGACGCGGGCCCACGGCACCTAATAAATATTGATGAAGTTGAGGTACCGGCGTTTCTTTTGGGTCAATCGTGAGCATATAAAATTTGGTTGAATAAAAAATTAAGTGGCATTTCTGATTTTTGTGATCAGGTCAGGATCACCTAATATTTCAGTACAGGTAACTACGGAACTAACGGTTACACCCATAACTCCGTGGAGATTTAAATTCTGGCCGGTGAGGAAAAGGTTGTTCACCTTTGTTCGTGGAGTGATGAATGTTTTTAAGGGCTCTTTATAATCTTTTATGGCACCATATAAGGATCCGTCTTTTCCGCCAATATAATCCCGGTAGGTTATTGGCGTGGCACTTGTATACGATTGAACTTTGGAACGTATTCCAGGAAGACGCTTTTCCAACAGATCCAATAATTTTTCGGACTTCTCTTTTTTAAAGGCTTCGTAATCATCTCCTCGATAGTTGACGCAGTTAGGTATGATGTTTTTCGTATTAGCCCACTTTTCACATTCTTCAAAGCGCATATAAGCCATCGCTGTAAAATTTTCGGTGAAGCCCGGGTGTCTTGAATTTGTATTTCCAAAAACGGCAACTGATTCAGGCCATTTATTGACATCATAAAAAGGGCCGGCCCATACATCGGGATTAACCAGGTGATAAATATTATGATCCAAATGTTCAAACGAATTGGGCTTAGTTACAACATTTAGCAGGAAAGCGGATGTTGTATATTCCAGACTTTTAATCCGGTTTTTATAAGCCTGCCTTAATTGGGGCCCTTCAACCATATCAATGGTTTTGCTTAAGTCGATCGCTGACACAAATGTTTTTCCCTCTATGCGTTCACCGTTTGTCAGTTCAACCGATTCAATTTCATTCCCATCAAAAACGAAGCGAGTAGCTTCATGGTAATTTAAAATCTCGCCGCCCATAGCCTTAATGTTTTTACTCATAATTTTGGCAATCTGGGCGCTTCCGTCAATACATCTGTAAGAACTTTCGATGTAAGAGTTGACCACAAGGGCATGAACGTAGAATGGTGATTTACCAGCTACACCGGCATATAGCATGTTATTTCCACCTATTACTTTTTGCAATTTTTTGTCAGTGAAAATAGAATTGATCACCGATTCCGAATCAATCTGCAAATGCCAGGCATTGGTGAAGTCTTTCTTTTCGTTGGAGAGGTTATACATTGGGAAATCCGCACATGCTTCCCTTACTTTCTGGATGTAAATTTCCAACGCTTTACGCTCGTGGGGAAATATTTCTGCTAAGCGTTCAATAAAATTATCATAACCTTGCGCATGTGGATAAAGCTGATCATCACCTTCAAAGGATATTACATCAAACGCATCTTCATTTAATTTTTGCAACTTCAGGTCTTTCATGATGTTGAAATAGTGAAAGTAACGGTTTAGGTTTTGCCCTTCCGCTAAACCTCCAACGTAATGAACGCCAGTTTCAAAAACGGTTTTATCCCTGCTGTATATTTGCAACGATCCACCAATTTGTCTGTTTTTTTCCAACACACAAACCTTCTTGCCATGTTTCGCTAAAATATAAGCTGTACAAAGACCTCCAAGCCCACTTCCGATTATTACAACATCATATTTATTCATAAGATAGGTAGTTCAATTATAATCATTTTTCTAAAATAAAGTTGAAGTATTTATTAAAATAAGTGTTACTTTTAAGTTCATTAATTTTAATGGCCAGGTTACTTCAAATTTTAGCGGTTTTGCTTTTTGTTTTCTTATGCCCGGCACTTCTGGGGCAAAGTTATACAATTAGCGGCAAGGTGTTCGACTCTGAGTCAAAAGAACCATTACCCTTTGTTCCGGTTTTAATAAAGGGAACTACCGTTGGAGCAACGACGGATTTCGACGGTAATTATTCAATCACAACTTCCCAACTCGGGGATTCCATTATTGCCTCTTATGTAAGTTATAAAAAGCTTAGTCGTTCCTTAAAGCGTGGCGAGACTCAGACAGTAAATATGCCGATGGTTTTGGAAGGTGTAAATTTGCTTGAGGTGGTAGTAAAAGCTGGCGAAAATCCAGCTCATCGAATTATCAGGAATGTAATTGCAAACAAGGAATTTAATAATAGACGCCGCCTCGGAGCATACCAGTACGAAACCTACAATAAAGTTGAATTCGATTTGAACCGCATTCCGAAAGAAATGCGTGAGCGAAAAATATTTAAACCTATTCAGTTTGTTTTTGATAATGTTGATAGTTCCAATTCGGGTGAAAAACCATCATTGCCTATCTTTATTACAGAAGCCATCTCGGATATGTATTACCGGAGTAACCCAACTTTGAAAAAGGAGGTTATTAAAGCCAGTAAAGTCACCGGTATTGAAAATACAAGTGTAACGTCGGTAATGGGCGATATGTACCAGAATATTAATATTTATGATAATAACATTTTAGTATTTAATAAGGATTTTGTTAGCCCCATCTCGGACAACGCGTTTTTTTATTATAAGTTTTATTTAGAGGATAGTTTATTTATTGGAAGTACCCGTTGTTATCAGATCCGATTTAAATCCAAAAGACCTCAGGAATTATGCTTTAGTGGAAACATGTGGATTGCGGATACCACCTGGGCTGTGAAGCGATTGGAGATGAGTATCCCAAAGGACGCCAATATCAATTTTATAAATGCTGCGAATATTGTTCAGGAGTTTACACGGGTGGATAGCACCTGGATGTTAAGTAAGGACCGGTTGATCATTGATTTTGCGATGAATAAAAACCAGGTTGGTATTTACGGCCGAAAAACCACGTCTTATAAGGATTTTGTAATCAATCAACCGAGGGATACAAAATTTTACGATTTAGGAGATAAAATAGTTGTGGAGGATTCAGCATTGAAACATTCGGATGCGTTTTGGGATGCAAGACGGCACGATAGCCTTTCAGTCAGGGAAAAGAAAATTTACCACATGATAGATACTATTAAAACATTGCCGGTATATAAAACATGGGTCGACATCTTTACCATTTTTGTATCAGGTTATAAAGTGGTAAATAATTTTGAGATTGGTCCGTATTTTAATCTTGTAAGTTACAACCGAATTGAAGGAACAAGGTTGCGTTTCGGGGGACGAACCAGCAGTAAATTTAGCCGATGGTACGAATTGCAGGGATATGTTGCTTATGGTTTTAAAGATGAAAAGTTTAAATACAGCCTTGGTTTTAAAAGTTTTATATCCAAAAAGCCTCATCGTCAGTTAATCGGGATGACTTATAAAAGCGATTACGAGATTTTGGGACAGAGCCAGAATGGTTTTTCACAGGATAATATTTTCGCATCCTTGTTCAGAACTAGTCCGTTAACTAATTTAACCCGTGTTGATCAAACCTACGCTTGGTTTGAACGCGAATGGCTTGACGGTTTAACTTCGCGTATAACCTTAGCCGGAAGAACCATTACACCATTGATTGCAAATACATACCTGTATTATAAAAATGATGGAAGCATCGGTACAAAAGAGAATATAAAGAATACCGAAGCAAGGCTAAATATTCGGTTTGCTTACAAAGAGAAGTTCATAAGCGGGGACTTCTCCCGTATCAGCCTTGGTACAAAATGGCCTGTATTTCAAATTAATTATGCCAAGTCGCTGCAAAATGCATTCAGGGGAGAGTATGATTACCATAAACTCGTATTAAATATCAGTGATAGGATACGATTGATATCATTATTAGGCTATACAGATTATACTGCTGAAGTCGGGAAAATTTATGGCGCCGTGCCTTATCCATTGATGGAGCTGCATGGCGGGAATGAAACATACGTGTATGATTATATGTCATTTAACATGATGAAATACTACGAATTTGCGAGCGACCAGTACGCTTCCGTCGGCGTGTTTCATCATTTTGAGGGATTGGTATTTAATAAAATTCCTTATTTGAAAAAGTTGCGCTGGCGCGAAGTAGTAACCTGTAAAGCTTTGTGGGGAAGTGTAAACGAGAAGAACAGGAGAACCTTGATTTTCCCCAATACATTAAATGCTCTTGATAACGAGCCATATGTTGAATTTAGCGCTGGCATTGAAAATATTTTTAAAGTATTCAGGATAGATGCCCTGTGGCGCTCAACCTATTTAAGACCAAAAGCAATTGATAATTTCGGAGTAAAGTTCGGGTTTCAGCTTGCGTTTTAAGGGAAGTGTCGTTCACATTTTTTGTAATTTTAACGCCTTTAGTTTTGTTTATATTTGAATCAAATAGTCATATATGATACTTCGCTCAGAAAATTTAGTCAAGAAATATAAAAGCAGAACGGTTGCAAAAAATGTGAGTGTTCAGGTGCGGCAAGGTGAAATTGTTGGACTTCTTGGACCAAATGGCGCAGGTAAAACCACTTCGTTTTATATGATTGTAGGGATGGTAAAACCCAATTCAGGCAAAATTTATTTAGACGACAGAGATATTACAGACGAACCTATGTACCGAAGGGCGCAGTTAGGCGTTGGATATTTACCACAGGAAGCTTCGGTTTTTAGGAAATTGAGCATCGAAGATAATTTACTGGCAGTTCTGCAAATGACTAAAAAGACGAAAGCAGAACAACAGTACAAAGTTGAAAGTTTATTGGATGAGTTTGCGTTACATCATGTACGAAAGAATCTGGGCGACCAGTTATCGGGTGGCGAAAGAAGACGTACTGAAATTGCAAGGGCCCTTGCTACTGATCCCAAATTTATTCTGCTTGATGAGCCATTTGCAGGTGTTGACCCTATTGCCGTTGAAGACATTCAAAGTGTTGTAAGGAAGTTAAAAGATAAAAATATTGGTATTTTAATCACCGATCATAACGTTCATGAGACTTTGAATATCACAGACAGAACTTATTTATTATACGCCGGCGAAGTCATTAAATCGGGCTCAGCGGAAGACCTTGCAAATGACGAAATGGTGAGACGCGTTTATCTCGGAAGTAATTTTGAATTAAGAAAATAGTTTGGCATCTTCTTCACATAAATCCCTGGATGAAGTTCATTCTTCTGTTCGTACATCCGGTAAAGGTGGCATAAGGAAGTTACTTGCTTTTATTGGACCGGCATACATGATAAGTGTAGGCTACATGGATCCTGGGAATTGGGCAACGGATATTGAAGGAGGAAGTAAGTTTGGCTATAGCCTGATTTGGGTTTTAGTAATGAGTAACATTATTGCCCTTTTGCTTCAAAGCCATTGCATACGCCTGGGTGTGGTTGCCGGAAGGGATTTAGCGCAGGCATCAAAAGACCACTATTCAAAATTTGTAAATTACTTTTTGTATGCATTAGCAGAAATTGCTATTGCGGCATGTGATTTAGCTGAGGTAGTTGGGATGGCAATTGGTATCCATTTGTTATTTCCCTCTGTATCTATTTTAATGGGTGTTTGCATTACAGTACTAGACAGCTTTGTTTTATTGTTTCTTTTGAATGCCGGAATAAAGAAACTGGAAGCCTTCATTATTTCGCTCGTCGCCATCATTGGAGTATCCTTTTTTATTCAACTGCTGATTGCCCAGCCCGATGTAGTGGAAATTTCAAAAGGTTTAATTCCCGGTTTTGAAAATGAAAATGCACTCTATATCGCCATAGGTATCATAGGCGCTACCGTCATGCCGCACAATTTGTACCTGCATTCTTCACTTGTGCAAACCCGCCAGTTTGAGCGTTCTCCTCTCGAAATGAAAAAGGCTATTCGGTTTAATATTATTGATAGTGCAGTTGCATTAAACCTCGCTTTGTTTGTGAACGCCGCTATCCTGATAATTGCAGCCACTACGTTTTTCAATACAGGCGTTGAGGTGAGCGAAATTCAGGATGCTCATCGAATGATGACTCCTATGCTGGGGAGCACGCTCGCACCGCTCCTTTTTGCGGTGGCTTTGATTGCCGCAGGCCAGAGTTCAACCGTTACAGGAACACTTGCCGGCCAGATAATTATGGAGGGTTATTTAAATTTACGTCTCCAGCCCTGGATCCGGCGACTCCTAACCCGTTTGATTGCAATTGTTCCGGCTTTTTTAACAATCTATTTTATGGGTGAAGAAAAAACCGGTGATTTATTGGTAATGAGTCAGGTCATCCTGAGTTTGCAATTAGGCTTTGCAATTATCCCTTTAATTCATTTTGTGAGCAATAAAAAACGCATGGGTGAATTTGTTATTCCCACATGGCAAAAGATTGCTTCATGGGTTTCGGTAACTGTAATCGTATTTTTAAACTGTCAGATGCTGGTGAACAAAGTAACCGATTGGTTGGCGGAGGCAGATCATCCGATCATCATTTGGACCACAGTGATTCCATTTATGATTGTTTGTTTAGGTATCCTGTTGTTTATAGTTTTTGAACCTTTAATTAAGAAAGTACCACGGGAACATTCCACTCAGTTTCACGGTGATTTACAAAAGATCACATTTGAAAATCAAAAGCCTTATTCATCCATTGCAGTTACAGTTGATTTTAGTTTAAGCGATAACAAAGCAATCAACAAGGCGCTTCAGCTTGGGGGAAAAGAGGCTCATTACATTTTAATTCATGTTCTTGAAACTACGAATGCTGTCATGTATGGAGAAGAAACCGCGGATCACGAACGGGGAGAGGATAGTAAGAATTTATTAGCCTATAAAGATCAACTTAATGATCAGGGTTATAATTGTGAATTTAAACTGGGATTTGGTAATCCAAAAACTGTTATTCCCGCGCTTGTAAGTGATTGTGATTTGCTGGTGATGGGGACTCATGGGCATACCCGATTTAAAGATCTGTTGTTTGGAACAACGGTAGAGGGTGTTCGTCACAAGATTTCTATACCGCTTGTTCTTGTGTAGTATTCCTGAAAAGATTTTAGACAAAGGCATTTTTTTCCTATAAATTTTGGTTTAATTTGCATTAAATTAAGTCTTGCGAATTGTAGTAAATACACGTCTTTTAATCCATAATAAATTAGATGGGATTGGGTGGTTCAGTTATCAAACACTGAAGCGGATTACACAGAAGAATCCGGACATTCATTTTGTTTTTTTGTTTGATCGGAATTACCATGACGAATTTATTTTTTCGGATAATGTCACACCGTTGGTGGTGGGGCCGCAGGCTCGTCACCCTTTTTTATACTACACATGGTTTCATTTATCAGTTAAAAGTTTGCTAAACCGGATGAAACCTGATTTATTTTTTTCTCCGGATGGGTTTTTATCTCCGGGTGCACGATGTAAGCAGTTGCCGGTTATTCATGATATCAATTTTTTGCATAATCCTGCGGATCTGAAATTTTTAACGAGTAAATACTATAATCATTTTTTTCCGAAGTACGCAAGACTGGCTACACGGGTAGCAACGGTCTCTGAATACAGCAAGAAGGATATTTCTACCCATTACCGAATTGATAGTGCCAAAATTGATGTGGTTTATAACGGAATTAATGAAGGGTTCGCAGCACTCTCCGATCCGTCTCAACAAATCATCCGTGAAAAATTTTCGCAGGGGAAACCTTATTTCCTGTTTGTGGGATCTCAAAGCCCGAGGAAAAATTTAAACCGTTTAATTGCAGCATTTGATTTATTTAAAGAACGCTCTTGCTCAGATTTTAAGCTCGTGTTAGTAGGTGCTGTGTATGCCAGTGAAGGTGATGTGAAACGGGTAATTGATAAGTCTCGATTTAAAGACGATATTATTTTCGCTGGCCGGCAGCCCCAGGAAGATTTGGAAAAACTGATGGCAAGCGCTTTTGCACTGGCATTTGTTCCTTACTTTGAAGGATTTGGTATTCCGATTGTTGAAGCGTTTCAGTGCGACACCCCGGTTATTTGTAGTAATACAACCAGTATGCCTGAAATAGTTGGCGACGCCGGATTACTTGTGGATCCATTCGAAGTGAACAGTATTTGTGAAGGTATGCTAAATCTTTATCACAAACCTGAGCTTCGGAATCTGCTCATAGAAAGGGGTAAAGTCAGGAAACATATTTTTTCATGGGATAAATCAGCCGACCTGGTTTGGAATAGCATAGAACAATGTTTATGAGTTCTCCTATTAGTAAATCTGCTTTCATTAAGGCTGAACAATGTTTAAAGCATTTTTACCTGTATAAAAACCATCCGTATTTACGGGATTCGCTCTCGAAAGAAAAACAGTTTATTTTTAAACGCGGAACGGACGTTGGTTTATTCGCGCAAAAGTTGTTCCCAGGTGGCATAGATGTTACAGAAACAGAAAAACGTGATTCCCTCCTCTTTGCACAAAAAACTTCAGAATTAATAGCGAATGGATGTGAGACGATTTACGAGGCAACCTTTATTTACGACGATTTATTAGTGATGGTAGATATTCTTACTAAACAAAACGATCAATGGGTTGCATATGAAGTTAAGAGTTCTTTGAAAATTACAGATACTTACGTGAAAGATGCCTGTTTTCAGTATTATGTGGTTAAAAATTGTTTGCCCGAATTGTTTGATTTTAATCTTCTGACGTTAAATCCCAAATATGTGCTGGAAGGAGATTTGGATATCACGAAATTATTTAAGACAACTTCTGTTTTAAAAGATGCAGTTAAAAATGTGAATTATTTCGCTCATAAAACCAGCGTCGCTAAACTTACGCTTGAACAATCGAAAGTTCCCGATATTAAGATTGGTACACATTGTTTTCAGCCATATGATTGCGATTTTCTAGGAACCTGCTGGAAAAATACGAATGATAAGTCATCAGTTTTAGCCCTTGGAAAACTCACTAAACAGGCTATGTTCGATTTGTATGATCAGAACATTAAGCGCATTGATGAAATAGATATTAATACCATCCATAAGAAAGAAGTTAAAATACAGGTTAAGGCAGCCATTGAACAAAAGGAACAAATTGAACGGGAAGATATAAGTATGTTCATCCAGAAAGTTGAGGCACCTTTTTGTAGTTTAGATATTGAAGTGTGGATGCCTGCGATACCCTATTATCAGGGAACAAAGCCTTTCCAGCAAATTCCGTTTTTGTTTTCTATGGTTTCTGAAAATGAGGGAGAAGTACAAACGTTTAGTTATTTTAAGCCTATCGAAGATGATTTAAGAAAGGAATTTTTAGAAAGAATTTTATTTGTTACTAAGGATTTTAAATCCATTCTCATGTTTGATAAATCCCTGGAAGAAACCGTTTTAAATCAACTGGCCGAGCTGTTTCCTCATTATCGGAATGATATTGAATTATTAAAGAGCAAAATTATAGACCTTGCCGAGCCAATCAGGAAAGGATATTATTATCACCCCGATATGAACGGTAATTTTACTTTGAAAAGCATGGCTCCTCTTGTTAATAAGGATGACGGGTTTAACAATCTTGAAGTTCAGTCGGGCATCAGCGCCATGTACATTTATGAAAGTTTTCTCGGATTGAATCCCATAGAAGCCGAACAAAAAAAAGTTGAGTTGATTGAATATTGCGAAATGGACGCCCTTATTACTTATCAGTTATTGGATTATTTCAGAATGCGCGTAAATTAATTTTTCGCCTTGGTTCTTAATTTCTACCTTCCCAGAAGTGCGTTTCATAATTTTCATATCACTTATTTGCTTTCCGTGTTGTGTTTATTCTCAATTCAGAATTGATACGGCTAAAACTGTTAACTATCTGGCAATTCCTGTATTGTTCCGCACTCCCGAAACGGGCTGGGCTTACGGATTATCCACATCTGCTAATTTTAAAACCTCGCATAAAAAAGATACATCCACCCGTACTTCAGTAATTACCTTATTGGGAATTTTTTCTCAAAGACAACAAAATATTCAGGCGTTGGATGCGACCATATATTTCCCCAATGAAAGGTATATTTTTTACTTCAACAGTTCCCATAGCTATTTTCCTGACAATTTCTGGGGCATTGGAACATACTCTAAAAATTCTGATGTTGAACGGTATGTTTTTGAGCAGGTTGTTGTAACGCCGCATCTTAAACGTAAATTTTTAAGACATAACTTCTTTGGGTTTGCGGCCGACTTTCAAAATATCTTTAAAATAAGCTACCGCCCGGATGGATTAATGGATTCCTTGTCGTTTCCGGGAAAAACGAATTACCATATTCTGGGATTAGGTTTAACCGCCAGTTATGATACACGCAACTCTACATATTGGCCAACGAAAGGGATATTTATTCAGTCGCAATTTTTAAGCTACAATAAGGAGATTGCTTCCAGTTATTCGTTTAATAAATGGACGGCCGAAGTGCGATTGTTTGCAACTACATTTAAAAGGCAGGTAATTGCCTTTCAGTTATATAACTACCTCACTGTAGGTGAAACCCCGTATCGCTCAATGGCTGCCTTAGGTGGAGCAGGGAACCTGCGGGGATTTTATCAGGGACGCTACAGGGATCAATCGATGTATTCAGCAATTGTTGAATACAGAGCACATCTTTTCTGGAAGGTGAGCGCATGTATATTTGGAGGAATTGGTGACGTTTACCAATCGCCTGAAAAAATGAAGGTGTCAACACTGAAAAGTAGTTTTGGAGGCGGAATACGGTTAACCCTATTAGAAAAAGAGAACCTGAACTTGCGAATGGATTACGGATATGCGGATCCACAAAACAGGGGCTTTTATTTCACCATTGGCGAGTGTTTTTAATACGGTTTAATTCGCGCTTTTAACATTCTTTGGTTCATAGTTTCTTTTGCCAAATGCCTGATTTTTTCAATCTGAAGTTACCTTTAACCATTACATTTTAAGTCGTAAGTCATGTCGAAGATAAAGATTGGAATTCTATTTGGAGGACGTTCAAAAGAACGTGAAATTTCTTTTGCCGGTGGAAGGACGGTTTACGATAATTTAAATAAATCCATATTTGAGGCAATACCGTTGTTTGTTGACTCTTTCGGAAATTTTATTTTATTGAATTGGAATTATGTTTACAAAGGCACCATTCGTGATTTTTATCCACCGGTTGACTTTATTCCAGCCAACAATGAGCATTTTCAGTATTACGCCGAAAACTTAGGAAAGTTAACTACGCTACAACAGGACGAGTTAATTCTTAAAATCGGAAAAAAAATTCTCCCCCACGAATTACCTTCATTAATTGATTTCGCATTTCTCGCTCTTCATGGACCATACGGTGAAGATGGTCGCATACAAGGGCTGCTTGAGTACCTGCAAATTCCTTATTCAGGAAGCGGTATTTTACCCAGTGCTATCGGTATAGATAAAAGTGTGCAAAAACGCTTCATGGTGAATGCCGGATTTAATTGCCCTGAATATTTTGTTATTGATAGGGAAGCTTGGATAAATGGAACGGATAATCATTCATGGGAAGAAGCAAAATCAACTATTGGCTTTCCAATGGTGATTAAACCGGCAAACCAGGGTTCGTCCATTGGGATTACCATTTTAAATGAAGATAATCAAAGTGCCTTCATGACGGCGATTGAAAAAGCGCTCTTTACAAAATGGCTTGATTCCAGTGAATGGAACAGGTTAACGGATATCCAAAAAATTGAATTTGTACGTTCTTTATCCGACATCCGCGAAGGAATAGGAATGCCACTAAAAATAAATTTAGGTTTGGTAAACGAAATCCAAAGCAATGATGAATTGGTTTTTTATAATCAGTACGAGCTCATTTCGTATCTCAATAACAATTGCCATTTAACGGAAGGATTTGTGTTGGAAGCGCTTGATGGAGAGAGCACCGTACTTGTTGAAGGTTTTATTGAAGGAAAAGAATTTTCATGTATTGTTCTGGAAGACACTGATTCGAATAATAAGCCAATTGCGTTGCCTCCAACAGAAATTAGAAAGGGCAAGGAGCTCTTTGACTACCGAAGTAAATATTTACCTGGACTGTCGAGAAAAATTACACCTATTGAAGCGAGTGATGACCAAATTAATGCCATTCGTAAAGAGTGTGAACGGCTTTTTGGAGAACTAAGCTTTGATGTATATGCAAGAATCGACGGATTTTTAAGCAAGGATGGAAGAGTATTTTTAAATGATCCCAACACCACTTCGGGTATGATGCCTTCGTCCTTTTTCTTTCATCAGGCAGCTGAAATCGGCTTAACGCCCTCTCAGTTTTTGACTTTAATTATCCGTGCCTCCTTATGCAAACGCATAAAAGGAAGTAAAGGTGCATCTATTTACAATTTAATATTGCAAAGGCTGGAGTCCTCGCTTCAGGATGAAAAGAACGCTCATAATACCAAGATACCGGTAGCAGTGATTTTAGGTGGCTATTCCTCCGAACGGCATATTTCCGTTGAAAGTGGAAGAAATATATTTGAGAAGCTGGCTTCATCCGCAAAATATGCTCCTGTTCCAGTGTTTTTAACCATGAATAACAAACAGCATGTGATGTATCAGATTCCGATAAATGCTTTATTAAAAGATAATGCGGACGATATCAGAGATAAAGTTGATAATTGGAAAACGCACAAAGTGATTGCTGATATAATTCAGGAATGCAAAACGATCACTGATAAATACGGTTCTCCGCAAAATTTAATTGAACCTAAGCAGGTAAGTTATACCGATCTTTCTAAAGAAGTTAAACAGGTATTTATTGCGTTGCATGGGCGGCCAGGAGAAGACGGTGCAGTTCAGGAAGAACTTGAGAAAGTGGGCTTAACGTATAACGGTTCAGGAAAGGAAAGTTCATCCATCACCATTGATAAATTCAGAACAAATGAAATATTGATGAAAAATGGATTTCTTGCTGCCAAACATTGCCTCATCAGTTCTGACGAATGGCTACACAAGAAGGAAGAAATAAAATCCTGGCTGAAAAATGAATTTGTGTACCCTTTAATCGCTAAACCGGTTGATGATGGATGCAGTAGTGCTGTTAAGAAAATTAAGAATTTTGAAGAGTTTGAAGCCTTTGCAACTCTTATGTTCAGAGAAACCGAGGAATTTGATATGAAGGCTGCCGAAACGCTGCATATAAAAGCAAAAGAAGAATTTCCGAAAAAGCAGGTTATACTGGTTGAAGAACTCATTAGCAAAAATGGAGCTGCACATTTTTTAGAAATTACCGGGGGTATGCTTACCCGATTTAATGCGAAGGGCGATATTGAATACGAAGTGTTTGAAGCATCAGAAGCGCTTGCCGAAGGTGATATTTTAAGTTTAGAAGAGAAATTTCTGGCAGGTCAGGGACAAAATATTACGCCGGCACGGTATTCCCGGGATGAAAAGGAAAGGCAACTGATTTCGGATAAAGTGAAAGAGACGCTGGGTGCGGCGGCTAAAGTTTTAAATATTGTTGGGTATTGCCGTATCGACGCTTTTGTGCGTATATATGATGTGAGCCGTGTTGAGGTAATTTTTATTGAGGTAAACTCACTTCCCGGAATGACACCGGCTACTTGTATTTATCATCAGGCTGCAATCAATGGGTACAAGCCTCTCGATTTTATTGACCGTATCCTGGATTTCGGAGCACAACAAAAGGTTAGGTTTGCCTAATCAATGCTAGGTTTTCAACAGTACGTTCTAAATTATTTAATCTATTGAATGTCAGTTAATTACACGATTATGAATGTTCTTTAAACTACAAATTAACCGGTTTTAAACGTACTTTCCACATTTTTTCGTAGGGTGGTTTTTTTGCTTCGTCTAATAAGTTAGTTTATTAACATTTTCAGGCGTACCTTTGTTAATAACTGTAACTTATCGCCATGTTTGAGATATTAAAAAATTTTGAAACCAAATTCGGTTCCCTTAAAAAAAAGGGGCTTAGAATTGAAGGATTATCCATGATTGACCCAAAACGTAAGAAGCATGTGATCATGATTTCTAAGCCGTTTTTGTTTGACAATCGTCAATTACCGAAATCTTATGAAGGTTTGGAAATTAAATCCAAAATTGAAGGTGGATTACCTGAGGAATTCAAAATAGAAAAGGAAGCCGTGAAAAAGGATTATTTATGGGCTCCCAATAAATTTGAAAAGTATGTTGACCGTTGTTCAGAAGACATTCGCAAGCAATTTGGCAACCCTAATATGTCACGGTCTGAAATGTTAGATGCTTTGGCATTTGGAAGTTTTGAAGACCATAAACAAAAAACATTGAATTTGATTAAGGAAGGAAAAATTCCTGCCCTCAATCTGAATTAAAATAAAGCAATTGAACAAGGTATAATTAAGGGTTAAACTTTTTAAAATTGCTACAGTCCTTTCACTTCAAAGTGAAAGGACTTTTTATTTTAAGGCCATCCTAATTAAGTTTAAATACGCCAAGATAATTATAAAGTCAATTTTTTAAACCATATATTTACGGCACTTATTGAAGGTGAGTAGCACAGTAGATCAGATAAAAGCGCCCATTTCCATACACATGGACGAGTTTGAAATTAAGTTCAAACAGTCGATGAAGACCAGCGTGCCCTTGCTGGATAAGATCACGAATTATATTGTTAAGCGAAAAGGAAAACAAATCAGGCCCATGTTTGTGTTTTTAAGTGCCCAGAGCGCGGGCGTAATTAATGAAAGCACATACAGGGCAGCTTCATTGATAGAACTCCTCCATACAGCAACTTTAGTACATGATGATGTGGTAGATGACAGTAATGAACGCAGGGGTTTTTTCAGTGTAAACGCTTTATGGAAAAATAAGATTGCTGTTTTAATCGGCGATTTTTTGCTTTCGAGTGGCTTACTTCTTTCTTTGGACAATAATGATTTTCACTTGCTTAAAATTGTTAGTCACGCAGTTCGGGAAATGAGTGAGGGCGAACTATTGCAGATTGAAAAGGCGCGCAAACTTGACATTTCCGAAGACGTATATTTTGAAATCATTACCAAAAAAACGGCTGCGTTGATTGCGGCATGTTGTGCTGCAGGCGCTGCTTCCGTAACCAATGACGAAACGGTGATTAATCAGTTCAGAGAGTTCGGTATTAATACCGGTATCGCTTTTCAGATCAAGGATGACCTTTTTGATTTTGGTGATGACACCTCTATTGGTAAACCAACAGGCATTGATATTAAGGAAAAGAAAATGACACTTCCATTGATATTTGCGTTGAATAACAGTACCTGGTTCGAAAAAAGAAAGATTATTAATATTGTGAAAAATTATAATAATGATCCCGTAAAAGTTTCTGAAGTGATTGAATTTGTTATTAGAAAAGGTGGTATACAGTATGCGGAAAAAATTATGCATCAATATAAAGACAGAGCGTTATCGCAACTTCAAGTATTACCGGAAAGTGCTTCTAAACAAAGCCTTGTTCAACTCATTAATTATTCCATAGAAAGAAAAAAATAAACATGAACAAATTATTCATTTTTGCTACGTTAACCCTACTTACAGTTTTATTTTCAAAATGTAAAAACACCACTAATACAGGAATTGATTCAATCAAAACAGATTCACTTGCGCAAAGCAAAAATCATAATCCGGCTAAGGTTTCTGGTGAATTAGGTAAATACAGCATCGTTCCTCCTGATGCAGATTATACCGGCGACTACATTGATAAATATCCAAATGGGGTTATTAAATTTTCTGGCTTTTTCCGATTCGGTAAACGCCATGGTGAATGGATGGCGTTTTACGAAAACGGTTTGAAATGGAGTGATTGTTTTTATGACCAAGGGAAAAAACATGGTGCTACTACAGTTTTTCATCCAAATGGCAAAACGTTTTATACCGGTTGGTATAAAAATGATTTAAAAGACAGTCTATGGCTGTTTTATGACAGTCTTGGTAAAGAAGTTGATCGACGTGCATACCGTAATGATATTGAAACCGGATTGGTATATTAAACCATTTCATGTTTGCTGTGAACTACGCTTATCTAAAATTCATTAACTTTAGATAAAAATACCGCATGAAAGCATTCTATTTCCTTTACTTTTTAGTATTATTCGTTGTTAGAAATGGCTTATCGCAGGAAATCAGTTGTCAGCATCAGAAGGCACAAACAACTTCATCGCTTTATTATAGTGCTGAAAATCTGAGAAGTGACACCTTTGATGTCCTAAAATATTCCGTTAACCTTGATATTACTGATTTTGCCAACAAAAAAATTAAAGGGTTTACCACAATAAAACTTACGCCTAGAATCAGCAATCAAAGTGCTGTTAGTTTGGATCTTCTCAAAATGACGATCGACAGCGTTAAAAAACAAGGTACTACACTCAACTATTCTTATAACGACACCCTGTTGCGGGTTCAATTTGCAAACATTCTAAATAGTTCGGATACAGTTGAACTAACCGTTTTTTACCACGGAATTCCGCAAGGTGATCCCGCAGGTTGGGGTGGTTTTTCCTTCAGCGGTAATTATGCATACAACTTAGGAGTAGGTTTTGGCGCGAAGCCTCACAATTACGGAAGGGTTTGGTTTCCGTGTTTCGATAATTTTGTTGAAAAATCGCTTTATGAATTTAAGATCACAACAGACCTAAGTAAAACATCTTTCTGCAATGGTATCCTCATGTCGGATATTATAAACGGATCTGTTCATACGCGGCATTGGGTTTTGAATAAGGAAATTCCTTCTTATTTAGCCTCTGTTGCAGTTGCGGATTACACACAGGTTAACTGGAATATTAACGCAGCAAATGGAAATCTTCCAATTATTCTCGCAGCCAGGCCAAGCGATACCACGGCTTTGAAGAACGGATTCATCCATTTGCCAAATGCCATTCTTGGTTTCGAAAATTATTTTGGACCCTATGTCTGGAACCGGGTAGGTTATTGCCTGGTCCCATTTAGTAGTGGTGCAATGGAGCATGCCACCAACATTGCTTATCCGCAGGCGGCAACATCCATTGCCTACGAATCAGAACTGATGGCTCATGAACTTTCGCACCATTGGTGGGGAGATCTTGTTACTTGTGAAACACAGGAAGATATGTGGTTAAACGAAGGAATGGCAAGCTACAGTGAGCGGCTGTTTCTGGAATGGACATATAATTATTCTAAATATATTAATGAGGTTAAAAGTATTCATGATGAGCTCATACGATATGTTCATCTGAAAGAGAAAGGATTTCGCGCAGTGTCTGGTGTGCCGCATGCATATACTTATGGCGACCATGTGTATAGAAAAGGTGCCGATGTTGCGCATACGCTAAGATCCTACATGGGCGATGCCGCCTTTTTCACAGGCTTAAAATATGTGCTTCAGCAAAAAGCATATAGGAATATGAACAGCCTTGAATTCAGAGACCTTTTACAAAATTCATCAGGACAGAATTTGATACCGTTTTTTGATAATTGGGTAATGTCAGGTGGCTGGCCTCACTTCTCAATTGACTCAGTAAAAACAACCGGAACCGTGGCACCATTTACCTCAGTGGTGTATGTTAAGCAAAAGCTCTTTGGAGCTCCGGCTTATTACACTGGCGTACCCCTCGAACTTACGTTTATGAACAGTTCATGGAATAAAGAAGTAAAAACAATATCCATGTCGGGTGCGCTTCAGTCTTTTACGCTTACTACAAACGTTAAGCCTGTTTATACCGGCATCAATGTAGAATCCAAGATCAGTGATGCCATTTCTTCGGAATACAAAACGGTAAAGTCAACCGGTACGATATCTTTTGGTTTGGCCCGTGCTAATCTCATTGTGTCCAATAAAGGAGTGGATTCTTCACTAGTAAGGATCGAACATAATATTGTGACACCAGATCCTATTAAAAATAATTTATATAATTACCGGTTGAATTCGCAACATTACTGGAAAATAGACGGCCTTTTTGCCTCAGGGTTTGCGTCTAAAATCCGGTTCAATTACGATGGAAATAAATCATTATCAGGCAACGGTTATATGGATACCTGTTTAACCGTTGTTAACGGCGACAGTTTAATCCTGCTTTATCGTAAAAACGCAGCAGACGACTGGCATGAAGTGCAAGGTTACACCAAATTTAAAATTGGTACACGAACAGGTTTTTTTACTGCTGATACGTTAAAATCGGGAGAGTATGTTTTTGCAAATGGTCAAAGCAATATTTTAACAGGTGTAGCTGATCGAAAAATTAGTAAACACTCCCAGTTAGTGATTTACCCTAATCCGGCCTCTGCTGTTTTAAATGTAAATATTGAAAATTACAAATGCAATGGTGCAACGGCGCTTTATATTTATGATTTGCAAGGTAGAAAAGTTAAAGGGCTAAATCCGGTAACGCATGAAAATAGCATTTCTATTAGGGATTTGGCGAAAGGAAAATACATTTTAACCCTTATTGAAAATAACGAAACAATTATTAGTAAATCCTTTATGGTTGAATAGCTAATTCAGATCAGTTATAACGATTTTTTTACTGATGCGTTTTTCATCAGCGTCATAAATAGAAACGTAATATATTTCGTTCGAAACATTCGTCAACACGATTGAAATAAAATTATCGCCTTTCACAGCATCAAGTTCTTTTATCTCAACTAGCTGACCCAGGGTGTTATGTACTTGTAATTGCAAATGTTGTTGCCAGTCTGCATGAAGAATGAGGCCTATATTCCTGGAACCGTTATTTGTAAGTATCATTTGATTGGTTATGTCATGACAGGATTCTAAGGATATGATCTTTAAAAGTTTCGTATTTTTATTTTGATCAGTTTGGGAGAGTCGGAAATAATTTAGTGGCGACGATGACGAACTCGTTAAATGATTGTAACAGCGTGGCTCGTTTTGATTACTATGCGGATATATGTTTGCTATTGTCTGGTAGGTAATATTGTCAGCAGATTGTTCAAGGAAAAAAAAACTATTATTGGTTTCAGAAGCGGTACACCATTCGAAGGCAATAGTATTTTGTACACAGCGAGCTTCAAAGTTTAGTAACTCTACAGGTAAAGGCGATAACAACGCTGATAAAACCCATGGACAGAATTTTGAAATGCCTGGTGCCGAGACGGTACCAACCCCTGAAGTTACCGCTGCCGAAGTCCCGATTGTTGCGTTATCAGGCATCCAACCGCTCCCATCCCAATACTGTGCACCTAAAAAACCTCCTGAATATAATGGATCTAATGTATTTTCTGATCCCCGATAACTAAAGGTAAGGTCAGCGGTTAACGGATCGCTGTTTTCAATATTCCACCATCGGTCAATTACTGCGGGAATACTTCCGTCGCTGTAGAGATTATTTGGTGAATACATATGGCTTACTGCAGCAACATCCCCCGGCCCTGCCCAGGGCGTATTATCTGAAGGCGTACTTCGGGTAGAAACATCGACATACCCTGCTGTATTTGTCATGCTGGCGGTGATGTTAAGTGTAAAAGGAATATACGCGCCATCAACACCAAATGGATAGATGCGTGTGCCGCCTGAGGTTCGATGGTACCATCGGATAATACTTGGGTTAACCGATAAGGGCGTTTCACTGACGATGTAACCGCTGGATCGGGTGATAGCTGTTGTAGAACTATTGGTAATATCAATGCGGTTGCTATTTAAATCAAGTGTGGATGTGCCAACAGACAATGTTCCTGTGAAATTTGTCTGGCCACCAACAGTTGTTGAATTAATTGCCGGTGTTTTCACACCGTTTCCAGCAAGTGACAGATTATAGAACGCAGTTGCATTTGTTCCTGTTATCGTCTGCGTGTTTCCCGTTAATACGACTTCTCCTCCATCAATCGTAAACCCAACATTGGGCGAATTGTTAATCCAGTTTCCTTCAAGAGAAATTACAGATAATGAGGCCGGAGTAACCGATCCAGACGATTGGCTCGTATAGTTTCCGTCTATTCCGTCAATATACATTTGAACGGTACCTGTAAGAACGATTTCAGCACCGTTATTTACCAATCCCTGGGAAAAACACACACTCGCCCTAAACATAAGCGTCAATAGCAGGAACGCCATTTTTTTTGATTGCAGATTTATATGAAAAAGTAAATTAAACATATTTTACTTGTTAATTTTTTCAGATAGTTCTTTGATCGTTTTTTCAAGTTGATCAATTCGTTTTTTCTGGTCTTCAATAGTAAGCTGCTGCTCCTGGATTGCTTTGACCATTGGCGCCAGCAAATCATTATAACGAACGCCTAACATGCCGGAGTCGTCTTTGCTGATAATTCCGGGGTTTTTTGTGCCGTGTTTGAGAAGGGCTTCTTCAATTTCCTGTGCAATAAAGCCATATTCCAGTTTTTGGCCGGGATCATTGTTACGCGTGTAAGAAACAGGACGCAAACTTTTAATAAACTCCAATCCTAAATCACTGTTTCTGATATCTGACTTCCATCGCCGGTCGGAGGTTGTTGTCCATGCAACTTGTGTAGTTGCTAAGGTATGGGTAGTATTTCCGATTCTTATCTGATCAGACCCTGTTGCTGAAGCAACCTGTGCATTAAAACCAATGGCAATATTATTGGTTCCTGTAGTTATCGCATTTCCAGCGTTTGTTCCTAAGGCAACGTTCAGGCTTCCTGTTGTGTTTGCGATTAACGCGTTAGCGCCCACGGCTGTATTTGATCCGGAAGTGGTGCTCAATTGCAATGCATTTGCACCCACAGCTACATTTAAACTACCGGCGGTATTTGTGAATAAGGCATTAACCCCGCCTGCAAAATTTAAATTTCCCGTTGTGTTTTTGTTAAGCGCATAAGCTCCATTTGCAGTATTTGAACTTCCCGTTGCCGCATACAAAGCGTAGGCGCCATGTGCTGAATTATAGCTTGCAGTATTGTTCATCATGGCTGAAGAACCACTGGCTGTATTATATATTCCCGTTTTATTAAAATATAAGGCGCTTAAACCTATAGCCGTATTTTCATTACCCGTTGTATTTAATTGTAACGCGCCAGATCCTACGGCAGTGTTAAATCCCTGAATTGCCGATCCTATATGGTTTGCAAGGGCATTTTTCCCAATAGCAGTATTATCTGAACTTGCAGTATTTAATGTAAGTGCTGAAAAGCCGACAGCAGTATTGTTTGCGCCTGAAGTATTCGATCTTAATGCGTTTGCTCCAGTAGCTGTATTAAAGTTAGCAGTGTTAGAATAAAGTGTATTAATCCCCACAGCAGTATTTGAACTTCCGGTTGATGAGTATAAGGCGTAAGCACCATTAGCTGTATTAGAATTTCCTGAAGTATTTGATTGTAATGCGCTCATTCCCGTTGCCGTGTTCAAACTGCCTGTTGTATTGGCATAAAGTGCATATGGGCCATTTGCTGTATTAAAACTTGAAGTATTTGCGGCTAGGGCGCCGGCACCAATTGCGGAATTATAGGTACCCACTATATTGGCATTTAAAGCGAAATTACCGACTGCAGTATTAAAATCACCGGAAGTATTTTTGGATAATGTTTGGAAACCGTAGCCGGTATTATAAGCGCCCGTATTTACACTGCCGGATCCTACGCCTAAAAATACCGGACCAAGCGGGTCAATTCTCCCGGCTTTTGTATTATTAACTTTAAAATTCAATGCGACATTATCCGTGGTGCCAATAAAATTGGTACCATCCGCAGTTCCGGCATTGCCAAGTAAAGACCAATCTTTTCCCCCTGTTCCTGAAAACGCTACCCATTTTGACCCGTCCCAGTAATAAAATCCGGCAGAAACTGCCGTGGATCCTGTACCCGCAGTATTCGTGTTATAAACCAAAAGCGACGTACTGGGTCCCTGAATGGTGGCGTTATCAGCAATAGATGAAAGGCTTACCCTGGGTATCAACAATCCTTTTTTTGAGGTCGAACCCAATGAGGAAACATCAATATCAAGCATCGCGTTTGGATTAGGGGTGAAACCGCTGGTAGCGCTAATACCAACGTTTTGTGATAAAAAAGACAATGGCATTAAGCATAATAGCAAAGCCGCATTTAATTTCATGGTAATCGTATTAAAGTCGAAGTGAAGTAATTAAGGACGCGCGAAGGTAATAATAAAATGAATGGACATAATTATTTTTTGACTAACGTATTAATTCCCAAAAGAATAGCATCGGATTTGCGACGGTTACGATGACAAAACATCCATCATGGCTTTCGCTTTCAAGAGGCATTCCTCATATTCTTCTTCCGGGTCGCAAAGGGCGGTAATTGCGCTGCCCACAGAAAAGCTGAGGTATTGTTTTTCTTCGTCATAAAAAATACTACGAATTAATACACTTAACTCGAAATCACCGTTTTCGTCGATGTACCCTAAAGCCCCGGAATACGGGCCGCGGTTATACAGTTCATATTGGTCAATCAGCTCCATAGCACGGATTTTTGGCGCACCGGTCATGCTGGCCATTGGGAAAGTAGCTTCAATAATTTCTTCAAAGGTAACATTGTCTTTTAACTCGCAACTCACCGTGCTTACCATTTGATGAACCTGTTCGTAGGTTTCAATATCAAATAATTTTTCTACTTGAACGGTCCCTCTTTTGGCGATGCGTGACAAATCATTGCGTACTACATCCACAATCATTACATTTTCCGTTTGTTCTTTCAGACTGTTTCTAAGTGACAATTTTAATTGTTCATCTTCTTCTTTTGTTTTGCCACGTCTTGCCGTTCCTTTGATGGGTTTGGAAATAAGTTTGTTTCCTTTCTTACTTAAAAATAATTCGGGACTCGAAGAAATAATATACTGTTTGTCGAACTTTGCCAATGCAGAATACGGCGCTTTGCTAATGGCGTTCAATTTTTGGTAAATATCCAATGGGTCAATAGTCACGTCATGGGCTTCAAAGGTAATGCAGTAATTTATCTCATAAATATCTCCGTCCTGTATGTGTTGTTTTAACGCTTTAACTTTTTCGAGATACTGGCCCTTTGTAATTGTTGGTTTAATTGAGATTTTGTCTTTTAAGTATTTCACTTCATTGGGAAAAGTATCTGTCCAAGCAAATGATTCATCAATTTCAAACTTAGAAGCTCTTACGAAAGATAGAGGATTGTTGTTTTTAGTTGAATTTTTCGCCTGTTTCTTCTTGTAGTCATAATTGAGGAAAAAGACACCGTTTAATTTAAAGTTAAGAGATTTATGGCCAACTTTAGTGGATAATAGCATGTTGTTAAAGCCACGTAAATTTTTATTGGATTCAAATAGAAAAATATATTTTTTATTTGAATAATATGTAAAACTAGCAGGCTTATTGGAGTAGCTTTTTGGCATAAACTTAAAGGGTGTTGAAGGCTTTTGCAAATTTAAATATAGATATCATTTTTGGGGTTTCGAAATACTCCGTAATCATAAAAAAATTTGAGATACTAACTAACGGAATATTGAATCTATTTTCGATCAATTGCTAAATATTTTAGGTGTGTTACGGGTTTATAAATGTTAAATTTTATTTTTTCGTGTGATTATAATAACATTTTGAGCCTTTTTCTCTATATTTGGTTAGCAAAAAAATGAAAAAGGAGATGGTAAAATTTAGAGTAATTTATGGTATTATATTCTTCCTGGGAATGTTTAACTTTCTTCAATGTCAGATCGCAGTCGGAAGTGTTTCAAATATTTCCAAAATTAATCAAGGGATTTCTGATACGTTAAAGCCAACTCAGATAGAAACGAAGATAAGCAGTGGAGAATTAATTCCATCTCCAGAAGAACAGGGTTATTTAAAATATAATGTGAATGGCGATATCTTTTATCGCAGAGAAATTGGTAGTTTGATTATTGAGTACAAACCAAAAAACTAATCTATGAACGTGCTTAGGATTTGTTGTTTTTATTTTTTATTTTTCTTTGTAAAACAGTTATTTAGCCAAACGGGCTCGTCTTGTGCTACTGCGATAAATACTGGTACTCCTAATGGTACGAGTACTTGTTACAGTCAGTCAAATGGTACAACAGGCTCAGCAATTGGATGCGTCGGAAATGGATATGGTGGTTCAGGTGGAGTAACCTATTTGAAGTTTTGCACAAATTCCTCGGGTAGTTGCGTCGGGTTCGATGTCACAAATGGAACTGCCTCGGGTAATTATGAATTCTCTATTTTTGATGCGGCTTGTTCGTATGTGGGAGGGTCGGTAGCTTGTGGAGGAGTGGCGGGAACAGGAACAGAATTTACTACTGCAGGATTGGGTTTAGCGGCAAATTCATGTTATTATCTTAGAGTATGGAGTGGCACTGCGGGTTCTCTTTCTGTTTGTACAAAAACCGCTGTGATTACCAACGATCTATGCGGCTCACCCCAGCAAATATCTTCAGTAACGCAAGCGGGAAGTAATCTGTGTGCAACTGCGTCCCCAACTGATCCTCCTCCATCGCAATTTGGCGCAGGATCTTTAGAAAATAATATTTGGTACTCATTTACAACAAACACATTATGTGTTTCACCATGTACAGTCGTTGTAAGTATAACAAATATTTCTTGCGTGGGAGGAGGATCGGGGTTTCAAATAGGGTATTGGTCGGGTTCCTGTACCGGTACTAGTACAACGTCTCTAACCTATCTTGGAAATACAACAGGTTCAGGAGGAGCGGTCACAACAACAATTACTGGTTTAACCCCAGGACAGAAAATAACTATTGGTATTGATGGTAATGCTGGTGCAAACTGTACGTTTTCAATAGCCGCGTCCAACACTCAGCTATTACCTGTTGATTTATTGTATTTTTATGGTTACCAACAAGGTAAAGAGAATTATCTCGAGTGGTCGTCTTTGTCGGAATCAGATATTGATTATTATTTAATAGAATACTCTAATAATGGAATTGATTTTAAAGATTTGGGGCGAGTCAAAGCAAATGGTAATTCGACTTCAAAAAAAGTATACTCTTTAATAGATTCGTATGTCGAGACTGAATATACGTTCTATAGGTTGTCATATTTTGACTTTGCTAAAAAACAAAAAATTTTCCAAATTGTTAATATAAATAATCCTAGCAAACATCTTTTGTTTTCAGTTTATCCTAATCCCGGGAAGTCTGAATTGAATTTCAGTTTCGATGACGCTCTTTTTGTAAAAAAGAAAATTTCTATTTTTGATTTTAAAGGTCAGTTAGTTAAAGAAATATCTTTCGACAATTTTGAATATAGTGGTACTCTTAATATTGAAGAGTTAAAAAAAGGAATATATACTATTAATTTAATAAATGGTTCGGGTGAATTTCAAACGTTGAAATTCGTTAAGGATTAAAAAGAGTGTCTTTTAGACGGCTATTTCAAACAAATCTTTTTAATCGTCTCCACCCAATCGTCACCGCTATTCAGGCTTTCTACCAATTGAATTTTTTCACCACCATGCTCGTGAAAAATTTCCTGGTATTCAGTTCCAATTTCGTAAATCGTTTCTAAACAATCTGCGGTAAAAGCCGGTGAAAAAACCAAAACGTTTTTAGCACCTTTTTTTGCCAGCTCTTCCACTACTTTGTCACTAAACGGCATCAACCACTTATCATTCAGCCGGCTCTGAAAACTAACGGTGTACTTGCCTTCCGCAATATTTAATTTTTTTACCAGTGATTGAGTGGTATGGTAACATCCCGCTTTATAGCAGTAATAATTTGTTTCAGTGAGTTCGGTATCACAATGATGGTCTTTACATAAATATCCGTCTTCGTAAACCTTGTCAACTTGCCTTTCCGGTAGGCCATGGTAGCTAAAAATCACATGGTCGTATGTTGAGATGTCGTGTTTTCTTGCGCGGTTCGCCATGCAGTTGATGTAATCTTCATTATCGTAATACTGGCTGATCATTCTGATTTCCGGTATCACCCACCATTTGCTTACAATGCGCATAAATTCCTGTAGTGAACTTCCGGTGCTGCTCGATGCGTATTGAGGATATAAAGGAAAAACAATTATTTTGTGATAGCCTTCTTTTTTCATGCGCGCGAGAACACTTTCCATGCCAGGGCTTTGGTAACGCATGGCCATTTCTACTTTTACATCATCACCAACGGCCGTCTGAAGTTTTTTTTGTAAATCTACTGTATGTTTAAGCAATGGTGAACCGGTTTGTTCGTCCCATATTGCTTTATACAGTTTGGAAGAATTCCCTGAACGAAAAGGTACAATAATGCCATTCACTAAAAGTTTTCGTGATAGCCACGGAATATCAATTACGCGTTCATCATTTAAAAACTGAGTTAAATATTTTCTTACGTCAGACTTCTTAGGGCTGTCGGGAGTTCCTAATTGTAAGAGTAATATGGCTGTTTTATGTTTCATAGTAAATCCTGAAAGTAGGAGGGAAGTGTTTATTTTGCGGCAAAAATAAGCAATTTGCCGATAACTACTTTATAAACATAATTTCTTAAATCCTAAAATTTTCGCCATTTTTGCCGCTTCAATGAACCAGAACCAACAGCCGGATAGAGCCCCAAAACGAATTGCCATCATGGGTAGTACGGGCAGTATTGGTACACAGGCACTGGAAGTAATACGGAGCAATCCAAGGCACTTTGAAGTCGAAGTTTTAGTAGCGAATGGTAATGCTGATTTACTCATTCAACAGGCAATTGAATTTAAGCCAAACGCTGTTGTAATTGGGGATGAAAATAAATACCAACAGGTTAAGGAAGCTTTGTTCCAACATGATGTAAAAGTTTTTTCCGGCCTGAAATCCATTGAACAGATTGTTGAAATGGAAACCATTGATCTGGTTCTGGCGGCGATAGTTGGCTACGCAGGCCTTGCGTCCACCATCAATGCCATAAAGCATAAGAAAACTATTGCATTGGCAAATAAGGAAACCCTGGTGGTTGCCGGCGAAATCGTCACTAAATTAGCATATGAAAATGCGGTAAATCTTTACCCGGTAGATTCGGAGCACTCGGCAATTTTTCAATGCCTTGCAGGTGAGTTTGATAATCCAATTGAAAAAATATACCTGACTGCCTCCGGCGGACCGTTTTTTAATAAGGATCGGAATTTTCTTGCATCCGTAACCAAAGAACAGGCTTTAAAACACCCTAACTGGACAATGGGAGCGAAGATCACCATTGATTCGGCCAGCTTAATGAATAAGGGATTGGAAGTAATAGAGGCGAAATGGTTGTTTAATTTAAAACCGGAACAGATTGATGTGATTGTTCATCCGCAAAGCATTGTCCACAGCATCGTTCAATTCACAGATGGCAGTATGAAGGCTCAAATGGGGTTACCCGATATGAAGCTACCCATTCAATATGCGTTTACATATCCTGAACGGCTCAAAACGAATTTTCCGCGTTTTGATTTTTTTAACTATCCGGAGCTTACCTTCCGTAAGCCTGATACCGAAACCTTTAGTAATTTAGGCCTGGCCTTCAAAGCGATGGAAAAAGGCGGTAACATGCCTTGTGTCTTGAATGCAGCTAACGAAATAACGGTGCAGGCCTTTTTAGATGATAGAATAGGCTTTTTAAGAATGAGTGATATCATTGCTTCAGCGATGGAAAAAATGCCAATGATCAAAAGCCCTGGAATTGAGGATTACATTCAATGTGATAAGGAAACAAGAATACTAACGGCAGAATTAATTAAGAAATAACTATGGGTACTTTTATAAATATAGCGCAATTTATCGCCAGCCTGGGATTGTTGATTTTGCTACACGAATTCGGGCACTTTATTACTGCGCGTATGTTTAAAATCCGGGTAGATAAATTTTACCTCTTTTTCGATTTTTTATTCCCTTTACCCGGTGTATTAAACTTTTCTCTTTTTAAAAAGAAAATTGGCGACACAGAATATGGTATAGGATGGTTCCCAATGGGCGGCTATGTTCAAATTGCCGGGATGATTGACGAAAACCTGGATACAGAGCAGATGAAAAAACCTGCCGAACCCTGGGAGTTCAGGGCACATCCGGCATGGCAGCGATTAATAGTGATGTTAGGAGGAATTATAGTTAATGTGCTCCTCGCATTTATT
Organism: Bacteroidota bacterium; assembly: GCA_029237825.1. Taxonomy (GTDB): domain Bacteria; phylum Bacteroidota; class Bacteroidia; order B-17B0; family Aurantibacillaceae; genus UBA4416. The sequence continues at coordinate 9,524 of JAQZBQ010000015.1, read as the reverse complement.
ATTTATGCGATGATTCTTTTTACCTGGGGAGAAAAGAAAATCCCAATGAGCAGTTTAAAGGATGGCATTGAGTGTTCAGATTCGCTCGGAATGGCTGTTGGCTTTAGAACAGGGGATAAAATTATTTCAGTGGATGGGAACCCGGTAAAGTACCTGGATGATTTGAGAATTGAAATCCTACTGGGTCAAACCGTTCAGATTGATCGCAACGGAAAAAAGGTAGAACTGACTTTACCTAAAAATTTTATTGATCAGATAGCTACTTCAGAAAAATTCGGTTTTGGCAATCCACGCACACCGCCAATATTTGCAGAATTTGTAAAAGGGTCCATCAATAAAGATGCTGGCTTAAAAGAATTTGACAGAGTAGTGGGAATCAATGATACCATACCGGTAAAATTTCATGATGAATTGAAACAACACCTGCAAAGCCTTGCCGGGAATACAATTACATTGAATGTGGAACGAAATGCAACTAACATTTCAGTACCGGTAAAAGTTTCTGCTGAAGGAAAGATTGAAGCTGCTTTTGCAGGAAGGCCGGATGATTTAATAAAGTTGGGGATCATCAGCGTAGAAACAAAAACGTATGGGTTTTTCGAATCTTTCCCCGCAGGTGTGAGAAAAACCGGACAGGAACTTGATAAGTATGTGCGTCAGTTTAAAATGATTTTTACTCCGAGTACCGGTGGTTATAAACACATAGGTGGCTTCAAGTCGATGTCCAAAATGTTTGGTGAAGAATGGATTTGGGAAGATTTTTGGAACCGTACTGCGTTTCTTTCCATTGTACTGGCTTTTATGAATTTATTACCAATTCCTGCTTTGGATGGCGGCCACGTCGTGTTTACTTTATATGAAATGATCACACGAAGGGCACCAAGTGTAAAAGTATTAACCTATGCGCAGTATGTTGGTATGGCCATTCTTCTTTTCCTGATGCTTTATGCCAATTTAAACGACTTTGTCCATTTTTTTAAGTAACCTTTGCTGAATTTTTAACTTATAGGTAATAGAGAGGGTTTTGCAATGATATACCGATTTATAATACTTTTTTGCTTGCTGTCCGTTTTTTTGAGCAGTAGTTTATTAGCACAGGATAAAACCATTAATTCAGGAAATAAACCGGCAGTGAAAGAAGGAAACCTTAAGCACCAGATCCTTTTGATTCCTTTTGAAAACAGGATGTATCTTAGTGAAATCGACTTCCAAATCAACAAAGAAACAAAGCTTAACGCGAAGCAAATTAAAGCTGTGATGAGAGACGGCTTAAATGAACAGTTCTATAAAAAGTTTAAAAGCCGGATGCCTGTGGTGGATTTGTTAGACGATACTGTAAAAACGAGAAAGGATCTCGTAAACATTTATCAGTATTTGACTTACCAATACATGAAGGTGCCGGATCAAAACAACTATAAAGCACCGGTAAAGGAAAAAGAAGAGAAGGCAATTGCAAACGGGCAATTAACTGTGGAAAGTAATAGTGACGCGCGGTTTATGAACGCTAAATTGAAAAATGCGACACTGGTGCCATATTTAGGCGCTAAATATAAAACCGATCTTTTTCTTTTTATTAATGAACTGGATATCAAATCCTTCAATGGTTTACCTGGTGATCCAGCCAGCAGTACTTCGCGGAAAATCCTTTTGCATTATACGGTTTACACCCTCGACGCCCGGGAAATAAATTCTGGAATTGCGGAAGTCAATCTGCCAAATAACATCAATAACCCTTCAAAAATCATTCATACTTATTTCTCGCAATTGGCTGAAATTGTTGCGTCACGCGTAGAAAAGGCCTTAAGTGCGAAACACTAATAATTAGCAAGCGTTTTTTGTTAATAAAATGCTGCCGATCTTCTTAAATGCGTTTTCAAAGAATTTATTTTTGTTTAATAATTCTTTATGAAAATGAATATTAAATTATTAAGCTTCAGCTGCGCCATCATTGTTTTAAGTTCATGTGTTCCGCAACGTTTAATGGAAGAAACCAAGTCGAAGTTAACGACCTGTGAAACCGATTTAGCGAACTTAAAAAAGACCAACCAGGACAATGAAGAAAAGCTGGCCACGTTAACTGAAAAAATTGCAAAAGAGGAAAAGGAACTGGCAGGCTTACAACGCGATACTTCCATCATGGCAACAAATCTTCGGCTCCTCCAGAATAAATACGATAAACTTAACGCGGTAAATGATCAGCTTTTGGACAAATACAACAAAATGTTAGTTGGTTCTGAAAGGGATAATGCAGCACTAAGTGGAAAATTACAAATGACGCAGGAACAACTGCTAAGAAAGGAAGATGAGCTTAAAGCGCTTGAAATGAGATTGAATAAGCAACAGCAAGACCTTGACGCGCTTTCAGCCGAATTGAAGAAGCGAGAAGCAAGGGTAAGTGAATTAGAAGGGATTTTGAAGAGTAAGGACCAGGCAACAGCCGAATTGAAAAAGAAACTTCAGGATGCCCTTTTAGGTTTTGAAGGAAAAGGTTTAACGATTACACAGAAGAATGGAAAAGTATACGTAAGTATGGATGAATCCCTTTTGTTTGAAAGTGGAAAAACAGCTGTTCAGCCTAAAGGCGTGGAAGCGCTCAAAAATGTTGCTAAGGTTTTGGAACAAAATCCCGAGATCAATATCTTAGTTGAAGGTCATACAGATGATGTTCCGATGAAGGGAGCAGGAGAAATTAAAGATAACTGGGACTTGAGTGTAATGAGGGCTACATCCGTAACCAAAATATTATTGCAAAATTCGAAGACAGAACCAACACGAATCACATCAGCCGGCCGGGGTGAATTTTTCCCGTTAGATCCTGCTAAGACACCTGAAGCGAGAAAGAAAAACAGACGGACTGAAATTATTTTAACGCCTAAGCTCGATGAGTTATTGAAAGTTTTGGAAAGTAATTAAAAACTCACTTTATATAAACTTAAAATAATATGCTTAAAGAATTTAAATTATTTATCATGCGGGGTAACGTTGTTGACCTTGCTGTGGGTGTTATCATCGGCGCCGCTTTTGGTAAGATTGTATCATCCTTGGTCGAGGATATCATCACTCCCATACTATTGCAGCCAGCTCTTAAAGCGGCTGGAGCAGAGAATATTGAGCAATGGACCCCGGGTGGAATGCTGTTAGGTAAATTCATCGCGTCGGTTATCTCTTTCCTGGTAATTGCGTTTGTATTATTTTTAATTATCAAAGGAGTGAATAAAGCGCTGAAAAAACAGGAAGCGGAAGCCCCGGTAGTTATAGAGCCTTCTATAACTGATAAACTCCTGATGGAAATCCGGGACGCTCTTAAGAAATAATATTAATCAAGGCCCTAAATCCGGGAGGCCTTTTTAAGCTGTAAGTCTTCTGAACGTATTAATCCATTATCTAATTTTTATAAATGCGTTGGCGTACCTTTTCATGGCTTTTGATAAATATCAGGGTAAAAGAAACGGATGGCGAATATCAGAACTCACCCTCTTACTCTTAGCGTTGATTGGAGGAGGAATGGGAACATTTTTAGGAATGAAAGCGCCCTTTTACCATAAAGCATCCCGAATGAGATTTCGTATGATTGTTCCCTTGAGTTTGGTATTAACTACCATTATTGTGTTATGGGTTGCCTTCTACTTTGGTGAGAGTCCGTTTACTTTATTTTAAGTTTATTATATTCGGTTTAACATGAAAGGGTTTCTCATTATTTTGTTTTCATTATACTTTGCGGCTTTCTATGGAAAGGGTCAGGATCAACTTCCCAAAGAAATTACAGAATATAAATATTTGTATTTTACAGCTAAGTCTGATACCGAAAAAGTTAAATGGCTCGGCTCCCTGATTGAAAAATACTATGATTTAAGTGATTTTAATAATACACTCCTATACAATTATCAGTTAAGGTTATTTTCAGAAAAATTGAAAAGCTCTTCAGAAAAAACACTGAAAAAGGCCGGTATAAGAGCTACAGGTATGTATTACGTCACCTTGGGTGATGTGTTTCAGAAGCAAAGTAAATATCAACAAGCTAACGATTTTTATTTTCGTTCATTGGAGCTTTTTAAACAAATCGGCGACCTTGAGCAGGTTGGCGTCTTATATTCTAATATCGCCGGAACATTTTCCAGTATTGGTAATTATAAGGAATCTTTAGAATATTGCTACAAAGCGCTTGGTATTCATGAAAAGTTGGGAAATAAGATGCGGATTGCTATTGAATTAAATAACATAGGTTCTATTTATAGCGATATAAATAATTATAGCAAAAGTTTTCTTTACCATAGTCGTGCAAAAAAAATAAGTGAAGAAATCCATGATGAAAAGTTAACTGGTATTACTACAGGAAACATCGGTCATTATTTTAAGGCGCTTTGCGACTCCGCTTTTGTAGCTAGTAATAAAACTTTATCCTTCCAGTACCAGGATTCAGCATTCCATTATTTTAAAATGGCCGCAGAGGTTTCTGCAAAAATTTCAGACATAGATAACATTGCTGTTTGTCTTGAAAACATTGGAATCATGTATTCTAATATTGATAATTTTAATGAAGCACTTCCCTATTTAACACGCGCTCTGGACTATTACAAGCAACTCGGATTGAATGCTGAACAGTCTTTTTGCCTGGGTTTAATCGGTCAGGCTTACTACGGTGTCTCAAAAATTAAGGAAGCAGAGCTTTCGTACAGGGAATCATTACGTATCGCAGAAGAGACTAAATCTAATTATTTTTTAATGCATGCCTGCCTGGGGAATAGTGAATTTTTTGAAAAAACGAATCGCCCGGTGGAAGCACTCTCGTTTTATAAAAGATATATTGAATTTAAGGATAGCCTTTTTTCAAAGGAGAACATGATGGCAATAACAAGGACAGAAATGAATCACGAGTTCAACAAAAAAGTTGCTGAAACTAAATTTCAAAATGACAGAATTGTATACGAATTATCTGTAGAAAATAAACTCGCTAAACAATGGCGTCTGTTTTTCATTGTCGTATTTTTGATGGCATGTATAGGTTTATTTTTTGTGAGAAGGGCATATGTAAATAAAAAGGAGCTCGCAGCTTTTTTATCTGCGGAAGATCAAAGAAAGGATGTGTTGCTCCAGGAAGTTCATCATCGGATTAACAACAATCTTCAGATTATTTCAAGTTTATTGACACTTCAGGCTAATAGTGCGGATGACGAAAAATTGAAAGAATACCTGTCTCAAAGCCAGAACAGGATTCAATCTCTTTCAGCTTTGCATGAGTTACTTTATGATACAAATACGCCGTTGGAGATAAATATGAAAGATTACCTCGAAAAAGTGCTTGACTTTCATAGGGACATATTAAAAACGAAGAATGAAAATATTTTAATTGTCGCCGAAATTGAACCGGTAGGATTTCCAACAAAAACTGCTGTACCAGTGGCGTTGATTGTGAATGAATTAGTGACAAATTCAATAAAATATGCATTCAACAATAGCCATCATGGAAAGGTGAATGTTGTTTTAAAAGCGTGTAAGATGCAACACCAATGGCAATTAATGGTTTCCGACAATGGTGTTGGCTTACCAATTACACAAGAGAGACGGGAGGGTAGCTTAGGTTTAAAATTAGTGCAGATTATGACTAAACAAATTAAAGGAGTCTTGAGCACGAGTAATGATGATGGTGCGGTTTTTAATATTATATTTAGTGTTCTGAACTCCAAAAAATAGAACCTTTATTCGTATGATCCCCGCTTCCTGTTTCCTGATTGTTGAAGATGAGTTATTAATAGCAGAAACGATTTCAGATTTCTTAAAAGCAGAAGGTTGTTCAAACGTTTTAATTGTTGAAACAGTTGATGAAGCAATCGAGGCCCTGAACACGTCTAAAATTGATTTTGTTTTAACGGATATTGCCCTTGGCAACGAACGCTCAGGGATCGATCTTGGTTTTTTATTGCATTCACATTTTAACCTTCCGTTCATTTATATTACTTCGCACGCTGATAAGGCCATGATCGAAAAAGCGAAACATACGCATCCGAGCGCTTATATTTTGAAGCCCTTTAAGAAGGAGGACCTCTTGATCGCTATCGAGTTAGGATTGTTTAGCGCTTCCAAAAAATTGCAAAAGCAAAGCGAAGATGAGGAATTAATTATAAAAGATGGGCGTGCGATGGTTAGATTGTTTCATTCCCAGATAATATGGTTGGAAGCCGATGGAAATTATACATGCATTTACTTAACAGGAAACGAAAGAAGGATAGTAAGAATGACACTCTCTGAACTCGAGGAGCAACTTTCTGCCTTTGGCTTTGTGAGAATCCATAAATCCTTTGTTGTTAATAAAAAGCATGTTAGTGAAATCAAATCCGGTAGTCTGATTGTTAATGGCCAGGAATTAAGTGTTGGAAGAACGTTTCAACCTAAATTATCCGAAATCTTTAAGTAATTCCCTTTTCTTAAAAAATCCCTTCAAATGTTGTTCGTATACATTAATTGGCTGTACGTCCCACAATTTGGTTAAAATGGTAGGATTTCTGTACTATTGCGCCAAAATTAAAATATGAAAAAAAATGTACTATTGATTGCTTTATCCCTACTTTTTGGCGGACTAAAAGCGCAAATCGGCGAAGCTTTGAATTTCGACGGAACAAACGATTATGTTCAAATTTCAGATCCAAATTTGGGAACATCAGATTTTACAATTGAAACATGGATTAAACCCAATTCTTCTAATGGAGGTTATGTTATTTCTAATCGCACCAGTGAATGTTGTTCCTGGGGAAGTTGGTTTTCATTTGGCTTCAACAATCAGGGGGCAGTTACTGCTGAACTGGCCGATGGAGGATTTACTTATACCACCATTGCCACCCCTAATAATCTTATTACGGCCGGTAGCTGGTCTCACATCGCATTGGTAAGATCCGGATTAGAATTGAGCATTTATGTTGACGGTGTTTTACAAGCGCGGCAAATGGAGCCAGGCGCTAGGAATATAACTTCGGGAAGTAACATTGCTAACCTGAGTGGTTGGGTAAACTACAACGTTGCCTATTTTGGAGGTTCAATGGACGAAACACGTTTTTGGAATGTTGCCAGAACAGAGTGCGAATTGAATATCTATAAGAACAGCGAGATTACCACAACCGCTGCCGGTTTAGTGGGTAATTATCATTTTAATCAGGGCTTGGCTTCTGGTAGTAATTCAGGAGAAACCATTTTGACGGATTATTCAGCTGCGTCCAATAATGGTAATTTAATTAATTTTAATTTAACCGGTACCACTTCAAATTGGGTTTCCCCCGGTGCTGTGGTTACTGGTAATACTACATTATCGGTTTGCCCTACAGCTTCTGCGCTTAATTTCGATGGAGTAAATGATTTTGTTACAGTTCCGGATCAAGCAGCATTGAATTTTGGTACAGGAGATTTTACGATCGAAGCAAATTTCAGATCATCTGTTTCACAGCCTAATTATGCGGGTATTGTTGCAAAAGCAGGAAGCGGTGCCAATGTTGGATTTCAGCTGGTATTATATAATAACCGTATTGCTGCTGAAATTTCAAATGGTTCAACAAGCTTTGGCGTTAGTAACGGTTTAATTGGAGCTACCGTTTTAACTGATGGTAACTGGCATCATTTGGCGATGGTAGTAACAAGGTCTCTAAATCAGGTGCAGCTTTTTGTAGATGGTAACGTAGAGGCTACCCTAATTAATGGTGCAGTTTCTGGTTTAGATGTGAATAGCACTAGTTCTTTATTAATCGGAGTGGAAAGAACGTATGGAATTAAAACCAATGGTAATTTGGATGAAGTACGTTTATGGAATGTTGCAAGGACACGTTGCGATATTATTTCCTACCAGGACTGTGAAATTCCTACAACAGCAACGGGCCTGGTAACTAACTTCCATTTTAATCAAGGGTTTCCGGCAGATATCAATACCACGGTTTCAACATTGTATGATGCAGCAAACAGTTCGATGAACGGTACATTAACCAATTTTGCGTTAACCGGAACTACATCCAATTGGATTTCTCCCGGTGCTGTCATTTCGGGATTTAGCACTCCTATCGTTTGTCCTTTGGCCTCAGCTTTAAATTTTGACGGGAATGATGACCATATCAATATCGGAAGTATTATTCCTTCAGGCAACTCTTATACAAAGGAATTATGGGTTTATGCCAGCAGTAACAGCTGTAATAATCTTGTAAGTTCAGGCGATGATCCTTTTTATTTATCAGGAGGTTCTTTAGCAGCTGGTAACAGCGGAGCCTATAATTATGTTCAGGATCCCGCACAATTCCCATTAAATTCATGGACCCATGCTTGTGTTACTTATGACGCCCCTACATCAACAATGAAACTGTATGTAAACGGGACATTAGTAGCGAGTGGATCAGCTTCAAATGCGTATACCGGTAACGATATACATATTGGAAGACACCCATTTGGGGGTTGTTTCTTTAACGGAAATCTCGATGACGTTAGAATCTGGAACGTTGCAAGAACACAATGTGAGATTAATACGTATATGAATTGTGAGATTCCCGCAAATGCTCCTGGGTTATTGGCAAATTACCATTTTAATCAGGGTATTGCCCAAATGAGCAATCCTTCAGAAACTGTTTTAATAGATAATAGTGGGAACAGTCATAATAGCAATTTGCTAAACTTTAATTTAACTGGTTCATTTTCAAACTGGACAGCACCCGGTGCAGTTGTAAGTGGGTACACAACAGCATTGGCGCCACCAGTTGTTACAGTTAACAGTGGATCAATCTGTGCAGGACAATCATTCACCATGGTTCCAACAGGAGCATTAACTTATACATATTCTAACGGAAGCAGTGTAGCAATGCCAACAGCAGATGCAACTTATACTGTAACCGGTACAGATGCGAATGGCTGTGAGAACATGGGATCTTCATCCGTAACAGTGAATGCGCTACCAACAGTATCGGTGAACAACGAAACTATTTGTGCACAACGGAACTATTTGTGCAGGACAATCTTTTACCATGATGCCAACAGGAGCATTAACTTACACGTATTCTAACGGAAGCAGTGTAGCAATGCCAACAGCGGATGTAACTTATACCGTGACCGGTACAGATGGTAATGGTTGTGAGAACATGGCAACTTCATCAGTGACAGTGAATGCGCTACCGAGTGTATCTGTAAACAACGGAACTATCTGCGCAGGACAATCATTCACCATGGTGCCAACAGGAGCATTAACTTACACGTATTCTAACGGAAGCAGTGTAGCAATGCCAACAGCGGATGCTACGTATACTGTAACAGGTACCGATGGTAATGGTTGTGAGAACATGGCAACTTCGTCAGTAACAGTGAATGCGCTACCAGTGTTAAGTGTAACCACTTCCAATACTCTAATGTGTACTGGTCAAACAGTAATCCTAACAGTTAGTGGTGCGGATACTTACACATGGAGCACGAATGAAACTTCTTCATCCATCGTAGTTGCACCAACAAGTCAGGCAACTTATACTGTAGATGGAACGGATGCTAATGGCTGTTCTAACACAACCACCATT
>JAQZBQ010000014.1 GCA_029237825.1 Bacteroidota bacterium | reverse complement strand
AGCACATTTATATCAGCTTCGAAAATTAATGTCTGTATGTTCAGATATGATTTTGTGCAGCAATAGCTGTAAAAGCAACGAAGGGTAAGCATGCGCAAGTGGGTTGCTTTTATCAGCGGTCCGGCTCCTTCAGCCGGAATTGCCTATCACAAAATCATAAGCTTTTTGAATACTTTTTGGCTGCAAAAAGTATTAAAATAAAGGCAAGCCCAAACGTGTCAGGCTTTCGTTACAAGTCCTCGCTACTCGTACCTCGTAGCTGTGGGCTTTCCACTCAATCCTTCACGCGGGCTTTGATTTCAAATTTGAGGTTTAATACCAACCTGATTTTTACCGCGCAAGGGATGCAAGCGGAAATCCTCCTTAACGCGTCAGCGATGAGGAGATTGTAGCGACAGCCCGGTGCGGCTACCGCCGCATGCGCCCAAACCTTTCCACTAAATTGCATTCTTATGAACAGAGATTTGATAAGGCCGTTTTAATTAATAATTTTGTTTAGAATGGCCAACTATGTCCTCAATAACGATACCATCGCCGCATTGGCAACACCGCACGGTGCAGGTGCTATTGCCGTCATACGCCTGAGCGGAAAAGACGCCATTGCCATTACTGAAAGCGTGTTTTTCACAAAAAGCTTAAAGCCAAAAGCCTTAGCCGATAAACCATCACATACAGCGCATTTTGGCTTAATAGCCGAAAAGGAAGTAGTGATTGATGAAGTACTGGTAACCATATTTAAAGCGCCCAAAACTTACACCGGCGAAGAGATTGTGGAGATCAGCTGCCATGGTTCGGTGTTCATACAGCAACAGATTTTGCAGGTGTTGTTTAAACATGGCGCGCGCCCTGCGCAACCCGGCGAGTTTACACTCCGTGCGTTTCTCAACGGTAAACTCGATTTATCGCAGGCGGAAGCGGTTGCCGATTTAATTGCTTCCAATTCTGCTACTTCGCACCAGGTGGCCATGCAACACATGCGTGGGGGCTTCAGTAATAAAATTGCCGTACTCCGGGAAAACCTGCTAAACTTTGCTTCATTGATTGAACTCGAACTGGATTTCAGTGAAGAGGATGTGGAATTTGCCGACCGTACAGATTTAAAGAAATTAATCAATACCATCCTTGCCATCATAGAAAAGCTCATCGCCAGTTTTGAAGTGGGTAACGTCATTAAAAACGGTATTCCGGTTGCCATTGTTGGAAAACCCAATGCCGGTAAATCGACTTTGCTTAACGTACTACTGGAAGATGACCGCGCCATTGTAAGCGACATCCCCGGCACTACCCGCGATACCATTGAGGATGAACTGATAATCGACGGTGTGATGTTCCGTTTTATTGATACGGCCGGCATTCGTACTACCACCGATGTGATTGAACAAATTGGAGTGAACAAAGCTTTTGAAGTGATCAAGAAATCCGCCATCATTATTTATTTATTTGATACGCACGAGTTGAGTAGGGGCGACCTCCAGCTTGAAATGGATGTGATTAAAGATCATATTGGTAATTCGCAGTTGCTGGTTGTAGGCAATAAAATTGATTTCGAAAACCTCGATGAACTCAAACAGGAGTTTGGCGATGTGCCAAACATTTTATTCATCTCTGCCAAGGAACAACGCGGCATAAAAGAATTAAAAGATACCCTGGTGAACCTCTTTGATACCCGCACCGTGAATACCACTGATACCATTGTTACCAACTCACGCCATGTCAGTTCTCTTAATAATGCGCAGGCCGCACTCATCAAAGTGAATGAAGGCTTAAGTTCTAACATCCAAAGTGATTTCCTGGCACTTGATATCCGCTACGCATTAGAAGCCCTCGGAGAAATTACCGGGCAGGTAACTAACGATGACTTGTTGGGTAATATATTTTCCAAGTTTTGTATCGGGAAGTAATTTTCTTATTTTATAGTTTTGGTCTGCCTTAAAGTTTATTTTAATGAGAGGTGGCGTGCCGGCGCAAGTTAAAGAGCCGTGGTCAGTTTTGGGCACACCCTTCGGGCCGGGCTTTACACTAAAATCTTTTGTGGCTTCGAGAGCCTCAGCCACCAAAAGGATTTCCGCTGCAATCCCTTGTGCGGGGTTTAAATGGGTAAGATTCAGATCGTATATAAAATATGATATTGTGCAGTTAAAATATTTGCGCAGCGTTATCAAAAAAAAATCAAAATACATGAGTAAATGTGCGGCAGGTTTTGGCCATTCGGTGTGAACTACTGGTTTTTACTCCGTTTCCTGGGAGGCGGGTGCGGGAAAAACAGGAGTTGGCGAATGGCCTTGTTCCGATAGCTATCGGGATTGATTCTTTTTTGTCAAGAAAAAGAAAATGAACAGAAAATCTTCAAAAAGTATTAATATAAGGGCGTGCCGGCGAAAGGAACAGCGCCGTCTGGCTTTCGGCACTCGCTTTTTTTATTCGCACTGTGTGCTTCATAAAAAGAGCTCAAACAATTGCCTCTATCCCTCACGCTCGCTTTGGATTTAAAATGATATTTATATCAAAGCAGTGCGTGGGCGTGAACGAAAAGTACGACCGCTATTCAGCTTGGTTTCAATAGACGGTTTGTTTTCGTTCTTGCTCCTTAGCTATCGGGATTGGATAGAGACGCTAAGTAGTTTATTTAATTTTCTCTTTGATATAGGCTGGTAATTTTGCTACAGATTGATTGAGCTTTTCAATGTTTCTTTCCTGTTCGTTTTTGTCCTCTAAATAGTTGTTGTAGCTGATAAAAAGAAAATACGCCAGCACCCTGTTAAAATCATCCAGTTGATCGTCCTCCACCATCGTTAATATCTCTTTTTCAAATTCAGGTTTATTGTTTGATTCGGAGATTGCCCTGCCCAATCGACCAATGCTTCCGTAATAATGATTTGTGGCGGGATTCTCTATCCGTAACGAAATACCAAGTAATAGATCTAACACATTAATATTTAACTCTTCAAGTTCTTTTATATACGTTTTTCGTTGTGCATAAGCATAGCTACCATCACTTACCCGGTCGAATTTATCATTCATAATATCTAAATGTGATTTAAGAAAAACCTCCCAATTTGTTGTTTCTGCTGAAAGCAGGGCTATATTCATGGCATGTTCTCTTGGTCTGCTGTCCATACTGCATCCTCCAATTACATGAGTTGATCTCATTTTTGAGAGTAATTTCTCCTTCTTTTTCATACTCAGGCTTTGCCAGTTTTCAGGCAATTCAACCCAACCGGCTTCGGTATCTTCCCTAAACTTCGACGTTGAGGTATCTATCAGGCAGTCCGAATAACCAATCAACCTTCCATATTTTAAGGCTATTTGCTGCGATTTAAAATTGGATGGAAAATAAAACGCGTTAATGGATTCTTTTGAATAATCTGTTTTTTCATTATAGTCAGATAGCCATGTATCTTTCACGTTGCCGTTATACAGGTTCTCGGTAGAATTTCTTTGTATTTCAATGCCATAGCCACTGTTTAAATCCACCTCACTGTATTTAACAATTTCTTCTCCCTTGTAGTTTTTGTATTTATACTTCACAATTAAAACATCCTTTTTAATGTCAGCATGGGGGTATTTTGAAATAAATGAATCAAAAGAAATGTTGTTCTCGAGGTCTTCTTTAGCTTGTTTAATATTTCCCGTATCCAATGTAACGGTGTGGCCAATAGTTTGGCTTTTTGAGTAATAAGCTTTATTTAAATCGCAGGTCTTGTATCTAAGATTGAGCGAATCTACAATGTGTTCCAGCTTGTACATAGTGGTTTCACTATAAATAAGTCCGTTTTTATAAGTTTCAAATTCCGATTGTGCGGCACCCTGAATGCCGATACAAACAATGCTGAGGATTAATGCTAGCTTTTTCATGATCTTATAACGTTAATTGGTTAATAAAATAACAACTAGTATAAAGGTAGGGAAGGATGCTGTCCACTTTTCACATGATTTGTTAGCTGGTAACTTTTACTTCATAACTGGTTAATTTTCTTGTAAAAGTGGAGTAAAAGCTTTAAAAGCAACGAAGGGTGGTTAGAAGAATTAGAATAAGGACGTGCCCCTATAATTTATTTTAAGGAAAGGGGGGCGTGCCGGCGCAAGGTAAAGAGCCGGGGTCAGTTTTGGGCACACCCTTCGGGCCGGGCTTTTCGCTCCAATCTTTTGGGGCTTCGAGAGCCTCAGCCACCAAAAGGATTTCCGCTGCAATCCCTTGTGCGGGTTTAATTTAAGTAAGATTCCGATCGTATATCAAATATGATTTTGTGCAGTAACTGTCCGTATGTGGTCACAGAACGAAAGAATAGCAGCAAACCTAAACTCCTTTCTTTTTCTTTGTACCCCGCCCAATCTGAATAACTTTGCCGGTGGCTTTTAACACAGGTTTTGCAAGCAGCGGCGCCAGTTCTTTTTTTAATTTCCCTTTAAAAGCAAAAGGCTGTTCAATGGGTTTGGCATCGCTGTTGGATTTAAAATAATACACCGAATCATCCCGGAACAATTTTTTGTTTTTAGAAAAGATGTATTCGCGCAGGCCGTCGTAAGCCAGGGAATAGAGTACAGCACTGTCTTTTTTTAAAGTATTTAAAAGTATTTTCTCACTCAAATTCTGGTACGGCTTAAGAGAGTAGAGGAGGATGAATTTTTTAGCCGTTGCCTTGTCCGTGTAGTCGGATATCAGTGTTTTGATGGCTTTAAATTCGGGCGTATTTCGTTTGATTAAAAGCAAAGTTGAAGTAGTATGTAATCCTAAAGGTTAAAGTTTGAACGATAATATGTGCAAGTGGAAGTTTTTGCATTGACATTATTTTCCAATCTAAGGTAATTTCATTAGAAGTGTTTAAGGGGATTCTTTAGCCCTGAGCCGGTCTTGAATGGCTAGAACCCCTGTTTTTTATGCATTTTTACAAAACCTTTGTATGCTCTCAACTATTAAGAACTTTCCGGTTTGTTACTCAATGCCCTATTTCAAATCTGTAAAAAGGTGTTTATTAAAATCTTATTTTTACAGCTCAATCAAACACCTTCACATGCAATCGAAAACCGATAACATTACCGATTATTTAAAGGAAATTCCCGATGAGCGCTCCCAGGCATTCAGTAAATTACGAGATACCGTGCGTAAAAATCTGCCAAAAGGTTTTGAAGAGCGTATCATTTATGGCATGGTGGGATATGTGGTCCCATTAAAAACTTACCCGGCCGGTTATCATTGCGATCCTTCTTTGCCACTGAGTTTCCTCAGCATAGCGAATCAAAAAAATTTCATTGCCCTGTACCACATGGGTATTTATTCAGATCCCAAACTGCTTAACTGGTTCGTGGAAGAATACCCAAAGCACAGCAAATCCAAACTGGATATGGGAAAAAGCTGTATCCGTTTTAAAAAGCCCGACGATATTCCGTTTGCATTAATTGCTGAACTTTGTCAAAAAATGACGCCTCAACAATGGATCGATATTTATGAAGGAGTGTTGGCTCAATCGAAATCGCGCAAACCTAAAAAATAAGCTGAACAACCGCTTTTTCTACATATAAAAAAACCGGCAGTAGAATTCTCCACCGCCGGTTCATTAATAAGCCAATTAAGAGTACAGTTAGATCTTATTCTACAATAACACGTTTGGTCGAGGATTTTTCATAGTCCTTTACCCGTATAAAGTAGATGCCTTTGGCATAGTGTGAAAGATCAATAGTTTTTAAATGTTTTTGTTTCAGGAGGGTATTTCCCAAAACATCGCACACTTCAAATTCGGCATCCGGTGACAAGTCAGACTGCACATGAAGGATACCTGTTGTTGGGTTGGGATATACTGTGAGGTGACTTGCATATACCTTTTCCACTATTCCAGTAGTTGCTGCCGGATCAAATGACCAGAGTTCGAGGCCATTCATCGCATCATATTCGGCAAAATACACTTTATTATTATACACATGTTCAAAGCCTGTAGCCGTTCCGTAGTGAATTTTCACGGTTCCTGATGTGGTTCCGTCGCTTTTCCATAATCCCACCATGGTAGTGCTACCGAAATCATAATGTGTTTTGTACATGATGTTGTTAATCACATTGAACGAGGCGCTTGCACCCAAATCACTATTAGCGGAGCTGGTGCCGGCTGCCGTACCGTCTGTGCGAAAAAAGCCGGTATTATATTTAGTGAAAAAGTAATCATTGTTAGCGCCCGCATAACCCGAATTGGCAATCCCAGTGGTGATGAGTTGTGTTCCACCAGCTGTGCCATCGGTTTTCCATAAATCGTTTCCACCAATAAAAAATAGCTCATTTTTAAATACGATTGGTGAACCCACATTAACGGTTGTAGTAAGTTGTGTCGTTGTTGTGCCGTCGGTTTTAAATAAATGGTGGGAGTTTCCGGTAGATGAATTTCCGCCAAAGTATAATTCATTGTTCCAGACTTTAAAATTATCCGGAGCGCAACCCGGAATTCCTGGGTATTGATATACCAATGTTGTACCAGATACAGTGCCATCACTGGCATACAATTCCTCATCGCTTCCGGTTGTACTTCCAGCAAAATATACTTTACCGTTATAAGCTACCATAGGCGCATTCAAAACTCCGGAATATGGAATACCTGGAGCGATGTTTCCTGTTGCCAAATCAACTACCATAGTAGTTCCTGAAATTGTGCCATCGGTAACCCATAACTCTCTACCTGCACCATCGGCCGCGGTAAAATACATTTTATTTCCTACAAAGGTGTAGTTCTTTGGCTCACCGGCAGTTCCCAATGGGTTAGGGCCCAATTGTTTCAGCATAACGGTTCCGGCTTTGGTACCATTTGATTTCCATAATTGGAAGGGTGAAGAAGAGGAAGCTGTACTTCGGCTGAAATACAACAGTTCACCGTTCAAATCACCAGCAAGGATGATCAATCCGGAGAGGTTCGATACATGTAAGCTATCTTTAACTTTAACCGTTCCTGATGGTGTACCATCCGATTTCCATAACTGGTTGTTCTTTAATGAGCCAGAGGGAACTCTTGCCAGGAAAAACATATCAGAGCCTACATTTTTATATTGTTCCGGATTGGAAGATGCTGGATTTGGTCCTGGTACAATATCTTTAAAGAGACTTTGTGCAGGCAACATTACGGAACTGAGAATAGTAGTTCCTAAAAATAAACGGGTAAGACTTTTAATCATGATGTCGGGTTTTTGTATTAAGCCACCAAAATTAGAGCTAAATCGTGGAGCAAACGAATATATACCCTAAAATACCCGTTACTGGGTAGGGAAAGAGGAGGGCGTTAGTCGTTTCCTAAACCGGAATAGTATCTATGGAATGGGTGATCGGGCGGATTATTTCCGTAATTGTTTGAGTTTCACATCATTTATAGTTGCCTATGTAAAATACATTCCTATCTTTATAGAAATTAAACCATCCAATCCAATTGGCCCAATTCCGGGAAATTCAATTCTGTTGTGTGTATAAAACAACTAATTGAAATATGGATAACGCAACACACAACAAACTTCAGGACTTACTTTCCCAGGTGCTCCAAACAGAAGGGACTTCAATGGGTTTAATCAGAAAATTTAAACCGGACGATGATGAACTGGATATCGTTTGTCATCAGGGTTTTAGCGATGATTTTATTGAACAGTTTTTTTCAGTAAAACCCTTCGATCACACTTCCTGTGGCCGGGCTTTTGGCATTGGCAGTACAGTACTAATCAATGATATCGAACAGGACCTTTCCTTCAAAAAGCAGATTCGTTTTTTGAAAGAACTAAAGGTGCAGTTCAGGTCGGTTAAATCTGCGCCGGTATTAACGCAGCGTGGAAGAAAAGTGGGGATTCTTTCCGTTTTCTTTGAACAACCCAAATGGGACTGGCATTTCCGGCCCCATGATAAACTCGAGCAGGAAATTGCTGAAATCCTTTTTGATTTAGTCAACCGCGATAGTGAAAGGGCGCTGAGTGCCGGAAGCTAAGATTTTATTTACGTTTAAGTTACATTAATTCCTTCGGCCGCACATGCGTTCCCAGAGGTCTTTCACGCTTTCCCTGAGGTTAGTGTTTTCTTTCGTAGCCTGAACCATGCCCATTTTTTC
This sequence comes from Bacteroidota bacterium, assembly GCA_029237825.1. Taxonomy (GTDB): domain Bacteria; phylum Bacteroidota; class Bacteroidia; order B-17B0; family Aurantibacillaceae; genus UBA4416. Next base: position 65,781 of record JAQZBQ010000014.1, on the reverse strand, counting down.
GGTACCATTTTCCTGGTATAGCTTGTAATGAAATACAAAGGTTTTTTCGAGGTTGCTTTCCTGCATATTGGTTCGTCCGAACTTTGCTGCATAAACATTGAGCGTATCTCCATTTTCCACGGCCAACGTGTAGGGGTCACTGAACCACCTCAAAATAGCCATATCATTTTTACTTTTACTCTTGGCCATTAATTCCTGTCTGCGTGGATAATGGTGCCAGCGTAAAGGAAGCGTATGCCATAAACTGAACTCCCCCACAAATAGGGTACTATCATTACTCGCCACCGAATACCATAACACATTGTTGAGCATTGTGGGATTTGTTATATACTGCGAGGAAGGCAGCTTGTTTTCTGTGATGGATTGTTGAACAATTTTTTCTGCCCGTGATTTATGAACGAAGGTTAGCCCTAAATATAAAGCACAATAAGCCAGTGCCGTAACAGCCAGCCGCTGCCTCCGGATAGGATTTCGCTTATAAAAAACGGCAATTGCTGTTAATATAAGCATAGGAAGCGTAAACAGTAGGTCAACGATGGCCAGGGTATTTAATGAATAGTTTTCGTTGGTAAAGGGCAGGAGTAGTTGCGTTCCGAAGTTAGTGCACCAATCTAAGAGCGAATGTCCCCATAAGCAGGCCAGCATAAAAATGAGCATGCGTTTAAAGGTAACACTGTCCTTAAAAAGTTTAACCAGTAACCACGCAATGGGAATAGCGTAAAGCGCTTCAATGAACAGAGAATGGGTATGCGCTCGGTGATCGCACATATAGGCCCGCGGATCTGATAGTCCGGTGTAAAATAAATCAAAGTCAGGCACACTCTTGGCAAGAGCGCCCAGGAGCATTCCCCAACGGCCAATTTTCTTGCCCAGGATGGCCTCGCCAATCGCTGCACCAATTACAATGTGTGAAAGTGAATCCATAAAAGAGCTATGCACTTTATTTCAGCCAAATATCGGAAAATCCACCGGTATAAATGCTTAGTCGTAAACTTTCGCAACCACCGTCCCGGAATATTGGAAGTAAACTATTTTTTTGGTGGGCTGTTTATTCCTTGTTACCTTGCATTCAAATGCCTTTATTTTTACTCATACTATTGCTGGTGATCATTGTTATGGTGATCAGAAGGCGCAAGCAAAAAAAGCGTAACGCGTTAATAATTGCCGATCCCGCACATTCAGTGGCGAATGTAACTGGTTTCCGGTATGCAAACAAATATGGTGGTAAGTGGATCCGCTATGAATTCCAGGTTGATAACACAGTATTTTGGTCGGAAAAAAAAGTGCATGGATCCCGACAGTTTAACTATCTGAAAGATTGCCGGTTTCCGGTTATTTACTGCAAACATAATCCGTTGATGAACGCTCTCCTGATTACCGATACGGATTTTAACGCGTTTCAGGTACAGCAACCGGAAGAATTGAAAATCTTCAATAAGAAATTAAGCTAAGCATTTATTTCGAGACACATTGCTCACTGGGGGTGCCGGCGCAAAACACAGGCGCCGTCGGGCGCCCGCTCCAATCTTTGCCGGACTTCGAGAGCCTCAGTCACCAGCAAAAGGATTTTTGCTCCCATTCCTCACCCAAGGGAACGCAAGGACAATCGTTTTAGTTCAGTGTGCGGGAGGGATGCAAGCGGAAATCCTCCGAGATGCTTTAGCATTTCGGAGATTGAAGCGACAGCCCGGTTTGGCTACCGCAAAACCAGTCCATAAAACTATCAGCTTATTCAAAGTATTGATGGAATACCTCCATTTGCTTTTTTATGGCAGTGAGTTTAGACGCTGCAGCTGTTTCATTTTCAGCCTTCTCAAAATCGGTTGCCAGGTCGAGGAACGGTACTAACCATTTATGGAGCTCATCGTGTGCTCGTCCGCTCATGGTGCAGGACGAAGTCAGTTCATTCAGGTGCCCATTGGTTTGCTGCGCGAGTGTTTTAAATTCAGGAAGTGATGATCCTGAAAATGAGCGAAGTCCCTCTTCCATCTTTTGAATGTGCGCCATCATGGCTGCATCTACTTTCCACTTTTTACCATGATCGGTTTCAATTCCCAGGGGATTGTCCGGTGTATCGTGTTTCGTAGAAATTGGCGCATCTGTTCCGGATTCCTGTATATTGGCTGTTGGTTCATGGCTACAGCTTGAGAGCAGCATTGCTGTGGCCATTGATAAAACTATTGTTTTCATTGCGGGTTTGTTTGTTGCAAAATTACAATCACCGCTTGCAAAACAAACGGAAGGAAATGCTATAAAAATGTAAAACTGATTTAAATCATGAGATGAATTGCAGTAGGTTTCACAAACTAAATTTGCAATTGTTTTACTGCGGATGGTTAAGTATTTTAATGCTGAATTTATAGCTTAACATGGAAGACTGGAAACGCATTTTTTACCGGCTGGGTAATTCATCCGAAACATATTTTGATCGCATGAGGTTGAGGCTACGCCAAAGGCTGGGCTTGCACATGAATGTTCACATCCTGACTTACCGGACTTATGCCAGTTCAAACGAATTGTACTTGCGGGGCCGTGTACTGATTAATAAAAACATTGAAGTGACTGACCGCGACACGGTATGGAAGAACCTTCATAATACGTATAAGCGCCTAAGCAGCATGGAAATTGCCGGAGCGAAACTGAAAGTGAAGTTCAGCGACACGGAACACGAATTTGAATCGGATGAGGACGGCTATTTTGAATTGCCGGTAGGACTCAACAATCCTCTTCCCGCTGAGGAACTCTGGCACCATCCGGTCATTGAACTGCTCGAATCGCCTTTTCCCTTTCAACCGCCGGTTCATGCACGGGCTGAAGTGATGACACCACCTTCAACGGCCCGCTTTGGTGTGATCAGTGATATTGACGATACGGTGTTAACGACACATGCAACGAGTTTGCTGAAATCCATGTACCTTACATTTTTAAACAATGCCCACTCCCGTTTGCCATTTGAAGGCGTGTCTGCTTTTTATCATGCCTTGCAAAAAGGGTTTTCCGGCGCTGAAGATAATCCTATCTTTTATGTGTCGAGTAGTCCGTGGAACCTCTATGATTTGCTCATCGATTTTTTAGAATTGAATAAGATCCCGAACGGACCTTTGTTTTTGAAAGACTATGGCTTCACGCACAACAAGCTGTTTTCTGAATCTCATGGTATTCATAAGCCCCGACAGATCAGGAATATTTTAAATGCCTACCCACAGCTTAACTTTATTCTGATAGGCGACAGCGGGCAACATGATCCTGAAATTTATGCGGATATCATCCGGGAATTCCCGGGACGGATACTTGCTTCTTATATCCGTGACGTTTCCATTGACAGACGGGATATGGAAATTAAAAAAATTTCGGAGGGCATGTTGGAACATAAAGTAGAAATGGTTCTTGTTCCCGACAGTTCGGTTGCTGCTGCACACGCAGTTGAAAAAGGATTCATCCATCCCGACGCGCTTTCACTCATACAACTGGAAAAGAAAGCGGCAGAAGAACCCAATCACATGGAAACAGTTATCGACGAAGAAATAGGAAATAGATAGGGTTGTAGATAGATTTGGAATTGTGTATGCTTTATCGTATCTTTACGATAAATTAAAAGTGATGGGATCAACAAAAGCGGAAGAATTCACTGTGCGTGATAATAAAATTGCTCGGTATGCGAAAGCACTTGCTCATCCTGCCCGCGTAGCAATACTTCAGCTCCTGATAAAAAAACAGTCCTGTATTTGCGGCGATATTGTAGATGAGTTGCCTCTTTCACAAAGCACGGTTTCACAGCATTTGAAGGAACTGAAAGAAGCAGGTTTAATAAAAGGCGATATCGAGGGTGTGAAAGTATGTTATTGTATAGATGAGAAAGAATGGGGACAGGCTAGTTCTTATCTGGAAACATTATTTTCATCGTTCCAGTCGAAAAACAAATGCTGCTAATAAACTTTAAATATCGTTATTAACCGATTAAAATAGAAACCATGAAATTATCCGAATTCAAAAGCCATTTAAATTCCTTAGAGACCTTGCATTTTAGCTTACCCGACGGGACTAACGTTCCTGATCATTTTCACGTCACAGAAGTAGGGCAGGTTATTAAACACTTTATTGATTGTGGCGGAACAGTTCGACATGAGAAAGTAGTGAGCTTTCAACTATGGGAAGCGGGCGATTATGATCACCATTTAGCGCCGCAAAAATTAAGTGCGATTATTGCTTTATCAGAAAAAGTATTGGGTGTAGAGGATGCAGAGATAGAAGTGGAGTACCAGGGCAATACCATTGGAAAATATGGCATGGACTTTAAAGATGGTCATTTCCTGTTAACCGCTAAGCAAACCAATTGTTTAGCCAGCGACGCATGCGGTATACCACCCGAAAAAATGAATGTGAAACTGAAAGACCCGAGTGTTAATCAAAATTCCTGCTGCACACCGGGAAGTAATTGTTGCTAAGCCAAATCAGTTTATGATACATGCGATTCAAACCTTCTGCAGTGAATTAGCACTTGAGTTTACTAGTATTCCCGAAGAACGAAAAGAGGCTTTAGAAAAAATTGCCGGATACATTTCTGAAAAGTTACACAAAGGTATGCCTGTTCAACTGATGTATGTGTGTACCCATAACTCCCGTCGCAGCCATTTTGGTCAGATATGGGCGCAGGTAGCTGCAGCCTATTTTCATGTGAAGGGTATTCATACATTTTCGGGAGGGACTGAGGTTACGGCCTTTCATCCCAATGCCATTCGGGCTCTTCAGAGAATCGGGTTTGATATCCGGAGGGTATCCGGGGAGATTAACCCTGTATATGAAGTTTATTATGATCTGAACGAGGAGCCTCTTACCTGTTTTTCTAAAACGTATGATGATTCCTTCAATCCTAATACTCACGTTGCTGCTATCATGACCTGCGGAGATGCCGAGAAAAATTGTCCATTTATTCCTGGTGTGGAATTACGGATAGCCACCCCTTACAAAGATCCTAAAGAGTCCGATCACAGTCCACAGCAGGATGACATGTACCATTCATGCAGCCGCCTGATTGCATTGGAATCGTTATATGTTTTTTCTAAAGTAAATTTTAAAAATGATGAGAAAGTATTTAGCTGAAATGATTGGGACCTTTGCCATTGTTTTTTGCGGAACTGGTGCCATTATTGTTAATCAGGAATCGGGAGGCGTAATCACGCATGCTGGAATAGCTGTAACCTTCGGTTTGATTGTAGCAGCAATGATTTATACCCTGGGCGAAATCTCTGGTGCACATTTCAACCCCGCTGTTACATTTGGGTTTTGGCTCGCGAGGCTTTTTCCTGCAAAGGAGATTGTTCCCTATGTATTCAGCCAGATCACCGGAGCATTCCTGGCAAGTTTCATTTTGCAATTGCTATTTCCGGCAAACCAACTTTTAGGAACGACGTTGCCGTCCGGTTCTGGTTGGCAGGCCGGTATCATGGAAATTATTCTTACGTTTTTTCTTATGCTAACGATTCTTCATGTAGCCAAAGGAAGTAATGAACAAGGGATGTTTGCCGGCCTCGCAATTGGTTCTGTGGTTTTACTGGAAGCTATGTTCGCGGGCCCTGTATCAGGCGCATCGATGAACCCTGCGCGATCTGTTGGCCCGGCTTTCGTTTCGGGTCATACACATTATTTATGGGTGTATGTACTCGCACCTATAGTTGGCTCGGTTATCGCAGTTTTCACGTGGCGAATTTTGAAGGAGAATTCCTTTCACGAAAAAAGCCCGGATGGTGTTTCCGGGCTCAAAAAATGAATGTATGTGATTAAGCAACCGCTTCTTTTAAGGTTGGAACGAGGTTTTTAATTTGTGGTACCAAGTTCTTAACGTCTTCTAAAGAATTGATTTTATAATTTTTTGCGACCCAGGTAAGGACTGCCCCACCAATGGCCAATAAAATTAAGTTTTTCATAAGTTCAATTTTTAATTATTACTAATCTGATGTAAAGGTACAACAGGAATCATCCATATTTTTATTGTTTCGTTGATAGCAACTTTGTAATCGTTAGACAAATTATTTCTGTTGTTAATTGACGTAAATAATCTCGGACTATTTTTCTGGTTTTCTTTTAATAGAGTTCTTTCCTTTCCCTTTCCGGGCTAACAGACAATTTACCGCTTTCATCAAAAATGTGATGCTAAGGCCTATTGGTGTATTACTTTTGTATCATAAAATCAAGTTAAAATGGATCCAATTGCCAGCCAACCTATCCCGGAAACTAACACAGAGCACTTATGCCTGCACCCGTATATCGAAGTACGAAAAGCCAATAACGATCGTGTTTGTTTAACTTGTGGACAGGTCTTAACTATGCCTTGTCATTAATTCGGTAACGTTCCCCAATTTGCTACCAATGATTTCGGCTGTTTGCCCGGTAACCAACCCATGCTTCTCCTTATAATACCCCACGGTTTTTTCAGTAGAAATCTTTCGAGCTTGAATATAGAATCACATCTCATCATGCTTTTTACTCAATGCCGGTTTGGTTTTTTGCTTTTATGTTTTCAACTTATGAAAACGAGCGTTAATCCAAAATTGTATAATCAAGGTCATTTGCCGAATTAATTTTATAAAAAAAAAGGTTATGAAAACGTCAGAAAACAAATCACCGAAAAATTACACGTTGTCAGTTAATGCAGATCGCTGTTACCATTCATTCTTAAAATTAATGGTTCCAGCCGGTATAAAAGTATGTGTAGCCTGTGGAGAAACCATATCGTGAAGCCCCTGCATTGAGTTGACACTATTTTAGCGCGTCAATACACTTTGGAATTGTAATTGTTTCATGGTTATCTTTGAGTTAAAAAAATTGTAGCTTGCATTCTATTTCGTAATGTTTGACTACTAAAAAAAAAGTTTGTCTTCCAGAAAAATATCTGCCATGAAACACAAGAGTAATAATTTCTTTGAAAAAGTAGCCCACAAAGTAACCGCTTTTAGTGGTTCAACGCTTGCATTCGTTATTGCCGTGTCTTTGATTGCAGTTTGGGTAATCACCGGCCCGGTGTTTCAGTTTTCAGATACCTGGCAGTTAGTGATAAACACAGGCACCACTATAATTACATTCTTAATGGTGTTCCTCATTCAGCGGGCACAAAATAAAGACTCACGGGCCGTCCATTTGAAGTTGAATGAGTTGGTGGCTTCCTTAAAAGGGCCGAGTAACCGCCTGGTAGATGTGGAGTCTTTAACCGAAGAAGAATTGGAAGTACTTTCAAAATTCTATAAGCACCTTGCTGTGATGGCGAAAAAGGAGCGTAATATGTCTGTGTCGCATTCAATTGAAGAAGCACAGTCTCTTCATAAGTCAAAATACAACTAATCCATTTCCGATTTACAGTTTTCTGCATTCTTGTATAGGGTGTTTACAACCTTTTGTTATATAGCGTTAACGTTACTTTTATAAATCAGTGTAACGAATGCGAGCATTATCTATGCGATTACCCACTTTAACGAATCCTTGTTTAATTCTTTGAAAACCGCTGTAATATTGAATCAACAGATGTGATTCGATTTGAAACATTTTGGGGGAAGAAGCATGAAACAGAATTACGCAACACCATCTATTATAAAAGTAAGCCAGTTAAAAAAGTGGGATGTCCGTACCATACGGTTTCTTATCAGTTGCGGTCTAATTACTATGCTCATTTTTGTTGTGTGGTTTGCGCGTCCCGAACACATTGGATGTGGACCCTTATTCTGGCTGCTATGTTTTGGCCTGGCCTTTAAACTTATAAAAATGCTTCATGAATGGTACCATTACTGGAGCTTAAGTATTCCCGAAATGCCTTCCACTTATAAGCAATACACAGTAGATGTACTTACTACTGCTTGTCCTGGTGAACCTCAGGAAATGATTATTAACACATTGAAAGCGATGGTTGCGATCCGTTATCCGCATACCAACTATTTGTGTGACGAAGGCAATGATCCAGCGTTAAAAAGAATCTGCGACGAGCTCGGTGTTATTCATGTAACACGACAAATAAAAACCAATGCTAAAGCCGGAAACATTAATAATGCACTCAGTAAAGCAACAGGAGAAATTTGTGTTGTTCTTGATCCCGACCATATTCCGGTTCCCGAATTCCTTGACCGGGTACTACCATACTTTGAAGATGAAACGATTGGATATGTGCAATGCGTGCAAGGATATTATAACCAAAATGAAAGCATCATCGCGCGTGGTGCCGCTGAACAGACTTATCACTTTTACGGTCCCATGATGATGTGCATGAATACCTATGGAACTGTGCAGGCTATTGGTGCGAACTGCACATTCCGGCGTTCGGCGCTCGATTCAATCGGTGGTCATGCGGCTGGTTTGGCGGAAGATATGCATACAGCAATGCAACTTCATGCGAAAGGCTGGCGTTCTATTTATGTTCCAGAAATGCTCACGAAAGGACTGGTTCCGGCAACTCTTTCTGCATACTATAAGCAACAATTGAAATGGTCGCGTGGAACATTTGAGCTTTTGTTTCATACCTATCCCGGGCTCTTTAAAAAATTTACATGGCGTCAGAAAATTCATTACCTGTGTATCCCTCTTTATTTTTTATTTGGATTGATCAATCTGATTGATGTATTGATTCCAAGTTTGGCGTTGGTACTGGCAGAGGTTCCATGGGAAGTAGATATAAATAATTTTGCGATTTTATTCCTTCCTCTATGCGCGCTATCTCTGGTGATACGACTGTTCGCTCAGCGGTGGCTGCTTGAAAAGCATGAGCGTGGACTTCACCTTGCCGGTGGTATCCTTCGTACTGCAACCTGGTGGATTTTTTTGGTAGGATTCGTGTATTCAATTTTTAATATTAAAGTGCCATACATTCCAACGCCCAAAGAAGACGTACACGAAAACTACTGGAAACTCAGTATCCCTAACTTCCTCATAACCATCATTTGTTTTGTTGTGATTCTTTATGGTTTATCAATTGACTGGACACCATATAGTATCGCGATGGCTTCTTACGCATTAATAAATATTGGTATAATGGGTTTTGTGGTGGTTATGAGTCAGCAGAAATTGTTAAAATCGCTTGATGCAAAGGTAAATAGCATTCCTTTTTTAGCCCCGTTGATTACTGCCTATAATTGGTTAAGCTCAAGAGCAAGAAACAGTTTTCACGCTTTAGCACAAAGTGCGCCTGTTGTATTATTGCTAGCTGGCGCGCTGGTTTTTTTGAGCTACAGTAACAGTGAAAGCGAACTGGAGCTGGCAGATGAACGCAGAGAAAAATTTCTTGGTGGTTTTTACCAGGGTATTTCCTTATCAAACCTGAACCTTGCCTCTGCACAGGATTTTGATAAAAAAATGGGAAGAAGTTTTGATCTTATTACGATTAACGACACGCTTGTAAGTGGTGGCCATACAGGCCAGATTTTAAAACGGATTTCAGAAAAGGGCTATACACCTTTAATTAGCTGGCACCTTCCTTTGAATGAATTTTACCAAACCGACTGGAAGGGCGTTCTGGAAAATAAATATGATGAACAATTAAAGTTCTATGCTAATACTTTTCGTACGTTTGCAAACCCTGTGTTTTTGAACCCGGTACTTTATAATGAATCTAAAAGTAATACTGATAATGATGCGGTGCGGGGCTGGCAATACCTTTATACTTTTTTCAATGCTAACGGCGTTTCAAACATTACCTGGGTATGGACCCCAGAGTCAGGCAATTTTGAAAAAAATTTCCCGGGCACATCCTTTGTCGATTGGTTAGGGGTCAAAACTTTAAATTATTCTTCCGATCCTACCTCTGGTGAATGGAAATCGTTTAAAACATTGTATGCTGTTCATCGCCCACAACTGATAAAACACCGGAAACCCGTAATGCTAGTAGAATTTGGAACACTAAGAAGTGCGGCTCAAAGTTCATGGTTGGCAAAAGCCTACCAGGACATCCAGAATATGAAAGAGATTAAAGCGGCAGTTATCCTCAATCAAAAGCGGGAATGGATTAAAAACGGTAACGGCCAAAAAGAGGTGTATAAAGCAGATTTCTGTATGAACGGGAATACCATCGTTAAACTTGAAAATGTAAACACAGAAGATTACTTTAAAGAAAAACCTTTTTATGAACAGCCTTCTGTTGCTGCAGTCGAATCAGTACGCAAGCGTTACCATTCTCCGTTTGTTAAAGGGAAGACCGGCAACTTTCAGTTACTGATAAATGATAAGCCCTTTTACATTCGAGGAGTGGCTTATAATACCGGTCATGACTGGCGTGATGGGAACATGCCCTTAACCCGTCGCCGGCTTGAAGAAGATTTTGCCAGCATCAGCGCGATGGGTGCAAATACCATTCGTCGTTATTCGTTTAGCATGTATGATCAAAATGTACTGAATATTGCCGGTGAATACAACCTGAAGGTGCAGTATGGTTTCTGGTTTGATCCTAGAATAGACTATTACAGGGACTCGGCACGGGTAAACGAATACATGAAGGAGGTGGAAGAAAAAGTATTGGAGTTCCGGAACCATCCATCGGTATTAGCCTGGTCGGTGGGAAATGAAACCTGGGGACTTTTAAAGCACCGTTTTTCTAAACCATACCTTACGAAGGTTCGTGAATCCTATGTGAAGATGCTTGAAAAAATGGCACAACGCATTCATGAACTCGATCCTGGCCGTCCGGTATTTAGTTCGATGGAGCATGAGAAGTACCAGCTTCCGGGCGAAGTAGCAGCTTTCCATGATGGAGCTCCTTCGTTGGATGCAATTGGTATCAACTCATATTACAAAGAGCAAATCAGCATTTTAAAAGAAACTTTCTGTGCCTTTGATTCTACCCGACCATACCTTGTTTCAGAATTTGGCCCACGTGGCTACTGGGATCCAAGGTACAACAAGGCCATTAACGGGCGACAGATAGAAGATAGTGACGAAGAAAAAGCAAATTGGTTTAAAGAACAATGGTCAACCTATGTGCTTGCTAATAAGGGCGATAATATTGGAGGATTCGCATACTGCTGGCACGATAGGATGGAGGGTAGTTACACCTGGTTTGGGTTGAGTGATCACCAGGGACGTTTAAAACCAAGTTACTATGCATTGAAGGAATTGTGGACGCATCAAAAGAGTGAGGATTTTCCTTCTGTTAAAATTGACTTGCCACAACAAGTGCTTCCTGGTAGGGAATATGACATTGCTACCATCACCAATGCGCCACACGGCCAGCACTTTAAATACGAATGGTTATTGCTTAAGAACGAGTATATGGCAAGCGTTGATGAATTAACGCCTTCAGAAAATGGCCGTAGTGTCCGAATCAGAATTCCTAACGAACCGGCTAAGTACCGTTTGTATTTGTATGTGAGCGACGGAGGAAAAAATGTAACAACCACTTCAGTTCCGATCCTGGTTTATTAATTTAATTTATAATTGATAAATCGATCAATTAGGCGATTAGTTCTTTATCAAAAAAAAGCCCTGAAATTATCAGGGCCCTCCCACAATTATCCAATTTGGATATGTTTTACATTCTTTGATTTCGCCCGGTCATTTTTTGGAAGTTCAATTTTTAGAATTCCATTTTCGTATTTGGCGTCAATGTGGTCTTCATCCACTAAGTCAGCCAAATTAAAACTCCGTTTGAAAGTGCCATAGTTAAATTCTTTCCTTACATAGGTTTTTTCTTCGCTTACGCTTTCCGCGGTTTTTTCACCTGAAATGGTAAGTACATTTTCGGAAATGGAAAGGTTGAAATCTTTCTTTTCAAAACCCGGCGCTGAAACCTCAATGCCATACGAATCTTTAGATTCAGTGATATTCACGGATGGCATATATCCGGCGTAATCCTTTGGAAATAGTTCATTCTTAAAGAACGATCCAAAATAACTATCCAGTGACGGCGCGGTTTGTGTTTGTTTTTCTTTACCCATTGAAGGGTTCCATTTGATGAGTGTCATATTTCCTCCTTTTTTAAAATGGTTAATAATTAATTTTTTAATCATAATTTCAAAGTGTGTGCCACGCCATTTTAAAATGAAATTGTGACTTACTCCTGAATTTTTTTCATTTATATAAATGACATTTTTTCATTGTTGAAGGGCGTGGCATTTCACCAAACATGGTTATTAAAACATAACATTTTGAAAATTTCTCATCATACCTTTATCGCATGAAAGCCACAAAAGTTTTTTCTGTTGAACAAACCCGGCAGGCAGATCGTTTTACGATTGAACACGAACCGGTAGATTCGCTTGCATTAATGGAACGCGCGGCCGTTGCCTGCGCGGGTTGGATTAAAAACCGACCCTACAAGCCATTCGCGTTCTACGTATTTTGCGGCACGGGCAATAACGGTGGAGATGGTTTGGCAATTGCGAGACTGTTACTGAACGATGGTTATTCGGTTTGTACCTATGTGATTCAGTCGTCAGGCAAATGTTCAAAGGATTTTCTTACAAATGAAGAGGCTTTAAAGAAACGTCCGCAATACGAAATTACGTATATCGAATCAGAGGAGCATATTCCTCTTGTACCTGAAAATTCAGTCATCATTGATGCACTGTTTGGGACCGGGTTATCAAAACCTATTGAGGGATTGACAGCTCGGGTAATCGAGAGCATCAACGCATGTAAAGCTGTGATTTTGTCTGTTGACTTAGCTTCTGGATTATTTGCAGACCAACATTCAAACCCTGAATCGGCGATCGTAAGGCCGGATTTTACTTTGTGTTTCCAGTTTCCGAAGCCGTCATTTTTCTTTCCGGACAATGAGTTGTTCGTAGGAGAATTTATTGTGCTGGATATTGGGTTGCATCCGCAATTCCTGGAATCTGAACCTGCCAGGTATTATTACCTCACTGAAGAAACGGTTAAATGTACGCTGAAACATCGTCGTAAGTTTTCACATAAAGGAAATTTCGGACATTCACTCATCCTTGCAGGTTCAGAAGGGAAAATCGGGGCGGCTATTCTGGCGGCGAGGGCATGTTTGAGAACAGGAACAGGTTTGCTGACGATGCAGGTTCCCGGTTGCGGTTTCCTTCCTGTTCAAACGGCCGTTCCGGAATCTATGGTGATGGCCGATCAAAATACTCAATTCATTTCAGAAATAATTCCAACTGATAATTACAGGGCCATTGGTATCGGCCCGGGGATTGGAACCGGTGAGGGAACTGTGCTTGTGTTTGAGAGTCTTTTGAAAAATTCAGTTAGGCCAATGGTACTGGATGCAGATGCTCTGAATATTTTATCTTCCCGGCCAGACTTATTAGGAAGTATTCCCAAACACTCCATCCTAACACCACACCTTAAAGAATTTGAAAGACTTGCTGGAATTGCCGAAAATGATTTCCACAGAAATTTACTCCAGGTTGAATTTTCACAATTACATCAGGTATATGTGGTTTTAAAAGGAGCGCATACATGCATATCAACCCCGGATGGCCATTGTTATTTCAATTCAACCGGCAATCCGGGCATGGCAAAGGGCGGAAGCGGCGACGTCCTAACGGGTATCATTACGGGGCTTTTAGCGCAATCTTACCATCCTCTTGAAGCGGCTAATGTAGGTGTTTTTATTCACGGACTCGCTGCGGATTTTGCGACAAGTGTTAAAGGCCAGCAGTCATTAATAGCCTCAGACATCATTGATCATTTGCCGGATGCTTTTATGCGGTTATGCCGGCCGTAAAACTGTATCTTAGAGCGAACATTTTGTATGGAAAAAAAACCGATGATTATTTTGTACGTCTCCGATCAGGAACGTAGCAAAGCGTTTTACCAGTCTATTCTTGCCCATGAACCTGTTTTGCATGTTCCCGGAATGACGGAATTTTTGTTAACCAAGGATTTTAAACTGGGTTTGATGCCTGAATCCGGAATAGCTAAAATACTGGAGCCGCAATTGCCAAACCCATCAATGGGAAACGGGATTCCACGCTGTGAATTGTATCTAAAAGTGGTTGAGCCTGATGAAGCACTAAACAATGCACTGGAAGCAGGAGCAAAGAAAATCAGTGATTCGCAATTAAGGAACTGGGGCGATGAAGTGTCGTATTGTGCTGATCCGGACGGCCATGTGATTGCTTTTTTTAAGTAAGGCTTGATCCAATCTTCTTTATTTTCCCCAGCTCTTTTAACCGATAAATGTGAGAAAGCAGCGCCGATCGAAATGATGGTTTTAGGTTGTAATGAATGCCATATTCCCTGGCTGTTTGTTCTACAATCGGCGCCAATTTGCTGTAATGGATATGGCAGATGTTCGGGAACAAATGGTGTTCGATTTGGAAATTCAATCCTCCAACATACCATGATATGAATTTATTGTTTCTTGCAAAGTCGGAAGTAGTATGAAGCTGATGCACACTCCATTCAGTTGGAATCAGAGGATCGGTAACAGGCTGTTCAGCGCCTTCCACAACGTGTGCCATTTGAAACACAAAACTTAAAATTATACTTGCAGTCCAGTGCATGACGAAGAACCCAATCAAAATTTGCCACCATGTATAATCGGTTAGCCAAAGCGGCAAGCCAAAAATGGCCGCCAGGTAAATGATTTTCCTGGCCATCATTTTAGTAAATTCAATGCCCATCTTTTTATTTTGGCTTTTTACCAAACCGGCTTTATGATATTTGTAAAGCCTGGTAAAATCATTGGTAAGCATGGTAAGCGTCATTAAACCATAAAAGGCAAACGCATATATAAATTGATAGCGATGAAACCATTTCACCGGTTTATTTTCTGAAAGGCGAATTGGTCCTTTGTCGTCAATATCCTCATCAAGTCCCGACAGATTTGTATAGGTATGATGCAAAACGTTATGCTGTATTTTCCAGTTCAAGACATTGCTTCCCAACAGATAAAGAGATCCTGCTAAAAGGTGGTTTACCCAATTTCTTCTTGAATAAGCACCATGGCATGCGTCATGCATTACGCCCATGCCAATGCCCGCAATACCAAAACCCATTATTATACATGAAAGACCTGCAATCCAAATGTTCATTGGTATGAGCAGGATCGCCAAAAATGGAAGCAGGTAGGAATTGATTAAAATGATGGTTTTAAATACCATTGCTGTGTTTGCTTTCGGGGAAATCTGATTGGATTTAAAGTAATCATTAACCCTTTTTCGCAAATCCATCACGAACTGTTTTTCCTTTTTATCAGAACTGTTAAATCGAACGGCTTGATTCATAATTTTTCGTGTTGAGACTGTATTTGCTCTTTTTTTCTAATTCTATACTGGAATTACTGGTATTAATTTTGCCTGAAATGGCTGATCTTTGAATTGAATATAGCTGCCATCAAAGTTCCCCTTTTTTTTGCTTCATCGGCAACCGGACCATCAAACAGATCGTTCACGGTATTAGTAAAAATTTTAACCCATGTTGAAAAGTGACTTTCATCTACCGGCATGGTTGCATGGGGAGGGAATGGTGCACCGTGATACGTGTGTTCTTCGAGCAAAATGGTTTGCCAGAAACGGTACATTTTTTCCAGATGTTCCGGCCATTTATTTTCGATGCGATCTTTAAAAATTGGCGCAAGTAATTCATCTTCCCGGATGCGTTCATAAAACGTGTCTACCATTAACTGAATATCTTCGATTGTTGAAATGTCTTTTTTCATGATTATGCAGTTGTGCTAAAAATATTCGTCGCTGGTTGTTTACTCCAATACCGTTTATCCAGAACAAGGCAAATGTTCCTTAGGAACTGTTTTCCCGGTTCGGTTAAATGAATTGTGTTTTCAGTGATATGGATTAAACCATCTTCTATAAAGTCATTAAGTTTTTCACGGCATTCCTCAAGAATGGCTTTGTCTCCATCTGACCCGTTAAAGTCACTATAATTCCGGCACATTAGGTTTAGGATGTGTTGCCTGATTGCAAGATCTTCCCCGGTTAATACATGTCCTTTCATAACCGGAAACCTGCCTTCGTTTACGGCGGAAGTATACGCTTCAACGGTTTTAATATTCTGAGCAAATGCATCCCATGTATCACTGATGGAAGAACACCCCAGTCCAATCAGTAATTTGGTTGGGTTGGTTGTGTAACCCATAAAATTGCGATGAAGTTTTCCTTCATGAAATGAGGTTAACAATTCATCTCCAGGTAGTGCGAAATGATCCATTCCCACGTCGGTGTAGTTTGCCTCAATAAATAATTCTTTACCAATCTCGTACAAATTCCTTTTTTCAGAAGCAACCGGAAGGTCTTTTTCGGTGTACTTCCTCTGGCCTGGTTTTAACCATGGTACATGCGCGTAACTATAAAACGCTATGCGCTCGGGTTTTAAAGTAATGATCTGTTCAACGGTGGACCGAACTGAACTGTTGGTTTGGAAAGGTAAACCATAAACCAAGTCGATATTTATCGAAGTGTATCCGATGGAGCGCGCAGTATCCATCACATATTTCACTTCTTCAAATGTCTGGTAACGGTTGATGGTCTTTTGAACTTTTTCGTCGAAATCCTGTACGCCATAACTTACCCTTCTAAAGCCAAGGTTGTATAAAGTTTGAAGATGCTCTCTGGTTGTATTTCCCGGATGACCTTCGAAACTAAAATCTGATTTGTTACTTACATCGCAGGATTTGATGATGTTACTTAATAAAAGTTTAAGGTTTTGATGAGAGAAAAATGTAGGAGTTCCTCCTCCTAGGTGAATCTCTTTAATCAGAGGTTTTTCTCCAAATTGATTCAGGTACAATTGCCATTCTTTCAGCAAGGTTTCAATGTATGGGAGTTCAACTGCATGATTTACTGTGATTCGGGTATTGCACGCGCAGTAAGTACAGAGGCTTTCGCAAAAAGGCAAATGGATATATAAACTAATGCCGTCTTTATTATGCTGTATAAACGATTTTTTAATATGCTCGGCCCACTGGCGTTCGTTCAGGTTATTGTCCCAGTAAGGTACCGTTGGGTAACTCGTGTATCGGGGCGCCTGGACATTATATTTTAAAACAAGATCAGTCATGTTACTTGGTTTTTTGTTCATTTTTTAATTCAGTTAGGAAATCATCGATTACGCCCTGTCTTACATGTGGCATCACTACAATTTTGTACCACAAAGGGTTATGATGGCTGTCGGGAACCAGATGGTATTTTTTTGCCAGGCTTTCGGTGATGTACTTCGAATTAAGCGTAACAATATTCAGGTCGGGGTTTCGGAAGTATTCAACTTTCCATTCATCGAGTTTCTCGCAGATAAATGTTGTCCGGTCAATCAGGTGGTGCATGTTAACCCTCCATCCGGCAGATCCATGGGTACGCAGGATCATCCAGACACACACTGCATTCGCCCCTGAACGGCTCCCGCACAATGTGAAGTCTTTGCCTTTCACGTATCCGGCTTCGTTGGTGCAAACATATTTAAGGAAGTTTTTACGCACCAGAAAAATTCCTGTACCATAAGGCGCCTGCAGCATTTTATGCCCGTCTATGGAAAAGGATGAAATGTTTTCATTCTTAAAAGTAAAACTGCTTTCCTGTTTTATGAAGGGGTAAATGAATCCACCGTAAGCTCCGTCTACATGAAGTTTGTAATTGATGCGCAACAAATTTAACAAGGCTGTAATCTGGTCAATGTCATCTACTGAACCAAACATGGTTGTCGCCATATTTATATTGACAATAAAATATTTATATCCCTTGGCAATCGCTTTTTCAATTTTTGTTTCGAGGTCTTTAATAAGGATTTTCCGCGATATGTGGTCAACCTTAATTTCAATACCGTGAAGATTTAAAAGATCCATTCCTTTTGGAATTGAATAATGTGTATCCGCTGAATATACAACGGCTATTTCGTTTAATTCGGCTTGAAACTCCTCTTTGAAATAATTACGGTAAATCCAAAGTGCTTCAATATTGGCTTCAGTTCCACCACTGGCAACATATCCATCATAACTCCCCTGGTCAGCTGAGAAGATCTCTTCAGCACAAATTTTAATCAGGTCTTTTTCGATTTCCTGCGTCCCCTTGAAAAAATCTTCATGTTCATCGCCAAAGGTATG
The DNA here is from genome assembly GCA_029237825.1 of Bacteroidota bacterium. Taxonomy (GTDB): domain Bacteria; phylum Bacteroidota; class Bacteroidia; order B-17B0; family Aurantibacillaceae; genus UBA4416. The sequence goes on along the minus strand of JAQZBQ010000014.1, from coordinate 47,789 downwards.
CACCCCGATGTGATTAGGATTTGCAATCAATGTTGATAAGAATGGCGCGTCTTTTAAAAAAGGCGCATCATCATAAAATATATTGGTGTCGAGGAATGTTCCTGGTATGCCAAGAATTTTTTCTGAACGGTAATTGGTATTTCTGCTAAGCGCCTCAAACACTTTGCTTTTAATTTGCGAGTATGAATATTTTTCCCAGAACATAATTTGTATTTTTTAATGACATTTTTTAGGCGCACACAGAATTGTAGAGTGCTCTGTTTTTGGTTTTTCACAACATGATACTTTTGAATCATGATCAAATTCGGGACTCAGATAAGGTATTCCTAAATTCAGACCGCGAGCAATTAGCAGAACAGCCATAAGCGTTACAATAACAGGTACTGTTTTTCGTATTGCATTTCGGTAGCTCATGGAAATGAATTGACCCAGAACGGTTGTACCGAACATAATTGGTGCTGTTCCCATCCCAAAATACAACATAAACTCAGCGCCGTTTAAGTAATTTCCTGTTGCTATTGCCCCAGCAAGACCCAGGTATACCAAACCGCATGGCAACAGGCCATTTAATGCGCCGATTGCAAATAGTATGTGTATTCCTTTTTTGTGAAATAGTATGCTCAGCCGGTTCTTTAGGTTAGCGATAGCGCTATAAAGAAAGGTTAACTGAAAGGCCTTGAGTAATGAGAGTTTTGGTAAAATAACCGAAGTGAGTAGAAGAATTCCAAGAGTGATTGAGACACCTTGCTGGAAACCACCCATAAAAAACGAGTGCCCTAAGCCTCCAAATATCAATCCAAGACAAGAGTAGGTTAGAATGCGTCCGGCGTTATATAATGTAATTCCTGCATATTTTTTAAGCGGCATATAGTGATTTACCGGAAGCGCAAGGGCAATAGGCCCACACATACCTATGCAGTGGAAGCTACCTAAAAAACCCAGTGATATGGCTGCGATAAACAATGACATTGTTATTGAATGTATATGACTTCTTCTTTATAATAGGATTTGGAAGAACTAACCCATGATAATTGTAATTTATATACTCCGCGTACAAGATTGCCCGTTTCTATTACCTGCTCGAGTTCTGTAAATGCCAACGGATAACTAACATCCATTTTCGAGTCCGATGGCCTGAACAAGGTAACTGTTCCTTTAAAATCGGATGTAAGTAAGGATGAGTCAATGGTTAAAACGATTCCGTTCTTATTGACCTGGTGAGTAATGGTTTCATTGGTATTTTTGGCATTCTCCATGGCGTCTATTTTTTTCTGAAACTGTAACTCCTGTGCGTAATAGTCTTTTGTGACTAGTTCCACATCTTGTTTATAGCAGAGTGTTACGAGTGTTACGATAAGCGAGACAAAGCTTACGTAAAGGATAACTATTTTATTTCCAAAATTCATAGTATGTTTATTAGGTTATTTAAATTTTATTGGTCCAAGGAAATTGGTTTTAACGGTTTTGATTTTTTTTCCGTTTGTATATACACCAATTTCAAGTTTTACTTTTCGATCATGGATGTCTGATTTGTTAAGGAATACAAAAAATCCTCCCTCGCTGATTCCTTCGCTCTTCAATGTGATGTCTTTCCCAATCATTTTTAATTTATAATCTTTAAAGTTTTCTACCTTTAATTCGATTGGCAATTGTTTCCTTGTTTTGTTTACGAGCTTAATTGTAAATACATTACTTAGCTGATTGTTGGGTTGCTCCTGGAACAGCATGCCTTTTGCCCTAAGAATAGTAGCATCGTAATCTGAGCGTGTTGTTAAAAGTGCAACTTCAACGCCTACCAATACAAGCAATACAACTGAATAGGCTTTCATCCGTGTGGTAAAACGCAGTTTTACTTTATTTTTGATTCCTTCTTCCGATGCATATCGTATCAGACCTTTTTCCAATCCAACACTTTCCATGATGTTGTCGCATGCGTCCATGCAGGCTGTACAACTCACACATTCAAGTTGCAATCCGTTACGGATATCAATTCCCGTTGGACACACTTTAACACATAAATTACAGTCGATACAATCGCCCCCGATTCTTAGCTCATTTTTCTTGAACTTATGGCGGTCTTCACCGCGAACGTAATCATATGCAACAGCAACTGTGTTTTTATCTGTAAGAACACCTTGCATTCTTCCATAAGGACAAACAATAAGACAAACCTGTTCTCTGAACCACCAATAAATGAAAAAAAATACTGTTGTAAAAAGGAGGATTCCAATAAAATATCCGGTATGAAGCGCTGGGCTTTTCAGGATAGAATAAACCTGATCAACGCTAATGATATAACTTAATAAGCCGCAGGAAATAATAAAAGATACTCCATAGAAAATCAGGAATTTTATTAGCCGCTTTTTGATTTTATAAGCATTCCATGGCATTTTTTTAAGTGCTTTCTGGTAATTGGCGTCTCCGTCAATCCAGTATTCAATCTTCCGGAAGATCATTTCCATGAATATAGTTTGGGGGCAAGCCCATCCGCAAAACAAGCGACCGAATACTACAGTGAAAAGAGCAATGATTACAATAAAGATCAGCATTCCTAAACCGAAGATGAAAAAATCCTGCGCCCAGAAGATTGCTCCGAATAGGATGAATTTTTTTTCAGCAACATTAAATAAGAACAAAGGTTCCCCGTTGTACTTTATAAAAGGCAGGGTAAAGAATACAGCCAGGTAAAACCATGTGAACCAGGTACGCAAATCGTAGTATTTCCCTTTTGGTTTTGTAGGATATACCCATACTCTTTCTCCATCTTTATCAACCGTTGCAATCGTGTCTCTGAAAGAATCCTTACTTATATTTGGTTTATGGTTTATAGTGTCCATTACTGTTTTGAGGTACCCAGTGTGTCAGCTCCAGTGTGTTGAGCCATTGTTTGTGCGCGTGTGCTGTCCTGCGTTGTTGCTTCACCTTCTGTATACAAATCGCCTTGCGCCGCTTTAGGGTTTGGCGGATTTGTGCCTTTTAGTGACTTGATAAACGATGATATCTGGGCAATCTGCATGGGAGATAAGTCTTCTTTCCAGGATTTCATGCCGTTTTCAACCCAGCCATACTTCACGGATTTAAATACATCCTGGATACTTCCACCGTGCAGCCAGTAATTGTCAGCAAGGTTTGGTCCTACAGAACCTTCACCGGCTCTTCCATGGCAGGCGGCACAGTTTGAAATGAAAATATCCTTCCCTGTTTCGAGGTCACTTTGCTCTGTAAGCAACTTCACAGTTGTTTCATCAACATTGTTGGCCGAGTTTTTCATGTATTCATCCACGGCCAGTTTGGCTTCTGCAATATCGTTTTCATATTCTTTTAGTTGAAGGTCGCCTGTTCCTAATACATGGAAATGCAACATGTACACGACGGAAACAACGATCGTCAGATAGAATCCGTATTTCCACCAGGGAGGAAGATCGTTATCTAATTCCCGGATCCCGTCATAATCATGTTCCAGTAAAATACTATCTTCTTCCTCAACAGCAACCGCACCAACCAGGCTCTGCATAATTGTTGATTCTCTTTTTGGAACTTCTTTTACTGTTTTCGATGTGCGTATTAGTACATTGAACTGGAAAAGCATGAGGGCTAAAACAATAAGTTCCAGGGCAACAAGGGCAATCATAAAATAGAATGTAAAACTATCGAGCCCACCTATTCGTCCGTCATCTTTTAATCCAGCAACAGTATTCTGTGAAAACATGCTGAAGGATGAAACGAAGAGAAGTAAGGTCGCAACAATTTTAGTGGAATTTGTGTTCGACTCTTCATCTTTCTTAAATTTATTGATTAGGTAATCACTGTCTGCAATATTTTTAAATGCCCCGCCGAGGGCCACAATCAGGATTGCCAACAATATAATTGTAATAAAAAGTGTGAGGAATAAGGCATTTGAAAAATAGGATGAACCTGACTTTATACTTTCACTCTGGCAGAAGCCTGATAGTGGTAACAATATAAATGCCAGGCCGTACTGTGTTTTTTTAAGAAGGTTCATAGCGATCAGTTTTTATCGTTAATTGGAAGATTGCTTAATTTTTCAAAATGTTTTTTATTTCCTTTAATGACATATAATGTCACTAACCCGAAAAATGCAACAAACAGAATTAATGATATCAGTGGATAAATTCCGATACCTGTAATTGCCTCTAAATAATTTCTGAATTTCATTGTGATTGCGTTTTATTATAAATTATTTTTTATCGGTTACTTTTTCTGATTTAATATCTTTACCAAGTCGTTGCAAATAGGCTATCAGTGCAACGATTTCACGGTCCGGAAGAGTTTCAATCCCGTCTTTTTTTAGATTGGCCGTTATTTCGTTGGCCTGTTTTTCCATGTCACTCAGGGCAATTTTTTCATAACCGTCCGGATATGGAACACCAAGGCGTTTCATCGCTTTTATTTTCGCCATGGTTGAATTACCATCTATTTGATCTTCCAGCAACCATGGGTATTGTGGCATGATGGATCCTGGAGACATAGACGTTGGATCGAGCATGTGATTGTAATGCCAGCTGTCAGGATATTTTCCGCCTTCACGTGCGAGGTCCGGGCCAGTGCGTTTACTTCCCCATTGAAACGGGTGATCATATACAAATTCTCCCGCTTTGGAATACTCGCCGTATCTTGCCGTTTCACTTCTGAAAGGACGAATCATTTGTGAATGGCAGGTATAGCAACCTTCCCTTACGTAAATATCGCGTCCCTGTAATTCGAGCGGTGTATAAGGTTTTACGCTGGCAATGGTTGGAATATTTGACTTTACAAGGAATGTAGGTACAAATTCTATGATTCCGCCAATGGCAACAACAATTAAGCTTAATACCATTAATTGAATTGGTTTTCTTTCAATCCAGCGGTGCCAGTGATCTTTTGAATGGGCTACATAATCCCCTTTTAATGCTGGCGCCTCATCTTCTTCTACCTCAAGAAAGCTGCCGGCTTTGATAGTTTTGATTAAGTTGTAGGTCATTAATACCGCACCTGCCAGGTATAAAGTGCCCCCTACAGACCTTGCAATGTAGAATGGAATCATTTTAGTAACGGTATCCATAAATTGCCATTTCAGTTGCCCTTCTGGTGTAAAATCTTTCCACATAGAGCTTTGCATGAACCCAGCCCAGTACATTGGAACCGCATATAATAAGATGCCTAATGTACCAATCCAAAAGTGTGCGTTCGCCATTTTTTGGGAATATAATTTGGTTTGAAAAAGTTTTGGAATGAGCCAATAAAGAATACCAAACGTCATAAAACCATTCCATCCAAGCGCACCAACATGCACATGTGCTACAATCCAATCTGTATAGTGCGCGATAGCACTTACGCTTTTTAATGACAACATCGGGCCTTCAAAGGTTGCCATACCGTAGGCGGTTACAGCCACTACTAAAAATTTCAACCCTACATTATCGCGAACTTTATCCCACGCGCCCCGTAAAGTTAGTAACCCATTAATCATTCCACCCCAGGATGGTGCAATTAGCATTACCGAGAACACAACTCCTAGAGATTGTGCCCAGTCAGGAACGGAAGTATAAAGTAAATGGTGAGGACCTGCCCAGATGTAGAGAAAAATCAGAGCCCAGAAATGGATGATTGACAAACGGTAGGAATACACCGGGCGCTGTGCCATTTTTGGAAGGAAATAATACATCAAACCTAAATAAGGTGTGGTTAAAAAGAATGCCACTGCATTGTGTCCGTACCACCATTGGATTAATGCGTCCTGTACTCCAGCATACCATGAATAGGATTTCCAGAATGAAACAGGTATTTCTACGGAGTTTACGATATGTAGCATAGCCACAGTAACAAAGGTTGCAATGTAAAACCAGATTGCCACGTATAGGTGGCGTTCACGGCGACGGATGATGGTTCCAAACATGTTCCAACCAAATACAACCCATACAAGGGTGATCAGAATATCTATCGGCCATTCGAGCTCAGCGTATTCTTTTCCGGTGGTTTTTCCTAATACAAGAGTAATCGCAGCTAATACAATTATCAGTTGCCACCCCCAGAAATGGATTTTACTTAATAAGTCACTGAACATGCGGGCTTTTAATAACCTTTGCAACGAGTAATAAACACCCATAAAAATTCCATTACCTACAAAAGCAAAAATTACAGCGTTGGTATGAACCGGTCGTACACGACCAAATGTTGTATACGGCAATGACAGGTTTAAGGACGGAAGGTAGAGCTGAATGGCCGCAATGAGTCCGGCCAGCATGCCGACTAATCCCCAGACTATTGTCGCGTAGGCAAACATTTTAACCGTTTTGTTGTCGTACTGAAATTTTTCTAGTTCCATTTTTATTTTGTTTTTGTTGATTGTTGCTTTGTTTCTTTATCTTTTTTTTGGTTAGTTGTATTGTCAAAAAGCATTCGGACAGAAGGAGTATAATCGTCTTCATACTGGTTAGATTTTACAGACCAGATGAAAGCGATTAAAAACCCAACGGCTAATACTAAACTTGCTCCTATCATGATGAAAAATGCGCTCATTGCGGGTGTAAAATTACCGGTGTCGTATGATGTTAAGAATGATGGGTATCAGGGGAAAAACTGACTTTTGTCAGGTTCATACGTTTTAACTTCAGTTCATAAAATGCGCTCATGCCAGTTGTAAGCAATACGATACTTACGGAGCTTGCCGGCATCAGAATTGCTGCAATTACCGGTTTTAAATCTCCCTGAACTGCGAAATAGAGACCAACCAAGTTATAGACTACAGAAAGAACAAAACTTGAATAGATAATTTGTTTCTGCTTCCTGCAATACCGGATCAACTCGTTAAGCAGGATGAAGTTTTTTCCAGATAAAATAGCATCGCACGCCGGCGAAAAGGTGTTGGTATTATCGCTTATTGCTATCCCGACATCACTTTGTTTAAGAGCACCGGCATCGTTTAAACCGTCGCCAATCATCAGCACTTTTCTTTTTCTTTGCTGGAGTTTTTTTATAACCCTTAGCTTATCTTCAGGCTTTTGGTTAAACAGCATTTCAGTTTGATTGCCAAACACAGTTTTTAAGAATGGCTCTTCGGAGGCGTTATCTCCCGACAGAATTTTAAGTTGAAACTGATTTTTTAAGGCAGAAATAATTTCCCGAAGGTTTTTCCGATAATTGTTCTGTATGACAAAGCATCCTAAGAACTCATCATTGATGCTCACAAAAATCCTGCTACCCCGGCTCGAAGAAAAGTGATTACTTCCGGTAACAAACTGCGCCGACCCAATCTTCACAAGGCTACCGGCTATCGTCGCGGTTGTCCCTTGCCCTTTAATTTCTTCATAACTTTTTACAGGAAGTGTTTTGTCAAAAGGCAGGCAGGAAAGAATATGTCTGCTCAGGGGATGATTGGACTGCCCGGCAAGTGACCGGATTATGCGGTTTTGTTCCTGGTTTAATGGGTTTCCTTCAAAATGTATCTCGGATTGGGTTTGTTCGGTAATAGTGCCTGTTTTGTCAAAGACAACGGTATCAATAGATTCCATGCGTTCAATAACTGATTCATTTTTTACGAAGAATTTATATTTGTTTAATATCCGGATCATGTTGCCATTGGTGAAGGTGGCGCTCAAAAGTAAGGCACAAGGGCAGGCTACAATTAACACGGAGGTAACAGCGTTCCAGATTTTTGACGTATCATTAATTGCCCAATATGCAGCAGCTATGGAAGCAACAGAAAATAGCGAGTAGGTGAAGTACCGGCTAACACTATGAATAAAGGACTTTTTAGGTTCTTCTTTGTTTTCTTTAAAAGTTTCATTATTCCACAACTGAGTGAGGTAGCTTTGAGAGGTTTCCTTTACAACTTCCATTTCTATAGCTCCAGTAGTTTGCTTTCCTCCGGCATAAACAATTTCGCCGATTGATTTTTCTACCGGCAATGATTCCCCGGTTACAAAGCTGTAATCAATAGTGGCTTTTCCTAGAAAAAGTATGCCATCGGCAGGAATAATTTCGTCGTGGTGGATTTTAATCCGGTCCCCGGGTTTTAAATCAGACACAGATACTTGTTTTTCAGTATTGTCACTGTTAATGACACTAACACCTAAGGGGAAGTAGGATTTAAAATCCCGATCAAAGGAAATATTCTGATAAGTTCTGTTTTGGAAATACCGGCCAACCAGCATAAAAAAAACAATCCCACTCATGGAATCCAGGTATCCCGAGCCGGTTTCTAATAAAATTTCGTAAACACTTCTTAAAAATGTAATCAGTACAGCAAGCGCAATGGGCGCATCGATATTTAGAAATTTCTGCCGAAGGCCTTTGTAACCCGATACAAAAAATTCTGAAGCTGAATAAAAAAATACAGGAAGCGAAAGGATTAAGTTTAAATAATTAAACCACTGTTGGAGTTTTGGGTCTTCTATTTCTCCCATGGAAAAGTATTCGGGAAAGCTTAACATCATGATATTCCCAAAACAAAACCCCGCAATGCCGAGTTTTACTATACGTGAATTATCCGTTTTTTTTACTTTTTTTCCTTCTGCATTATTTAAACTGATGTGCGGTTCATAACCAATCAGGGTAAGTGTTTCAGCTACTTTTTTTAACGTGGTTTTTTTAAAATCATATACAATGGTTACGTCTTTTTTAATAAAATTTACCTGTGAACGTGTAATGCCTGGATTGATTTTTTTCAGATTCTCTAAAATCCAGATGCAAGAACTGCAGTGCATTTGAGGTAGGTAAAAAGTAATATGCTCCTGTTCTGAATCCTTAAAGTGAATAAGTTCGCTTTTTATTTTTGCATCATCTAGAAAATCAAATTTGCCGGAACGGATGGCTTTTTTCTGGTTTATTCCCGGAGCTGTTTCTATGTCATAATAGGAGCAGAGGTTGTTTTGGTTAATGATTTCGTAAACGGTTTTGCATCCGTGGCAACAGAATATTTTTTCGTCTGTTTCAATAGAATCGTTGTCACAGTCTTCCCCGCAATGGTAACAGATGGTTTTGGTTACAGGTTGTTGAATTGTATTTTCCATGGTATTTCAGCTTTCAAAATTCGAGAACAATGCGCTTTTCTCCTTTGAGTTGAGTCAGAGCTTTATATGATATATATCATTTTTCTACACATTTAATCAGAATAAATTCGTTCTTGAATAATTTACTATCTTAGCTTTGAATAATTCTGCGATACTACAAATGGATACTAAAGAAGGTATTGACGCACTGTTTCTTTATGCAACAGAAGGCATCCTGATCACTAATGAACGAGGCGAGATAATTAAGATTAACCCAAGTGCCGAGCGCCTTTTTAAATATGAATCAGGGGAATTGTTAGGGAAGAAAATTGAAGTTCTAATTCCACCAAGGTTCTCCAAGCATCAAAAGTACCGTGAGGATTACAACGAGCACCCACATGCCAGATCCATGGGTGTAGGAATTGATTTATATGGTTTAAAAAAGGATGGAACCGAGGTTTCTGTTGAGATCAGTTTGAGTCCATATACTACCGGGGAAGGTAAATTTGTGGTGGCTTTTATCGTTGATACAACCTTGCGAAAACAAGCAGAAGAGCGGATGAAAAACTATTCGGCGGAGCTTGAAAAGCAAGTGAAAAACCGGACGATGATTCTGGAAGAAGCCATTCATGAATTGGAGAAAACCAAGAAAGACCTGCATAATGCCTTGCAAAAGGAACGTGAGTTAAATGAACTCAAAACTCGCTTTGTATCCATGGCATCCCATGAATTCAGAACACCGCTTACCACAATGATGTCTTCGCTTTCCCTAGTCACAAAATATGGTGAGCAGAATGATAAGGAAAATCAAAGCAAGCACGTAACAAAAATAAAAACTTCAATCAATAACCTCACTGATATTTTAAATGATTTCCTTTCTGTAAGCAAACTTGAGGAAGGGAAACTGGAAAATATGCCGGAAGAAATTCAGGTTAAATCATTTGTGGCCGAAGTCATTTCAGAAATGAAGTCGATGGCCACACAAGGGCAGGTTTTAAGCCATACTCATACAGGTAACGAAATCGCTTGTATCGATAAGAAGTTCTTGAAAAACGTATTGTTTAATCTGATTTCAAATGCCATTAAGTTCTCACCGGTAAATGGAGTGGTGGATGTTGCCTGTCATGTTTCCAATTCTTTTATAAAGATTACAGTGAAAGATAATGGAATCGGAATTTCTGAAGCAGATCAGAAGCATTTATTTGAACGTTTTTTCAGAGGAAATAATGCCACACACATTCAGGGAACAGGACTTGGCCTTAACATTGTTGCTAAATACGCCGAGTTGATGAACGGTACTATTGATGTTGAAAGCAAGGAAAATGACGGAACAACTTTTACATTAATTGTACCTAATAAAGTTTAAAATTAAATATGAGCAAAAAAATATTATTGATTGAAGATAATCAGGATGTTCGGGAGAACACTGCGGAGATCTTAACGCTGGCGCAATACGATGTTATCACTGCTGTAAATGGCAAAGATGGCGTAGAAAAGGCACAAAAAGAAAAACCAGATTTAATTATTTGTGATATCATGATGCCTGTTTTAGATGGGCATGGAGCACTCCATTTGTTATCCAAAAATGAGGAAACCGCTGGGATCCCTTTTATTTTTTTAACTGCTAAAGCAGAAAGAGGCGACTTTAGAAAAGGAATGGAAATGGGCGCAGACGATTACCTTACCAAGCCTTTTGATGATGTTGAATTATTGAATGCAATTGAGAGCCGCTTGAAAAAAAATGATATCCTGAAAAAGGAATTTACTAAAAATTTCGCCGGTATCAATGATTTTATCAACGAAGCAAAAGGTATCGATTCTTTAAAAAAATTGTCAGAAGAACGCGATATCAGAATTTTTAAAAAGAAAGATGAGATTTATAAGGAAGGTGGTTACCCAAAAGGGATCTTTTTTGTAAATAAAGGCAAGGTTAAAATTTTTCAAACGAATGAATTAGGGAAGGAACTGATTACGGAACTCCATAAAGAAGGTGATTTTTTTGGTTATTTGTCGCTGTTGCAGGATGAGAAATATACCAGTTCAGCAACTGCTCTGGAAGATTCGGAGATTTTGATTATTCCCAAGGAAGATTTTTTCGCGTTATTATACAAAAATTCGGACGTCTCAAAACGATTTATTGAAATACTCTCTAATAATTTACGCGACAAAGAAAAGCAATTAGTTAAGCTTGCTTATAACTCGGTGAGAAAACGGGTTGCAGAAGCGCTGGTAAAACTATCTGATAAATACAAGAAGGCAGATGAACAGAAATTCAGTATGAATGTCTCACGTGAAGACCTTGCTAATATGGTGGGAACAGCTACCGAAACAGTGATAAGAACGCTGAGTGATTTTAAGGAGGATAAATTTATTGAAATTTCAGGTGGACAGATCACTATCTTAAATTATGATAAGCTCGCTAAAATGAAGAACTAGTTTTTTTCTTTATTTTTTTTATATTCCGAATCCACATAATCATGTGGATTTTTTTTGTTACTGATAAAGGTCATGCCTTTAAATGACTGCGCTCATTCGCCAGGTTTTCTCTTCTCTTTAAATTTGTATATCAATTGACGATAAGTCATAATTAATAAAATCATTAAATAGAATAAACTATGGAAACAACAATCAAAGCTCAAACCAGAAATGTATCGCAAACATCAAAGCAACTTTCAACATCTGTTAGTCCGTTTTGGGAAAAAATGGAATTTAACCGTTACGGCATCATTTCTATGTTGGTAATTTTTATCGGGTGCCTTGGAGGTGTTGCAGCGTCATTTGGAGCACAGGATGATATTCTAAAACTTGCGCTGGTGGCATTTCCAACTATTATCAGTTTGGCCCTGGTATTAGCTGTAGCTCCGATGAGGGCAATTTTTTACCTCAGTGGCATCGCAGTTATTCTTGATTTAATCATTTTGATTTTTTAGTCCTTGAATTGCCGATTATCTATAACCAATAACACATACTTACTAACGAATCATGAAAATAGCAATTAACGATAACAGAAAAATTTTTGCCATACAGGAAGAATTCAATCGCATTTTCCCTTATTTAAAGCTCGAATTTTTTTCTAAGCCACACAAGCCCGGTGCTGCTTCTTCAAAAAAGTTAGTTAAGCATAGTAGCATGACGTTGGGCGAGTGTCGCACTGAACACAATAAAGGCGATATTACTATTGTGCCAGAAATGAAAGTATGCGAACTCGAACAGAACTTCGGAGATGTATATGGACTTGGTGTACAGGTTTTTCGAAAATCGGGCCGGTCATGGCTTGAAACCACCGTTACCGATAGCTGGACTCTTGCAGAACAAAACCGGCAAGGTGAGGAGTTGAGTCAATGGGCTTAGTGTTAAAGACGTAGATTTTAATAAAACCGTGGAACGTTCGTACCACGGTTTTTTATTTTACCTAAAATAAAGAAGATAATGTGGGCGATCATATTTCTGCCTTCACCGAATAATTGGATCCTGTTCGGGAATTTTCCCTAGGTTTAGATCAATTATGAAAAAGTTATCTATTCTCGGATGTGTTTTTGTATGCTGTATGTTTGCATCCTGCAGAAAAGATTACACATGCACCTGTTCCAAAATTTATAAAGGTAGTACAGGAGAAAACATCCGTGACTATTCTAAGACCACCTATCGCGACTCAAGGAGTGGCGCAGAGTCCAAATGCAAAGGACATACCGAAAGCGGAAGCGATGACACAGGAAATTTTAGCTTGAATTGCCAGATAGAATGTTAAACTGTTTCTAGAAATATTGTGTTTTGGGAAATTTTCTGTTTTCGATCTTCCCCTTACGATTCTATTTCAAAATCTATTTTATTTTCTCTTGATTGTTAAAAGATAGGTTTACTGTTCGTTTTCTTTTTTGTTTTCTGAGATCACAAGGTGTATCGGGTTTTCCGAGTTGCTGAGAATATATATTGACCTTCCACACTTGGCACAAATTTTTTCACCACTGTTTTTCGACATCTTTAAAACTGGATGTACACATTTTTCGTGTTTATTAATTTGTAAAACGAAAATGTCTCCTATTTTATGCAGTCTCTTCACGACGTGAGGTTTTCAACAAAACTAATGTTTATAACACTTTCGCTTGCGTATTTTAGCTTAAAAGTTAATATAAATAGCTAACAGCCCGGATTTAATGCGTGGATTGAATCAATCTTGATTTGAATGGTTAAATATTTGAATATCTCCACCCCGGTTTTCAATCTTTCCGGTTACGCTTCCATGTATATAAACGGTGGAACCTTCATTGATAAGAATATCCTTAATTTGGCCAAATAACCTTGCAGTTATGTTTTCTGCTAAAATAACCATAGGAGACCGAATGCAATTGAACTGGCTGTTTTCCATGATATGCACATTGCCAACAACTTCTTCATTGATTATTTTTATTTCTTTCATGCCCGCAATATCAGGTGCACAGGGCGATGTTAACTTACAGGATTCATGTAGTTTTCTTTCCTTTTTAAACATGTGTTTGTTGATGAGCCTGATTATGCCCGGATTTTCAGGCTTACTTTACGTGTTTTGAACGATTGAAAATCTAATTCCAACAATAAATTATCCAGTCTTTGTATGATCAGTATAAATTGCTTAAAAATTGGTCCTATGAAAATAATTTTTCAAAAAAAAACGGAGGAAGCAAGTATTAAACTCATCAAGGATGACGTTTGCTTCCATGATTACCTTAAGGCAGACAAAAAAACGAAAGACAAAGTTTGTGTGTCATGTGGCCGAATTATTTATTTAAGTTCTAAATAGATTTACGTATGCCGCTGAATGTAGCCATATTTAATTCGTTTTCTTTGTCTGATAAAATGGACATTGTTCGCCGCCATGGGGAATTTATTTCGAAAATTAAGTATTTTGGCTTTTACATTAATTTATATGTAGTAGACACCGTATTGGTTGAAGTATATTATAATCTGCATTCTCCTGAAGTGCAATATGTGGAAGTTCTCGATTCACGGGAAGAACGTATTAATCTTTTCACTGTCAAGGTTGATTTATCAGACCTTTATAGAAGAAAACGCTGACTATCCTCCTAGTAGTCAATAAATTTAAATCTTGTTTCTTTAAATAATATAAACTTCCCGTATATCGTCGGTGATAAATCATAGTCATCAACGAATTTTCCAGCCTAAAAATGTAAAAATTTTGTTGATAACCGTTTTACTAGTTACGGGGTGTTGCTTTTTTATGTGTTTGATTTTTAGGAATATGCAAATTATTGTTAATAATTTATTAAGATCATATTAACAAATTTGCCTTTCGAACGATTCATTTGGGGTTTTAAACTTTTAGAATAGGCTTTTCAACAAATAATGGCCTTACACAAATGCAATGTTGCATACTTTTATATAATAATACATTAATACCAATACAATGAAGAGTTTTAAAGTTCCTGTCACTGACGGAAAACCACTCGAAATCATCGATTTTAAAGTCGATTTCATGGCTTCTCCTCCTGAGATAAAACAGGAGATAGTGAATCCGGTTGAATGTGGGCTTACAGTACAAGATGGTGATATGGAGGTGATTTATCAGGATGCCATTGTCAGTGAAGGGTGGCTGAATATTTACTTATGCAAATTTAACGCTGGAAAATACAGGCTCCATATTTTCGGGAAAATGAAAGGGCAGGAGTTTAAGATTGAAAAAGCTTTATCTGATACATCGTTTAATTGCAGGGGCGTATCCAGTGAACGGATACGGCATATTCTTATAAATAGCCGGAATATACTGAAGAAATATTATATGAACGCGAACCTGACAAGTATAGAAAACCATTTACAAGCCTTTTTGGTTTCATCAATTTAAAAAAAGACGGTTAAAAAACCGTCTTTTTTTTATTTGCTATCTTTTGCGGCTTTACAGGCATCATCCGCCATGTCTTTGTGGCGTTCAAGGGCCGGTACCATATTGGAGGCCCAGGTTTTCAGATCAGAGTCACTTCCTTTTTTCGCCTCTTTTTTGAAACGACAGATGTCTTTTTTATGATCCATTTTCATGCATTTTGAATAGGCCTTGTCAAAATCTTTCCCTTCTTTCTTCGAAATTTTTTCAAAGTACTTGATGGCGTTATCGGTAATTGTACTTGGAACTGCAATACCTTTTTTTTCTGCCAGGTCTTTCAGTTCTTTATTGCTTTTAGAATGATCCTCAACAATCATTTTGGCAAGTACTTTAACCTGTGGAACACCACTTTTGATTAACGCGAGTTCTGACAACTTAATTTCATATAAGCCGCCCTCGATTGTTTCTTTTACAAACTTTCTGTCTCTGTCAGATACCTGAGCTTTTGAGACATAGGAAACAATTGAAAGTAAGATTATAAAAATAATTTTTTTCATAAGGTCTGGTATTTAAAAATTAAAAGGAAACGATTTGTTTCCTTTTAATTGTTTGGTTTCTACTATTTTGTGTTTTTAATTTTCTCATCGGATTTTCCTGATTTACCCGGGTAATAGTTACCGTCTTTATCAAACCAGATTGTTCCGTTTTTGCGTTTTGTGTAGAACCATTTATTTCCTTTTCCATCATCAGTTTGCCATACTTTATAACCCTCATTTGGGAAGTTTTTGTTATGGTAGTCACCGATAGTAGACGGATAATTTAAGCCATCAGGACTCATTTCATTATCTGTACGGATGATGTTTCCGTCTTTATCATAAACAACATTTCTACCCATGTTGGTGCTGTTGTCCATGTACTCACCTGAATAATTTTCTCCATCTTTTGACCATTTCACATCCATGCCTGGATATTCAGAGCTGAATTTGTCACTCACCGATGAAGGTGGAGTTACTGAATTCCATGATTCAGTTTCACCTGTTCCGCTTTGACGCATTCCTTTTTGTTCAGTTGATTGTTTCCCGTTTTGCGTTCCTTTTTGGGTACCATTTTGCTGGTTGCTATTCTGGTTGTTTTGTTTTGACCCTTTTTGTGTTCCGGGTTGTTCGGTACCTTTAGAGTCTGTTCCTTTTTTTGGAGTTGGTGTAGTTGTTTGTGCATTTAATGCACTCATACTTAACGCGATGCCTAATACAAGAAGTTGCTTTTTCATAATATGTTTTTTAGTTTTTTATTGGGTTGATTGGGTACAAAGGTGCTGTGGGACAAATCATTTTATATTATACCTATTCAGGAATTGCTTATATAGTTTTAGGAATAGAAATCTTTTGAATACAAATCTGTAATAATATGTGCCGATCCATGTAAACTCTTTTGAATAGGTATCACCGACATTTGCCCGATGATCCTTAACCTTTTATCATGAAACTCTCAACTACATTAAGAGCGGAAGATCTTAAAGTTCAATTCAGTAAAAATAAAATCATTCCTGCCCATTATGAAAAGCCGATTTTAATAGCGCTGTCGCATTACCCTGAACTAAAAAATACGGCCATTGAATTTCAATTGCATAAACGGTTACGCTGGCCGGTTAAAACGGAGGCCATACTTTCTAATGTTTTCATACCTCGAGCAAAAAAGGTTTTTAAAATTTATATCCGGGAATCCGAACAGCCGGAGTTAATATTAAAGAACATGTCCACCGAGGCCCAAATTGGCGCGGTTGCGCGAGAACTTGCACTTATACAGTTTTGTAAGAGGAATCGCATGATGGCATTAATTAACGATACACTTGATCGGATTCATCTCAAAAAAAATATACGGATCGAAATGGCCCTGGACAATTCGGTAATCAAACACGGGTTGTCTACACAATTAGCTGAATACGTGAAAGCGCTCAGCATGCATCCCTCTCGGAATCATCCTGTGCATGAGCCTTACCTGACACCTACAAAAATTACTGCCCTGAATAATCAGAAGTTAGGGATTTAAAAGCGAATATCATTTCTCACATCATCACAAGAAAATCAACTATGGCAAAAAAGAAAATTCTAAAAAGTAAAGAAAATCAAAAGATCAATGACCTTCAGCAACATTCTGAAGATCCAACCAACCAGCTTTTAACAACTAACCAGGGTTTACGGGTTAATGATAATCAAAATACATTAAAGGCTGGTGAAAGGGGACCATCTTTACTGGAAGATTTTATTATGCGTGAAAAAATCACGCATTTCGATCATGAACGTATCCCTGAACGCATTGTTCATGCAAGGGGTTCTGCCGCTCATGGTTTTTTTGAACTGTATAAGCCAATGGGCAAATACACCCGGGCAGCTTTCTTAAATGATACAAAACAGATCACACCGGTGTTTGTGCGTTTTTCAACCGTTGCGGGTTCCCGTGGATCTACTGATCTTGCCAGGGATGTCCGCGGTTTTTCTGTAAAATTCTACACACAAGAAGGTAACTACGATTTAGTTGGAAACAACATGCCGGTTTTTTTCATTCAGGACGCGATGAAATTCCCTGATTTGGTACACGCCGTTAAGCCAGAACCAGACAATGAAATTCCACAGGCATCTTCTGCCCACGACACATTTTGGGATTTTATTTCTTTAATGCCTGAATCTGCACACATGATCATGTGGTTAATGAGTGACCGTGCTATTCCACGCAGCTATCGCATGATGGAAGGATTTGGTGTCCACACATTCAGGTTTATAAATGATCAGGGCAAATCTCATTTTGTGAAGTTTCATTGGAAACCACTGTTAGGAGTCCATTCACTTGCATGGGATGAGGCGCAGAACCTTTCAGGGAAAGATCCTGATTTCCACCGTCGTGATTTATGGAACGCCATTGCCGGAGGCAACTTTCCACAATGGGAATTGGGTGTACAACTCATTGATGAAAAAGATGAACATAAATTCGACTTTGATTTATTGGATCCCACTAAATTAATTCCCGAAGAAATTGTTCCGGTTCAGATTATTGGTAAGATGACGCTTAACCGCAACCCCGATAATTTTTTCGCTGAAACCGAACAAGTTGCATTCCATCCAGGTCACCTGGTTCCAGGTATTGATTTTAGTAACGATCCGTTACTTCAGGGCCGTTTGTTCTCCTACACAGACACACAACTTTCACGTTTAGGTAGTCCTAATTTTCATGAGATACCTATTAACCGTCCGCTTGTGGGAATTCACAACAATCAGCGCGATGGCCATATGCGTCAAATGATCAATAAAGGAAAAACCAGTTACGAGCCAAATTCATTAGGAGGAGGTTGTCCTTTTCAAGCCATGCTTAAGATGTCCGGTTTTACGTCATTCCTGGAACGTATAGATGCGAAAAAAATACGTACGCGGAGTAAAAGTTTTATGGATCATTTCGGCCAGGCAACTTTATTTTATAATAGCCAAAGCCATGCAGAGAAGAAACACATTACGAACGCGTTGCGTTTTGAACTTGGGAAGGTAAAATCAGTAGAAGTGCGTCAGCGCATGGTAAATATTTTAACGCAGATCGATAAAGGCCTTGCAGATAACGTTGCTGTTTGTCTTGGCTTAAAGGCTGGTGCTCCTGCACAACCAATTAACCATAGCTTTCCGGCTGATGCCAATCCGAAGGATTACCAACCTCGAAAGGTTAAATCATCAATTGAGGTGTCACCGGCACTCAGTATGGAACATACCGTTAAAGATTCTATTCTTACGCGCCAGGTTGCATTTTTAACGGCGCCGGGCTACAGTGATACTTCTCTCCAAACTATGAAAAAGGCATTAGAAAATTCAGGAGCTCAGGTGAAAATAATTGCACCTGCCCTTGGTTTTGTTCGCGGAGCAGCTGGTAAGGAGGTGCCCGTGGACGAGAGTTTTCTAACATCGTCTTCTGTTTGTTTTGATGCTGTATTTGTTCCTGGTGGGGCTCAAAGCGCTGAGCTTTTAATAGAAAATGCTGACGCTATCCATTTTATCAATGAAGCCTATAAACATTGCAAAGCAATTGCAGCGGATAAAGAAGGTGTAAAGGTATTGAGAACGTCACACATAGGGCTAAACAAGAAAGAAACCGATGAGCCAGGAATAGTAACCTATGCGCCCAAAAACAGTACAATTGAAAAGGAATTTATAAAAGCAATTGCAGCACATCGTGTTTGGGATAGGGAACCGGAACGAAAGGTTCCGGCCTGATCAGCCAAATTTATCCATAAAAAAAACTCTGTAAATTTTTACAGAGTTTTTTTTGTAGTAATAATCTTACGGTCGTTTGTTGCCTCTAAACCTGGTGATTACAAAGATGATCAACGCGATAACAATTACAACTGCAATAATGCCGGTTGCAGCTCCCGCTTTAAAAATGCCTTCAACAGCGGCACAGCTTTGTAAGCTTAACACAAAGCATAATAAAATGGCATTCAAATAAACTCTTGTTTTCATATACATATGGATTTTAAATTCCTTTTCGGAATGGTTAATCCAAAAATGTAAATTGGATGAACGGATTGTATTACAATTTTCGAGTTTAATATTGCACATATGCATTAATTGCTCAAGGTTCATCTTACTTGTTTGAACGTGTTTTTTGTAATATTTCGGGAAATGCCTGTAACGTTCTTTGCAGGTTCACGTGACAATTTTATAAAGACATTCTGTTTATGATCCTTGCTAATAAATTTATAAAATCCTTGAAGCAAAAGGGTTTAACTCTTGCCCTGGCAGAAAGTATGACCTGCGGATTAGCGACTCAAAAGTTGTCTAATTTCAAAGGAACTTCAGATGTCCTAAAAGGTTCTATAATCTGTTATACCCCGGAAGTAAAAATGGACGTATTGGGCATTTCAAAAAGTTGTGTTAATCAATTCAGCTGCGAATCATCAGAAATAACGGAAAAACTTGCAAAAAACCTTTCTGGTATCATCAGAGCCGACATTTGTGCCGCCATAACCGGTTTAGCCTCCGAAGGCGGAAGTGAAACGAAAGGCAAGCCGGTTGGTACAGTGTTTTTTTCAGTATATTTTAAAAATAAGGTCCACAACCTTAGGAAAAACTATCGCGGCACGCCTTTACAAATCAGACAGAAAGCCTGCGACGACCTTTACCAATTCATACTAAAATTGACAAAATAGCAAGGCGATTATTTTTAAAGTCAGGAATTCCCTTCAAGAATTCCTTTCATTAATTTTTTCCATTGAGGTTTTGCAAACCCAGCCATAGCAGCAACTGCTATTATTATATTTCTTATTTTATTCAGGAGCGACTGTGGATTGCTATTAGGAATTTCATTTCTTCCAAATTCCTTTGCTGTTAATATTCTTCCTTTACGACTGATCAGGAATGTACTACTTGCATCCGAGGTATAAAAATGCGCACTTTCTCCATCTTTTTCAAAAGGGTTTTGAACCGGTCTTACCCTGAAACCGTATTGTTCCTCGTCATTCAGCTGGTCTTTTGTATGCTTAAAGGCCTCAATTCTAACCCAGTCAAAGCCTTTTCCGGATTGATTCTTTGGTGCGGGTAATTTAATACGAATAAGGTTACCTATCCTGGGCTTCACAAAATTTAATGTCTGCCCATTTTTATCAGTCAGCCTGAATTCAGCACTTCCACTGCCGCAAATGTTCTGCCACCTGTTAATATTTAACAGTCTTTTCCGTGCGTCTTCAAAAATTTGAAGTGCTTCTTTTCGATTGGTAGCCTTTACTGAGTGTTGAGCGCCTGTGTGGCCTCCTTTTTTTTGAGCGGGAACAAATGGCACCGATTTTTTCTCCATTAGCCTTTATTGTTTTTTTCGTTCCTCGGAATCAAATTCCATTTAATTTTTCTCTTTTTATTGATCCATTCTGTTTTTGCTTCTTGGTAGGTAAGCGGACCCGGCTGATAATTTTTTTGTATTCCTCCGCCTGAATTTTTTAAAGTGATTTTTTTCATGACAACAGCATTTTTTCTTTTAAATATGAGTTTAACCTCTTTAGTTTCTTCATTCATTTTATCTTCTCTCCCTTTCTTCATGTTTTCAATTTTTCGGTTATATAATTTAAAATTTTTTCACGCACCTGACATTCCAGCCTAAACGCATCTTCTGCATTTTTTGCACTCATCGTTAGCCGCAGTTCCATTGTTTTGCCTGACGCATCCGTTACAAGTAAATCAGAATTTCGTTTATCGTAGAGTGTATTTTGAGTAAGAAATTTTTCAAATTCCGATCGAAGGTTTGAGATGGAGATTGAATTATCTACCACGAGTTTAACGGATGCCAGTATCTCCGGCGATGATCTCGTCCAATTTTCAAAAGGTTTTTCCAGAAAGTAATTTATGGGTACAATCAGTTTTTTTTCGTCCCAGGTATTTATTACAACGTAGGTAAGGGTAATCTCACTAACTACACCGTAGGTATGTTCTACAATCACCGTATCATCAATTTTTATGGGTTGAGATACTGCAATTTGGATTCCCGCTAAGAGCGAACCCAGACTTTTTTGAGCTGCAAAACCAATGACAATACCTGCTATTCCCGCTGAAGCTAATAATGCGCTCCCAATTTGTTTCACATTATTAAAAGTCATTAATACGGATGCCAACGTTCCTACCACTACGATAACATTCAGGATACGCTGAATAAGTTGAAATTTTGTTTTGAGACTTCTGAATTTATAATCTTTTCGGTTTTGTTTTTGATAAAATTTTAGAATAATGGTGTTAATCAAGCCAATCACTCTCATTAATAAAATGCCTATGGCAATAATCAGAGTAATTTGTAAAGCGTGTCTGAGTATTTGGTAGACCCTTTCATTGATGTCTTCATGAAATATTGCAAGATCAATATTTAGCGTAATGACGATGAATAATAATATCCCAGGTAGTTTGAGATACTTATCAATCAGCATCGGGAAATAGTGTTCCTTTCGCTTAGACCATTTTTTGAGTAAATACAGAAGTAAAATTGAGATTATAATGCCCCCCGCCGTGATGGCAACAGAAAGGCCGGCTTTTTCTATCAAGGAGTGATCGTTTGAAATAAATTTTTGATAGGAAATTGCTTCTTTCATTATAAAACGGCGCCTAATACAAAGATGTAACTGAAGTTGAATTTTGTCTTACAAGGAGGCCATATTAGGTTACAACATTTGTAATGAATGGGTTTGTAATATTATTGTAAGGTATTATGTAAAAAATGTAATAATAAATGAACCCGCTTCAATCAACTTTGTGGAAAAGGCACTTTTTAAATTAATACTGGTAAATTAAAAAGTATCGGTATGATATTTATCAGATAAATTGGGTGTCTTTAAACCAATAAAATTAGATGAACAATCATATTTAACAGAGCATACTCAATTCTCAACCTCCTATGGAAATCCTTAAAATCAGAGTTATGCGTGGCCCGAATGTTTGGTCCGTTTACAGGAAGAAACTTATTTACATGAAACTGGACTTGGGCAAGTATGAAGATCTTCCCACAAATAAAATCGAAGGTTTCGAGGAAGCATTAAAAAATTCATTGCCAACATTATACAGTCACCAATGCTCGGAAGGGAGGGACGGTGGTTTTTTTGAAAGGGTAAAGGAAGGCACCTGGCTGGGACATGTTATTGAACACGTTGCATTGGAACTTCAAACTTTGGCAGGCATGGACTGCGGGTTTGGCCGTACAAGATCTACCGACGTCAAAGGTGTGTATCACATTGTGTTTGCTTACATGATTGAAAATGCGGGCATCTATGCTGCGCAGGCTTCTTGCAGGCTTGTTGAAAAGCTGGCAGCGGGCGAACCTTATGCGCTGGAAAAAGATCTTGAAGAGTTGAAGCGCATTTTTGTTCGGGAACAATACGGTCCAACTGCTATGTCTTTAATCAAAGAAGCTGAAAAACGTGATATACCATTTACCCGAATTGATAACAACTCAGGATTGATGTTAGGTTATGGTAACAGACAAAAGCATGTATGTACTTCAGTTGCTTCTACAACTAGTAATATGGCTGTGAATACTGCATGTGACAAAGAAAAAACCAAACGATTATTGCGTAAAGAATATATTCCTGTGCCTAAAGGAACTGTGATTTATCGGGAAAAGCAATTAAGAGATGCCATCAATGAGATCGGTTTCCCGTTAGTAACCAAACCCATTGACGGGAATCACGGAAGAGGAATAACAACTAATATAATGACTTATGAGCAGGCCCTGAACGCTTTTCGCTTTGCACAATCTGTATCTGAAGATGTTATTGTTGAACAGTATATCAAGGGAACTGATTTCAGATTTTTGCTCGTGAATTTTAAGTTGATTGCTGTTGCAAAAAGGACCCCTGCAATGGTTACAGGGAATGGTAAATCTACCATTGAAGAATTAATTGAGGAAGTAAACCTTGACCCACGACGTGGGGAAGGCCATGAAAAGACTCTTACAAAAATAAAAATTGATAAAGGAACGCTGGAAATTCTCGCAGAGCATAAACTGGATTTAAAGTCTGTGTTGCCGGAAGGAAAAGAATTATTTCTAAAGAGTACAGCTAATATTAGTTCAGGCGGAACAGCTACAGATGTCACAGATCTTGTTCATCCTGATAACGTGTTCATGGCTGAACGTGTAGCCCGCTTAATGAACCTCGATATTTGCGGTATCGATGTGATGGCCGAAAGCATAGAAACCCCGATTAGTGAGAATGGTGGCTCTGTGTTGGAGGTAAACGCAGGTCCTGGGTTTAGAATGCACCTTTCTCCATCGCATGGTTTACCTCGTAACGTGGCCGCGCCCGTTATTGAAATGTTATTTCCTAATGATGCGCCCTCACGTATCCCTATTGTAGCTGTAACCGGAACTAACGGAAAAACCACGACTACCCGTTTGGTTGCCCATCTTGCTAAAGGCGCAGGGCATCATGTTGGTTTTACTACTACGGATGGCATATTTATTAATCAGCATTTAATTTATTACGGCGATTGTAGCGGGCCATCAAGTGCTCAAACCATACTTCGTGATCCTGCAGTTGATTTTGCAGTTTTGGAATGTGCAAGAGGTGGAATTATGAGGTCGGGGTTAGGTTTCGATAAATGCAACATCAGTATTGTAACTAATATTTCAGAAGATCACATTGGATTGGATGGTTTGCGGAGTTTGGAGGATATTGCAAATGTAAAAGCTGTTGTGCCTCAAACAACTATGGAGAACGGGTATGCCATCTTAAATGCTGATGATGATTTAGTATATGAGATGCGACGTGACCTTGATTGCAAAATCGCGTTATTCAGTACGGATGCCAATAGCAAACGGATTAGACGGCACTGTGCAAACAATGGATTGGCGGCGATAATAGAAGATGACTACTTTGTGGTGTGCGAAGGAAAATGGAAAACACGGATCATAAAAGTAGTGGATGTACCACTCACTTATTCGGGTAAAGCAGAATGCATGATTAAGAATATTCTGCCGTCCATACTGGCTGCTTTTATAAGTAAGTTTACGAAAGAACAAATCGTTTGTTCATTAAAAACGTTTATTCCTTCACCGGAGCTCACTCCAGGACGTATGAATTTATTCGAATTCGGCGATTTTAAGGTAATGGTTGATTATGTTCATAATGAAGGAGGTTACATTGAACTAAAAAAATACATGGAAAGCGTCAATGCTTCTCACAAGATTGGAGTTGTCTCTGCCACCGGTGATAGAAGGGATTGCGATATCCGAAATATAGGTTATTATGCCGCCCAGATGTTTGATGAACTTATTATTAAGCATGATACCGATGGCCGCGGGCGCACTAATGAGGAAATGACAAACCTTATGATGGATGGCGTTAGAAGCGTTAATCCCGACATGCAGGTTAAAGTGATCAGTAATGAAGCCGAAGCGATTCAGTATGCTATTGAAAAGGCTCAGAAGGATAATTTTGTATTTATTACCGCCGACGAAGTAAAAGAAACCCTGGCAACGGTATGTAGGATACAAAAAAGTATGTGTAGTCAGATTCCTGTAACTGCCTGATAATTGCAATGTCATTTTTATTTATTACTGAAGGTATAAACTAAAGCAAGCTGGATATAACAGTCCAATCTAAAAAGGGTGGGATATTTGTTTAGTAATGTCCTGATGGAACTGGTAAAATTTAGTTAATAACCTTTAATTCAAAATCAAATGACACTTATTAAAAAAAGAAGCGGAAATGGTTTATTTCCAACGATTGCTGACACCTTTTTCAACAGTAAATTTTCAATACCTGATTTTTTGGATGATGACTTTTCAGTCATTGGAAAAATGCCACCAGCTAATATTTCAGAAAACGATAAAGAATACAGGGTGGATATTTCGGCGCCAGGATTAAAAAAGGAGGATTTTAAAGTGGAAGTAGACAACGGAGACCTTATCATATCTAATGAACGGAGTAATGAAGAGAAGGAGGAAAAGGAAAATTACTGGCGCCGTGAATTTTCGTATTCAGGCTTTACCAGACGTTTTCCGATGCCGGAAAATGTAAAGGAAGAAGGGATTGACGCTAAATACCATAACGGCATGCTGCAGATTATTATCCCAAAAAAGGAAATGACAACGAGAAAATCTAAAAAGGAAATTGAGGTGAAATAAGCCAAACCGGGATTTCAATTAAAACTCTATCATGATGTGATAGAGTTTTTTTTTGATTTAATTTTTTTTATCCGTTAACGATTTCTCCTCCATTTACATGGATGAATTGTCCGGACATATAGCTAGAGTCATGACTAGCAAGAAAAACATATGCTGGTGCGAGTTCTTCTGTTTGACCGGGTCTTTTCATGGGTGAATCAGATCCAAATTCCGATACTTTTTTTGGAGGGAATGTTCCAGGGATTAAGGGTGTCCAAACCGGACCAGGAGCAACGCCGTTCACCCGAATGCCTTTTTCCATTAAATTTGCCGACAAACTTCTTGTAAATGATACGATTGCACCTTTGGTTGCACTGTAATCTAATAGCTCGGGGCTGCCTCTGTACGCAGTAACTGAACTAGTATTGATAATGCTGCTTCCCTCTTTCATAAAGCGTAAAGCTGCCTGGGTTATCCAGAACATTGCAAAGATATTTACTGAGAACGTTTTTACAAGATTAGTTGTTTTAATATCCGTAATGTTTTTTTCAGGGAACTGAACAGCCGCATTGTTCACTAGCACGTCAATTTGTTTAAATTCCTTAGCTATAGCTTTTATTGCATTTTTGCATTCCATTTCTTTTGAAATGTCGGCGATAACCGTTAAGCATTTTCGCTTGTACTTATCACGAATATAGTTTGCAGTGAAATTTGCATCTTTAATTTCTGATTTCAGATGAATAATAGCAACATCAGCGCCGTGCCTGGCAAAAGCAATTGCAACTGCCCGCCCGATACCACTGTCTCCACCCGTAATAATACATTTTTTATTAAATAGCTTGTTCTTAATTGATAAACCATCATCGAATTCGGGTTTGGGGTCCATTTTAAATTCAAGTCCTGGTTGCGATTGGGATTGGCGCTTTACCAACGGTTTCTTTGGATTACTTTTCTGCACGGCCGGTTATTTAGATTTCGTTGATGTTTTCTTTGTACTCTTTTTTGCACCAGACTTTTTTGGGGCAGCTTTCTTAGCGGCTTTTTTAGCAGTCGCTTTTTTTGCAGTTGACTTCTTAGGGGAGGTTTTTTTTGAACGGGCTTTTTCTCCTTGCTTCTTTGCCGATGCTTTTTTAGGGGCTTTAGCGCCTTCCTGTCTCGCTTCACTTAAGCCGATAGCAATAGCCTGTTCTCTTGATTTCACTTTTCCACCTTTTCCGTCTTTGCCTGATTTAAGTGTTCCTTCCTTGAACTCGTGCATGCTTTGCTCAACTTTTTCTTGAGCTTTTTTTGAATATTTCGCCATGTTTGTTGATTTAAATTGGTATTGAGATTATAGGTAAAAATCAGGATGGCTTATGTTTATCCTGTTACAAATTCTCGAAATAATATTATGTGTTTCATACAGGAACTAAAGAGGATTTTATTTGAATCAATTCCGATGAATAGTCCATTTCCAAAAACATGTAATAGAATTAGGCATGGTAAACCTTAATATTGATTTAAAAACCAAATTATATATGTTACTACCTTTTTTAATATTTGTCGGAATTGCCATAGTCATTTTTTTCATAGCCAAGGCTAAGAAAAAAGATAAAGGAGGAATTTAATACTTTCACACAAGATTAGAACCATCGTATTGCCGACGGTTACTGGTTAAACGGATTGTTGTATCTTAAACCAGCGGAAGCGTTCTGGCGCTTAACAGCGATTTTCTTTTTTTGTAAGTCTCATAAAGTATCCCTCCAATCCATGCGAGCGGAATGCCTAACAATGCTTTTGTAATGGTGTACCATGCAGGGGCATGCTGCCATAAAAGGATGGCTCCAATTCCCCACATTATGAGTTCTTTTGTACCTAGTATAAATACCGCTCTTCTGGCTTTGTTTTTTGCTATCAAAGCGGTAATAAACCCACCGAAGATAGCATATAAACTGTGGTAAAATAAAGCCAGTTGTGCTTCTGTGTCGTCATACATGGGTTGGAAAAGAGCAGGGTGCAATCCAATCGAATGCATTACAATATTGGTAATACCTGTGAGAATCATCGTAGTGGCAATTCCGGCCACAACGGCAAAGATTAGTCGGTAGGGAATGTTTTTTTTCATGGGCTGTTGTTTGGTTAGACAAAATTATTTCTAATTAGTGCTGTTCCGGAAATTGTTTGATCAATACGGATTTTTTCGGTTTAAACCGGATGATTTAAGTGCCTACGAATTTTTCTGTAAGATGCAAGTTGAAAAAACGTAATCGCGTATATGCGAATCTGAAAATGTTCATCAGTTTTTCATACTTTCACAGTCGTTGTGACGTTTGATTATTCACATATTTCGCTGCCGGTCACAGAAATTATTCCGGAAGTTCAAGCAGGACTCGTGAGCCATACGTCAATTATCATTGGCGCTCCTCCTGGCGCGGGAAAAAGTACCGTGCTGCCGCTGGCATTAATGAATGAAACTTTTCTCAAAGGTAAGAAAATTATTATGCTTGAACCCAGGCGCCTTGCCGCGCGAAGCATTGCTTTGAGAATGGCGGAACTGTTGGGCGAACCCGTGGGACAATCGGTTGGATACCGCATTCGGTTTGAAAATAAGGTGAGCGAATATACCCGTATTGAAGTAGTAACGGAGGGAATTCTGACCCGGATGTTACAAGCTGACAATGCATTGGAAGAATATGGTCTCGTTATTTTTGACGAATTTCATGAACGGAACATTCAGGCAGATCTGGCTATGGCCTTGTGCCGTGAAGTACAGCAGGTTCTTCGCCCCGACCTTCGCATAATAGTGATGTCAGCAACGCTTAATATTCCACAATTGCAAAAAATGTTGAACGCGCTTGTTATTGAAAGCAGAGGAAAGCAGTTTCCTGTGGAGGTTATTTATGAGAATGATGCTGATGAATTCTTTTTAGCAGAATTGGTTTCCCAGGCCGTTACGAGATCAGTTAAAAAACATGATGGCGATGTATTGGCTTTTCTTCCAGGGGAAGGTGAAATTCGAAAATGTGAAGATTTGTTGCGGAAACTGATACCGGATTTTAAAATTCATCCTTTGTATGGTATGTTACCGCACCAGGAACAGTATGCAGCCATAATGCCAAACAGAAATGGGCAGAGAAAAGTTGTGTTAGCTACATCGATTGCTGAAACCAGTCTCACCATTGAAGGTATCCGGATAGTAATTGATTGCGGTTTTACCCGACGTTCAAAATTCGATCCGCCTTCAGGATTATCCAGACTTGAAACCGTTCGGATATCAAAAGATGCAGCTGATCAACGTGCCGGCCGTGCCGGACGTATAGATTCCGGCGTTTGCATCAGGTTGTGGACGCGAGCAACACATGAACGGCTTTCTGAACATAGAGTGCCCGAGATAATGGAAGCGGACCTTTGCAGCTTAGTGTTGGAAGTTAGTAAATGGGGAACACAGGATATTAAGCAGATGGGATTTTTATCCTTGCCCACTGATAGCACAATTCAATATGCTTATGATACACTTAATGAGCTTGGCGCGTTAAATGAAAATAAAATTACAGCGCATGGAAACCAGATTCACAAAATGTCCTGTCATCCGCGTATCGCCCACATGCTTTTATTAGCCGATACAATCAGTATGAAGCAGTTGGCTTGTGATGTGGCTGCTGTTTTAGAAGAGCGGGATCCTCTGCCTAAAGAAAGCGGCATTGATCTCAATCTCCGCGTTGAAGCTCTGCGTCGATCAAGATCTCAAGGGGCATTAAATCAGAAATATAAACGTATAGAAAAACACTCCCAGCTGTACCGAATACAATTAAATGTAGGTGCAGATGACGGAGTCGTTGACCCCTATGCTACAGGATTATTACTTGCCTATGCCTATCCCGAACGTATCGCATCGGCCCGTCCTGGAAATAACGCGCAATTTCAACTAGCAAACGGAAAGGTGGCTGCAATAGGACATGCAGATGATTTAGCTCATGAGCCCTGGATTTCTGTTGCTAATATGGATTTACGTTCGGGCCTCGGTAAAATATTTCTTGCAGCTCCCCTAAATCCCAAAGACCTAATTGATCTCGTTAAGGAACGACAAAACATATCCTGGGATTCAAGAAAAAGAGAACTGGTATGTCTTACCGAACAAAAAATTGGAAGCATTGTATTGAGCACTAAACCGTTGCTTCATCCAGATCCCGTGATTGTGGAGGACGTAATTTCCAAAGCACTTAAAGACGACGGTGAGAAATTACTTGATTTTACAGATAAGTTCCTTCAACTGCAAAATCGGATCAGCAGTCTGCGGATATGGAATCCGTCGGATAATTGGTCGGATGTAAGCACTGAATATTTGCTGAATAATGTAAAAGAGTGGCTTGGAATTTTCTTAAGCCAAATACGCAAAGCAGAGGACCTGAAAAGGATCAATCTGTTTGAATGCCTCCTGCATTCGTTGCCATGGGAACAACAGCAACAATTAGAACTGTGGACGCCTTCAAAATTAGAAGTCCCGAGTGGTTCTAAAATTGGAATCGCCTATTTTAACAACGGAGCCAGTCCTGTCATTTCTGTTCGCCTTCAGGAAGTGTTCGGACTAGCTGATACTCCCACAGTAAATAACGGGAGGATAAAAACTGTTCTTCACCTTTTGTCGCCTGGCTATAAGCCTGTACAAGTTACAAACGACTTAAAAAGTTTCTGGAATCAAACTTACCATGAGGTGAAAAAAGAATTGCAGCGGCGATATCCTAAGCATGCCTGGCCTGACGATCCGTGGAGCGCGAAAGCTGTTGCAAAGGGAAGAAGTATCAAATGAGTAAAAGAGATAGTTTATAAATCAATGAAGTGCTAATTTAAATAATCTGGTTATTTTTGTATAATGAATGAAAATGAAGAGCTAGTGGAGATTGAATCGACTTCGGATGTGGAAGTTAAGTCGCTCCAATCTGAAGAGCGGCAAACCATCGTGCATTGTTCCTGCGGCGCCGATTATGCTTACCGCATCTGGCCTTCTACATTTTTAATTGAACATGGAACAGGGAAACGTGCAAAATTAATAACCGCTTTTAATATTACTTTTGCCCCCCAATGGACCTTAAACGACGGGCGCGGATTTACCCTTATTTTTGAGGGCCTCAGTAAAGATTGTACCAGCTTTGATTTAAAAGAAATTATTCCCCAGGAAGGGGGTTTTGAAGTATTAGGGATTCTTCGAAATAAATCTGATGTATACCACGTTGAATTCTAGACATTTTTATTTAAGGAAAAGTTGTCAGGTCTTAATATAATATTTGAAGATGACGTTTTGTTGGTTTGCAATAAGCCCGCTGGCCTTATGGTTGAACCCGATCGCAATAATTTCCCGAATTTATTACAAAAGGTAAGATCTTATCTGAACGAATCCAACGGTGAAGGAAAACCTTATGTTCAGCATTTGCATCGTTTAGACCGTCCTGTGAGCGGCATCGTTCTTTTTACAAAAAAGAAAGAACATTTACGAAATCTTAGTGAACAGTTCGCGCAGCGAATGGTTGAAAAGTACTACGTTGCATTAACAGGCCACGCCCCGGCAAATAAGGTTGGCATTTTGGAACACTGGCATAGAAAAGAAAAGAAAAAAGCGGTACTGGTGCCGGAAGGCACGCCTTATGCTGAAGCAGTAAAACTTGGGTACAGTGTAGAGTCTTTGGGTGATTATTATTTTTGGAATATCCGGTTGCACACCGGTAAATTTCATCAAATCCGCGTTCAGTTAGCCAGTGAAGGATGCCCGATAGTTGGTGATGCTTTATATGGATCAACAGAGCATTTCCGCGATGATGCAATTGCCCTTCATGCTTACAAACTCATCATTCAGCATCCGGTAACTTTATCGGTTATGGAATTTAAAGCGGAGCCAGAATTTAAAATGCCTGCCTGAAATCACAGCCTTCCTTATACCGGTTACAACCGTAAGATGATTTCCCTTTAATAACAGTTCCATTATTGCACTTCGGACATGACTCATTTTCGGCAACTAAAAGCGTTGATGTTTTTTTGTTAACGTCTTCGATAAACCGAATGGTGAAATCCGATTCCAAAACTAAATGGCCGTTAACTTTCTTTGAATTCATTGAAAAACCTTTTAATGAGGGCGATTTTCTTTTTTGGATCAGGGAAAACACGAGCTTCTCATTTAATTTTTTACCAGTATATTCAAAAGGTATTTTAAAATCACAACCTTCCTTAAAAGCAGAGCACCCAAAAGCTGATTTTCCTTTAATTATCTTTCCCAAATTGCATTTCGGACACTTCTCGTTTAGTTTTTCTTTTGTCTGGTTCGCACTGACATTTGATTTAATTTCCTTTTTTGCCGGTGCACTTTGCTGTTTCGATAGGTTTGTTTTTTCTGATTGGATGGTTATAGAATTGCCTTGTTCAGTTTTTACTTCCGTTGTTAGGTCAGTTACCATCATTTTCATTTCCGTTAAGAAATGTTGCGGATCGTATTCGCCTTTTTCAATCTGGCGTAGTTTTTTTTCCCAAATACCGGTTAATTCCACTGACTTTAATAACTCATTGTTGATCGTTTTAATCAATTGAATTCCCGTAATAGTTGGCACCAGATTTTTCCGTTGGCGGGAAATATAGTTTCGTTTAAATAAGGTTTCGATGATATTAGCACGCGTAGACGGCCTGCCAATACCGTTCTCTTTCATTAATTCTCGTAACTCCGGGTTATCCACGTGTTTACCCGCAGTTTCCATGGCGCGTAAGAGGGTTGCCTCTGTGTGCATTTTTGGTGGCTGAGTTTGCTTTTCCTGAAGATCTGGCGAGTGCTCTCCTTTTTCTCCTTTAATAAATAGCGGCATGAGTTGCTCCTCATCTTCCTTTTCCTTGTCTTCGGCTTGTGTAGAAGATTCTTTTTTCGGAAACAGAATACGCCAACCTTCCTCTAAAATAACTTTTCCGGTAGCATTAAATTCATTTCCATCAACCTCACCAATGGCAACCGTATTACTCACAACACAATCGGGGTAAAATGCTGCAATAAACCTCCTGGCAATAAGGTCGTACACCTGTTTCTCAGGTAAGTACATACCCGAAGGAGGTACAACACCTGTAGGAATGATAGCATGATGATCGGTAATTTTTTTATCGTCAAATATTTTTTTACTTTTTTTAATGGGTTTATCAAGCAGCGGTAAAATATACTGTTCATATGGTTTCATGTTTTCTAAAATGCCTTTTATTTTAGAATGCATGTTTTCTGGAAGGTATGTCGTATCTACCCGTGGGTAGGTCACAAGTTTCGACTCGTATAGTTTCTGTAAATGCTTGAGGGTGTCATCCGCGGTGAAATTTAATTTTTTATTGCATTCAACCTGTAAGGACGTCAGGTCAAACAGCGGTAACGGACTTTCATTGGCATTTTTTTTTGTACTTGAAACAATTTCAAACAAATGGTTTTTGATACTCTCCAATAGCTGGTCAGCATCTTCGCGTTTTGTAAATTTTCGCTTGGCTGAATTGAAAATAACGTTGCGGTATGTTGTTTTTAATTCCCAATATATTTCAGGTTTAAAATTCTGAATCTCATGGTAACGGTTTACTATCAAGGCGAGGGTAGGGGTTTGAACACGGCCAATCGACAACACTCCTTTTCCCTGCGCATATTTAACCGTATATAACCTGCTTGCATTCATTCCTAACAACCAGTCACCAATAGCCCTGGCATTACCTGCGGCATATAACAAATCATATTCTTTACTGTCTTTTAAATTGGAAAATCCTTCCCTGATTGCATCATCTGTCATGGATGAGATCCAAAGTCGTTTCACTGGTTTTGAATTGGACGCTTTCGTTAAAACCCACCGCTGAATGAGCTCCCCTTCAATTCCGGCGTCACCGCAGTTAACCACTTCCTTGCATTGATCAATCAGTGTTTTTAATGTTTGAAATTGTTTTTGTACTCCACTGTTTTCTATCACCTTTAACTGAAAACGTGGTGGAATCATCGGAAGAAAATTCAAGTCCCACCGTTTCCAATCGTTGCTATAATCATCGGGTGCTTTTAATGTACAGAGATGTCCGAATGTCCAGCTGATTAAATATCCGTTTCCTTCATAAAAACCGTCACGGCGATTTGTAGCACCAACAATGCGTGCAATTTCTTTCCCAACACTTGGTTTTTCGGCAATACAGAGAATCACTTTTATTTGAGGCTAACTATGAAAGCTTTAAATTATAGTTTAATTTTAGAAAATATTTAAAAAGTTATTCTCAAATTTTGAAACCGGTGAATGGGACTTTACAGCAACTGATAGAGGCGGAAAAAAAAGCTCTCTTTTTATTTCAGGAAGCAGAAGAACGTAAGTTAATTGTGCCAGGTAAATCTGAAAAGCAGTTGAATGCTGAACTTTACGAACTCGCCTTCCAATTATTTGGTATAAAAAAATACTGGCATAAACGTATCGTGCGGGCAGGAAAAAATACTCTGTTTCCATACAGGGAAAACCCGCCAGATCTCATGCTTCAAAATGATGATATTCTGTTTTTTGATTTTGGACCAGTTTTCAAAGAATGGGAAGCAGATGTGGGACGAACCTATGTTTTAGGAAATGACGGTACTAAACTGAAATTGAAGAATGATGTTGAAAGTGCCTGGAAAATTTCCCGCGATTATTATTTCGGTAAACAAGAAATAACCGGATCGGAATTTTATCGATTTATTGCAGAATTGGCAAAGAAATTCGGCTGGGCCTTTGGCGGCGGGATTGCGGGGCATTTGATCGGAAATTTTCCGCATGAAAAAATTGAAGGAGATGGTATTGTTAATTACATTCACCCTGATAATCATATAAACATGTTGTCACCAGGTGAAAGTGGAAGTAAACGCAATTGGATTCTTGAAATTCATTTTATTAATGCTGAAAAACAAATTGGTGGATTTTTTGAACAAATCCTAATGTAACGATTTGAAACCGTTCATGTTTATATACGATTATCTGTCACGTAAACCAAGTGTTGGAGTAATTTTACTGGCATGCCTCACAATTATCCAGGTACATTTGAATTTGGTGAAATACCGATTTGAGGATGTAATAAAATGGGATGTTACAGGCTATTACAGTTATTTACCGGCTGTTATCATTGAGAAAGATGTGCGCCTGAATTTTATTAACGACAGCACCGAGGCGTTCTATGCTGGAAGCAAATATGCTTACATCGATGATGATAATGGAAATCATGTCCTGAAATATCCCATGGGGATGTCGGTTTTATATGCGCCATTTTTCCTTTTGGCGCATCTGTTAGCTTCGCCATTGGGATATCCTTCTGATGGCTTCTCGGATATCTATCAATTAATGATTCAGTTTTCAGGATTATTTTATGTGTTCGTTGGGCTGTTGCACTTAAGAAAACTGCTTTTAGAATTCTTTAATGAGAAAATTTCGGCGGTGTCCTTGATTTTTGTTTTTTTTGGAACCAATCTGCTTTATTATTCAGCGGTTGAAGCGGCTATGTCACATGCGTATACGTTCTCGCTTTTTTCTGTTTTTCTGTCTTACGTACACCGATTTTACCAAAGCCCCGCGTTTAAATTCGTGCTCATCCTGTCGCTTTGTGCCGGTTTTATTATTCTTATCCGTCCGTTTAATGTATTTTTAGTATTAGCCTTGTTTCTTTACGGGATCAGTTCTCGCGTTGAATTTCGCCAACGTCTTTCATTTATCAGAACTCACCCTTATTATTTTATTTCTTTTATATGTATCGCTTCCCTAATTGTCCTCCCTCAGTTTTTATATTACCTATATGTTACCGGAAACTTCCTGGTATTTTCATATGGTGCAGAGAAATTTTATTTCGAACAACCTCACATAGTTGACTTTTTAGTAGGTTTCCGTAAAGGCTGGTTTATTTATACACCGGTAATGGCAATAGCTGTTTTAGGGATTTTCCGTATGCGCAATCACCTGGTTTCACCATTTCGCTTATCCGTTATGATTATACTGCCATTATACGTCTATCTTCTGTCAAGTTGGTGGTGTTGGTGGTACGGCGGTTCTTTTAGCCAAAGAGCCATGATAGATATTTATCCATTATTGGCGCTTTCTTTAACGTGTGTTTTTGAAACTATTTCAAGGTCAGCCAGAAATCTGAAAGTAACCTTTTATGGTTTCTTAATTTTTTTGTTAATGCTTAATATTTTTCAAACCATCCAGTATAAGTATAATATCATTGATTATGATGGCATGACGTTTAATGCATATGTGAATGTTTTTGGTAGTTTAGATTCCGACAGGATTGATTCAACCTTGCTCGACAAACCTGACTATGAGAATGCTGTGAAAGGATTGTCTGAATAATGCATGAAAGGAATATTTATACATTACTAAATGAAGTAGTTTAATTACATTTATGGCATGGCTTTATTATTGAAGGAAAACATTAAGGTTGCTACCGATTCAATAAAGGGAAATAAACTTCGTGCTTTTCTAACGATGCTGATTATTTTTTTTGGAATCACAGCTTTGGTTGGAATTTCATCTGCCATTGATGCAATGAAAGGCTCCATTAATAGCAACTTCACAAGTATGGGGGCAAATTCGTTCACAATCCGAAACCGGGATATGAATGTAAGAGTGGGAAGGCACGGCAAGCGCGCGAAAAAATATGAAGCCATTACTTATAAAGAAGCATTGCGATTTAAAAATGAATTTAATTTTCCGGTCACAACTGCTGTCTCTACGCTAGCGTCGTTCAATTCACGTCTGAAATTTGAATCGCAGAAAACAAATCCAAATATTCAGGTTTTTGGTGGCGATGAAAATTATTTAGAAACCAGTGGTTATGAATTGGAAAAGGGAAGAAACTTTTCCCCGCAGGAAATTATCAGCGGTGCGCATGTTGTGATTATTGGGAAAGATGTTGAGTTTGCTTTATTTACCGGCAAGCAAAAAGCACTTGATAAAACCGTGTCTATCAATGGTGGAAAGTATAAGGTTATTGGTGTTTTGGCCAGTAAAGGAAACAGTATGGGATTTGGAGGTGATAAAATTAGTATCATTCCCTTAACCGCTGCGCGCCAGTATTTTGGACGGCCCGACATGAATTTCACGATCAGTGTTTTAGCAAAAGATGCCCACTGGCTTGAACTGGCTTTAGGGGAAGCCAACGGCTTAATGCGGAAGATACGACAGGTTTCGCTTGGTGAAGAAGATAACTTTGAAATTACCCGTGCGGATAGCTTAGCAAGTATGTTAATTGGATTAACCAGCAAGGCTTCACTTGGCGCTTTAATCATCGGAATTATAACACTGATTGGCGCTTCCATCGGGTTAATGAACATTATGTTGGTTTCGGTTACTGAACGCACAAAAGAAATTGGCATACGTAAAGCCCTGGGAGCTACTTCAGAAACGATTAAACGACAGTTTTTAATTGAGAGTATTGTGATTTGTGTTTGCGGAGGTTTCTTTGGTATCCTCATGGGAATAATAGCCGCTAATCTTATTTCATTCCAGTTAAGTTCATCTTTTTTTATGCCCTGGATGTGGATCATCATAGGGTTTTCAGTGTGTTTAATTGTGGGATTGATAAGTGGTTATTTACCAGCCAAAAGAGCGTCGCAACTCGATCCGATTGAATGCCTGAGATTTGAATAACACGTTTTATTGTGTTTTACCAATGCCGTAATAGAACCCAAATCCCAGTGTGATCATGCTCATATTCCATTTGTTAGATATTTTGGTGTACCCCTCCGGGCCCCATTGGTGAAATTGAGGATAAAGCGGATCAAATTTGGTAAAACTGTAATTGTACGAAACGTGTGCGCCAATCGCAAAGTTTGGATCAACAATAAAATATAATCCGATCAGAGGTTCAATAAACGCATTTGAAAATTCGACGGGTGTTTTGCCCATTAACGAATCATGTTTGTAACGCACGCTGCCGTATTTTCCCTGGCCCGCACCCATATTTACGGCAAATACAGCGAAACCATTGTCACTAAAAAAGTGATCATATCCAAGTTTCAGATAACCATTTTGAACTTGTAAAATCGTGTTGATGTTATCACGCAACGGATCCCGAAAATATTTCTGACATTTAAAATAGGTATAGTTATATCCCAACCCAACATTAAAATTGGAAAACAATTTATAATTGATACTTCCGTCCGCAGTAACCACACCAGAAAATGAATGGCGGTACTGTTCGCTTGACGTAATTTTTGGGATGCCGATATTCATCCTTAAAGAAAACCTTGGAAGATCAGGAGCTTTTTCCTGTGCGAAAGAAAAAAGGCCACTCGCAATGCATATATAAATGATGAAATGTTTCACTTTATACATAACGTGTGGCCTTGATTATTATTGTTGTAATGCTTTAAACAAATTTAGATTCGAAGTCTTTCATCACATCCACTAAAACCTTTACACTTTCAATAGGCATGGCATTGTATATGGAGGCACGGTAACCGCCTACATCACGGTGTCCGCGGATACCGTCTATGTTTGCACTTTTCCATAATTTATCAAATTCAGCTTCTAATTCCGTTTTTGTTGGAAGAAAACACACGTTCATATTACTTCGGTCTTCTTTGGCTGTAGTGCCATAAAATAAGGAATTCCGGTCAATTTCATTATACAATAAATCAGCTTTTTCCTGGTTCAAACGTTCTATCCAAGCGATGCCACCATTTTTCTTAAGCCAACGCAAGGTTAACATGGTAACATACACCGGAAAAACAGGCGGAGTATTGTACATCGATTCCCCTTTTATATGAACCTGATAATCCAGCATGGATAACATTTTTCGCCCGGTTTTTCCTAATGCGTCTTTCTTTACCATTACCATGGTACTGCCAGCCGGACCAATATTTTTTTGAGCACCCGCGTAAATTAAGGTGAAATCTTTTGCATTCACTTTTCTGCTGAATAGGTCAGAACTCATATCGCACACTAGTGGTACTTCGCATTTAGGAAAGCTTTTTAATTGCGTTCCATAAATGGTATTATTTGAAGTAATGTGAAAATAATCCGCATCGTTTGGAATTTCATATCCTTTTGGGATATAGCTGAAGTTTTTATCTTCGGACGAGGCGATCACTTTTGTGTTGCCAATAATTTTTGATTCTTTAATAGCTTTGCTTGCCCAAACTCCGGTATTCAGATATGCAGCGTAACCTTTGTCTGTCAACAGGTTATAAGGAACCATTGCAAATTGCATGCTGGCCCCTCCACCTAAAAATAGCACTTCATACTCGTCTCCAACCTCAAAAAGCTCTTTCACCAAAGCCCTCGCCTCATCCATTACCGCCACATAATTTTTACTTCGGTGTGATATTTCGAGTAAGGATAAATTCATATTATCAAAATTGATGCAAGCTTCGGAAGACTCTTTTAAAACTTCTAAAGGCAAAATACCGGGGCCGGCGCTAAAATTGTGAACTTTTGACATAAGTTTAGAATTGGTGATTAGACAATTCAAAAATAACAATAATTATAAGAGTGAGGAGGCCTGTTATGAATTAAAATGGTCATGAAAAAAGCCCCAGTTAATTAACTGAGGCTCCAAAAACTAAGTTGTCTTTTGATTAGCTTTTTACAAATTTTCTTACAACTATATGCTTTCCTTGTTCAATTCTTACAAAATACACGCCATTTGATAAATCGTTCACAGGAAGTACACAAGTTGAACCCTGGTTAATTCTATGGCTTGAAAGTTCTTTACCAACAACATCTATTATAACAAGTTTGGTTTCAGCTTTAAGGTCATGCCCAAAAGATACCGTTAATTCTGAAGATGCCGGATTTGGTCCCAGGTTAATAGTTGCGTTTAATAGATTGTTATCAAGGCCGGTAGGTAAACCTCCTACATTAAAATTGTTTTTTACATTTGATTTGGATTTGCTAATGGCCTGAATACCTTTGTATGTCGGGTTGCATGTGAATCCCAGGCCATCAATTCTCCATAACGCGTTAGGAAAAGAGGCAAAAGCCGGATCATTCAAATTGTTCTGAGTACCGGCGCAGCTACCAACAACCATCCATGTGTTATTTCCTAAATTATCCCTCAGTAAATCGCATGTGCTTACCGGTGTGGCAGGTTGACCTTCAATTTCATACGAATTCCAAATAAAGCTTCCGTTAGATACCGTGGTGAAATAAAAATTATTGTGATAAGGGCTCATCGCACTGTAGTTTCCACAACTATCACGTAATTGAAGTTTGTATCGGTAAGAAGTAATATTAGGGTCGCCATTTGCTGGCCCAACACTTCTTACAGTGTCAATAAAACGACTGAATTTGTTATAATGCTGTGCGCCAATCCGTTTGTAGGTGTTTGTGCTTACTTCCCGGTAAATAATGAAACTGTCAATTTTAGCATTTACTGTTTTATCCCAATAAACAATATTATTTGCAAACACTGAATCCAATGATACCATGCAAATTTCAGGAATAGTAGTGGCGGGAATTAGGACCGAAGACACTGCTGTATTAGAGCAGCCGTTTGTTGTTCCGGTAACGGTGTAATTTGCAGAAATAGTCGGCGTAACCGTTATGGTTCCTGTTGATTGACCAGAACTCCACGAATAAGTGGTTGCGCCGCTTGCTGATAACGTAGCAGTTGAGCCGCCACATATCGTTGCAGAAGTCGCGTTTACAGATGGTATTGAGTAAATTCCAATCGTCCTGGTATATGCGGCACTGGTGTTTGTTGTTCCAATAACGTTAGTTGCGTAAAGTGTAATGGTTTTTGTGCCAATAGTTGAATACGTTACCTGTGGGTTTTGTTGAATAGAACTGGAAGGACTTCCGCCCGGCATAATCCAGTTCCAGCCACTAACCATATTTGCCGAATTATCTGTTAATTGAACAGGCTGGCCTATACATCCTGAAGAAGGCAGGTTAAAATTTGCGACAGGCATTTTTTGAGATTTCAAATACAGGTTATCCACTTTTAAATCGGACCCAATAAAGGATGCCGGAATAGGATAGGAGGAGTAAGAAGATGATGCCAGACTAATCATAAGCGTATCTGGTGTGACAGAGCCTGGAATACTGATCGGATATTGAAACATGGTATATCCACCAGACACTTTCAGTCGTTTTTGCATACCAAATACGAAACTGCCATTTTTTGTAAACATCAGTGACACTGCAGCAGAATCGATTGGATCTGCCGGAAGGTATTTATAATATAAAACCAATGTATCAATCATATTGGAATAGGGTAATCCGCCAACAGGAGGGCCATTATGTGTCCATTTTCCTGTTATTGCCTGTGCAGCGTGAAGTCCGCCTCCCCCAAATGAAGGAGGTTGGGTTTGAAGTTCCAGAGCGTACGAGCCACTGTAAGCGTCAGTAGTACGGTATATATTTCCTTCATTATTACCACTGATATTCCACCCGATTATTTGAGAGTTTGTTAGCGATTGCCAGGATTCGAAATCACCATTTAATGGAGAAGGCTGTACACTAACGCCAGTAAACCGGATACTGTCCAGCTGAATCATGTTGCCAGGTACGCCTCTGTTAGCGCCAAATGGGAAACTGGATGCAGCCGCAAAAATTACCGTGTCAGGTGTAGTTGATAACGCTGGTGTAAAGTTCTTCTGGAAGAGCGTATAAGAGGATTTTGATTGTTTAATGGTGAACATATACTGGTTTACTAATGCACCATTCTTTTTAAACATCACCAAAATTAAAGCAGAATCATTAGTTTTAATATCACTTTTATAGTGAAGTCGGATTCCTGTCGGAGCCTGGTTATAGGGTATGCCTCCTATAGGAGGGTTTTTGCCCGGATCACCATTACAAAAATAGGCAAAGGCGGTATCAAGTCCAGACAAAGAGGTAGTTAAACGGATTGCGA
Source organism: Bacteroidota bacterium (assembly GCA_029237825.1). Classification (GTDB taxonomy): domain Bacteria; phylum Bacteroidota; class Bacteroidia; order B-17B0; family Aurantibacillaceae; genus UBA4416. The sequence goes on along the minus strand of JAQZBQ010000014.1, from coordinate 6,542 downwards.
AGTTGCCGTGGAAGGCATCGTTTGTTTTAACAGCGCTTACAGGCCCGATAACACCGTTATTTTCCTGCAAATTAGAAGTTTGGTAGCCTGTGGGGTTTTCGTAGGAAACAGTGTTCCAGTTTTCGAAACCACCGTTTGGAATGGATTGCCCGAACATATTTGTGAGCGATAGTGCTACCAGAAAAGTAAATAGAAATTTTTTCATGTATGATTTTTTTATCAAAAATAGGATTTTTTCGGCTCGTTGTGTAAGTAGTCATGTTAAAAAGTAAATTGAAACAGGAATTTTTTAAGTTCGTCGAACGTTAGAATATGCTTTTCCGTTTTTTAAGTTTATATTTACTTCTTGTGAACGTAATTGTGACAGGGGCTTCCCGATCGTATTTAATACTCTTAATTTTCTTTTATTTCATCACTGTTTCATTAAATGCGCAGGAGGGAAATGGCTATACCAATAATTTTACCCCTGCGGTATATCGTGGAAGTGACCAAAATTGGGATGCTGTACAGGACACTGTTGGAAAATTGTACTTTGCCAACCTCACTGGAGTAATTGTTTATAATGGGCGATTTTGGAAAAACATTTTTTTAACTGATAATGCCAGTGCATTTTCGTTAGATAAAGATGAAAAAGATAAAATTTATGTGGGAGGCGATAACGAGTTCGGCTACCTTAAAGCTGATCTGCGCGGATCATTGAAATACATTTCACTTTCGCAGCAGCTTTCAGCCAAGGACAAAGAATTCAGTTCTACCTGGGCCACCCATTGCATTGGAACCGATGTGTTTTTTGGAAGTAATGAAAAATTGTTCTGGTATAATCAAAAGGAGGTAAAATCGTTTACACCCGAAGGTCCTTTTTTCCATACGTTTTTCAAAGTGGGCCAACACCTTTTTATAAGGGAAACTGAAAAAGGATTCAAAGTTTTTGAAAACGGCGAGCTACATTTCGTTAAAGGTTCGGAAGTTTTTGAAAATAAAAAAGTGTATGCCATTATTCCATTAGAAGGTAATACCTACATAGTGGCAACCAGGCATGATGGTATTTATTTGTTATACTATAATGATAAAAATCCTTCCAAATCTGTTTTTGTCAGACGAACTTCCGGAATTGATTCCTGGCTTAATGAGAAGGAATTGTACTGCGGGGCCAGTATCGGGGATAATCGGTACGCCTTCGGTAGCCTTAAAGGAGGGATGATCATAACAGATCGTACGTTTAAAATTATTTCAAGATTAAATTCCGATAACGGACTGCAGGACGATGCGGTAAAGAACATTTATAAGGATGCAAATAATAATTTATGGCTTTCCTTAAATTTTGGAATTAGTTTTAATGAAACGAATACACCGATAACTTTCTGGAAGAAAGCAGACGGAATTAAGGGGATTGTAGAAAATGTGATGTTATTTAATGGACAAACGTTTGCAGCGACCGATAAAGGACTTTTAAAATTAAATGAAAAGACTTCTAAATTCGAAGTAACACCCATAGAAGCAGGTTGCTTTTCGTTATCTGTTTCTAACAAAAAAATGTTCATTGCATCAGAAGATGGATTGTTTGTTTATAATGGCTCAACCTATAAATCTGTGCTGGATGAATTTATATATTCTGTTTTTTATGATAGTATTAATGGAGATTTGTGTGTTGGTACCGACAATCACTTTTATATAGGAAAACTCAATGGAGATAAGTTTGAAATAAGAATCCGTAAGGAAGATATCGGCGCGGTAAGATATATCGCCAGCGACAACAATGGCAACATCGCCGCAGCCACGTCTAACAACGGTGTGTTTATCGTTACAACAAGTGGAAAGATAGTACACTTAACAACAAAGGATGGATTGCCAAGCCTGAATGAAAATCACCTGCTTAATTATAATGGCAAATTATTTTTCGCAACTGATGCAGGCTTTTTTAAGTGGAATCCGTCTGCTCCCAAGGCGGTTGTTCCTGCTAAAGAGATGAATCTTTTCCCGACAAAAGTATTGGTTTCGGCTGCAGCTCAGATCGAAAATGAAATTTGGTTTCAGGCTACCCATGAAGATAAAAACAAAGAAAGCACAGAAGAAATTGTAAGTATTGCCAACGAAAACGGAAAATTTAAAATTTCAACGTCGTTTTTAAATCGTATACAAGGTGCTAATGCCAAGCATTTCTTTTATTCCAACAACAAAGTTTATATTGGAACCAATCAGGGGTTATTTTGTTTTAATCTTAAGCAAGCCCTGAAACCTTCTACATTCAAAACCATTATTTCAAAAGCATATTTTGGTACATCCAAGGACAGCAGCTTATTAGAAAATTATTCGGGCGAGTTTACATTTGAGTCGGAGAAAATTCCTTTTAAAAACAATCAGTTGTATGTGTATCCGGCTGCAAGTACTTATTTTGGACCCGACCTCATAAAATTCGCTTATTATATTGAAGGAGCAGATGAGGGATTTAGTGAATGGGCAGAAAGAAAAGTAATAGAGATCCCCAAAATTAATGAAGGACATTATACCTTTCATTTAAAGGCAAAAAATATTTTGGGAATGGAATCGGATGAAGTACGCTTTTCCTTTACCATTCTTCCTCCATGGTACAGAACTACATTAGCATACATCATTTATATATTGCTATTGATTAGTGCCATACTGATTTTCGTAAACTTATACACGCGAAGGTTAAAAGAAAAGAATATTAATTTAGAGAATACAATTGCCTTACGTACAAAAACAATTGTCGACCAGAAGCATGAATTGGAACATAAGAATAAGGAGATCGTTGATAGTATCAATTATGCGCAGCGCATTCAGCGTTCGCTACTTGCCAGCGATCAACTCTTAAACAAAAACCTGAAAGAATATTTTGTTTTTTTTCAGCCCAAAGATATAGTCAGTGGAGATTTTTATTGGGGTGCAGAGATGGAGAGTGGTCAATTTGCATTAGTAACTGCAGATAGTACCGGTCATGGCGTTCCTGGAGCTATTATGAGTATGCTAAACATTTCATGCTTAAACGAAGCAATTGAAGGGCAAAAACTACAATATCCGGGAGATATTTTAAATTATACACGGGCAAAGATCATTAAGCACCTGGCTAATGACGGGAGTGAAGCAGGAGGGAAGGATGGGATGGATTGCAGCTTAATATGCTTTAATTTAAAAGACGGAGTATTTAGTTATAGTGCGGCAAATAACCCAATTTGGGTAGTGCGCAACGGGTTAATTATTGAATTAAAAGCAGATAAAATGCCAGTTGGTAAACATGACCGCGATAGCCTTCCATTTCAGCAGCATGATTTCTCATTGATAAGTGGCGATATGATCTATACCCTTACTGATGGTATGCCCGACCAATTTGGAGGGCCAAAAGGAAAAAAATTCATGTACAAGCAATTGAAGGAACTTTTGGTGAGCATCAGTAATCTGAACATGACTGATCAAAAGGTGCGGCTTCAAAAAGAGTTTGATTCATGGAAAACTGGAATGGAACAGGTTGATGACGTCTTGCTCATTGGAATACGAATTAGTTAGAAATGAAAAAGCCTGTAAAACTATTGGTTTACAGGCTCCCGGCAATAATAATTTGTTAGGATTCTACGATGGTACCTACCTTTTCACCCTTAAGTAGGTTTTGCAGGTTTCCTTTTTTATTCATATCAAAAACAATTATTGGAAGGTTATTTTCTTTGCAAAGAGTAAATGCGGTCAAGTCCATAACCTCAAGCCCTTTACTATAACATTCATCAAATGTGATTTTGTCGTATTTGGTTGCGGAAGAATCTTTTTCAGGATCAGCGGTATAAATGCCATCTACACGTGTACCTTTTAAAATTACATTTGCTTCAATTTCAATTGCTCGTAAAGCGGCTGCTGAATCGGTTGTAAAATAAGGGTTTCCGGTACCGGCACCAAAAATAACCACGCGGCCTTTTTCAAGATGACGAACCGCTTTTCGACGAATAAATGGTTCACAAATTTGTTCCATTTTAATGGCACTTTGTAACCGTGTTTGAACGCCCAAACCTTCCAAAGACGATTGAATGGCCATCGAGTTAATAACGGTCGCAAGCATTCCCATATAATCGCCGTGAACACGGTCCATTCCACCTTTTTCTGCCTGTATTCCCCTGAAAATATTTCCGCCACCAATTACTATGGCAACCTGGCAACCTGCATCGTAAGCGTTTTTTATTTCAGCCGCATACTCCATCAGTCGTTGCTGATCAATACCAAAGCCTTTATTTCCCATTAATGCCTCGCCCGATAATTTCAGAAGGATCCGTTTGTATTTCATAGTTATGTTTTAACCGCAGAGGCGCAAAGCAGAGGCAGAGTGCACAAAGGGATTTGTTTTAAATGTTTTTAAAATAGAACAAAAAAAATCCCGATTATTTAATCGGGATTTAATATAATTAAGATAAGGAAAAGCGTTTAAACGCTGTCGCCGTTAAGCCTTTGTCAACGCTTTGCAAGTATTGAGCAACGTTTAATTTGTTATCCTTAATGTACTCCTGATTTAATAAAGTAGATTCTTTGTAAAACTTACCAATTTTCCCCTGAGCTATTTTTTCAACCATATCTTCAGGTTTACCTTCAGCGCGGATTTGTTCACGCGCAATTTCCAATTCGCGGTCTAACATATCCTGTGTTACACCTTCTTTATCCAATGCTACTGGCGCCATAGCAGCTGCCTGCATCGCTACATTACGACCAACCTCGTCAGATACTGAAGCCTGGTTGAACCCAACAACAACAGATACACGGTTACCCGGGTGAATGTAACCTACTACTTTTTCAGCAGTAATAACTTCATAATAACCGATATCAATTTTCTCTCCTATTTTACCAACTTGTTCCATGAATTTATCAGCAACAGTAATGTCGTTGTTATATGGTGCAGCCTTAATAGCGTCTATGTTTTCAGCTTTTTTATCCAGAGCGATAGTAGCAATTGAGTCTGCAAATTTAATGAAGTCTTCGTTTTTAGCTACGAAGTCAGTTTCACAGTTAACGCTGATAACAATTCCACGTTTACCGTCTGCTGAAACTTTTGCTAAAACTACTCCCTCTTTTGCATCTCTGTCGCTACGGTTAGCAGCTACTTTTGCACCTTTTTTACGTAAAAAATCTACTGCTTTTTCGAAATCTCCGTTATTTTCTTCTAATGCTTTTTTACAATCCATCATACCGGCACCGGTTTGCTGGCGTAATTTGTTTACTTCTTGAGCTGTAATTGCCATTTTGTTTTAATTTTAAGTATTAGTATTTTATTAAGTTTAAAAAAAACGGCCTTCCACTGAAGGAACGGCCGTTAAAATTATAATAGTGAAAAATTATTTTTTCGCTGTAGTTCTTTTACGGGCCGCTGGTTTACGAGCACCTTCTTCATCATCAGATTTAGCACCTTTAACTTTTAAGCCTTCTGCTAATTCTTCCGCTTCTTCTTTAGAATTTCTTCCTTCTTTTTCATCAGCAGCAACAGCTTCTTTATCCATTTTGCGCTCACCTAAACCTTCATTAATTGCTTTGCACATTAATTCAATGATGTAAGCAACAGAAGTTGAAGCATCGTCATTTGCAGGAATTGCATAGTCCACAAAGTTCGGATTTGAATTTGTGTCAACAATAGCAAAGGTAGGAATGTTTAAACGTTTTGCTTCTGCAACAGCGATGTGCTCCTTCGCGATATCAACAATGAATAAAGCGGACGGCAAACGCGTCAGGTCAGCAACAGACCCTAAGTTGATTTCCAATTTAGCACGCTCCCGTGAAATTTGCAATTTCTCTTTCTTAGAAATATTATCAAAAGTTCCATCGGTAGCCATTTTGTCGATTTGCGACATTTTACGAACTGCTTTACGGATAGTTGCGAAGTTGGTTAACATACCTCCTGGCCAACGCTCAGTAACATATGGCATTCCAATATTTTTTACTTTTTCAGCTACGATATCTTTAGCTTGTTTTTTAGTAGCAACAAACAAAATTTTCTTACCTGAACGAGCAATCTGTCTTAAAGCGGCTGCTGCTTCATCGATTTTAGCAACCGTTTTGTTTAAGTCAATAATATGAATGCCGTTTTTCTCAGCATAAATATAGGGAGCCATTGCAGGGTTCCATTTTCTTTTTAAGTGACCAAAATGAGCACCTGATTCTAATAATTCGTTGAATGTATTTGACATGTTTTGTATAATAGTATTGTAAATAAATATTAACGCTTGCTGAACTGGAAACGTGCACGTGCTTTTTTCTGACCAAATTTCTTACGTTCAACCATTCTTGGGTCACGTGTAACTAAACCTTCTGCACGTAATTCTTTTTTCAATTCAGGGTTGATTTCAACAAGAGCTTTCGCAATTGCTAAACGCACCGCCTGAGCTTGCCCGGTTGTTCCGCCACCATTTACGTTAACTTTAACATCATATTCACCAACAGCTTTCGCGTTGTTTAATGATTGTAAAACGTAGTACTGTAAAGTTGGAGTTTTAAAGTATTCTTTATAATCTCTTTTGTTGATAGTAATTACTCCTGTACCTTTAGATACATAAGCACGA
>JAQZBQ010000013.1 GCA_029237825.1 Bacteroidota bacterium | reverse complement strand
TTGTGGTAACTAAAGCAGATGGTTGGGTAATGTTTGTTGATTTAATGCTCGTGCAAGAGTTAGCATCCGTTACGGTCGCGGTATACACACCGGCCATTAGTCCGGTAATCGAAGAAGAAACTGCTCCATTGCTCCATGCATATGAATAACTTCCGGCACCGCCTGAAGCGTTAATAGAAGCTACTCCAGTTGATCCACCGTTACAAGCTACATTGGTAACAGCAGTTGTGGTGGCTAAAGCAGAAGGTTGAGTAATGTTTGTTGATTTAATGCTCGTACAAGAGTTTGCATCCGTTACGGTCGCGGTATACACACCAGCCATTAATCCGGTTATGGTTTGTAAACTTGAACCGGTACTCCATAAATAAGAATATCCGCCTGCTCCACCAGAAGCAGTGATAGATGCTACACCATTTGAACCACCATTACAGGCTACATTGGTAACTGCTGTTGAAGTAACCAAAGCAGACGGCTGGGTAATTGCCGCAGATTTAATTGAAGTACAAGAATTTGCATCGGTTACTGTCGCCGTATATACACCTGCCACTAATCCGGTTATGGAAGAAGAAACTGCTCCGTTGCTCCATGCATATGAATAACTTCCGGCACCGCCCGTAGCGGTAATAGATGCTACACCATTTGAACCACCGTTACATGCAACATTGGTAACAGCAGTTGTGGTAACCAAAGCAGACGGCTGGGTAATTGCCGCAGATTTAATTGAAGTACAAGAATTTGCATCGGTTACTGTCGCCGTATATACACCTGCCACTAATCCCGTAATCGAAGATGTGTTACCGCCATTGCTCCATAAATAAGAATATCCACCGGCACCACCCGAAGCAGTGATAGAAGCTACACCATTAGAACCACCATTACATGCTATATTGGTAACAGCCGTTGTGGTAACTAATGCAGAAGGTTGGGTAATCACTGCAGATTTAACTGCTGTACAAGAATTCGCATCCGTAACCGTAGCAGTATAAACACCGGCCATCAAGCCTGTGATGGCAGCTGTGTTGCCACCATTGCTCCATGCATATGTATAACCTCCCGCTCCACCTGAAGCTGTAATAGAAGCTATGCCATTTGATCCACCATTACAGGCTACATTGGTAACCGCTGTTGATGTGACTAAAGCTGAAGGTTGGGTAATTGTTGCATTTTTACTTGCTTTACAACCGTTTATATCAGTGACTGTAGCGCTATATACACCCGCCATTAACCCGGTAATAATTGAACTTGTGCCGCCTGTACTCCATAGGTACGAATATCCTCCCGAACCTCCTGATAGAGAAATTGCCGCTACCCCATTTGATCCGCCGTTACACGCTACATTCGTCACCGCTGTGGATGTTACAAGTGCGCTCGGCTGAGTAATTGTTACCGTGCGCGACGCCGTTAATCCACAACTATTTGTTGCTGCGCAGGTATAAATTCCGGCACTCAAACCTGTAGCAATAGTACCATTTCCACCACTTGGACTCCAAGTATAGGTGAATGGCGCGCCACCTACTGCCGATACACTCGCTGTTCCATTGTTACCCCCATTGCAGGATATGTTGTTGCTACTTGTAAGTGACAGCGTAGGAGTTACACAAGAAGATGAAGCAGTCCCGACAGTAATTTCCTCAAAAAACAAAATAGAATTGCAGGTTCCTGTAGTAGGTGCTAACCAGATATCATCGACGTCCTTAAACGCCGGATTATTCGTAAATGTTACGGTGGTTATATTCAAAATTCCGGTACCACTTGGTGTAGTAGCGTTCAAGGTTGCGCCGGGTACCGCTACCCCATTCTTATACCCCACAAAAGTCATTGGCTTTGCCGTCCAGCTGGATGTTGAAACCCCCCATACCAGGTTGTCCAAGGCAAACTCACTTCCATCGTCAGAACCAAAAGTAGCCTGCGTTAAAGAACCAAATCCAACAAGGTACTGTAACCGGCCGTCGCCTCCCGTGCTATTTGTCCAGTTAAACCCACAATTAGACGACGAGGAAACCGAAAACAACCATCCACTGAGATTGGTTGTTTTAGTTACGGAACATGCTGTATTAGCGGCTAACGCGGTGGTTGTTGTTGTATAGAAACTGGTTAAACCAACAACCGGTTGTGCTAAACTGAATTTTGAATGGAGTACAAAAAGGCCAATGACTAAATAAAGTACGGTTTTTTTCATGTGTAAATAAAGAGTTTTAAAACGATTTAAAAAAAATACGTGCAAAGATAGAACTATATAAAGCATCTCACTGCGATTTGCCTTAACATGTAAGAAATAATAAAAAAAAGTAATAAAAAAATCCCGAACACTAGCTGCCCGGGATTTTTACAAGGTTGGTAGTTTTTAGTTTTTCACTAAACGTAAGGTAGCCGTAGCACCATTGCTTTCTGCTTTCAATACATATACACCGTTTGCCTTTGTAGCTAAATCGATGGTATGAATACCGGCAGATAATTGTTCTGTGTAAATAACTTTACCTAATACATCCATTACGGTTACGTTGAAATCTGTTGCCGTTTTAATGGTGAACACATCGCGTGATGGGTTTGGATATACGAATAAGTCGTTAGCTATCGTAGAAATACTTGTAAGTCCTGTACATACATCAATATCCTGTGTAATGGTAGTAGTTGCTGTACAGCCGTTCGCATCTTCACCGGTTACTGTATACGTTGTTTGTACAGTTGGACTCACTGCAATGGCAGAAGTGGTTTCTGTACTGCTCCAGGTATAGGTATTTGCTCCGCTGGCAGTTAAGGTTGCAGATGAACCTGTACACAATACTGAACTACTCGATACAACCGAAAGGGTTGGAAGAGCATTTACTGAAACGGTTGATACAGCAATGTTTGTACATCCGTTAGCATCAGTCCCCGTTACGGTGTAATCATTGCTTGACATAGGTGTAACCACATTGCTTCCGTTTGAATACGTATAGCTTAATGCACCGGTTGGCACCATGGTGAATGAAGTGCCCGCGCAAATTGTACCGCTGTTAACCGTAATAGTTGGAAGTGAGTTTACTGTGATCAGTTTAGGAGATGAAACTACTGTACAGCCTTCTACACTAGTTAATACGGCTTCGATAACCCAAGTATCCCATCCTTCGGATTCAAGGTTTGGAATTTGAAGAACCGCCGTCGTGTATCCTGTCTCACCGAATGTTCCATCTATGGTAGTTGGAGCGCCCGCATTAGAATATTGCCATGAATAGGTTGCAGTATTGTTTGCTACTAAACTGAATGTTCCTGTTGCGTCACCACAAACAGTAACATTACCTGTCTCTGAAACGATCACAGGCAGCTGGTTAACGTTAACCGTTGAAACCGCCGCGTTAGCTGTCACACAACCGTTAGCGTCGGTTCCTGTGATGCTATAACTGGTTGTTGTGGTTGGAGAAACCACAGGGCTTCCTAAAGCAGGTACTGATGTGTAGGAAACAGCTCCAGTAGCAACAATCGTATAAGATTCTCCCGCGCAGATTGTACCACTTGATACAGATATAACCGGTAACTGGTTAACTGTTACGGTAGCTACCGCCGTATTAGAACAGGTAGTTAAAGTGTTTGTTCCTGTTACCGTGTAAGTATGCGTTACCGTTGGCGTGAAAGCCGAACCGTTGATTACTCCGTCAGTCCAAACATAGGTATCGGCACCTGTACCGCTTAATGTAGTAGCGCTTCCCATACAAACTGCTGAGTTGGTTACAGTTGCACCAACAACTAAACTAGCTGGAGTTACTGAACCTGTAATCACTGCGCCCGGTGCAACCCAATTAGACGTTGTTCCTGTAAGTGCAAGGTTAGTTAATGTTCCGGTAAATGCGCTTGCTGAAGCATCGGTGAGGGTAGTTTCAGCAGTATTAACTCCACCATGAAGACCCTGGTTGAAATGGTAGTTAGCTAATAAACCAGTTGCAGTAGTTGGAATTTCGCAATTTTTATAGGTATTGATTTCGCATTGTGTGCGGGCAACATCCCATACACGCACTTCATCCAAATTACCCTTGAAGAATTCTGCAAAAGCGCTCTTTCCAATCCATATGTTAGTATTGCAGCTCGGATTCAATACATACGAAGAAGGAACAGCAGTTGTACCAAATAATACACCATTGATGTAAAATTTCAACACGTTATCGTCAAACACACCGGCAATGTGCTGCCAGGTATTTAACACAACCGAATTTGAAGCTGTTGTAACACCATAAGTTCCAAATCCAATAAAAAAGTTAAACTGATTAGCAGTTGTTTGCTGAATATTAAACTGAGTATTGCTTTGGTGGTTACCCACAATGGATGTACCTGTAGTGTTTTGCGTCGGGTAAACCCAGGCTTCAACCGTTAATTTATCTTTTCCTTTTAAGGCATTGGTCACGCCAATTCCACCGTCAACAAAATCATCTACCCCATCAAAATTAAGCGCTGCTGCAGGTGTACACACATTTACAAAAACCGTGCTTACCACAGGTAAAGATACACAACCGTTTGATCCGGTTCCCGTAACACTATAAGATGTTTGAGTTGTAGGAGAAACGATTGCTGAACCGCTGCTGTATGTATAGGATACGGCGCCAGTTGGTGCAAACGTAAAAGACTGGCTAGCGCAGATAGACCCTGAGCTAACTGAAATAACCGGTAGTTGGTTAACGTTAACCGTTGAAACCTCCGCGTTAGCTGTTACACAGCCGTTAGCGTCTGTGCCGGTGATGCTGTAACTGGTTGTTGTGGTTGGAGAAACCACAGGGCTTCCTAAAGCAGGTACTGATGTGTAGGAAACAGCTCCGGTAGCAACAATTGTATAAGATTCTCCGGCACAAATTGTACCGCTTGATACAGATATAACCGGTAACTGATTAACGGTTACAGTAGCTACCCCTGTATTAGAGCAGGTAGTTAGCGTGTTTGTTCCGGTTACTGTGTAAGTGTGTGTTACTGTTGGCGTGAAAGCTGAACCGTTGATTACACCATCAGTCCAAACATAGGTATCGGCACCTGTACCATTTAAGGTAGCTGAGCTTCCAATACAAACCGCTGAACTGGCAGCTCCAACAACCAGAGTAGCAGGAGTTACTGAACCGGTAATTACACCACCCGGTGCTATCCAGTTAGATGTTGTTCCGGTAAGTGCGAAGTTTGTTAAAGTACCGGTAAAGACGCTTGCCGAAGCATCGGTGAGGGTAGTTTCGGCGGAATTAGTACCTGCAGCAATACCCTGGTTGAAATGGTAGTTAGCTAATAAACCACTTGCAGTAGTTGGAATTTCGCAATTCTTATAGGTATTGATTTCGCATTGTGTGCGGGCTACATCCCATACACGCACTTCATCAACATTACCCTGGAAAAATTCATTGAAACTGCTCTTCCCGATCCACATGTTGGTAGTGCTGCTCGGATTCAATACATAAGAATTTGGAACAGCTGTTGTGCCAGATAATACACCATTGATGTAAAACTTCAACACATTATCGTCAAACACACCTGCAATGTGCTGCCAGGTATTTAACACAACCGAATTTGAAGCTGTTGTTACGCCATAAGTTCCAAATCCAATAAAAAAGTTAAATTCATTAGCAGTAGTTTGCTGAATATTAAACTGAGTATTGTTTTGGTGGTTACCAACAATGGAAGCACCTGCGGTGTTTTGCGTTGGGTAAACCCACGCCTCCACAGTTAACATATCTTTTCCTTTTAGGGCATTGGTAACACCAATACCACAATCAATAAAATCATCAACCCCATCCAGGTTTAATGACGCGCCGCTCTGGGCCTTAGCACACTCAAAACTTGTTAAGGCAAGTAATGCAGTGGCTGCAATTAATACTTTTTTCTTCATTTATTTAAAATTTTCGGTGAAAATAGTATTTTAACCGACGTATTTATATCCCTAAAAGACATATTTTTAATGTATAAACCCGTTACGCTATGATTTTTAAACGCCTGGATAAATTTTTTCACCGCTTTCGCCGTTTCATCTTCAAATACAAAGATGGCTTTTACGAGGTGCCTTATCTGGCAAACTCACCGGCTGTTATCCTCGAAAGTTTTAAAAAAACACCCTTCATGAATTGGGACGAGTCGCGGAAACTGCTCTCTATGAAAAACCATTTCCTTACCGCCAACATCTACTGGATAAAACTAGAGGATGGCTTGTGGTTCATTATGGCAGATTCCTCCTACAAAGTTAACCTCCATTACAAATTCATTTATGACAAATACCTGCCAGCGGATTATTACCTGCTGAGTTTTAACGTATTTACCCATACTACTAATAATAAGGCCGCTGTTATTAACGGATTAAGCTACAAATCTTCTTCCTGGAACGTGATTAAACCGGGAGCCGGAGCGAGCAACACCAATTTCAAAAACACCAGTTGTTCATCCATAGGAATATATTTTAATACTGAATGGGCAAAGAAGAACCTGGAGTCAAATCCCAATTTTTTAAACAGCCAGTTTCAAAGCTTCTTCCATTCCAAAAAATCCCCAATTATCATCTGGCCAGAAAAGGCAAGCACTGCTGCCGGATTTTTTGAAAAGGCCCGGCACATACTTAGTGGTACCGACGAGGGAAAACGACAAAAAGAATTGGGGGTACTAGCTCGTCAGTTTTCTGACTATTTTACCGAACACTACGACTTTGACCATTCAGGCAACGACGTTCAGGAAATAAAAAGTGAATCGCAGCTGAAACTTGCCAAAATCGAGAAATTGCTCAACGACAACCTGTTTACTGAATTTCCGGGAATTGATGCCCTGGCAAGCAAATTTGGCATTTCGCCTACGAAACTCAAGCACGATTTTAAACAGGTGTACGGCGAATCCATTTATCAGTATTGCCTCGGCAAACAAATGGATTATGCCAAGATACTTATCACCGAAAAACACATGAAGGTTTCCGAAGTTTCCTATTTACTTGGCTATAAGAGCAACAGCAAATTCTCGGAAGCATTTAAAAACAGGCATCAGGTACTACCATCTAAAATAGGTGAGCAAACTGCGAATTAAAAAGGTGTGCATAAGAACACGTTTTCTGTTGCCTGCTGAACCCAGTCCCTATGAAACTGCCTCTTAATCAGAATAAAATCAGTAAATTCGTGCCGCAAATTATTTCCCCAAGATCATGGAATCCATTAAATTAAATACCATTGAAGAAGCCCTTGCCGATATCAAGGCAGGCAAAGTTATTATTGTTGTTGATGATGAGGACCGTGAGAACGAAGGCGATTTCTTAACTGCCGCCAGAAATGTTACACCGGAGGTGATCAACTTTATGGCCACGCACGGGCGCGGTTTAATTTGCGCGGCTGTTACGCAGGAAAAAGCCAAAGAGCTGAAGCTGGAATTGATGGTTTCTTCCAATACAGCCCTTCACGAAACCGCCTTTACGGTATCCATTGATTTATTGGGTTACGGATGCACCACGGGTATTTCTGCCGCGGACCGTTCAAAGACGGTACAGGCTTTAATTGATCCTGAAATGAAAGCAACCGACTTTGGAAGACCTGGTCATATTTTTCCGCTTATTGCAAAAAATGGCGGTGTATTGCGCCGTACGGGCCACACCGAAGCTACCATTGATTTTGCCCGCCTGGCCGGGTTTGAACCCTGTGGCGCGCTGGTTGAAATCATGAACGAAGATGGTACCATGGCGCGTCTGCCAGACCTTCTTAAAGTGGCCAAACAATTCGATCTTAAAATTGTAACCATTAAAGACCTGATATCCTACCGCCTCAGCAAAGAAAGTATTGTAACACGGCAGGTTGAAGTGGACATGCCGACCCAATGGGGTAATTTTAAGCTGGCGGCTTATAAAGTAAACACCAACGATGAGGAGCACATGGCGCTAATAAAAGGCGAGTGGGAAAAAGATGAGCCGGTACTGGTGCGCGTGCATTCGTCCTGCGTAACGGGCGACATTTTTGGGTCGTGCCGCTGCGATTGCGGACCACAACTACACAAGGCCATGGAATTGATTGAGAAATCCGGGAAAGGTGTTATTGTGTATATGAACCAGGAAGGCCGCGGCATTGGTTTACTCAATAAACTGAAAGCTTACAAACTTCAGGAACAGGGTAGAGATACTGTGGAAGCAAATCTTGAATTAGGATTTAAAATGGATGAACGTGATTACGGTGTTGGCGCACAGATTTTGCGTGACCTGGGCATCAGTAAAATGAAACTCATTTCCAACAACCCTGTGAAGCGTGTGGGTTTAATTGGTTACGGCCTCGAAATTGTTGAGAATGTTCCGATCATCATTCCTTCCAATCCTCACAATGAAAAATACATGCAAACCAAAAAAGATAAAATGGGCCATAGCTTTTAATTACTATATTTAAAACATTAAAACGCGTACTTGCAAAAAATCACTATTAAATATTTTTCGCAGCCCTCCGTTCTTCTTGGTTCATCCCTCGTTTTAGTCAGTCTTTACTATTTCCTATCCTCGTGTTACATCAACACCTCAAATGACGGAAGCCATTTCGCATTGGTAAGTGCCCTGGTAAACGACCAAAAGGTGAGTATTGCGCCCTATATTGATTATACCGGCAAGGTAGATTATGCAGAGAAAGATGGCGTGTATTATTCTGACCGCCTGCCTGGAACAGCGTTTCTAATGGCCCCCTTTTTCATGCTTGGTTCATTGCTAAAGTCCTTTGATAGTATTTCATGGAGCTCGCATCACTCCCTTCAGGAAGTAACCGTTATACTTCTTCCCAATGTATGCGGGGTGATTGGCACACTGTTGATTTTTCTACTTTGTCGCCACTTCAAAGGCTCATTTAGGCTGTCTCTTATAACAGCCATACTCTATGCGTTGTGCACGCTGAACGTTCAGGAATCAACCCATGTGTTTTCACACGCCCCTTCCATGTGCCTGGTGCTGGCCGCGTTTTACCTGCTACTTAAAATCCCTGACATTTACAGAAACCTGTTTTTTCCATTTGTTTTTCTGTTGTCATTTAGCGTCATTGTTGAACTCCAAAACGTGTTGTTATTTATCCCGGCATTGTGGTATATCCTCAGCACATCTAAAATGAACAAAACGCTGGACAGAAAGACTATGAAAACCCTGATTGTCTCGCTTACCATTCTGCTGCTAACGGTGAGCGTTTTACTCACCTATAACTACATTGCCTTTGGAGAACTTACGCTTAAATCCAATAAGTACAATCCTGTCTTTCCTCAGGAGCGGTCGTTTTTTACTTCTTTATCTGGCAATTTTGGAAATGGGATCGACCGTTTGTTTACCAATTTTTTAAATCCGGAAGTATGGACCCATCTTGAACTGGGCGTTAAAAATGATATTCCGGGACTGCTTGTTACTTCACCTCTATTGATAGTTTCCCTGGTTGGGTTTTTTCCCTTCTTCAAACAATACCGAAAAGAAGCTTTGTTATTTTTACTGATCATACTTATCAACGTAGTCATCGCCGCACTTCACAAAACGGTTCTAACACGGCACATTTTTACGATCACGCCATTCCTGTTCTTCCCGCTGTTTTTTGTGTTACAGAATGTTAATCAAAGAATCGTCGTAATAGCTGGCATTGCATTGCTGGCAGCTGTTAGCGCTTTCCGTGTATATTACGTAACACATACCTACTGGGGACGGGAATTGTCAAATTGGTTACCTTTTCAGCACGAACTAAAAATTTACCTGGTGTATTTTTTACTTTTGATTTTACCGGTGATGTTGCTACTAACCCGGAAATACAGAGAACACTTCACTAAAAGAACAGTTTAAAAAACTATGCTGAAAGCCATTACCAAAAAACATATCCCACTGCTATTTATCCTTGCCCTGGGATGCGTATTGCGGTTTTATAAACTATTTGAACTGGAATATACTTATGATGAATTAAGCGCCCTGAACCGAACTACTTATCAAACCCTTTCGGAGTTGATTGATAAGGGAGTGATGAAACTAGATACCCATCCGGCGCTGATTCAGATATTTCTATATTTCTTTACCAAACTTTTTGGAACGGCGGAATGGACGGTGAAACTTCCATTCATCCTTGCGGGCATCGCTTCCATTTATATTGTATACCGCATCGGGCGAAAGTGGTTCAGCGAAACCGCCGCGCTCTTAACAGCTTTTATTTTAGCAGCAACCCAATTCTTTATCTTCTACAGTGTTACTGCACGCCCTTATATCAGCGGGCTCCTGTTATGCCTGCTCACGCTACACTACTGGCTCAATATCCTTTTCGACGCAAAAGCAACAAAAAAAGATTACATACTATTTGCGGTGTTTGCCTCCCTGTCGGCGCTCAACCACCATTTCAGCATGATGTTTGCGGGATTATGTGGCCTCATTGGCTTGTTTTTTCTTGCTAAGTCAACCGCTAAATATTACCTGGGCGCCTGTTTAGGCGCGTTAGTTTTATACAGTCCGCATTTCCCGATTTTGCTTTACCAATTGGGTAAAGGTGGCATTGGAACAGCTGAAGGCGGATGGCTCGACGTGCCCCGCAATGATTTTATCATTCAGTTCCTGCTCTACATTTTTCACTATTCTTATGTATTTGTCGCTGTTTTTATTGGCGCTATCGTTATCAGTTCAGCATTTAAGAGTAAGGCCAGAACAAGTGTGCTGTTTAAAATACGCCTGGTACTTTTTTCCCTTTTCGCACTTTCCTTCTTAGCTGGATTTCTCTATTCACAAAAGATAAGTCCGGTCATACAATTCTCCACCCTTATTTTTTCCGCACCTTGCCTCATCCTGTTTGTAAGTTCCTTTTCGGGCGAAGCTACCCTAAAGTTCAAACTTATTGGACTCGTGGTACTAACAGTTGTCAGCTTAAGCTCATTGATTTTTAAGCGTCAGTATTATAAACTCATTTTTCAGCAACCTTTCGATACTTATATACAAACTGCCGACGAAATACAACGTGAAAAAGGGAATGAAGGTGTTTTTTGTATTTTTAAAAGCAGGCCGTGGTTTTTAAACTTTTACAAAGAGAAGTATGCATCACATACTTCGTTTCTGGCGGTTGATCATGAATCCCTGAAACTGGAAGATTATCAATCCATGTACGATACCCTTTCTACAAATTACCTTGTAGTTGGCGACCTTAATCCCTCCCAACTATTGCAAGCCTCCAGCTACTATCCTTACATCTATCAAAAAAAACATGGTTATAATTTCGAAATCTATACATTAAGCAAGAAAGCTGCCAATTCATCACTGGAAGCAGAAAAACATTACATCGCTTCCACAAATTTTAGTACTGTACCGGAAAGATTTGTTATGAATACAAATTTCATCCATTCTGAAGCAGGTAAGCATTTTTACCAGGTTGACAGTCTTAACGAATACCCCATTTCCTATAAAATAAAAAATGCTGATATAGGCGCGCGGGAAGGTCAAACGGTAATGGCACAAATTCAAATTAAAGCCGACAAGCCCATAAAAGGTTTGTTTTGTGGTAGCACCGATGCGTCGGGGAAAAATGTGCATTGGGCTGCAAATGAAATGGAGGCGTACTATAACCATCAAACAAAATTGCAAACGGCTTATGTAGCGGTTTATGTGAACCCCTATTTTAATAATGCGGATAATGAACTGAGTTTGTTCGTTTGGAACAGCCAGAAAGAACAATTCAAGATCACTTCTTTCTCCGTGTTTATTTGGGATAATAATCCTTACCGATTGGGATTACTGTCTGATTTTTAAGTTATCTTTGCCTCGCAATGATACGTGATTACCGCAGCGGAGAACTTTTACTGATTAACAAACCCTATACCTGGTCTTCCTTTCAGGCGGTTAACAAACTGAAACACGCGCTTAAAAAGCACCCTTCTTTATTATTGGATGGTAAGCACGTGCATTTAAAAATCGGTCATGCCGGTACCCTCGATCCTTTAGCAACCGGTTTGCTGATTATCTGCACCGGAAAAAAAACTAAAGAAATTTCAACGTTTCAGGATTTACCAAAAGAATATACCGGTACCTTTTTTATTGGCGCCACAACTCCCTGCTACGATAAAGAAAAAGAAGTGGATCAAACTTACCCCATTGATCACATTACAGAAGCGATGGTTTATGAGGCGGCCAAATCATTTATTGGAAAGCAGGAACAAATTCCTCCAATGTTCAGCGCGGTGAAAGTGGATGGAAAACGTTTATACAAAACCGCCCGCGCTGGGGGCGAATTAGAACTCAAAGCGCGGCCTATTGAAATACTGGAATTTGAAATAACGGCCTGCAGGTTGCCTTATGTTGATTTCAGAATTTCCTGTACGAAAGGAACTTACATTCGCAGCATTGCCCGCGATTTTGGACTCACGTTGAACAGTGGCGCGTATTTAGATGCCCTGTGCCGCACTAAAATCGGACATTTTTCGATTGAGGATGCTCAAAGCCCTGAAGACTTTATTAAGGAAAACACCTTTTAAAAAATTTCGTCACCATCATTTCATTCGTAATTGGATCTCCAAAAACATAATCAAAAAGCTGCTGCTCTCAAAAAAGAGAACAGGTCGTTTTTTGATAAACTCAAACGTACCAAACCAAAGCAACTCGACAACTATTTTCATAAAACGCATGACGAAGTGTTTTCTAAAATAGATTGCCTTGCCTGTGCCAATTGCTGCAAAACAACCTCGCCCATATTCTATAACCGCGACGTTGAGCGGTTGGCAAAACATGTTCGCATGAAACCGGGCGAATTCATTGAAAAGTATCTACGAATTGATGAAGACAAAGATTATGTGTTACGACATGCACCCTGTCCATTCTTAGGTGCTGATAATTATTGTTCTGTGTATGAAGCAAGGCCAAATGCCTGCAGGGAATATCCGCACACCGACCGGAAACGGATGGAACAGATCCTGGACCTCACCTACCGAAATACGCACGTTTGCCCGGCGGTACTGGAAATTACTGAACGGTTAAAAAAAATTATTTAATCTGTTTGTCGTTGAATGGAATGTTGATCCGGATAGAACCTCACTTAGTGCCTGTATGGCCAAAACCACCCGCGCCGCGCTGCGTTTCATCCAAAGAATCCGTCTGTTCCCATTTTATCTGCTCATGTCTGGCAATAACCATTTGTGCTACCCGCTCACCATCGTTTACAACAAATTTGGTGTCTGAAAGATTCACCAGAAGCACCTTAATTTCACCACGGTAGTCTGCATCAATGGTTCCCGGAGAATTTAAAACAGTAATGCCATTCTTAAAGGCCAGTCCGCTTCTTGGTCGAATCTGAGCTTCGTATCCTTTTTGTAATTCTATGAACAACCCTGTAGGAATCAACAGTCTTTCAAGTGGTTTTAATTCTACCGGCGCATCCAGGTTGGCCCGTAAATCGAGTCCTGCCGAGAGTTCTGTTGCATAGTGTGGCAATTCATGTTTGGAATGATTAACAACGCGTATGGTCATGATTCTAAATGTTTGAGCTTTTTTAAATTATTGAACTCTAATTTATAAAATATAAATGCAAATACTCCCAACAGAATATTATTCAAAACCAGTTTAATGACCACATTCTCCATGTTGTTGAATACGGTTGACAGGAAATAAAGAACCAGGGCTAAACACGTAAATACGAAGATGCTTCGTAAATTGTATTTAATGGGATAATACTTTTGCCCCATAACATATGAAATTACCATCATTGTGCTGTAAGACGCTAATGTAGCCCAGGCACAGGCCATATAGCCGTATTTTGGAATCCCTAAGAAGTTAATCACCAGTGTGATGACCGCCCCGATGATGGTGATCACGGCACCGAATTTAGTTTGCCCCGTTAACTTGAACCAGATCGATAAATTCCAGTACACACCGACACATAAATTAGCCAGTAATAAGATCGGCACCACACCAAGGCCAACACGGTATTCCTTACTCACTGCTAACTGAAGCCAGGGAAGATTCATCATGGTTCCTAAAAAGATAAAAAGACAAAACAACACGTAGTATTTCATAACCAATGCATTTAATTTTTTGGAATCAGCCAGCTTTGCCTGATTGAAAAAAAACGGTTCCGCCGCGTATTTAAAAGCAGTTGTGAAAATGGTCATTAGCATGGCAATTCGGTAACATGCGCCATAAACGCCAAGCTCGGTCTTAGCTATATCTTCAGGCAACAGGTATTTTAAAATAAAACGGTCAAAGGTTTCGTTAATCATGCCTGCGAACCCAAGGATGAGCAACGGCCAGGCGTAAGAAAGCATTTGTTTCCAAAGGTGCTTGTCAAACACATGATCAATCTTCAGAAATTCTTTTGCCATAACTAATAGGCAAACGGTGTTGGCAATGAGCCCAGCGAGGAATGTATACCCTACCCCAATTTCAGGTTTATAAAGCCCTGCAAAAAACGAATTTAAATCGTTGAAGTAAGCAGGCTTACACACATAAAAGAAAAACGAATTCACTAAAATAAAAATGAAGACATTGAGTAATTTAAGGGAAGCGAAACGCCTTGCCTGATTCCTCAAACGCATTCTCGCAAAGGGAATAGCCATCATGGCGTCTGTTGCCACAATTAAAATGCACCAGATCACAAAATTAGCATGGCCCGGATCCTTGATGAACTCCGCGATGGAACCCGAAAACAAAATGAACAAAAATGAAAAGCCAATACTGCTGGCCACCACCGACATTAAGGCCGTTGAATAAACCAGATTTTTATTTTCAGATTTACCTGAGAAATGGAAAAAGGCCGTTTCCATTCCGTAGGTAAAAAGAATGTTGACAAAACTGATGTACGCGTAATATTCGGTGTTGGCCGAAAGTTCCGATGGCTTTTCAAATAAATACGTTAATACAAAAGAAAATAAAAACGTAATAACCCGCGGCAAAATGCTTCCCAGGCCATAAACCACTGTTTGCGAGGCTAAGTTTTTAAGAGGGTTTGACACGTGTTACCAGGTTAAGAACTAAATTTAGGACTTTATTGCAGAATGAAGGGGTGGCATTTTTGAAGATATTAACGTGTACACGTTATTAGTGTGAAGGACATTGCCTTATTTTTTTAGTTTTTCAATGAGGCCGGTGGTAGAAAATCCATCCACCAATTGGATGGTGATCACCTCTCCCCCATTTGCTTTTACCACATCATATCCTACAATGTTTTCTACCGCATAATCATTTCCTTTTACCAAGATATCGGGCTTCACACACGATATCAAATCCAATGGCGTATCTTCATCAAAGAGTACAACT
Source organism: Bacteroidota bacterium (assembly GCA_029237825.1). Classification (GTDB taxonomy): domain Bacteria; phylum Bacteroidota; class Bacteroidia; order B-17B0; family Aurantibacillaceae; genus UBA4416. Next base: position 88,435 of record JAQZBQ010000013.1, on the reverse strand, counting down.
CCGTCTACACATTCTAATGCGGCTATAATTGTTGCCCTTGTTTCCTGCGAATTGATAGGACGCTCAGGAGATTTACCCAAACGTTTCACAGAATCATCTGTATTTAATCCCAATATGAGTTTGTCGCCCAAATCACGTGCCTTACACAAATATTCTACATGCCCGCGGTGTAAGATATCGAAACATCCATTTGTAAACACGATCTTTAACCCGTGTTTCTTCCAATCCGCAATAAGTTTCTCCAATTGATGTTTTGAAACACATTTTTCAGTTAACCTCTTATGAAACGACATCTTTTTCTTTTGATTTATTGAAAACCGGTAGCAAAATTAAACTCAGCAGACCCATAGAGACGATGAGAATGAACTGGGAAGTCCAGGTCATCCAGGGAAACGAAAATGCTGCAATTTCTTCCACGCCGTAATAAACTAACAAGGCTGTTACAATTGCCGGGTATGCCCCTAAACCACCAGGCGAAAATAAGACGCCTAAGGTACCAAACAGCAACAGTACAAGGCATTCGGAATGCCCCAGGTGTGCAGTACCACTGAATGCAAAAAAACATACATACAAGCTGTAAAAATAGGAAGCCCAAATGGCAAGGCTGAGGAAAACAAACTGAAACTTATGCTCGATATCCTTTACTGAGCTTAATCCTTTCCCAAATCCTTTAATGATATTTCCGGTTTTTCCTTTCAACAAACCGGTTACTTTTTTTCGGATAAGGTATAAGCCAACGGCAAACAAGATTAATAAGACAGTAACAATTATAAAATTAGTTGGGTTGGCCACAATGTTTTGCATCTTTGCTACCATCGGATTGTAAATGTAAGTAGCGGTTAAATCCTTTAACTGTGAAAACTGCGCGAATAACGTCACAAAAAAAATGGCAATTAGAATTAGCATGTCCACAATGCGTTCCGTAATAACAGTCCCGAGTGCCACTTCAAAAGGAACGTCATCATACTTCGTTACCAACGTGCATCTGGTGATCTCTCCCATCCTTGGTAATCCATAATTTGCAAAATAGCCCACCAGTACAGCTCCTAAAGCGTTCCCGGGCCTTACGGAATATCCGGCAGGCTTGAGAAGATATTTCCAACGAAATGCGCGCAGGGCATGACTTAAAAAGGCAATGAAAACGGAAACGCCCACCCAAAAATAATCGGCGTTTTTAAAAGAATCGAGGATGCGTTCCTTCTCTGTCCAAACTGACCTGAAAGAAAGCCATACCAATAAAATACCTATGCCAAGCAATACGACGAACTGAATAACAGATCTGGTATTTTTACTCATCGAATTATTTTAATCGATTGGTTTTTGTATCGGGGAAAACAACCCATGGCCTGAACAATTTGGCTTCTTCAAATTCCATCTGGGCATACGAAATAATAATCACAACATCACCAAGGCTTACGTATTTAGCTGCTGGTCCGTTAAGGCAAATCACACCGGAACCTCGCTCTCCTTTAATAACATAAGTGATCAACCGCTGTCCGTTATTCTTATTTAAAACATGAACCTGTTCATTCTCAATAAAATTAGCTGCATCCATTAGATCTTCATCAATGGTGATGCTGCCTATATAATCCAACTCCGCTTGTGTAACGGTTACACAATGCAGTTTAGATTTCATGACTTGAATTTGCATTCCGCAAATGTACGGATTTAATACTATAAAGTAGATAATTTAATAAAGCAAAAACACGTTAAATCCCACCAATCACCTGCCAAAACCGCTTATATAACAGTAGTTTACTTTTTTTGACAATCAGCAAATAAATCGCACATTTACTCTTCAAATTAAATCGCATGAACTACAAATACCTTTTGGTTACGGTTTCCATTTTTGGATCAATCGCCTGCTCGTCATCTAAAAAAATTTCCAGCACACCAATAACAACCGCTATTGCTGAACCCGCCATTGACCTCGACACGATTCGCGTATTCGCAGAAGAACCACCAAAAAAGAAAGTTTACCGCGCTACACCTACTAAAAGCAGTGATATCATACATACTAAATTATGGGTTAGCTTTGACTGGCAAAAATCGCAACTCGTGGGAAAAGCAGAAATACTGGCAAAGCCCTATTTTTATCCGAGTAACATGCTATACCTCAATGCGAGGGGAATGGAAATCAAATCCGTTAAACTCTCAGAGAAGCCAGTGAAAACGGTGCAGGCAAAAAAGGGTGGGAAAGCACCCGAAACCCAGGGTAATACCGAAAAACCTGTTACTTACGAGTATGAAAATGACTCCATAAAAATTAACCTTGGCAAAGAATACACCGCCCAGGAAAGCTACATCGTAACCATTGAATACATTTCTAAACCTAACGAACTTAAGGAAGGCGGCAGCGGAGCCATTTCCAGCGATAAAGGGCTGTATTTCATCAACCCAACCGGATCTGATCCTGATAAAATGCCTCAAATATGGACACAAGGTGAAACGCAATCCAATTCAGCCTGGTTTCCAACCATCGACAATCCCACCGAGAAAATGACCAATGAAATTTTTATGACGGTGGATGACAAATACACCACACTCTCCAACGGGTTATTGAAAGAATCTAAAAAAAACAGCGATGGCACGCGTACTGATCACTGGGTGATGGACTTGCCTCATGCTCCCTACCTGGTTATGATGGGTGTTGGCGAATTTAAAAAGGTAACAGATGAACCCTGGAACGGTAAAGAAGTTTCGTATTACGTAGAAAAGGAATATGAACCCCATGCGAAAGCGATCTTTGGTAAAACAAAAAAAATGATGGAGTTTTATTCATCTAAACTAGGTGTTCCATATGCCTGGCAAAAATACGCGCAGATTGTAGTGCGGGATTATGTGAGCGGGGCAATGGAAAATACATCCGCAACACTTCACGGTGATTTTGTTTGTTATCAAACCACCCGTGAAATCATTGACGGCGCCAAAGGGGAAAGTACCATCGCACATGAATTGTTTCATCAATGGTTTGGAGACCTTGCCAGCTGCGAAAGCTGGAGCAATTTAACCCTGAATGAATCGTTTGCCACATATGGTGAATATTTATGGGAAGAGTTTGAATATGGAAGAGACGCGGCCGACGACCATCACGCTTCCTCGCGTTTCGGATACTTTGCGCAATCAAATCAAAAACAGGTTGACCTGGTGCGCTTTGATTATGCGGAACGCGAAGACATGTTTGATGCGTTTAGCTATAACAAAGGAGGCCAGATTTTACACATGCTGAGGAAGTATGTTGGTGACGACGCATTTTTTGCCTCGTTAAAATTATACCTTGAAAAGTTTAAATTTAAAACTGCCGAAGCTCACGACCTTCGTCTTGCTTTTGAAGAGGTAACCGGTGAAGACATGAACTGGTTTTTCAATCAATGGTATTTTGCCAAAGGCCACCCGGAACTGGAGATTAAAAAAAACTACGATGCCGCAACAAAACAGCTAAGCCTTGAAATAGTACAGCAACACGACTTTAATACAACGCCCCTTTATAAACTTCCTGTATTCATTGATGTATACGCAGGTGGGCAGAAGACACGCCACAAAATCTGGATTGATGATGTGAAGAATAGCTACACTTTCTCAGTGACTTCAGCACCCGACCTTGTGAACTTTGATGCAGAACGCCAATTGCTTGCAAAGACTGTATTCGAAAAATCAAAGGCCGAGTATATTTTCCAGTATAAGAATGCGCGGCTTTGGGGCGACCGGAAAGAGGCACTTGATTACTTTATCAGTCATGCTGACGATGGTGAAATAATGCTTCTTTTGCAATCCATCGCACAAAACGATCCATGGAAAAAATTCAGAAGTGATGCGATTTCAGCTATAAGCGATAAAGCAAAAGGTAAAGAATCGGAATTGAAGCCGCTCCTGATTTCGATATCGGAAAAAGACCCGAACACGAAAGTGAGAGCTGCAGCAATTAAAGCCCTTTCCGCAAATTTCAAAGGATCGGATTTAGACGCGCTCTATGAGAAAGCCTTAAATGAACAATCTTACGCCATAGTATCGGAAGGGTTTGACGCCATAGCTAAAAATAATCCGGAAATGGGAATGAAAAAAGCCCTCACGTTAGAAAATGAAATGTCGAAAGAAATCATTTATTCGATTGCCGATTTGTATGCGAAACATGGAACGGATGATAACCATGCCTATTTCAAAAAAGTTAAAAAACAATTTAATGGTTTTGAGTTGATGGCTTACGGTAACCTTTACGGTAAGTTCCTGAAACGCTGCACAAAACCGGAAACCGCAATAGAAGGCGCGCAAGAACTTGCTAAAATGGGCGCTTCTGATAGCAAGTATGTGAAGTATGCCGCCCAGAAAGTGATGAAAGACAATTTGCTAAACGTTTGGCAGGAAAAAGAAGATAAATTAAAATCGAAGTTAAATGCACAAACAACTTCCGCTGATGAAAAGGCAAAATTAACAGAAGAACTTAAGACCGTTTCAGATACAAAAGCACAAATACTAACTCTATATAATTCCATTCGGAAATAATTCGTTGTTTGGTAACAATAAAACCCATTGATATGAAAAGAATATTAATCCTCACAGCCATCGCCGTCCAAACTTGGGCAATTGCCCAGGAAAAACTCCTAACCATTCAGGATGCCGTATTAAAAGGGCGGACAACATTGGCTCCAAAACGTTTATCGTCTTTGAATTTTATTCCCAACAGAGCAAAATTCAGCTTTGTAGATAATAACATTATTAAAGTTGGGGACAACCAGAACGCGCAGCTTACCGACGCATTGAGTCTTAAAGAACTCAACACCGTATTAAAAGCAAATAATAAAGACACACTTCTATCGTTAAATGGGCTAACCTGGAAATCTGGCAATCAATTCTATTTTATGAATAAAAGCGGTGAATTGATTTATGACGTGGATAAAAAAACCATTTCAGAAACCGACAAGAAAAAAGAAGGGCAGGGACTTGAATCGTATAACAAAGAACCGGTAACAGGTGCCTATACCTTTTGCAAAGATTATAATTTGTATGTCGTAAAAGACGGAAAAGAAATACAGGTAACAACCGACGGATCGTATGAGATCGTTTACACCGGAAAAAACGTTCATCAAAACGAATTTGGCATCAATGGCGGAACATTCTGGAGTCCGAAAGGAAATTTCCTTGCGTTTTACCGCATGGACCAAAGCCCGGTAACAGATTATCCAATTATCGACTGGACCTCGCGGCCGGCAAAAAATGTAAATATCAAGTACCCGATGGCTGGGAATAACAGTCATTACGTAACACTTGGGATATTTGATCTTAAAACAAACAAAACCATTTATGTGAAAACTGAAGGTGATAAAGAACAGTACTTAACCAACGTAGCTTGGAGCCCGGATGAAAAAAATATTTACATCGCCGTACTAAGCCGCAATCAAAACGACATGAAACTTAATGAATATAATGCAATTACCGGTGAATTTGTGCGCACGTTGTTCGAAGAACACGATGATAAGTATACCGAGCCTTTGCATCCAATGCTTTTTGTAAAAAACAATCCTTCGCAGTTTATATGGCAAAGCAGAAGGGACGGCTATAACCACTTTTACCTCTACAGTATTAAAGGATCTTTAATTAAACAACTTACAAAAGGTAAATGGGAAGTGAAAGCGGAGAACGGTTTTGACGAAAAGGGAGAACGCTTATTTTTCCACGCTAATGACCAAAGCCCCGTTAACCAGGATCTTTATAGCGTGAACCTGAAAAACGGGGAAGTAAAACGCATCACGAATGGGAACGGTTTTCATTCTTGTATTATTGATGAAAAGGGGGAATACGCCATTGATAATTTTTCATCCTCAACTATTCCCAGAGAGTATTATGTAATTAATACCATCACTAAAAAATCAACACTAATTTACAAAGCAGACAACCCCATTAAAGAGTATAAAACCGGAAGCTGGAATTTATTTACGATTAAGAATAATGAAGGTACAGATTTATACTGCCGTTTATTTAAACCCGTGAATTTTGATTCTACAAAAAAATATCCCGTTCTGGTATATTTATATAACGGCCCTCATTCACAAATGGTAACAAACACCTGGATGGCAGGGGGCGAATTATGGTATCAATACATGGCCCAAAAAGGCTTTATTGTATTTACCCTGGACGGCCGAGGTACTTCTTACAGAGGAAAAGCATTTGAACAGGCCACGCACCGACAGTTAGGTGCAAAGGAAATGGAAGACCAGTTAAAGGGCGTTGATTACTTGAAGTCTTTACCATATGTAGATGGTTCACGCATTGGAGTGCACGGATGGAGTTTCGGAGGCTTTATGACCACCACCCTGATGACCCGCTCGCCGGGTACTTTTAAAGTAGGTGCTGCAGGCGGGCCGGTTATTGATTGGACATATTACGAGATTATGTACACCGAACGTTATATGGATTCTCCGCAGGATAATAAAGAGGGTTACGAAAAAAATAATTTATTAAATTATACAGACCAGTTAAAAGGAAAACTCTTAATGATTCACGGCGCACAGGATCCGGTAGTTGTTTGGCAGCACAGTGTTCTGTATCAGAAAAAGGCTGTTGATAAAGGCGTACAGTTGGATTACTATTTGTATCCGGGACACGAGCATAATGTTTTGGGGAAAGACCGAGCCCATTTGATGGAAAAGATCACCAACTATTTTATTGAACATTTATAGTACAGAAAAATAAAAGAACCTTAATTAATCAGCGATCGAACGCTATTTATACGACACCATGGATTTTGAAAATTATAAACATACTGTTACCGAACGATTTTTGCGCTATGTAAAAATCGACACACAGTCCGACCCGAATTCGACAACCATTCCAAGTACCATGAAGCAGAAGAACCTGGGAAAGCTACTTGTACAGGAGTTAACCAGCATGGGTATTACAGATGCGGAAATGGACCAGTTTGGGTATGTGTATGCAACGATTCATTCCAACTCTACCAAGCAAGTGCCTGTGATTTGTTTTTGTTCTCACATGGACACTTCCCCGGATTGCACAGGAGAGAATGTCAATCCCATTATACACACCAAATACGATGGGTCAGATATTATTCTTCCAAAAGATCCAACCCAAGTAATCCGGTTTTCCGAACATCCTGACCTATCAGCGCAACTTGGGAACGATATTATCACAACAGATGGAACTACTTTGCTTGGAGCGGATAATAAGGCCGGAGTTGCAGAGATCATGGATGCTGCCAATTATTTAATGCACAATCCGGATGTGAAGCATGGTGATATCCGCATTTTGTTTACGCCCGATGAAGAGATAGGTCGAGGGACCGACCATGTAGACATGAAAAAATTAGGTGCTCAATATGGTTACACGATTGACGGTGAAAGCCTGGGCCACATTGAAAATGAAACCTTTAGTGCGGATGGGGTGACACTTCTTATTAACGGCATCTCTACCCATCCCGGCTTCGCAAAGGATAAAATGGAGCACTCCATTAAAATTGCAGCGGAAATAATTAACCGCATCCCGAAAGATAAAACACCGGAAACAACTGAAAAAAAACAGCCATTTATCCATCCGGTTGCAATTCAAGGGGGATTGGAGCAAGTTGAAATTAAATTTATTATCCGCGCCTTTGATACGCCAACCTTAAAATCATTAGAAGCGGAATTAGAAGAAATAACAAAATCGGTACTGGCATCCTATAAAAAATCAAGCTACGATTTTAAAGTAACAGAGCAGTACCGAAACATGAAAGACGTTTTAGATACCTGCTACTTTGTTGTAGAGAATGCATTGGAAGCCATTACACGCACGGGAATAAAACCCGTTTTATCCAGTATTCGTGGCGGAACAGATGGTTCGCGTTTATCATTTATGGGCTTGCCCTGTCCGAATATTTTTGCAGGTGAGCACGCTTTTCATAGCAAACTGGAATGGGTAAGTGTTCAGGACATGGAAAAAGCCACACAAACTATTGTTCAGTTGGCGGCAATTTGGGAAGAGCGGGCAAATTAAATTCGAAAAGGGACAACCAGAACGGTTGTCCTTTTTTATCCTCTTTCTTTTTTAATAGGCGTAAATGCCAGCGGATTGGCAGAAATCTCCTCCATTAAATTCCGCTTGCGGTATATATCAATTGCTGAATAAAGTGCTTCCCTAAACGACGATTCATCAGCAATCTGTTTCCCTGCGATTTCATAAGCGGTACCGTGGTCGGGCGATGTGCGGACAAAATTAAGGCCGGCAGTAAAATTAACACCGCCTCCAAAAGCCAGTGTTTTAAAAGGAATTAGGCCCTGATCGTGATACATTGCTAAAACACCGTCGAACTGAGCTTGTGTATTGTTTCCAAAAAAACCGTCAGCTGAATAAGGTCCATACACCATTTTATTTTCCTTGGCGATGTTAATAGCAGGAATAATCGCATTTAGTTCTTCATCACCAATCGCTCCTTTCTCACCGGCATGAGGGTTCAATCCCAGCACAGCGATTTTAGGTTTCCGGATTCCAAAATCGTTCACTAATGAATCGTGAAGCTGATTGATCTTAGTTAGTACGGTTTCGGTATTAATGTATTGAGAAATACTTTTAACCGGAATATGCCCTGTTACAATAGCAACACGCAAATTCCCTGAACATAAAATCATTAACGGTTTACCGCCGAGCTTTTCACCAAGGTACTCGGTATGCCCGGGGTAAATAAATCCGGCTTCCTGCATACTATGCTTATTTATTGGTGCCGTTACTAACACATCAATTTTTTTATCCAACAGGGCCTGAGTAGCAGTTTCCAATGAAATTTTCGCATATTTTCCGCCGGATAGTGTCGGTTTCCCTAATTCAATGATCACTTCCTCTTCATAGCAGATAAACACATTTGGTTTTTTGCTATTCACCTGTGATAAATCACGCAACGGGTTAAAATTAAAATCTTCGAGGCCAAGCATTTTCCGGAAATACGAAACCGTTTTTTGAGAACTGAACAAAACAGGAACACAAATTTCTGTAATGGCCGTATCTGATAACGCTTTTAATATAATTTCAAGTCCTATACCGTTTAAATCGCCTTGCGAAATTCCAACTACTATTTTATTTTCTACCATATTTTTAGTTCACTATCCATCCTGCAATTGAAAGGAAATGATCAACATTGATACTTTCCCATTTTGCCTTGAATACGCTATATACAGCAAGTTCCCGTTTGGTTGCGGACCCTCCCATTTTTGCGTTACATGCAATTGCGGCGTGGTTGTTTGACGTTTTAAAGTTATGCAATTCAAAATAATTTTTACCAATTTCTATTCCTTTATGAAAGATAGATCTTCCGGAAGGTTTTAATTCGGTACTCACTGAAAAATCAAAATCAAAATCCTTGTAAAACGTGGCGAGCATTGTTTCTTTAACAGGATTTATCAGATAAAACTTATCCTTAAAGGCAAACTCTACCAGATTATTACTGACATTCCGGAATGCATAAGCGGTAGGAATTGACGTAGTGGAATTAAACGAGCCTATCACTTTCGAAGTCCTGGAGTTCAAATTGTATTTGATTAAACTTCCTTCGATATCCGTAATTTTGATATTTGGAAAAAGAAAAGATTCTTCGTCGATCCAAAAAACAGGAACTTCCGCTTTCTTCTCAATACTTGAAACACCTCCGTGGCCTGCATCTTCCATAAGGATCACTTTGGTTTTACCTTTGGGATAATACACCAGTTTATAGGGAGAAGTCTTTTGATCAACCTCCACGTGCTGACCAATCAGCGGTTTAAAACCCGGCTGAGAAATATCCGAATACTTCCCGGTTGTTAAATTAAACAGCGAATAATAGGAGCCCGAAAAAACGTCATTGATGCAATAAATGACACTATCGTTTGTGAGTTTCACAACATTGGCAGGAGCGTCTCGCAAAACACTCCGCGTATGAAGGTCAAGGATACAGCCTTTTGACGAGATTAAGTACCGGTTCCGGTAAAGGGTATTTACCCCTTCATCAAACCTTAAATAATCCTTACCATCTTTTTTTCCATCAATTTTCATAAGGGTATCTCGGCCTGAATATACGTAATTGATGAAATTGTACTTTAAAATTACTTGTTTGAAATTACTTTTCCCGTTACTATCATATGCAACTACCACTAATGACTCATTGAGCTTTGTCTGAGAAAATCCCATGACAGACAGCATCAATAATATATGTGGTAAAAATTTCAAATTATAAATTTGAGAAAAAATCAAACAATAACCTTACACCATAACCCGTTCCTCCTTTTCCGCGGTAACTATCCTTTGTTGGAATAAACGCCGGGCCGGCAATATCAAAATGCATGTAAGGATAATCTGTGTATTTTACAAGGAACTTGCCGGCAGTAATGGCACCGCCTAATGGGCCGCCAAGGTTTTTCTGATCCGCAATATCGGATTTAATCAGTTCATCGTATTCATCCCAAAACGGAAATTCAGCAAGACGTTCATGCATCCGTAAGCCGCTCACCGTTAGTTTCGATTTCTGTTCGTCGGTAGCTGTTCCCATACTAACGATGCCATACGGACCCACAGCTGCCATAGCGGCACCCGTTAAAGTAGATAGCTCAATTGCCATTTCGGGTTTAAACCGTTTTGCATAATGAAGTGCGTCGGCAAGTATCATTCTTCCTTCAGCGTCGGAATTCAACATTTCAACCGTGGTGCCATCCATCATCGTAATTACATCACCCGGTGCGAAGGCATTAAACCCTGGCCGGTTATCCGTTGCCGGAACCAATGCGATGACGTGAACATTCAGTTTGGCTTTCGCAATGGCGTACATGGCGCATCCCACTGCGGCTGCCCCGGCCATGTCACATTTCATAAGGTCCATGCTGTTTGGTGTAGGTTTCAGGCTTAAACCACCCGTGTCATACACCACGCCTTTTCCAACCAGTACGTAGGGTTTTTTATTTTTCGCAGATTTAGGTTTGTATTCCATCACCGTAAAGGTTGGAGGATCCACACTTCCCTGGTTTACTGCCAGTAAGCCACCCATCTTCAATTGCTTTATCCGCGCTTTATTGAATATTTCCACCTTGAAGCCGCCGTTTTTACCCATGGATTTAAAAGCTTCCGCTAAATCTGTTGCATTTAATACATTTACCGGTTCATTAACGAGATCCCTGGCTTTTAAGGTTGCATCCACAGCAATGGATAAATTGGCAAGTTGCTGCGGTGTGGTCTTTGAATCCACAATATGAATCGCCTGAAGGCTGTTTCTGTTTTTCTTTTCTCCGGATTTGTGCCTGATGAACTGGTAATTCGATAAAGCCATGCCCTCAGCCAACGCTAACGAAAAATCGGTATTTTGCAATTCATTGATAATCGTAGCAGATGGGAGCTTCTCGGCGTTCAGAAGATCCGTAAACGACGCACCATGTCTTCGGATGGATTCAAGGCTTGTGTAATGGTCTTTCTTTTCATCCACAATGATGACGCATACGAGGCGCGACAGGGTATTGATGCAGACGAATTTCTTATCGTTTTTACTTATTGCGTTTGACAGGTAAGTAAACTGTTCTTTTGTTAAAGCGTAGGCTTCTTTATTTTTAAATGTGCTGCAAAGAATCGCGATGCTATGTCCGCTATCTGCGTGGGATTTTTTAATAATGGTCGTCATAAGAAACGAAATTACTTAAAATCAGGAGGTTATAGCATCCGTATGGCCGGTTTTATTAACCGCTAACTGCTTAAAACAAAAAATCCTCTCCTGAACGGGAGAGGATTTCTTTTATTCTTTAATTAGCGAATTCACTAATGAACTTAATGCGCATCAACCGCACTTCCTCTTCGCTGTATTCATCTTCGCCTAGTTCCTGAAGGATCGCGTTCACATCGTCCTGTTCTGCTTCACGCAAACATTCGTAAATTTCATCCTTCTTATCCTCATCAATTACCTGGTCGATGTAGTAATTAATATTGACTTTCGTTCCTGAGGTAACGATGGTTTCAATTTCGGTTAACAAATCATCCATTTTCAGGTTTTTGTTCTTCGCCATGTCTTCCAGACTGACTTTGCGATCGATATTTTGAATGATAAACACTTTTAACCCCGATTTATTGACCACCGATTTAATAACCATATCGCTTGGACGCTCAATGTCATTTTCAGCAACATGTTTTTTAATTACCTCCAGAAATGGCTTACCATACTTGGCTGCCTTACCAGCACCCACTCCGGTGATTTTGGCCATTTCTTCCATTGTGATGGGGTAATTAATGGACATTTCCTCGAGGGATGGTTCCTGGAAAATAATGTACGGTGGCAAATTATTTTGTTTGGCAATTTTCCTGGTAAGGTCTTTAAGCATTGCAAATAAAACCTCATCCGTACTGTGAGAACCTTTTCCACCTATAATATCATCATCGCTATCGCTTTCGGCATTGCTGAAGTCATTATCACGTGTAAATTTAATACTGTATGGATTTTTAAGGAACTCTTTTCCTTTATCAGTGATCTTTACCAGGCCGTAATTTTCAATATCCTTAGCAAAGAAACCATTTACGATTGCCTGGCGCATTACCGCATTCCAGAATTTATCGTCTTTGTCGGTGTCGAGGCCTTCACCCCAGGTTTTTAATTCATTATGCTTGTACGACTTTCCGGTAGCCGTTAAGTTTCCGATCAATAAATTGATGATGTCTTTAACCTTGTGCTTTTCTTTGCTCTCTTTTACCGCGCGAATCGCCAGGATTAAATCATCCTGCGCTTCAAACTTTTGTTTTGGATGGCGGCAGTTATCACACATTTCATTACACTTTGCGTCGTTAAACTCCTCACCAAAATAATGTAGGATGAATTTACGGCGGCATGAAGACGTTTCTGCGAAGGAAGCGGTTTCAGCAAGCATTTGTTTACCTATTTCCTGTTCATTCACAGGCTTATCTTTCATGAACTTTTCCAGTTTCATGATATCGTCGTAACTATAAAACGTAAGACAGTTCCCCTCTCCACCATCACGGCCCGCTCTACCGGTTTCCTGGTAATACCCTTCCAATGATTTTGGAATGTCGTGATGGATGACATAACGTACATCCGGTTTATCAATACCCATTCCGAAAGCGATGGTTGCTACAATCACGTCAATGTCTTCCATTAAGAATCCATCCTGTGTTTTAGCACGCTCTTTAGCATCGAGACCTGCATGGTAGGGCGCAGCTTTTATACCATTCACCAATAACGCCTGCGCTACTTCTTCCACTTTTTTTCGGCTCAGGCAATAGATAATGCCTGATTTTCCCACGTTTTGCTTGGCATATTTAATGATCTCTTTAAGGACATTCTGTTTGGCCCTTACCTCGTAGTATAAATTCTCCCGGTTAAAGGAAGATTTAAACAGGTTTGCCTCAAGCATACCAAGGTTCTTTTGAATATCCTGCTGAACCTTAGGCGTTGCCGTTGCGGTTAATGCCATTACTGGAACGGAGCCCAGTTTGTCGATAATAGGACGCAAACGACGGTACTCGGGACGGAAATCGTGACCCCACTCGGAGATACAATGCGCTTCGTCGATTGCAAAGAATGAAATTTTAAATTCTGAGAAAAACTCTACATTATCTTCCTTGTTTAAAGTCTCGGGAGCAACGTATAATAATTTGGTTTTTCCTGAAAGCACATCTTTTTTAACGGTTGCAATTTCAGATTTATTTAAAGAGGAGTTTAAAAAATGAGCAATACCGGTTTCGTTGCTGAACCCACGAATGGCATCCACCTGATTTTTCATCAGGGCAATTAACGGGGAAACAATGATGGCCGTTCCTTCGCTCATAATGGCAGGCAACTGATAACAAAGGGATTTCCCCCCACCGGTTGGCATAATCACAAAGGTATCCTGCTTATTTAGAATGTTATTGATTATCGCTTCCTGATTTCCTTTAAACCCACCGAAACCAAAAAAGGCCTTTAAAGGTTCGACTAAATTATGGGTTTCAACTTCTGCAACCATGTTTTTATTGATTAAAATGTATGTTTTAGTGAGTAAACGTAGTGGTTTATTCTCTTATAAAGATATAATTAAATTATTGAATAAAACAAAACATTTTGCCCGTTAATTGTCATATTGGGACTAATTAACTAATTCATACGATGAATCGATGAATTGACCTGAAAACAAAAAAGAATGATAACATCCCTGTAAAAGACTGATTTTACAAGGAGTTTCATGCTTCTCCTATTCTATCCTAATAAACATCATGCTATTGAAGAAATAACGTTGTTATTTCAACCAGTTATCAATGATGTCTCCAAGATCGCTCACGCCGAGCGTAAACAGGATGATGGCTACCCCGAGAATTACTTTAAACCAAGCGGGAATGGTAAAACCAAATCTGGTTTTAACCCACTGATGTATGGGTGGAAAAAAAAGGCAGGATAAAAGCATCGCTATCATTGCCGGTACGGGATGAACAAAAATAAAATTCAATACCCCGATGGTAAAAACAATCGCACCAAACACCCAGCCACAAATATGAGATACTTTGTATTTATAATTCGCCATGGCATAAACTTATTTTAATGCCACATTGTCCCGGCTAAACCCAAAACGGTTCCCATCCATAAACCCACAACAAAAACCACCAGACTTATCAAGACAGCCAGTGTTCTGTTAAAGCCGCGGGTCGCTTGATAATCCATAAACGCATAAAATAAACCCCCAACGGCACCGGCAAGCGGAACAACAATTAACGGCCTAACCATCCAATATTTTGGCCACTCGGGGTTGGGTTGATCAACTCCAAAAACGAAAATTGAAATCAGGGTTAAACCGATGGCAGCGCCGATAAGCATGGGTTTTGCAACTGCGATACCTTGTTCTTGCTGTGTTCTTAAGTTTTTCATGGTGTAATATTAAAATGAATAAATGATTTATAAAAGTACTTTGTAATACAAAGTAAAAGTAAAAAACCGGGAATGCCAAATTAATTTGAAGGAAATTGACAAAGATGTAAACGTAGATTTTTACCGGAAGCTTAATCCTCGAGTTTTATTTTCTCGATCTGGAGATGCTTTTTGAATTTATGTACCATGTCGGCCATCTTTAATTCACGTTCTTCGAGGTCTTTCATATCCAGGTCGGAAGCTTCAGTAACCGGTTTAAGTTTGGCAACGTTATTTTTCATTGCTTCCAATCCAAGCCGGGTGGCTTCGGTTTCTTCCTCTGAGCCATTCAATCCGGCCATTTTTTGTTCGGTGTCTTGGATGAATTTTTCTACATAGGGAATCATATCCCATGGATTATTAGGGGCGTTCCAAACAAAGGCAATGTTGCATTTGCGGCATTTGTATTTATTACTCTTCCACCCTTCAGGGCTTGTTTCAAAACCTATTACTTTCAACATGTCAGCGCTGTGACATTTTGGACACTTCGCATTATCTTTTATCATGCTTTGAAGTTGTTCGCGCTCTGCGAAAATGGTTTCCCTGTTTTTTGCATGAATCATCAATTGCTCGGTAAGCTTATCACAGGTTTCAAGCATTTGCTTATAATCGTCCTCCAGTTTATTATCCGTAGCAAGCACCTGCGCGCGCTTCTTAAAGTACTGTACCAGTTTTACCAATTCGCGTTCTTCGGGCTTTAAATTATTTTCCATGACATGTATCTTTCTTCAAAGATAGCAGATAAAGGAGTTTTTGCAAAGGCTTAGAATGAAACTAAATGAGTTAGCCGATGCAGAATTGTGAGTAATGCTAAAACAAACGCTTGTATTATGGCTGGGGATTTTCATTTAGGTTTGGCACTACGAAATTACCGTTTAAGCGCGTGCGTGTTTTTCCATTGGTTTGCGTGTAAAAATAGCCCTGTTGAAGCCAGAAGCTGTACCGAAGATATTATTTGATCCATTAGCAGTAGTATTTTCTCCTCTATACCATGCTGCGTTTGCTGCATTTCTATCTTCGGGTGTCGTAAATGCTGGTAATGGTGTTGTCGGCGATCCCGTTGGTACTTGTGCATAAACACACAAACTTGTTAAAAGTGTTGATACTATAATTTTGATTTTCATATTAATAAGTTTTTTATCTTATTAACTGAATATATCCTTTATATTTTTCTGTTTCTGTTTGTATGCAATAAAAGTATATGCCGTCATAACATTCATTACCTGATGTTGTTCTTCCGTTCCATTGTATAATGTGTTTCTCAGATTGAAAAATCAAATTCCCCCATCTATTGAATATGGAACAATTCACGTTTTCAAATGCACTAAAGTCACATTGCCAAACATCATTAGATAAATCATTGTTTGGCGTAAACACATTGGGTATAATTGGAGATGTAGGTTCAATCTCTTTTATAGAAACATCATCAATAAAAAGATAGTCAGTGGGATAAACCAATCCAGAACCATTTGTTGTATCACAATTAAAACTAATTACCTCTAAACTGTCTAAAAAGCATCCAATGATCATAAAATTTTCGGTTCCGTCTGCTTTGTAATACAGCGCTATTTTTTTCCAACCAAGCGTATCAGTTATGAAATTTGTTGAATCATTTGTGACATCCGCTGATTCATCAACTAAATTATTTCGAGATAAATCATCTAATTTTTGATTGTAAAATTTAACTCCTATTTGACTAATATTACATTCATTTACTGTAGATGAAACATAAAAACTAATTTCATAATTCTTACCATTTGATAGAGGCATAACTAATTTATTTTGTATGTATTCTCTATAGTTACTAAATTGAGTTTTATCTGTAAATAGAAGTCCAGCATAATTGTTTCCAGTGTTTGGGTATTGAAAACCTGGTAGAACATTTGGCGGAGAAAATGAGGCAATCTTCGGATTAGAACACCATAAATCACTACTACTTGCAATAGGATTGCTCCAACCTTTACATCCAGCCCAATTAAAAACATCAAAACTTAAACTTGAATAAGTACCATAACAAGAATCAATTTGTTCAAAACTCCCATTTGTAACGTACTCCGTCTGTGTTTTTGCTTCACAGCAAAACAGTACTATAAAAAAGAAAAATATAAAGGGTTTATTCAATTAATAAGGTTTGTTATTTTTTTCATTTGCCTTATCGCTTCTCGACTTCGCTTTAAGCGACTAGGTTTTGTTTTGGTACAAACCACTTAAACTTAAGTGGCAAAACCTTATGCAATTTACAAAATTATGTAACCGCATAAAAAAGTTGGATGTGAATGAGCTATTAACACCATCATGTTATAAGTATCGATAGCTTTTGTTTTTTTAACTTGTCGCAATTTGTTTAGCGGCTACCTTTGCAAGGGTAAGGATCTCGAAATTTTTACCAGTAAAGGGAGGTTGCTTCAAACTACAAGTTTGTGGGACCTCCTTTCTTTTTTAATAAATTTGCATCTTCCTGTTGAAGAAGTATATATATATATATATTGAAGAAGTATATATATATAAATCAAAGCTATGGAGGATACGCTATCCATTCAAAAAAACTATAATCTTTTCCAACTCGAAACAGTAAATATATATCCAATCTTCGAGATGTCTGCTACCGTTAAACGGGTTTTTAGCACATTTTTAAAGTCTTCATTATTTACCTCAAACAAGATAGATTTCTTTAACAAAACGCTGAAAGTCTTTTAAAATCAGTGATACCAGAGGCGCCTTCTGCCTATAAGTTCCCATCCATCTTCCGATAGTGAATCAAAAAGAAAATGATGAATAGTACTGAATAAAAAATACTGAAATAAAACCGGAAGCCATACAGATCGAGAAACATAAACGTGATGACACGTGTGCAAAACATGACAATAAACAACTGAACGCCCCACTGTTTCATATGCCAAACGCCAATGAGCGACACAAACTGCAACGTAATGATGATGCCAAGAATCATGGGCACAAAATCGCCCATGCGTTTTACGGATGGCATAAACAGCATGGGAAAAGCCAGCAGAATCAGTACAATGGCGATGATTGTGACAACAGAGATGCTTTTTGGCCTGGTGATGTGTGCCATGGTTAATTGGTTCTGATTGCTTCTACCGGGTCTAATTGTGAGGCACCATAGGCGGGAATAAATCCGCTGATGATTCCGATGAGAACTGAAATGGTTAACCCTAAAATGATGTTTGACCGTGTGAGTGTAATTTCCATATCAATCACCCCATCAGCCGCAAAAGTCAATAAATAAATCATCAGCAGTCCAATGATGCCGCCAATGAGAGATAAAAACACTGCCTCAAATAAAAACTGCGCGAGTATGAAATAATTTTTAGCACCTAACGATTTCTGGATACCTATCAGATTGGTTCTTTCCCTTACCGACACAAACATGATATTGGCAATTCCAAAACCGCCTACCAGAATGGAAAACCCGCCAATGATGGCGCCTGCAATCCCAACAATGTCAAACAAGCCGTCGAAATTCTTGCTAAGTAAATTGGTTTCATTCAACGCGAAATTATCATCCGCCAAAGGTTTTAAACCCCGCACACTTCTCATGATGCCGGTCAGTTCATCTTTCAATTGTTCGTTGGTAACGCCTGGTTTGGCTTTTGCTGCAATAAACGGATCACTGCTTTCCGATTTCACATCCATGAACAGTCGGGCAAAATTATAAGGAACCACCGCCTGATTGTCCATGGTATTTCCCAGCATGCTTTCACCTTCCTTTTTAAACAAACCAATAACCTTGCAGTTTCTGCCGGCAACTTTAATACTTTTCCCAATCGGGTACTCATTGTTAGGAAACAAACCATCTGCCAGGGTATGTCCTAAAATCACGACGTTATACCCGCCTTCCGCCTCATCTTCCCTAAAATACCTGCCGTCCACAATTTCAAAGTTCTTTACCTGCCCATAACCATACGACCAACCTGAAACCATGCCGTTTTCAATGGTGTTATTATTGTGCTTTAAAATTTTCCTGGCACTAATGCAAAAGCCAACTGCCTCTGCACTTTTGACTTTCCGTTCCACTTCATCGAGTTCACTGTATTCAGGAACGGGGCGGTTCATGTACTTCCACCACGGATAATTTGGGCCGAAAGTCCAGGGCCATTTCATAACAAACACCACATTATCACCAAGACTTTGTACACTTCCGCGGATATTGCGTTCCAGACTGTCCACGATAGTAAACACCGTAATGATCGCGAAAATCCCAATGGTAATTCCAAGAAGGCTCAGAAACGTCCGTAACTTATTTGCGAGTAAGGCACCCCAGGCAAATAAAATGCTTTCTTTTAAAAGGGTAAATACCATCAGGTAAATATATACGAATCTTTATCGAAAACATAATTACTGTTTTGCTGTTCATTCAAACCAGAAAACAATAAAAACCAGAGAATTTTGGTTACATTTATGTAACAGAATGACAGAGCTAACTAAAATTTTTGAAGACGGACACATTGACACCGGGCAGTATGAACGTATACGGGAGTCGGAGAGCAACCGTTTGTTTTCAATTCACTGGGAGTTAAGGACCATTCTCTACCTTGGAGTTCTCCTATTGTCCTCAGGCTTCGGATATTTAATTTACCTCAATATTGATACCATCGGTCACCAGGCCATTTTATTAGGAATAGCTGCTGTTGCAGCACTATGCTTTTATTATGTATGGAACCATAAACTTCCCTACCAAAATCAACTCATTATCCATGCGTCGCCATTTTTTGATTACATCATCCTTTTAGGAAGTTTGCTTTTTGCCTTGTTTATCGGGTATTTTCAATATCAATATGAACCATTCGGAAGCCATTACGGGTTCCTGGTTCTTATTCCCACACTGTTGTTTTTCTATTGCGCTTATCGTTTTGACCATAAAGGTATTTTATCCATGGCCATCACTGGCCTGGCAGGAAGTTTAGGCTTGAGTACATCGCCAAGGCAAATCCTTGAGGACAATGATTTTTCAGACCTTTCGGTAGTTTTTACTGCCTTGCTGTTAGGACTTGCTTTGGCTGCCTGGGCGTGGTACTCGGATAGAAGATCCATTAAAAAACACTTCAATTTTACTTTTCAAAATTTTAGTGTGAATCTTTTAAGCATTGCGGCACTGTCGGCATTATTTGGCCAGGACCTTAAAGTAATAAGCCTCGCAGTCTTACTGGTAATCTGCCTGTATTTTATTCGCTTTGCGTTGCAACAAAGGTCGTATTTGTTTTTTCTTTTACCGATTCTCTACGGTTATATCGGCTTCACGTATTTTGTATTTTATCTGCTGTCAATGACTGATATGAACGAAGCAACTTTTTTTGTTGGCCTGTGTTATGTAATTGCATCGGCCATTGGTGTTATCCTTCTGTTTCTTAACCTTAAGAAGATCATTAAAAAATAAACTTGAAAGCCTATAATTCAAATATTTTGTTTAACACGTCAGTAAAGCGTAAAGCTGAAAATTGGCTTGCGCAAAAACTTATCACGGAGGAGCAATTTATTTCCATTTCAAACTACTACAATACGTATTCGTATACGCCAAACATTTTTGTAAGAATCGGGCTGTTTATTTTTACATGCTTTATCGTACTAGCCAGCCTCGGAATGTATTTCCTGCTGTTTTCTTCCGGATTTAACACAGGAAGCGGATTTTATGAAATCACATCGCTTTTGTATGCAATAGCTTGTTTCACAGCGTTAGAACTTTTAATCAGGAAAAAACAGGTATATAAGGCGGGGAGCGATGATGCGTTATTATACGTGGGTTTAATATCCATTAGCCTTTTCATTTTTTCGTTAATGAGTTCGTTCGAAACAGATAGTCCCATCGTGTTTTTTTCGAGCCTTCTGCCTATATTATTTGCGGCGTGTGTTCGATACGCTGATAGACTTGTGACCTTTGCCGTGACGGTTTGTATGTACGCGATTGTTTTTCTGATTGTGCAAAACCTGTGCGGTACTTTTGCTAAGCTTATTATGCCATTTGCTTTCATGGCGTTCTCTGCTTTTCTCTTTTTCCAGTTACATTACTTACATCGCAAAGAACGTATGCATTACTGGCATTCCTGCTTAGCCCTCGCCAAATTTGTGGCATTGCTAATCCTCTATGCCTCTGGAAATTATTACATCATCCGCGAATCAGGGGAAGAATTTTTTGACCTGCACCTTCTACCAGGACAAGACATTCCTCTGGCCGTTTTCTTTTACGTGTTTACAGCAGTTGTACCATTTATATACGTTTACCTTGGCTTGAAAAATAAAGACAAAATTCTGTTATGGGCAGGATTGCTCGTTTTTGCAGCAGGTGCTATCACCTTCAAATATTATTTTAGCATGGGCCATCCGGAAATCACCTTAACATTAGGAGGGGCGCTCCTGATACTAATTGCCTATTTTTCTATCCAGTATTTTAAAAAACCCAGGCATGGCATTTCCTTTGAGGAAGAACAGGATGCGGACAGTTTCTTAAAGACCAACGCAGAAGCCCTGATTATTATGGAAGGGCTGAAACAGGAATCACCGGCTATACAAAATGACTTTAAATTTGGCGGCGGGCAGTCTGGCGGAGCCGGTTCAGGCGGTTCGTTCTAAAGGGCATTACCATTCGCAAGTAATATTTAATATATATTAATAAACGAATATGGCCGTAATTGGTCATTAAAGTTTAAATTTGGTTGATCGATTTTCTACATGCGCAACCTTTGGCTTATTGCATCACTCTTATTGGTTGCAGGAATTTTAAATTCCTGCCAGAATACCCGTGCTTATGAAAAACATGTAAAAGAGCTGGATAGTTTGAGGGTTGTCCTTCAACAATCTGTAGCCAATTTTAAAACGGTAGACAGTGCGCAATGCGTATTAGATTATTCCAAATACCACACCTATATTACATTTCTGGAAAGCCATTTGAACGATACGATTCCAAAATCCGTTGCCCAGAACCTGCAAAATTTTCAGTCGGTAGGAAAAGGCCTCCATGATTTTATTGCCTTCCGCTCATCCTGGCTTAACGAAGCTGAACTCACCATTGCTCAACTTCAAACGTTGTCGACTGATTTAAAGTCAGGAAGCATTGAGGAAGATGAGGCTATTGAATTTATTCTTGAAGAAAAAAAACAAGCTTTATCTACTATTGATGAGCTTAAAATCAACACAGAAACCATCAGGAAACACCTCGAAATTTTCAATCAATCCTTACCAGGATGTGAAGCCCTGATAAAACAGGAAAACAACGGGATTATCCCGGATCTTTTACAACCCGAAATCAAACACGAAAAAACACACCGTTGAAATACCTGCTCATATTCACGTTCCTTTTCTCGGCCTTGCTGAGGTTAAGTGCTCAAAAAGCAACTGACGAACGCCTTGCAATGCAGTATTATAATGAGAAGCAATATGACAAAGCAATTGTATATTATGAAAAACTGTACGATAAACTACCGGACGCATATTTCGTTTATTACTTCAATTGCCTTCTGGCTACGAAAGACTATAAAACAGCAGAAAAAATAACCAAGCGCCACCTGAAACACAGCGCCACAAACGCGCACCTCTATGTAAAATTAGGACTGGTTTATAAATTAATGGGTAATCCGGATAAAGAAAAAGATCAGTATGATAAAGCGGTAAAAGAAGTGATTCCGGAGCAAAGTACCATTTTTGCCCTCGCCCATTCTTTTGAAGAAGTAGAACTTTACGATTACGCCATTGAAGTATACCTAAAGGGACGGAAGGCAACGCCTGAAACTTATCCCTACTATTATGAGGTTGCTGACCTTTATAAGAAAAAAGGTGACCTGAGAGCAATGGTAAATGAATACCTGAATGCCATTGAGTTCAGGGAAAGCGAACTGTATACGGCCCAGGCGAACCTTCAGCAATCATTGGGTTACGATGATAAAAATGGCGGGTTTAATAATCCCATTTTAAAAGAGGAACTCCAGAAGCGCATTCAACAAAAAGCAGATAAAACAGTTTTTTCTGAATTCCTGATTTTTATTTTGAACCAGCAAAAAGATTTTAACGCTTCTTTTGTGCAATCGAAAGCACTGGATAAACGCCAGAAAGGTGACGGGACCCGGTTAATGGAACTGGCAAAATTATCCATCAGCAACAGCAATTACGAGGTTGCCGACCGTTGTTATCAGTATGTGATTAGCAAAGGGAAAGAGAATCCGTACTATGACCTTGCTAACATTGAGAGGCTTAATGCAAATTACCTGCAATTAACGGCACAACCAAATCCGCCTGTGACTGATGCATCCGCGTTGAATGCGAATATGAAATCGGCTATCGAGACCTACGGTATCAGCAACCTCACGTTTCCACTCATTAAAAAATCTGCTCTGATAAAAGCGTACTATTTAAATCAACCCGGAGACGCCATTCAATCGCTTGAAGAGGTAATGGCACAATACACCTTTGATAAAAACCTGATGGCGGAATTAAAACTGGATCTGGGCGATATGCATTTACTTATGGGAAATATATGGGATGCTTCCTTGTTGTATTCCCAGGTTGAAAAAGATTTTAAATATGAACCTGTCGGGCAAGGTGCAAAATTTAAAAACGCGAAATTGAGTTATTACGCCTCGGACTTTAAATGGGCGAAAGCGCAATGTGATGTATTGAAGGGTGCAACTACCAAAACCATTGCAAACGACGCCCTCGATCTTTCCTTAATTATCAGCGATGCTATTGGAATAGACACAAATGCCGCGCCGCTCAGCATGTTTTCATCGGCGGAACTCCTGATTTTACAGCATCAATATGATCGTGCTATTGCGCGCCTTGACAGTATCAATCTGGTTTTCAGTGAACACACATTAGGGGATGATATCTATTATAAAAAGGCGGAAATTTTTAAACTGACTAACCGTTATGCGGACGCGGCAAAAATGTATGAAAATATACTGGAATTTTACCCAACCGAACTTTATGGAGATGACGCGCTTTTTAAAGAAGCAGACCTTTACGACCGCTACCTTGCCGATTCTGAAAAGGCCAAGCAATTGTACCAGGACATGCTCGTAAAATATCCTGGAAGTATTTATGTTGTAGAGGCGCGAAAACGCTATAGGGAACTTAGAGGGGATTCGATTAATTGATAAACATTTTAATGGATCGCAAAGAGCAACGCAACTTTAATATTTTAATTTATGTATATATATAACGTTACTGTAAGCATTGAAAAGACATTAGCTGATGAATGGCTTAACTGGATGAAAACAGTACATGTACCTGACGTCTTGCAAACCGGCCATTTTACAGAAAACAAGATTTGCAGGGTATTAAATGTGGATGATGAAGGCGCTACTTTTTCCGTTCAATATTCGTTTAATGATATGGCGGATATTGAAGCATACCAAAAAAACCATGCTGCCCGTTTGCAGGAGGAACATAGCAAGCGTTACGAGGGGAAATATGCCGCATTTAGAACGCTATTAGAAGTCCTGTAATTTTGGGTGACCGTCCGAAAACTTTTAGAAAACAAACCATTCAACAGCGTATAGCTCGTGCGCATATGCTGATAAACATGCGTATATTCGCGTTACAAACTTTTGTAACTTGATAGAGTTCAGCTCTATTTGAACGTATTAAATAATAAACATTGGCATCACCAGTAAAAGCGAAGAAACATTTAGGGCAGCATTTCCTTACCGACTTAAATATTGCGCAAAAGATTGTCAACTCTTTACCTAAGGATGACACTCGAATTTTAGAGATCGGCCCCGGAACCGGCGTTATCACTCAATACATGGTGGAAAAAGAAAATTTCACCGCCTTTGATATTGACATGGAATCCATTACTTTCTTAAAGGAGAAATACCCGCAACATGCCCCTAAGTTTCAGTTCCAGGATTTCCTGGAAGCAGATCTTTCTCCTTTTGCAGCCGATGGAACCTTTTATCTGATCGGAAATTTCCCGTACAACATTTCCACTCAAATTATGTTTAAAGTTTTAGAAAACCGAAACAGCATCACTTGTGTTGTTGGCATGTTTCAACGGGAGGTGGCACAGCGGATAGCTGAAAAACCAGGATCAAAAACGTATGGCATCCTAAGCGTTTTACTACAAGCCTTTTATAAGATTGAATATCTTTTTACCGTTAGCGAGCACGTTTTTAATCCTCCGCCGAAAGTTAAATCGGCCGTAATCCGGTTAACACGAAATGCAACCGAGAGACTTACCTGTGATGAAGACCTTTTTTTTAAAGTGGTGAAAGCTTCTTTTAATCAGCGCCGTAAAACGATTAGAAATTCAATTAAAAGTTTAAGTGGCAACGCAGTAATAGATTCTCAATTTCTTGAAAAAAGAGCGGAGCAATTGTCTGTTAGCGATTTTGAAGCGCTTACGAATTCAATAATGAACGCCATTAATACACAAAAATAAAACCGGAATAAAGCCTTCCTGAAGAAGTATTTACTCCGGCATCATTAAAATTAAGTTCTATTTTGTATCGAAACGGTAAATTGGCTCAAGGTCTTCGGTACAGTCATGAATAACACTTAAATCGGTAATTAAACCGCTGTTGATCCCATAGACCCAGCCGTGCAAATGCAACTGTCTTGTTTTCCAGGCTTCCTGTACAATAGTCGTTTTCGCAAGGTTTCTCACCTGTTCCACCACATTTAATTCGGTAAGGCGATCGGTACGTTTATCCAGGTCCGCGATCGCTTCCAATTCCTTCGCATTCTTATTGTAAACGTCTTTGATATTTCTCAACCAGTTATCTACAAATCCATGCAAATCATTTCCCATAGCTGCTTTCACGCCACCACAGCCATAATGTCCACACACGATGATGTGTTTAACACCCAGGAATTTAACAGCGTACTCCAGCACGCTTAAGAGGTTGGTGTCGGTATGCACAACGAGGTTGGCAATATTGCGATGTACAAAAATTTCACCGCTCTCGGTATTAGTTACTTCGTTAGCAGGTACCCGGCTATCGCTGCAACCAATCCATAAATAATCGGGTTTCTGGCCCAGGGACAACTTCTTAAAATACTCCGGATCGTCAAACTTTTTTGCCATTGCAAAACGTTTATTTCCTTCAATTAATTTTTGATATGATTCGTTCATAAATTCCTTTTATTATTTGTGATACTTGAAAAATTCAACTTCTATTTTTTTCTTTTTGCTGTTTGTAACAAAATCCGCAATCACATCTTTTGCATCACGGTTTATGCTCTTATTGATACTTCCGTCGATGATAACTTTACTGTCGTTACTGATGGATTTAAAAAACTTGATCAAATAGCCTTTATTAAAGAATGTTACCTGCTGGGGCAATTTCAATAAATAATACCTTTTACCATCCATTTCTTCGGTACTCGATTCAAATGAAAATTTGATGTTATCCCTTATGATAAAGATAATTGATATAATTACCCCGGCGCAAACACCTTTCAATAAATCCGTTACCAGCATTACTACGATGGTTACAACAAAAGGAATGAATTGTTCTGTTCCGAACTTCCATTGCTCTTTAAATATGGCAACCTTCGTTAATTTAAATCCAGTCATGATTAGGATAGCCGCTAAACACGCGTTCGGAATCAAAGCCAGAAGCCCTGGAAGCAACAATACACTGATTAATAAAAGAACTGCGTGAATAATGGTTGATGCTTTTGATTGGGCGCCCGCGTTAATATTGGCAGAACTCCGAACGATTACTGACGTCACCGGCAATCCGCCCACCAAACCACAAACAATATTTCCTATGCCCTGCGCCATCAATTCCTTATTGGTATTGGATTCGTTTTTATCCGGATCCAGTTTATCAATGGCTTCAATTCCTAACAAGGTCTCTAAACTGGCAACAATTGCAAGCGTTGCTACTACAACCCAAAACGCGGAAGTTTTAGCAAAACTAAAATCAGGGAAAAACAGATTGTTCTGTAAATCCGTGAACGAATTTATTACCGGCAGGTTCACCAAATGTTGCTGATCAATAGCAAAAGATGGCATGCCTCTGAAGATCACCGTAAGCAATACCCCAAAAACAACAGCGAGCAGCGGACCAGGTATATTAACAAGCACCTTATTTTTTTTGTAAAAAGGCATGTCGGCAATGAACAACACGGCAAATGAAACTAAAGCAATTACCACTGCTCCCGGGGTAATGTAGTTAATCATGTTTACTAATTCTGTGAACGAGTTTTCGCCGTCAATTTGCACAAATTGCTCATCGCCTTGAGGATCCTTATCGTAACCAAATAAGTGAGGAATTTGCTTAATAATTAAAATGATACCAATACCGGCAAGCATTCCTTTGATAACGGCGTTTGGAATGTAATTCCCAATAGTTCCGGCTTTCATAATACCAAGAATAATCTGGAATACCCCGGCAAAAACAACCGCTGCAAGAAAAGCTTCAAAGCTTCCAAGTTGGGAAATTGCAGCAATTACAATTGCGGTTAATCCTGCTGCTGGCCCGGAAACACTATACTTGGAACCGCTGAATGTGGTTACCAGTATACCGCCAACAACACCTGCTATAATACCAGAAAATAAAGGCACACCACAAGCCAATGCAATACCAAGGCAGAGTGGTAAGGCTACTAAAAATACTACAACGCCTGATTTTAAGTCGGCAAACTTACTTTTTTGTGACATAAGAAATTTGAAATGTTTAGTTTAATGAAATGGAAAAAGATCCCGCCAATGAAATTCGGCAGGTTACTAATACATTAAACGTTCGGGAGGCGGTATAGGAATTTTTTGTGTGAAGGAAAGGTAATCATGTTCTGATTCCCACCAACGTATATACTCCATGCAATTATGACTGGTTACCCTCTCGCTTTTTAAGCAATATAGAACCTGTTTCGCTTCCTCATCATTATCATGACTTCGTTCCTCTTCCTCCTCTGTAACAGGAATGGTTTGCTTCTGGATTTTAACAGCTTTCACCTCTTTGCAATAATTGACAATACTTGCCTGCATCGTTAACGATCCAAGGCTAAAAACGCATATGAAAATGAATATGTATTTTATTTGTTTTGTCATTGTAAAGATTGAAGCGTTGCCGGCAGAATTTCTAAAAGAGCCCGCAAAATAATGAAATTAACCGGATTTTAATTAAATTTAGAGATTATTAACAACACTCAACTTCCCTTTATTATGAAGTTTACAAGCATTGTTACCGCCCTATTTTGTATTACATGTTTATCCTGTAAAAAAGATCCTGGAGAAGGCGGATTTGCATCTATTGAAGGTAAAGTATATGTTAAGAATTACGACCCTTATTTCTCCATACTGTTCTCAGAACATTACCTACCAGGGGAAACCGTTTACATCATTTACGGCGAGGGGACAGAAATTGGGAACACTGTAAAAACTTCCTATGACGGATCTTTCAAATTCAATTACCTCAGGAAAGGTAAATACAAAGTTTTTGTCATCGGAGAAGATTCGGCGGCAGCTACACGAACTAACCCAAAAACGGAATTGGTAGAAGTAACGATCACAGAAAAAAAACAGAAGAAGAAATTAGACGACCTGGTCATTCTAAACCAATGAGAGCTTTTAACTTCTGTATCACGTTATACTTTGTATGCGTGATCTGCATCAAAGCACACGCTCAAAAAAGCAATGACGCAGGGATGTGGATGACATTTACAATACAACACGCTATTTCAAAAAAATTGAATTTGGTAATTGACCAGGAATTCAGGCTCCGGGAAAATTATCAGCGCGTAAATTTATTTTATACAAATCTTGGGCTGGATTATAAATTCAATAAAGCGATAAAAATAAGCCCAACCTACCGGACAATACAAAAGAAAAGGTTAGATGGATCTTTTAGTTTCCGTCACCGTTTAATGCTGGACGTAAACTTTAGAAAAAAAATAAAAAAAATAACTGTAACTGAACGCATTCGTTACCAGATTGAAGTACAGGATTTTAATACCAGCAGGAAAGGTAAATTAGCAGAACAATTCCTACGCTTTAAAACAGATTTTAAATACGCACTCAACATGCGTTTTGAACCGTTTTATTCCTGTGAGTTACGGTATCAAATCAGGTCTCCGCGCGGAGATGGGCCCTTGTATGATAATGGTTTTCACAGAATTCGGAACGTTCTTGGAGTAGAATATCAGCTGAACAAGAAAAATTCGGTGAATCTGTATTATCTCGTGCAGTCTGAATTTAATATTTCAACACCTGAAAGCATTTATATTCTGGGGATCGGGTATGCACTTACTCTTTAATGTTTAAAATCTGTAGCTTTGACTGTTCACCAATTTTACATAAATTTAAAGTTAATTAGGTGTCATCTTTTTATTAAGTTTTCATGAAGGCTTTTTTATTTTCAATTTCATTTATTATATCATTTGGATGTTATTCACAATGGGATACAAACCCAGCTAACGGTACGCCCATTGCCGTTGTGTCAAAATCGCAGGACAATTGCCATGTTGCCCCCGATACGCAAGGCGGTGCCTTAATTGCGTGGGACGACAACCGCAATTCATCTACCAGTGGCTCCGATATATATGCGCAAAGGATGCGCAGATCAGGTCTTGAAAAATGGACATTGAACGGACTTGCAGTGTGTACAAACAGCGCTACCCAAAAATCTTCAGCCATTACAAATACCGCTGATGGTAGCGCAATTATCACCTGGGAAGACAACCGCGCCGGAAACTACGACATCTATGCCCAAAAAATTGATTCGTCGGGAAATGTGTTGTGGACTCTCAATGGCATTGCAGTATGCGCGAAATTAAACAATCAGAAAAACCCAAAAATTACTCCTGATAATAGTGGCGGCGCTATTATTGTGTGGGAAGATTCAGTAAACAATTATTGGGATATTTATGCGCAACGTATCAGTTCTTCGGGCAGCCTAATGTGGATAACCGGGGGAGTTGCTGTGTGTAACGCCATAAATGAACAGAATAACCCTAAAATAGATGTGGATGGTGTCGGTGGTGCCGTTATTACCTGGCAGGATAAACGCAATAATTCACATTATGATATTTATACCCAGCGCCTGGATAATAGCGGTACTGCAATGTGGACGCCAAACGGTCTTGCTGTTTGCACTGCGGTAAATACGCAAAATAACCCGCGCATAGAGCCTGACGGTGCAGGAGGCGCGCTTGTAGCCTGGACAGACAAGCGAAATGCCACCGACAATAATATCTACGCACAACATATCAATGCATCAGGAGTTTCGCAGTGGAACGGAAACGGACTTTTAATTTGTGGGGCAGCAAATAATCAAAGCGCGCTTGACATCAAATACCTGAGTGGCACTGGCTTATTCCTAACCTGGAAAGACGAACGTTCCAGTGTAAACGCTGTCTTCGCTCAAATTGTCTCCATGGCTGGCGTAAATCAATTAGCAGCAAATGGCATTCTTTTATCGGGTGCGATGAAAGCTATTAACCCTAATGTTATCAGCGACGGAAACGGCGGCGCTATTGTTGCCTGGCAGGATTCTGTACCTAACGGATGGGATATTAAATCACAACGATTGAACAGTTCGGGAGCATTGTTGTGGACAGCTGGCGGGGTAATTGTAAGTAACGCACCAGACGATCAGGTAAATCCATCACAGGTGAGTGACGGCAACGGTGGTGCTATTTTTGTTTGGGAAGATCACCGCAACGGAACAAATTTTGACATTTACAGTAACCGTTTATATTCTAACGGAACCCCGTTAGTTGGGATAAAAGAATACTCCGCTAATTTGAAATTTACCTCTGTTTGCTATCCCAATCCGGTTGATGGCCTATCACAAATACAAATACCTGATGAGTACACTGACTGGAAAATTGAGGTATTCAGCCTCACCGGCGAATTAATTAGAGAAGCAATCATGAAAGAAGGAAAATCCTTTTCAATTCATTCAAGTGAGTATGCACCAGGTTATTACAGTTACCAAATCAAAATAAATGAGCAACCGGTATCAAAAGGCAATTTCATTTTACATCATTAAACGTTTTTTATGAAATTCAACATCGTTTACTTGCTCATTGCCTTTAGCTTTCAAGCTTTTTCACAAAGCAAAAAGGAAGTAAAGGAGCATAAGATTAAAGCCTCCGCAGTTTCTATCATTGAAAATGGCAAAACCATCAACGAGAGCAAAACACTTTTTGACTCAAAGGGAAATGAAATTGAAACTACCGATTACACGAAAGACGGCAACGTAAAAGTGATTCATAAAACGCGGTATAACAGTGATGGAGATGAGATTGAGGATGAAGAGTATGACGCATCCAACAACCTGATTGAGAAAAAAATAACCAAATACAATTCACTTGGTGTTAAAACAGAAGAGGTGTTTTATGATGCTTCCGGAAAGGAAACGAAAAAGAATGTGTACCTGTACGATAGCAGGGGTTTAAAAATGGAAAGAAAAACACTGGACCCTGCCGGAAAAATTCTTTCTGTAAAAAAATACGTGTACATAACTAAATGATACTTCACCCTTCCTTACAACCGCTATCAGCATTTGATCCGATTACCCTTCGGGAAATGGACGGCGTAAAACTGATGGATCGGACTGACACAAAATTTTTGTTTCATATCAATCAATTGTCATCCATTTTGCAGGAAGCCTCTGCCTTTTATCGTGTGTTGGATGTTGAAGGAAACAGGCTTAGCAGATATAAAACCTTATATTTTGATTCAGGAAATTTTAAACTGTACAACCAACACCACGCCGGAAAATTAAACCGCTATAAAATCCGTCACCGAACTTATGTAGAAAGTAATCTTGGTTTTTTAGAAGTAAAATTTAAAACCAACAAAGGAAGAACAATAAAAACACGTATCAAAGAACGGATTGTCCCCCAATTAAATACCGGGAATGCATTCGATTTCCTAAGCAAGACCCTTCCATTTAACCCGGAAATTTTAGAGCCCAAATTGTGGATAAACTACAGTCGCATTACATTAGTTAATAAATTAACAGCCGAGCGTCTTACCCTGGATATTAATCTGGAGTTTGAAAAAACAGAGTTCAGCAAAGTTTTAAAACAGTTAGTTATTGCCGAAGTGAAGCAGGACAGTAAAGTAGCTTCGCCATTCATTTCCATGATGAGACGGCGCCATATCCGTGAAGGTTCAATCAGTAAATATTGCTTTGGGGTGGCAAGCACCTTCCCGGAGGTTAAAAAAAATAACTTTAAAAGAAAATTACTAAACATTACTAAAATTATCAGTCAATGACACTATTACAAATGGCCACTGAAGCTACAACCTATTCGGGATATGAAGAACTCTTAAAGCTTTCTTCCAAAATATTTTTCCGGTTGACTATTGACCTTGCATCGGTGTTTATTCTGGTGCGCTATATTTACTATCCGCTTTATAAAAACCGCGAATTGTTTTTCACCTATTTTATTTTTAACATCATTATTTTCCTGATTTCATTTTTATTGAACAAGGTTGATTTGAGCATGGGTGCGGCGTTCGGATTATTTGCCGTATTTAGCATGCTGCGATACAAAACAGAGGAAATTGCCATTAAAGATATGACCTATCTGTTTTTAGTAATTGCTATAGGCTTAGTGTCGGCGGTAACTAAGGTTAAAGACACTGCAGATTACATTGAGTATATTTTTCTGATTGGCATAAATGTGGTTGTATTGATCATAACCTATTTACTTGAAAGTAATATTTTCATGAAGAAAGAAAGCGTTAAAACCATTCTCTATGAAAACATAGAATTGATACAGGCGGGTAAAAGTGATGAATTGCTTGCTGATTTAAAAATCAGAACCGGCTTTAATGTTCATCGGTATTCGGTTCACAAAATTGACTTTCTGCGGGATGCCGCACAAATAAAAATCTACTACTACAACCAATAGAATATTTTTATAAAAACGTAAGTTTTTTTTGCAGATATAAAAAAAGCGGTTATATTTGCAACCCGATTTGGGAGATTAGCTCAGCTGGTTCAGAGCATCTGCCTTACAAGCAGAGGGTCACAGGTTCGAACCCTGTATCTCCCACAAAAGCCTCACAGAAAGTGGGGCTTTTTCTTTTTGAATATTTATTGAAAAATTACTTATACAATCCGGATGGTTTGTTGACAGGTTTAATCTATAGGGCACAGTCGGATGCTTCGGGACAAACCCTCTATCGTCCACTACTATCCCACTCTTAGATTATTATTAATTTAACCCCTTAATCACTGCATAAGAAAAAAGTTCATACAAAATGTTACATATTTCTATATTTTTTTGAACTACAGAGGGCAATTTATTATTTTTGTTATTACTGAAATTACCATCAATTCATGATTAAGAAATCCGAAAAACATCGTTTTTCATCTCCAACTGTTTTAGAAAAAAGTCCGTCCGGAATTGCAGGTCTCGATGAAATTACCGAAGGCGGTTTACCCAAAGGGCGTCCCACGTTAATCTGCGGTGGCGCAGGGTGTGGCAAGACCTTATTTGGTATGCAATTTTTAGTAAAAGGCATAACTGAATACAATGAACCAGGTGTTTTTATGTCGTTTGAAGAGCCGACAGAAGACCTGGAAAAAAATATGATCTCGTTAGGTTTTGACATCAAGAAGCTTGCTGCTCAAAAAAAATTAAAGATCGACCACGTAATGGTTGAGCGTTCAGAAATTGAAGAAACCGGAGAGTACGATCTCGAGGGTTTGTTTATAAGGTTAGGTCACGCTATTGATTCCATTGGTGCAAAACGCGTGGTATTGGACACCATCGAATCGCTATTTGCGGGGTTAACCAATACCTCTATTCTTCGGGCAGAACTCAGGCGATTATTTCATTGGCTAAAACATAAAGGCGTTACAGCCATTATTACAGGCGAACGGGGAGAATCCAGTTTTACGCGGCAGGGGCTTGAAGAATATGTCTCGGATTGTGTCATTCTTCTTGATTTCAGGGTGATTGACCAGATTTCGACGCGTCGTTTACGTATTGTTAAATACCGAGGTTCTACCCACGGAACCAATGAATATCCGTTTTTAATTGATGAGCAGGGCGTTTCTGTTTTCCCGATCACATCCTTAAGGCTTGATCACGAAGTGTCGGACAAAATTGTTTCTACAGGTATAAAAAAACTGGATGATATGTTTAGCCGAGGCGGGTATTTTCAGGGAAGCAGTATTTTAATATCCGGCACAGCAGGAACTGCTAAAACAACGCTTGCCAGCTATTTCGCCCAGGAAACCTGTCAGAGAGGGGGCAAAACCTTGTTTTTCGCATTTGAAGAATCACCAAATCAACTTATCCGAAATATGAGCTCGATTGGGATCGATTTAAAAGCTTACGTGGATAAAGGCCTTCTGCAAATTCATTCTTCGCGCCCAACACTATATGGTCTCGAAATGCATTTACTGACTTTAAATAAACTTATAAAAGACTTTAAACCGAAATCGGTAATCATCGATCCCATCAGTAACCTTGTTTCCATTGGTAATGAGCGGGAAGTAAGTTCTTTTTTGGTAAGGCTGATCGATTTACTGAAAGTTAATAACATCACAGCATTATTTACTTCCTTAACACAACAAAACATAAATGCATTTAATGAACAAACTGAAGAGTCTATTTCTTCATTGGTTGATACCTGGATTACAGTGAGGGATGTGGAAGGAATTGGTGAACGAAACCGTGGACTCTTCATTTTAAAAGCACGTGGCATGGGCCATTCAAACCAGGTACGCGAATTTTTGATTAAAGATGAAGGTATTGATTTACTTGAATTGGAAATTGGTCCTGAGGGAATGTTAACTGGTTCGGCACGCGGAGAATTTCAGAAAACCCAATCTGTTCAAAAATTACGCAAACAAAAACAGGTTGAAAGTAAAGACCGCGAAATTGAACGAAAACGTAAAATCCTGGACGCTAACATACATGCCATGCAAACAGAATTTGAATCGGTTGTAGAAGAACTAAACAAATTGGAAATTGAAGAGCAGGAATTAAAGAAAAAAATACCTTCTCCTTTGAAAAGTAAAAAAAGGTAATATGGCAAAAAAGAATGAATTCTGGCAACTGAAATTATATGTTGCAGGGCAAACACCCAAATCGGTTACAGCCTTAGCAAACATTCAAAAATACTGTGAAGAACATTTAAACGGTCAATATAAAATTGAAATCATTGACCTTTTAAAAAACCCTCAATTAGCGGAAGGAGACCAGATTTTAGCCATACCAACATTAGTGAGAAAAGTGCCTGTTCCCATTCGTAAAATTATTGGCGATTTATCTAACGAAGAAAAAGTGTTGGTAGGATTGGATATTAAACCATTTAAACCCAAAACGTAACCTATGCGAACCGGAGGAATTTACCGCTTTAAATTATTTGTGACGGGTATGTCAATTACTTCGGTGAGGGCAATAGAAAATATAAAACGAATTTGCGAAAAATATATCCCCAATAACTACGAGTTAGAAATCATTGATATTCATAAAAATCCCACCACTTTGACAGAATATGATATCATTGCGTGCCCCACTTTAGTTAAACTTTCCCCGGGGGATTTAAAAAAAATGCTGGGAGATTTATCAAATGAGGATAAAGTTTTATCAGGATTGGGTATTTTAAAGGAAGGCCGTGAGAGAAACATTAACTAAAGAAGATTTATTAGTACTTGAAATTGAGGCGTTAAAGCGTCAGTTAGAAGAATACAAAGATCTGGTAAGCGCTATTAAGCATGGTGAAGTGGATGCCTTGGCCATTACCAAAAATGGTACCCCGGATATTTTTACGCTTGAGTCTACCGATTATGTGTACAGGGTATTAGTTGAAAATTTTGCGGAAGGCGCCTTGAATATTTCTGAAGACGGAATAATTGTTTACGCTAATTTCGCATTTGAAACCATCATTGGTTCAAGTACTACTTCCATTATGGGGGTTAATATTGAAACCATCATAGACCCTGCATCCAAAAAAGAATTCAAGCGGCTCTTCCAAAAATCCTTCTCAGGAAAAAGCAAAGGTGAGATTGTACTTACATACAATGGTAAAAGCATTCCTGTGTACGTATCATTAAGCAGTCTCTATCCCAGATTCCCAGGCATAGGAATCATCATTACAGATTTGTCTGAGAAGAAGAAGCAGGAAGAAAAATTTTCTAAACAGAAACTTGTTTCAGACGAGTTAGAAACAAAGGTTCAGCAAAGAACTGCTGAACTAACTGACAAAAACAAGGAATTGCAGCGGCAAAAAGATTTCATTGAAGCGGTACTAAATTCTTCCCACGATATTATTTCGGTATATGACCAGGAAATGCGCTACGTTTTACTTAACCACAAGGTAGAAGAATTTTATAAGCTAGACCGAAAAGATTTAATTAGTAAAAAGGTCACAGAGGCATTCCCACACTCCAAGGGGTCTGCCATCGAGCAAAATATACAATCCTGCCTTCAGGGAAATTTTATAAACGACGAACCTTACTTGTCTCCGCTTATTAACAGATGGCTTCAACCTTATTACATCCCAGTTAAAGACGATAATGGCGTTACTTATAATGCGTTAATGATTGCGCGTGATGTAACCGAAATGTATGATGCAAATAAGTCGCTTGAAAGGAAAAATAAAGCTTTGGATGAATCCAAATCCTTTTTAAAGCAAATCCTGGATTCCTCAATAGAAATTATTGCGGTACTCAACAGAAATTTAGAATTCATGACCGTAAATAAAAAATACGAATTGCTCATGAATGTACGGCGGGAAGATCTTAAGGGAAAACATCTTTTTGAGGTGAACCCCCAAATTAAGGGCACCTATGGGCATGAATGCATTTTAAAAATTTTAGCCGGCGAATCGTTACGTAATGAAAAAATTCAAGGGATTGTGAAATCCAATATGATGTTCGACACCTATTTCATCCCACTTGTTATCCGTAAAAAAATCAAAGGGGTTATTATCATGTCCCGGATCATTGAAGAACCCGATACACAGAGAAAATAAAAATCACCGGAACCCAAAACTGTTTTAATTACTCCTTATCTCATAATCAAGCACTTAAAGTTTTTAGGTGAGTTTTTAGCCTGTTTAATCCTCCAAAAATCTGTTAAAACATACAAGGTTACATAACTTTCATCAGTAATTATCGTAATACTGTAAAGTTCGTTGAATAAGGAAAAATAATAGCCAGAAACTATATTATCATAGTTGGCCTTTCCTTTTCAAAAATAAAAATCCATCGGGATTTATCCCGTACCAAGTACCTTGTAATGAAAAAAACAGTTCTTTTCTTTTTACTGGCCAGCCTTTTTAGTTTCACTCGTTTAAACGCAATAACCTATTATATCAGTTCTACCGGGAACGATGCTAATACGGGAACATCACCGAGCCAAGCGTGGAAATCCATTAGTAAAATCAATTCACAAACGCTACCTCCCGGTACAATCATTTTGTTTGAAGGCGGGAGTATGTTTTACGGAAGCATTTATCTTGATCAGAACGACGGCAACAATGCATTAAATCCTGTAGTATTTTCCTCCTTCGGAAGCGGTAAAGCCATTATCAGTTCTGGAAGCGCCATGGGTTTTTACGCTCAAAACACGCAGGGAATCACTTTATCCAACCTCATCATTGAAGGTTCGGGGGCTGCAACCAACCCAACTGACGGTGTCATGTTTTATAACAGCCTGGCAAATAATACACGCCTGAGTAATATCAATGTTTTGAATATAGAAGTGCGAAATTACGGGAAAACGGGAATTACCATTGCTTCTTCCGTAGGAAACTCTGGCTATAAAAATGTTTTAATTGAAGGCGTTTTGGTTCATCATATCAAAACAAATGGCATTACTACCAGTGGCTATACTTCGAAATCCCATGTGGGATGGTCGCATCAAAATGTAACGATCAGGAATGCGGAAGTCCACAGCGTAAGCGGATATTCAGACCCGGGAACCCATAGGGGAAGCGGAATTATCATGGGCCAGGTTGATGGGGGCATAATTGAAAAAAGTGCAGCTCATCACAACGGAGCTGCCAATACACATTGCGGTGGCCCGGGTGGAATCTGGACATGGGATTCCAATAATATTATCATCCAGTCGAATGAGAGTTATAAAAACTCGAGCGGAACCGGTTGCGACGGTTTAGGTTTTGACCTCGACGGCGGTGTAACCAATTCCATCATGCAATATAATTATTCCCATGATAATGATGGAGCAGGTTACCTATTAGGACAATATGAAAATGCACGTACCTGGTCAAACAACATTGTGCGGTATAATATCAGCGAAAACGACGGAATAACTAACGGTGGGGGATTTACCCTGTTTAACGGCCCGGGATCAAGCATGTCGGGATTAAAAATTTATAATAATACAGTGCATCAATCGCCATCGCCCACCAATGCCAATGTAGGCGCATTTACAATCATCGATTGGGCTAAAAATATAAGTGGAGTGGAGGTGTATAATAATATTTTTCAAACAACCGGTGGTGCCAGTTTAGTTGATGTACCTGTGGGCTACAGCGCATTTTTTGCCGGAAACCTTTATTGGTCATCGGGTGCGGCGTTTAAAATTAAATACCAGGGTACCACCTATGGCAGTATCACTGCCTGGCAAAATGCAACCAATAACGAAAAAATAAATTCTCTTGCAACCGGCGTGGTAAGCAATCCTAACTTCAATGCATCTGGTAATGCAACGGTTATGTATCCAAACCAAACCTATCAATTGAATGCCT
Source organism: Bacteroidota bacterium (assembly GCA_029237825.1). Lineage (GTDB taxonomy): Bacteria > Bacteroidota > Bacteroidia > B-17B0 > Aurantibacillaceae > UBA4416. The sequence goes on along the minus strand of JAQZBQ010000013.1, from coordinate 49,916 downwards.
ATAAACTTCAATCCGGTTCGCCGGCAATCCATACCGGAATTAATCTTGCTATCTACTCCATTAATCCCGGAACACGTGACTTTTTCGGGAATCCCGTTTCGTCTTCAGCCGTAAGTAATATCGGCGCCTATGGTGCAGGCAATAATATTGTAACAGGCATCGATGGCCTTTCCCTTAAAAATGAAGAGGTGGTACTGTATCCCAATCCGGTTCGAAGTGGCGATCCTATATTTTTAAAAGGGATTGTTTTACCTTATTCAGCCGAAATAATCTCCATTACCGGCCAGCTGGTTTGGCGAAAAGAACTCATTGAAACGGAACGCTTTCCTATTCCTACAGGCAATCTGGCGGCAGGTCCTTATATCCTTTTGCTAAAAGATGGCAATAACCAAAAAAAGACGAACAAGGTGATTATCCAATAACGCACTCCTAACGTATTAGTTGTATGTAATATAGAAGGTATACAATCACCTTACGCATTCTTTAAATTCAAAACCATTTCCTCTTTCCACATTCTTCTTGATTTTTATAAGATTTAGTGGAAAGAGTATAAGATATTTCCTTTTCCCATTTTACATATTTGTTATAGTAACTCTATAAACTTAAGACTGTAACCTTTATGGAAAATGAAAAAGCTACCCTTGGAAGAGCCGCATTTTTTTCAGCATTTTTAACGGCACTGATTATTGCTATGTTTACCGTGATGTTTTCATCCTGCGGAACAAAGGAGACTCCTGCTAAAGATTCAGATGTGATTGCGGATGAAAAAAACCAATCCCAACATGTTGCGCCTAAAACAACAGATGCAGAATTTATGGTAAACGCCAATGTGATTAACCTGAAAGAAATCCAACTCGGCCAATTAGCCCAAAGCAATTACGCATTAAAGGATGTAAACGATCTGGGGAAAATGATGGAAAAAGAACATATGGAAACGATGAAAGAAGTGGAGTCTCTGGCGGCAAAAAAACAAATTACAGTTCCAAAAACCTTAACCGGTACAGATACTGACGATTACGACCGATTGAAAAACCTTGTGGGTTCTGATTTCGACAAGGCATATTGCGATTTAATGGTAAAGGGCCATCAGGATGCCATTGAAAAGTTTACCGAAGCATCATTGAATGCATCAGACAGCGAAATAAAAGAATGGGCTAAGTCTAAACTTCCGGCTTTAAGAATTCACCTCGAACATGCTCAAAATTGCCAATCCGTTGCAGGAATAAAACACGACACGCAAAGTAAACAGTAAGGTTACTAATAGATAGAGGGCTGCCCTTCTTGGCAGTTCTTTTGCTTTTTTGAACATTTGCGTTATCTTTAATTCCATTAAGGTAAAGTACTGTTGAAAAGTCTATCCATTATTAGCGCTTTTTTCCTGATATCGGTTTTTTCTTCCGGCACATTTTTTATTCACCTTCATTTTCTCAAATCCTATAAAAAGGAGTTTAAAACCTATCTTAAAACTACACGCCATTCATCTTTCAAAAGCATTTTATTTATTCATCCCAGTGAATTGTATGCGGATACCGATAAACTGATTTGGGAAGACGAGAACAAGGAAATAGTTTATGATGGTGTATTGTATGATATTCTGGAAATCCGTTCGGAGGGAACCAGACTAGCATTAATCGCAGTTTCGGATTTTCGAGAAATGGAAATGAAACGCGTATTTTCTGAAATTTACGCCAATGATGCCCATAAATCAGGCAAGCAACCATTTAGTTTACTGAAAAGTTTATTGAACCTGAAAACTACCTTTGGTTCATCGTACGTGCTTCCGGATGTGTATGCGCAAAACTACGAGCTCTTTAGTACCCAACCAGATTTAAGAATTGCATCCATCTTTCTCCAAGCAGAAACTCCCCCACCCGATTTTTTAAATTGAATTATTCCGGGGATTTAACCCTTAAATGTCTGGCAGGCGATCTATAGGATCTTCCTGTTAATTACTCATTCAATTTAAAAAAAATATGAAAACACAATTATTACTGTTTATTATAGGCGGGGTTCCTTTCGTATTTAATGGGCAAACCATTACCGTTCGCGACCAGTCATCGCGTGAGCTCTTAGAAAATGTCATCATACAAGACAAGAATAACAATCAGGTTAAAACCAATCCCAAAGGAAAGGCAGATGCCTCGTCGCTTTTAAAAAATGATTCGGCTTTTGTCTTCCAACATGGCTATGCTACGAAAAAAATTTTTCTTTCATCATCAGATGTATCGGTAAACCTCCATGCAAAATCCGTCTTTCTGGATGAAATCGTTTTTTCTGCTAACCGAAAAGAGGAATCGAAAATGGATGTGCCTTATCAAATGGAAATCATCAAACAAAAAGATATTGAATTTACCAATCCTGCAACTACCGGCGACCTACTGCAAAACACCGGACAGGTTTTTGTTCAAAGAAGTCAGGCCGGTGGAGGCAGCCCTGCAATAAGGGGATTTGAAGCAAATAAGGTGTTACTGGTAATTGATGGCGTGCGTATGAATAATGCAATTTACCGTGGCGGCCATTTGCAGGATGTCATGACAATTGATCCTAACATGCTTGAGCGTACAGAGATTATATTTGGCCCGTCCTCAACAATGTATGGCAGCGACGCCCTTGGAGGTGTTATGCATTTTTACACAAAGAATGCGCAGTTCAGCACCGATGATAAAATGCTGGTGAAAACGAATGCTATGGTGAGGTATGCTTCGGCCGTTCAGGAAAAAACCGGGCATCTCGATTTTAACCTGGGCTGGAAAAAATTCGCCTCATTTACCAACATCACATACTCTGATTTTGGCGATGTGATGAGCGGTTCTACAAAGCTCAATGGATATACAAACACATGGGACAGGAATTTTTATCAGCAACGTTTGAACAACCGTGATACCATGATGATAAACCCCGACAATAACCTTCAAAGAGGGAGTGGTTACACCCAACTCGACATCATGCAGCGATTCAATATTAAAACAGGACAGCACATCACGCATTATCTTAATTTCCAGTACGGAGCATCCGGTTTTCTTCCACGATACGATCGGCTAAACGGCGATTATTCAGGCGGAAAATTCAGATGGGCAGAGAATGGCTATGGCCCGCAAAAACGCTTACTGGGATCGTACACACTAAACATTGATCGCAAAACCATTATGACTGATAATGTGAAAGTGATTCTTGCCTATCAGAAAATTGATCAGGATAGAATCACCCGACGTTGGCAAAAAACCGCTCGTACCTCTCAGCGAGAAGACGTAATGGTATTATCAGCCAATATAGATGCGTATAAAGTGATACAGGAGCAACACGAATTGCGCTATGGGATAGAATTCACGGCAAACGATATTGGGTCAGTAGCAGATACTACCAACATCCTGAGCGGAGCTGAAGGCAAAGCGCAAACGCGGTATCCGGATGGCGGAAGTCAAATGAACTCATTCGCTGTTTACTTGTCCCATGCATGGGAAGTAACCAATTCTTTTGTTATTACCGATGGTATACGTTTTACATCGACAGCTCTTTCAGCTAGGTTTGTTGACACGACATTTATGGCAACAAGGCTGCCTTTTAATGAAGCGCGGCAAAAAAATCAAGCCGTAACGGGTTCATTAGGATTTACCTGGAAATCAACCGACGAATACAAAGTCTCCTTTTTAACAAACAGTGGTTTTCGTGCCCCTAACATCGATGACATGACCAAGGTTTTCGAAGGAACAGGCGGAATTGTAATTGTTCCCAATCCGGATTTAAAACCCGAATATTCTTACAATTTTGAACTTGGAATCAATAAGGTGTTTCAGAGTAAATTTAAGTTTGACATTACCGCTTACTACACGAGCCTTACAAATGCTCTTGTGGTAAGGGACTATAAATTCAATTGCAAAGACTCTGCTACTTACCAAGGTGTTAAAAGCAAAGTTCAGGCAACACAAAACGCTGATAATGCTTATATCCTTGGTCTTTCAGGTGGGGTTCAGTTTGATTTTAATGAACACCTTTCATTTAAAAGCGTGATGAATTATAATTACGGAAGGTACACAGATACCAAAAAGGATACAGTTATCCCTCTTGATCACATAGCTCCAATGTTCGGTCAAACCAGTCTGATTTATAAAAATAAAAACCTGGATGGCGAATTCTTTGTTCGCTATAACGGTAAGAAAGCATTGACTGATTACAGCCCGAGCGGCGAAGACAACCTACCTTATGCCACAAGCAATGGAATGCCCGGATGGTTTACCCTGAATATTCGCTTAGGATTTAACATCACAAAATCACTCCGTTTAAATGCATCCTGTGAAAACATCACCAATAACAGGTATAGAACCTTTGCCAGTGGCATCAATGCTCCGGGCAGGAATATCATAATAAGTTTGAGGTATAAACTTTAAAAGGCTTTGTAAATGAAACATAAAAAAGCATCCTTGAAAGGGTGCTTTTTCTGTTTTAAATGATCCTTACCAACCCACTATGAAAAAATAATTTCTGGTTGTCGTATTAATTTACGAACTTGACCATACGAAACCCATGGCCTCCATAATCGGTTTCATACGTCCTTTAGAAATGAAATATTAGAGGGTCAGCCCCCTAATTTTCTTGCACCGAATTTTTAATATTTGTTTGTCTTAACTAATACTAAAAGCATGAGATCTTTTTTACATTCTTATCTGTTTGTCGCTGCCCTTGGTTTTTTTAGCTCAGGAGAAAATTCGCTTCTAGCACAAGTGGGAAGTAGTGCATCGTGGACCAAAAAATTCGAGTTTCAAAAGTCTTTCATTGAAAATAAAGGCCAGTTCGTGATTCCGGCTTCTTTTGGAAATGATGCTCCGGTTTTGTTTGCTGTAGACCACGGCGGAACAAAAATTTATTTTACAAAAAAGGGTATTATCTACACTTTCATTGAAACGACAAAGAAAAAGAAGGATGCCAGGGAGATGGAACGGGAACGCAGGGAGGAATTCAGAAATCCGGATGAACATATGCGTCATGAAAAAGAAGAACATCAGTTAAATGTTAAGGATGATCAAGTAAATATGTTCTGGCATGGCGGAAACCCTGATGTTGAAATTGAAGGAGCAGAACTCACTTCCGATTATCATAGTTATTCACTAATGCAAGAAGGTGGCGGGATAAGGAATATAAATAATATTAAAGGATACCGGAAAATAACATACAAAAGCATCTACCCAAAAATTGACGTAGAGTATATTTTCTCTGACAAAGAAGGCTTAAAATACTCGGTGATCTTGCATCCAGGAGCAGATCCTTCCAACATTAAAATGGTTTACGATAGTCAGGTATCTTTGAAAGGGAATGGCAATATTCACATCCGTACTAAATTGGGCGATATCATTGATCACGCACCTTTAACCTTTTTGAATGATAATAAATCATCTACCATTCCTTCAGCGTTTGTTAAGTCGGGAAAAACTGTTTCATTCCAGCTTGGCAATTACGATAATAGCAAAACCGTTATAATCGATCCCTGGACGCAAACACCCGCCTTTACAAATAACTGGGATTGCGTGTGGGAGTGTGAAAAAGACGGCGCAGGAAATGTTTACCTGATTGGTGGAACTTCTCCTTTGCAGCTTTTAAAATACAATGCTGCCGGTGCAATACAGTGGACCTATAACACGCCCTATGATACAACTTCATGGCTCGGGACCTTCGCTACCGATAATGCAGGCATTTCCTACGTTACGAACGGAACCTCGGCAGGCATCCAAAAAGTCAGTACAGCCGGCGGCTTAATTTGGAGTGTAGGCGGAAGTTCCTTGGCCGAATATTGGAATATTGCTTTCAATTGCGATCAGACCAAACTCATTGTTGGCGGAACTGATAATTTAAGGGGGGCGATTTATGATATCAACACCACAAATGGAGCCGTGTTAAGCACTAAGATTGTTGCATACGGATCGGCATTTGGATTTCCACCCAGCATTCAGGAAGTACGATCGATTACTTCCTGCGGAAATGGAAAATATTACTTCCTTACTCTGGATACTATCGGTTTCATCAATCAGAATTTTAGTTCATGTGGAGGGACTTCGGGTCTCTATAAAACTAACAGTACACATGGCTTCTCTTATAAATGTGAAAATTTCAGGTATGATAATACAGGAATTATGGCAATCCGGGCTGATATGAATTTCGTGTATACCCATAACGGAACTACACTATACAAACGATCCCTTGCAAATGGATCTATTATTGCATCAGTTGCTATTCCGGGCGGGGCCGCTACTACAAGTCTGGGCCAGAAGGCAGTTAGTTGCAGCGGCATTGACATTGATGCTGCAGGCAATATCTATGTAGGTTCCACCAATGCCGTAACAAAATTTAGTTCAGCCTTGGTTCAACTCGCAACCGTTGCTGTTCCTTTTAATGTATACGATGTGCATGTGAGTACCTCAGGTGATGTCATTGCTTGTGGTTCTACCGGCAACTCCGGTACTGCATCAAGAACTGGATATATTCAATCATTTAGCTCTTTAACCGCTGGGGCCACACTATCATTAACATGCTGTGATGTTAGCATTTGCCAGCCCCCGAGTCAATGTACCACGGGTGCACCCATTAATTTAACTGCTGCTTCGGCCGGCGGGACGTGGAGTGGAACAGGAATTACAAATGCTACGAATGGAACATTTAACCCGGCAACTGCTGGCGCAGGCACACATGTCATAACATACAGTCTTGCTTGTGGATCAGGAACTACAAGTATTGTTGTAACTACCTGCGGAACGATATCTCTATGTGTTAATTCAGGATCACTTTCTGTAGTTAACGGAACCAGTACCTATACATGGTCGAGCACAACCACTTCGGTGGACTGTTCTGGATGTCCGTTCGGAAACTGCGCTCCGTTTGTGTGCGCCGGAGTTACGGTACCTACTTGGACAGCTTCCGGCACAACAGTTTCGGCGCCATCCTCAACTGTATTTCCAATAAAAGTAAAAGACCTGGCGAGCGGTATCACTTATACTTTTACTACATTAGCTTCCATTCCTTCATGTTCTACACCGACTTGCCCAACTTTAACCATGGCTGTAACATCACAAACCAATGTGAATTGCTTTGGTGCAAGTACAGGTAGTGCCAGTGTAAACACAAGTGGTGGAGCTGTAGCGTACTCTTATACGTGGTCACCTGGAAATTTAACAGGAGCAACTCAATTCAATCTCGCCGCAGGCATATATACGATCGCTATCAAAGATCAGAATCAATGCTCCGGAACAGGAACAGTTTCCATTACCCAGCCGGCTTCTGCCTTAAATGCTGTCATTACAGCTACGACGGCTGCAAGCTGCGGGTCAGGCACCACAACTTCAACTTTCTGGACCGAAACATTCGGCACAGGTTGTAACCAGGGCGCGTTAGCTTCGGCATTTACCGGCACAAACGGTGCCTGGACTGTAACAAATACGGGAACAAACGACGCGTCAGCCAACCAATGGTATGTCAGCGCTACTGAATCCGGAATGGCAGTAGGTGTTTGTGGTGATGGTTGCCTTGGTGCGGGTTCCACAAATAGAACCTTACATGTTGGGAATGTTTCGACATCACCGGCAGCTTTTCTTTTCTGCCCAGCGGGTGATTGCGGCGCAGCTTATGATACCGGTTTAGGTTCAAATGCGGTGAGTGCAGACAAACGCGCTGAATCCCCTACAATAAATTGTACTGGTAAAAGTAATATCACCCTTACTTTTAAATACATTGAAGGTGGTGAAACAACTGTTGATGATGCCACACTTTGGTATTTTAATGGGACTACCTGGGCACAGATTGACAATATGCCTAAAACCGTTGTATGCGGCGGTAGTCAGGGAGAATGGGCATTGCGCACTATTACCTTACCTGCCAGCGCCAACAACAATGCTTCAATAAAAATCGGGTACAGATGGGTAAATAATGATAACGGCGCCGGTTCTGATCCGTCTTTTGCTGTAGATGATATCACTTTAAGCAGTGCCGGTTCCTCGGGTGGAACTGGCGGGGCAACTGTTACTGCAAGCGGTGGTACAGCAGGCTATTCATATAACTGGGCGCCCACAGGAGGCACCTCAGCAGGCGCAACAGGCTTAACAGCAGGCAGTAATACAGTAACCGTTACAGATGCAAACGGCTGTACGGCAACAGCAATCGCGAACATTAGCTCTTCTGGTGGGCCATTACTTTCAGTTACGTCGCAAACGAATGTAAATTGTTTCGGGGCCAACACCGGAACTGCGACAGTCGGGGGTACAGGTGGAACCGGAGTTTATACGTTCACCTGGACACCGGGAAATTTAACCGGCGCGACACAAACCAGTTTGAGCGCAGGAGTGTATACTGTTCAGGTTGCAGACGCAAATAATTGTATTGGCTCAGGGACCTTATCGATTTCTCAACCTTCAACCGCACTTACTGCGGCTATCTCTGCCTCCACGGCACCTGGGTGCGGATCAAGCAACGGAACAGCTACTGTTACAGCTAATGGCGGAACGCCCGGATATACTTACAGCTGGACTCCCAACGGTGGATCAGGATCCTCAGCATCTAATCTTACCGCCGGGCCAAACTCTGTTTTGGTAACGGATTCCAAAGGCTGTTCTGTAACACTTACACTCAATTTAAATTCTACCTCTGGGCCTACAATATCCGTTGTTTCTCAAGCGAGTGTAAGTTGTTTTGGTGCATCTACAGGATCAGCAACAATCAATGCAACCGGTGGCAGCAGCGCTTATTCCTATACATGGAGTCCCGGCAACCTGACAGGTTCTACTCAAAATAGCCTCGCTGCAGGGATCTATACTATCGTTGTTAGGGATGGATCCGGGTGTACAGGATCAGGAACCATTTCAATCACGCAACCATCATTGGCTTTATCCGCACCGGTTTTTAACTCACCAACCGGGTGCGGAACAAGTGTTGGGAGTGCAACAGTAACTCCGTCGGGAGGAACTCCAGGGTATACATATAGCTGGAGCCCTTCAGGAGCAAACACCGCTGTCATTTCAAATTTGTCCGCCGGAAACTATACGGTAAAAGTAACCGACGCAAACGGATGCCAAACCACTTCCGTAACAACTATAAATGGCGCTGCCGGTGGACCGACATTATCTGTAACGTCTCAAACCAATTTAACATGCTTTGGTGCGTCGAACGGTGGAGCATCAATCAACGCTACTAGCGGTTCGGGGCCTTACACATACACATGGTTACCAAGCGGAGGAAGTAGCCCTTCCGCAACAGGTTTAACCGCCGGTGTATATACAGTTTTTGTTGGATATGGATCGGGATGTATCAATACCATTACTTTAAATATCACTCAACCAGCAGCGATATCACTTTCCTTATCGACAACACCGGCAACTTGTGGAAACTATGACGGAACTGCATCCGTGTTGGCCAGCGGGGGAACCGGCGCGCTATCAGTTTTGTGGAGTGTAAACAGTAACAGCAATACGGTTACAGGGCTATCCGCAGGAGTTTATACCGTAACTGTTACAGACGGCGCAGGCTGTTCAGTATCGTCTACCTGCTATGTAAGTTCTTCAGGAGTGCTTTCGGTAGATGCTGGGATCGGCGCGACCATTTTTGCCGGAGAAAGCGCAGCACTCAATGGAACTGTGCCTGTTGGATCGACGGTTGTATGGACGCCATCCGTCTCGTTGAGTTGTTCTACTTGCACCAATACAATAGCATCACCAAATGTGACTACTACCTACACATTAACAACCATCTCAGGCGGTTGTATCGGTACTGATACCGTGACAATTGTAGTGGACATTAAGTGTGGTGAAGTCTTTGTACCTACAGCATTTTCACCGAACGACGACGGTCAGAATGATGTATTATACGTTTACGGAAATTGTATCGAAAACATGGAGTTTGTCATTTTCGATCGTTGGGGCGAAAAAGTATTTACTTCAAACGACCCGGCATTTGGATGGGACGGAACCTTTAACGGAAAAAAAATGGATCCGGCAGCTTTTGCTTATTATTTAAAAGCTACTGTTGACGGTGAAGATGTAATTCAAAAAGGAAGTATATCGATTGTGAAATAATGAATAATAAACTACCCTACATGAAGGCAGCATTTTTAAAAATAACAGGTCTCTTTCTGAGCGTTTTAGTAAGCGGTGAGTCGTTTTCACAAGACATTCATTTTTCACAATTCGATGAAACTCCCGTTTTACTTAATCCGGCAAATGTTGGCGTTCCTCACGAACTGAGAGTTATTGCAAACTATAAATCTCAGTGGCAAAGCGTAAACGCACCCTTTAAAACCATTGCTGTTACTTTGGACGGCCGTCTTTTTAAGAAGAAAAAAAATCACCTTGGGATTGGGCTCGATTTTTTTTCGGATAAGGCAGGTGCGGGGCAAATGAAAACCACGCAAATCAATTTTTCCTTATCGGGAATGGTTTTATTAAATAAAAGTAACCTCATTTCTGCCGGTCTCATGGCCGGTTATGTGCAAAGGGGGGTGAATGCTACAGGATATAGCTGGGGAAATCAATATGATGGCATGGCTTATGACGCCTCGCGTTTAAGCGGAGAAGTGAATACGGTTCCAAATTTCAATTTTGTTGACTTTGCAGGAGGCATCCAATACAGTTATGGATCTCACGAAATGTATATGACTGCAAACAATGCCAAACGATTGAATTTAGGGGTGGCCATATTTCATCCACATCAACCGGCATATTCCTTTTATGGTGATGCAACGCGTTTATATATGAAATATGTATTTCATGGCGATGCGGCTATCGGATTGAAAAACACGAATATTGTCTTGAAGCCTTCTTACATTGTATTTTTACAAGGCCCTACAAAAGAAATCACTCCCGGACTGACGGCCCAGTACATTTTACAGGGCGATTCGAAGTATACAGGAATTAAAAAGTTTATGGCAGTTTCGCTGGGTGGATATTACCGTGCAAAAGATGCGGCCATCGCATTAATTAAATTTGAATATAACAGTTGCGCCATTGGTTTTAGTTACGACATTAATTTATCAAAATTACGCACCGTTTCTAATACCAAGGGGGGATTCGAAATTGCACTAAGGTATGCTTTTGATACGTATCGAAGAGGCGCCACAACGTCTCGTTTTTTCTAGTTTAAAGCTTATCTAAAATTGCTGTATCTTTGTATCAAACAAGGGTGCTATGAAATCTTCTGAAAATTCACTTATATTGTTGCGCGGACTTCCTGGCAGCGGAAAGACAACGCTTGCTAAATTACTTTCTGAAAACAATACCTATCCGGTGTTCTCCGTTGATGATTATTTTACAGATGAAAAAACCGGGGAATATATCTTCAATTTTCAGGACAACCATTTGGCTTATAAAGAATGTGAAGCGCTTACCAGGGACGCAATGAGCCAGTCGATTCAGAAGATATTCGTTCATAATACATTTACCCAGGATTGGGAACTGGAATCTTATTTCATCTTAGCTTCTGAGTTTAAATACGTGGTATTTGTTGTTACCGTTGAAAATTATCATCACAGTAAAAACACGCATCACGTGACTGAAGAGCAAATCCGGAAAATGGCTGAAAAATATAAGGTTAAGCTGTACTAATTAAATTTACCAGGTTCAGCTGTTCGTGAAAAGAAAATCCGCCTGTTATACCTAACAGGGGGATTTTTTTAATAGCGCCGGTAATTTACTTTTTAGGCATCTTATCTTTAGGTATCAAGTAGACTACTGATAAGTCCATGTAGTTCATCGGGTTTTCAGGGAAATTACGAACATTTAATTGCTCTAGTCGGAAGTTTTCATCGTAGAAGATTGGCATAAATGGCGCTTCATCTAATACAATCTGTTCCGCTTGGGATAATAACGCATACCGTTTAGCTTTATCAGGTTCGGTAAATGTTGCTGCAAATAAAGAATCAAATCTCGCATTCTTGAAACGGAAATAATTAATAAAAGATTTTTCTGTTGGGCTAGCAGGAACGTGCTTTCCATAAAATAATGTGAGGAAAGTTTCAGGATCCGGATAATCCGCAATCCATGCAAAGCGGAAGAAATCCGACTTACCGGATTGTATTTGTTCAATGTGTTCTGCAAACGGAACAATATTAATGTTGATGTCAACATTTAAATTCTCCTTCAGCATTTTTTGAACCACCTCAGCAATTAAGCCATTTCTATCGCCACCACCGCTGTTTATTTGCAAAGTCACTTTAGGGAAGCCTTTTCCATCCGGGTAGCCGGCTTGCTTCAAATATTCTTTCGCTTTAGCGACATCAAACGTATACCCTTTTAGGCCTTTAAAATTATATCCATCATTTTCAAAGGCGCTAACATAAGGAACCATACCGTAATCCCCGGCTGTTCCTTCTCCCTGGATAGTAAAATCAGCAATTTTATGGCGATCAATCGCGTAATTGAATGCCAAACGGGTTTCTTTCTTACTGAAAACGGTGCTAGCACAGTTGAATCCTAAGTAATTTGTATTAAATGCGGGAGAACTTAAAATCTGAAATTCTGTTTTACGATCTTTCGCATGCTCCAAATCACCCATGATCTCGTGGAAAATTTCAACAGGTAAACGGTAAACCATATCCAGGTTTCCTGATTTAAATTCCAGAATTTCCGCTTTTTTCTCACGGATAAACGTGTATTTCAACCCATCTAAGTAAGGGAGCTTATTTCCATCTTTATCATAGGCATAATAATTTGGATTCTTTTTCATGATCAACACTTCGCCTTCCTTCACTGTTTCCAACTGAAAAGGACCAGTTCCTACAGGGTGAATGCGAAGATCCAAACCATATTTATCTAAAGCTTCTTTTGGATAAATCCAGCAACCCGGCATGGCGATGATGTTTAAAAATCCTGCAAACGGAGCTTTCAGGTTGATTACAATGGTTGTATCATTTACAATTTTAACACCGGAAACAGGTAAATTTTTACCGCCTTTTGAAGCTTCAAAAGACTCGTTTGCGCCAATCACACGATCTTTAAACGTAACGTCAAACTGTGCGTTGTTTGGATCAGCTGTACATAATTTATCAAAACAGAACTTAACATCAGTTGCAGTCAATGTTCTTCCTTTTCCGTCAGCAAAACACGCATCGGGATGAAACATTACGCCCTGGCGGATATGAAAAGTCCATTCTGTTTGATCTGCGTTACTTTCCCATGAACGCGCAATGGCTGGCTGTATGGATAGATCGTTTTGATCAAACTTCACTAATCCTTCGAATAATTGAGTTCCCACATGAAACCCTACAATTTCATTCACGGCAATCGGGTTAAGGCTTTTGAATGCCTCAACTTCGTTCATACGCATTACACCGCCCATGTACACCCCGCCTTTACCTTCCTCACCGGCATGGCTTTCTTTTTTGTCGTCTGAACATGATGTGATGCCTAAAGTAAACACAGTGGCAACAAGTGGAATAAATATTTTTCTCATACCTAAGTACATAAGTTTTTACTAACCACAAATATAATCTTAATATCTAAAAAACCTAAAACAATTAGGCTATTTTCTTGAAAGGGAAATTAAAGCTGCCGACCGGTAAATAACCCACTTGATGCTTAAAAAAACGAGAAGAAAAATTCAGAAAAAAAGGGGTCGCTAAAGATCTATTTCAAGCAGAACCGGACAATGATCACTGTGCATTGCATCAGGCAGAATCACTGAGCGTTTCAATCTGTCGTTTAGATGATTTGCTACGAGGTTATAATCAATACGCCATCCCAGATTCTTACCTCGGGATCCGGCACGGTAGCTCCACCAACTGTATTGATGCGGATCCTGGTTGAAATGCCGGAATGAATCCGTAAATCCGGATTGGATAAACTGCTCCATCCATTCGCGCTCCTCCGGAAGAAAACCAGAGGTGTTAGCATTAGACTTTGGATTATGAATATCAATAGGCTTATGGCAAATATTATAATCGCCACATAAAATAAGATTTGGTAAATTTGATTTGAGGGTGTTAATGTATGATTGAAAATCGCTCAGCCATTTCATTTTAAAAGCCTGGCGCTCGTCCCCGCTGCTTCCGCTGGGATGATAAATACTTGCCACCGAACAGGAGTCAAAATCAACACGCAACACGCGTCCTTCAAAATCATATGTGTCAATCCCACAGCCATATTCAATATGATTGGGTTTAATTTTCGTAAAAATTGCCACGCCGCTGTAGCCCTTTTTTTCCGCGGGATGCCAGTAATGGTGGTACCCCATTTGCTCAAAAACATTTACATCAACCTGGTCAGGTGTTGCTTTAATCTCCTGTAAACATAAAACGTCTGGAGAGGAAGATCTCATCCATTCCACCAATCCCTTATTCATTGCGGCGCGAATACCGTTAACGTTATAGGTTATTATCCTCATGTCCTTGCAATTTGTGACTTTAAAAATACAATTTCTATATTTATAAACCGTTATTAGCGTAGTGAGTTTTAGGTTAATTTTTATAAAAATAATACTGTGTGGATTTGTTGTTCAGGCACAGGTACAAACGAACCTCAAACAGAAATACTACTTCCTGAAAAGTGATACCTTATTTCTGGATTCTTTAAGTTTAATCCCCGGGACCCTTACCATTTCAACGCGAAATGAACCGCTCGATACCTCAAGCTATAAAATACATTATCCTTCAAAAGCCATAATTTTCAAGCGAGTTCCCAGAGAACCGATTTCAGTATCCTACAGGACCTTTCCCTATAATTTTGAAAAAAACTATTTCCATCAAAGTACTGCCCAGCTAACAAAAGATTTATCACTTCCTGTTAATCCGCTGACACTGGCGTTCGCAGGCTCAGCGCAAGCCAACGAATCCTTCATTTCAGATGGTCTTAACAAAAACGGTAGCATTAGCCGGGGTATCAGCTTTGGTAACAACCAGGATGTGGTGGTGAATTCAAGTCTAAATTTACAGGTGAGCGGGAAGTTAACGCAGGAAGTTGATTTATTGCTGGCGGCAACCGATGATAACATTCCGTTTCAGGCTGACGGCACAACTGCGCAACTTCAGGAATTTGACAAGGTTTTTGTGCAACTAAGTAATCAGTCTACAAAACTGATTGTTGGCGATTTTCAGCTACAGCGGCCAAACAGTTATTTTATGAATTTCTATAAACGGTCACAGGGCGCGTACCTTTCCAACGATTATGCAGACACGATGAACAAAAAGCCAGTTATGTTTAAAACGCAAGTGAGTGGGGCCGTTAGTAAAGGTAAATTTGCCCGAAACATCATTCAGGGAGTTGAAAATAATCAGGGGCCTTATCGCTTACGTGGTGCCGACAATGAACAATTTATCATTGTACTGTCGGGAACCGAGCGCATCTACATTGATGGAAGATTGATGCAGCGTGGCCAGGAAAACGATTACATCATCGATTATAACACTGCGGAATTAACCTTTACCGCTAAGCAAATCATCACTAAAGATAAGCGGATTATTGCCGAATTTCAATATGCCGAACGTAACTACGCCCGCTCTCTCTATTTTTTTAGTGAAGAAATTGAATCAGAAAAAATAAAGGTACGGTTCAACTTTTTTGGCGAACAGGATAACAAAAATAAAACGCTTCAGCAAACCCTAACCGAATCGCAGAAGCTAACCATGTACCAGATTGGCGATACATTAAACCAAGCGGTTTCCAGTGGTGCTGAATTGGCTGAATTTAACACCAGCGATGTGTTTTACTGGAAAAAAGATACAGTGATTGGCGCTGAGTTGTATAAAGGAATATTTGTGTATTCTACCAACGCCGACAGCGCACAATACCGCGTGAAATTTAGCTACACGGGTGAAAATAACGGATTCTATACCCAGGTATCAACTAACGCAAATGGTAAAGTGTATAAGTGGGTTGCTCCTATTGGCGGTATTTTGCAGGGGAATTATGAACCCGTTGTTCCTCTTGTAACTCCAAAGAAAAAGCAAATGTTTACATCCGGAGTTAATTACCAATTTAATAAACATCATAATTTCGATGTGGAAGGCGTATATACAAAAAACGACATCAATACGTTTAGCCCGTTTAACTCCGAAAATGATGATGGTTACGGAATAAAAATCAACAGCAGCAACCAAACCATTTTAAAAAAAGATTCGCTTGAAAAGAACCATTTAAATGCAGTTTATAATTTCGGTTACGAACACATTCAGCAATTTTTTAATCCGATTGAACGTTACCGCGCTATTGAATTTGAGCGTGACTGGAACAGGCCAACAACCGCACCGGTAAACGCCGATCAGCATGTCGGTTTTGCCCAGGTGGGAATCCAAAAAAACAATAAACTTAAATTATTGTATGGCCTGAATTTTTTTGATGAAGGGGCATTTTACAGAGGGTTAAAACATGGCATACAAAGTACGTATCAAACCAAAAATACCGAAATTGTTTATAACGGTTCATACCTTACAAGTAATTACAATTCCCAGTTAAGCAAATTTTACAGACACAAAACTTCGCTATCGCAATCTGTGTATAAATTACGTATTACTTACCTTGATGAATTCGAACAAAACCTTTTTATGATGTCTTCATCCGGCAACTTACTTTCACGAAGTTACCAGTTTTGGGAATGGGAAGGAAATATAACCAATAAAGATACTACAGGAAATATATATAAACTGTTTTACAGGGAGCGGCGAGACATGCAGGCGTATACCGACGCGTTAAAAGATTCAACGTTTGCACAAAATACCGGCTTTTCAGTAAATATAAACTCTCTCAGGAACCATCCGTTTTCAGTAATTTTCACCTATCGTGAACTTAAGCTCAAAAATGCTAATCCACTTTATTTAAAACCCGACAATACGCTCTTAAGCAGGGTAGAATATTCTCCAAGGTTGATGAAAGGATTTATTACCTCGAGCGTTTTCTATGAAACAGGATATGGCCTTGAAAATAAAAAAGAATATTATTACCTCCTGGTGCCGCCTGGTCAGGGAACATACGCCTGGAAGGATTATAACGGCAATGGAATTACCGAAGTGGGCGAATTTGAAATTTCACCTTTTGCAGATCAGGCAACGTACATCAAAGTTTACACGCCCACCAACCAATATGTAAAAGTTCTTCATGATCAATTCAGCTTTTCACTTAACCTACGTCCCTCTGTTTTTTTACAAGACAGTTCAGCTAGATTCGTTCGTTTTATCAGCAGGTTCGCTACACAATCAGTTTACAGGATTGATAAAAAATCAAATGACAACGGCAAATTATTTACATTCAATCCTGCTGATGTCCGGCTGGATGATTCACTCCTTACCGCCCTTACTTATTCATTTCGCCAAAGCTTATTTTTTAACCAAAGTGCCGCTGTATTTGGAACAGATTACACTTATCAAAATAACCTGAGTAAGCAACTTCTTACTAACGGCTTTGAAACACGGGGCAATGAAAGCCATGAATGGCGATGGCGATGGAATGCAACGCGGGCCTGGAGCATTAATAGCATTAATATTTATAGCAGGAAGTCAACGGAATCATTATTTCTGTCTAACAGGAACTATCTGATTGAAGGGTACGATCTTGAACAAAAACTCAATTACCAACCAAACACCGCTTTCAGAATTAGCTTGCTATACAAGCACAACAAAAAACAAAACATTCTCCTTGAAGGCTATCAGAAAGCTGAAATAAATGACCTTGGGATTGAATTTAAATTTAACCAGGTTGAAAAGGGAAGTTTAACGGGAAAAGCTGATTTTATTAATATTATTTACAACGATCCTAAAAATGAAAACACACCTGTGGCCTATGAAATGCTTAATGCGCTGAAAACCGGCTTCAATTATACCTGGGGCCTGAGTTATCAGCGAAATCTTTCAAACAATATTCAAATCAGCATTAATTACGATGGAAGGAAATCACCGAACAGTAAAATCGTAAATATTGGCGGAGCACAGGTAAGGGCGTTTTTCTAAACATCATTTCTGAATGATGATCCGTTGAAGCTTAGGTGGTTTGGTGTCTTCAAAAATCCTGCAAAAATATATACCGTTCTTTAAAGACATTAAATCCAACGAATGCTTATGTAATGTGTTTTCCAAAACGATCTGGCCCAATGCATCCAAAATATTCACCTTTAAAGGGCTTGCGAATTCAGTATTGAAATATACAATTCCCGAAGATGGATTTGGAAAGAAAAGAACTGTTGATGCTTCCATGCTATTTTCTTTAACGGACACATCTTCCATCACGGGACAGGCTGAATAATCCGATAGAGCAAACGTAAAGTCAGGTTGCTGACCGCCAATGAAAATGGTAAAAGGTTGTGGTACACCAGCATCTAATGCAGGGTTGCTAACGAAGGCGGTATTCTGAGCAGTAATTTCAAAACTTGAACCTTGTGTGGCTAATAAGGGAATAGCTATTTGAAGCGCCTGTTGTGGCATACAATTCATATCAATGGGTTCAAATGTAAAACTACTGATGGCCGGAAAATAACCACCAAATGAAATATCGGCTGAAATCGTTTGCGTTTGAGTTTTATCTTCAATGGTAATAAAGAACGTATCACCTGGTAAAACATATAAACCGTAGCAGTTTTTCACCGAACCGCAAGACGTATATTCCTGCTGGGTCAACTCGCAAAATGTTACTGCCGCTTTGCATTTATTATAGAGTGCATAATGTTCGCCTTTAAACGTAAAAGTACTTTTGAATAGTTGTTGCGAAAAACAACACGACGTAGCCAAGAGCCAAAAAAATACAATTAACTTCATAATGGAATTTTTGTGGGGAGTATTAAAGGTACAATAATTTCAGCAGTGTGAATACCCAAATTGATGATAAAGTGTCTATCTTTGAATCCATGTTTACAGGAATCATTGAAGGACTCGCGAGATTAGAAGATATTGTAAAAGAAAAATCCAACATTCATTTTACATTTAGCTGTCCCTTTTCGCGGGAACTTAAAATTGACCAAAGTGTTGCTCATAATGGCGTTTGTTTAACTGTAGTTAACTTACATGATGATCAATATACCGTTACAGCAATTGAAGAAACACTTCAAAAAACAAATCTTGGCAATTTAAACGTTGGCGATTTTGTTAATCTAGAACGCTGTATGTCAGCCAACGGACGCTTTGATGGGCATATTGTTCAGGGACATGTCGATCAAATAGGAAAAGTAACTGCAATCACTGATAATCAAGGCAGCTGGACCTTCACCATTTCTTATGATAACCGTTCAGGGAATGTTACTGTTGAAAAAGGCAGCATTACAATTAACGGAACCAGTCTCACAGTAGTTGATTCTAGGGAAGATTCTTTCTCTGTATGCATCATACCTTATACATACGAACATACCGGTTTTAAATACCTTAAAGTAGACGACATTGTAAACCTTGAATTTGACATAGTTGGAAAATATGTAGCGAGGTTATTAGGAAATAATAAATCAAATAAATAGGTTTTCAAATCAGGATGCAACAGAAAGTAGATTTTTTAATAATTGGAAGTGGTATTGCTGGGTTAAGTTACGCGCTTAAAGTTGCAGATCATGGATCAGTATTTATCGTTACTAAAAATAATGAAGATGAATCCAATACCAAATACGCCCAGGGCGGAATAGCTGCTGTTTGGGATACAACCGATTCTGTTGAAAAACATATTAAAGACACATTGGTAGCAGGAGGAGGACTTTGTGATGAAGAATCGGTAAGAATAGTGGTTACAGAAGGCCCTGAACGAGTGAAAGAACTGATTGACCTGGGGACAAATTTTGATAAAAAGAAAAACGGTGATTACGACCTTGCTAAAGAAGGCGGTCATTCTGCTCACCGAATCCTGCATCATAAAGATATTACGGGATACGAAATTGAACGGGCACTTCTTGCAAAAGTTCGCAAGCATAAAAACATCACCATTCTCGATCACCATTATGCAATCGACATCATTACCCAGCATCATCTGGGACAGGTGGTTACGTCCCAGTCAAAAGATGTAGAATGTTACGGCGCCTATATTTTAGACACAAGAACACAGAAGATTGAAACCATTCTTTCGCGGATAACACTTATGGCAACAGGCGGCGCAGGCCATGTGTATGCAACAACCACCAATCCGATTGTAGCAACCGGTGACGGTATTGCAATGGTTTATAGAGCAAAGGGCCGCGTAAAAGACATGGAATTTGTGCAGTTCCATCCTACGTCTTTATATAATCCCGGAGAGCATCCCAGTTTCTTAATAACAGAAGCGATCCGTGGTTTTGGTGCAGTTTTAAAAACAACAGATGGCAAAGAATTCATGCACAAGTATGATGAACGTCTTTCACTGGCTCCACGTGACATTGTTGCCCGCGCTATTGATAATGAGCTAAAAACCCGTGGTGAAGATTTTGTGTACCTCGACTGTCGCCATATTGACCGGAAAGGATTTATTGAGCATTTTCCAAATATTTATGAAAAGTGCATGAACCTTGGCATTGATCCATTTCTTAAAATGATTCCTGTAGTTCCGGCTATGCATTATTTGTGCGGTGGCATACAGGTTGACAGGCATGGAAAATCCAGTATTGAAAATTTATACGCTGTGGGTGAATGCGCCTGTACTGGATTGCATGGCGCTAACCGCCTTGCAAGCAACTCACTGCTTGAAGCTGTGGTTTTCGCGCATCGTTCCGCTGAAGCAGGATTAAAAAATTTAGCGGCAATTCATTTTCAGGAGGGTATTCCCAACTGGGATGCTGAAGGGACTGAAAACGCGGAAGAGATGATTTTAATTACCCAATCTCAACGGGAAGTACAACAAATCATGAGCAATTATGTTGGCATCGTGCGTTCTGAGTTGCGTCTTCAAAGAGCTTTTGATCGTTTAGAAATCATATACAAAGAGAATGAAGCTTTGTATGAGAAAACCACTGTTACCCAAAAATTGTGTGAATTACGCAACCTGATCTGCATTGGTTACCTTGTTATCAAACATGCTAGGCTTCGGAAGGCTTCGGTGGGCCTGCATTATATGGTGCACTATCATAAAGTTACATTTGTAGCCCCAAATGGTAGATGTAGCTCAGTTGGTTAGAGCATCGGTTTGTGGTACCGAGGGTCGAGGGTTCGAGCCCCTTCATTTACCCTTTAAAAAGGCTGTCTGAATAAGACGGCCTTTTGTTTTTAAAACCTCTTTAATTGATTTGTTTCAAAAATCCATTCAGGCGTATTGATTCCAGTAGCTTTTCCATCCAGCCTATACCATGGTGAAATTTGGGTATTATACCGATTTATCAGAATATGTATATCCTGTGCCGGCATATAACTTTGGGCAATCATAAAAATTTGCTCCTTAGTCTTGGGGTTTACGGCCATATCTACTACAATAACAGCATGTCCCGGTGAACCTCCTTTTATAAACACATCGCCTACCTCCATTTGAGCTAAGGCAACCTGTTTTAACTCCTTGGCAAGCGAAGCTGTTCCTGCATAGGTAAAAACCATATTCAGATATTCCCTGAATGAAGCATACGACTGACTTTCTTTTGCAGTTTTTACCCAACTCACCATATTTCCTTTTACTAAAATCCTGTATCCCGCCCGCCAATTTTCGTACCGGGCATTAAAGCCGTTGGTGAAATTAAAATGCAGTTCATCAAATTTTTTGGTCTTATACAAATACTCTGCTCTTAAACGAATTACCGCATCGGCACATTGTTGCAGGTCTCTGTTTCCAACGTCATAATTTAAAACAGCGGCAGCAACCTTATTTGGCTTTTCCGTTCCGTCGTAATGACGCACAAAAGTTTCAACAGGTTTTAAAGGAGCATTTTGTAAAAATTCACCGAATGAATTGGGTTCAACCTTTTCCCTTACAAAACCCGGAGGAAGATTAAACCGTGACGTAATTGTTTTCCCATCAGGATTGATAAGACTGGAGCCTTGTTGACTTCTAAACCCAAAAAGGAAAACCAACATACTTACGCTGGCCAGCATTCCACTTTTGAAATGGATGTTTTTCACAATATTAGAAATATAAGTCGTCCGTTTTGAGCCTTAAATAACGGCTCACAGCCAAGGCCGCACTGAGTCCGGAAATAAGAATTCCAACCAACACAACGCATCCAAACAAAAGTGCCAGTAAATTAGGATCCTGCAATTGTAATAAATCCGGGATATATTTAGTACTTAGGATCAGGAAGCCTGCCAGTAAAAATCCTGCAACTAATCCTGCAATAATTCCTTGCCGGATACCTTTCATAATAAAAGGCCGGCGTATAAACCCTTGCGTTGCTCCCACCAAATACATGGTGCGAATCAAAAACCGCTTTGAATAAATAGACAAGCGAATGGTGTTGTTAATTAGGGCAATTGCCACAATTAAAAGCAAGCTGCTAAATACCAATATATAAATACTGATGATTTTTGCATTTTCATTTACTTGCTTTATCATGTCCTTATGATAAATAACTTCTTTCACAAAATGCTTTTGCATGATTTGTTTTTCAAAGCCAGATAAACTATCAATATTGGCGTAATCCGAATTTAACTTTACATCCAGCGAAGGCAATAAAGGATTGTATCCCAAAAAACTAATAAAATCTTCTCCGAGGTCTTTCTGCAGTTTTTTAGCAGCTTCGTCTTTGCTGATGAAATCCACATGTTTGGTATAAGCCGAGGAACTGATTTCCTGCTTTAAAATGTCGAGTTCAGCTGCCGTGGTCGTGTCTTTTAAAACAATCTGAAAACCGATATTCTCTTTAACGTGATTGGATAATTTTTTTGCATTGATTACAACCAATCCAAGCAATCCTAACATAAACAAAACCAGCGCAAGACTGATAACAACTGTCACTGCAGACGTTTGTAATTTTTGGGTGGTAGTTCGATTAGACACGGTGCGTAAATATTTTCACCTAAAATAAGTGGAATATCGCTGAGTAACCCTGCTTTAAAATTGAATAATTAACAGTGAGTTGTTTGTTCCTGACAATGGAAGCATCAGATATTTGGCGCAAAAGATGGTGACGGGAAGTTTAAGTTTTACTTCAATAAATCCGGTCGCCTTAATTTCGTTCGTTCTATTGATTGTTCGTGCCGCCATTCTTCAACTTTTTTGGTATTCCCGCTGGTCAATAATTCAGGAACTTTCCATCCATTAAAATCCGCCGGGCGTGTATAAACGGGCGGCGACAATAAATTATCCTGAAAGGAATCAGACAAGGCGGATGTTTCATCGTTCAAAACTCCAGGGATGAGCCGGATGATTCCATCGCAAAGTACTGCAGCTGGCAATTCTCCTCCACTTAAAACATAATCACCTATGGATATTTCCTTGGTAATAAAATGTTCCCTGATGCGCTCATCAATTCCCTTATAATGGCCACAGAGAATAATTAAATTTTTCAAAGTAGATAAATGATTACACATTCCTTGTTTCAGGGTTTCCCCGTCGGGTGTCATGTAGATGATTTCGTCGTATGAACGTTTCGCCCTCAAATCATTAATACAATTTGCAATAGGCTCAATCATCATTACCATTCCGGCCCCTCCGCCGAACGCATAATCATCAACCTTTTTATGGGGTTCAATTCCATAATTCCTAAGATCAATAATGTTAACCGACACCAGGCCTTTATGGATTGCACGTTTCAGAATGCTATGGCTGAAAGGGCTTTCCAAAAGCGGCGGATGAACAGTTATGATGTCAATGTGCACATTCAAAATTACTAAAAAAACACGATTAGTGACAAGTTCGCCTTGATTAATTCACCCTATCGTTTATATTTGCTAATAAAAACTCGTTATGAAATACCTTTTATTATTATCTACTTTATTCATGAGCTTCTTTATTAATGCTCAGGAAAAAGAAAAGAATAAAGAAAAGCCAAAAGAGGATGTAAAGTATCTTTATAAGCAAGCGAATGTTGAAACAGATGATTATAACATATATATCATCGATGTAATTGCGAGTGTTAAGCAGGCGAAATTTAAAATTAAAATTTTCAATAAAACCAATGACTATCTTCTCGTAAAACCAACCGAGTTTAAATACCTGGCCGGGGATAAAACCTTATTAGGGGAAGATAAAACATACGTCGTTTCCCCTAATGAAGAAGAAACAAAAGTGATCGATTTTAAGGGCGCCGATATGCTTTCAGAAAAATTTACGATTGAATTCAAAGGAATCTACAAGGCCTCAGCTGGTGGAAAAATTCATCAATTATCAAATTTTGAATTGCCTGCAAGCAAAAATGATTTCACCGTTGAAAATTTTACCTGTACTTTAAAAAAAGCTGACTTGAAAACAGATAAATCGGCCATCAAATTTGAATGTGTGTATGTGGGTGACGGTGTAGGTATTGTAAACCCAATGAAAGCAACAGCAATTATGCCAGGCGGACAAGACAATGTGAACGTTAAGAAAAATCAACCAATGATTTTAGAAAAAGGAAAAAAGGATGATTTTACACTGGTATTTAATGAAATTCCAGGGGCAGGCGATATGCAGAAAAAAGGATTGCAGATCAAATGGAACGAAACGCTGCGCGAATCAAAGCTGCTTCCAATTGGCACAACAAAACTGGAATTAATAAAAGAATCTGAAAAAAAATAGAATTATTTTTTTTCCAATCTTCCCCAAACGCCCAGGGGCAGTTTTACGCCGCTTGTTGCTTCTAAATACAATTCTCCAATATCCAGCTGAGATTTATGCTTTGTTGCAAATGGCCTCAATAAATTTTCAGGTACTAAAGCCGAAAATCCTAAGGAGTATGCATTAAGAATCAACAAATGTTGCGCGGGGTCTACAATTTGCAACACCGCGTCCATCATTTCAAGGATATTGTCTTCCAGTTTCCATTTTTCTCCGTTCGGTCCATGACCAAAAGCAGGAGGATCCAAAATGATACCTTGATACAGATTTCCGCGTCGCTGCTCCTTCCTCGCAAATTTCAATGCATCGTCTATCATCCAACGAATGTTATCCAGTTTGGATTTCTGCATATTTTCATTGGCCCAGTTTACAACCTGTTTGATACTATCGACATGCGTAACTTCTGCGCCAGACGCCCTCGCTGCAAGACTGGCGCCGCCGGTATAGGCGAATAAATTCAAAAATTTAGGCTTCTCAAGCGGTTTAAGAAAATTGTAGATTACATCCCAGTTACAGGCCTGTTCCGGGAAAATTCCTACATGTTTAAACGATGTTAACCCTAAACGAAATGTAAGGATATCCTGTTGCGCCTTACCCAAAGGATATTCTATTGTCCACTGTTCAGGCATTTTTTTCAGCATCTTCCAATCACCGCTCGAGCTGCTTTTAGGAACAAACCTCACATGTGCCTGCTTTTCCCAGTCAGCGACAGAATATATTTTCTTCCAGACAGCCTGCGGCTCCGGTCTGATTGTAATGAATTTGCCAAAACGTTCAAGTTTTTCAAAGTCACCACAGTCCAGTAATTCATAATCCTTCCAGTTAGTTGGTGTAAGTAATTGCATAGGGTGAAAATATGCATAATCAACCGTAGATATCTTTTTCATTCCAATAAATAGTAAAAAACATGCTGTTGATAAACTGGAGGCGTACGATTTAAAACCATGGAGATATTATCTCTAACTTGGACTGATATTCAATCCAATCTTATGCAAACAAACCGATCTGCTTTTGTCACACTCATTTCTGTTTTTTTCTTCTGGGGTTTTGTCGCGGCAAGTAATGACATTCTTATTCCTGTTTTTAAAGAGCGTTTAAATCTTGAGCAATGGCAAAGCCAGATGATTTCATTTGCGTTTTATGTTGCTTACACTGTCGGTTCAATTATCTATGTTCTTGCGTCGAAATTTTATGGCGGCGATCTTCTGAATAAAATCGGCTATAAAAACGGCATTTTCCTTGGGTTAATCATCTCCGCATTCGGGACACTCTTATTTTACCCGGCAGCCCAATTGGTGTCCTTCCCTTTAATGATTACAGGTCTATTTATAGTTGCCCTTGGATTTTCATTGCAGCAAACTGCCGCCAATCCATTAGCAATTGTTATAGGAAACCCTTCTACGGGCGCGCAGCGCTTAAGTCTTGCAGGAGGAATAAATAATGTGGGAACTACAATTGGACCACTCGTTGTTGGATACGCCATATTCGGCTCAGTAAGTGACCATAATGCTTTAACTGATCTTTCTGCAGTAAAATTTCCTTACCTGATTCTTGGGTTGGCATTCGTCATTGTTGCTATTCTTTTCAAATTCTCATCCTTACCAAACCGCATCGACATCCCACTGGGTGACACGGAAGAAACAGGCGAACAAAAAAGTATCTTCTCCTATCCGCAACTATGGATGGGTATGATTGCCATTTTTGTATATGTTGGAGTGGAAGTCTCTACCGCTTCCAATTTACCGGATTACATGAAGCAACACGCCTGTATCCCTACCGAAGAAGCGGCTCCGTATATTTCCCTGTTCTGGGCAAGCTTAATGATTGGGCGTTGGACAAGTTCAGTTGGTGCATTTAATTTGTCAAAGCAAATGCAAATGGTTCTTAGAATTGTTATTCCTTATGCCGCTTTTGGCGTGTTTTTGCTTGCCAACATTATCGCTGGACATGAACTTACACCGTTTTATCCCTATTCGTTTGTAATTTTAATCATGATCGGTGCTGATATGCTCAGCAAAGGAAATCCGGGACGGCAATTATTAATTTATTCGGCATGCGGAATAACCGCATTAATCATTGGAATGCTCACCAGTGGGCTGATTAGCGTATACGCTTTTATAAGTGTAGGGTTATTTTGTTCCACTCTCTGGCCATGCATTTACACATTGGCAATATCGGGGCTGGGCAAGAAAACCAACCAGGGATCCAGTTATCTCATCATGATGATTATGGGCGGTGGATTTATCAGCTTATTTCAGGGATGGTTAGCGGGGCCTGGAGTAATTGGAATCAACTTAAGCTACATTGTTGGCGTAGTATGTTTCATCTACCTGGCATTTTATGGATATAAAATCACGCAACTATTAAAAAATCAGGGCATTCATTTTGACCCAAAACTGAAACCAGGACATTAACAAAACAAATTTAATATTAATGAAAGTCACCATCAACGTAAAATTAGTTAACTCAAAATTTAATCAGGCGTACGCCGACAAAGAAAACGAAGGGGAAGAAACGGAAGACAATATCAAATACCTTTGGGAAGATGAATTTGAAATAAAAGGAAATGTTTCAAATTTTAAGGTCATCAATAATACAACCTATTTACTGAATGGGCTTTATCCAAACGATGATGAGTTTAGCTTTGAACTCCCGGACATGACAGTGCTTGAATGTACCATGGATGATGGCTCAAAAACCTTATTCCCTTTTTCAAAAAAAGCTATCAGTAAAACAGAAAAAAAAGAAGGGAAAAACGCAATGACTTTTTTTGTTCATTTAAAAAGTGTCAGGGAAATAGTTAATCCAATGACAGGTGTTTACATTTTGAAAGATGATTATCCGGAAGAGTTGTTAAAGCTATACAGCGACGAAGAAGAATAGAGCTGGGTATATTTTGAAAATTGTTTCCCATAATTTTCGTGCTTAGAATCCCTTTTAATACCCGACAGATCAAACTATGTTGAGAACACTAATATCTATTTGTTTCTCTTTTTTGTTGCTATTAAACGTCCATGCGCAACTCCCGCATGCCAGCTTCGTCAACCCGTTTATTGGGACTGACGGAACCGGGCATACATTTCCCGGAGCAGTGGTTCCGTTTAGTATGGTTCAGTTAAGTCCGGACACGCGAACGGACGGGAGCTGGGAAGGCTGCAGCGGCTATCATTATTCTGATACACTCATTTATGGTTTCTCTCACACGCATTTAAGCGGGACAGGAGTCAGTGACTACGGTGATATTTTAATTACACCAACCCAAAACCCCCATACCGATCTTAAACATAAAACCTATGCGGCAAGCTTTTCACATGCCAATGAAAAAGCAAGTGCGGGGTACTATGAAGTAACCTTAAAAAATGGAATACGTGCTCAGTTAACTGCCACACAACGTGTCGGTATTCATTCCTATTCATTTCCTGAAAATAGTAACCAGGCAATTGTAATCGATCTTTTACACCGTGACAAAATTATATCCAGTAGCTTTAAACTTATTGATAGCGTTACTGCAGTTGGTATCCGGATCAGCACAGCCTGGGCAGCCGAACAACATGTGTACTACGTGATGAAGTTCAATAAAACGGTTCACATAAAAAAAATAAGTGCAACAACCCTGCCCGGTAAAAAGCCCAATGAACAAACTGAAAAAACCGATGGCGTGATTCTGCAATGCGATAATGCAGATAAAAAACCTTTAATGATCAAAGTGGCTCTTTCTCAGACAGGGATCGAGGGCGCAAAAAAAAATTTAGCAGCAGAAGCACCGCATTGGGATTTCGGGTCCTATAAGAGAAGTGCCGAAACAAGTTGGGAAAAAGAACTATCGTCGCTTGATATTTCAACGAAAGATACGAACAGAGCTATTGTTTTCTACACCGCGCTCTATCACTGCTTCATTCACCCAACACTTGCCGGTGATGTGGATGGGAAGTATCGTGGACGGGATAACAAGATCCATACAGCCAAGGGATTTACTCCTTATACTGTTTTCTCTCTTTGGGATACGTTTCGCGCATTGCATCCCTTATTCACTATTATTCAGCAAAATCGAACCTCCGATTTTATAAATTCATTTCTCAGCCAATATAAAGAAAGCGGTCGTCTTCCCGTTTGGGAACTTTCCGCGAACGAAACTAACTGCATGATCGGATTTCACAGTGTTTCGGTAATCGCGGACGCCGTTACCAAAAATGTAATAGGGTTTGACAAAAACCTGGCTTATGAAGCAATGGTATCTGCCTCTAATGATCACCGGTTTGGAGTGCCTGTGTTTAACCGAAACTACCATTTACAAATGGAAGACGAAACCGAAAGTGTTTCCAAAACTCTGGAATACGCTTACGACAACTGGTGTATTGCACAAGTAGCGAAAACCCTCAATAAAAAAGTAGATTACAGCATATTTATGAAGCGTGCACAAGCCTATAAGAATCTGTTCGATAAAAAGTCCGGATTTATGCGGCCACGGAAAAATGGGAACTGGTTATCACCATTCGATCCTCGCGAAGTGAACAACCATTTTACCGAGGCTAACAGCTGGCAATATAGCTTCTTTGTACCGCACGATATTTCAGGCTTGGTCTCATTAATGGGCGGGGATAGGAAAATGGAAGATAAACTAGACGAATTATTCTCAGCTTCACAGCAAACTACCGGTCGCACGCAGGTAGATATTTCAGGGTTAATCGGGCAATATGCACATGGGAATGAACCAAGCCATCATATGAGCTTTCTATACAATTATATAGGAAAGCCACACAAAACACAGGAAAAAGTATACCACATTCTGCATGAATTTTATAAAAATTCACCTGATGGATTAATAGGGAACGAAGATTGCGGGCAAATGAGTGCGTGGTTTGTAATGAGCGCAATAGGTTTATATCAGGTATGCCCAGGACTGCCCCATTATACAATTGTAAGTCCTGATTTTGATGCTGTGAAAATTAATCTGGAAAATGGAAAATCCTTTATGATTAGCAGAAAAGGAAACATCAGTAAAAACTCACCGAATTATATAACAAACCTTTGGGTTAATGCTAAAGAAACTAACAGTACCACGCTTACACACACATCCCTACTTAATGGAGGACATATGGAAGTAATGGTAAACCCCGAAAAAAATGAAAACAGCCGGTTTGGTAAACACGTTTCATTTCGGTCTTCCACCTCCATCAACGAAAATAATTTTGTGACAATTCCGCGTATAATTTCACCGGGTAAGCTAACGGATTCAACCAAAACCATTCCACTCGACCATGATGAATCAAATTGTAACATCTTCTATACCACAGATGGCACTGAGCCAAACGAAACATCAACACGGTACACCCAGCCGTTTGTTTGTAATTCAACCGCTACGCTAAAAGCTAAGGCGTTTCAGGAAAAAAATCAAAGCGGAACCGTGGTCGCGTATATCTACAAAAAACCCAATGATTGGAAAATTCAGTTAACCAACCCGTATAACCACCAATACGATGCGGGTGGTGACGATGGAATAATTGATGGGCAACATGGAACTACAAACTGGAGAAGCGGTGGTTGGCAAGGCTATCAAGGAACAGACTTTGAATGCGTAATTGATCTCAAGGAGCCACAAAATATACGATCCATTAATGCGAGCTTTTTACAGGACACACGTTCGTGGATTATATTCCCAAAACGGGTGGAATATTTTATTTCCTCTGATGGTATCAACTTTATTCCGTTAGGTACGATTGAAAATGGAGTAGCTGCGGAAGACGATTCACCTCAGCTCCGGACTTTCTTTCAAAACAATCTCTCGCAATCTGACGCTGTTCGGTTTGTTAAAGTGAAGGCCGTAAATTATGGAAAACTTCCCGAATGGCATACAGGAAAAAATGGTGACGCGTTTATCTTTATTGATGAAATTGAAATCAGATAATTTACTGTGAAGTATCAGATTAAATCATACCAAAATTGTTTAATGAGACTATTTGTATCAGTTATTGCCTTATTACCTACCCTATTATTAGCGCAAATGAAAACAGGAATGTGGCAGGGTGTCCTGCATCTAAATAAAGAAAAGGGAATAGATCTCCCGTTTAATTTTGAAGTTAAAATGGTAAATGCCCGCGTGCAATTAATCATCCATAATGCGCAGGAACGGATTTTGGTAGACGAAACCTTTTTTGAGAAAGAGACCTTTAATTTTAAGATGCCTGTCTTTGATACCGAATTCCGTACCAAGATCTATGGTGATACCTTATTAAAAGGCGAGTGGATCAATCATACCAAAAAAGAGAATAATACGATTGCATTTACGGCGATACATAATGAATTAAAACGATTCCCTTTTAATCCTAAAAAACCAGGTTTAATTTATAACGGAAAATGGGAAGTGGATTTCAACAAAAATAAACCTGACACTTATAAAGCCATTGGGTTATTTACCTATGAAAAGGGAACATCGACTATTTTTGGGACATTTTTAACGGAGACAGGAGACTACCGTTACCTGGAAGGAATGGAGCACGAAGGAAAACTCTACCTGAGTTGTTTCGATGGTTCGCATGCTTTTTTGTTCACAGCGGAAAATAACGGACAATCAATTACCAACGGACATTTTTATTCCGGAGCAACAGGATACGAATCGTGGGAAGGAAGAAGAAACGGGACGTTCGAGCTACCTAACCCGGAGGGGTTGACCTATTTGAAAGATACCATGTCCACCGTTTATTTCGCGTTTTACAATACGCGTGATTCGCTGGTGAGTTTGAAAGACGATAAGTTTAAAGGCAAAGTAGTGATCATTCAACTCATGGGAAGCTGGTGCCCTAACTGCATGGATGAAAGCGCATACCTTGCTGATTTATATGAACGTTACCAGAAAAAAGGCCTCGAAATTGTTGCGCTTGCTTATGAACGTACTCAGGATAAATTGAAAGCCAAAGCCAATATTGAACGGCTGGTGAAACGCTTTCATATTGGTTATGAAGTATTGCTTACGGGATTAACAGGGAAAGATAAAGCCTCAGAGAGCATGCCTTTTTTAAATAAAATAATGGCTTTTCCCACCACAATCATTTTAGATAAACACCATCAGGTTCAAACCATTTATACGGGATTTAACGGCCCGGCCACGGGAAAGGCGTATAACATGTACACGCAGAAAACCGAAGCATTGATTGAAGAGTTGCTTTCGAAATAAGGGGATTTAATTAAAGAAATACAAACATTTTTTCATGCCGGATTTCTCGTCGCACTTTGTTTAAAAAAGCTAAGGTCTAGGCCAAAAAATCAATAAAACAAATTGTTATAAGGAAAACGGATCACGTGTATTTTCTTTACGGTATCATACACCAGCTTTTTAAAATCGGCAATATTCTCCTTGTTTTTCGCGCTGATGTAAACACAGGTTTGATCAAGGTTACTCATCCAGGTTTTCTTCAATTCTTCCAGAGATAAATTCTCACGGGTAACAGGCGTAAGATCATCCTCGTCTTTTTTGACATATTTAAATGCATCAATTTTATTGAATACCAAAATGGTTTCTTTATCCCCAGCGCCAATGTCAATTAACGTCTGACGCACCACATTGATGTGGTCTTCAAAATTAGGGTGCGAGATGTCAACTACGTGAAGTAAAATATCGGCTTCACGAACTTCATCCAACGTACTTTTAAAACTTTCCACTAATTGAGTTGGCAGCTTCCTGATGAATCCAACCGTGTCAGTTAACAGGAAAAATAAATTATCAATGGTAACTTTTCTAACCGTTGTATCTAACGTAGCAAATAATTTATTCTCAGCAAACACTTCACTTTTACTGATCATATTCATAATCGTCGATTTGCCTGCATTGGTATATCCCACCAGGGCCACGCGAACAAATTCGCCACGGTTCTTGCGCTGCGTGGCCATTTGCTTGTCAATCACTTTGAGGTCTTCTTTCAACTGGGCAATTTTATCACGGGTAATCCGCCTGTCAGTTTCAATTTCCTTCTCCCCTGCTCCACCACGGGTTCCTGTGCCCCCACGCTGACGTTCGAGGTGCGTCCACATTCCTGTTAAACGCGGCAACAAGTATTGGTACTGCGCTAATTGAACCTGTGTTTTGGCGTGAGCAGTTTGAGCGCGCTGAGAAAATATTTCGAGAATTAAGGTTGTTCGGTCAAGGATTTTAGTGCCAAGTTCTTTTTCCAGGTTGCGCTGTTGCGAAGGCGAAAGTTCATCGTCGAAAATCACCACCGTAATTTTATGCTCTTTGATGAACGTCTTTACATCATTTAATTTTCCTTTGCCAATAAAAGTAGCCTTATCGGGCTTTTCCAATTTTTGGGTAAACACTTTTTTAGTTTGAACGCCGTAAGTCTCTGCAAGAAAAGCCAGCTCATCGAGGTACTCGGATGCAAGTTCCTCGCTTTGCTTTTTATTGATCACGCCAATTAAAACAGCTGAAGGAACCAGTGGTTCAGTGGAATGTGTGTCTGGTTTCAATGAATTACTTACCTTTTAAATCCGTTTCAATATATTGTGTCACCACTTCAATTTGTTCAGGAGACAGTACACCTTTGTACGGTGCCATTGTGTTTTTTCCTTCAGTGATAATATGTACAATTCCATCATGATCGAGCTGAGTGGCCGATAAATCCTTAGCGCCACTCAAACCAAGCTTTCCATCATTGCCATGACACAAAGAACATTTATCTTCAAAAATTGCTTTACCGGAAGTAGCAATGCTAACGCCTCCGGCTTTTTCTTTTTTAACTTTTTGGGCAATACCAAACGAAACTACGATCAGGAAAAAAGAAAAAGTTGCCAGAACTTTATTCTTTTTCTTATAGCCAATTATAGCTAAGGGAATAGAAGCGATTACAAGGGCTATTTTCACATACATCAACGTTGGAATAACCGGCATCTGTGTCATCAGAAAAATCCCAGTGGCTAAAAAGCCAAAACTTACAATCATCTCAACGACCTTTGTTTTCCTTTTAAACTTTTCTAATAGTTCGTCACGATCGCTTAAAAGGAGAATCGTTTTCACCATGTAAATTAACGTGAACAGCACTACGAATAAGTAGTGGGAATGAAGCATGCCTGTAGCCATAGATCTATTTTAATAACCTCAAATTTAACAATTTATCTTTGATTAATTAAAAGGTGGTGGTTTTAATAGCCTTCCAGAATGTTATATTTGTTTGAATAAATATATTGATATGTATAAGCTTCCTGTCCTACTGTGTATTTCTCTTCTCCTTTCAATAAAGGCCTTCTGCCAAACTACTTTCCCGGTGAATGGTGCACCCCATAATAGCCATACCATTTATGCATTTACTAATTGCGTGTTGCATATGGATGCAGACCAGGTAATCAACCCTGGCGTGATGGTGGTTCAGGATGGAAAAATTATCAGCAGTGGCGCCAATGTAAACATGCCGCCAGATGCCATTAGAGTAGATTTAAAAGGAAAACATATTTACCCAGCCTTTATCGATTTATACAGTGATTATGGAATGCCGGAAATCAAACGGGCTGACAATTCCGACATACCAAAAAAAGGTGCTTATGGTTGGAACCAGGCTATTAAAAGCGAAACCGAAGCGCATACACTTTTTAATCATCACCAGCAAAAAGCTGACGAGCTTAGAAAACAGGGATTTGGGATGGTTGTTACTTCGCAGAAAGACGGGATAGTGCGTGGTACCGGAGCTTTGGTGCATTTAACTTCTCAAAAAGAAAATGAAAGCATTGTAAAAGACAGGGCGGCGGCATTTTATTCTTTTCATAAGGGTACTTCTCCGCAGGATTACCCATCATCTTTAATGGGAGGAGTTGCGTTATTACGGCAAACTTATTATGACGCCATGTGGTACAAAACAAATCAGGCTAAAACGGAGTATAATATTTCCCTTGATGCGTTTAATAAACTCCAGGAACTTCCTTCAGTTTTTGAAGGGAATGACAAATTCAATGACCTCCGCGGTAAAAAAGTGGGTGATGAATTTAAGGTAAACTATATTATTAAAGGCGGAGGAAATGAATACCAGCGCTTGTATGAAATTAAAAACTCTGGTTCCAGGTTTATCATTCCCGTGAATTTTCCGGAAGCGATTGACGTTGAAGATCCCTATGATGCAGAGCAGGCTTCCATTAGTGATTTAAAACACTGGGAAATGGCGCCGGCAAACCTGGCGCTGCTTGAGAAAAATAACGTTGACTTTGCCATAACCGCTTCTGATCTTAAAGATAAATCGCTCTTTTTAAAGAACCTGCGTAAAGCTGTTAAACATGGTTTAAGCGAAAAGGCTGCGTTAAGGGCACTCACAAGTAACCCGGCAAAATACATTGGCGTTGAAAATTCAGCAGGAAATTTGAAAGCAGGCAGTTATGCAAACTTTTTCATTTCGTCGGAATCCATCTTTGAAGAGGATGCCATTATTTTTGAAACATGGAGCAATGGTGTAAAGCATGTATACCATGAATTAGGAGGGGCCAACATTGAAGGAAGTTATCAATTGAGTTACAATGCGAACTCGTATAAATTAACCGTTCATAAAGATCAGGAAAAATATTACGGGATTGTGCTTCTGAAAGACAGTATGAAATCGAAAGCGAGCATAACCTATAAGAATAAGCTAATTACTCTGAGCTTCCCGTATGATTCTACTTTAACCATCCGTTTGTCGGGCACTTATTCAGAAACCGATCAATCCTTTTCAGGTACGGGTCAATATGCCGATGGAACCTGGCTTACGTTTAATTTAAATAGAATTGCCGGTTCTGACTCTTCTACAAACAAAAACGCTAAAGGAGATCAACCTATTGATTATGGTAAGGTGATTTATCCTTTTAACGCTTATGGTGAATCTATAAGTGATGCTCCCATTAAAACCAGCTGGCCTAAATTCAGAAATCATTACGATGGACTCCTGATTAAACATGCAACGATCTGGACAAACGAAAAGGATTCTGTTTTAACTAATTATGACCTACTGGTAGTTAAAGGGAAAATAGAACGGATTGGCACTAACCTTGATGCGCCGAAATCAGGGAATATTAAAATCATTGATGGAACCGGAATGCACCTCACCCCTGGGATTGTGGATGAACACTCACACATTGCTTTATTCAGCGTGAATGAAGGAGCTGATGCCAGTTCAGCTGAAGTAAGAATGGGTGATGTGGTTAACCCCGACGACATAAACATTTACCGGCAGCTTTCTGGCGGCGTTACAACTGCCCAGTTGCTCCATGGTTCCGCGAATCCAATCGGCGGACAGAGCTGCCTCATAAAATTAAGGTGGGGCAAGGGTCCCGATGATCTAAAATATGAAAATGCCCCCGGGTTCATCAAATTTGCGTTAGGTGAAAATGTAAAGCATTCTAACGGGCTAAATCCTGATCAGATCCGTTTTCCACAAACACGAATGGGCGTGGAGCAATTGTACTATGATTATTTCATGCGAGCTACTGACTATAAAAAACAATGGAGTGAATTTTCAAAGTTGACTCCAAAGCAAATTCAACAAACTAAAAAATCGGCACCGCGACGCAATTTAGATCTTGAAGCATTATCTGAAATACTGGATAATAAACGCCATATCACCTGCCATAGCTATGTACAAAGCGAAGTAAACATGCTAATGCATGTAGCCGACAGCATGAAATTCAAGATCAACACTTTTACACATATTTTAGAAGGGTATAAATTAGCCGACAAAATAAAAGCTCATGGAGCCAATGCCTCGACTTTTGCTGACTGGTGGGCTTACAAGCTGGAGGTGATGGATGCCATTCCTTTTAATGCGGCCATGCTCACAAATGCCGGGGTTAACACAGCTATAAATTCGGATGATGGCGAAATGGGACGGCGCCTAAACCAGGAAGCAGCAAAAACAATTAAATACGGCGGATTAACGGAAGTTCAGGCTTTAAAGCTTGTAACCCTAAATCCTGCAAAAATGTTGCGCATCGATGATAAGGTAGGAAGTATTAAGATTGGAAAAGTAGCAGACCTGGTTTTATGGACTGATAACCCTTTGAGCATTTACGCCAAGGTGAGTAAAACCATTATTGATGGGCAGATATATTATGATGCCGATCAAGATGTGAAGCTGCGCGAAAACATGCATAAAGAGCGGGCTCGCATCATTGCTAAACTAATCGCTGAAAAAAACAAAGGAGCAAAAGTAATCAAACCTCAGCCTAAAAAACAGCGTCATTTTCACTGCGATACTGAAGACAGTGGATGGTAATCTTTAATAAAAATTAAAACTTACCACTAAATCCCTATGGCCACCTTGGCTGTGGCAGCTGATACACCCGGCTCCGCCGTCTTTATTCACACTGTATGCTACTGAACCATCACTGTTAATTTCTGCCCATAACCATGAACCACTGCGTTTATACATTAATGCGTACATTCCATTATGCTGTACTTCTTTAACTACCATTGAACCATCAGGAAAGCTGTTGCCAGCAGGCAGTTTGCCATTATCCGTCAGTGCTGTCTGTGCTATTTTGTTAAACTTTAATTTAAACGCTCCGTGAGGACCATTGCTACCTGAATAGACTGCTGCAGGATCATTTTTATAGTACTGAAATGCTTCTTCGTTTCTGCAACTATCATACAAAGCTTTATCGCTATAAGCAATTAAAGGATTGTAACCAATATCCTTGGTGCAGGAAAAACAAAAACAGGAAAAAAGTATTCCACCAAACACCACATATAACAGGTTTATTTTCATTTCGCTAAACCGTTAAGTATTTGTTTAGCCAGGTAGATTTTAATGGTTGTTTCCACCGTGTGTTCAATTCGGAAGATTGAGTGATAGTATTATCGAATACCAATGTGTCTTCAGTTATTTTTTTGCTTGCTAACAGATCTTTTATTTGCGAAACTTTTACCACTTCAACCCTGCCAGCGTGTTCATAAGCAACCATTAACCGGTTTAGCAATTCTACTGAAAATTCCTGTTCCAGTTCTTTTACAAAACGCAATTGTTTATCGATGCTGCATCCGCTAGCATTGTATTTGTTTTCATTTACTTTAAAAACTAACAATCGGTTTTCATATAAATCAAAAGACGCGTCAAGGCTAACATCGTGAGCGGTCCAACCTTCCACAAAATGCTCACATCGCGTTTTCAATTGCAATACCTGTTCAGGGCTTAACTCTTTACTTATTGTATAGATCCAGACTCTTTCGTTCATGCTTTAAAGGTATAAATTATTGTAAGCCAGGTATTATATAAATTTACATTTACGACTTGCAAAAGCGCACATACGTAAGAGAATAAGGCCATGTTTAAAACGTGAAATGTTTGTGCTTCCGTAAGTACGTTCCCGGTAGCGTATGGGAATCTCAACAATTTTTAAATTTAATTTGTGAGCGCCAAATAACAAATCAAAGTCGCCAAACGGG
Organism: Bacteroidota bacterium; assembly: GCA_029237825.1. Taxonomy (GTDB): domain Bacteria; phylum Bacteroidota; class Bacteroidia; order B-17B0; family Aurantibacillaceae; genus UBA4416. Next base: position 11,963 of record JAQZBQ010000013.1, on the reverse strand, counting down.
TCGAACTCACCAAAATATTTTCGGTTCTTTGTCAGTTTGATATAATCTTCCCGAAACATTACTTTGGTGCCACACAAGGTGTCTTTAAACCTTTGATCGAGCAGCCAGGTAAAGGCCCAACTAAAAAAATGGTTCCCGAGATAATTTAAAAACCGCATCGCTTCCTTATCCATAGGATATACCAGGCGCGTGCCATTGATAAAATCGCCCTTGCTTCCTGCAATCGCGTCATAAAATTTCGGGATGTCTTCAGGCGGCACCGTTAAATCCGCATCTAAAATCATTAAAATATCACCACTCGCAATTTTATATCCTTCGCGCACCGCGTCGGCTTTACCCTTTCCTTTTTGTTGCCCAATTTTGATGTCATGGGTAGATGCATATTTTTGCTGAATTTCCTGTATTTTTTGCCACGTATCATCTGTGCTGTTTCCTTCGATAAAAATAATTTCAACATGCTTTCCAAACTTGGGCAAACGTGTAATGGCATTCTCAATATTTCCACTTTCGTTTCTGGCCGGAATCACAACAGTGGTTGAATATTTTGATTTATATTCCTCAGGATTACTTATTGGTAAAGGCTTTGCGAACGAATACGTATTTAAGCTGAAAAACCGGAACGGCGGAAACTTAGCAAGGAATAAGTTAAACAACTCAGCAATTAATGGAATATAGAACGGGAAAATAAACCTTTTGCTATTGCGGTACACATCGAATCCGGAAACAAATAATAAATTATTAACGTCTTTTATGTTAAGCCAGTTTTGGGTAGGCGTTTTAGTCTTTAACCCAATTAACTCAGCAAACTTCAGAAGTGGTTCCCATAACGAATTATAGTACTGAACCAGCACTTTTGTATTAGGATGAGACACTTTCTTAACTTCCTCAAAAACGGCCTGAATATCGTCTACAAAACCAATCAGGTTACTGATGATGATGAAATCATACTTGTATTCCAGGGTAATGTTGTTAGCATCCATTAACAGAAATTCAATGCCTTTTCCTGCATGCTTCTCCTTTGCCCAGGCGATTTGCCCTTCGCTAAAATCAATTCCTGTTTTTTTGCTTCCCGCAATACCGGCCAATAAATCGCCGCTCCCACAACCGATCTCTAAAACTGAACTGTCTTCGTGCGAAAAATAATTACAATATTTGGTGATCTCGTTCCAGTAATAATTTGTAATGCCGCGGTTCTTTCTTTTAGAAGCAAGATGGTTAAAATACTCTTTAATATTTTGCACTGTATGGTAAAGTTAAAAAGAGTAAAAATACAAAGTAAAATTGATACTGGGGCTGCTATTGCTGATTCAATTTATCGGCAAGGTACTTGCCCATACTAAAACAGGCCTGCAACAAATAACCTCCTGTTGGCGCATCCCAATCAAGCATTTCTCCAATGCAAAAATGATTGGGTAATTTTTTCAATTGCAAATTATCATCGATCTCTTTTAAGGAGATTCCACCTACTGTTGAAATAGCCTCATCCAGAGGTGCAAGGCTACTAACTTTTAATTCAAATCCTTTTATCGATCGGCTCAATACTTCAGCATTATGATAATCATCTTTTGTTGTAAAGTGTTTAATCAAGGCTGTTTGCTGTTTCGATAATTTTAAATTTCCTTCGAGAAACTCCTTAATCGATTTGTTGCCCCTGTTTTCAATACGTGTATGTATTTCGTCGCGAGTAAAATCAGGCTTAAAATCAATGTAAATTATTGAATTTAATCCTTCCGCAAGTTGCTTCCGCACATTGACACTTAAAGGATACACCCCGCTTCCTTCTATTCCGAATTCCGTAAGTATGGCCTCGCCTCTTACACGTTTGTCGCCACAGGAAAACGCGCAATTTTTCAAAGGCAATCCATTTATCGCATCAATAAGCATTTTAGGCCATTCAATATGAAACGCACAATTAGACGGTTGGAAATTAACGACATGTATATCCTTACTTTTAAAATACTGCCCCCATTGCCCATCGCTTCCTGTTACCTTCCAGCTCGCACCGCCTAAGGCCAACACCGTGATGTCTGGTTGAATTTCAATGGGCTTATCTTTTGTATTGAATACTAATGCTTGTCCGTTCCAACCTTTCCATTCATGATTGAAATAAATAGATACTGAATTGGCTGCAAGCCGCGATTCGATGGTCTTTAAGACTTCAATGGGTTTAATGCCTTTAATGGGAAAAACGCGTTTACTGCTGCCGACATAGGTTTCGATTCCAAGGGAAAGCAGCCACTTTCTAAAATCTTCATTCGAAAAACTTTTCAGAAAAGGTTCTATGAATTCCTTAGGAGTATAACGTTCTGCAAACTGTCCTACATCTTCGGAATGCGTCAAATTAAATCCTCCCTTTCCCGCTACCAGAAATTTTCTTCCCAATGCAGTATTCTTCTCATAAATAGAAACTGCATACTTTCTACTATCTAACGAACACGCCAGCATCAATGCAGCCGGGCCGCCGCCGATTATTGCAATATTTTTCTTTGCAGGTATAAATGATTTATTTCTGGTAACTTATTCGAAAATTATTTTGTCGTAAAATATTTATAGAACAAAGGGATTGTCTCAATTCCTTTATAAAAATTAAACAAACCATAATGTTCATTTGGTGAATGAAGTGCGTCACTGTCAAGACCAAATCCAAACAGGATGCTATCCATGCCTAACTCCTTTTTAAACAGCGCCACAATAGGAATACTTCCTCCGCTGCGGGTTGGAATTGGCTTTTTCCCATACGTTTCTTCCATGGCTTTGCTAGCTGAAATAAAACCCCTCGATGTAATAGGTACTACAACGGGTTCGCCACCGTGATGAGCCGTGACTTTAACTTTTACGGAGTTTGGAGCAATCGTTTCAAAATGTTTTTTAAATAATTCGCTTATCGTTTGTGAGCTTTGGTTGGGCACTAAACGCATAGAGATTTTCGCGAATGCTTTGGAAGGTAAAACTGTTTTTGCCCCTTCCCCGGTATACCCTCCCCAAATGCCATTAACATCCAATGTTGGCCTGATGCCCGTGCGCTCATTGGTTGAATATCCTTTTTCTCCTCTTTCCTCATCAATGCTTAAATCCTTTTTAAATACGTCTAAATCAAAGGGGGCTTTTGCCATTTCCGCCCTCTCTTCATTGCTTAATTCATGAACCTGATCATAAAAGCCAGGGATTGTAATATGGTTGTTTTCATCATGGCAAGATGCAATCATTTTACAAAGGATGTTTATTGGGTTTGCAACCGCACCCCCGTAAACACCGCTATGTAAATCACGGTTTGGACCTGTAACTTCAACTTCCATATAGGCAAGGCCTCGCAAGCCCGAATCAATGCTTGGAATATCATTTGCAATGATCGACGTATCGGAAATCAGTATGATGTCGCCCTTTAATTTTTCCTTATTTTCAATGATCCATGGTCCCAGGCTAGGAGACCCAACCTCTTCTTCGCCTTCAATCATAAACTTTACATTGCAGGGCAAGGTCCCGGTTTTCATCATGATTTCAAACGCTTTCACGTGCATATACATCTGCCCTTTATCGTCGCAGCTGCCACGGGCAAAAATTGCTCCGTCGGGATGAATATCAGTCTTTTTAATTACTGGTTCAAATGGTGGCGAATCCCATAAATCCAAAGGATCTGCAGGTTGCACATCATAATGTCCGTAAACAACTACCGTTGGCTTATCAGGATCGATTATTTTCTCACCATATACCACCGGATACCCTTTGGTTTCACAAATTTCCACTTTATCCGCTCCGGCATCAATCAAGCTCTTTTTAATAGCTTCAGCCGTTTTTAACATATCTGATTTATGTTCAGGTTTAGCGCTGATAGAAGGAATTTTTAGCAGGTCTAATAATTCACTTAAAAAGCGTTCTTTATTTAAATTCAGGTAGCTTTGAATTTGAGTGCGTTCCATGATAATAATTTTTGATGCGAATGTAATTCATTTATGCAAAAACCTATTTGGATGATTAAAAAAGTTGTTAATTAATTGATTTTTAGATATTTTTGAATATATGAGAAAAATTTATTTATCCATCTTGCCGCTAATCTTTTTCGCGGTTACAACTTTCGGACAGTTAACCACAACACAAACGTTAACTCCACAACAGTTAGTACAGACCGTATTGTTGGGAAGCGGTGTGACTGCAAGTAACATTACCTATACTGGTGTTTCACAGCAAATTGCCCAGTTTTCTGCCACACCAAGTACAAACCTTGGAATTCCTTCGGGTGTTTTTATCAGCACCGGCCATGCCTCCACAGCAAACGCTAACGGCCCGCAGGGCCCGAATAACTCCAGTGGGGGCGGTACTGGAACGAGCTGGTCGGGCGCGGGTGACCCACTATTAACTTCAATTTCGGGAAATACAACCTACGATGCAGGCGTATTAGAATTTGACTTCGTCCCTACCGGAGATTCTGTCAAGTTCAGATACTGTTTCGGTTCAGAAGAATATCCCGAATATGTGAATGCTGGTGTAAATGATGTTTTCGCTTTTTTCTTAACGGGTCCTAATCCTGCCGGCGGTAATTATACAAATAAAAATATTGCCTTATTACCCGGAACCAGTACTGCTGTTTCTATTGACAATGTAAATGCGGGCTTAAACTCAACCTATTACAGAAGTAACTCATCCAACGCCATTAATGTTGAATTTGACGGTTTGACAAAAGTGTTGTACGCAATGGAAAAAATTGTGTGCGGACAAACCTATCACATCAAAATCGCGATTGCCGATGGAGGTGACGGCGTATGGGATTCAGGTGTTTTCTTGGAAGGCGGATCATTCAGTAGTTTGCCACCGCTTAACGTGTTCACACTTAATTCAAATTCAAACATACCTGATTCGGTAATTGTGGAAGATTGCAATTCCTACTGTGCCTATTTTATTAGAAATGGGAATGTAGCTGCAGCAGATTCTTTTAATTTACAGGTTAGTGGAAATGCCATTTTGGGCACTGATTACATACAATCCGGAAACCCAGGATTTAGCTGGCCAAACGTTTTACATTTTGCCGCCAACCAGGACACCATTAAATTCTGTAATATTCAGGCATTGCAGGATAACATTATAGAAGGTACTGACACACTGAAATTTGAAATGTCGAGCTTTTCCACCAACAGTGTTTCCTGCCTGGCATCTAATTCTATCAAATTCAACCTGTATCTAAAAGACTATACGCCTATTTCCATTGGTCAAAACGACGTTTCCCTGTGCAGCGGTTCCTCTACCATTTTAAATGCCGCCGCAAGTTTTGGCTACCCGGCGTACTCCTATTCGATTTCATCACCTTCTGTGAATACACCAACACTCAATACCGGACCAATTACGTCTCCAACCGTGTTCACCATTACGGTTAATGATATCTGCAACAAACCAGTTACCAAACAGATAACCATAACCCCTGTCGCAATCCCAACGGTCACAGTAAATGATACGATTTTATGCTCCGGCCACAGTGGTTTCCTGTACGCGTCGGGGGCTTCTACCTATAGCTGGACAACCGGCGCCACAAGCAGTTCCATAACAGTTACGCCTTCAGTATCCACCAATTATACCGTTGTAGGCGCAGTTGGAACATGTTCTTCTTACGCTGTTTCTACTGTAACAGTTATTGGACAGGCAATTACTATTACAGGGAATAACGATCTCTGTATAGGACAAAGTTCTACCCTCACAGCATCAGGCGGTGCGGCCTACAATTGGAACGATGGCACTTCAACAGCTACCATCGTAGTTACACCTACGACCCAAACAACTTATACTGTTACTTCAGCTGCAGCATCATGCACAAACATGGCAGTTTATACAGTTAGCGTATCTCCAATCCCAACGATCACAGTTACAGGAAGTCTTACATGCCCCGGGCAGAACTCAATTTTAACGGCTTCGGGAGCAACCTTTTATTTATGGAGTACAGGGTCTAATACACACACCACAACAGTTAATCCGATGGTAAATACCACCTACACTGTTACAGGGATTGTTGCGTCTTGTACGAGTTCGGCAGTCTATGAAGCTACAGTTATCCCAACGCCCTCCATTACGGTTAGTAATAGCATAATTTGCGGAGGTGATAGCGCTATAGTAATTGCCGCCGGTGGAAATGCGTATCAATGGTCAAACGGCGTACTGAATGACACGATTATTGTAAAGCCAACCATTACTACTAACTACACCGTTGTTGGTTCTGTTGGTTCATGTACAAGTTCGGCAGTTGCCACTGTTACGGTTATCACTCCTGCAGTAACAGTTTCGGGTTTAAACAATATTTGTATTGGCCAAAGTGTGACCCTCACAGCATCCGGGGGTTCGGGAACGTATTTGTGGGATAACGGATCCTCATCATCCACTATTGCTGTAACGCCAACAGTAAATACTACATACAGCGTTAGCGTAACCGTAGCAACGTGCACGAATCCCGCGGTGTTTACCGTTAGTGTCACACCTAAACCTATCATTCAGGTAACGGGTACCACAATTTGTCCGGGGCAAAATGGGGTGATCAGTGCCACGGGTGCGACAACTTATACATGGAGCACAGGAGAAAATACAAATTTTATCACGGTTAATCCAACCAGCAGTACAACTTACACTGTGATGGGAACAACTATTCCTACTTGCACAGATACGGCGGTGTACACTATTGATGTGATTACGGCTCACCCAGATTTACAGGCTGTAGTTCCTAATATGATCTGTATGGATTCTATTGGTGCAGTGAGGCTTATTATATCTGATGGAAATCCACCTTATTCTGTAAGCTGGATCATACCGGTAAATGGAATGGTTCCATATGATACAGCCGGGAACGTTTACTATTTCGCGTCCCCTGGATTTCCATCGAATGAAAACTATACGATTGTTGTGACGGATCAATGCATGTTTAAGGATAGCGTTAACATCAATTTACAGGTTGTTGATTGTGCTATCATCATTCCAAATGTTATCACTTCTAATGGTGACGGGGTAAATGATTATTTCAAAATCAATGGCCTCGAAGGATTCCCGGGCTCTTCTTTATATGCTTATAACAGATGGGGAAAGAAAATTTACGGTAGTGATGATTATAAAAACGATTGGCGGCCGGATGAAAACGCCGGAACCTATTTTTATATCATTAACCTAAGTGATGGACGGACGTTTAACGGTTTTTTTCAGATTTTTAAAGAATAAAGGAAATCAAAACGTTTAAAACATACTTATTCATACTATTTCTCAGCCTTTGCAAACTGACCAATGCGACTCACATTGTTGGAGGTGAAATCTATTATGATTACCTGGGAAATAATAATTACCGCATCACCATGAAGGTATACCGGGATTGCATCAATGGCATCCCACCTTTTGATAACCCTGCATTTTTAACTGTATTTGAAGGGTCAGGAATTGTGATTACAACGCTGAATTTAAACATCATCAGTAATACAAATGTCCCGCCATCGAATAACAGTCCTTGCGCGCCAACAACCGCCGGAAACGCTTGTGTTGAGGAAGCAATTTATGAAGGAATTGTTAATTTACCTCCACGTGCTGGCGGATACATAATTGCCTATCAACGCTGTTGCAGGAACGGAACGATTTTAAACCTTACAAACCCGGGCGGAGTAGGCGCAACCTACTGGGAACACATTCCGGGCCCGGAAACCGCAACGATAAATAATTCACCACGCTTTACAAACCGTCCACCAATTTATATATGCAAAGGCATTCCTATTGCATTTAACCATGTGGCGACGGACCCTGACGGAGATTCACTGGTGTACAATTTATGTACGCCTTTCGATGGACTGGATGGTTGTTGCCCGGTAGTTGGTACTTTGCCTGCACTGCCTGGCGGCCAATGTTCAAGTCCGCCTTTTTCCTGCCCGTCTACAAATACACCTCCGCCATACGATCCGGTTCCGTTTTCAGGGCCTTATTCATCTTCGTACCCAATGGCTTCCAGTCCTGCAATTAATATCAATTCTTCAACTGGTTTTTTAAATGGAGTTCCCAATATTATTGGTCAATGGGTGGTAGGCGTTTGTGTTAGCGAATACAGAAATGGCGACCTGATTGGGGTTCATTACCGCGACTTTCAATTTAATGTAATTAACTGCCCTTACGTTGTTTCGGCAGATATTCTTTCTCAAACTACAACCAATAACGGTCAGGGTACTGGCTATTGCAATGGATTTACAATTTCCTATTCCAACAACAGCTTTAATGGGAACAGCTACCATTGGGACTTTGGCGACCCTACCACCCTGGCAGACACGTCGAAACTTTTTAACCCAACGTATACATTTCCTGGTCCGGGAGATTATACGGTTACTTTATATGTTAATCCCAAAACACCTTGTGGAGATACAGCTACTGAAGTGTTTCATGTAGACTCCTTAATTTTACCAGACTACCTTGTCCCCAGTTCACAATGCTTTTTAGGAAATAATTTTACGTTTAACGGCGGTGGGTCTTTTCCAAAAACAAGCAACATTCAATGGACCTTTGGTGCGAACGCAACACCTTCGGTTGCAACTACTCCCACAGTAACGAATGTTACCTTTAATACCCCGGGTGATTATCCAATTAAGTTTTCGGTTTTTAAAAACGGCTGCTCGGCCACGGTAACTGAAACCATCAGCGTGTGGCAAAGTCCTGTAGCGTCTATCGAACCTGTTCCTTCGGCTGGATGCGACCCTGTGAGCATAACATTTACCAATACCAGTACAGCGGGCACGCCAATGACCTATTTGTGGACTTTTAGCGACGGCACTACCTCCACTCTACAAAACCCCACACATACATTTTCTCCACCGGGTGTTTACGGTTTTTCCCTGTCTGTAACAACCAATCAGAAATGCATCGACACAAGCCAGGTACTTGCCGCAAACAGTATCACTGTTTTTCCCAGCCCAATTGCCAACTTCAGTTATGCCTCGACTACCGGGCAATGTTTAGATAATAATAATTTTGATTTTACAAATGCAACGGTTTTCACAATACCTGGCATTACATCGTGGGACTTCGGGCCGGCTGCCTCTACGCAAACCTCGTCAGTTCAGAATGTTCCGGATATTACTTTCAACACAAAAGGTTCGCATACTATAACACTCGTGGCTAATGAAGGCGGTTGCCTGGATACGGCAAAAAAAGTAATTGAACTGTTTGATAATCCAGTTGCTTCCCACGAACCTGTAATTGATCTTGGCTGCGACCCAATGTCTGTTCGCTTTATCAATACAAGTACTTCAGATTCTCCCCTCAGCTATTTATGGACATTTAGCGATGGCACTTCGTCTACCCAAGCGAATCCGTTACATATATTTTCACCGCCCGGCGTTTACGATTACACATTAACAATTATGACTGACAGTAAATGCATTGATACCAGTCAGATTACATCAGTGTCAAGTATAACTGTTAACCCTTCGCCAATTGCAAATTTTGTCGCCTCACCACTAGTTACTACAATCTTTGATCCGGACATCTTCTTTTTCAATACATCCGGTACAAGCGATATTATAACTTGGTATTATAACTTCGCTGATGGTTCGGGGTCAAGCGAAATTAATCCAATGCACACCTATTCAACATGGGGAGATTACTACGTCACGCAAACCGTAACTAATTCGTATGCCTGTCCTAATACCATGACCATTCTGGTGAGGGTTTTGCCAGAATTTAGGTTTTGGATTCCAAATGCATTTACGCCTGGAAATAAAGATAAATTAAATGACGTTTTTAAACCCATTGTTTTTGGTGTTGAAGATTATACGTTTATGGTATTCAACCGTTGGGGCGAACTGATCTACAAAACAAATGATACTGAAGAAGGATGGAACGGCACCTTTAAAGGCGCGCCAAGCCCCTTAGATGTATATATTTGGAAATGCGAATTTAAAAACATTGTATCAAAAGAAAATGAGTCGCGTGTTGGACATGTTACCCTGGTGCGCTGACCTTTAGAGGATTGATATTTGGATGTTCATAAACCTTTCGTCAAAACTCATCATGATCACAAAAAAAACCTTTCATTTGCCCTGTGAATAGCCTTTTTACGAAAATACGAGACAAACATGCCCTTTGGTACAAAGGAATTATTTTTACCTTTTGTGTCTTATCCTGTGTTTACCTGTTGCCAAAAAATAATTCATTGCTTTTAACGACTGTAAATGAGGGTGATGTATGGCTCAATACCGATCTTGTTTCGCCTTTTGACTTTCTGGTTAAGAAAACAGATGATGAATTAGCAAAAGAAAAACAGGAAACGATAAAACAAGTGGCCTACTTTAAGAGGAAAAAACCTGATGTTTCTTCCCTGTTACCTATTTTACGTGAATTACCGGATAAACAAAAACTTTCTGTTAAGTTTTGCCTCGACAGTATTTATCAGGCAGGTCTCTATTTTTCCCCGGTACCTGCATCTTATATCGATTCAGCAGTTTATATCGTAGATGAAAATGAAGTAACCTTTACCAGGCGCGGTGCCCTTTTTAATTACGAAAGGACTAAACAATACCTGATGAAAGAAATCAATGAGGAGGTAACTGTAAATAAAATTATCGCTCAGTTAAAACCAAACATTGTATTTGATGAGATACTTACAAATGAAATGGCTATTATGGACGTAGCGGAAGCGCAGTACATTTATAAGGCAAAAGTTGAAAAAGGCGATATCCTGGTACGGAAAAACGACATTATTACTGAAGAACAAAGCAACATCTTAAAAAGTTATAATGCCGAACTAGCCGATCTGGAAACCAAATCACCTCTCATGACAATTGTTGCCGGCCAGATCCTGCTATGCGTTCTGGTAATGGGAATAATGATGCTTTTCCTGGCATTTTTCAGAAAGGCTATTTTCAGTCAGAATACTCAGGTTACCTTTATATTCCTGATTATTCTGGTAATCGTTTTTGTTACGAGTATTGTCGCAAAATATAACCTAAATTACGCTTATGCGGTGCCGTTTTGCCTTGTTCCCATTTTAATCCGTGTTTTCTTTGACAGCAGGACATCGCTGTTCAATTTCCTAAACATAATTTTAATTTGTGCCTTCTTTATTCCGGATAAATTTGAATTTGTATTCGTTCAACTGATTGCTGGAATTGGGACAATCTTTAGTGTTGCAGATATGGGCAAACGATCTAAACTCTTTATGTCGGCATTATTAACCTTTGTGTTTTATGTTCTGGCATACGTAGCTTACCACCTTGTGAATAATACTTTTTTAGCCATCAGCAATATTCAAAATTACATACCCTTTCTAATCAGCAGTGTCTGCGTTCTGTTCTCGTTCCCTTTAATTTATATCTTCGAAAAAGTTTTTGGGTTTACCTCTGATTTTACACTTTTAGAGTTATGTGATTTAAATTCGCCACTACTCCGCCAGCTTTCGCAAAAAATCCCGGGGACATTTCAACATTCCTTGCAAGTGGCAAACCTTGCCGAAGAAGCCTGTTATAAAATAGGAGGAAATCCTCTGCTTGTGAGAACAGGTGCTATGTACCATGACATTGGGAAAATGGTTAATCCGCGGTTCTTTATTGAAAATCAAGTTGGTGAAATCAGTCCGCACGAAGACCTTTCTTCAGAGGAAAGTGCTCAAATAATCATCAATCACGTTATAAAAGGAGTCGAGATTGCCAAAGAACATAAGCTTCCCGAAGCGGTGATTGATTTTATCAGGACCCATCACGGAACAACAGCCACTCGTTATTTTTTACATAACTATAAAAGAGAGCATGCCGGAGAAATCATAAATGAAGATCTCTTCAGGTATCCTGGCCCAATTCCGTTCAGTAAAGAAACTGCAATTCTGATGATGGCAGACGGTGTAGAAGCCTCGTCGCGAAGCCTTAAAAAATACGACGCCGTGGCAATCGACGAACTTGTTGATCAGATCATCAACCATCAGATTAATGAAAATCAATTTATGAATGCAGACATTACATTCAGGGATATTACACAGA
>JAQZBQ010000012.1 GCA_029237825.1 Bacteroidota bacterium | reverse complement strand
CAACAATGGAAATTGTAACCAGGTGAAAGATACCGTGAGAATTACATTTACGAACGCACCGGTTGTAAATGCAGGATCCGATCTTTTCACCTGTTCTAATAATATAAACACAGCACTTAGTGGTGTTGTTTCAGGTCCTACTACTACCGGTATTTGGTCCGGTGGACTGGGTACATACAATCCGGGAAGTTCCGCCTTGTCTTCGACCTATACACCGAGTGCTTCAGAAATTTCAGCAGGTGTAGTAACTCTGACCTTATCTTCTACCAATAATGGTAACTGTAACCAGGTTAAGGATGTAGTGCAGATTAATTTAACGCCAGTGCCGGTAGTAAGTGCGGGAAATAATATAACGGTGTGCGAGAACAATGCCACATCTGCCCTCTCAGGTGTAGTATCGGGCCCAACAACAACAGGGCTATGGGCAGGCGGCACAGGAACGTTTACGCCTGGAAATTCAGTTTTAAATGCGCTTTATTTTCCAAGTACTTCCGAGATTGCTGCAGGATCAGTTACTCTGACTTTAGGATCAACCAATAACGGGAACTGTAACCAGGTAACGGATACGGTAGTTATTTTCATAACCAGTCCGCCAAATGCCAACGCCGGAATAAATCTTTCGCCGTGCTTAAACAATGCCGTTTCTGTTTTATCAGGCGTAGTGACAGGGCCTACAAATTCAGGAATTTGGTCGGGAGGAACTGGATCGTTTAATCCAAATACATCTGTATTAAATGCTACCTATACTCCAAGTGCATCTGAATTGTCTGCCGGTTTTGTGGATCTTTACCTTACATCAACAAACAATGGCGGGTGTAATCAGGATATTGATACAATGCGGATAACATTCACATCTGCTCCAACTGTTTTAGCGGGTAATGATATTAATACCTGCGCCAATAATATCAATACGGTTTTGTCTGGAACAATTAGTGGAGCTACCACAACAGGCAGTTGGTCGGGAGGGTCAGGAACATTTAATCCTGGAAGTTCCGCTTTAACTACCACCTACACACCAAGCGCAGCGGAAATAAGCGCAGGGTTTGTTTTCTTAACATTGTCATCGACAAATAACGGTTCCTGTAACGCAGAAAGCGACATAGTTAAAATAAATTTTACAAGCGCGCCTGTGGTTGACGCGGGCCTAAATATATCCTCATGTTCCAATAACCCAACCACCATCTTATCCGGTGTTGTTTCCGGACCTACATCCACTGGAATATGGACAGGTGGTGCGGGTAACTTTAATCCAGGCAACACTGCTTTAAATACAGTTTACACTCCTCATCCGAGCGAAGTTGCAGCTGGTTCAATCACTTTGTACCTGGCTTCATCAAGTAATGGCAACTGCATCCAGGTTACAGACAGCGTTGTAATTAATTTCACTCAGGCACCAACAGTTGACGCCGGTATAAATTTAATCTCGTGCAAAAATAACGCAGCCACTGCTTTATCCGGATTGATCAATGGACCAACTAACACAGGTATATGGTCAGGTGGATCGGGAACATATAATCCCAACAGTTCAGTCCTGAATGCAACTTATACGCCAAGTTCCGCTGAAATGACTGCCGGATTCGTTAATTTGTACTTAACCTCAACCAATAACGGCAACTGTAATCAGGTCATTGATTCTGTACAAATTACTTTAACAAGCGAGCCTGTGGTGAATGTGGGTGCAGATATATCTGTATGTGCCAATAATCCAACCGTTTCGGTTTCTGGTACTGTAACGCAGGGTTCAACAACAGGTATTTGGTCTTCTTCCGGATCAGGACTATTTAGTCCATCTACAAGTTCTTTAAACACAGTTTATCAACTTAGTCAGGCTGATTTATCACAGGGAACGATTGTGATTAAACTTACCTCTACCAATAACGGTAACTGTAATTCCGAGTACGACAGTTTAATTGTATCTGTAAATCCTAAACCACTCGTAGATGCGGGCATTAACGATACCATTTGCTTCAGCAATGTTTTTTATCCGCTAAATGGAACCGTATCCGGAAGTGCAAATACTGGAATATGGTCTACCATGGGAAATGGAACATTTGCGAACGCGGGCAACCTCACAACTATTTATACTCTTGGTCAGGCAGATACATTAGCGGGGCAAGTAAAACTTGTATTAACCTCAACGGGCGGAAATTGCTTGCCAGAAACGGATACCGTATTAATTGTAATCGCAAAAGCACCTTTGGTAAACTCGGGTGCCAATCAACTTGTGTGTGATAATCAAATGGTACAATTAAACGGTATTGTGAGTAGTAGTTTAACAAATACTGGTGCCTGGACAACATTAGGTACAGGAAATTTTACGCCGGACGATTCGCTCTTAACAACGTTCTATCAGCCATCTGCTCTGGATCTTTCAAACGGATCAGTGAAAATTATTTTAAGTTCAACGAATAACAAAGGCTGCGCGGCGGTTAAAGATACTGTTAGTATCACGTTTAAGTCTTCTCCAATGACTGATTTCACCACTAATAACGTATGCGCCAACATAGCGGCTTCGTTCACAGACAATTCAACAACATCATCGGGAACTATAATCAACTGGCATTGGAATTTTGGTGATGCACTCACAGATGTTTCTGAAAGTCCTACGCATCAATACACAAACGCCGGAACCTATACGGTTACTCATATTGCCTATAGTAGTAATGGATGCAATGATACGGTGCGCAAGCCAATCGAAATTTATTTCCTTCCTCAGGCTTTATTTTATCAAAACACTCCCTGTGTTGGAAATGTAACACAGTTTATGGATTCAACAAAATCACTTTCCGGGTCCATCATAAACTGGTTATGGAATTTTGGAGATAATCAGGCTTCTACATTTCAAAACCCTCAACATGCCTTTGGAGCAGTTACAAATTACAGCGTTTCACTTGTTGTAACTTCGGAGTATGGATGTAAAGATACCATACATAAAAATGTAACCGTGATTGCCGGACCAGATGCAGACTTTAGTGTCAGTCCAAATCCGGTTCAGGCGTTGGAAACTACTACTTTCACAGATTTGTCAACAGGTCCTGCAGCACTCGTCAATTGGTACTGGTCATTTGGTGATTCAGCTGTGGCCAATTCTCAAAACGTAACGCATGTATATGATAGCCAGGGAACAATGTCTGTATTGATGGTGGTAAAAGACATCAATGGCTGCTCCGACTCTGCCAGGAAAGATGTAACCGTTATCTTATTACCGGATGTACCGACAGCATTTACTCCGAACGGAGATGGTCAGAACGACTTATTCTTTGTTCGAGGTGGACCATTTAAATCAATTAATGTTAGAGTTTATAACAATTGGGGACAACTCATTTTTGAAACCAATGACCAATTTGAAGGATGGAACGGGACGTTCAATGGTACAGAACAACCAATCGGTGTGTTTGTTTGGGTGGCAGAAGTTGAAATGTTTAACGGGGAAAAAATTACAAAAACTGGCGACGTTACTTTAATTCGATAGAATGAAAAAAATAGTATTACTTCCAATTACCTTACTGCTTATTTTGAATCTCTCAATTAAAGCGCAGGACTTCCATTTATCAATGTATGATGCGGGTCCGTTATTTTTAAATCCTGCTTTAACAGGAGTTGTAGATGCCAATTTCAGAGTTCATGCTCAATACAGGAATCAATGGCGCTCTGTTGCATTCAAACCTTATAATACAGCGCTGATCAGCCTGGATGCGCCAAAAGGGAAGTGGGGATTTGGCGGACAAATTTCAAATATGCGCGCGGGTATTGGTAATTATAATATTTTGCAGGGTTTATTTTCACTTTCCTACGCAGTGCCATTAGATAAAGAGAAATTCAACAACATTTCCTTCGGCATTCAGGCCGGTGCCACACAAAAACGAATTGAGGCAGGATTGTATACTTACGACAATCAGTATGTTACCAATAACGGAGGTTATTTTGATCAATCGCAGGCCTCGGGGGAATCCTTCACACGCCAATCCTTTGTTACAGAACAAGTCAATGCGGGTTTCATGTACTTTAATTCGAAACAACAATCGCGTGTAAATCCGTTTTTTGGGTATTCAGTATTTAATTTAACCAACCAGCGCGAAACTTATTATCAACACAACAATAAGTTACCTATACGCCACTATGCGCACGCAGGGCTGAGAATCAATGTTACAGAACTTTTTTATGTGCTTCCGAAAGTGTTGGTAATGATGCAAAAAAACGCAACTGAACAATTATATTCCATCGATGCAGGTTATTTCTTTAAAGATCAGGAATTTTATTTGCTAGGTGGAATGAACTACAGGAACAAGGATGCAGTCGTATTTTATATTGGTGCGCGAAAAAACAATTATATCGCTAAAATAGGCTACGATGCAAACACCTCATCTTTGAAAGATGTGTCTAAATACAGAGGGGCATTTGAAATTTCATTTACGTATATGGGTAAAAAATCGAAATCCAAAGAAACACGCCATTGTCCGCGGTTATAATTAATATGAAAAATTTACTTGCCTCTATTATTATTTTATTCTCTGTCTTCTCCTTTGGCCAGTCTAAACGCCTTTGGTTAAAGTTTGGCGATGAAGCATTTTTGAAAAAAGATTATCCGTCAGCCATTGCTTACTATACGAAAGTCTTGGACGATACCACGATAATGAAAGAAATGATCCTACCCTATGAAGTTCAAATTGTAAATTTAAAAACTAAGGAATTCAAACAGGATACAACCCGAAAGAATTCCGGCGGATCTCAAAGTGAAATAACAAAATCCGATTATTTAAATCATCAGCTGGCACATGCTTACCGCCTGAATTATGATTACCAAAATGCTTTAAACTATTTTAAAGTTGTAACGGATAACGGTTCGTACCCTGGAGATAAATATTATTATGGATTAGCACTGATCAACGTGAAAAAATACGACCAGGCTATGACTGTTTTTGAAAAACTTTTAAATGAATCCAAAACTGATTCAGTTAAAAAGCTCATCCAGAAAAGCATAAGCTCCTGTTATTTTGCATTGGATACTAACAGCAATAAAAAACTCATCAACGTAAAAAAACTTGATACGATTGTATTCAATGCGGGGACCTCAAACTTTGCACCCATGTACTGGAACAGTTCTTCAAAACTTCTTTTTACAAGCGCAAGGAAAGGTGGTGTTATTCTGGATCCTGAAAAACAGGATTCGCGGTATTTATGCGACCTTTATTATACCGAATTGAAAGATACAGGCTGGATGAAGCCCGTTAATTTTGGTCGCCCAGTCAACACAGGATTACACGAAGGTTCATGCGTAATTTCATCGGATGAGATAATGTTTTTTACTCGTTGGAGTGATGCCAATCGTAAAGAAGCTTTTGTTTACATGGCAAAAATGAAAGACGGGCTATTTTATGAAGCCTATAAATTAAGTGAAACGGTTAACCAGGTTGGGTACAAAGCAATGCAGCCTTATGTATCGTTTGACGGAACCAAACTTTTTTTCTCATCAAACAAACCCGGTGGATATGGTGGTTTTGATTTGTACATGTGTAATATTGATGAGAATGGCTTAACGGGTGAAGCAAGAAACCTTGGACCCGTGATTAATACAACGCGTGATGAAGTTACTCCGTTCTACCACACCATTTCCAATACGCTATTTTTTAGTTCGGATGGACATGTAGGAATCGGCGGCTTAGATATTTTTAAAAGTTCTTTGAACACGGATGATTCAATTTACATGGCTCCAAAAAATCTTGGAACACCAATAAATTCAAGCAAAGATGATTCTTATTTTATCCTCGACCGGATTCAGACTAAAGGCTATTTCTCAAGCGACCGGGAAGATTGCCCTGGTGGCAACTGTTATGATATTTACGAGTTCGAAAACGAACCGATTACATTTGATATCAGTGGTGTAGTTACCGATTACGTAACTTACGAACCAATACCGAGCGCTTTAATTACAATTAGAGACGTGTCACAGGATGACGAACCTATTTTCTTAATTACAGACGACAAAGGTTTTTATTCTACTCCATTAAAAGAAAACAAACAATTTTTTATCAAGGCACAGAAAAAAGGTTATCAGGCAAGTGCTGCCAGCGCTACAACAAAGGGCTTAACAGAAACCACTCATTTGGTTCAGGATTTTGTGTTGGATGTAATTCCCGGCAATGATATCGTTATTGAAGGTATTGAGTACGACTTAAATAAAACCACTCTTCGCCCAAAATCGATGGAAATCTTAGACAAAATTTATGATTACCTGATTTTAAATGACAACTTTAGCATTGAAATCAATGCGCATACAGATACGCGTGGAAGCGAAAAGGCAAACAAAATTTTATCTCAGGGAAGGGCGCAGTCCTGTGTAACATACCTGATTAACAAAGGTATTGAGAAAGATCGGTTATTGCCTACCGGGTATGGGGAGACAAGACCACTTGTAAGCGACGCTGAAATCGCAAAATTAATCCCAAATAGTCCTGAATTTGAAGCCGCCCACCAAAAAAACAGGAGAACAGCGTTTAGGGTAATGCAGGAAAATACACTCATTAAGGAAATTAAAAAGAAATAAACCCTATTTAATTTCCCATTCTTTCCAATCCATCTCCTCACCATTTAAAATACCGAGGTAACTCTGGTATCGCTCTGATGATATGTCGCCTGAATCAACTGCTTTTACGACCGCGCATCCGGGTTCATTTACATGGAGGCAATTATTAAATTTACAATCATTCATGCGTGCGGCCATTTCAGGAAAATAGTGCGCAACTTCTTCCTTCTTCATCTCCACTAATCCAAGTTCTTTTATTCCAGGTGAATCAATAATATTCCCTCCAAAAGATAAAGGAAACAACTCGGCAAAGGTTGTGGTATGCATACCTTTTAAATGCGCGGAAGAAATATCACCGGTTTTTAAATCCAGGTTAGTATCAATAGCATTTACTAACGTAGACTTTCCTACCCCACTATGCCCGGCAATTAATGTGGTTTTCCCTTGCAAAACCTTTTTAATGATTTCAATATCGTTTTTATCAAACGATGACACAGCGTAGCAATCGTACCCGATATCCGTATATAATTTCATCACATCGTTCTGCAAAGCGAGCATATCGTTGTCAAGTAAATCTTTTTTATTAAAAACTAATTTCGCCGGGATATCATAGGCCTCTGCAGTAACCAAAAACCTATCTATAAATCCTAACGATGTTCGCGGAGCAACAAGCGTAGCAACCAAAATTGCCTGATCTAAATTACTTGCAATTATATGTGCCTGTTTAGAAAGGTTTATGGATTTTCGGATGATGTAGTTTTTACGTGACTGTATCTGAATGATCTGGTTACTGCCATCTTTATCCCTGCTTATTTCTACACAATCTCCTACTGCCACCGGATTGGTAGTTTTACGATCATCAAGGCGTATTTTCCCTTTGAGCCTGCATTCAATCACTTCTCCGCTTTCCAAACGAACTGCATACCAACTACCCGTAGACTTAACAACTAATCCTGTCATACAGTAAAGGTAGCATTTTTATAATTATGATTTGTTTTGCTCATTCGATGGGGACTGACCAGCTTTGCCGTTTTTAGATTTATTCAGTATTTTTGAAAGAGAATTTTTTCCTATGTCCATTAAAGTAAATCATATATCAAAACTCTACGGTGCTCAAAAAGCGTTGAACAATATTTCCTTTGAAATAGGGAGCAATGAAATTGTAGGATTTCTTGGACCAAATGGCGCCGGAAAAAGTACAATGATGAAAATTTTAACCTGTTACATTCCTCCTACCGAAGGTACTGCAACCGTTTGTGGATTCAATACTAATGATCAAAGTATTGAGGTACGGAGAAACATCGGTTATTTGCCGGAACATAACCCCTTATACCTGGATATGTACGTAAAAGAATTTCTGGCGTTTATTGGAGGACTTTATAACATCAACAATAAAAAGGAACGGGTTAAAGAAATGATCGAAGCTACTGGCTTACAAATTGAACAAAATAAAAAAATCGGTGCGCTTTCAAAAGGGTATCGTCAACGTGTTGGTCTGGCGCAAGCTATGATTCATGACCCCAAGGTTTTGATTATGGATGAACCCACAACCGGATTAGATCCGAATCAACTCGAAGAAATACGAGGACTCATAAAAAAAATGGGGAAACAAAAAACAGTGATGCTCAGTACCCATATCATGCAGGAAGTTGAAGCTGTTTGTGATAGAGTGATCATCATAAATAAAGGAGAAATTGTCGCAAACGATTCTACCCACACCTTACAACAAAACACCACGAAGCAAATTATAACGGTTGAATTCGATAAACCAATTGTGTTAAAGTCACTTACTGCAATTCCAGGTGTAGAAAATGCCGTTTTAATAGAAGGAAATACATGGAAAATCGTTTCTGATGCCGATAAGGATGTTCGTAAAGAATTATTTAACTATGCTGTTAAACATAACCTCAGCGTGTTAACCATGAATAAAGAAGAGCAGAAGCTGGAAGATATTTTTAAAGCGTTGACGAAAAAATAGGGATGGCAGTTGATTCGTTTGCTATATATGGGGCTGGAGAATTTTTAACCAGCAATCAATCCCTTGATGTTGCAAATCCATTTAATGGGGAACTTGTCGGAAAAACATTTTTAGCTGATCAAACAATTTTAAATGCTGCCATAGAGAAAGCGCTTTTGGTTCAGGATGAATTAAATCACCTTTCATCCCTTAAAAAATTCACCATCCTGAAACAAATTTCTGAACGCATTCAAGCCGAACGAAAAGCACTTGCTGAACTTTTATGTTTGGAATCAGGGAAACCTATCCGATATGCTTTAGCTGAAATTGACCGATCGGTACAAACATTTTTAATTGCTGCCGAAGAAAGCAAGAGACTGCCAATGGAGTTTCTTTCGATGGATTGGACTCAGGCGGGAGAAAACAAGGAAGGAATCGTAAAATATTTTCCAATTGGACTGATCGCTGGTATATCTCCTTTTAATTTCCCGATGAATCTTGCTGTTCATAAAATCGCGCCGGCAATAGCAAGTGGATGTCCTATCATATTAAAACCATCCAGCACAACTCCACTCTCATGCCTCGCCTTAGCAAAAATTATTGATCAAACCGATTTACCGAAAGGAGCAGTTTCCATTTTACCGATGAATCGTGAAACGGGAAACCTATTGGTTACAGACGATCGTTTTAAACTTCTGAGTTTTACAGGATCCCCTGACGTGGGATGGAAAATGAAAAAGGAATGTGGTAAAAAAAAGGTGGTTCTAGAACTGGGAGGAAATGCAGCTACCATTATTGCTTCAAGTGCAGATTTAAAAGATGCGTTACCAAAATGCCTAATGGGTGCATTTTCTTTTAGTGGACAAATTTGCATACACGCACAACGGTTTATTGTGCATTCATCTTTGTATTCGGCCTTTGTTAGGGAAATCCAACAACTCACTGAACTTTTAATCCCGGGAAACCCCCTGCATGAACCAACTGAAATTTCCCATATGATTGACGAAGCAAATGCCAAACGGGTGGAGAATTGGGTTAACGAAGCCATTAGAAGTGGAGCACGTCTGGTATGCGGGGGCAAGAGAAACGGCAGCTACTTTGAACCTACGATTCTGGAAAACTGCGATCCAACAATGAAAGTTTACGCCGAGGAAATTTTCGGTCCTGTGATTTGCATTAATGTATTCAACACTATTGAAGAAGCCATAGAACAGGCAAATAACACACGCTTTGGTTTACAGTGTGGCGTTTTTACCAACAACATCACTGAATTAAATATGTGTTTTGATCGTCTCGAAGTTGGTGGCGTTATTCATAACCACGTACCAACATTGCGCTTTGATCATATGCCCTATGGCGGCGTGAAAGATAGTGGCTTGGGCAGAGAAGGCATTAGATATGCTATGATGGATATGCTTGAGCCCAAAGTCTTGGTAAAACATTCCTAGCCTCGCGCTACTTCCCCGCTTCAGTCTTTTTTAAGGTTTAGCTGTTGTCGTTTTTGCCGTATCTTTTTTATCTTTCTTCGCGCCAACGCCATAACCGACACCCGAACCAACTGCTCCTCCGATAATACCACCCAATACCGCTCCCGCACCCCGATTATTTTTATTCAAAATAGCTCCCGCTGCTGCACCTGCTGCTGCACCAGTAGCTGCACCAATTACAGCCCCTTTGGTTTTGTTGCTCATTGTTTTTTCACCAGTTACTGTTGACGTAGATGCTGTAGTTTGAGTTGCACTCGGTTCCTTACTTACAGGTGCCGTGGTTGCCTGAGGTTGTGTGGCAACTGGCTGAGTGGTTGTAGGAGCTTGTTTAGGTGTTTTAGGTTTTTGTTTCACTGGGGGTGCCTCTTGAACATTGATCACAGACATAGTCGTGGTTTCAAGTCCGGCATCAGTAGAATTTGTTAATCGGTTAACAGAATCAACTGCGCGGTTGAGCGCATTCGCAGCATTCACCGAATCCATAAAATGTTGTTTGGCCAATTCAGCCTCCTGCTTTGAATCGTTGCAAGAGAAAAAGACAATGGACATAACTAAAATTAAAAGAGAAGTTTTCATAATATATTTTTGGGTCTGATTTTAAATATTGGTTTTCCGTATTCAAAATTACTACCTGAAAGGTCCGATTGTTACTATTCTGTGGAATTTACAAGTAGATAACGAGAATACCGATAAAACTTGCGCTTAAATCTTAAAACAATATATTTATATAAAAAAAAACACAATGGAATATAGAAGACTTGGAAAATCAGGCTTACAGGTAAGTGCGCTTTCATTTGGCTCATGGATAACCTTTGGGAAACAAATTGAAAATAATACAGCTGATGAATTACTTACCATCGCATATGACCACGGAGTCAATTTTTTTGATAATGCCGAGATCTATGCTGCCGGGAGGTCTGAAGAGGTGATGGGTTCCATTTTAAAGAAAAAGGATTGGGCTCGCAGTTCTTATTGCGTAAGCAGTAAAGTTTTTTTCGGTTATGAAGATAAGAAACCAAACCAAACAGGTTTATCCCGCAAGCACATCATAGAAGGTTGTCACGCCGCATTAAGACGATTACAGGTAGATTATATTGATTTGTTTTATTGCCACCGGCCCGATAAAAACACACCCATTGAGGAAACGGTGTGGGCCATGAATACACTCATTCAACAAGGTAAAATCCTGTATTGGGGAACCAGCGAATGGGCTAACGACGAAATCATGGCCGCATTTGTTTTTGCGGAACGCAACCGTCTGATTGGTCCAACCATGGAACAACCTCAATACAACATGTTTGAAAGAACCAAGATAGAAAAGGACTTTCTGTTATTATTCAGGGATTTTGGATTAGGAACCACCATCTGGAGTCCCTTAGCATCCGGACTTCTTTCCGGAAAGTATAATAATGGTGTGCCAACAGACAACCGCCTTCACATTGAGGGCATGGATTGGCTAAAAGAAAGAGCGTTGGGCGAGGCTTCCAAAATTGAAAAGACAATACAACTTTCTGTGCTTGCAAAGGAATTAGGCACGAGCACGGCAAAATTAGCAATTGCATGGACCATCAAAAATCCTCATGTAAGCACCGCAATCTTAGGTGCGTCGAAAAAGGAACAATTGATTGAAAATCTAAATGCACTTGATGTGGTACCTTTACTTACAAATGAGGTGGTTGAAAAAATTGAAACAATTTTAAATAATAAACCCCAGTTGGCTGCATTTTGATTGTATGAACAAACCATTCTCCGATTTAATCATAATTGAGATTGCCGGCGTATTAGCCGGTCCTTCCGTCGGGTTATTTTTTGCCGAACAGGGCGCACGTGTTATTAAAATTGAAAATCCTAAAACCCAGGGCGACGTAACACGAAGCTGGAAATTAACCAATGAACCCCGCCACGATAAAGAGAGTGCCTATTATTGGAGCGTAAATGCAAATAAAGAAGTTCTCTTCCTCGACATTTCTCAGCAATCCGGACTTACGCAATTGTATGCATTAGTTGAGACGGCGGATATCGTTATTACCAATTTTAAATCCGGCGATGATGTAAAATTAAAAGTTGATTTTTCCTCATTAAGCAAAATTAACCCGAGATTAATTTATGCATCCATAAATGGGTTTGGTAAAACAAATCCGCGTACTGCCTACGACCTTATCCTGCAAGCGGAAAGCGGATATATGTTTATGAATGGAGAGAAACATTCAGCGCCTTTAAAAATGCCTGTGGCGCTGATCGATATTTTAGCAGGGCACCAATTAAAAGAAGCTGTACTGATTGCACTTCTTGAAAGGTATAAAACAAATAAAGGGTGCAGCGTTTCAGTTTCATTATTTGACACCGCAATCGCTTCGCTGGCCAACCAGGCCACCAACTGGCTAATCGCACACCATTTACCGGAACAACAAGGCTCACTCCACCCTAATATCGCACCCTACGGTGAAATTTTTTCTACCAGGGATAAACAGCTCGTGACCTTCGCCATTGGTAGTAATTCACAATTCAGAGCTTTGTGCCAGATCTTAAATTTAAATCTGGACCTTGATCCTTTATTTTCGGACAATCAACAAAGGGTCGTAAACAGGTCGCGCTTATCAAATATTCTGGAAGAGGTAATTAATAAAGTTAACTTCGATCCGTTATTTGAACAGTGTTTGAAAATAAATATTCCGATTGGCAAAA
Source organism: Bacteroidota bacterium (assembly GCA_029237825.1). Classification (GTDB taxonomy): domain Bacteria; phylum Bacteroidota; class Bacteroidia; order B-17B0; family Aurantibacillaceae; genus UBA4416. The sequence goes on along the minus strand of JAQZBQ010000012.1, from coordinate 75,845 downwards.
TAAGGAACTTAGAGGAAGTGTTTAAATTACCTGAAGCGAAAGCGATGATCCACTCATTTATTCACAACGGTAAGAAAATCCAAACCATTAGGTCAACAAGCTTCAAATTCGAGTAAACTTTGAATAAAATGCCCGACTTGTCAATACTATTTGATAGCTTTTAATTGGTATTATGTGTAAACTTGTTTCAAAAATTCATTGTAATGCAACGGTTCTATCTATTTTTTACATTCCTGTTTTTTACATTTTCAACTTACTCCCAAAATAAGGACACGATCATTCTCATGAACGGGAATTATGTGGTTGAGAAAGTATTGGATACCCTCATTGGCGCTGTTACGATAGTAAACCCGGCGGATATTTCCAAAAAATTGCATTACGAATACGATGAAATTTATTGTGTAAAATACTCGACCGGCTTCACAGATTATTACTATTCGCAGGATACTTTGAATGGAAATTATTTTACCCGCGATGAAATGCAATATTATATTTATGGAGAAAGGGATGCACGTAAAGGATTCAAAGCAAATGGATCCTTGATCGGCGCCGGCATCGTAGGGCTTGGAAGCGGAGGATTGGGTTTATTTTTTGCACCAATTTTTCCCTACAGTTATATGGCATTAAGCGGTATTACAAAAGTTAGAATTAAACATAACACCATCTCTAATCCGAATTACATCGATCACGATGCATATATCCTGGGGTATGAACGGGTTTCAAGAACCAAACGACGAATAAAAGCTTTGATAGGCGGTACAGTTGGGCTGGCTGCAGGATACGGCCTTTATTTCGGAATATTGAAAGATAAATTACCAGGCACCATTAAATTCAGATTTTAATACCATATGAAACGTCACAAAATTTTATTACTGGGATCAGGTGAATTAGGAAAAGAAGTAACCATTGCTTTGCAGCGCTTAGGTCAATATGTGATTGCTGTAGACTCCTATCCAAATGCACCGGCCATGCAGGTTGCTCACGAACATGAGGTAATTGATATGCTTAATGGCGATGCGTTAGATAGAGTGGTAACTAAACATCAACCCGATCTAATTGTTCCGGAAATCGAAGCGATCCGCACAGAACGTTTTTATGACTACGAAAAAAAGGGAATTACCGTTGTGCCAAGTGCTAAGGCCGCTAACTTTACAATGAATCGGAAGGCCATCCGCGATTTGGCTGCAAAAGAGTTGCATTTAAGAACAGCCCGATACCTCTACGCAACCACTCTCGAACAATTCAAGAGCGCGGTATATAAAATTGGAATTCCATGTGTGGTGAAACCTTTAATGAGCAGTAGTGGAAAAGGGCAAAGCATCATTAAATCTGAAGAAGATATTGAAAAATCCTGGACCTACGCCCTGGAGGGTTCCCGTGGCGACTATAAAGAAATAATCATTGAAGAATTTATCAAGTTCAATTCTGAAATTACTTTGCTAACGGTTACCCAAAAAAATGGGAAGACTTTGTTTTGCCCACCAATCGGTCATCGTCAGGAACGTGGCGATTACCAGGAGAGCTGGCAACCATGCGCAATTGGAGAAGCTGATTTAATGGAAGCGCAGCAAATGGCGGCGAAAGTAACGGAGGCACTAACCGGAGCGGGTATCTGGGGAGTGGAATTCTTTTTAACTGATAACGGTGTTTATTTCTCAGAGTTATCACCGCGACCGCACGATACAGGAATGGTAACCCTGGCAAATACACAAAACCTCAGCGAGTTTGAATTACACGCACGGGCGATATTAGGATTGCCCATTCCGGAAGTTCAATTGAAACAACATGGCGCTTCTGCAGTTTTATTGGCCAGCGCAGAAGCAACATCCTATGCGTTTTCAGGAATCCCTGAATTATTACAAAACGTAAATACCGATGTGAGAATGTTTGGAAAACCCACTACACGACCATACCGGCGCATGGGTGTGGTATTAACTTATGACAGCCTGCAATCTGATATTGAGCAGGTAAAACAAAAGGCCATTGATCTGGCAAAAAAAATTTCCATTGTTTAGCAGGTGAAAATTGCATTCATACTCGCTATATTTAGCACATACTTTTTTTACAAGGTACTTCCTGGTAATTTGTTTCCACTTCATTTAAGTAAAACTGAGATTGCAAAATTAAAATCCGGCGATTCGCTAACCTATTACCAATGTCACGTGGATAGCGCGTCAAGTGAATTAACCTTTTCAAACGGACAAAAACTAAAAACCAGCAAGAAAAGAATTACAGTGACAGAGAAATTTGTCGTTTCTCGAAAAGACTCCGTTTATATGTTAAAGTATTATGTATCCGGTTACAACAGCTATCCAAATAAAAAGTTCCCTTACCTCAAACTAAAGGAAACCGACACCTGGTATTTTGATCTTAAACATACCTCGGTGCTTAACCCCGAAAAGCTTCATTTAATTGCTGCATTGGAAACACAAACGCATCCAATCGTTCATATGGAACTGAATGTGAACAAGTCCTGTCCAAATGAGTTAATCATCATCGGCAACCGTATTAATGAACAATTAGTCATTGAAGGCAACTATTTGCTTAGCAAAAGTCTCGGCTTCTAATTTTTTGGGGGCGCTAAATAAAAAAGCCCTGCTTTGCAACAGGGCTTATTCATTAAGAAATAGATTATAGAGCATCGAAATCGATAATGACTTTCTCTGTTAAAGGATGGGCCTGGCAGGTCAGCACAAAACCATCCTCAACCTCTGCTTCTGTTAAAGCAAAGTTATTGTCCATTTTTACTTTACCTTCCATTACCTTCGCACGGCAGGTGCAGCAAACGGCTCCTTTACAGCTAAACGGCGCATCTACACCTGCTTCAATGGCTGCATCCAAGATGGTTAACCCTCCGGTGTTTAACTTCATCGTGGTTTCAATGCCGTACTGAATAACTGTCACCTCGCTATTTACATCCGCGCCGACAACTGAGCCGGTTTTTTCAGCTTTAGCAACAGCATCGGCAACCGCGCTGAAATATTCAATATGAATTTTCTCCTTCGCAATTTTTAAATCTTCAAGGGCTTGCTTAATGTTTTCCATCATTGGGCCTGGTCCGCAAATGAAATATTCATCAGCATTGCCGCAGGCATAACTCTCAATGATCTTTTTCACGCGATCGATAGTTAATAAGCCTTGCTGTAATTCACTAACTGCGTGTTTGGGGTTGTCATAAACATTTATCATTTTAAAGCGCTCCGCGTTCTCCGAAACAATTTTTTCCAATTCCCCTTTAAAGATCACAGCATCTTCATCGCGGTTTGCGTATACGAGTGTTATTGTACTTTGCTTTTCAATATATAAAACACTTTTTAATATACTCATCATCGGCGTAATTCCACTTCCGCCTGCAAACAATACATAATGCTTTTTATTGCTTCCTGAAAGAACAGAACTAAAGCTTCCCATAGGTGTCATCACTTCTACATTTTCACCTACTTTCCAGTTACAGTTCATTTGAGTAGAAACTCTTCCGTCTTTTACTTCTTTTACAGCCACACGCAGTTCCTTTTCGCTATAAGGGCTCGTGCAAATGCTATACGAACGACGAAGTTCCTCGCCATTCACCGATAATTTTACTGTAATATATTGACCTTGTTTAAACTGATACTCGTGTTGTACAGCTAAAGGAATATCAAATGCAATTGATACTGCATCGGCTGTTTCTCTTCGAATATCTTTAATTTTTAAGGTGTGGAATCTTGCCATTATTTAATTTTTAGTCGGTAAAAATAAAATTTAAATATGATAATTGACAGGAATTAGGCTTTATTGTTTGAAGTTGACCAAAATCAGTAAAAAACCTTTGAAAAAAAGCGCTCAAAGGGTTATATTTGTGTTACTCATACAATAAAAAATGGAAGAAAATAAATTTGAAGAAGTGTTTGAAAGTAAGCTGGCAAAAAATGAAATGGTTGAGCCAAAAGACTGGATGCCGGAAAATTACCGTAAACATTTAATACGCCAGATTTCCCAGCATGCACATTCTGAAATTGTGGGAATGTTGCCTGAGGGGAACTGGATTACCCGCGCCCCCAGCCTGCGTGCAAAAGTTGTTTTACTTGCAAAAGTTCAGGATGAAGGCGGACATGGATTGTATTTGTATACAGCAGCAGAAACCTTAGGAGTTAGCCGTGATGAGTTACTGAATAACCTGCATACGGGTAAAGCTAAATATTCTTCTATTTTTAATTACCCTACCTTAACCTGGGCGGATATTGGTGCCGTGGGATGGTTAGTGGATGGAGCAGCCATTATGAATCAGGTGATGTTGCAACGCACTTCGTATGGACCTTATGCACGGGCCATGGTTAGGATTTGCAAAGAAGAGAGTTTTCACCAGCGCCAGGGATTTGAAATTATGACTCATCTTGCCTTTGGTACAGCTGATCAAAAAGCAATGGCCCAGGATGCGTTGAACCGTTGGTGGTATCCCACGATGATGATGTTTGGTCCACCGGATTCTGAATCACCGAACAGCGAAAATGCATTAAAATGGCGTATTAAACGCGAAACAAACGACCAGTTACGTCAAAAGTTTGTGAATCAAACGGTACCGCAGGTAGAATATTTAGGTCTAACTGTTCCGGATAAAAATCTAAAATGGAATGAGAGTAAGAAAGGTTATGATTACAGCGAACCGGATTGGGTTGAATTTAAAAATGTAATCAGCGGAAACGGACCCTGCAACAAGCAACGGTTGTTAGCGCGAAACAAGGCACACAAGGAAGGAGCCTGGGTAAGAGAAGCAGCACAGGCTTTTGCACGCAAAAGGAAAGAAGTTTACGAAGCAGCATAAATAATTTTTAAAGAAAAACAAGATGTCAGATAATCAAGGCCCAGTTTGGGAAATATTTTTACAAAAAAAAGCCGGTCAACCATTTGTTCATTGCGGGAGTTTACACGCTTTTGATAAGGAAATGGCTTTGCAAAACGCCAGAGATCTTTATACACGTCGCGGAGAAGGCGTGTCAATTTGGGCAGTACCTTCCAATGCTATTGTAGCGAGTAGTCCGGAAGACATAGGTCCTTTCTTTGAACCAGCTAATGACAAAGTGTACCGCCATCCTACATTTTACCAGATTCCTGATGCTATTGGCCACATGTAATTGTGATGGATTGGGACTGTTGCAAACAAATAAACGTAAATAAATCTGTGAATATCCGCGAAGCAGCGGAAGATAAAACATGACAACACAAGAAGCCTTATTTCAATACACCTTGCGTATTGCAGACACCAACCTGATACTGGGTCAGCGCCTTAGTGAATGGACGGGTCACGGCCCTTTTCTGGAAGAAGACCTGGCCCTCACTAATATTGCACTTGATATTACAGGAGCAGCTAAATCATTGTATGAATACGCCTCAACTATAGAGAATAAAGGCCGCAGTGCAGATGACCTAGCTTATCTCAGGAACGATCGTCAGTTTTTAAATAACCAGATCACCGAATTACCAAACGGCGATTATGCCATGACCATCATGAGGCAGGCCATTGTTGATTGTTTTGATTTTTATTTTTATTCGGAACTCACGAAAAGTAAGGACGAAACATTGGCAGGAATTGCACAAAAATCGATCAAAGAAGTTACCTACCACTTGCGCCATTCATCCTCCTGGGTAGAGCGATTTGGCGACGGTACAGAAGAAAGCCATACGCGCATACAAAATGCATTGAATGAATTGTGGCAATACACTGGTGAGCTATTTGAAATGACTGAAGTGGATGCATTATTGATCAAGGTAGGAATTGCTGTTGATTTAAGTAAAGTAAAAGATAAATGGCAAAAACACATGGATGACCTATTACAAAAATCGACATTGGAAAAACCTGAAAACGTTTTTATGCAAACCGGTAGTCGTAAAGGCATTCATACGGAGCACCTGGCTTTTATATTAGCAGAAATGCAGGCCTTGCCTAGGATGTATCCTGACGCCAAATGGTAGTTCAAATTAAAACTCTTATAATTACACCTGTTGCGTTTACAAGCCATTCACAAATATTTTTATTCACTACTTTTTATCTGCTTCATTTTGTTTTCATGTCAAAAGGATAAAGAAATCAAGAGTTTTGATGAAATTAAAAATATTGATTATGGATCTAAACCGCGCAACCAATTAGATTTATTCATTCCAAGAAATCACGGAAAAAAACTTCCACTGGTTATATTCGTTCATGGCGGAGGCTGGATAGGCGGAGATAAATCCCAGGTTAATAGTTTCTTAATGCCATTTTTGAATAAAGGAATTGCCGTAGCAAGCATTGAATATTCCTTAGCTGATGGACAAAATACTGCTGACCAGATAAATTCTGATATTAAGAACGCCGTTTCTTTTTTAACCAATCAGGCATCAACCTATAATTTATCAACCGATGCCATAGGTATGATGGGATACAGCGCCGGAAGCCAGCTGGCATTATTGTACTCCTTTAAAAACGGAAATATTAAAGCGGTAGCAAGCATTTCGGGTCTGGCTAATCTTACTCACCCATATTATACGGATACTAACCATACCATTCATACGTTAATTTCTCAATATGTTGGAACTTCATATTTGAGTTCTGCTAATGCCTGGCTATCCAATAGTCCGTTCTATTACGTTGAATCCTATAAAATACCGACATACTTAGTGTCGGCGAAATCCGATGAAATTGTAAGTCTCGAGGATGCTAAGAGGTTTCATGAACGACTTGATTCCTTATTTATTAAAAACGTTTACAAGGAATATGAGGGTGATCATCAGCTCTTTTTTGATTTAGCTGCATCCGAATGGGATAAAATAGCAGATTGGTTTTTAATTTACCTTAATAAATAAATTATGGGACTTAAAAAAACATGGAAAAAACTGGCACCGTATTTTGTTGACGTTTGGCAATACATCGTGATCATCATTATCATGATTTTAGCAGCTATTTTTATTTTATAGGATGAAAATAACAGAAGAACATATCCGTGCATTGCTTTCAGAAATTCCTGATCCGGAAATTCCTGTGATATCTATTGTGGAGTTGGGCGTAGTACGACGCATTCATTTAATTGATGATACCAGTATTGAATTAAATATTACGCCTACTTATTCCGGTTGTCCGGCAATGAAGCAAATTGAAGATGATGTACGCAAAAAACTAATCGAAAACGGTTTTACAACTGTAAAAATTAATATGGTTTTCTCACCGGCATGGACCACAGATTGGTTAACGGAAGAAGCTAAGAATAAACTCCAGAAATATGGCATTGCACCGCCTGAACATAGCACTGAAGATAAAAGCTGGCTAACTGGAAAACCAAAGTCTGTTACTTGTCCGCGATGCAAATCCAAAAATACAAGATTAATTTCTCAATTTGGGAGTACTGCCTGTAAGGCGCTTTACCAATGCCAGGATTGCCTTGAGCCATTTGATTACTTCAAGTGCATATAAATTTCGATAAAACTTCATTTTTTAATTACGAAATTAGTTTTAACTTAGCTTAATTAATATTTCATGCTAAGTCAACCTTTCATTAAACACGTTCTCAATAATTTTTTAGAACACGTGTTTGTTTTAAATAGTAATCAGGAATTCCTCTTTAAATCGGAAGGCATCGAAAATTTACTAGGGTTCTCTAATTCCGAAATTGCTGGAGGAAGTTTTTCCGGATTATTCCTGGACCCGAACTTTTCCTTTAATGAAACCATCGAAAAGGCAAAAAAATATGGCGAATTTCTTTCCATTGAAAATTTTAAGCATAAAACAAAAAAATATATCAATATTGCATTTCGTGTTATTTATCAGGAAGACCAAGTAACCGGCGAAGAACTCTATATATTTTATTTGCGCGACAATACCCAACAAAATATTATCCGGAAAGATATCATCAAAAAGAGTTTAACCATTGAAAATCTTTCCAAGTCAAGAATGATTCGTGATGGTCATATCGACGAAGCAATTTATGAAATTCTTGAGTCATCGTCACGGGCCATACAAACTACACGGGTAAATGCCTGGGTATTCGATGAAAATAAAACGAAAATCCAATGTATTGGAAATTATGATGTAAGGGAAAATAAACTGGTTCACCAGGCATCGTTGCCTAGGATCATTATGCCTAGGTACTTTTCCCTTTTCGAAACGGAAAAAATTATCATCACAACCGATACCAGTAAAGAAAACCGGACGGATGAAATGGACGAAACTTACCTGAGGCCAAATGACATCCAATCGTTAATGGATATTCCGGTTAGGATCGAAGGAGAAATGATTGGCGTAATTTGTTTCGAAAATGTGGGTGCACCACGTGAATGGACCCTAATGGAACAAAAATACGGTTTGGTTGCTGCGCAGATGGTTTCACTAACCATTGAATCGTATAACAAACAAAAAGTTAAACAGGAGCTCGAATTATCAGTAAAAGAAAAAACCATTTTGTTGAATGAAGTAAATCATCGCGTAAAAAATAATCTGGCCATTGTAAGTAGTTTGATGAATTTGCAAAGTGAAAAGTCAAAAGATAATTACCACAAACAATTATTTATTGAATGCCGAAACAGACTGGATTCCATTTCAACGGTTCATGAGCTAATTTATAAATCAAAAAATTACGCGGAAATTGATTTCAAAGCCTACCTCGATAAAATCATTGATCATATTACCGCATCTTACCAATCGTTTGGATTTGTAGTCGTTATAAAAAATATCGAATCGGTAAAAGTGAATATTTCATATGCTGTTCCACTTGCGCTAATCGTAAACGAACTGATCACCAATTCTTATAAGCATGCCTTTAATTCAAAAAACGAAGGTGAAATCCATATCCATTTGCATGAAGAAAAAGAGCGGGTTAACCTTCTCATTAGTGATAACGGTAGTGGCTTTGATAAGGATAACATCCCTAAAACTTCGATGGGAATGGACATTTTAAATGGACTCATTCATCAAATTGAGGGCACTTGCGATCTGGTGAGTGATGATAAAGGAACACGCTATAAAATTTCGTTTTCCAACAAATAAATCCCATTTTTAGTGCATAATTCAATATTATGAGCTTTATACTTTCCGAACTTAAAAATAAGGTGATGTTTATTACCTTAAATCGTGCAGATAAATTTAACAGTTTTAACCGCGAGATGGCCTTGCAATTACACACTGTACTTGACCAGGCAGAAAAAAACGATGATGTGAGGGCTATTGTCTTATCGGCCTCGGGTAAAGCGTTTTGCGCAGGACAGGATTTAGCCGAAGCAATTGATCCAAACGGACCAGGTATCTCAAAAATTGTTGATGAACATTATAATCCCATTATAACGCGAATCCGAAGCATCGAAAAGCCTGTAATTGCAGCCGTTAACGGTGTTGCAGCCGGTGCAGGCGCCAATATTGCATTGGCGTGTGATATAGTTCTAGCATCGCAATCTGCTTCATTTATTCAGGCTTTCAGTAAAATAGGTTTAATTCCGGATTCGGGCGGGACTTTTTTTCTACCGCGCTTAATCGGATTTCAACGGGCATCCGCATTAATGATGACAGGCGATAAAGTGAACGCAACCGACGCGTTACAGATGGGAATGATTTATAAAATCTTTTCTGATGAAACGTTTATGAGCGATGTGTTAGGTTTTGCTGATAATATAGCCTCGATGCCAACAAAGGGCCTTGGTTTAACCAAACGCCTCTTAAATGAAAGCATGGTTAATACCTATACCAAACAACTCGACCTGGAAGGAAAAGTTCAGGTAGAAGCGGCCTCTACTTTTGATTATACTGAGGGCGTCAATGCATTTCTTGAAAAGCGAAAACCGGAGTTCAAAGGGAAATAATTTATTGACGTTTAAGGCACCTTAGACTGTATTCGTAGTAAACTTTGGATTGTTTACAATTTTTACATACCCTTACTCAGCAAACACCGTTATAAAGCTAAATTTACTCTTATGACGCGTTTTAAAATCTTCTCTCTTTTTATCACTCTTTTGTCGTTTACTTCTTTGGCCCAACCTAAAAAAGAATATTACGATAGTGAACAAACCAAATTAAAATCTGAGACCAATATTGTAAAGGGTATGCCACATGGGCGCCATACCGAATTTTATAAGAACGGAAATATTTCAAGAAAAGGTTCGTTTTACAATGGCAAGGAAGATAGCACCTGGTATTTTTATTATGAGAATAAAATCCTGAAAGCTACAGAAAGCTACCATTGGGGTAAAAAAAACGGGCATAATTTCTATTACTTTAAAAACGGCGACCTTGCACAGGAAACTGTATTCTCAGAAAACCTTGCTGACAGTATATGGACTTCCTATCATGAAAATAAAACCGTTAAAAGCCGTGAATCTTTTAGAAAAGGCAAAAAGCACGGTGATTGGTTGTATTTTTTTGAAAATGGACAACTGGAGAGTTCAGGAAAATTCGAAAATGATTTAAAAGACGGTGAAGTTAAAACATTTTATAAAAATGGAAATCCCGCTGCCGTTGAAAATTTTTGTAAAAATAAACCCTGCGGAAAAAATACTGAGTTTTATGAAAACGGGAAACAAAAGTTCGAGAAAGAATATATCGACTCTGCCACATTTAAAATCCATAACATGTGGAACGAAAACGGGAAGCCGGTGATCGTCAATGGAAATGGCACTCTTACCGCGCAATACAATACCGGCATCATAAAGGCCCAGGGCGCTTACAAAGACGGTTTTATGGATGGCGTTTGGCGATACTTTCATCCAAATGGAGAACTCGATTATGAAGCAACGTATCAAAACGGCATTTTGAACGGGTATTATTCCTCCTACTATCAAAATCATAAAATTAAGAGTGAAGGTCCTTTTGTTAACGGGAAGAAAAACGGATTATGGAAATTTTTCACAGAAAAAGGTGAAAAAGAAATGGAAGGCACGTTGAAAAATGGTTTGCGGGATGGAAAATGGATTTATTATTACAGTAACGGGAACAAAGAATCTGAAGGCAATTTTGTTGATGACAAGCAGAATGGTACATGGGAATATTTTTACCCCACAAAAGAAAAGTGGAAAACAGGAAATTTTGAAAGTGATGTAAAAACCGGTATTTGGACCACCTGGTTCGAAAATGGAAAGAAACTTCAGGAAGGCCCATACGTAGCGGGGAAAGAAAACGGACAATGGCAAAGCTGGTATAATAACGGACAATTAAAAGACCAGGGAAGTTTTACAAACGGACAAATCAGTGGATTATGGGAAGGATGGTATATCAACGGGAAACCAAACTATAAAGGAACTTATAACGATAAGGGCAAAAAACATGGCGACTGGGAATATTGGTACGATACAGGAAAATACCGTGAGAAAGGCGCATATGTGAGCGGAATAAAACACGGGCACTGGATTACTTATTTTGAAAAAGGAAATTACGTGGATAGTGATGGCTATTACAGCAAAGGAAAACAACATGGTACCTGGACCTATTATTATGAAACCGGCGGCATCATGAAAACCCAAAGCTTTAAGGATGGCCATTTGTCTGGAAAATCTGTAAGCTATTACACAAACAACAAGGTGCAATCCGTTAGCAATTATAAAATTATTAGTGAAAAAAGAAAAGGCAAAAAACAAAGCGTAGCTAACGGTGACTGGATCTTTTATGATAAAACCGGTAAAGAGATAAGCCGAATGACCTACAAAAACGGTGTGAAAAAGTAGGCGAAATTTCCTATGAATGTTTTCAGGAATAAAGTATATTTACTAATTAAAAATACTTTTATGCATTTTAAATTTAAGAAAGGAGTATTGGCTATCATTGGCGCAGTGTTGTTAACGGCTTGTGGAGGCAGTAATCAGGAGGAAGTGGATGTTACAGAAGAAGATTCAAGTCCGGTTGTCGGTATAGATTCACAAAAAATTTCTGCTCAAAATGTTTTTAATACCATTCCGTCCCGTGCAACCATATTAGAATTGACAAGACAGGCCGGCTCAGAATATAATGTTGCTTACCTCAATAGTCCTGACGATGTGAGTAAATATGCGATTGAAAGCAGCCGTGCATTAAACCTGGGAGTGTATGGCGCCGATTTAAATGTAGCCAGCATCTATGAACAAACACAGGAATCGATGTTGTTTTTCAAATGCGTGAGCATCATTGCAAAAAGCCTGGGGGTGAGTAATTCATTCGGGGAAAATATGGGCGACCGTATGATTGCCAATCAATCCAACCGCGATTCTACGTTAAATATTATTACACAGGCCTTTAAAAGTGCCGATAACACCTTAAGGAAAAATGGTCGTCCAGGCACATCCTCCCTGTTAGTTGCAGGCGCATGGATTGAAGGATTATATGTGGCTTGCCAAACCGCGAAAGAAACAAAAAACGAAGCCATTATCAAAGAAGTATTTAACCAAAAAGAATCACTGGCTAACCTCGTTGAACTGCTGGGGTCAGCGAAACTAAATACTGAAGCAGAATATGTATTGACGGATCTTAAGGACATCAAAACCCTACTCGATAACAAATCCGACTCCAACTATTCCCTATCTGCTTTGCAACCACTGGATACCAAGATCACCACATTGCGCAACCAGATTATTTCAACCAAATAAGTATGGCTTTTATTCTTCCGGTTAACGGTATTGAACCATCGCTTGGCAATAACAGTTTTATTGCCCCAAACGCAACTATTGTTGGCGATGTTATTTGTGGCGACGATTGCAGTTTTTGGTTCAATGCCGTGGTTCGGGGCGATGTGAATTCGATTCGTATAGGAAACAAAGTAAATATACAGGATGGAGCAGTAATACATTGCACCTATCAAAAAACCAAAACGGTTTTAGGGAATAATGTTTCGGTGGGCCATAACGCCATTGTACATGGAAGTACCATCCACGATAATGTATTGATTGGGATGGGAGCGATAGTTATGGATAACTGTGAAATTGGTTCAAACTCAATCATTGCCGCAGGGGCGGTATTAACGGAAGGAACGGTTGTTCCGAGTGGCTGCATTTTTGCCGGTGTTCCTGCCAGGAAAGTCAAAGACATTTCAGAGGAACTTATACATGGAGAAATTAACCGTATTGCCAACAATTACCTGATGTACAGTACCTGGTTTAAATAATCAGTCTTTCAATTTACAAACTGTTTCTCCTGACGAGAGCGACTTACAATACTTTTTTGCATAGGATTTACTGGACTCAAGGCTTCCTGAATCATAAGCCCCAAGAGAATTTTCGCACCGACAAACGCGATCTTTTTTACAGGAGCAAAAAACTATCATATTCAATAAGAACACAAAAAGATATTTCATTCTGCTGGTCATTTCAGGCTAAAATAAACAATTAATTGCTAATAAAATTTGGTTTTTTGTGATTTAGCCTCTATATTTGCAGCCCAATTTAAATTTAATAAAATCATATAATGTTAATAGTAGCAGTAAAAGAAGGTGAAAGCATAGAAAAAGCTTTAAAAAAGTTCAAGAAGAAATTTGAAAAAACAGGTGTTGTTAAGCAATTACGTAGCCGCAAAAACTTCGAAAAACCATCGATCACAAACAGACAAACCCGCATTAAAGCTGTTTACAAGCAAAAAATGCAACTGGGTTTAGCTGCTGAATAATACATTTCACAAAATTTATAATTTTACCTAAGGGTATATCGGATTTAAAAAGTAAATTCGTTATACCCTTAGGTTTTTTATGTTAGAGAAGCATCTATATTCTTTTATCGATTACTTAACCTACGAAAAAAGGTACTCATCCCACACGATTACTTCCTACAAAAATGACCTTAACCAATTCGTCTCATTTATAAATCCAGAGCACGAAGATTATCCCATTGGGGAAATCAATTACCAGAATGTACGCGCGTGGATAGCGTCCTTACTGAAAGACAAAATTTCAGCACGGTCTGTTAACCGCAAATTATCTTCGCTCAAATCCTTTTTTAAATTCCTCCAACGGCAGCAAGTGATAGAGGTTAATCCCATGTCGAAAATATCGGGGCCAAAAACACCTAAACGTTTACCGGTTTTTGTAGATGAGCACCAAATGGAAGACTTATTTTCACAAGTTGCCTTTGGAGAAGGTTTTAATGGGACAAGGGACCGATTAATTCTTGATTTATTATATCAAACAGGAATACGAAGATCGGAACTTACACATTTACAGGATAAGGATATTGACTTATTTAATTCTACGATCAAAGTGCTTGGAAAAAGAAATAAGGAAAGAATCATTCCGATTTCCATAAGCCTTAAACGAAACCTTGAATCGTATTTGAAAGTTAAACAGGAACTAAACTTACCGAATATGATGTTGTTGGTTAGCGAGAACGGGAAAGCATTAAACGAAAACGCGGTTTACAGATCTGTAAAGAAATACCTTTCGCAGGTTACAACAATTCAGAAAAAAAGCCCTCATGTATTACGTCACACTTTTGCAACCCACCTTTTAAATAATGGGGCGGACATAAACGCTGTGAAAGATTTATTAGGCCATGCAAACCTCAGCGCGACACAGATTTACACACATAATACTATTGAAAAATTAAAGAATTCATACAAACAAGCCCATCCAAGAGGAGACTAAAATTTAAATAAACCTAGTATAAATTAAAAACCAAAAAAAAGGAGGATTTATTATGACAACGAACATTCAATCCATTCATTTCGATGCAGACAAAAAACTGATTGACTTTGCAAACGATAAAATGAATAAATTAAAAATTTTACACGACGGGTTAATAAATGGCGAAGTGATTATGCGTCTTGATAAATCGTCTAACAGTGAAAATAAAGTAGCAGAAATTAAGATACTGGCGAAAGGCCAGGAGTTGTTTTCTAAAAAACAATCTGCATCCTTTGAAGAATCCATTGATTTGGCTTGCGAAGCATTGAAAACCCAAATCAAAAAACATAAAGAAAAAGCGTCTCCTACTAATAATCTTGGGATGAATAACGCTGACCTGGATATTTAATCCTTATCATACTATTTTTTAAAGAGCCTGAGTTTTCAGGCTCTTTTTTTATGTAGTGTGCGTCAAGATTTCCTCACTTTGGCTGTGCATTTTTTCCTAAATTTGAAGGTGCGGGAAAAGATCAAAATCAATATCATTGGTGCCGGAATTTCCGGCTTATCTGCCGGCAGCTATTTACAAATGAACGGATTTGAGACGCAGATCTTCGAGAAACATTCTATTCCTGGTGGTTTATGTACAAGCTGGCAAAATGGTGAATATACCATTGACGGTTCCATTCATTGGATCTTGGGTTCTAATAAAGGAAGTGGCTTTTACAAAATGTGGTCGGAATTGATTGATATGGAAAAAGTACCATTTCATAATCACGATATCCGATTACACGTTGAAGTAAAAAATACGCGTGATAAATATGGTAGCCGCACTTTCAAATTATACACCGATTTAAATAAACTCCGTGATTATATGTTGGATTTGTCGCCCGAAGATAGTGGCGTAATTCATGAAGTAATAAACGACATCCGCAACCTTCAGCAATTTGAATTGCCTCCGGTGATGTACAAATTACCTTTTATCCCTTCCATTATCAGGGGAATTAAAATGGCAAAGTACCTCAAATTCTTAAAATACCTTTCGAAACAAAAACGAATTACCAATTTTGATATTGCAAGAAAATTTAAGAGTCCTTTCCTGAAAGAAAGTTTTGAATTACTTTTTGATGGTGAAGAAATTAAAATGATGGTACTCAATTTCCCCATGTCGTTTTTTGACCAAAAGTGTGCAGGATACCCGATTGGCGGGTCGTTAAGCTGGGCTCAAAGAATCGCTGACAATTACGTTTCACTGGGTGGAAAAATCCATTACAACACACCAGTAAAAAAAATTCTTACAGAAAACCATGAAGCAAAAGGGTTGCTTGTTCGAAACGATGTGGTTCATCACAGTGATATTGTACTTTCAACTGCCGACTGGTATAAAACCGTATTTGAATACCTAAATGGAAAGTACACAGACGACACGATCCTTAAGTTAAGGGATGGAAAGATACTGGAGGTGTATTATTCCATTTTATTGGTTTCATTTGGGTTGAAAAAGAGTTACAAGGAGCATCCGCACTTTTCGCGATTTCCTACTGACGTAAAACTTGTTTCACCCTGCGGCAAATCATGGGACAGACTGGAAGCACATTTCTACCATTACGACCCTACCCTGGCGCCGGAAGGTAAAACCGTAATGGCCTGCAGTTTTTATACCACCAATGGAAAATACTGGATTGATTTGCGAAAGAACGAACGGGCAAAATACCGCCTGGAGAAAAAAAAATTTACCGATGCTTTAATTGAATTACTGGAAGTAAAATTCCCGGGAATAAAAGATGATATAGAAGTAATCGATTTTGCGACACCTGCAACCGTATTACGTTATACAAACAATTGGCAGGGAAGTGCTCAAGGATGGCTGCCGGGGAAAAACATGGTTGCTTCATCGCCCGTGAAATTTACGTTACCTCATTTAAAGAACTTCTACTACGCCAGCCATTGGGGACAAGCCGGCGGCGGAATCCCCATTTCACTGATACAAGCCAGGGATGTGTCAAAACTCATTTGTAAAAAGAACGGGAAAGAATTTGACCCTCAAAAAGGAATGCACACCAAATGGAAAGAATCTAAATAAATCAATGAAACCAAGATTAGGATTCATTGAAATCACTTAATTCAGTGAAGTAGTTTTTTCCCTTTATAAAATGACTAAACACAATATTCTTCCGGTACACTCCTTTGGTAGAGTTTCTGAATCCAGGCATCGCTTTCATAGCTTTTCTTTTTTTTAATGTAGAGTTTAAAAGCAAATAATATGAGCCATGCGCTTTAATGACTGCAAAAAAGTGCGCGCCATGTCCTTCTAACAAAAATTTTATAGCCGCGACGCCATCGAGCAGCATCCTGTAAAATACTTTGAGGAATAGCAATGGCGCATTAGAATTTTTAGTCAGCGTAATGAGGTTATTCCTGAAATTTAAAAATGTTTTCCGGGGGCTCAATTTGTTGAGTGTGCCGCCGCCAACGTGGTATACGGTTGATTTTGGTTCAACAAAAACTCTATACCCAATGTTTTTCATGCGCCAGCACAAATCAATTTCCTCCATGTGAGCAAAATAATCGTCATCAAAACCATTGACCTTCCAAAACGCTTCTGCTCTCACAAACATACATGCGCCTGTTGCCCAAAAAACTTCCGTAGTGAAATCGTATTGCCCCTTATCAGATTCAAGAACATTAAAAATTCTTCCACGACAAAACGGATAACCGTACTTGTCAATAAACCCGCCTGAAGCACCTGCGTATTCAAATAGAGACTTATGGTTATAGTCCAGTATCTTGGGCTGGCAAGCACCGATTGAATCGTCAGAACGCATTAACTCAAGAATCGGCTGAATCCAGTTTTCTGTAACTTCAACATCCGAATTTAACAAAACATAATAGCTTGCTTGTACCTGTTTCAACGCCAGATTATATCCTTTGGAAAAGCCGTCATTAGAAGGATTGATGATAACCCGCACCTGAGGATAATGCTCATTAAGAAATATGATGCTGTCATCGGACGACTGGTTATCGGCGACAATAATTTGCGCCCCTGAAGAATGCTCAATTACTGATGGAAGAAACTTTTCTAAAAATACCCGACCGTTCCAGTTTAAAATAACAACAGCTACCTTATCATTCAACATACATTAGCGTGGGTTGTTGAAGTTTTCTTCAATATTGGAACCATAAGTTTTAACCGGATGGGTATCGTCGATATTTGACGATTGTTGTGAACGGTTAGACAGTTTAAATCTCCACCGCTCGTCATATATTTCACCTCTCACGTCGCTATGTATGAGTTTATAACAATCATCGGCTATGGCGAAATTAGCAAATACAAATTTCTTATTGCTAAAAAAACGCCCTGTTGTTTTATCAAATACCCTGTAATAATGCCAAATCTCATACGGATACGTTGTTGGTTCGCTGTTTACCTGGTTACGCTGGTCGGGTTTGCCGTATTGTAAATACACCCGGCCTCTGTCGGTATAATATCCTTTTTGTTTTCCGCATTTCAGCAGGGCATTTGTCTCCAGCACCAACTTGTAATAATTGTACCATAACGGCAACGGATCCAGTGTATCTCCTGCCTGTTGCTTCCAATAATTTACAAGGTAACCACGCATTAAATTTGGCTCTTTGTTTTGAATCTGAACCTGCTGCCATTCTCGTTCTTTAGTACCTGAAACTGGCCATAAACATTCAACAAATTGTTTCAATGAATCGGCATCCTGTACCGAGTTGAAAAATTCTTCAATCGTACGATAAGAATTATCGGCATATAACCCAGCCTGATAATCACTTTGTCGCTGAAAGAACCATTTTTTTTGAGACTGTATTTTGTTTGATGAATCTTTTACCTCAATTACCAGATTATAATTCCCTGAGGGCAGCCGAGTAATGTCAAACTGCGCTAACAGAGGATTGCTGCGCGCTGATGATTGCTTTTGGAAACCTGAAAGATCCGGATGCCGTTTCAAATTATCGCTATTTTCAAGGTAATAGGAATACACAAACTTACTGGATTTGCCTAAAACGGTATCAAGATTATACGTTTCCGTGTAAAATTTAAGGGCGTTTTGATTTTTAGGAAAGTAATTAATGTTGTAAGGAACAAGATCATACCCATTCTTCGTGAGCAAACTTTGATTACCTGCCTTTTGATAAGATTCAAGAATTTGAATATCCGAATTATAAATTTTACGCTCACGCTGAATGAGGATGTTTATTTTCTCAGTATGGCTTGATTTTTTTTCCGGATTGGCATTATCGGTAACTAACAGTTCAAGGCTGTACTCACCATTAGCTAATGCAAACCGTTGGTTATCAATAAATGAAGGAAAGTGCAAGGAATCGGATGCGACCGGGCTCAGGAGGTTATAATTGGATGTCTTCACAACTTCAGAACCTTTTACAATTTTCCATGAAATATTTACACTTGCCTGAAACCCGCCTTTTACCGGGATAAACTTAACTGAATTTCCCGAAACAGTGAGATAGGTTTCAACAAAGGGTTTTGACCCCCCAGAACTAAACACACCGTAATTAAAATACACGGTAATGTTTGAAAACAGGAAATTATAACAGAAAATAAAAAAAATGAAGAAAAAACGTTGCATGACTTGAGTTGTAAAAATTACAGGGATGTAAATTTCTATAAAGTTAGTGATAAAAAATATTTTTCGGAAATTAGTTGTGGAATAAAAAAAAGTAGTATTTTTGCCCTCTCTGGAGAAATGGCAGAGTGGTCGATTGCGGCAGTCTTGAAAACTGTTGAACCGTGAGGTTCCTGGGGTTCGAATCCCTATTTCTCCGCTTAGTTTAGAGTATTAAAGCCTATTCGGAAGAATAGGCTTTTTATTTTATTAATAAGAAATATATATTTAAATGCCTAACGAAAACACTAACCTTCACGCACCGAAAGAATCAGATTTACTGGCAGCCGCCTTTAATTCGACTGAGTCTGTAAGGTTCATTGTTTCAAAAGACGGAACGATTCTCGCTTTTAACCGGAAAGCATTTGAAAATGCGTCTTTGTTACACGGTAAGTCTTTAAAACGTGGGGACAGTCTTTTCACTTATGCTAATGATCCGGCGAACGAAGTAGAGAATGCTTTAAGAAAAGACTGTGAACGGGCGTTTAAGGGTGAAACGTTTATTAAAGAGAATGAAATTCATTATGCGTCAGAATCCGTTGGTTTCAATCAGAATTTGTTCCGATCTTATTTAATTTAAAAGTTATTGCTGTTTCAATTAACATTTATGAAGTAACCGATAAGAAATCTAGTGAACAAGCAAAAGACACCCTTTTATTAGAAAAAACTAAAGTCATTCAAAATCTGCTGACAGAGCGTGAACTTGTATGGGAAAATATTGGGAAATGTTTTAGTGAAATTATTTCAGGCAATTCACGTAAAACAAATAAAGACGTTAAAGAAGAATTAAGCAATTTATATAACCACATTTTAGAATTGAGGAAAAAAAATGATATTACGGTCCCTTTCACAATAAAGTGAAACATTCCAGAAATCATTTCTTCACATATTTCCAGTTCCTGATTTTTCCTTCTGCCATCCATTCAATGGCCTCGGCCAGGCGTTTCTCACGTGTTGTTTCCGTTTTGGCATCTTCCAACCAGACAATGTATTCCTTTTTGTTGCTATAACTAAATTTATCGAATGTCGCTTTTGCTTTTGCGTTCTTATTTAAGGCGTTACTTAGGTAAACAGGTGTTTCAATTTCTTTAACCGGCACAGTTTTAGATTTAGACGGTGCTTTAATGCCAAGTTTATTTAGTTTAGCGGCTTCTTTAATGTAAGCGAGCATCTGCTTATCCGATGGCAAATCTTTTATTGACGTTATTTTGCCCATGTGCCCCATAGACACTTCGCTCTTTGCATTTAACTCAAACTTATCGGCGTGTTTCATCAGTGAGGCTTTCCAGAAACTAAACGCAATGTGATTCTTAAATGCCGCCATACTGCACATAATGCTTCCTTTATAATCAAAATTTGGGAAACTCCATTTTATGGTTTCTTCAACATCAGGGCAAGCCTCATGTATTAACTTACGCAAATGTGCCATTATAGGCTGAGCGAACGACGCTGCATTTTTAATGTACGCGTCAACCCTTGCGTCTTTCTTTGCCATAAGTTTTGTTTTTAAAGTTTAGTTCAATCGTTGTTCCTTTCAATCGGCGAATGTTCAATTTAGCATCCATTTGTTCGGTTAAAATACTGATCAGTTGCATTCCAAAACTGGAATCCGCATTGGTCACGTAAGTATCCGGAATTCCCGAACCATTATCTGATATAATGAGTTTGTCTTTCAGTACCGAAATAGTGACCAATCCTTTTCCCTTTTTAAAGGCGTGTTTAAACGAATTACTGAGCGCTTCGTTTAACAATAACCCTATCGGAATCATCTGATCAATTTCATAGCAAAAATCTTCGGGAATCCTGAGCTTTAACCCGACGGAGGGTTTATTAAATGTACTCTGCAATTTCTCAAACAAAGACTTGGTGTACATTACAAGGCTAATTTTACTGAGATCGGAATTTGCATACAGCATTTCATGAATGAGTGCCATTGAAATAATACGGTTTTGACTATCCACTACCAGCTTGGAAAAATTCTCGTCCTTCACCTGATCAGAATGTAGTTTAAGAATGCTTGAAATTATCTGGAGGTTATTTTTTACACGGTGATGAATTTCTTTTAATAAGGTTTCCTTCTCACGCAAAACCGATTTAATTTTTTCCTCTGATTTTTTCCGCTCAAAAAAAAGAGGGATATCATATTTTTTAACCGGTTTATATTTCAATTGTTCCTTTTCGAGGTACTCACCTATGCGATCAGGCGGCGCCATAATAAAGGTGCAATTTTTATCCCCTTTGGCACGGCTGGTAATTTCAACGGAGGTAAGTTCAATTCCATAACTTTGTTCACACCAACCCGAGGAATAACCGGCATTCATTGAACAAACCGGAAAATCGGTTTTTTGATTGGAAAGTAGCCATGAATCCGCTTCGAATGAGTACGGATGGTTATATTTAACATAAAAATTATTATCCGGAGAAGGCCTGCTTTCAGGAAAAATATCTACCGACGACCAACCCGTATAAGCGAAATGAATTGGCCCTGCCGAAAGTTTTGACAAGGGATCTTTTAACTTCATTTTTTTATGGAAGTTCTTTCCGTCTTCTATTCCAATAACGTGAGCAAAATCAAATAACAAATTGCGCCCGATTTTAATGGCTTCGTTGGTAGGCAAATCGGAATACAGCCTGGCGATATTTTTAAGAAAATCACTTGCAAGTGATTCGGCGCGCATCAAAATATAACGCTGACCGTTTACCTCTATCTTTGCGAGTCCGGGATCAGCTGTAAAGGACTGAAAATACTGTTTTACAACTTCTTCTGCTTCATCAAACAGAGGTCGCATTTCCGTCGGTACTTTAACCGTCTTTTTTTTTGTGAAAAATGCTTCCTTCTTTCCTTTTAATGCCTGAATCTCATCTTCCAACTCTTTAACACGTTTTTTCAACGCTCGAATTTGCTCCTCTGGCATCGTACTGAAAATTGGAAGGAATTTTTAATAAACGTGCTGGCCTCCGTTAATGCTGTAGTTAGCACCGGTAACAAAACTGGTTTCCTCACTCGCTAAAAACGATACAAGATGTGCTACTTCATGGGTGCCTCCTAACCTACCCATTGGTACCTGCGCTACAATCTGATTAAGTACTTTTTCTGGAACAGCCATTACCATATCTGTACCAATGTAACCCGGAGAAATTGTGTTTACGGTTACTCCGTACTTTGCTACTTCCATAGCCAGAGATTTTGTAAACCCATGCATACCTGCTTTAGCTGCAGAATAATTGGTTTGACCAAACTGGCCGCGTTGCCCGTTTACAGAAGAAATATTGATCACACGGCCAAACTTCCTGTCAATCATGCCCTGAATGACGTGACGCGTGCAATTAAAAACCGAATTAAGGTTAGTATTAATTACCGCGTGCCAGTCTTCCACTTTCATATTAATTAACCGTCCATCGCGGGTGATCCCGGCGTTATTAACAAGCGTATCAATGTGGCCGTATTTAGCTTCAATTTCCTTGATCATTTTACCGGCACTTTCATAATCACTTACATCGCCATAAAATAATTCAATGGGATAACCTTCCTTCTTCATCTGGTCCATCCAGGCAACGGCTTTCTCTTTCGTGTGGTAATTTCCTACAACTGTGTAGCCATCTTTATGAAGTTCTTTACACATAGCGGTTCCCAAACCACCTGTAGCACCTGTAATTAAAACTGTTCGTTTGTTTGAATTTTCCATAGCCTTTAGTTTTAGTTTTTGAATTATTTATTGTGGTCATGCTAGTTTGGTTTCAGCATCACCGCTATGTTAATCTAACGATCAACCATTTCGGATTTTAAATCCTTTAAATTTTGTCCATGTTCATCACAGTGGCCTCCCCACTTGTACAAACGTTTCCAGTAGCTTTATCTTTTATCAGGGTTTCCACTACTGCACGGTGTTTGTCGCGCAAAACCTCACGCACTGTGAACACAGCTTCATACTCTACTTCAACATACATTGGTTTTAAAAAACTAAGCGATTGTTTTAGGTAAATTGTTCCTTCGCCCGGAAATAGTACGCCAAACACTTTACTGAAGAGCGCAGCGCCAAGCATGCCATGCATAATAGGCTTTTTAAACATACTTTTGGCTGCAAACTCAGGATCAATATGTACCGGGTTTTTATCGCCGGTAACGTCTGCGAAACGATTTACTTCATCCTGGGTAAATTTAAAATCATGTGAATAGGTTTGTCCGGTTTCTATCATAAGGCTTAGTTTTTATGTAATAATCAAAAAAAAAAATGAATAAGTCAAATAAAAGGCAGCTTATTTCGATTTAGACTAACGAATAAAAATTTACGACTATTTAACGGAAAATTAATACGAATTTACTTGACATGTATAGGAAAAAATGACGACATTTGCACGAGATTTTGAAATGAGGCTTTAAGTTGCTGATTTTCAGCAATTAAGACCAAATTACTAAAAAGACTATTAACCAATTACCAGAAAAATGAAAACAAACAATCCGATTATCGACAACATTATGGATGCTCAGGCTAATGCTATGAACACCTGGATGGATTCAGCAAAGAAATTTCAATCAGCTTTTGCAAGCGGTAATCCTTTGGATGGAGGTCAATCCATCTATAAAGATATGATGGAAAAACAAGCTGCGATGTTCAGCGGAATGACTGGTTCTGCAAATCCTTTCACGAATCCATTTATGAATGAGCAGTCAAAACCAGAAGAGTTCTTAAAAAACTGGTACAATCAGCAAATGAACGGATTGAAGCAAATGACAGACTTTAACCAAAGCATTTATAACTCAATGGTTAATTATGGTAAAACTGCAAACGATTACAATGACAGTTTCGCCACCATGAATAACGCATGGACTAACATCTACAACAGCTGGATGGGAACCATGAACACCTCTTATGATACGTTTTCTAAAAACATTAATAATCCGTTCAATAAGGATATGTTCAAAAACATGTACGAAGGAGGCCAGGTGTATATGAAAGTTCAGGAAATGTTTCAACCCATGTTAAACGCGATAAAAAATTCTGATTATAGCATTGATACCTGGAAAAACATATTTGCAGCGCATAACACGAAACAAATGACTGAGCAAGTTTTTGGTTCGTTCTTTAACAACGCTTCTTTGAAAGATGTATTTGAAAGTTCAACAAAACAAATGCAGGATTTCTTTGTGAAACAAAATGGATTAGGAAAAGAGTACTATGCTCAGATGCAAAATATGTCAGCACAGTTTCCTGAATTATTTTCTGGCAACTCAGAACAAATGAAAGACCTTTATTCAAAAATGAATAATGTGTTCGGCAAAACATTTGAACCCCTTTTAAAATTAGCTAACCCTGGGAAAGAAAAAGAAAATGTTGAAGCTACGATTGCTTTGCTTGATAAAGTTACCGAATACAGCATCAAACAATCTGAATTGCAATCTCAATTGTACAAGACGATGCAGGCTTCTATGGAAACGTTAGCAAAGGAAACTCAGGAAAAATATAAAGATGTTCAGGCAGACATCCAGGCTGGAAAAGTTAGTTTGCCAACTGCAACTGAATTATATAATGAATGGGTAAAAACAAACGAAAAAATGTACTCTGAATTGTTTGCTACAGATGAATTCAGTAAAGTGAAAGCAGAGGCTTTAAACTTAAGTATGGATGTGAAAAAACATTTTGAAAAGCAATTTGAAAATGTATTTGAACAATATCCTGTTGTTTTTAAAAGTGAAATGGATGAGATCTATAAAACCATGCATGACCTTAAAAAAACAATTAAAGATCTACAAACTAAATTAGCAATTCAAAATGCTGCTTCAGTTGAATTGTTTGAAGAAGATAAAACTACAAAAGCAAAAAAGAAATAAAACTCACCTTGTGTTCATAGCACAATAATGAAAGGGCTGCCGTGTGTTTGTGGGCAGCCTTTTTTGTTTGTTAATTTTAGGAATAGGCGATTACCGTAAGAGAAATACGTGGAATTATATAACATCACAAAAAAAATTAATGTAAATTTATAGCAGTAATATCAAGCGTTATGGAAAACAAATTAGTAGAAGAAATGAATACTTTAAGCTCTAAATTATTTAAGAGCTACGAAACGTTTAACCAGATTGAAGAAGTGGAAATTGCCGCTTCACCCAAAACAGCAGTTTATAAAGAAGATAAATTAACGCTTTACCGCTATAACCGGGACACAGATCCAACCTATAAAACTCCGGTATTAATTGTATATGCTCTTGTAAACACATACAAAATGCTTGACATTCAACCTGACCGTAGTTATATAAAAAACTTACTCGCTGCAGGACTTGATGTGTATTTGATTGACTGGGGAAATCCTACAAAATCTGATAAATATCTTGGAATAGATGACTACGTGAATGGGTACATAAATAACTGTGTGGATTTTATTCGGAAGAAAAACCGTGTCGAGAAAATCAACATCCTTAGTATTTGCCAGGGAGGTACATTAAGCGTTATTTACGCATCGCTGTATCCAAACAAAATAAAAAATTTAGTAACTCACGTTACTCCAGTTGATTTTAGTACAAATGATGGCTTACTGTTCCGTTGGAGCAAGGACATGAATTTTGAGAAAATTGTAGAAGGTTTTAATGGCTTAATCCCGGGCGATTTTTTAAATCAGGGATTTGATATGCTAAAACCTATGATGAAGTTACAAAAACAGCAAACACTAACCAGTGCGCTGGATGATAAAGATAAGCTCCTCAATTTTTTAAGAATGGAAAAGTGGATCAGTGAAAGTCCTGATCAGGCTGGCCAATGCTTTAAAGAATTTATGACCGATTTATATCAGGAAAATAAATTAGTAAAAGGAGAACTGGAAGTTGGAGGTAAAAAAGTGAATCTTAAAAACCTTACATGCAACCTGCTTAACATTTATGCAACTGAGGATCACCTGGTGCCACCAGCGGCCACTATCCCCTTAAACGATCATGTGGGAAGTAAAGATAAAGAACTTTATAGTTTTAAGGGCGGCCACATTGGTGTATTTGTGGGTGGAAAATCCCAGAAAGAGCTCGCGCCTGCTGTTACACAGTGGTTAAAAAAACGCGATTAAGCATATATATACTGAATGATTCGGTTCCAAACAATTTGCCAGGAAGCTCAAAAGATGCTTCAGTCAGGCACCGGCAAAAGAAAGATTCTTATCTACGTTGCAAAGGAAGCCGACCACATTTTTGGATCCCAATCAGCGGTGTCCATTTTATTACTTGACGAGAAAGGATTGCTTCGAAACGCCATTTCTCCAAAATTGCCTGAAGACTATATAAAGGCCATTGACGGCATTAAACCCGATCCCGGGTTAGGAACCTGCGCTGCTGCTGCAGCCACGGGGAACGTAGTTATTACCACGAATTTTAATGCGGATAATAAATGGGCCGAACTGAAACATTTGCCAATATCCATTGGCTTTGCGGGTGCCTGGAGCATGCCTATTAAAACTGATAATGGGAAGGTGTTAGGAACTTTTGGTACGTACTACAGGCAAATTAAAACACCATCGGAGGTTGAATTAAATGGCGTCAGATTACTCGCGCAAACCATTTCTGAAGTTATTACATCCGATAATCCCACAAACTGATTTGGAAGTTTTTGGAATTAGGAAAAATACCGGTTAATTCGATTTTCGGCGATCTGCTCTTTCATTGCAAGCCATTTGTTATCCATTACTTTATTTAATAACTTATCGGTTGGCATATATAATCCTAAATTAAGCATGCCCTGAATGGGCGCCTGAACACTTGGTCCGATGCGCCGATAACTTACAGAAAAACTGCTTTCAAGATAGGTCATATAATGCCAGTAACCGCTTGGCATAAATAATGAATCGCCCGGCTCTAATATAAAATCATAACCTTTCACATATTGCAAACCCGGGTATTTTTTATAATCTGGCTTATCAGGATTAATTAAGGAATAGGTATTTAACGGTAAACAATACAACAGCGTAGAATACTCCGGAGCAATTAAAACCACACGCTTTCTTCCTCCAAAATGAGTATGAAGAACGTTCGACATATCAATATCATAATGGATCCTAACAGTTGTGTCCTTACCTCCAAAAAACATATGGCCGATGTTATCCAATAATCCTTTGAAAAGATCGGGACAAGGAAATTCTTTTTTCAATCTGGCCTCATACTTAAAAAGATCAAAAAGAAAAATTCGCAGGTTAGTTTGTTCGTTTTTAGCAAGAATGTCAAGGTATTCGCTAAACTTCATTTTAAGGTCAGGAACCGTAAATGCGGATTTAGCACTTTGCTTATTGCCGTTGTCGTATACATCAACAATCACATCGCCGAGGATATCTTTAAAATACTGAATCGACCACTTCCTGGCTGCTTCTGTGTTACGTGAAAGGCCTTTAATTACAACAGGCTTTTGTGTTTTAAAATAAATACTGTTGAATTTTTCAGTACTGATATTTTCTACTGTATCAATCTTTAACGATAGATCCATAGCCTTGGTTTTTTTAATAAAAGTAAATTGCTTAGAAGAGAGTACACATTCTATTCGCTAAAAACCTCCTTCTAAGGTTTAAAACCAAAAAAAAATAATGATTTTTACAAACCTATGCTGTTTTGGGCCGTTTCCTGAAAAGCATGACGTTCGGCATATTGTCACCCAATAGGAAACCGATAGGTTTTAGAGGTTCTATCCGGTCGCAAATTACTTTACAAATAGCAACAAGTGGAAGCGATAAAAACATTCCGGCAACCCCCCATATCGCACCCCCAATTAAAACTATCACGATAGAGACCAGGGCATTGATCTTAACCTTGGACGCAACAATTTTTGGGACGATGAAATTATTATCGATCAACTGAACAGAGCAATATAATATTAACACGTACAGGGCATGTACAGGCTCTTTTGTTGCTATTGCGAGGGTCATAGGCAAAAGCGTGGCAATGATTCCTCCAATATAGGGAATAAGGTTTAGAAGAGCGCCTATGATTCCAATCAGTATTGCATAATCAATGCCAATAATCAGGAGTCCGGTAGTGCATAACGCAGTCACTATGGCGGCTTCGATCATAAGGCCAACAAGGTAACTTTGAATTAGTGTTTTAATTTCCTTTAGCACATCGTTTACCATTAAATCGTTCTGCGCAGGAAAAATTTTATGAATGAATTCGAGTAGCAATGGTTTGTAAAATAAAAAGAGAAAAACATAGACCGGGATCAAAAGGATCATGACGAATAAACCACCAACCGTGCTAATGGTTTCACCTATCATCGAGGTAGAATTATTCAAACCCTCCTTTTTTTGTTCTGTGATCCACGCGTCAATTTTTGATGTGCTGACATTAAACCGTCGCGAAACCCAAGCTTCAGCATCATGTAACATTGTAAAAAATTTTTCTTTGAGCTGTGGCAAGGCTTCAGAAAACATAGCCATTTGCGAAGCAATAAAATATATTAACCCGGCAGTGAACAGGATTCCCACTAATAATGCAATACAAATTGCCAGTAACCGGTTAAATTTTTTCCGGACTAAAAAGTTCACCATTGGATTCAGAAGAATGGAAATAATCGCGGCAAATATTAAGGGCGCTATAATATTCTGCCCAACGCACATGATATAAATGAAACCAATAATGCAAACGAGGATACTCGCAAATTTAAAATAGAAAGGATAATGGTCTGACTTTATCATAGTCTCACACGCTAGATTTCTTTTCGGCATTTTTTGTTGGAGGTGCCTCACCATAACGGAAGTCAGAGAAAACTTTTGTAAACTCCGCGCCAAAAAATACGATCATCGAAGAGTATGATGCCCACAGCAATATCAGGATGATTGAACCGGCAGCTCCGTATCCCGACCCGGGCTCAGCTTTTCCAAAGTACAATCCCAGTGCCGACTTTCCTATAACAAACAACAAGGCAGTTAAAAAAGCACCAACCCAGATAGCGTGCCACTTTGTTTTTACATCAGGTAGAATTTTAAACATCAATGCGAATAAAACAGTGATGATAACCAGAGAGATAATAAAATTTAATATTTTGAACAGGATGAGTAAAGATTCTGAACGGTTCCCCGATATCCAGTCGCCGAGGGCAGCTAATACCGAAGACAGAACAAGTGAAACCAAAAGGAGGAATGCGATTGAAATGATAAGTCCAAAAGAAAACAAGCGCGTTTTTAAAAAACTCCAAATGCCCGACTTCTGGGTGGTTGCTTTAACTTCCCAGATTATGTTGAGCGACTTTTGCAATTGAACAAATACACCTGTGGCACCGATAATAATTGTGATTACACCGATGATTGCCGCCCATATTGACTCCCGTGATTTATTAGCAGCAATTATCATTTTTTGAACCTGATCTGCCGTTTCCGGTCCCATCATGCCAGAGATCTGGTGATGTAATTTTCCACTAACAGCTTCCTGCCCAAAGAAGTATCCAGCTAAAGTAATTACTACAACCAATAACCCTGGAAGAGAAAATATAGCGTTGTAAGCTATGACCGCGCTTTCCCTGAAAGGATCACGGTCATACCACTTTTTTGCAGTCTCTTTAAGCAAAGGCCAAAGAGTATTAAAACCTAGCTTTGCCATAATAGCCAATTTTCATAGTGCAGTGATAAGGAATGTGCTGATTTAAAAATCAACGTGCGCAGGCTCCTTCTTTTTAGTAACTAATGATTTAATCGCATTAATAATTCCTTTTCCTTTGTCTGCAATTTTTTCAGAATTATTACTTACGATATTTGTGACAATTGCTTGCACGGCTGCTCCAGCCATACGCTTTAACGGGTTGTGGGACGTACCGAACAGGAGGCGTTTAATCAGGTGTCCTGAAGTAACCCCCATTGCAGCCTTGGTAAGTCCAGTTGAAATTTCCGGAGAATCAGTAGCGCTTTTAAAAATGCCTTTTATCAGATTTACAGGCTTAAGACTTTCGTAAGTCTCATGTATTTGTTCTTTCAGCAAATGTAAATCCTCACTACGTCTCGCTTCCAATTTAACGATATCCTTACGAAGAACATCCAATGCAGTTTCCTTTTTCATGACTAAATTTGTTTTTCCTTACGAACGTAAGTGATTATACTGTTACTAATTGGCGTTTTGATAATTTGATCTCTGAATACATACAGGATTACAGATAAAATCGCATAGAAGAGAGCAACGATAAAAAAACCACTGTACGAACTGTCCATTAACTTGCATATCCACAGCGCAAGACCAATGTTAACCATAGATACCACACAAAGTGAAGTAATTAAGATGGCTACAATAGATGCTACTGACGAGATAGCCGTTGTTGATTTATCCAAAGCTTTTAACTTTAATAAATCGATACTGGTTTTTGCATAGTCTTCTGCCTTATCGACAAGTGATCCTATTAGCGTTGCTTTTTCTTCCATGTTACTTGATTTTTAAAATGTAATTAAACTGTTAACCCTACATTAAGCATGATTGTGGTTATTACCTGTTGTTGAAGAGCTCATAGCTGTTCTCACATCAGATTTAACTTCCTGAGCTTTTGAACGGCCTTTCTCCATTAAATCTTCAGCGCTGCTTTTCGCGTTGGAGATTGTTTCTTGTCCGCTTTCCATTAACTCCGCAAACTTGTTTTTCAAGTCTTCGATGTAATCTTCACCGGTTTTAGTTAATTTGGCACGTGTGTTTGAACCTTTGTCTGGTGCAAATAAAATACCTAAAGCAGCTCCTACCGCAGCACCTGCAATTACTCCTAATAAAACTTTTCCTGTACTCATGTTTTTTGGTTTTTAATTGTTATTATTTATTTGATTTTTGTTTTTATTTTCTTTTAATTGATTAGTCAGCCATTGCCTCGATATTGATCGAAGATTCAGCGATTTCGCTTAATTTCTCATCAGCTTCTTTTTCTTCATCAAGGGTATCAGACAATAATGCTGCTGCTTTATCTTCACCTAAAATGCGTGCGAAAGCGCATAATGTACCATAAGTAGCTATTTCATAGTGTTCTACTTTTTGGCCAGCTGAAATGATCCCCGCGTCACGTACATCACCTTTTTCGGTATCCTGCATAATTTCTTCAGCTTCTTTAATCAAACCTGCCATTGCTTCGCATTTTTTCGCCTGAGCTTTTACTCCAATCGCTTCAAAAACCTCTTCTAAACGTGACACTTGCTCCTCAGTAACCTGTAAGTGTTCATTAAGCGCATCAACCAATTCCTCAGACGATGCATTTTTGATCATTTTAGGGATAGCTTTTGTAAGCGCCTTTTCAGCCCAATAAATATCTTTTAATTCATTCTCAAAAAGATCACGCAGGCCTTTTGCAGCATCAGGTTTAGCTTTAACACCTTGTGAACTTTTTTTTGTAGCAGCCTTTTTTGTAGGAGCCTTTTTAGTAGCAGCCTTTTTAGTAGCGGCCTTTTTTGTTGGCGCTTTTCTTGTCGGCGCCTTTTTAGTTAAGGCTTTCTTTGCAGGTTTGTTTTTTGTTGCCATTTTTTCTTTTTTTAGTTGTTATAAATATCTTATTCCTTTCGCCTGTTAAGCTCTTTCGCATTTATTCCCGTTCAATTAGCGTAGTGCCACATTTTGGACAAATACCTGGTCCGTCATTTTCAACTTCCGCGTGCTTCGGACAGGTATAAATAATACTGGATTTACCTTTTTGATTATCGTTGGACCTTATCAAATTGCTGCAATCCGTAATGCGACCCATCGAATCCATACATTGCCCCTCTTTCATCATGGTCTTCTCTCCTTCGAGTGTGATGCATTCTCCATTTGCATTACAACGTGTGCCGTTTTTCATCACCATCTCCCGTTCAAGCACCTCCATTTTACCATCACTGACATGCATCATCCTGCCGTCTTTCATCATGCAACAATCCTGAATTCTAACCCGACTTGAATCTGCTTGCGAATACAACGAATTCATAAAAAAAATTGCAATTACTGGGAAGCAAGTAGATAAACCGGACAGAAAATTCATTTTAATCATTCGCATTCTTTAATTTAGTTGAAATTGACGCGGAACAAGGCTGGCCATACATCGGTTTTGATTCACCTCGTATATCCGGCCAAGGTCCGTCGCATCTTTAATGACTCTCTATGGTTTTTTAAAAACTGTAAAACCCAATATGGCAGTAATAACCACCAGGGCTAAAAAGAAAAAGAAAATTGTCTTTGCTATTGAGGCAGCACCCTCAGCAATACCTGTAAAACCAAATACTGCGGCAATAATTGCAATCACGAAAAAAATTGCGGTCCATTTTAACATAAGAATGAATTTTAAAGTTTATAATTTTTGCTTATTTTCTTTAATTATAGAACCAACACTTTAACGCAGTAGAATGTTTGTTGCTATAGATGTAAAACTAAGCTGAGAATTGCCCATCGAGCGCTACATTCGTCTGGTGCCAAAAAACAATCGCTAAAAAGATTTTAATAATAGGTGGCGCTGTAAATAACAAATTTTCGTTTCATTTGCATTTACAGAATTACCGCACGGCCAAAGGTGATTAATGTATATGTTGTGCCTGCAACAACCTTTTATATATTTTCTATCTTTGCCTTGCCCTATAGCTTAATCTTATTTTATATGTCGAAACCTTACTCGGTGACTAAATTTTCCACTTATCAAATTACTGTTATTATTTTACTTGCACTTACACAGTTCACTGTGGTCCTCGATTTCATGGTAATGTCACCGCTAGGTGATATTTTAATGAAATCAATGAATATGACTACCACCCAATTTGGTTTTTCAGTGTCGAGCTACGCATTTAGTGCCGGAATCTCCGGTTTACTTACTGCAGGATTTGCGGATAAGTTCGACCGGAAGAAACTTTTACAATTCTTTTATATTGGATTCATCATAGGCACCTTTTTATGTGGAATTTCAACCACTTATCCCATGTTAGTGGCTGCACGTGTTTTTACGGGGATCTTTGGCGGAGTAATTGGATCCATTTCGATGGCCATTGTTGCCGATTTGTTTCTTTTAGAACAAAGGGGTCGCGTGATGGGTTTTATGCAGATGGGATTTGGTGCCAGCCAGGTACTGGGCATACCTATCAGCCTGTACCTTGCAAATCATTGGAACTGGGAAGCACCGTTTCTTATGATCGTGGTTTTAGCGCTTGTGGTTTGGGTTCTGATTCTTCTAAAAATAAAGCCCATTACCAAACATCTGGAAACGAAGAATGAAAAAAACGCATTCAAGCATTTGCTTCATACGGTTCGCCAGAAGGATTACCGCATCGGATTTTTGGCAACCGCCATGTTATCTCTTGGCGGATTTATGATGATGCCCTGGGGAAGTGCGTTTGCGATTAATAACCTGCACGTAACCGCCGAGCAGTTGCCACTACTTTTTATGGTGGCTGGAATAGCAACTTTAATTATTATGCCCGTTATTGGAAAACTAAGTGATAAAATTGATAAGCTAAAATTGTTTGCTATTGCTTCTTTATGGCTCATCGTAGTTGTATTAATTTATACAAACCTAACGCCTGTACATATTTCGGTAGTGATGGTATTAAATGTATTGATGATGATGGGAATTATGAGCCGTATGGTACCATCGATGGCTCTTGTTACTGCCTTACCCAAATTACATGACCGCGGCGCTTTTATGAGTATTAATTCCTCACTTCAGCAAATCGCGGGAGGGATCGCTGCGGCAATTGGCGGAATGATAGTTGTTCAAAAAGATAAATACAGTCCTTTGGAAAATTATAACATATTAGGAATTGTAATTACTATCTTAACACTAATTGCGATTTATATGGTTTACCGGGTAAGTAAACTTATAAAAGCAAGAATGCACAAAGATGTACTCTAATAAAAAGTGTTATGGACATATCAATTGAAAGAGCCACCCAGAAAGACATTCACGAAATTCTTCTTTTATTGAAAGAGCTTTATACCGAATTAGGTGAAGAAAAGGAATCTGTTATATATTTAAATGAGGAATTCCTTAAAAACATATTGAACTCAGAACAAACTGAAATTTTTTTAGCAAAAACACCCGACCATCAAGTCGCTGGAATATTAACACTTACCGAAAGCCAGTCGATTTACGCCGGCGGAACCTATGCCCTCCTCGATGAAATGTTCATCGTACCACAATACCGGAATTCCGGAATTGGCACGTCGTTCATAAAAAAGATGAAAGAAATGGGTAAACAAAGGAGCTGGAAGCGGATTGATGTTACTGCACCAACCGAAGAACGGTTAAATAAAGCGGTAAATTTTTATGAGAAATGCGGCTTTGTATTTACCGGCCCTAAACTGAAACTTAGTATTCAGTAGACATCTTATAGAATCGTTCCAGCAATTTTAATTGCATATTTTAATGTAATGCGCAACAATTAATCCTAACTTTGAGGCATGAAATTTAAAGAAGGTTACTATTGGTTGTTGCTTCTTATTCCGCTGGCATTTTTTGGGTGGTATCTTATTTCAAAAAAAGAAAATAAGCCATTGCGCTCGCTGCCCTATTTCGGCGAAAAAAATCAGGTAAATACGGGTGAAACTTCCTATCATACGATACAGCCCTTTCTGTTCATCAACCAATACGGCGAAGAAGTTTCCGAGCGAACCGTAAAAGGCAAAATTTATGTTACGGATTTCTTTTTCACAACATGTCAATCGATTTGCCCGATTATGAGCACAGCACTGGAACGCGTTTATAATCAGTTTAAAGACCGAGACGATGTTATGATTTTATCACACACGGTGGCACCTGAGGAAGATTCGGTTCAGATTTTAAAAGCGTATGCTTCCCTGCATGGCGTAAACGACAAAAGATGGTTGTTTTTAACCGGCGATAAAAAGCATTTATATCAAATGGCACGAAAGAGTTATCTGTTAAATACCGAAGAAGGAAAGGGTGATGCAGACGATTTTATTCATACCCAAAATTTTGCGCTGGTTGATAAAGACCTTCATTTAAGGGGTTTTTATGACGGAACCGACAGTCTTGAGGTAAACAGGTTGCTGATTGACATTCAACTTTTATTGGACGAATATGCTTACAAGGAAAAAAATAAATAAACTGGCACTTCTAATATTAATTTTTCTAAGTTTCGGAACGTTAGACGCGCAAAATATTTCGGTATACAAGATAGATGATCTTATGAAACGAGTTCATAATAACAGCGATACGGTGTATGTTGTTAATTTCTGGGCAACCTGGTGTAAACCGTGCGTAACCGAACTCCCTGATTTTGAAAAACTCCACAAGGAGTATGGACGTAAGAAAGTGAAAGTTTTATTAGTATCCATGGACTTTAAAGAAGAGCTTTCAAAAAAATTAAAATCCTTTCTGGAAAAAAATAAATTTTCTGCTGAGATCATTTTATTAGACGAGGTAAACGGAAATGATTTCATCAATCAAATTTCAACGGAATGGAGCGGCGCGATACCTGCAACATTATTTACACGGAACAATAAACAGTGGACGAGATTTCACGAGGGCAAAATTACCTATGACTTGCTAACGAAAATGATAGAATAATCATCACCTTGAAGGCGAATTACCACCCTTAACTTTTTAAAAATTTCTGGTAAGCATCCTGGAAAGTTTTTTTTCATATATGCACTGCAGATAGTATCTTTATCCACCTATGGCATTAACAGTAAAAACATCTCAACTCCCAAATTCAGGAAAAGGGCTTTTCACAACAACTCCAATAAAAAAAGGCACACGTGTTATCGAATACCTTGGCGAAATCATTGACTGGAAAGAATATGAAAAACGTGTTGAAAGAGATGAAGATGGTTACCTGTTTTTTATAAATAAAAAACATTGCATTGATGCCTGGAACACACCGCAGCACAAGGCCCGCTTTGCCAACGACGCCGCTGGACTAACCCGCGTAAAAGGACTAACCAATAATTGCGTATATGAAATTGATGGCAACCGTTGTTTTATTTTAGCCAAACGTGATATCGCTGCCGGTGAAGAAATTTTCGTGAGCTATACGAAAGAATATTGGGATTGCGTACGTTACAATATCAGTATCGGAAGGGGAAGAAAATAAAACGATTTCCATTGAATGAAAAACCTGAAACCTCAAAAATACTACATTGGTATCGCAGGCGGGTTTCACGATGGGGCGATTGCTCTTGTTAACGATCATGGAGAAATTGTTTTCGCAGAGGCCACCGAAAGATTTACACAAAACAAGAGGGCATTAACAACTGTAGCTGATAATTTTTTTCTTGTAAATAAATTAGTTGAAACTTATCCCTTTTTGGATTACGAAATTGCAGTCAATTGGCGAATGTTTGCCACACTGACCAAACACGTAACAGCAGCAGTCGCAATATTCCTGATCAGAAAGTATAGGTATCTCAACCGCTTTATTGGAAAAAACCTGTATAATATTGATGACAATTTGTTTGCTACCCTTGCTGATTTCCATGGCTCATCACAATTTGCAATGTTGTCAACCGTGGGAGCTTCCTTCAAAAACGCATTATATCTAAAATTAAAATTACCTCACAAACCAAATGAATATTTCGATCATCATCATTGCCATGCCTATCATGCCTATTACACGTCTCCGGTAAGTAATGCTACAATATTAGTTATCGATGGCAATGGTGATGAGCACATTTCATATTCTATTTTCAAAGCAAATGATCATACACTAAAAAAAGTTCATAAAAACTCGAGTAAGGCATCATTGGGCGATTACTATGGAGAGATAACGAAGTGGTGCGGTTTTAGTGACATCTCAGGGGAGCAGTGGAAAGTGATGGGCTTAGCCCCGTATGGGACCTTAAACCACAAACTCTTAAAGGACCTGGAAAAATGGATAACCGTTGATGGAATTAATATCAAAAGGAATAAAGACGAACAGAAAATTAAAAAAAATGTCATGCGTGATGCGTATGGAAAAATTTCAAAAGCTGACCTCGCTTTTACGTGTCAATTTTTTTATGAAGTCATTCTCATGCAACTCATAACAAATATTTACAAAATTTACCCTAGTACAAATTTAATATTGGCGGGAGGCTGCGTGTTAAATTCAGCAGCCAATGGAAAAATTCACACACAAACCCCGTACGAAAACATCTACGTCCCTTCAGCACCGGCAGATGACGGTTCCGCAATTGGAGCAGCACTATTAAACTTTAAAAAGCATAATCCCAATAAAGCAATCCCATTTTTTCAAACCAATCCCTATCTGGGATTTGAATTACACAACACTGAGATTAAAGCATTCATAACGTATTCGGGATTCAAATATGAATTGACTGATTATGAAAATATTTATCGCACCGTGGCCGCTTCATTGTTTGAAGGAAAAATTGTAGCCTGGGTTCAGGGAAAAGCTGAAATGGGTCCGCGCGCTCTTGGGAACCGTTCGATATTAGCAAATCCAGGTGACCTGCAAATGAAAGAGAAGATAAACAGCTGCGTTAAATTCAGAGAAGAATTCAGGCCATTCGCGCCATCTATTTTGGAGGAGTATGGGAATGACTATTTTGAAAATTTCTTCCCAACACCCTTTATGGAAAGGGTTTTAACGATTAAAAAAGAAAAGCAACATTTGATCCCAGCTGTTACTCATGTTGATGGTACGGGGAGACTTCAAACAGTTAGTAAGTCAACAAATGAACATTTCTATAACCTCATTTCGGCGTTCCATGAAATCAGTGGTGTGCCTGTACTGCTAAACACAAGTTTAAACGTCATGGGTAAACCGATTGTCAATTCGATGGCTGATATTGCCGGGGTGTTTACATCATCAGGCATTGACATCCTTGTTGTAAACAATTATATTATCTATAAGTAATTATTTTCGTTTAATCCAATTTCGAAAAGGGATCATTACTCTTATAAAAGTAACCATTGGAAAAATCAGGTAACGAAATATTCTACGATCCATCTTATAAATTCCTTTCCAGGCATTTCCGACCTGTTGTAAATAGAAACTCGACAAAACGGTGGCGCATATTTTATTCCGAATTGAAAGGTATTGCGGTTTTAGGATATCAAAAAGAAGGATAATTCTTTGCTCATTACTGTAATTGCATGCTTCATGTTCAAAGGCGTCGTTAAAGATAATTACCTTACCCGGTTCCCAATGTTTTTCCTCATTCAATACTTTTAACGCACAGGCTTTAAAATTTACCGGAATTTTTAAGCCCAGGTGACAACGGTAAATAGCGTCTGTATCACCGTTATGGGGTTTAATTTTAGCACCCGGCTCCAACAAGTTAAACCCAACATTTACTACATTTGGTATATTGTTGAGCAAGCGCATCGTTGCTGGAAATTGTTCTTGTACGTCAAACATTTCAACCCCCCACACTTTTAAGGATCGGACTTTCCAGCTTTTTGGGGTTTCAACCATAGTACCATTAAACTGAGGCTTTAGTTGGTTTTTTTGAAGATATTTATTTAATTCCTCATACACGGTAAGATAGCTGGATTGCAATTCAGATATTCCGGGATAATTTGCAAGTACAGGGAAAGGCGAATCTGTGCCCTTGTACCTTTCTTTATCATATAGGCTGAACCACGGTTTTACCATTTCATGTTTTTATAAATAAAATTACGGACGGGAATAGCGGTATAAGCCAAGGGAACCAGAAACCCAGCAATTGCCATCTGGAAGGAAAGGGGGCATTTGTACAGAGAAGGCATCCGTTCTGCCATTCGCTGCATAAACAACGAAGTTCGGACAACCGCGCAAATGAATCCCTTCTTCCGCCTTACTTCAGGACGAATAACATCAAATAAAAAAATAAAACGATTCTGGTCACTTAAATTAATTGCTTCATGATTGTTAGCATCAATAAATCTGAGAACTTTTCCTTCCTCCCAGCTACGCCATTCTTCACCTACCCTAAAACCACAAGACGGAAGACCAGCTGGAATAACGAGGCCCAAATGGCATCTGTAAATACCATTCGTATCACCGCAATGCGGCTTTATTCTTGAATTGGCAGCAAGCATGGTGAAGGAAGAAGAGACAATTTCAGGGAACGATTTAATCAGAGCCGTTGTTTTTGGGAAATGAATAAAATTGTGATAGAGGTTAATATCCCAGGAGTTTAGGGAAATGGTTTTCCATGTATTTTTTTTCTCAACCATGGTAGAATTAAAATACGTGGTAAGTTCATTTTTTTGAAGATACGCCAAAAGTTCTTCTTTGATTACAGCGTAATTTGATTCGAGTTTTTCTACGTAAGCCTCCGTTGAACCCTCTATAAAATATGGAAGTTCTGATTTATAATCAGATCTGTCAAATAAACTAAACCAAAGTTTTACCATTTGCATAAAATTAAGATTAATTTTAAATTTGATAATGCAATTCGACTTCAAAAATCCCAAGTGGTTTTATGATATCTCTGAGGTTCCTGAGTTAAAAGTTCTGGAGGAGAATTTCCAGGAGATTTTAAATGAGTTACAGCTCCTCCGAAAGTCTTCAGAAAACGGTTTTTGGTTAAATACGTTCCCCGATTACCTGCATCCAGACAGTAAAAATTTATGGAAGGTATTTACTTTTAAATTCTTCGGCATCAAACACCCTTTGAATTGTAGTTTGTGTCCGAAAACGTTTGAAATACTGGAAAAAATACCCCAACTTATTTCCGCAGACTTTTCATACCTTCCTGCTAAAACAAAAATTCAGCCACATAAAGGTTTTACGAAAATGGTTTTGAGGGCACATTTGGGTTTGATTGTTCCTGTGAATTGCGGCTTACGTGTGGGTAATGAAATTAAAACCTGGCAACCTGGCAAAATGGTAATTTTCGATGATTCATTTGAACATGAAGCATGGAATGAGAGTGGAGAGGACCGATTTGTATTAATGCTTGACATTGCCAACCCAAGGTGGGAATATTCTGCAAAAGAAATATGCAGATACAAAATAGAAACACTGCGCGATGAATTTATGCTGAGCATGTTTCCAAAAGAAAAATGGATTGAATTTTTAAATGCCGGCGAATTTACAGCGTTTCCTTCCAGGGCGTGATGTTATGTGCTATGATATAGGAATTAATTTCATCAATTAATAAGTCGCCGGCAGTGGCATACATTTTAAAATCTGTATTTCCGTTATGGTATATTTCAGCAGCTTTAATTAATTTCTTACAATGGGAAACGTACCGCTGCTTTGTTAAGTGCAGCTTATAAAATTGCCCGTCGCTTGTTTTGCTTTTAATTTCATAACCTAACATTTTATTAAATTTTAAAGCAATCGCATTATTGCAGCTGACTGTTGCAACGGATTCTTCTCCCGACATAAATATTTCAAATACCGCCTGAAGCATGGTAAGTGAAGCAAGTGACGGATACAGTGTGCCCCAATATTCTTTTTCCCATATAAAAATCCCCCCTTCGGCAAGCCTTGAATTGGGTGCTGCATCTTTGCAATTTATTAACCCGATCTTTTTACCTGCATGTTCTATGAGAAAATAATAATTAAACTTATTATTTATCTTTTCAAACCATTTCTTTTGCATCCGCGGTGTAATATACTCCGTGAATTGCATGTTTTCCCTAATATAAGATTGATTGCGCCAATAACGGAGAAGCTCAAGATGCGATGCTGTAATCCTGGTAAACCTTAAACCATATTGCTCTACAATCATATTTTTTCGCGAATACTATAAGACGGCTTCTTATTGGAGAGGGCTATAAGGTTGCCGAGGTATTCCCCGATAATCCCAAGGCTAAAACTCGTTATCCCGGTTCCAAAAAGA
Organism: Bacteroidota bacterium; assembly: GCA_029237825.1. Taxonomy (GTDB): domain Bacteria; phylum Bacteroidota; class Bacteroidia; order B-17B0; family Aurantibacillaceae; genus UBA4416. The sequence continues at coordinate 35,022 of JAQZBQ010000012.1, read as the reverse complement.
ATTGCCACAATTATTGATGTGTATCCCATGGGAACATTCTCGCTAAACTTCCTCACAAAAAAATAGAAACCAAGCAATACACTGATTACAGAAATGTATAGTCCCAACATGCGCACTAACTTTAAAGGCATCGTGGAACTAAGCGATAGAACTCTAAGTGATAATGTAAACAGTGAACTAATACCATAGCCTGAACCGGATTTCATTGACCGTTGAAAGCGCACCGTTGCATAACCAATATTATCTGTATACCATAACGCAATTTCATCCAAAAAAAATAATGACCCTCCATGGTTTAGCATGCTGGATCGCAACTGGTTTGTAAAAATCCTGAAAGAACTGCCACCTCCCGCGTTTTTATTTTCGATCTGGGAAATTTTCTTATAGATTTTTGTCAATACTTTCCTGAAGAAATTTTTCCTAACGTTAACAGGCATTCCATATACTAAATCGAACCCCTCGCTTTTAATCATCCTATAAAGGACTTCAATATCATTGGGGTCCTGTTCCAGATCGTCGTCAATGGTGACAATGTACTTTCCGGAAGAAACATTTATTCCACATAATAAAGCATTATGCTGCCCGTAGTTCTTGTTAAACCGAACTGCCTGAACGGAAGTATTATTTGCTTTTATTTCTTTAATACATTTCCAGCTATGATCCGTACTGGCATCATCCACCAGGATTATTTCAAATACAAGGTTCATTGAACTCAATACCGAATGGATTTTCGATACTGTTTGAGCTATGCAAATTTCGGCATTGAATACCGGAATGATTACTGATATCTCTTTGTTTTCTTCCATTAACTTAATCCTAATGTAAGTCCCCCATCCATTTTTAAAAAACTTCCTGTTATCCACTTGCTGTTATCGGAAATAAAAAATGCCAGCGCCTGGGCAACATCTAATGGCTCACCTATACCAAAAGGATATTTACTTACCATTTCGTTCATCTTTTCATCATCTATTGCAGCTTCAACCGTACTATCAAATATAGCAGTATTAACAAGAGCTGGTAATACCACATTCACTCTGATTTTTTTGGGTGCTAATTCCAGGGCAAGAGTTTTAGCATATCCTTCTAAAGCAGCTTTAGAACTAATATAAGGCCCTCCACCAAAATAAGCATGTAATGTTGAAACAGACGAAATAAAAACGATAGAGCTATTTTTGTTAATTTTTTTTTGGAGAAGAAGTTCGGAAACGCAATTTACTGCCGAAAAGTAATTCACGCTAAAAACATCTTCCAACTGCTCCCTCTTAATATATTTAACCGGCACGGGCAATACTTTACCGCAGCAATGTACAAAGCCGTCCACTTCAGCATGAAGCGATCCGACTAGTGATTTCACTTCTTTGGGATTTGTAAGATCAGCGACGATTTTTTGATTTTGATTTAAAGGGTTCAGCTGCAGATAGGTTTCATTTAATGCCAGCTCATTCCTTCCGGTAATAATTACATTAGCTCCGCGTTCACTAAATAAAATGGCTGTCGCTCTTCCTATTCCTGAGGATGCGCCGGTAATCAAAATTGTTTTATCTGCTAATGTGAACATCAAATTTCAATTAACGGCAAATATTCGACATTATCAAATTCAATAAGAGCACTTCCCCAAGAATACCCGACTCCGAAACCACTTAAACACACATTCTTTTTTCGGCCCTTAAGCTGTTCCCTGATCTCAGAAATAATGGTTAAAGGAATTGAAGCAGAACTCGTATTACCATACCTGTTCAAAGAATAAGGAACTTTTGAAACGTCTGTAATTTTCAATTTCTTACGTACAGATTCATTGATTAACCTATTAGCCTGGTGAAAAACAAAAAAATCCGTTTCGGAGAATGCCTGACCTGCAAACGCATATAACTGATTTATGTTGGCTGGTACTTCGCGCAACGCAAAATTAAAAATTTCGATACCATCAAGTTTCAAATGCCGTTTAGCCCGCTTAACTCCAGGTTCAATTTCAACAAGATCAAATGTATCTTCTCTAATTCCGTGACGAGAGCCGCCATGTTCGATGGTGATCGCATCTTGACCCGAGCCGTCGGTAGCCAAATTAAAAAACATAGTCTTGGCTTGTTCGTTAAACTCTAATGCGGTGGCTGAACCAGCATCACCAAATAAAGGGTACGCACTTTTATCATATAACGAGGTAGACATAGTGGATTTATCACCTACCAGTAATAAGCCTTTTTTCATTTGACCAGAACTGAGCAGGTTTGCTAAAACGTATAATCCATATACGTAACCCGAGCAACCCAGGTTGATATCAAATGCAAGGCAAGATTTTTTAAATCCTAGTTTGTCCTGCAAGATGACTGCCGACCCAGGAATAAAAAAATCCGGTGACTGTGTAACCATAATTACAACATCTATCTCATCACGTTTCCAGTTAAGTTTATTTAATAGTTCCAGTGCGGGTGCATAACACAAATCGCCAGTTGAAATGGAATCGCCAGCCGTGCGCCTTTCAGTTATTCCAGTGGTTTTTATAAATAATTTGCGCTCATCTTCAGTTATGTGCTCATAGGATAAATTACTAAGGAGTTGTTTTGGAACACAAGCACCAATTCCTTTTATGCTAACATTTTTTACCGTTAACACACTCATGAAGCCAGCTTTTGTGAAACGATGTTATATAGGTCGCGAATTGTTTGGGTCGACTTTAAATTTTCAGCGTTCAACTGTACATCAAAATTAGCATCAATAAAGGCGATGATGATTAACGCATACATGCTACTCCAGTTCTTAATGTCTCTATAGTTTGTATCAGGAGAAACTGAATTTGGATCAATATCCTCGAATTCTCCCGCCAACTGATAAGTAAATTCTTCAACTGAAATCATAAACTTTTCTATAAATATACATTTTAATAATCAATGACCGTAGCGCCCCAACTATTTCCTATTCCAAAACCTGCGAGAACTATTTTCATGCCGCGTTTTAAAATCCCTTTTTGCTCAGCGTCGTATAAAGCAAGAGGGATAGAAGAAGAAACAGAATTGCCGAACTCACCAATATTGATAAACATCTTGTCAGGCGGTAATTTTAATTTCTTTCGAATTACTTCCAGCATAAAATAGCTTGCCTGGTGCAAAATAAATAAATCGATATCATCTGAAGTTAATTTGTTTTTCGAAAGAATTTCCGCAATTAAAATAGGCACTTTTTTTACCGCAAATAGGAAAATGTTTGTGCCATTCATGATCATCTGTCCATTCTTCAGATTGGCAGCCATTTTGAATTCAGGAGAAAGCGGTTCCCGAAATGCACTCTTTTCAACGTACAGATCGTATGCCCCTTTCCCATCCGTACCAAATATGAACTCGGTATTTCCAGGTAAATCATTTTGAGTTAGAATGGATGCCGTAGCTATATCGCTAAAAATAGACCTTAATTCGAGATCGTCGTTTCCAATCACTTTTGTTGGAATGTCGGCTGTTAAGAACAATATTTTGCTGGCAATCCCAGCTTTTAATAACCCATAGGCTATGCCTAATCCATACACATAACCAGAACAGCCATACGGCAAATCTATGCATCCCGTTTGGGAATTCAATCCCAGGCGCTCATGAATTATACACGAAGTAGCCGGCGCGATGAAGTCAAAACCTTCACTGCAAAAAATAAGAAAATCAATCTCTGATGGTTTGATTCGCGATTTAACCAAAACATTTTCACCGGCTTTTACCGCCATATCAGACGACAGCTCAGACGGAGCGGAAATGTATCTTTTGGTAATACGAGTGGTTTGAAAAATCCGGTCACTGTCAATATTAAACACCTTCGACAAATCATCGTTGCTTAAGGTCAGCTGTGGGCAGTATGTTGCGATATGAGCTATTTTGATCGACATCGGTTAGGTAAATTTAATGAAAAAAGCGAATCGCCGTTTTCACATTAAAATTAATAAAGCACAGGAATACCTTTTTTTACTCATGAAATAGGTTTCCTCACTAAGCCAATGGAAATTTTCTTTTGAAAAACAAAATTTCATATATATATTAGCTTTATAATTTAAAATAATACTATGAAAAAATTTTTATCGATTGCCTTTTTTGCACTGTTGATGTTTTCTTCTAAGGTTTATTCCCAAAATAACTTAACCTGGAATGTTAAAGAAACTATTGACGACAAAGCGTTCCGTACGATGGTGCGTTTTAATATTGAAGTAATTGGTTTAAACAACGAACAGGAGTTCACTAACTTTTGCTCAGGGATTAGAGCAAATGAAGGAGTAGAAAACTGTGAATCGCTTGGAAGAAATAAAAATGGAAATTACGGGATCATTTTATCAATGAAAAGACCTTTTGCTGCGATCCACTATATTAACATGGCTCAAAATAATCATGTTTCTTATATCATTGTAAATGGCGAAAAGAAAGCAACAGAAGTGTTGGCAAAGGAAGAACAGGCAAAGAAATAACCCTTTTACCTTTAAATAGTAAAGCGCTTCAAAAAGCGCTTTTTTTTTGCCTGGTATTGGATAACATAGTTATATTTGAATATGCGAGAAATGTTTGGTGAATATAAAAACATCTTTGTATGTTTTTTTATCCTGACATTTTTGTTTTACGGAAATACACTGAGAAATAAGTATTCACTGGATGACGATTACGTAACGGTCACCAATTTTCCAGTAAAGGGTTCAGCATATAAACCAAATAATCCTTATATAGAAAAAGGTTTTCTAAGCATCCCCAAGATCTGGTTAAGTCGTTACGCCCATGATTCAGAATTTTCCTTTGATTATCGCCCGGTAGTTACTACAACCTTCGCAATCGAATACGGTATTTTTGGTCAGAATCCGTTTATAAGTCATTCAGTAAATGTTTTTCTTTATTTTATTTTGATTTGCCTGGTTTTCAAGGTAATCTATATGATATTGAAGGACCACCCCCATAAAACTACCTTGTCATTTTTAACAGCCGTTCTCTTTTTAATTCATCCTCTTCATACAGAGGTTGTGGCCAGTTTAAAATGCAGGGACGAGATTTTAGCCCTTATTTTCTCACTGCTTGCCCTAAAAAATATTTTATCCTTTCTTCAAAAACCCACATTTAAGGATGCGATCCTTGCAGGAGTTTTTATGTTTTTAGGGTTCTTTTCAAAACTATCGGCTGTTTTGATCATGTTTTCGATACCACTGGTTATCCTCTTTTATCGCAGGATTGGCGCAAAGAAATTTATCCTTTTAGTAGCCTCCGTTTATTTCTTATACATATGTTTTGATGCTTTTAGTAACATCGTTCCAACAGAAGCCAACTTTAGAAATTACTATCATTTTGAAAACCCTATGTCTACTGAACATTATGATTTTCTTCATAAACTCATCATTGGCATTAAAACGTTCGGTTTTTACATCCAGATGATGATAATTCCGTACCCATTAAGGTATTACTATGGCTATAACACTTTTGATCTTTCAACCGATTTTAATCAATATGCAATTATTGCCTTAACCTTTGTTATCATCTGTTTCATTTATTTCTACAAGACGCGGGATCGGAACTTTTTATTTGGATTCCTTTGGCTCTGCCTAATGTTGTTTCCATTTTTAAATATTATAATGCCGGTAGCAGGAATTGTAGCAGAACGGTTAACCTTTATCAGTTCTCTTGCATTTTGTTTTTTAATGGCTATCGTCATTTTACCGTTTTTCTCAGTGCAACCGTTTTCTGGAATTGTCGTTTTTTCACGGAAACCATATATTGTACTTGCTCCACTAATTCTCATATGCCTAATTTACGTTATGAAACGCAATACAAACTGGTATAATAAATTGAGCCTGTTTGAACACGATAGTACTTATTTAAAGAATTCTGCCAAAGCAAATAGCTTAATAGCGAATGAATATTTCGAAACCTTACGATCGCCAAACCAAAGTCATAAAAACCCTGCACTCATTCAAAAAGGGCTTCATCATTATCAAGTCGCGTTAAAAACAGATTCATCCTTTTTCACAGCCTACAATAACGCAGGGGTGATTTATTATTCGTTTCTTGGCGACTTGAATGAAGCAAAAAAATATTTTTCTTTAGCGATCAAACATAAATCAAATTACGCCCAGGCATTTATTAACCTAGGAAATTGTTTTAAACAGGAAAAAAATCTAAAGTTAGCGTTTCAAAACTACAAGCAGGCTATCATCAGCAAACCCAGCGACTTCGGCCCTTACATTCTGTGTATAAATCTTTTTTTAGAAGCTAAACATTATGAACAGTGTTTGCGATTTATCAGATTCTCGCACACGCAATTCCCTAACAATTATGACCTAATAACACAGGAAGCAAACTGTTACTATTTTTTGGGTGATATCCGAAAATCATTAAAAGCATGTGAGTTAGCTTATTCACTGAAGCCGTCGCCTCAACTGGCAGGCTATATCACCGAACAAGCTCAAAAGCTGAACGACTCCACGTTAGCTAAAAAATACACTTTCAATTAGTTTAGCCATGGCGCCAGTTTCGTTTATATACAACTACAAATTTCTTTTTTTTACATTATGTGCCTTTCTTTTATATGGAAATACACTAAAAAACACCTACGCGTTAGACGACAACTTCGTTACCACCAGCAGAAGCAATACCAGTAAAGGCCTCAGTGCCGTTAAAGAAATATTCACGTCACATTATATAGTGGAAGAAGGTGGAATCAATACGTTTGAATACAGGCCTTTGGTTAAACTCTCCTATGCTATTGAACACGAGATTTTTGGGGTGAAACCTTTAATAAGTCACGGCATTAATATTTTACTGTATGGTTTGTGCCTTTTCATTCTCTTTCTTATGTGTTCCCGGTTATTCGCAGACTATCCCCCCTTGTTTTCAGAATTGGTTGTTATTTTTTTTGCATTCATCCCATTACATTGCGAAGTGGTGGCAAGCTTAAAAAACAGAGATATCTTGTTATCCTTTATATTTTCAGGCTTGTGTTTTCTCTATCTTTTAAAATTTAGCCACTCTAAAAACTTTTTTTATTTATTAGCAGCATGGCTATGTTTTTCTATATCACTTCTTTCGAAGTTAGATTCTCTTACACTCATTGTTATCTTTCCTTTATTGTTGATAGTACAAAAACGTGTTACCATTGCCTATGCGATTTTAATCTTAATTACGCTAGTAATTGGGTATTATACGTTTGATACACTCATGAATATCCTGGTAGATCAATCGCAAATAAAACGCCCGGTAGAATTTTACGAAAATCCTTTGTTTGTATCCGATTCATTTGCTTTAAGGCTTACAACTGCTCTAAACTCACTGGGGTTTTATTTCAAAATGCTTTTTATACCATATGGCATGGCAGCGTATTATGGTTATGATACGCTACACGTATTTGATCTCGTTACCCTTGAAAATTTAATTGCAGTTTTAGGAACAGCAGGATCGGTAGCATTAATAATAGTGTACCTTAAAGACTTGAAAAATCCTATAATGGCGGGATTGGTCATTTTTTTCATTTCTTTATCCATGTACTTAAATCTGTTAAAACCTGTTCCAGGCATAGTAGCTGACAGGTTTGCGTTTATCCCATCCATTGGTTTTTCAGTTGTGTTTGTATATCTATTAGTTAAAAACCTCAATGGGAACACGCTACCTCAGATGTTCTCAGATAGTAGTAAAAAGTTTCGTTATGTTTTTATATTAATTCTTTGTGCGAATTTCCTCTTTGTTTTTTCACGGAACTCAGATTGGAAAAATTCACTCCACTTATATACACAAGATATAAAAGCTCAACCCCGTTCATTAAAACTTCACAACCTTTTCGGAAATGAGATTATTTCGGAAGTTATTAAACCCAATAGTTTGATACCGAATTCAGAAAAACAAAAATACGTTCAGAAAGCCGAAGCATCTTTAAAAACAGTTTTGAGTATGGATTCCTTAAATATTAAGGCTTTGAACAATCTCTCTTTTATCTACCTTAACTTTTACAGAGACTATCAAACAGCTAAAACCTATATCAGCAGGGCTTATGCGATTGACAGCAATAAGCACGAGATCGTTTATAATTTAGCCTTGGCCCATTTTAATCTAAACGAGTTTACCCAGTCAAGAAAATACATACATCGCGCTTTTCGTCTAAAACCTGAAGACGATCACACCCTGGAACTCATGTCAGTGATTTATTCGGATGAAAAAATAGCTGGTGAGGGAATTAATATCATACAAAAACAATTAACGCTTAATCCGCAAAGTTTTAAATTGAACCTTTTACTTGGCAATTTGTATATCGCTAAAGCTGATACAGCAAGCGCTTTGAGGCATTTAGGCAATGCGTCTCGCATGAAGCCAGGAGATGGCCAACTATTAAAAATAATCGACGTATTAAACAATAAATAAGATTTAGCGATTTGTATTCCTTAAAAAAATTGGTATGAATTGATTTTTTTGATAATATTGTTTATTAATCCTTTTATAATACATCATGAGAAAAGTCTACCTTTTTTTATTTCTAGTTGTTTCAATCCTTTCACACGCACAATTATCAGTAACAGCCAACACTACAGCCATTGCATTAGCTAATAACCTCTTAGGGGGCGGTGTAACCATTACAAGTCCTACACTTACTTGTCCTGGTGTGGCCAATGGAATCTTTTCAAATGGTGGCAGTACCGGATTAGGTTTTACCAATGGGGTTGTGTTATCTACAGGAAGAGTAGTAGACGCAGCAGGAGCGCCTTCTAATTTCGCGAGTACAGATAATTTAGCTACTGGTATCGCTGCAATGGGATCAAGTACTTACGATGGATGTTATTTAGGCTTTCAGGTTACCCCAAAATGTAATAATTTAAATATCCGCTACCGCTTCGGATCAGAAGAGTACAATGGATATGTGGGTTCCTCTTATAATGATGCATTTGGTTTCTTCATTTCAGGGCCCAACCCTTCCGGAGGAAATTATAGCAATTTCAACATGGCAACAGTTCCCGGTTCAACGGTAGTTGGTGTAGCCGTTAACTCAATTAACAATGGAAATTCGAACACCGGACCTTGCGTAAATTGTGCTTACTACAGCCATACCGTATCAGGAATTACCATGGATGGTATGACCTCCATATTAACTGCAAGTGCAAATGTAACACCTTGTGCAACTTATACCCTCTTTATGGCTCTTGTGGATCGAGCTGATGGTTTTTATGATTCCAATGTTTTTCTGGAACAATCCGGTGTATTTTGTAACACTCCCACCATTTCAGTAGTCGGGGCTGGATCACCTATCTGCGCTGGCCAATCGGCAACCTTAACCGCCTCCGGAATACCAACTTATACCTGGTCGACAGGTACAGTAAATGCTCCGATCGTCGTCTCACCGCTGGTCAGCACCACTTATACGATCTCCGGAACCAGTATCGGCGGGTGTATCCAGGATACGAAAACCGTGACTGTAAATGTAAATAACGCACCAACAGCAAATGCCGGAAGTCCTGCCGTTCTTAACTGTACTAACCCATCGGTTGTTTTAACCGGTACCGGAGGTGGCACATATTCATGGTCTGGCCCAGGGATTTTATCTGGTGGTAACACAGCCAGCCCAACTGTTGGGCAACCAGGAACCTATAGTCTAATTGTGTCATCCATCACTTCACCGCCCTGTCCGTCTGCTCCTTCAACGGTAGCCGTTACGCAGGATGTTACTCCACCTACTCCTTCTGCAACCAACTCCGCAACAATCACCTGTACCACTCCAACAGCGGCATTAACCGCTACAGGAGGGGGAACTTATTCATGGGCTGGAACCGGGATTGTATCCGGCGGCAACACTGCTAACCCAGTGGTAAACAACACAGGACCTTATGTAGTTACAGTTACAGCTGCAAATGGATGTACTGCTACTGCCAGTACATCAGTAGCAATGGATAATACACCGCCAACGGCTTTTGCTTCTGGTTCCGGAACAATTACTTGTCTTACTCCAACTGTAACTTTAACAGCAACCGGAGGAGGAACCTATAGTTGGTCTGGTTCTGGAATTGTATCAGGAGGGAATACAGCTTCACCTATTGTGAATTCAACAGGACCCTATGTAGTTACAGTAACCGCTGCAAACGGTTGCACGGCAAGTGCAAACGCCTCCGTGCCTCAAGACATAACGCCGCCGGTTGCTTCAGCTTCTTCCTCATCTACTATTAGTTGTGCCAATCCAACCGCCACACTATCTTGCTCAGGAGGGGGAACGTACTCTTGGTTGGGCACAGGCATTGTTTCTGGAAATAATACGGCAAACCCGGTTGTGAATTCAACTGGACCTTATACCGTAATTGTTACAGCGGCAAATGGTTGTACGGCGGCAGCTACCGCAACTGTAGCTCAAAATGATGTTCCGCCGGCAGTTAGCGCGTCAAGTAATAGCACCTTAACCTGCCTTACTACAACTGTAATGCTCACAGCTACAGGAGGCGGACCGTATGTTTGGACAGGAACAGGAATTATCTCCGGATCAAATACTGCGAATCCTGTTGTTAATGGTCCGGGGCCTTTTGTTGTTAGTGTAACGGATGTAACAGGCTGCACCGGAACTGCAACCATTACCGTACCAGAGGATACGAATCCGCCAGCCACTACTGCTTCAAATTCGGGTACACTTACCTGTTCATCAACCACAAGTACTCTAACTGCTCTTAACGGAAATTCATTTACATGGGCAGGTCCTGGAATTTTAAGCGGAGGTTCCTCATCGACGGCCGTTGTTAACCAACCTGGTATATATACCGTAACATCAACAGCAGCCAATGGTTGTACAGCAACAGCCACAACACTGGTTTCACAGGATAATGCATTGCCTGGTGCCACTATTGGTAACGTCATGATGGCTTGTGGGGTACAATCGGTGAGTTTGAACGGTACTACAACATCTACGAATTCAGTTACGTACAATTGGGCCGGGCCAAATGCTGGCAGTCTCAGTAACTCAACTATCGCTAACCCAATTGCGTTTGACACCGGAGATTATACACTGACAGTTACCGACCAGACAAATGGGTGTTCGTCTACGTCCACTGTAACAATTTCTCAAGCGACTGTCACATCTGCTTTTAGCGCAAATCCAACAACAGGGAATTCGCCTTTAAGTGTAAACTTTACTAATACAAGCTCCGGATCTATAAATTACTTCTGGGATTTTGGTGACGCAAGTACTTCTACATCGGCAAACCCCGTTCACACGTTTACAGTTGGAACTTATACCGTAGCTTTAACGGTAACCGAAGGTTCCTGCATTTCTACTTCCACTACGGTAATTATTGTTGAAAATCCAATTTCACTGGAAATACCAAATGTATTTACGCCGAATGGCGATGGTGTAAATGAAGTATTTTTTATCAGATCAAATGGTATTAAAGAAATTTCACTACAAATATTTAACCGTTGGGGACAAAAGTTGTATGATTTCACCGGGCAAAATGCACAATGGGATGGAATTACAAACCGAGGAACATCCGTTCCGGAAGGCACTTATTTTTATTTCGTAAAGGCCATCGGTTTCGATGATAAAACAATTGAACAACAAGGTACAGTAAACCTGTTCAAATAAGAGATCAACTATTTAAGTGAGCCCCTTTATTTCAAAATAAAGGGGCTTTTTTAATTAAAATCGTAACATTGTGCACATTTAATTATGAAATTTCTTCACACTATTCTCAAAGAGGAAAAAAAATGGTTCGCGCTTCTCTTCATCATTACTATGATGCTTTATGGGAATACAATTAACAATGGTTTTACTATTGACGACCATTATGTGACATTAAATGCGACGGTAAAAAAGGGCATCAGCGCTGCTCCTGAAATATTCAAGAGTTTTTATGCTGAGAATGAAAACAACAATTATTTTGAGTACCGACCCCTTGTTAAAATAACATTTGCATTAGAACATACGCTTTTCAAAGGAAGCCCTAAGGCAAGTCATTTAATTAATATTCTGCTCTATTGGCTGGCATTGATCTTACTCTATAAATTCCTAAAGCAGATAGTTTCTGCCGATGCCCTGGAGCTTGCATGCACTATTCTTCTTTTTGCTGTGCTGCCACTTCACACCGAAGTAGTGGCAAGCTTAAAAAACAGAGATATACTTTTATGCTTCATCTTTACATTCCTATCTTTTCTGCACCTTAACAAGGCTATTTCTTATGAAAAACGGAAGTATCTGTTTTGGGCTTACCTGTTTTCAGTGTTGGCATTTCTGTCAAAAATCGAAGCACTCCCATTTATTTTAATCATACCTATTGTACTTATTAAAAATCACGGGTTCAATTTAAAAAAGCAGTGGATTACGTATTTAGTTCTTCCATTAGGTTTCGTTTCGTATCAGATTATACGGTATACCGCACTTGACGGCGGCACAGACCATCATCCGTTTTATAATTTCGAACGCCCCGAAGAATTACAGTACGATTACCTTTTCCGGTTATCCGTAGGATTGAATTGCCTTGGATTCTATATCCTTAAATTGGTAGTTCCCGCCAAACTCGCTTGTTATTACGGGCTATATACTATTCCGTTAGGTATAAGTCACTATTTTTTAGTTGGTGTGATAACTGCTTCCGTATCATTGTTTGTTTTTTTCAAGTTTCTGAAAAAGCCGGAACAGTTATGGATAGGATTAATACTATTTATACTTCCGATCAGTTTATACTTGCAGGTAGCAGAACCAGTCCCGGGTATCGTTGGCGATCGTTTTACCTTTTTTTCATCAGTTGGCTATTCCATCATTATCACACAAATATTCAAAAAAGTTTTCGTGTTCTTAAGATCAAAGAAACTGATCTCCGAATCAGGCCTGGTATTGATGACCATTACCATTCTCGGCATTTACTCCTGGCAAACGATAAACCGGAATTCAGAATGGAATAACAACCTTACGCTATATAAATCAGATGTCAAAAAATGGCCGAATTCAATTAAGCTCAACATTTTATATGCCAACGAAATTATTGAGAACATTACAAAAAAAACAGGCCTGATAAAAAGTGAAGCAGTTTCGGAACACGTTGAGCTAGCTTATAACCACATGTTAAAAGCTAATCAACTCGATTCGACATATTATAACAGTTTAAATACACTGGCGTATATCGACCTTAGTTTTTATAACCAGCCGCAACGCGCAATTAACTGGCTCCATAAAGCGCAGCGTTTCGATACCATTAATTATGAAATCCCATTAAATCTTTGTTTAGCTTTTGTACGCCTAAATAAACCGGATAGCGTAAAAAAATATTATGCGAAGACAGTAAAACTGAACCCTGTTATTAAGCCTAAACTCGACCAAGTAGTTAAATCGCTCAATTAATATTTAACTACTTGTAAACATTTTAGGGAACAGTTCGCTCAGTTAACTCACTATTTCGCAATTAACTGTGTTTTATGAATTTACGAGCATTTTTTTATAAAATATAGAATAAGTAATTTAGTTTTATAATCCGATTATTTTATATTTTATGAATCACTACTTTTTACTTTGTTTCGTTCTTATTTCATTTTGCACCATTGCACAAGAAAGGGATAAATCCCAAACTCCATTAAAGGATACGCCCTATCAATTAAAGCAGCAAAGGCAAGTTTCATCAAGAAGCTACAAGGTTGATGCTACCGTAGTAAATGAAAATGACCCCTATTATGGAAGAAAGGAAGAATTTTCCAGGTTTTTTATTTCCGGCATTGTTCCAGCAGATTTCCCTAAATATTCCTCTGGTACTAATGTTGATGATTATAACATTGAAATCAAAGCGTATTTAAAGAATAACCACACGCTCCTAACCGACCAATACAAGGAAAAATACAGTAATTAATTTGTGTAAACCCAACATTATTATTTTTAGCATGAAAAAAATCTACATCGTTTTACTAGTCAGTTTACTATTCAATTTTACCAAAACTTTTTCTCAAGGAAATACCTGCGCACAAGCAACCCCTTTTTGTACATCCGTAGGTACACCTTTTACTTACCCCAACATTCACAATGGAAGTTTGCCACCGACAGGTAATTCCTATGGTTGTTTATGCCGAACTGATGCTTTAAACCCCTCCTGGTTTTATTTACAAACAACAGCGACTGGTACTATGAATTTTTCTATCAATCAAGCAACCGGTGGCGGAAGTGGTATTGATGTTGATTTTGTAGCATGGGGTCCTTTCGCAACTGTTTCATCCATGTGTGGAGCATTAACAGGTTCATGCAGTGACAACTGTACATCCAATTCGAATGTTACATGTACTGGAAACATCGAGGATTGTGGATCAAGCCCTTCCGCAACTGAGACAATGAGCCTTGTCTCAACGGCGCCGGGCCAGTTCTTTTTGATCATGATCACAAATTTTGATAATGTAGCCGGAAACATTACCCTTACACAAACCAGCGGGCCTGGTACAAACTGCGATATTACATGTCCTGGTATACTAAGTGGCCCAGGAATTGTGAACCAACAGGGGGATTCCGGATCGGGAACCCCGGCGGTGAATTTACCTGCGACGGTATCTTGTACAACAAGTCCGTTTTCAATGTACCCCACGAACAATACACCTTTTGGCCACCCACTCCAACCATCTATAATGATTGGAACCTATGTGAATGGGCAAAACGGCAATACCATCCGGTGGTATGAAAATGGAGGCTTAATAACTACTACTTCCCAATTGACACCAAATACTAGTTATCAAAATATGTTTATCGGTGTGAGCCCTTCAGCTACAACCAGTTTCAGTTTTTGTGAAACGGTAAATAGTACTGATATGGGTTCACAGATTCTTGACGCCGCGACAGGAAATCTAATTACAAACTACACCTGGATATCAGACGGTGTTTGCGCAGGTTACGTCATTCCAGCAGGTGCTGTAAAAGGGATAACATCTTGGTCATCGACCTGCGGAACATGTGTTACAGGTGTAGAAGACTGGGGTTATGCAGTTTTTAACCCAGCAGCTGCCAGTATTGGCACACACACTATTACTTATTCTTTTGATCCCCAAAAAACAGGATGTCCTACTTTTACTACCTCAGTTACGATTACAGTTACGAATCCATTTAATGCAGCATTTACACCACCCGGTCCTCTATGCGAAAACGCTGCCTGCGCTCTTTTATCACCAAGCAACACGTATACCGTTGGGTCCAGCGGATGGTCAGGAACTGGGGTTTCGTCTAATTCATTTTGTCCGTCATCATCCGGCGCAGGTACGTTTCCGGTCACTTATTCTGTAGGAACTTCTGCAACCTGTAGAGCGAGCGCCAGCGGAAATGTAGTTGTAAATGCATTACCATCTGTTACTGCTTCTGCTGCCAATAGTGGCACAGTATGTTCAGGCTCCAGCATTAATCTGACTTCTGGAGGAGCGAATACTTATACCTGGAATCCAGGAAATTTAAATGGAGCATCTATCACTGTCACTCCATCAGCATCGCCTACAACCTACACCGTTCAGGGAACAAACACAGCCACAGGTTGCAGAAACCAGGCAACGGTAACCGTAACAGTTTCACCCACCCCAACAGTTACCGTAACTAATCCGGGCTCTACAAATACAAGTACACTATGTTCCGGAAATTCTACAACATTAACGGCAAGTTCATCAGCCGGAACAACTTTTAACTGGTCGCCTGCAACCGGATTAAGCGGATCTACAGGTTCTTCGGTTATTGCTTCGCCTACAGTTACCACAATTTATACTGTAACAGGATCTTCCACCAGCGGATGTAATACGACAGCCTCATCACAGGGATCCTTTACGGTATATGTGAATGCAACTCCAACCATTGGAATTACAGTAGCAAATTCTGGTACTGTTTGTTCAGGCTCAACCATTGGTTTAACAGGAACCGGTGCGGGTGCTGGAACATATTCATGGAGCGCCCCGGCTGGCGGAGGCTTAAGCAACACAAGCGGTACAAATGTAAACATCACGCCATCTGCCAGCCCAATTACTTACACAGTAATAGGAACGGCGCCAGGTGGTTGCACAAATACCGCTCAAACAACTGTTACGGTGGTAACCACACCAACTATTTCTGTTACAAACAGCTTGAGCACAAATAGCAGTACAATTTGCAGTGGAAATTCAGTTTTATTATCTGCATCAGGGGCTGCTTCCTATAACTGGAGTCCTTCCACCGGATTATCTGGCACAACCGGTTCCGCAGTAACAGCCTCTCCGACAACCACAACCATTTACACAGTCACCGGAACCTCCACAGGAGGCTGTAACACGACTGCATCCTCGCAAGGTACATTTACTGTTAATGTAAATACTACACCAACAATTGGCATCACCGCTTCTAATTCAGGAACAGTTTGCTCAGGGTCAGGCATAAGCCTTACGGGTACGGGCGCTGGTGCAGGCACATATTCTTGGACCGCACCTTCAGGAGGTGGCTTAAGCAGCACCAGTGGCGCCGTTGTAACCATAACTCCAGCTTCAAGTCCATTAACTTACACCGTATTAGGGACAGCCCCAGGTGGATGTACCAATACCGCCCAAACAACGGTTACAGTAATAACCACACCAACCATTTCTGTTACAAATACTTTGAGTACAAACAGTAGTACAATTTGCAGTGGAAATTCTGTACCATTAACTGCATCCGGGGCTGCTTCGTATAACTGGAGTCCTTCCACAGGTTTAAGTAGTACAACTGGTGCCGCTGTAACAGCTTCACCTACTACAACCACCATTTACACAGTTACTGGAACCTCAACGGGTGGGTGTAATACTACCGCATCTTCCCAGGGTACATTTACTGTTAATGTAAATACTACACCTACCATAGGTGTCACAGCCTCTAACTCAGGCTCAGTTTGCTCAGGTTCCTCAATCACTTTAACAGGAACCGGTGTTGGCGCCGGAACCTACTCATGGACCAGTAGCCCGGGTGGTGGATTGGGAACTACAAGTGGATCTACCGTTTCAATTACACCTACGGCAACCTTAGTTACTTATACGGTTACGGGTTTAACTACAGCAGGCTGTTCGAATGCCGCACAAACAACCGTTACGGTTTCTCCTACACCAACTATTTCGGTAACAAATTCCCTTTCTTCTAACAGCAGTACAATTTGCAGTGGCAACTCAGTTGTTTTAAGTGCGAGTGGCGGATCGTCATATACCTGGACTCCTGGCACAGGGCTTAGTGCTACATCCGGTTCCACCGTACTAGCCAACCCAACAAACACAAGTTCACCTACTATCTATACAATAACAGCATCATCAGCTTCCGGATGTATTACTCCTGCTTCATCTCAAGGCACTTTTACCATTACCGTCAACCCTACTCCTACAATTACATCTCTGAGCGGCACTAATTCCACCAGTGTATGTGCAGGATCTTCTGTTAGTGGTGTTTCGTTCAGTATAAATCCTGCCGGAAGTATTACCTGGACTAACAGCAATACCGCCATTGGACTTGGAGCATCAGGTAGTGGATCAATTGTGCCAACATTTACAGCGGCGAATGTGAGTAGTCAAACTACTGGTGTATTAACGGTTACAGCCACAGCAACCAGTGGAGGATGTGCAACAAACTCATCCACACAATTAACGTATTCGATTACAGTTAACCCTCTCCCCGTAATGAGCTTTGCTGCTAATTCAGTAACAACTACCTGTACAGCGCCAACAGCGGTATTAAATGCAATTGCAACACCGTCGTCAGGAGTAACTTACAGCTGGACTGCACCTGGTTCAGGCTCATTAAACAGTTATACCGTTTCTAACCCTACCGCCAGTGGGAATGGAATATTCACTGTTACTGCAACAGGACCGTCGGGAGGCTGCAGTTCATCAGCATCACAGGCAACAATAGAAGTGATTGCGGATGCCGCTACTCCAACTGTTTCATTATCCGCAAATAGTTTATCTATTACCTGTACCAATACAACTGTAACAACAGCGATCACATCAACCAACACCATTTCGTCATATAACTGGAATCCGACTCCGGTAACCGGAGGAGCGAACCCCGTTTTTAATAGTCCGGGGACATATAATGCTACATTAACTGCAAGCAATGGTTGTCTGGTAAATGTTTCAGTGAACGTTGTAAATGATAACGCTGCGCCGGTTGTAACACTTTCCACGTCTGTTAATAGTGAAACAATTACCTGTAATAACCCTTCTGTAACGATTACTCCAACAATTACACCGGCCAGCAATTTAAGTTACACCTGGACATCAAGTACTGGACAGGGAATTTCCACTCCGCCTAACCAGGCTACTGCTACATTTACTGCAGCCGGAGTTTATACCTTAGCAGTTACAAATACAGTAACAGGCTGTGTAACGTCATCAACTAATACAGCAAATACGTTTTCTGTAACGGCAGATAATTCAGCGCCAACACTAACTCTATTAACATCTGGCCAGGTATTAACAACGTGTTCATCGCCGAACGCAACCTTGACGGCTTCAAGTAATGCAGGAACAAGCGCTGTGTATACATGGACTACACCTACTTCATCTACACTAACAGGAAGTTCCATTGTAAGTTCTGCTACTGGAATTTACACCGTATCGATTACAAATACACTCACAGGATGTACGAGTACGGTTGCTGCCTCACAAAGCACAGTTGAAGTTGTTGCAGATGCAGGAACACCCACAGCCACGTTAACTGCGAGTTCGTTATCAATTACCTGCTCTAATCCTACGCCAAGTCTGGCTGTGACTACAAATACAACGGTAACTTATGACTGGTCGCCTACTTCCGGAATTTTAGCAGGGACAGAAACTACTGCAAGTCCTACATTTACAGCGCCCGGAACGTATAGTTTAGTCGTAACAAACAATTCAAATGGATGTTCTTCAAGCGCAAGCAGTAATGTTGTTACTGTAGTAAACGACAATTCCAGTCCGGTTGTTAGTTTATCTCTGGGAAATAATACAGGCACAATTAATTGCAACGACTTATTAGTTAATGTAACGCCAACAGTTACTTCGGCAAACAGTTCCAATTTAACCTATACCTGGACGTCTGGTAGCGGTTTGGGAATTTCCACACCGGTAAATCAGGCGAGTGCTACTTTTACAGCAGCAGGTGTTTATACGCTGTCAGTAACGAATACTGTAAATGGCTGCGTTTCTTCTTCTACTACAACCGCCAATACATTTACCGTTTTTGTTGATACTACTGCCCCTACGGCCACAATTAATGTTGCTTCAACCAATACGGTAATAGGATGTGGAGCCGGAAATTCAACGGTTACTTTAACAGGATCAATCACTTCGGTTAATCCGACTACTATCAATTGGATTCCAGGAAATATTTCTACGCCTTCTATCGATGTTACCGTATCAAACACTTATACATTGATAGTAACCGACGCAGTGAACGGATGTTCAGTTGCAACTCAATACTCTGTAAGTGGAAATACAAACCCACCACAAAATGTGAATGCCGGAACTAATGTCACAATGGCCTGCAGTAGTCAAACGGTTATTTTAAACGGTGTTTCAACCAGCTCAAATGTATCGTATACGTGGGAAGGACCATCGGTAACCAGCATTAATACAGGAAGTAATTCACCAAACCCTGAAGTAAATGAAACAGGCATTTACACATTAACTGTAACAGACAATCTTACCGGATGTTTCAGTACAGCTACAGTGAATGTAGCTCAGGCGAATGTAACCGCGTCATTCACGGCAAACCCAACAACCGGAGCAAGTCCGTTAACAGTTGAATTTACAGATGCCAGTATAGGCGCTACAAACTGGAACTGGAACTTTGGTGATTCTAACACTTCCACTTCACAAAACCCATCAAATATTTACACAACAGGAACATATACCGTGATATTAACGGCTTCATCGGGTTCTTGCACCTCAACATCGTCGGTTGTGATTGTTGTGGAAGATGGATTCTCACTTGAAATTCCAAATGTATTTACTCCAAATTCAGATGGAGCCAATGACCTTTTTACAGTTAAATCTACCGGGGTAAAAGAAATTTCACTACAGATCTTCAACCGGTGGGGAGAAAAACTTTATGAATTTACGGGGCCAAAAGCCTCATGGGACGGTTTATCTCCAAACGGACTACAAGTACCGGAGGGTACTTACTTTTTCTTTATTAAAGCTACCGGATTTGATAGTTCCGAAGTTGAGAAACAGGGAACAATCAATTTATTTAGGTAAAATTTAAAAATTAATGAAAAGGGCTGTTTCTTAAATGAAACAGCCCTTTTTTATTAACGTCCTTTTAAATGAATTCAACCTAAAATTTGCCCTTACAATTAATATATTTGCTATTCAGTCTAAACGCGTATCGATGGAAATCAAAGCGATATTCCCTAAAAACAAAATTTTACTATTTATTTTTGCTCTGACGTTCTTTGTATATGGGAATACGTTAAAAAATCGCTACGCATTTGATGATGATTACGTGACAGTAACCACGCCTGAGAAACCTAACAACCCCAGGATTGAAAAAGGTATTGCCGGTATTCCGGAAATTTTTCGAACGCATTATGTTGAATTAAAAGATCAATCGTTTGAATACCGGCCACTCGTATTAACAACATTTGCTATAGAATACCAAATTTTCAAAAGTAATCCATTCGTTAGTCACTTGATTAATGTGCTGATTTATGCGCTCTCCTGCTATTTGTTATTCCTTCTCCTATTAAAAATATTTCAAAAAAATTCGGAACTCTTTTCCTTACTGATCGTTGCCATATTCATTGTACATCCTATTCACACCGAGGTTGTAGCTAATATCAAATGCCGGGATGAGCTTCTTGGATTCTTTTTTGGCCTTCTTGCGACCCTATTACTTTATCGATACTGCGATTCTAAAAAATGGTACTTTATTTTAATGGCCATCGCCTCGCTACTGGCAGGAATTCTATGCAAAAAAACCGCTGAACTATTCATTTTCTTCGCGCCATTTTCACTCTATTTTTTTTCAAAATCTAATTGGAAACAAGCATTAATTTATTGCCTTCTTTTATATTCTGCCGTACCACTATTTAACTTCATAGAATCAAGTTTAGTTACACATGATACTGTAACACGAGATTACGTGTTTTTTGAAAACCCCTTATTCTACAAAGGAGACTTCTTAAGCCGGTTACCTATTTCCCTGTATTCGCTGGGCTATTATTTAAAACTACTGTTTCTTCCGTATCCGCTATCCTGCTATTATGGCTTTAACGTTGTACCAGATGCAGAATGGGGAAATCCGGTGGTTATTTTGTCGGCTCTGATTTATATAGGAATGCTGATTTTTGCGATCATTAAGTTTAAAGAAAAATCTGTTTTATCATATTGTGTCTTGGTATTCCTTTTAGGCATTTACCCATTTTCCAACTTATTTTTCACGCCTACCGGAATAATTGCGGATCGTTACATCTATTTTTCTTCATTACCATTTTGCATAGCACTGGTTTGGGGGTTGCTGAAAATAAACAATATCGCTTTGGTAAGACTGCCACAAGGACAAAAAATCAAGCTGAAATCATTTTTCATTTATTGTTTTCTTTTCCTCCTATCCACATACTCGATCACTTCAATAAGCAGAAACAGTAAATGGAAAGATGAACTAACCCTACTGAGGAATGACCTCAGGCATTTCCCCCAATCTTGCAATTTAAATTATATTGGAGGAAATAAGCTCTATTCACAAATTCTGCAAACTCCCGCGTTCAAACAAAAGGAAGATTTAATTACAGAAGCGAAAAAATATTTTAAACAGGCTTTGGATTTAATGGAGCAAGGTGTGAACCGTTACCCTGAAGACTTTACAACCTTAAACAACATCGGAACCATTTATGTAAACATCTTTAACGACCCTGTTAGCGCACTCCCATTCTTTAAAAGAAGTTTAGCTGCAAATTCAAAAAATAAACAAACCCTGTTTAATTATGCTTTTTGTTATGAACGGAAAAACCAAAAAGATTCAGCCATGCTGGCATACGAAAACCTCATTCGGATTGATGAGGACTTTTTTGAAGCATATGCGCGATTAAAACCCTTGTATTTGGAAAAAAATAATTTTACCAAAGCGCTTGTCTGTGATCAAAAAGCGATAGAGAAAGATCCTGGAAACGCGAAATTATACATCGATTTTGGAAACACTTATATCAATAATAAGGATACGACCAATGCGATCAATCAATTTATTAAAGCGGTAAAATTAGAACCCAACAATACAAATTTAAAGAATCAAATTGTTGCATTTTTAACAGCTTCCGGAAATACTGAAAGAATCCCTGAACTTCAATAAATATAACCCACTCAATGAAACGGTGACTTCGCTCATACAGTTTGAAATATTCTATAGAATTCTTGGATTTTTTAAATATTGTGATAATTTTGTTTATAGATCATTAAACAAATCCTATCATGAAAGCAAGTTTTTACATTATTACGTGTTTACTTTTATTAAAAATAACCTCTTTCAAAGCTCAAAATCTGGTATTTAAAGAGGCTACTCTTTCTCATCCTGCTGAATTGTGGAAACCTGTAGCTTTGGGAACAAACGGAGTGAATGAACGGGATGGCATACAGTTCTATAGCTTCGATTCAGAATGCAATGGGACGAATGTTGTATTTGTAAAATTGATTAATACAAATCCTTATGCGGTATTACTCAGTTACCAAACAAGTTGTTCTCAGCCTCGCGTATCTGTTACTATTGCCTCGCAAAAATCCCTCGAAGGACAATGTTCCTCCACGGATCCAAACATTCAAAATCTTACTCTTACAGCGTTTGATAATAAGTCGCAACAGGAAAAACAAGAGATTCAAAACTATATTTTTTCGCACCTGACCATTTCTAAAATACAGTAAAAAATATTTGACTATTTGATAAATTCCCTTAAAATGATCGCCATGAAAAAAAAATACTCAAAGCTGGTTGCATTAGTTTTATTGACTCTGAATTTTTTATGGATCAATACTGCTAATGGCCAAACTGCATCTACAACAATCGTGTACACCGGGTTCCAGTCGTGTGGAGGCTGTACTGTTTGTGGCGCTGATTACTATTGTTTTAACACCATTAGTAGTTATTGTGGAAATACAGCAGCCTGCAACACCAAATCATTTACCGATCCTGTACCACCGGGAAACATTGTAACGTCTGTAACTGTAAACTACTTTAGTGCGCAGTGTACCGGCGGAAGTTTATCAGCTACCATTAACGGGAACTCTGTACCAACTGTAAACGAAGCAAATACTGGATGTCCTTGCTCTGCAAGTCCATGCGGTCAAAGCGCTTCATCCTCCAGTAACTTTCCTTGCGGATTACCTGGCTATGTAAACGGAGGAACAAACTCCCTGCAGCTTTGTACAGGTGCAAACGTTTGCATTAACCGCTTACAGCTGGTATTTACTTATGCCCCGGCTAACCAGGCGTCTCCAGCTTTGCAGCCAACAAGTGTCATGGGGCCAGCAAATGTTTGCGTTGGTCAGGCTCAGACATTCTCATGCGCTCCTGTTTCAAATGCAGCTTCTTATGATTGGACTGTTCCTGCAGGGTGGACTATTAATTCAGGGCAGGGCACTAACGTTATCAGCGCAACCCCAGGAACTTCTGGTAATATTTGTGTAAGGGCACAGAATTTATGCGGCAATAGTGCCTATACATGTTTTCCTGTGAACCTATCCACTAATTCAACACCGCCGGCCAGCGCCAGTGCAAACCCAAATCCCGTTTGCGGAAATGTTAGTTCTCAACTCACCTTATCGGGCGGATCATTAGGAGTAGGAGCTAATTGGGAATGGTATGCGGGAGGCTGTGGCGGTTCGCTTGTTGGCACCGGTTCTTCAATTACTGTTTCTCCCGGAACAACAACTACTTACTATGTTCGCGCAGTAGGCTCATGTAACACAACCGCTTGCGCCTCAGTAGAATTTACAGTAAATCCGGTTCCTACCGCAAATGCGGGGTCGCCTAAAATAATTAATTGCATCAATACTACTACAGTGCTGTCGGGATCTGGAGGAAGTTCGTACTCCTGGTCAGGACCCGGCATTGTTTCAGGTGGTACAACATCTAGCCCAACTGTAAATCAACCGGGAACCTATAGCCTTGTTGTTTCAAATGCAGGTTGCCCGTCAGCAGTTGCTACCGTAAATGTAACTCAGGATAATACTCCCCCATCCGTTTCGGCAGGGGTTTCCGGCGTTTTAAATTGCAACGTAACATCGGTAAATGTAAATGCCAGCACAGGAACTACACCAGTATCTTATAACTGGGTCGGACCAGGAATAACAAGTGGAAGCGGAACAGGAACCATCTCAGTCAATCAGCCGGGCACATACAATTACACTGTTACAAACACTTCAAACGGCTGTTCTACAACCGGTTCCCAAGCCGTTAGTCAAAACAATGGCGGACCTGTTGTAACAGTGTCCTCATCCAATCCAATTACATGTATCAACCCAACCTCACAAGTAATAGTAACAACCAGTTCCTCACCAGTTTCATTTAACTGGAGTGGTCCAGGAATTACTTCTGGAGCGAACACCGCAACTGCAAATGTAAACGCGGGCGGCCAATATACGGTTGTTGTTCAAAACACCACCTCCATGTGTAGTACAACTTTAACAATCGGTGTTACCGCGAATACAATCGCTACTATACCGGTAATCACTCCTTCGGGATCCATCACCTGCGCATCGTCAAGTGTAACGCTTAACTCAAGCCCTTCAAGTGGTGTGACATACACCTGGACCGGGTCGGGAATTATTGGCAGTTCAAATACTCAAAACATAAATGTGAACCAAAGTGGTGTTTATACATTGAGTGTAACAAACGGTGATGGTTGCGTCGGCTCTGCTTCTGCCTCCGTTTCGTCAAATACCTCCACCCCAAATGTTACCATGGGAACAGCAAGTAGTGTTACAACCACTTGTTCAAATCCTTCAGCAACATTAACGGCCAGCAGCGGTGATGACCCAAACACAACATACACATGGATAACTCCATCATCTACCACACTTACGGGTAATCCAATTTATCCGTCAACAGCAGGAGTTTACACGGTAATTGTTTCAAACACTATCAACGGATGCACATCGGCAAGTTCGGCTGCGCAATCTACTGTGGAAGTGGTAGTAGACGCTGGGACACCGGCTGTTACATTAAGTTCAAATACTTTATCAATTACCTGTACAAACACAACCCCAACTCTGACTTTAACAACCACATCCAGCCCGGTAACCTATAGTTGGTCGCCAACAACGGGAATTGTAAGCGGAACAGAAACAACTGCTAATCCTGTCTTTAATGCGCAAGGATCTTACAGTGTAGTGGTAACAAATACTGTAACTGGATGCGCGACAAGCATTTCGAACAATGTGGTATCTGTGGTAAATGATAATACGAGCCCAACAGCGAACTTTACCACCATTACCAATTCCGGAACCATTAGTTGTTCAAGTGCTTCATTAACTGTCAGTTCAGGTCTCACGGGAAGTAACTATACTTACACCTGGTCGCCTACCTCAGGAATTTCCGGTTCTGTAAACCAAGCCAGTGTGAGCTTTACAGCTGCAGGCGTTTATACGCTTTCAGTAACAAATACCATTACGGGCTGTGTTAGCAGTAGCACCAATACTGCTAATACGTTTACAGTAAATGAAATTAAGACGGTTCCATCATTAAGCATTAATGCCATATCAACCAACAGTACGATTGGATGTGGTGGTACAAACACTGTTGTGACGCTGGAGGCCATCACAAGTCCTACAAACAGCGTAATTAGTTGGTTACCTGGCGCAACATCGTCGCCACAATATAACGCCGCTGCCGCCGGAACGTATTCACTTATCGGTATTCATCCAATAACCGGGTGCAGCGACACTGCTTATTTTACTGTAATTGGTAGCACCAATCCTCCACAGTATGTTGACGCGGGGAATACTACATTTATTCCATGTAACAGTCAAACAGTTGCCCTTACAGGAACATCTGCAACTCCTAACTGCAGCTACGAATGGAGCGGACCGTCACCTACAGCTATACTTTCCGGAAGTACGACAACTTTCCCAGTTGTTGGCGAAGCAGGAATTTATACGCTTACTGTGACAAGAAACGACAATGGCTGCCAGGCAACCGCCACTGTTAGTGTTGTATATTCTGTTGTAAATGCAGCGTTCACAGCCGATCCAACTACCGGGCAATCACCACTTACAGTCAATTTTACAGACGCAACAACAGGTGCCAACAACTGGGTGTGGAATTTTGGTGATGGATCTCCGCTGGTAACTTATTTCCCAACTTCCCAAAACCCAACGAATGTATTTCCAACAGGAACTTACACCGTAACCTTAATTGCCTCATCCGGTATTTGTTCTGATACCACATCTATGATAATTATCGTAGAAGATGGATTGAGCCTTGAGATACCTAATGTATTTACTCCAAACAGCGACGGCTCAAATGATGTTTTTACAATCCGTTCTACCGGAGTGAAAGAAATAACACTCCAGATCTTCAACCGTTGGGGAGAGGGATTATACGAGTTTACAGGCCCGAAAGCATCTTGGGACGGTTTGGCTCCAAATGGAACGTTGGTGCCGGAGGGTACGTATTTCTATTTTGTGAGGGCAACCGGATTTGATAAATCAGAGATAGAACGAAAAGGAACACTTAACCTGTTCAGATAAAAAAAAGCCTTCCTATCGGAAGGCTTTTTTTTGCTGCTTATAAAATATGTAAAACATATAAGTTAAGAGCGCGGATCTGATTTTTAGAAATTTTCCAGCATTTTTTACTATTTGTTACTACCCTATTTTTAAAGATATTACACCAATTGTGTGATTTAATTAAAAAAATCTAGAGAAATGAAAAGAATATTACTAGTACTTTTTACATGTACACTTACCAGCGTTTTTTCGCAACAACAATTTCAATGTTACCACGTACAGGAATTTGAGTGGAATCCTCAAACCCATTTGCACGATTCACCAATAGAAAAAAATGACGCGAGTATTTTTATTTTTAATGAAGCAAATAAAACTATTCAGCAGGTTTTTGGCGATGGATCGAAAGCTGAACTCACCGCGCAGTCTGTTTCGCATGATGGAAAGACCAATACCACAAGTTATAAGGTGAAGTCGCCGACTAACGGTTTAAACTATACCTATGTGATTAACGATAAGTCGTCATTAATTGAAGTTTCACTTAATGAAACGGGTAAAAACACCTTATTAAAAAAATACCTCTACAAAAACTAAGCATCAGTAAAATCTCCCTGTTACTAATTTAAAATTTGATTGCTATGATAAAAAAAACTACTTCTCCCTTTAGTGCTTTGACATTATTAATTGCACTAGTATGCAGTTATTCTTCATTTGCACAAATTCCTATTGATTGCAACAAATTTTATCTGCATGATGGCACAGTTATTCGTACTTATAACCCGGCCACATCATCACACGTTGCAAATTCTATTAGCTGTCCCGCAGCCGGAAATGGATTAGCTGTAAGTAATAACCTAAATAGTGCGAGCCCTGCTGTAACGTTTTACACTACAATTTCAGGACAATATTGGTACTATAACGGATCGACCTGGGTAAACACCAATCACTCTTGTTCCAGCGGTTCGGCAGTGAATATATGCGGTGCGGGGCCTTATATTTATAATCTTGATGGAATAGGATCACGTGTATACCGCTACAATGGAACCGGTACAGACGTGTTGGTTTTGACACTTACTAACTGGGACGGGCCGTATGATTTGATCGGGGACGACAATGGCAACTTCTATGTATTGTATACTAATTCCGGATACCAAAAATTAGCCAAATACAGCCCTACAGGAGTAATTTTATGTACGTATTCCCTCATAGGATTACCAGGATCCAGTTCGGGTGCGGGGTATGCTATAGTGGGCAACAAACTCTACATGTCTGGCGGGAGTGGAAACTATGTAGGAACCATCTCGGGAACAACCATCACATTTACATCTCTTTCCGGTATTCCAAGTACAATTGGTGACTTTGCGTCCTGTCCTTTTCCCCAGTTATCATCCGGAATTTCAAACCCTACCAATTTAACCTGTTCCACACTTTCTACTGTTTTAACAGCAACTACATCTGTAACAGGGCCATCATATTCCTGGTCGGGACCCGGGGTAGTTTCGGGTAATGGAACAAATGCAGTAACGGTAAATCAGCCCGGAGTGTACACTGTTGTAATAACAGGAAGCGGTGGTGCCTGCCCGGGAGCATCGACTTCAACCATTAATGTAACCCAAAGCGGGATCCCCCCGGCAGCATCGGCATCGAGCTCTGGCGTTGTAAATTGTACGAATACTACTGTCAACCTTTCTGCTTCGCCGGCAGGAATGAATTACTCTTGGGCCGCGCCAGCGGGAAGTTCTATTATCGCTGGGGTTAATTCACAAAATGCCACAGGTTCAGGAGGTGGAACTTATACAGTAACAGTGAGTGATCCTGTTGGAGGCTGTGCTTCTTCAAACGTTGTAACAGTTTCTTCTAATACTACTCCCCCTTCGGTTTCAGCGAGTGCGGGTGGTGCTATAACCTGTTCAACACCAAATGTAACGTTAAGTGGAAGTTCAGGGACTGCTGTGAACTACAGTTGGTCTGGTCCGGGAATTGTTTCCGGTGCGACAACTGCAAATCCAGTAGTAAACCAGTCTGGCACCTACAATTTGACCGTTACCGACCCTTCCAACGGCTGTACGGCAAATACATCAGTAGCTGTGTCCCAAAACACTACACCTCCATCAGCAGTAGCTTCAACCGTAAGCGGATCAAATTTGACCTGTAACATAACTTCATTGTCTTTATCGGGTTCACCATCATCTGGTGTTAGTTATAGCTGGTCCGGACCGGGAATAACATCCGGCGCTAATACTGCCAATCCTACAGTTAACCAACCAGGTACTTATAACCTTGTTGTTACTAATACCTCCAATGGCTGTAGTAACGCTTCGAGCCCTGCCTCAGTTGTAATCACACAAAACATTACCAATCCTTCTGCATCAGCTGCTGCCGCGGGAAGCAGTGTATTAAATTGCAGTACCACATCGCTGATTTTAAGCGGTTCTCCTGGATCTGGTGTAAGCTACAACTGGTCGGGTCCCGGGATTGTTTCCGGGGGGACATCAGCATCACCAACCATAAACGCACCGGGAACCTATTCATTGGTTGTCACAGACCTTTCAAACGGTTGTTCAAACGCTTCCAGTCCGGCAGTAGTTACCATCACTCAAAATACAAATGCTATAGCGGCAACAGCAACAACCAACAGCGTTGTCACCTGCAACTCAACAAACGTAAACCTCAATTGTTCGCCTGCCGGGTATACCTATACATGGACAGCTCCAGCGGGTAGTTCTGTAAGTTCAGGGGTAAACAGCCAAAGCGCAGCGGGTGTTGGTGGAGGAACTTATTCTGTTTCCATCCAGGATCCGAGTTCAGGTTGTATGACTTTAGCTACCATTTCAATCCCTCAGGATTTAGCACCACCAGCCGGGGTTACGGCATCAGCAAATGGATCGATTACCTGCTCCACTGCAACCGTTGCCTTATCATCAACCCCTGGTACAGGTGTTACTTATAACTGGTCCGGACCTGGAATTGTTTCAGGATCTACCACATCTTCACCAATTGTAAATCAGGCAGGAACGTACACACTCGTTGTTACGAACACATCAAACGGTTGTTCCAATTCGAGCGCACCGGCGACTGTAATCGTACAGCAAAACGGAGCAATACCAAATGCCAACGCCAGCGTTACAGGATCGCTTACATGCTCAGCTACCAGTTTAAATTTAAACGGGGGGGCTTCATCTTCCTCGACATACAGCTGGTCGGGGCCAGGAATCGTTTCTGGCGCAACTTCAACTAATCCGGTAATTAATCAACCAGGAAACTACGTGTACGTGGTTACAAACACAATAAGTGGATGCTCTAATTCAACAACCGTTACTGTTCAACAAAATATTAACGTTCCTTCTCCATTGATATCAGGAGCCGGCAACACTACATTGACGTGTAATGTAACGGCAATTACTTTAACAGCAACTCCTTCGAGCGGTGTAAGTTATGCATGGACAGGACCAGGAATTACTTCCGGAGCTAATACAGCGAACCCGGTGGTGAATCAACCAGGAACATATAATCTTATAGTTACTGATAATAACAGCGATTGCTCAAACGCAGTGCCGGTAACAATTAGTGTTTCGCAAAACACTGTAGCACCTAACGCCGCGGCTTCCGCTGCGACTGGAGCAAGTATCACCTGCGCTACCCCTTCAGTGGCATTAAGTGCAAGTCCAACTACAGGGGTTTCCTATAATTGGTCCGGACCAGGAATCGTTTCGGGTGGAACAACAGCTAATCCGATTGTTAATCAGGCGGGAAGTTATTCTGTAACTATCACTGATAACCTGACTGGCTGTTCCAATACTATTGGCAGCGCAGGTTCTGTGGTGTCGCTTGCTTTAAATACTACACCACCCACAGCCCAGATAAACAGCGCTACGGCAGGAAGTATTACCTGTACAAACACGATGGTAACTATTGATGCAACTGCATCATCGACCGGTGCAGATATTACCTATACATGGACTACGAGCGGTACGGGAAACATATCGGGTAATTCAGGGACAACAATGCCCACAGTAACCGGCCCTGGCGATTACACGTTGACTGTTTTAAACACAACTAACGGTTGCATGTCTACCGAAACTTTTTCAATTGCATCCAATGTAAATTTACCCGCTGGTGTTACTGCAGGCGGAAGTGTGTTATTGCCTTGTGATAGTGGAAGCGTTATACTTAATGGCTCGTCAACCACAGGAAACACTTCCTATTTATGGCTCGGCCCTAACAGCTATACATTTGCCGGCCAAAATGCGGGCGGTGTAAGTGAACCAGGAACATATACACTGATTGTTACGGATAACGTATCCGGATGTATTTCTATTGACAGCGCGCAGGTGATCGATCAAAGTGTGTCAGCTTCCTTTACAGCAGATCCAATTTTGGGTGTATCTCCACTTCCGGTGAATTTTACCAATACAAGTTCAGGAGCAGCAACTTATACCTGGAATTTCAATGACGGAAACACATCAGTATTATCTGACCCATCCAACACTTTCGAGAACCCAGGGACATATTCGGTGGTACTCATAGCGATGAACAGCGCCGGCACATGTACTTCGGTGGCAACAACGGTGATTACAGTTGAAGATCCGTTTCTACTTGAAGTACCCAATGTATTTACGCCGAACGGAGATGGGGTAAACGATCTGTTTACCATCAAATCAAAAGGAATTAAAGAAATTAGCTTGCAGGTATTTAACCGGTGGGGACAAAAAATGTATGAATTCAGCGGTCCTAAAGCGGCTTGGGACGGGCTCAGTACCCAGGGGGCGGAAGTACCGGAAGGAACCTATTTCTATTTTATTAAAGCGGAAGGATTCGATAGTCAATACGTAGAAAAACAAGGGACATTAAACCTCTTTAGATAGAAAACGACTAAATAAAGAAAAACCTTCCCAATCCGGAAGGTTTTTTTTATGGAAATTCTTTTGAGTAAAAAACGGTAAATTTGTGCCCTCACTAAAAAATGGGCACGGAACCTTATACGGGAAAAGGTGGGAGTATGGTGGGAGTATGGTGGGAATAAGGTGGGGAATAGCACCTTTAATTTCAATCAAAAGGCAAACCAAGGGCATTCTTTCACTTCGTGTACCGGATGCAATTAATTGATTGAGAAAAAGAAGGTAAATGAAATTGTGAATGGATGAATTTTAGAGAAAATAGCGTATTCATACAAAAAAAACCAAATAATCTTCAATATTTTTCAACAAATTTTTTGTTGATGAAAAAAATAATTATATCTTTGCCGTCCTCAAAAACATGAGGTTACTAAAATCACAGTAAAAACAAGCAATACAACCAGGTTAACATGCCAACTATACAGCAATTAGTAAGAAAAGGACGCTTTAAAGCGCCTAACAAAAGTAAATCGGCCGCTTTGGATTCATGTCCACAACGCCGTGGTGTTTGTACACGTGTGTACACAACAACCCCTAAGAAACCTAACTCAGCTATGCGTAAAGTAGCGAAGGTACGTTTAACAAATAAGCAGGAAATTATTGCTTATATCCCGGGAGAGGGTCATAATTTGCAGGAGCACAGTATCGTATTAGTACGTGGTGGTCGTGTTAAAGATTTACCTGGTGTACGTTACCATATCGTTCGTGGATCTTTGGATACTGCTGGTGTAGAGGGTAGAAAACAACAACGTTCGAAATACGGAACTAAGCGTCCTAAAGCTGGTGCTGCTGCAGCTCCTGCAAAAGGCGCTAAGAAAAAATAATATTAAGAAAATTTAAGTAGATTTCAGGAAATGAGAAAATCAACCGCTAAAAAGAGAATTCTGTTACCAGATCCAATTTATAACGATATTTTGGTAACACGTTTTTTAAACAGTTTAATGTATGACGGTAAAAAGAACACCGCGTCAAAAATATTCCATGAGTGTTTAGAGATCGTTGCAAAACGGACTAACGAAGATGGACTTGAAGTTTTCAAAAAAGGTTTAGGAAATGTAACGCCTCAGGTTGAGGTTCGTTCCCGTCGTGTAGGTGGTGCAACTTTCCAGATTCCTTCTGAAGTTCGTCCTGAAAGAAAATTAGCATTAGCCATTAAATGGTTAATTACTTATGCTCGTAAACGTAATGAAAAATCAATGGCTCAGAAATTAGCCGGAGAAATCGTTTCTGCTTCTAAAGAAGAAGGAGCTGCTTTTAAAAAGAAAGAAGACGTTCACAAAATGGCGGAAGCAAACAAAGCATTCTCACACTTTAGATTCTAATAGAAATAATGGCTGACTTAAGATATACAAGAAATATAGGTATTGCTGCGCACATTGATGCTGGTAAAACAACAACAACTGAGCGTATTCTCTACTACACCGGTGTTAACCATAAAATTGGGGAAGTTCACGAAGGAGCTGCAACAATGGACTGGATGGCGCAGGAACAGGAGCGTGGTATTACTATTACTTCCGCTGCAACAACCTGTTTCTGGAAATACCGTGATAATAATTACAAGATTAACATCATTGATACACCGGGCCACGTTGACTTTACAGTTGAGGTGAACCGTTCTTTACGTGTATTAGATGGATTAGTGTTCTTGTTTTCAGCAGTTGATGGTGTTGAGCCTCAATCTGAAACTAACTGGCGTTTAGCTGATAATTACAACGTAACCCGTTTAGGTTTTGTAAATAAAATGGACCGCCAGGGAGCTGACTTCTTAAAAGTAGTTAAGCAAACAAGAGATATCTTAGGTGGTAATGCCGTTCCATTACAATTACCAATCGGCTCTGAAGAGAACTTTAAAGGAGTTGTTGATTTGATCAACAATCGTGGTATGGTTTGGAATGAGCATGACAAAGGCATGACTTACGAAATTGTTCCAATTCCGGAAGACATGGTTGAAGAAGTTGCTGAGTGGAGAGAGAAGATGTTAGAAGCAGTTTCTGAATTTGATGATCAGATCATGGAGAAGTTTTTTGAAGCTCCTGAAACTATCACTGAAAGAGAAGTATTAGACGCATTGCGAAAAGCATGTGTTGCCAATAAAATCGTTCCAATGGTATGCGGATCATCTTTCAAAAACAAAGGTGTTCAAACCATGTTGGATCTGGTTATGGAGTTAATGCCGTCACCATTAGATAAAGAAAACATTAAAGGAACAAATCCTGACACTGAGCAGGAGGTTACCCGTAAGCCTGATGCTAAAGAACCTTTCACTGCTTTAGCGTTTAAAATTGCTACTGACCCTTTTGTTGGTCGTTTATGCTTTTTCCGTGCTTATTCCGGACGTTTAGATGCAGGTTCTTATGTATTGAACACACGTTCAGGAAATAAGGAACGTATTTCACGTATTTTCCAGATGCATGCTAACAAACAAAACCCAATCGAGTTTATTGAGGCTGGTGATATTGGAGCGGCAGTTGGTTTCAAAGACATCCGTACCGGTGATACTTTGTGTGATGAAAAACATCCGATTGTATTAGAAGCTATGAATTTCCCTGAACCAGTAATTGGTTTGGCAATTGAGCCTAAAACTCAAGGTGACTTAGACCGTTTAGGGGTTGGCTTAAATAAATTAGCTGAAGAGGATCCGACTTTCCGCGTACATACTGATGAAGATTCTGGTCAAACCATTATCTCCGGTATGGGTGAGTTACACTTAGAAATTATCATTGACCGTTTGAAGCGTGAATTTAAAGTAGAAGTTAACCAGGGTGAACCTCAGGTATCTTACAAAGAGTCTATTTCTGCTTCTTACGAACACCGTGAAGTATACAAAAAACAAACAGGTGGACGTGGTAAATTTGCTGATATTAAAGTTGTATTAGGACCAGTTGACGCTGATTTCGACAGAACCAAATCAGATTTACAATTTGTTAACGAGATTACAGGTGGATCCATTCCTCGTGAATTTATCCCTTCTGTTGAAAAAGGATTCAAAGCGGCCATGGTAAATGGTGTATTAGCAGGATATCCTTTAGATAATTTAAAAGTTCGTTTGATTGATGGATCTTTCCACGCAGTCGATTCAGATTCATTATCTTTTGAAATTTGTGCCCGTTCTGCATACCGTGAGGCCTTACCAAAATGTAAGCCGGTTTTAATGGAGCCTATCATGAAAATTGAAGTATTGACTCCAGAGCAAAACATGGGTGATGTTGTGGGTGACTTAAACCGTCGTCGTGGTCAGATTGAAGGAATGGACTCTAAAAATAACTCTCAGGTTATTAAAGCTAAGGTTCCTTTGTCAGAAATGTTTGGTTATGTAACTCAGTTACGTACATTAACCTCCGGCCGCGCAACTTCAACGATGGAATTTTCTCACTACGCTGATGCTCCAGCTAACGTTGCAGCGGATGTGATCGCAAAAGTAAAAGGTAAAAAAGAAAACGCATAATAGTATTATATAACAACTCACATGAGCCAAAGAATCAGAATAAAATTAAAATCTTACGATTACAACTTAGTTGATAAATCCGCTGAGAAAATTGTTAAAA
>JAQZBQ010000033.1 GCA_029237825.1 Bacteroidota bacterium | reverse complement strand
AGCCGTTCAAAACACGTATTAACAGTAAGGCTGATTTTTATTTAATTCAACCTTTTGTGGCATACGTACATAAATTCAATGAAAAATGGACCACCAATTTAGGAATATTTGCTCAGTACTTAAATTTGTCAAACAGCGCTGTTGTTGAACCCCGTGCGAGCATCCGATATCTGTTTAAGCCCAATCAATCAGTAAGCTTAGCTTACGGTATGCACAGCCAAATGCAACCTACATATCTGTATTTTACTTCTCCCGACAGTTTGGTTAGGGAAGGACAAATCTATTCCAACCCGGGAAAGGTGCTCGACAACAAGTCACTAGGCTTTAGTAAAAGTCAACATGCGGTTTTAGGCTATGATCTCACTATTTCAAAATTTATCAGAACAAAAGTTGAGGCATATTACCAGTATTTATGGGATGTACCGGTGTACGCTGTACCATCGGGGGTTTCTCTGTTAAACAGGGGAGCCAGCTTCAATCGTTTTTTTCCGATCTATACTATGGAGAATAAAGGAACTGGTTATAATTATGGATTAGAATTTACTTTGGAAAAATTATTCAGCAAGCATTATTTCTTTTTGTACTCAGCCAGTGTGTTTGATAGCAAATATACGGCGAGTAACGGAAAAACTTTCGATACAGATTTCAATGGCCAATACATGATGAACTTACTCGCTGGATTAGAGTACGAAATTGGAGAAGCAAAGAAAAATTCCATTAACGTTTCTTCTAAGTTCACATACGGAGGCGGAAAGCGTTATTCACCTGTTGATGTTGCGGCAAGTAATGCTGTCATGGATGTGGTGGCCGATAACGAGAGAGTTAATACCTTGCAATTTGATCCGTACAACCGCCTTGATTTGCGTATCGCATACAAAATTAATGGTAAGCGTGCTGCCTATGAAATTGCGCTTGACCTTGTAAACCTTTTAAATTCAAAAAATGTTTTAGCCTTAAGTTATGCGCCTGATCCGGCCAATATTAATGCTGATCCGCTAATTAAAAATTACCAGCTAGGATTTTTACCGTTGTTCTATGTTAAAGTTGATTTCTAGAATCCTGTTTTTTTTCCTGGGGGCGTATTCATTAACTGCTCAGGTAATTAACATCGAAAGCAAGCGTTTTTTGAACGATACCAACGGATGGGTAGGAAATAGCGATTTTAATTTTAATGTTTATAGTAACACGCAGCAGGTGCTCCAGTTTTCCAATACGTTGAGGATCCAGTACCAGCAGAACCGTAGCCGTTTTATTTTGTTAAACGACCTCAATTTTATTAAAGCCGGAAACACGGATTTTGCCAACGCAGGCTATCAACATTTTCGTTACAATTATAAGGTAAGTAGATTGTTAACAATGGAGGCGTTTACCCAAACTCAATACAATCCGGTGTTAAAACTCGATTTCCGATATTTAATTGGCGCAGGGCCACGTTTAAAGTTGGTAAAAAAGAAGCAAGCACGGATATACGTGGCAGCGTTATATATGTATGAGTTTGATGATATTGTAGGAGAGGAAACCGATATCCGGGAACATCGGGTTAGTTCTTATATTACCTGTACATTTTCATTATTCAAAACGGTTGATATAACCAGCACCACATTCTATCAACCTAATGTAGAAAAAGTCCAGGACTTTCGTATTGCAAACGACAGTGGCCTGGAAATTCATATCAATAAATACCTGAATTTTAAATCCGCATTCAATTTACTTTACGATAGTTTTCAGCCAAGCGGTATACCCGATTTAGTATATACTTTTCGAAACGGATTATCTGTTAAATTTTAAGCTACTTTGTTTTGGCCGTATCGGCCGGTGTTTTTGGTTGAATCGCTACTTCCGCCATCGCAGCGTCAATTACCCTTCCAATAGAATCTGAAATCCTTTTTGCGTTTTCATGCATTTTATAACGGTCTTCTGCAGCGGGTTTGCAGTTAACCAGGGTTAGGGTTAAAACAATTATGGATAGAAGAAAAGAGACTTTTTTCATTGGAGTTGCTTTTTTAATGTCCGAAAGTTAAGATAATTTTTTATTGAATATTGGTATTCTGCATTTTTTGACAAGAACATACCTCTAAAATAAAAAGCCCGCGTATCAATGACACGCGGACCTTTCCTAACTAACTAAACACAAATTCTTAGTGTCCTGTGTGAGCTTCTGCAGCTGGAGCAGCAGTTTCAGTAGTTGCAGCTGGAGCTGTAGTAGTATCAGCTGTAGCCTCGTTCATTGCACCTTCTAAGCTTGCAGATAAAGCTGCAGAGATAGAATCAGCAGTGTGTTTTGCTTGCTCTTCGATTTTTGCTTTTTCTTCAGCTGAAGGTCCACAAGATACTACTGATGTAGCGATGATAGCTACTGCGAAAATTGTAAATAATTTTGTCATTTTTTTAATGTTTAAGTTGTTTGTTTGTTATTTGAACATTGATACCATAACTTGAAAATAGTAACCCATTAAGCGACAAATTTTTTGAAATAAAATGCAAATAATTGATTATCAATTTGTTAAAATTGATGCAATGATAGGTTTCCTATTTTTTATGGAGCATGAAACGCAGTGGGGGGAGGGTTATTTGGAAAGAAATTCGCTTACGAGTTTTTCGGCTTTATGGAGGGCATCTTCAAGCACTTCGTTAAGGATGAATACATCAAACAGGTCAGCGGTCTTTAATTCTTTCTCCGCTTTTTCAACCCGCCTGGCAATGCTTTCCGGGGTATCCGTACTTCTGGAATTAAGACGTTCCTCTAAAATCTTGATGCTTGGGGGCATCACAAAAACGGCCAGGGCTTGTTCGGCAAATTGTTTCTTAAGATTTAATCCGCCTTCCACGTCAATATCAAAAATTACGTGTTTACCTTTTGCCCAAATGCGTTCAACTTCGCTGCGTAATGTGCCGTAATGGGTACCCGCATACACTTCTTCCCATTCTAAAAATTCTTTGTTATCAATTTTTTGCTTGAATTCTTCAACGGTTAAGTAATGATAATCTTTACCGCATTCTTCAATACCACGTTTAGGTCGGCTTGTTGCGGAAATTGAAAATTCAAGTTGATCAGGAAAAGTTTTGAGTAAATGCCTCACAATAGTTGTTTTTCCGGAACCGGATGGCGCAGAAAAGATGATGAGTTTGCCTTTTTCCATGGGCAAAGATAATAGTTTTTTAGAACAAAAAAATTAAATGGAAACGGGTGTTATGACGGTTTCTCGGCCCGCATCTTAAAAAAATCATAAACAAGATTAGCTTTTGATTTTCCAATAATAGTAATCAATTCCTCTAGGGTTGCTTCTTTTATCCCTTTAACGGATTTTAATTGGGTAAGCAATTTCTGAGCGGTTTTTTCACTGATCCCTCTGATTTCTGAGAGTTCTGTTTTAAATGTTTCGCGGCTCCTTTTATTGCGGTGATGCGTGATCCCAAAACGATGCGCTTCATCACGGATTTGTTGGATCACCTTGAGTGTCTCAGATCGCTTGTCGAGATATAACGGAACCGGATCTCCGGGAAAATAAATTTCTTCAAGCCGTTTGGCGATCCCGATAACGGTTACTTTTCCAATCAGACCCAACTTCCGCAGACTATTCACCGCTGCCCCCAATTGTCCTTTACCGCCATCAATAACAATTAACTGTGGCATAGGCAAGCCTTCTTCCAACACGCGGGAATACCTTCTGCTGATCACTTCTTCCATGGTAGCAAAATCATCGGGTCCAACCACGGTTTTCACATTAAAGTGCCGGTACTCTTTTTTTGCCGGTTTTCCGTCAATAAAAACGGGCATTGCACTTACTGCATATTCGCCCTGTATGTTTGAGTTATCAAAACCTTCAATACGACGCGGTTCTTCTTTCATGCGTAAATCTTTCATCATTTGCTGCATGATACGGTCGGTATGGCGATCCGGATCAATTAACGCAAGTTGTTTTTCCCGCTCCTTTTTATAGGCTTCTACGTTCCGGAACCCTAAATCCATCAGGTGTTTTTTGTCGCCGATTTTTGGCACCACATATTTTGCATCCGAAAACACGAATTCAGGTTCAAACGGCACAAAAATTTCCTTACTCAATGAGTTGTAACGTGTACGAATTTCATTGATTGCAAAAACAAGCATTTCTTCGTCCGATTCATCGAGCTTTTTTTTGAATTCTAAGGTTTGAGCCTGGATAATGGTCCCGTTCATAACTTTAAAATAGTTTATATAGGCCACTTTATCGTCACTCAAAATAGTAAACACATCTGTATCGGTAATTGAAGGGTGAACAATGGTTGATTTACCCTGGTATTTCTCCAATAATTCAATTTTCTTTTTGAGTTCGCCGGCTTTTTCAAATTCTAGTTTTTCGGCATGGTCGTTCATCAGGCGTTTAAGGTCACGAATGGCAAAATTAATGTCACCCTTAATAATTTCCCTTATATGGTTAACTCCTTTTTCATAATCATCCAGACTTTGATTACCGATACAAGGAGCTTTACACCGTCCAATTTGGAATTCCAGGCATGCTTTAAATTTCTTTTTCTCAATGTTTTCGATGGTTAGATCCAGATTACACGACCTTAACGGGTACAACTGACGGATAAGGTCAAGCAAAATGTACATCGTTGTTACTGATGGGTATGGGCCAAAATATTCAGACCCGTCTTTTTTCATCTGGCGAGTTTGATGTACACGCGGAAATTTTTCGTTGCGTATCAATAACCATGGGTAGGTTTTATCGTCTCGTAGCTGAATGTTGTACCTTGGTGTGAGATTTTTGATAAGGTTATTTTCAAGAATCAAAGCATCCATTTCGGTGTTAACCTGGGTGGTTTTTATGTCGGCTATTTTTTTAACCATAATACGCAATCGGTGCGTATCGTGCTCTTTCATGAAATAGGATAACACGCGTTTTTTAAGGTTCTTAGCTTTACCTACATACAAGAGGTTATTATCTGCATCATAATACCGGTATACACCGGGCGAGTCAGGCAACGTTTTTAAAATAGTCCGAATATGTTCTGAAAAGTGATCCAAAGGCTTACAAAGGTAAATCATATCCTCGATTTTTTTTGTTATTTTGTGATATCTTAAGAAACAAAACCATATTTGTTGCCCCGCTGGACTGGGGTTTTGGGCATGCAACCCGCTGTGTGCCATTGATAAAAAACCTGAAAGAAAACAACACGGTTATTTTAGGAATTACTCCCGTTACAAGCCCGATTTTGAATGAAGAATTTCCTGATTTAAAAAAGGTAAACATTGAACCGTATAATGTCAACTACTCGGGAAAATTGTCGGTCACACTTAAACTCGTTACGGATTTGCCACGAATTCTTACAGTTATTAGAAAGGAACATCAACAACTGATAGCGCTTGTCAGGGATTTAAAGCTAGACGTGGTTATAAGTGATAACCGTTTTGGCCTTTTTCATCCCGAGGTTAAGTGCATCTACATGACACATCAATTAAACATTCAGGCAGGGATTTTTTCGTGGATGGCTGATCGTATTCATAGCCATTATTTAAAACGGTTTCATGAAATATGGGTTCCGGATTTTAAAGAGGAGACCAAGTCATTAGCCGGAAAGTTATCCCGTTCAAAAAGGTTAAACGTCCTGTATTTAGGCCCTTTAAGTCGTGTGCCGCAGGTAAAAGAAATCGGTTCCAAACAGTACAATTATTTGATTCTTCTTTCGGGCCCTGAACCTTTACGAACCGTTTTCGAAAAGAAACTGCTTGAGAGAGCGGAGCAGACCATGAAATCACTTTGCCTGATAAGAGGGACTAATAAACCAAAGCAGGTTTTTCCGAAGAATGTGACTGTGTATGATTTAGCAAATGCTCATCAAATTGCCGATCTGATCCAAAGGTCTGAGACTGTAATTTGCAGAAGTGGTTACTCAACGCTCATGGACTTGCATTCGCTCGATAAGACACGCGTTATTTTAGTGCCAACTCCCGGGCAATCGGAACAAATCTATCTGGCCCAGTACTGGGCAGAAAAATTTAATGCACAGGTGGTAAATGAGAGTGACCTGGAAACCTTTTGTTTTTAGCCAATTCACAATTGAAATTTCATAACTCTAAGGACTGATTTTTTTAAGAAATATAAAACCAACTACCTTAGGTGAGTGAATGTTCTAAGGAAAATAATATTTTGGGTTTTTGTCATTGCATCAATCGGCATTGCCATTTGGGGATATTTCCGGTTAAAAGAGTCCAAAGCTCCGAAAGTGAATGTTTTAGAGCATATACCGGGGAATGCGATGTGTATCATTGAAACAAAAAACACAAAGGAACTAATTTCTCAGCTTACACGTCAAAACCTTATCTGGAATTCCCTGCTTTCCCAGGAATCCATGCAAGTAACACACAATGGGATCCAATACCTCGATTCACTTGTGAATTCACGGCCAGAAATTGCCGAAGTATTGATAGATAATTCTATATACTGGAGTTTTTTAAAAGCGGGAAAGACTACTGAACATTTAATCTTATTTAAGGTTAAAGAA
>JAQZBQ010000023.1 GCA_029237825.1 Bacteroidota bacterium | reverse complement strand
AACCGCACAAACCACAAACACCTACAGTGTTATGATAAGTGATGGTTGTACTATCCCCAACGCAACTGCAGTATTTACCGTTATCACAAACCCGCTGCCGTCAGTAACATTTACGGCTAGTACATTAGAGGCTTGCGCACCGGCAAATATTGATTTTGTCGCTACTCCGGGTTCTGCAGGAAATTACACCTATTCTTGGATCAGTGACAATAAAGATTTAATGGGAACAACAAATCCGTTAACGTATAATTATACAGTAGCAGATACGTTTGACGTTAAGCTGACAATCACCGATGCAACAACCGGTTGCTCAAGTACGTTGATCAAGAACAATTACATCTTAATCAACAAGGCTCCAATCGCTTCTTTCTACGCAGACCCTTCTTCAACCAGCATCCTTGACCCTAACATCAATTTTGTGAATACCTCCCAAGGTGCAGTAAGTTACATGTGGGATTTTGGTGATCCGGTAGCAATTAACGGAAGTAACACGTCAATTGCAGTTAATCCAAGTCATTATTATTCCCAGGTGGGTGAATATGCCATAAATTTAAAGGCTACTTCAAGTAAGGGATGTATTGATATTGCCCGCGTAATAATTGAGATTAAACCTGACTTTGCGTTGTATATTCCTAATGCCTTTACACCGGACGAAAATGGAAAGAATGACATATTCCAGCCGATGGGTGTTGGAATAAATGAAGACAACTACCGCATGGATATTTTTGACCGTTGGGGTGAGAACATTTTCACGAGCAACGATTTCAGAAAAGGCTGGGATGGTTCTGTAAAAGGTGGCTCAAAAATGGCTCCACAAGGAGTATATATTTATAAAATCCAGGTGGTGGATATGCAAGGTGCAAAACATCCATATGTTGGGCATGTAACAGTTATCCGCCGAACGGAATAGATTCAACTTCAGTTTAAAGAGCTTCACTATCAGTGAAGCTCTTTTTGTTTATAAAAATTGTATTTTCGCCCACGGTTTTAATTTGTTTCTGCCACATGAAGAATGTTGCCATATTTGCCTCAGGAGAAGGTACCAATGCTGAGAATCTGTTTAATTATTTTGCCAATGATAAGCGGATAAAAATTAAATTGGTGGTAACGAATTCAGATAAAGCCGGTGTGATCGAAAGGGCAGAAAAATATAAAAAGAATGTTCAGATCATTTCAAAGTCCGCTTTATACGAATACACTTCCAAAATCATTGAATTTCTTGAAACGGAGAAAATAGATATCATCATACTCGCCGGATTTCTTTTAAAAATACCCGAGGCTTTCATTAGGGCTTTCCCCAACAGAATAATTAATATTCATCCGGCTTTGCTGCCAAAGTATGGCGGGGCAGGCATGTACGGAATGCACGTTCACAGGGCCGTATTAGAGAATAAAGAAAAGGAGAGCGGTGTTACAATTCATTACGTGAACAAGGAGTACGATAAAGGTGAGGTAATCCTGCAGGCAAAATGTGAAGTGTCAGATAATGAAACCCCTGAATCACTTTCGGCAAAAGTCAGGAAACTGGAATTTGAATTTTTTCCAAAAGCAATTGAGAAAATAATTTAACTACCTCTTTTCCTCTTTCCAGCGATAGTAGCAATCCATAATGCGGGAATACAATTCATACCCATCATGATTCACAATGTAGTCGTTACTTAAATAATAACAATACTTCCTGAATTTTTCAAAATCAACGGATTCATCACCCGTAAGCTTCCGCAAGGTAGCTGCATTGAACTTTTTTGCCACTTCTTCCTGTATAAATATTTCTTCGAATATCTTAGCAAGCTTTCTCTGTTCTTTTCCTTTCTGGCTAAACTGCATGTATAACGCGGATATCGGACTTTCCATTGCATTCACCACGGAAGTTTTGGATCCCTGGATAACACGTTTCATGTAGTCTTTTTCATAAGGCTTAAGCTTAAATTCGCTTACAACCACCTGGTTTAATTTATAAGCCGTTTCTACCATCACCACTTTACTCTCTTTATAAAAACCTTTATTTAGTTTATCCGCAGGAATCTTCAATCTCACATAACCTACAAAAGAGAATATCACCGAATCCTTATCCTGAGCAATCACAGTAAATTTCCCATTTCCATCAGTCATTTGCCCATGACCCGTAGTAGCATTAATTACGTACACAAATGGCATTGGAGTAATACTATCTGGTTCGGTTACTGTACCTACAATAACCGATTGAGCAGAGCTCAGGAAGTTCAACAAGAAACTACATGCAAAAAGTATATGAAATTTGAGTTTCAGGAATGCAGCTTTAGTGTTTCCAAATATATCGACTTATTCACATTCAGTTGATAATTTAACCTTTTTTATGGGCGAATAAACAGTAACTTTAGAGTGTAAACATGGATGATTTTATAGTA
Source organism: Bacteroidota bacterium (assembly GCA_029237825.1). Classification (GTDB taxonomy): domain Bacteria; phylum Bacteroidota; class Bacteroidia; order B-17B0; family Aurantibacillaceae; genus UBA4416. The sequence continues at coordinate 33,531 of JAQZBQ010000023.1, read as the reverse complement.
TCAGCGCGGAAGTATCGTCCCCAGCACTTTAATACAGTTGTTGGACAAAGTCACATAACCAATACTTTAAAGCAGGCCATTAAAAACGGTAAAATTGCACAGGCATATTTGTTTTGTGGTCCGAGGGGTGTTGGTAAAACTACATGCGCGAGGATATTCGCTAAAACCATTAACTGTACCAATTTAACTTCTGATGGAGAAGCATGCGATGCCTGTGAATCGTGCCTTTCGTTTAATTCAGGAGCATCATTAAATGTTTATGAGCTAGATGCTGCCTCAAATAATTCTGTTGAAGATATTCGGAATCTTGTTGACCAGGTGCGTTTTGCACCGCAATTAGGTGATTACAAAGTGTATGTAATTGACGAGGTTCATATGTTATCGAATGCTGCTTTCAATGCTTTTTTGAAAACACTGGAGGAACCGCCTAAACATGCTAAGTTTATTTTGGCAACAACTGAGAAGCATAAAATTATTCCGACAATTTTATCCCGTTGCCAGGTTTTTAGCTTTAACAGAATTAAAACAGAGGATATTACCGAACAGTTAGTTCATATTGCCAATACCGAACATATAACCTTTGAACCTGAAGCATTACAGATCATTTCTCAAAAGGCGGATGGTGGTTTGCGTGATGCCTGTTCCATTTTTGATCAAATGGTTACTTTCACAGGAAATCACTTGACGTATAAAGCAGTCGTAGAGAACCTTCATGTTCTTGACTATGAATATTATTTTAAGCTGACAGACGCTGCGCTAAATGGGCGATTACCAGAGGTAATGGTTACGTTCGATGAAATTCTTAAACAAGGGTTTGACGGTCATAACTTCATCATTGGTTTTGGAGAACACCTTCGTAATTTATTGGTGAGCAAAGATCAGTTCACAGTTCAATTGCTTGAGGCGAGCGAATCATTGAAACAACGTTTTGCACAGCAAGCCCAATTGTGTCCAATACCTTTTCTTCTTAAATCACTCGCAGTAATAAATAAGTGCGACATTCATTACAAATCAGCGAAGAATCAAAGGTTGCAGGTTGAAATGGCCCTGATGCAAATCAGTTATTTGAACGCCGCACCCATGGATGCGGAAAAAAAAAATGAGTTAAATTCAGAGTTTGGGACTCAACCCGCAGTAAAGGCAATCGAATCTGCTGTTGCACCTGCCAAATTTTCGGCGCAGCCTGTTGTTCAAACAAGTAATAAACCGGTTGTTGGGTTTTCAGAGTTAAAAATTAAATCTCAGTTTATGCTGCAAAATACAATGCAGCAAAACCAATCCGTTGTATCGGAGGCTAAAGTGATAAGTGAGGACGTAGAAAACACCGATGTTGAATTGACTAATGATTCAGCTATGACCGCGGTTAAGCTGTTTGCTGAAGAAAAGAATAAAAATGGGAATAAGCAGTTGTATGCTACGCTTACGTCAAGTAAAATTTCTTTAAGCGACAAAACAATTCTAATAGAACTCAATAATGAAGTTCAGAAAGAAATGCTTGTTGGTATTAAACAGGACATGCTCGACGACCTGCGGAAACTGGCACGAAACCGTCAGCTTCAGTTGGAGATAAAAGTTTCAGAGATTATAGGTGAAGTTAAAGCCTATAAGCCTGCCGACAAATTCAAATTAATGGCGGAAAAAAACCCGGCGCTTTTAGAACTGAAGAAGCGTTTTGATCTGGATATTGAATATTAAATTGCACACCTAAATCCATTTTAATTATCCTTTCATAGCGTTACATTTTTATCCTGTAAAAATGCTATTCATTTTTTGTGTAAGTTTGGCTAACAATTTTATTTAGAAGAATTTATGTCACAGGTGAAAAAAATTGATTTAGCCCTGCAGGGCGGTGGCGCTCATGGTGCCTATACATGGGGAGTGATAGACAGACTATTGGATGATGAGCGCATTGAAATAGACGGTGTATGTGGTACAAGTGCAGGAGCAATGAATGGGGTTTGTACCATTTATGGTTTAAAAAAAGGCGGAAGAAATTTAGCGAAACATACGCTTGTGAAATTCTGGCATAAAATCTCTGAGGCGGGTAAGTTATCACCACTTCAGCCGAGTTGGTTCGATAAAATGATGAGTCCCGGAAACATGGATTTCTCTCCAAGTTACAAGTTGTTTAGCATGAGCACTGAAAATTTTACGCCCAAGCAACTAAACCCTATGCAGTATAACCCGCTGGACAAAATCCTGAATGAAGTGATTGATTTTGAGGAATTGCATAAAATTAATCCACCAAAATTATTTGTTTGCGCTACCAACGTTAAAACTTGTGAGGCCCGCATTTTTGGTCACGATGAAATTACCGCAAAAGCAATTTTAGCTTCTGCCTGTTTGCCTTATATGTATGAAGCAGTGGAAATAGACGGCGAGTATTATTGGGACGGTGGTTACAGTGGGAACCCCTTAATTCAACCCTTAATTGATCATACAGAAGAAACAGACGACATCCTTCTTATTCAGATCAATCCGAAAAATATCAAAAATGTTCCCGGTAAAATTGAAGAGATCCGTGACCGTGTCAATGAACTTAGTTTTAACTCATCCTTGTTGCTTGAATTAAAATTAATTCAGTTTAAACAGGAATTGGTGGGGAAAGGAATTACCCTCGACGGAGCATTAAAACCTATATTCCTTCATAACATTAGTGCTGATGCCGAACTGAGCGAATTGAATCTGTCATCCAAACTCAATACGAGCTGGGATTTCATGATGTATCTCAAAGACCTTGGATATAAATCCTGCACGAACTGGCTTCAGGAGAATTTTGATAACCTTGGGGTAAAAAGCACTTTCAGGCTGTCTTAAACCATTTCAACTTTTTTACTGATCCGAGTTGTTGAATTTAGCTACAAAATATAGCAACCATTTGCTATTACATCACGTAATTTTGATTTACTAAAATTACTAAGGTGGCAAAAACAAAAACAACATATTTCTGTCAGAGTTGTGGTGCGCAGGCTGCAAAATGGGCGGGTAAATGCAACAGTTGCGGTGAATGGAATACCCTGGTTGAGGAGATTGTTCAAAAGGAAACTAAAAACGATCGTTTACAGCTATTTTCCACGAATAAGAATGAACGGCACCAATCTAACAAACCTGTACTCCTCCAGGAAATCGGATTAACAGAGTATCCGCGAATTCAGGTCCCGGGACAAGAGTTACCTCGGGTGTTAGGCGGGGGTGTAGTTCCCGGTAGCCTGGTTTTATTTGGTGGCGAACCCGGGATTGGAAAATCAACGCTTATGCTCCAGCTGGCCTTGCGTTTAAAGAATTTACGCGTGTTGTATGTGAGTGGCGAGGAAAGCGAACAACAAATAAAAATGCGGGCCGAACGCATTGGTATGACAACCGAAAGCTGCTTCATCCTTCAGGAAACCAATACGCAAAACATCTTTACGCAAATTGAAAAAGTTCAGCCGCAATTGGTAATCATTGATTCCATTCAAACCATTCATACAAGTTATATTGAAAGCAGTCCGGGCAGCGTAAGCCAGGTACGTGAATGTGCTGCTGAATTTCTGAGGTTTGCCAAAGAAACCAATGTTCCTGTTTTTATGATTGGTCATATCACCAAAGAAGGAAGCTTAGCTGGCCCTAAAGTTTTGGAACACATGGTTGATACGGTTTTACAATTTGAAGGTGACCGTAATCATATTTACCGCTTGTTACGGGCTACCAAAAACCGTTTTGGAAGTACCAATGAAATGGGTATTTATGAAATGAATGGCGATGGTTTAAAGGAAGTTTTAAACCCATCCGAAATTTTAATTACCAACCGAAAAGATGCCACCAGCGGCGTAGCCATTGCTGCCACGCTTGAAGGTAACAGGCCATTATTAATTGAAACGCAGGCCTTGGTGAGTAGTGCGGCTTATGGGACACCCCAACGTTCATCCACAGGATTTGATTTGCGTAGGTTATCTATGCTGCTGGCAGTGCTGGAGAAGCGCTGTGGGTTTCGTCTAGGGGCAAAAGATGTATTCATCAATATTGCGGGTGGTATTAAAGTGGAAGACCCCGGGATTGATTTGGCATTAGTTTGCGGCGTTCTTTCCAGTAATGAAGATTTGCCAATTGCACAGAACATTTGCTTTGCCGCCGAAGTGGGTTTAACCGGTGAAATCAGGCCGGTGAGCCGTATCGAACAACGTATTTCTGAGGCCCAGAAATTAGGGTTTGAAAAAATTTATATATCTTCATATAACCTAAAAGGACTCGATACCAGGCATTATAAAATTGAAATCATTGCTGTTACTAAAATGGAAGAGGTATTCAGTAGCTTGTTTGGGTAAATAATTTTATGGGCTCTGTTTTTTATAAGACTCTTTTCATCCTCTTTTTTTTTACAAACAGCTTACTGTTTAGTGAAAATATTGATTCTTTAAAACAGGTCATTAAAACCACACCAAACGATACACTTCGCATTCAGTTGTTGAAACTGGTTGGCGAGGAAGAAGCAATTTTCAGGATTGGGTATTGGGATACAATCCGGGTGGCTTGTGAGATAGGAGTTTCTAAAAATGATCCTGCAACAATTCGCTTTTATCAAAAGTACCTGTCTCTTGCTATCAATAATATTGGTTACGTTGCAGACGAACAGGGGAATATCGCTTTAGCACTCGACAGTTACCGCAGGAGTGCAAAACTTTGCCGTGAGATAAATGATCAGATAGGGCTTGGTAAAGCGTTAAATAATATTGGGTCGGTCTACGAGGATGTTGGTGATGTAGCCAGCGCGATGGATTACTACCACCAAAGCTTAAAAGTGCGGGAAAAAATTAATGATCAAAAAGGTGTAGCCGTATGTTATAACAATATTGGATTGGTTTATTTCAAGCAAAAGGATTTTCCTAAAGCCTTGAGGTATTACCAATCCGGTTTGAGGATTCTCCTGAAACTCGACAACAAGCAGTTATCGGCTATTTCGTACAGTAACATTGGCCTGATTTACAGCCAACAAAACAACATTCCTTTAGCATACCATTATTTCGAAAAGGCCAGATCTCTCCAAACGGAGATCGGTGACAAATTCAATTTATTGCAAACCAATATTAAAATTGGGCTCATTTATGAATCGGAAAAAAAGTATGACCTGGCCTTAAAAACCTATCAAGATAACCTTGAAATGGCACAGAGTTTAGATTTTAAAAAGGGTATTGCGGTGTCCTTAAGTAATATCGCCAATGTGTATTTTTTAACAGGTAAGTTGAAGCCTGCCATTGAAAAGGGAGAGTTAAGTTTGAAATTATTTCAGGAATTGGGCTTTCCTGAATTCATCAGTAGTGCGAGTAATTTGCTGAGTCGCATCTATGAAAGAACCGGTAATTACAAAGGCGCCTACCAGATGCGTGTGCTTCGTCAAAAAATGAACGACAGCATCAATAATCTTGAAAGTAAGAAAGCATCCATCCAAAAGGAATTGCAATATGCATACGAAAAGAAAGTGGTAGCTGATAGTATTCGTATAGAAGCGGATAAGAAAATAACGGATGTGAGGTTCCAACAGGAAAAAACCCAGCGTTACGCTTTATATGGAGGTGTACTGATTCTGTTTTGTGTGGCCGTATTTATTTTTAACCGTCTGCAGGTAACCAAAAGGCAGAATACCATTATTGAAAATCAGAAGCTCCAGGTAGAAATGCAGAAGGAAGAAATTGTTCACCAGAAAGAGTTGGTTGACGAAAAACAAAAAGAAATCATTGATAGTATCAACTACGCGAAACGGATTCAGCAGGCGGTGTTAACAGGTGAAGATGTATGGAATAAAGTATCAAAAGAGCATTTTATTTTATTTAAGCCAAAGGACATAGTTAGCGGCGATTTTTACTGGGCTTATAACACGCCTAATAGCCGTTCGGTTTTTGCGCTGGCTGATTGCACAGGTCACGGTGTTCCGGGTGGTTTCATGAGCATGCTGGGGAATAGTTTTCTAAACGAAATTGTAGTTGAAAATAAAATTTTTAAAGCTGACCAGATATTAAATAAATTACGGTCAAAGATTATCAACGCGCTCGAGCAAAAGGGCGTAACACAACAAAAAGATGGCATGGACATCGCTCTCTGTGTTTGGAACAAGCTGGATAACACCCTGGAATTTTCCGGAGCAAATAACCCTTTATGGGTTGTGCGGGAAAACGAGATCTTTGAATACAAGCCTGATAAAATGCCAATTGGTTTATACCTGGAAACAGAAGTGCCCTTTTCATCTACCTTCATAGAACTTAAGAAAGGCGACGTTGTTTTCCTGAGTACAGACGGCTACGCGGACCAGTTTGGCGGACCTAAAGGAAAGAAACTTAAATATAAGCCTCTGATGGAAATGCTTATTCGCAATGCAAGTTTGCCCTTAGCAATGCAGAAAGAATTATTAGAGAAGGCGTTTGCGGAATGGAAGAGCAAACATGATCAGGTAGACGACGTGAGCATAATCGGAATTAAAATTTAAGGTATAAGTTCGTGAAAGCTAAGTGATACTGAGCCTGCTGGTTTTATCCTTTTCACATTCATAAAAAAAAAGCGGCGCTTTGGCCGCTTTTCCTTTTTATTTTTTCATTCCTGGCTGCTGTGCCGGAGCTGGTACGGTAACTGTAACTATTGTCGATAAACCTGCTTTCGCTTGTGCGTGGTCAGGTTTCAACTTTAAACATTGTTCCCAATAATACTTGGCTTTATCGTATTGTTTATTCTGATAATAGGCGCCCCCTAAATTGTAAAAGCCTTCAGGATTTAGCTTGTCAAGAATAATGGTTTTCCGCAATTCATAGATGGCGCTGTCTAATTGGCCGCGTTGGGCTTTCTGATATCCCCGGTTCAACAGGTCATTATAAAACACGATGTAGTAATTTTTCAGGTAAGGGTTGTTAGGGTATAAATACTCAGCCTGTTTCCAGTAAAATAAGGCGTCTCGGTCGCGTTTTAACTTATAGCTTCCCAAACCTAAATTTAAATAACCGTTTACATAACGCGGGTGGAGTTCAATGGCATGCTTCAGGTATTTGATTCCTTTTTCCAATGATTCTTCCCGCTTCGCCACAAAATTCTTAGTATCGGATAAGTCAATGTAACGTGCACCTGCATTTCCTAAAACCAACACAGAATTCGGAACAGTTTCCACGTCTTTCAGGAAGAGCGTAATGTCGTTTTTCCAATCCCAGTTGCGTTCCCACGTCTTACAACCGTATAAAAATGTCATGATACCTAATACTGTAAAAAGAGCGATGCGTTTTACCGTAATCGACCCCGGTAATTGTTCTATTCCTTTTAAAATCATCCATGCCAGTGCGATTACAAATCCAATGGTTGAGTGAAACAATAAACGTTCACCCATGGTTGCACCGATATCCATTAAAATGTTTCCAATCATTAATAGAAACGCGAAATACACAGCAATGGCAAATCCCAACAAATGCTTTCTTAAAATCAGTTTTACACCCACATAAATCAGTCCGAGGTGCAACACTAAAGATAATAACGTATCCCAGCTTGCAAAGGTCCGGAATTGAATGGTGTTAAAAGAATAATCAGAAGAGAGCGGGTGAGGGAACCAGCATAACATGAAGTATTTTAAAAGTACAAATACTTTGGTTGCCCATTGCTCCTGCTGTGTTGCCAGTAAATAAGGGTTATTGAGGATTTCAGTATCCGGCACACCAGGTTTTAATTTTACAGCAACCAAACGCATTCCCAGGTAAAACAACATGATAAAGAAATGCCAGCTCATGAGCGTTGCAAAAGGCTTTTTGATTTTAGAAGCCATAAGTCCGACACCAACTATAAGGTATACAAAAGGAAATAACCAATAAGATGTCGTAGCTTTTTGCCCCGGAAGAATGTGCATATCCGAATTCCGTTTCACCATTAGCATTAATATGGCACAAATGAAAAACGCGCCAAATATGTAAAGGGTTTGTTTAAATTCTTTCGATTTTAAAAATGTTTTAGAATCAAATTCAATTTCATCAAAAACGAAGAATGCGATAGGGATCAGCATTACTAACACCACGGCGTACTCCTTGGAGAGTAACGCAAGCAGAAAGTTAAATGCTGCCCAGAACAGGGTTTTTGTTTTTTTATCCTGCATATAGCGGAAAGAAAACAAAAATGTGAGGGAAATAAAGATCAAAGAAAAAATCTCATCGCGGCTTTTCACGTTGGCAATGGCTTCCGAGTGAATAGGGTGCATTAAAAAAATCAAGGCAGCTAAAAAGGCAAGGTCATGGTTGGCTTTAAAAATATAATTTCTAAAGAACAGGTACAGCAGCATAACGCCAATAATGAATGTGATGATATTTACGAAATGCCTTAAAGAAGCACCTTTTACCTGGCAATCCACCTCATTGAAAACGCCGTCATCGTTAATATCTTCTTCCGGATCATTCACTTTATTCCCGTTAGTGTCCCAGCATTGTTGCGGATATAATCCGTCCTTTGGATATGCACCAATAAATTCCTGTTCAATTGCAAAACTCACAACAGATAAAGGACGGTAACGACCACCGGCAAGCTGATCTGTAGCGTTCATCCTCCGGTAAAAACTTTCATAGGCATCTTTGGTCATGATATCCTTAATGCCTTTGATGCCTTTAATGACGTGGTCGTTCTGGTGAATAATGATCCCGTCGTCGAGCGCGTACTCGTTGTGAAGGGAAGTGAGGTTAAAAATCAACCCTAGGAGAATGATGACAATAAATGGGGCAGTGTGGTTTTTAAAAGGAAAAAAATGAAAGGTATTCTTTAACTCGGTAAAAGTTGGTTGTTTAGTGCTTGCCGTTTGTTTTGCCATAAAAAAATAAGGTGTTTGATACAAATATACTTAAATCTTCAAAAAAACGATTTTGGACCTTCAAAAATAAGTTAAAAGTGGCAAATCACTTATTGGTTAAACAGACACACTTATTAAATGAAGACTCCTACCTGTGAGTTTCAGTGCGTTTGCTACGAGAAATTCAGTAAATTTAAAAAACAAGGATTCTTCACCACTTTATTTTATGCGATTACTTTCTATATATCTGTTACTTTTTCTTTCTACTTCTTATTATATGAAGGGTCAAGTTAATTTAGTACCGAATCCATCTTTTGAAGATACTATTGGTGCCTGTCAAATTCAAATGGGTGTTAGTTCTCTCGGGGCAAAGATAAAAAATTGGTATACATGTTACGTAGGCAGTACGCCGGATTGTTATAATATGTGTGTGAATAGTCTCGCTTATCCAACGATTTGTTCAGTTCCTTATAATTGCAGAACTTATCAAATGCCTAGAACTGGAGAGGCTTTTTTAGGGCTTTGGACTTATAGTGTTATGGATGCGCTAGATTCATCAAAAATAGAATCAGAGAATATCGCAGTAAAATTAGCTACTCCTCTTAAGCCAAATGTGTGCTATTATGGTGAGTTTTATGCTAACTTAGGTAACATTTCAAATGTTGCGATTAATCAATTGGGCATGCTTTTAACCTCTAATATTTATACGACCACGGTCGGAAGCTTTACAAATACTATTAATCCTCAAATTCAATGGGATACAACATATTGGTTCACAGATACATTAAATTGGGTTAAGATATCGGGAACATTCATTGCTCAGGGTGGCGAAGAGTATTTAACGATTGGTAATTTTAGGGACGGTCTACATCTTAATAAAAAATCCATTCTATCAAATTTTGTAACGGGAGGCTGTTCTATAATAAACACCTTTAAAAATTATTTTCTAATAGACGACGTTGCTCTCTACGAAATACCTCCTCCACAATTGCAAGAGAATGAAGTAACCATCTGCCCCGACAGTGATAGCTTGTTGTTAGGGGATACGGCAAGAATCCAAACAAGCTACCAATGGTATGAAAATGGCATAGCCATTGATACCACCAGCTATATTAAAGTCAAACCGGGCCAAACAACCACTTACGTTCTGCAATCTACCAGTTGCGCTACCACCTCGCAAACCATTGTGGTAACTTACAGCGCCAATTGCACGCCTCCCGAACCGATTGAAGTTGTTGAACCCATCATTCCCAATGTGTTTTCTCCCAACAACGATAATATCAACGATGTATGGCGTTTTCATTTAGGAAAAGGCAATTCTTTGAAGTCGCTTAGCATTTTTAACCGCTGGGGAAATGATGTAACGCCTTCATTTTATGAGCAGGAAAAACAAAATGTATCAACTGTGTTATGGGATGGCCGCACCACCAGCGGCGAACCCGTTTCAAGCGGTGTTTATTTTTATGTCCTACAATACACCGACGCAATGGGCGAACAGCATAAAAAGAACGGCTATATCACCCTGATTCGGTAAGCTGAAAAGCCGGCTTCCTTCAACCGACGCATTCACTGGTTTAAAACCTTCTCAGAAAATCAGTAAAAAACTGTACCTTGTCTTGTAAATACAGATGGAGAAGCCGACTCTCAAATTATACCTCATTTTAATTGCAGGAGTAATCTGCGCCTTTCTTGGGTATTCCATTTATAGGGCGAAAAATTTTACTACCGGAGAATTAGTAAAGCGCTCAGAAAACATTCTTCAGCAAAAAGAAGCATTGGCTGAAAACCTGTTGAAGCGAATGTCAGGGGAGTTGTCGCTTAACGTTACTGAAAACCTTTTTGTAAAATTTAATTCCTTCGTAAATGAATCTAACCAGGCCACGGGAATCGCACTGTACGTCTACAAAAAAGACAGCCTGTGTTTCTGGACAGATAATCAACCCGCTGTTGATTTGGTGGCTTATAGCAATGAACCCAACGTACAACTGATGAAGATAAGAAACGGGTGGTATGAATACATCCGGTATACCGGTTCAACCAGCCATGAATTTACTTTGGTTGCACTCATTGCCATTAAACCCGAGTACGATTTTGAGAACCGTTACCTCAATAACAATTTCAGTAGTTGGTTAAGATTGCCAGAAGGTTCAAAGCTTCGGAGTCCAGTTAATTTCAGGAATCACGCGGTGATCTCAAAATTTGGGCCGCCTTTATTTGAAGTGTACCGGTCTGACGGACTTTATAAGAGTAAAAATTCCATTTTTTATTCCTGTTTTTTTTATGTGCTTGCGGGTTTGTTGTTTCTAGTTGGTTTATTTCTCTGGTTAAAAAGGACGTTTCGGAAGGAGCCTGTTTTCATTCTGGTTTTTACAGTCTCCTGTTTTGCAATCAGAACGTGGATGATCTGGTTCAAAATACCGGATGCCTTTTATTTTACTAAACTGTATGACGCTAAGTTATTTGCTGATGCTTCGTCGTTTTATTTTTCATTTTTGGGCGACGTATTAATCAACAGTTGCCTCATCTTCCTGGTTTCTATTTTAGTTTACCGAAGTAATACTATGCTGTACCTACATAAAAAGTGGCAACGGTTAGCCATCATCGCTTTATCCTTCCTTTTCTTAGCGGCATTCTCCTTACAAATTCGCTTTTTAATATACAGCCTTGTAAATAATTCAACCATTTCCTATAATATCAACGAACTCTTTAATTTCAGCATCTACAGTTTAACGAGTTTGCTGTGCATTGGTTTGCTGATATTCTCGTTTTACCTCTGTCTGGAACGGTTCATATCCTTTGTTATTCTCTGGAAATACATTTCCCCCTTTATTCTTTTGTGCATTACCAGTGGCGTAGCAGGCGTACTCATGGCAAAAAAAGGAGACATCGAATGGGATTATTTATGGCCATTATTGTTTCTCGTAATGGCATATGCTCTGAAAAGATTTAAGGCTCGTTACAATTTCATAAATATCGGGCTCATTGTTCTTGCAGCTACGTTTATTGTATCATCTCTCTTCAGCAAATTTGAACAGGTTAATAAACAACAAACTTATATGGCTTTGTCGGAGAACCTAACCGACCGGCAGGATGTGATTGCTGAAAATGAATTTGGCAAAGTCAGTGAGTCGATCAGGAGTGACGCGCAATTAAAAAATTTGCTATCGTTACTTCCTTTAAGCAATGAGCAGATTGAACAGAGTTTGCGGCAGCGGCATTTAACGGGTTATTTCGAGCGTTACGATATTGTTCTTTCGCTGTTTAAAAATGATTGCACGCCGGTATTTGTTCATTTAAACCCGATGTACTTAAATGAAGATTATTTTAAACAACAGATAGAGGCGCACGGATTTCAAACCATGAGCGACAATTTATACTTTATCGACGGCCAAAAAGAGTCCATTCGCTATGTTGCCGAAATGGAGATTGAAGATGTAAATAAAAATCCCGAAAAAGCGTTTCGGTTGTATTTGCAGATGGAACCCAAACTTGCTGTGAACCTTGGGGCATTTCCCGATTTGTTGTTAGATAAATCCCTGGAAAATAAGTTAGAGTCAAAACGGATTTCATACGCCGTATATAAGTCAAATAAATTATTGCGAACTTTTGGCGAATACCAGTATCCTTTATTTGTCCAACCAACTGCATTTAAGTCCGGCACCCATGACGGCTTTGAACATTTCGTGTATTCTCCAAAATCAGGTACCTCAATTGTAATTACGGATAAGGAATTTGGTTATTGGGGAAGGTTTACTTCTAATTCCTACCTCTTCATCTTTTTTTCACTCGTCATTTTTTGTAGTGTGTGGTTTAATTCCATTGTGGTTAACCGGGGTCCCAAGTTTCATTCTTTAAATAACCGAATTCAGTTCATCCTGGTTTCTATAGTGGTACTATCTCTTGCAGGCGTGGTGATTGGAACAGTGTGGGTAGTAAGTTCCCAGTTTGAGTTGAAAAACAAGAAAGATCTTGTCCTCAAATCCCAATCTGTTTTAAAAGAGCTTCAGCAAAACATTGGTCAGCTTGATGCGCTGGAACCGGCATATAAAGACATAACAACAATCAGACTCAAGCGGTTATCGCAGTTGTTTGGCAGTGACATTTCTTTATTTAATTTGCGGGGAACGTTATATGCAACATCTCAGCCTGCTATTTATGATCAGGGTCTTGTATCAAAATTTATGAATCCTATTGCCTACCAAAGTTTTAAAAAAGGAGTTCATGCCAATTACATCCATCGTGAGAATATCGGCAGTTTAAATTATTTATCAGCGTATATACCATTTTTCAGTGCACAGGACCGCTTGCTTGGATACATTAACCTGCCCTATTTTGCGAGACAAAAAGATCTGGAAAAGGAATTGTCGGCCTACCTGATCACGCTTATTAATATTTACACCATCTTGTTTGCCATTACTACGCTTATTGCTTTGCTTGTATCCAACCTTCTTACCAAGCCTTTGCGAATTATCCGGCAGCAGATTTCCGAAATTCAATTCGGGAAGTATAACGAGGCACTGCACTGGAAATCCAATGATGAAATTGGTAACCTCGTGGCAGAGTATAATAATATGCTTTTAAAACTTGAACAGAGTTCCGAATTACTGGCACAATCGGAAAGGGAAAGCGCCTGGCGTGAGATGGCCAAACAGGTTGCGCACGAAATTAAAAATCCGCTTACCCCAATGAAATTAAATATTCAGCATTTACAAAGGGTAGTAGACACTCACCCCGAGGAGGTAAATGATAGGGTAAAAAAGGTTTCGCAGATGCTGATAGAGCAAATCGACACCTTATCGCATATTGCAACTGAATTTTCCAATTTTGCCAAACTACCAAACGCTACGCTGGAAGTGGTTAATCTTTTTGATGTGCTTCAGAATGTGACTCGCTTGTTCCAGCAAAATACTGAATGCGAAATTGTATTGAGTGCCCCAGATGAATTGCTGATCATGGCCGACAGAGAACAGTGTCTGCGTATTTTTACAAATTTGCTTAAAAATGCGGAACAGTCAATCCAAGAAGGGCAAAAAGGGCGAATCGAAATTGTTGCCAACGAATCCAAGGGGTGGATTACGGTTCAGGTAAGAGATAATGGTTCTGGAATTGCAGACGAAGTAAAACCCAAAATGTTTACTCCCAATTTTACGACGAAAACCACCGGAACAGGATTAGGTTTAGCAATGGTTAAAAATTCAGTACTTTCTTTTAACGGCACAGTTGAGTTTGCAACTCAACTTAACCAGGGGACTGTTTTTACATTAAAGTTTCCTTCTGTTACAAAAACAACTTAAAGTTTTTTGAGAAGCTGTGAGTGAAGATTATAAATGAAAAGCTCTTCGTTTTTTGTGCAGAGGTATAATGACGGATGGATGAATTCGATGGATTCATATTCTGGAGGAAGGAGTAATTTTCCCGTACGGTTTATTAATCCACTTAAATCGTTTTGTTTCAAAATGAAAAGGCCATCCGACCTTGGTAGAAGTTCAGCGTTTTTCTGGCTAAATATGATTTTTCCGGACAGGTCAATAAGTGAAGCCGTTCCATTTTTAAACACGATAGCGATATTTGCGTTGAAATCGCTTGCTTTCTCAAATTCTATAGGTGTTACCGGTTTCAATTTGCGATCAACATACCCAAATTTATTATTCCGTTGAATCCTCGTGATGCCGTTTTTGGCAAAAAAGAAATCACTAAACGTTCCCGCGTTGATCATTACACGTCCATTGGCATCTACCATGGATACATCGCCGTTTTTCAACAATTTAAAGTGTGTGCCATTGGTATAGTAGTCCGGTTTCATAGAAGGGTTGTAGTCATAGTCAACCGCGGTGATGAAACATTTTTCAATTGGATTGTAAAAGCCGTACAGGTTGTTTTTCACAACAAGATAAATGGTGTTTTCGCAAAACGTGATGTAATCATATTGTACCGGTAAAACAAGCTGCCCATTGGTTTGCATGAGTCCAAAGAAGTTTTGTTTTTTTACGATGGCAATTAAATTGGTATCAACGTCCGATACCCAATCCCAATGCGCGGGTAAAAAGTGGTTGTTAATGTCAACTAATCCGTAAAGGCCAGATAGATAATAAGCGAAATCGTTTTTAAAATTTCCCAGCTTTGTATAGGTGAATGGAATAACGGTTTCGCCTTTTGCATTGATTGCTCCATACAGGTTCTTTTCTTTGCAAACGAATAATTTATCGGATGAAGGGCTTATATCCTGGTATCCTTTAGATATGAATTGCCCGGAACGGTTAATGAGGTAATAATAGTCAGCTTTTTTCACCACGGCAATTCCATCTTTATAATTTTCCGTTTCTTCAAAATAATAAGGGCTTGTTTTGTTTCCTTCTTTGTTTATGTAAAAGCAGCCATCGCCTTTACAAACCGAAGCAAAACCTTCCTGAAAGGGGAGCGCATCATCAAACTGAGGCGGAATAACCCAATTAGCTAAAGTGTCTATGTAACCAAATTTGTTTTTTTTCAGTAAGGGGATTAAAATATTTTCGGTGAGCGAAATTTCTTTAACAAGTGATTCTGCATAGGGATAATCCGGATACTTTTTTAAAAAACCTGCAAGTTCTTCCTTACTGTACTTTTTAACCGAAACACTATAAAGGAGTTTCCATGCTTTTTCGCGGCTTGCAGTTCCACTAAAATTTTTTATGAAATGATAAAGGCTATCGGGGGAATGGAGCTGTTGAACAAGTTGGTAAAGCGCCTCTTCTGCTTCCGGTACATGAGGGTTTTTTGGAAAATGGATCAAAAAGTATTCGAGCTGTGCTCGGGTTTTGTGTTTGGTGTTTTCAGCGAACTCAAAATCATAAAACATACCTTGCGCCTTTTGGTACATATAACTCTCCGGGTGGTTTAACATAAAGGCCCGTAAACTATCACTGGATTGCCAGGAAGACGCTGTTGCCAACAAGATTTCATCCCTATAGTAATAACATTTTTGCAGGAGCGAATCGCTTGAGAAATGGTAATGTTTTAAAAAATGATTCATTTCGCTCACTGAATGGGTTAAGCAATACCTTTGAAATCCCAGAAGTAAAATTTTGTTGGAGAGCGCCTTAAGTGTTGCTGAATCAATGCGAAATCCCGAATAACTGATGGTATCTTTAAAATGGTACCTGCTCAATGCAATATATTTCGCCGCACTGTCGGTATTTGAAAATGGATTATCATTCCTGTGGTAAATGATAGCAAGGCCATAGGATGCTTCGCAAGTATATTTTGAATAGGACTTATAAAACAATTGTTTGGCTTTAAAATAATCGTAAATAGCCAGTGCTTTGTACGCATCAGAAATTTTATTTCCGAAGGCATTTGTTATTAAACAAGTGAAAAGTATGGCCGCAAGTATTCGCATCAATCAGGGGTAAAAGTATAAATTGCGCCTTCAATTTGCTTTAAAAAGATGTTGACAACCGGAAAAATAGTCTTTGCTCTTGGATTTTTTATTGTATTTGTTGTAGCGATGTTCTGGTCTTACAGAAAAGACAGTTTTACAAATAAAATACATTTTAAAGGTGCCTCCAAAATCCTGATCATAACCATGGTTATTCTCATCCTGATGATTTTATATGTTAAAATGCGTCCGCATTAACTTTGAATCCTTTTTTTTTATACATTTACTCAGCGATTTACGCACCTTACTCAACCAAATAACAAATTGATTTGATTGCAATGAAAAATTTACTTTTTATTTTATTCCTGACATTTTCCGTTTACACCCAAGCAGGTGTGTTGGTTTTGGAAGGAAAATTTCAAAATAAAAACCTGTTTATACAAAATGCATTTGGCGCCAATGGTGTAGGTTTTTGCGCAACTGAAATCAAGGTAAATGGTAAAATTACAACCGACGAAGTGAATTCCTCTGCTTTTGAAATTGATTTAACGTCAATGAATATTAAACCAGGCCAAAAGGTTGTTATTGAAATTAGTCACAAAAGTGATTGTGTGCCCGTGGTATTAAATCCAGAGGTATTAAAGCCCCGCCCAACATTTGAAGTGGTGAGTATGAACATTAATGCTTCAGGGATTTTAAAATGGACTGCAAAAAATGAAAACGGTTCGCTCCCTTATGTGATTGAACAATTTAAATGGAATAAATGGGTTTATGTTGGTGAAGTACAGGGTGTAGGAAATCCTGACAGCCATGATTATTCTTTTCAGATTGCCACCCATAGCGGTGAAAATAAGTTTAGGATAAAACAGGTTGGGTTAGGAGCTACACCAAAAGTATCAACTCCTGTTATTATTAATTCCGGATCAAATAGACCAACTTTTATGATTACCAAAGATCATAAAGCCATTCAGTACACAGACGAAACAGCCTATGAAGTGTATGACGCTTTTGGAACGGTTGTGAAAAAGGGATTTGGGAAAGACACTGATATAACCAACCTTTCAAAAGGAAAGTATTATTTGTGTTACGACAACCAGGTCACCGAATTCGATAAAAAGAAATAAAGAGTTGTTTTAATATTTGAGGCCGTCTGTTAGATGGCCTTTTTTTGTTAGCATCAGACAGCTTTTCCAAATTTTATTTAATTATTTTTGCCCCGTATAAATGGAGGAGACAGCTGCCCATAAAGCCTACGTAAAGGAGAAATTCAGACAACTGAAATGTTGTGTGATAATTCCAACCTATAATAACGCTAAAACCATTGAGGCAGTCATTCAGTCAACACTGGAATACTGTGATGATGTGATAGTGATTAACGATGGTTGTACAGACAATACCGCATCCATTCTTTCACGCTACCCTTCAGTTCATGTGGTAGATCATGGTGTAAATAAAGGAAAAGGCATGGCGCTTCGGAATGGTTTTTCAAAAGCCGTTCATCTCGGATTTACCTACGTGATCAGTATCGACAGTGACGGGCAGCATTTTCCCAAAGATTTTATTTTATTTCTAAATAAGGTTGAAGAAAAACCCGGGAGCCTTATCATCGGCGCAAGAAACATGACGGTAGATAATGTTCCTAATAAAAGCACCTTTGGTAATAAATTCAGCAACTTCTGGTTTTGGGCAGAAACCGGCATCAGTCTGCCTGATACACAGAGCGGTTTCCGATTATATCCGGTTCAACGTTTAAAAAAGATCTGGTTATTTACAACGAAGTTCGAATTGGAGATTGAAGTAATTGTAAAAGCTGCGTGGAGAGGAATTCCGGTTATTTCAGTACCGGTGAATGTTTACTATGCGCCACAGGGAGAACGCGTATCTCATTTTATCCCGAGTCGGGATAGTACACGCATCAGTTTCTTAAATACTTACCTGGTAGTATTAGCAGCCCTGTTCTGGCGTCCGGTTATGATTTTGCGAAGTGTAAATTTCCGGAATTTGAAAAATGCATGGCGCAAAGAAGTGATCGCTTCTCATGAAACGTCTAAGACAAAAGCATTATCGGTTGGCGTGGGTTTATTTTTTGGGATTGTTCCTATCTGGGGATTTCAGTTTGCACTTGCCATTTTCACAGCCGTTTTTTTTAAGCTTAACAAAGTCATTGTGGGTTTATCAGCGCAGATTTCTGTCCCACCGCTAATACCATTTGTATTGTATGCAAGCATTAAAACGGGCGAATTTGTTCTCAATAAAAAAGTTAACCTCGATTTTAATAACCTCCTTACTGTAGAAACGCTCAGCAATTTGTACGTGTATTATATCGGTGCTACCATTCTATCCATTATAGCCGGTTTGGCCGGCTTTTTAGTAACCTGGGCGCTTTTAAAGTTGTTCGGATATAAGGATTCAGTTCATGAGCGCAGGCCCTAACCGTTACTTTATTATAAATAAGCCATACAAAATGGTTTCACAATTTGTGAGCCCTGATAAAGTAAATTTATTGGGAGACCTCGACTTCAATTTCCCGGAAGGTACTCACGCCATTGGCCGGCTCGACAATAATTCGGAAGGATTACTGCTTCTCACTACAAACAAACGGGTTACCAAATTGTTATTTGAAAGTGAAACACCTCATAAACGCACCTACCTGGTTCAGGTGGAAAAGGTGGTAACACCTGAACGCTTGTTAGAGTTACAAACCGGCATTACCATTCGGGTAAAAGGAGGCGGTTATTACACCACTGCTCCCTGCGAGGTTCAGATTGTGGAAAAACCTATGAATTTGCCGAAGCGAGGGCATGAATTTCGGGAAGATTTGCCGCACTCATGGCTCCTAATCACATTAACAGAAGGAAAGTATCACCAGATACGGAAAATGGTTTCTTCGGTTTACCATCATTGCAAACGATTAATCCGGATTTCTATTGAAGATATGGAATTAGGTGATCTACCGCCAGGTGCCGTGAAAGAAGTTGAAGAAGAAGAATTTTTCAGGAAATTGAAGATTGATAACTGGAAAGAATAGGTTTTAATCCATATAATTTTACGCATGAGGTGGATGCTTCAGTCCATAGCGAATGTTACTTTAAAAACTTCTGCAGGGAAGCGATAATTTTAGCGGCTTCGTCATCTTCTAATTGCATGCCAAACCGTATCATCTTTCCCTGGCATTCAAATGCAATGCGTTCGCCACCCTTCACCCAAAACGTCTGGCTAAACGTATCAGCAATGCTGCCCGGAGTTAAAGGAATCAGTTTTACACCCGAAACAAGGTTTGTGTCAAATTCTTTTACTTTCCCTCTTCCATTTATATCTTGTTGGTAATAAAGTGTACCGTTCTTAATCCATAATTTTTCTTTTCCAAAACGTTTCCATAAATACACACGGATGATCTTGAATTCAAAATAGGCCCAAAAAGCAAGCCACATGATGATTACCAGTTTGGTATTAGGATTGGTGAGTGTAAAGTAATTAACCAATACAATCATCCCGCTTACCGACCAGGCAAAAAGCCACAGAAAGAGAAATCCCACTTTCTTTTTTTCTGCGGTTGGCAGAATAACCAGACTGTAAACCTGGTCTTTGATTAATAGCGAACTTCGCTTTCCAAGGGTTTGAATGTTTTCCATCTAACGTGTGATTAACCGGGCAATTCGTTTATTATAGCTTAACTAGATACTTTCCGGCCATTACGGGTATTACCGGACACTGATTAGGTGTAAGGCAATACTGAATATCACGTTCAAGGTCGAGTTTCGCCAACCGGTTTCGGTGTGAGGAATTTGAAAGGAATGCGTAAAGATCGTTCTTGGCTAGGGAATACAAATGGTTTGATGCAATGGCGGAGTCGCAGGTGGTTTGAAAACCGGATTCGTTAATGAGTTTATGAACCACAGCACCCGCGAAAATTGTATCCTCCAGATTAAATTTGTTTTTCCAACCGGCGCAAACCAATATCACATCTTTTTTCTGAGCAGTGAGGTATTCGCATAAAATATCAAGGTTTAAAAAACTTCCGATCAATATTTTTGAAGCGTGACGGCTTGCCTCAATGGCTTGAGTACCGTTGGTGGTAGAGATTGCGATGGTTTTTCCCTTCACTTTATTATTCATATAGCCAAAGGGACTGTTGCCTAATTCAAAACCTTCAATCATTTCCCCGTTCCGCTCAGCTGCGGCCAGGTATCCGTTCCGCTGATATTCCATTGCTTCTTCAACTGTAGCTACCGGAATCATTTTGCTAACCCCGTTATAAAACGCCGTCACTATAGCTGAGGTTGCCCTGAAAACATCTATTACAACCACAATGGCCTCTTGTTTATGAAACAGATGGTAGGCTTGCGGAGTATAACAAACTTCTATATTCATTGTATTTATTTTTGCATTTTGAGCAGTGCCGATTGTTATCGAAACAAGGACTATTTTTTCAAAAACGGTATTTTACACACTTTCGCTTTAATTGCTTTATCTCTGATCATAACGAATATTTCTGTATCTGCTTTTGCGAAGTCTTTTTGTACATAACCCATTCCTATCGCTTTATTTAGCGTTGGCGATTGTGTTCCGGAAGTTACTTTCCCAATTATGGTGCCGTTAGCATCAGCAATAGGGTAATCATGACGAGGTATGCCTCTGTCAATCATTTCAAATCCAACTAATTTTTTAGAAACACCTTCGGTTTTTTGTTTCTCGATTGCCTGGCGGTTTGTAAAGTCTTTGGTAAATTTTGTGATCCAGCCTAAGCCCGCCTCAATAGGCGATGTTGTATCGTCGATATCGTTGCCATAGAGGCAGAAACCCATTTCCAAACGTAAAGTGTCGCGGGCGCCTAAGCCAATTGGTTTAATGCCAAATTCCTTTCCTGCTTCAAAAATAGCATCCCAGATTTGTTCAGCGTCTTCGTTTTTAAAGTATAGTTCAAATCCTCCAGCGCCCGTATATCCGGTATTAGAAATAATCACGCTTTCAATACCATTGAATTTTCCTTTCGCAAAAGAGTAATACGGAATATCCGCTAATTTCACATCGGTAAGTTTTTGAAGTGTCTCGGAAGCTTTTGGTCCCTGAACAGCAAGTAAAGACGTTTCTTCAGAAATGTTTTTCATTTCCACACCGAATGTATTGTGACTTGAAATCCAGTTCCAGTCTTTTTCAATATTTGAGGCATTTACAACCAGCAGGTACGTTTTTTCGTCAATCCGGTATACAATTAAATCGTCTACGATACCGCCATCATTGTTTGGAAGGCAGGAGTATTGTGCCTTGCCGTCGGTTAAAACAGACGCGTCGTTACTTGTAACTTTTTGAATTAAATCGAGTGCTTTATCGCCTTTTAAAATAAATTCTCCCATGTGACTCACATCAAAGACGCCAACCGCGTTGCGTACCGTCGCATGTTCATCGTTTAAGCCGCTATAAGATACCGGCATATTATATCCCGCGAAAGGAACCATTTTCGCACCTAATGATATGTGCTTTTGAGTAAGGGAAGTGTTTTTCATATATAATTATTTTAAAAGGTACTTTGTTTTACCTGAGATAAACCTTTAAGTGGTTGGTTAGATTTAAAATGATTTGTTTGAGTTTAAATCTCAGAATTCAAGGGATAAATCTACTATTTTAAAAGAGAATTCAAAATGGCAAGATAGCTATCTTTATGAGCATTTACGGAGTAGTTTTTAACTACCGTTTCTCTACCTGCCTTCCCAAAAGCTTCCCGAAGATCTGGATTTTCGATCAGTTGCGACAGACATGCGACCCATTCTTCTTCCGTGGAGGCAAGAAAGCCGTTTTCGCCATGTGTAATGATTTCGGTGTTAACACCAACAGGGCTCATCACTGTTGCTACACCGCAGGCCATATAGGATAATCCTTTTAAACCACATTTTCCTTTCACCCATTCATCATCGGGCAAAGGCATAATTCCTATATCAAAACAGTTCAAGTCGTCGACTTCTGTTCTGGCATTCCAACTTTTACTTATCACATTGATTGCTGGATGAGCATAAGAACCCTGTCCGATAACATGTATTTCTATTTGATCCGGGTATCTGTTTTGAATTTTTAGTAAAGCAGGAACGGCTATTTCAAAATGTTTAATCGTGGTGATGCTTCCGCTCCAGCCAATTACGACTTTCTTTTTGTTTCTTAATGATGGGTTAGGAACATGAAAATCGCTATCAATTGTTGTTGGAATAATAACCGTGTTAGGATTAAACTGTTTTGCGTAGTTTACTAAAAATGAATTGCCGGCAATAACGCAGTGCGCGTGTTGAATGTTGATCCTCGTTTTATCCGGATTTTTAAGAAATTCAAACTTCTTGTTTTCAGGAGAGGTGTCCAGTAACCAAATACTGTCATCGAAGTCAAAAACTACGTGATTTTTTTTGAAGAATTGTTTTTCGAAATATGAGGAGCCCAGTAACAATGCTTCACGCTGAATAAAAATCACATCGAAATTTTTCGCTCTTCTTAAATCATTGAAACGAATGAGAATGGATTTAAATAGAATGAAAGCTTTTTTGAAATAATTACCGGGCTGATAAAAAATCCTGTCATCCTGTTCTGTAATAATTTCAGACAATTCCCATCTCCAGCCTTTCGATTCAAGGTATGACAAGTATTGTTCGAAACGGTAACGCTGGCTCGGCGAGCGATTTAATCTGTGGTCGGCTATGAAGAGGATTTTGGGCAATTAACCTGATCGGAAATAATATAATTAATCAATGATCAGTTTTCTCACCCATTGTTTTTCTTCGCTTTTAATTTTGATGAAGTACACACCTTTAGACAGATGAAGGCTCTTCAGTGGAATTTCAAGTGTATTAACGCCGCTGTTTACTTCAAAACGTTTTTCTTCCAGATTTTTTCCATTCACATCCATTAAGGTGTAATTCAATGTTTCAGTGTTCTGGCTTACTAAACTGATGTGAGCGTAATCACTTGCCGGATTGGGATAAATTGCTATTTGTGCCGCTGCCGCCTGGTCTTCAATCGAAGTTGACATGAGGTAAATAACACCATCACTTATTGTGCTATCGCTCATGAGTCCGGCACCGTTCTTAGCCTTTACCATGATAAAGTATTTTTGGTTATTGATGAGCGAAAGACCCGTTTTAGTTGCAGAGAGGTTCAGCGCGTTATTTGTCCAGCTTACTATGTTTTGAGAACCAGCTGTTGTTCCAATGGCATAATAGTAAGTATTCACAGCTGAGTTTGTATCCTTTGCCGCCGTGTAATTCATTGCTAATTGAGTGCCCGTAAAAGTGGTGTCAATATCAGTTCCTGCCCCATCTTTAACGGAGAGAGATCCCTGAGGTTTTGTCCAATCAATATTTAAAGTTTGCGAAGCGATCGTAGATAAATTATTCGCGTTGTCTTTAGTGATACTGCTGATCTTCCCGGCTGGAACAGAAGGTGCGGGGTTTTCATTCCTAAGGTCATTTGAATTTGTAGCGCCCACAAGTAGTGTATGGCTTGCCGCTCTTGAACGGAATATTTTAAAATCGTCAATTTTGAATGTACTGTTTCCAGACCGGAATGATACAGCTGTGCCGTTTGCATGAGGAGTTGTGTCGGTCCAGGATGCGACAAATGCATTGTTTTGCCAAACTTTTATCTCGCCGGTAATTCGATCATACGAAATTTTATAATCATAAGTGGTTCCTGGCACAATGGTGCATGCTGCAGAGTAAGTTGGTAATCCAATTGAGTTGGCAATAGATTTATAAAATTCAACCGAACTCTGATCAGGGCGAAACCAGATCATGTAACTATTACCGCGCTGAGTTTGTGAGGGTGCGTCACAGGCAATATAAATTCCGGCACGCCGGTTAGTATTTGCTCCGCTAATTGTTCCTTTAAAACAATACAAATAACGGTTAGATAAATTTTGCGCTACGTTTGCATAGATGTTCGTATTGGCGTTTGTCTCATCAGTTTGGAGTAGTGCCCCGCTCGTAGCGCTCCAGGTGCCAGCCGAAGTAGTCCAGTCGGGATGGATCGATGGGCCGGTAAAATCGTCCTGGAAAAAACCCCTGTTTCCATTGGCGCGCCATTCAATGCCATTGTAATAGCTTGGTAAGTAGAAGCTTTTTTCAATTCCTGTTCCGCCAGCATTATCTGCATCGGTGTAAGAAGTAGTAAAGTTTTGCGTGATCCATCCGCCAGGCACGGTAATTTGAGTTGTTGGAATGGCATTATCCTGAACACAATTATATACAGCTTTAAATCCGCCACTAACCGTTCCTCCGTCCGATTTAAAACGTATGGTAACCGAAGGTGTGGTAGAACTTAATGTAAAAGCTGTATTGGTTGTTCCAGTATATACGCCGAGCGTTGGAGATGCCGCTGAGCTTCCATCATAAACAAATAGGGTGTCATAATTTGCTTCGGTTCTAACGTAGCTAAAATTCAGGTTGACTTTGCTGGCGCCTGTAGGTGCAATCGTGTATATGTAATTTTCACTGTCATAATAATTTCTTGCAGGCCCTCCCATATCAAAGATACTGTCGGTGCACGCAACAGTGGCACAGGAAGAGAATTTGTCGTTAATGAGATTCCATAAATCGGAATAGCCATCGTCATAACCTAGTGCCCAGATTCCAATCCCGCCAATACCGCGTTGGTTTACAAGATCAAATTTCCGGGAATACGTATAGTTGTCATCAATCCAGCATTGGCGCCAGGTGCCTGAACTTTGATAGGAATAATAGTTTTCAAAACTGTTACTTTCCCATTTTTTATTCGCCGCTGAATATGTTCCCGGGTTATTACGCACAGCATTATACGTTCGTGACGTGGTAAATCCTCCGGTAGTACTGGATGGTGCTGTAGCTCCTACAGTTTCCCATTCCCGTCCGTACCATGGCAAACCTAATAGGAGTTTATTTTTGGAAACGCCTTTATTTAAATAGTGTGTTATGGATTTTGCAAGGGTGTAATTGTAGGTAGTTTGAAAATTATAAAGTGGCGCTTCCGGGCCCGCGGTGGTTGAGCCCGAATAATAATAATCATATCCCATGATGATGAAATTGTCAACGATTGGATTTAAGGCTGCGATGTCAAATGTGTTACTTCCCCATTCAACAGCGTATAACGCCATAGTTACTTTGTAATTTGAATTAGCCGCATGTACCTGGTTACATAAGTTGGTCATAAAGGAAGCGAATGGAGCTTTGTCACTGGAGCCCATGCCTTCAAAATCGATATTAATGCCATTACTTCCCGGCCGTGAATTTAATAAGTTAATCGCGTTGGTAATAAAGGTTTGTTGTGCTGATGGGCTACCCCAAAAAGTGGAGTGGCTCCCAAAAAGTGTTGCGCAAAAATGCACATTTACGCTGTTGCTGATGGCTGCTGTTACCGCCGCACTTGAAGCCCATGCAAAAGAAGTGTTTGTATTATTTCCGGTTGTGGGGCTAACTGCATAATCGAAATAGCAAAAATCACTCAACATACTCCAATCGTAGTTCGTGTAAACCGATCCAACCCAGTAAGGATGCCAGCCATATACCTTTTTTTTAAGTGTGCAGGTTGAATTGGTTTTTGCCCCGATGAAATCGTTGTGATAAACGGTACCATTTTCAACTGAGTTCAAACTGTCCCATTGGGTATCTTTAGTGAATGCAAAATTCCTGTAATGATTGCTTTGTTCCTGAATGGTTGATTGTTGCGCGGAAATGAAAACAGGTAATAGTAAAGTGAATAAGAGGAAATTTAAATTCATATAGAAAAAATTAAATGGTAATTAATAGGTTTGAATTTCTATTTTTTAAGAATAAATTTAATCCTTTACACTTATTCTTAAGCTCTAATATAATTAAAAAAGCCGCCCGTTTTTACAGGCAGCTTTCGTTGCGATGGTTGGAAAGTGCGTTTCATGGTATTAAGTATTTAAATTTTATAAGTTTTTCAAAATTGGACTGCAAATATAATGGATTTTTATATAGTGACAAATTTTTTGTTGAAATTATACCCTAAATGCTTTCTTTTTTAACGTATCGCTCCCTTAAAACAGTACATTTGCACAAATTTACGAAAAGAAATGGCAAAAAAACCAGATTCGAAAAGCACCACCAAAGACGAGATTCCTAAAGCAAAATTATCGAAAGAAAATTTCAAAAAATCATTTCGTTTATTCAAGTACCTTGGAAAAAGTAAATGGATTTTTGGCCTGGGAATGTTTTTTGTTGCCGGTACTGCTGCCGTGGGATTGTATTTTCCCATTGTAGCCGGGAAAATGTTCGGATACCTCGGACAAACGGCGATGGCGGCTGATATTTTCAAGGATTCTGTTAAGGGAACCGGTTCAGAGCTTTTAATATTGCTGGTTATTCAAGGGTTAGTCTCTTTTGGGAGGGTTTACACATTTTCCATAGTTACCGAAAATATCCTCAAGGGTTTAAGAACGGATACATTTATGAAACTGGTGCAGATGCCTATGCAGTTTTTCTCTAAAAATCAGGTAGCAGACTTAAGCAGCCGGCTTTCTACCGATATCAATGTAATTTCGGAAGCTTTTACTGTAAATATTGCTGAGGTTATTCGCCAGGCCATTGTGGGCGTAGGCGGGCTGTGTTTACTGGTGTATTTTACTTCGTGGGATGTGGCAAAATGGTTTATCATTATTATTCCTCCTCTTACGGTTGTTGCCATTTTATATGGGAAGAAGATACGTGGCTATTCAAAGGCACTACAGGATAAGATATCCGAATCAAGCGTGATTGTTTCAGAGGCTTTAACCGGAATTACCAGCGTAAAGGCGTTCACAAATGAAGCGTTGGAGATTGGAAGGTACGAAAAGGTAACTACTGAAATCAGAAAATTTGGAATTATGTACGGCGTTATGCGCGGAACGTTTTTCGCATTCATCATCATGTGCATTTTCGGGTCGATTTTTTTTATACTTTATAAGATGCTTTTACTCATGAAAGCAGGGGAACTTTCTTCTGAAAATTTCGGAATTTTTATGATGCTCTCACTATTTGTTGCAGGGTCACTTGGTGGTTTACCTGAGCAACTGGCTTCCATCCAGCGTGCATTAGGGGCTACCGACAGGGTGTTTGATATCATTGATGATATGAATGAAGAAATTAACCTGACTATTCGTGGAAATACTAACCTGATAAGAGTTAAAGGCGACCTTGAGTTCAAAAATATACAGTTCACGTACCCAACCCGGCCAGATTATACAGTATTGAAAAATGTATCCTTTAGTGCAAAAGCCGGGCAAACCATCGCTCTGGTGGGAAGTAGCGGAAGTGGTAAATCTACATTGGCGTCCCTTGCTCTCCGGTTTTATGAACCCAATGCAGGAGAATACAGTATTGACGGTAAACGATCCGTGGATTATGAACTCACCGAGTTGAGAGACCAGATGGCTATCGTCCCACAGGATGTATTGCTCTTTGGTGGATCCATCAGGGATAATATTTTATACGGTAAACCAAATGCATCAGAAGAAGAATTAATTGAAGCGGCAAAGCAGGCAAATGCATATGATTTTATCATGAGTTTTCCTGATAAGTTTGATACTTTGGTAGGTGATAGGGGCATTCAATTGTCGGGGGGCCAGCGCCAGCGGGTTGCCATTGCCAGGGCGGTTCTAAAAAATCCATCTATTCTAATTTTGGATGAAGCTACCAGTAGTTTGGATAGTGAAAGTGAACGATTGGTGCAGGAAGCCTTGGATAAGTTAATGGTTGGAAGAACTTCGATCGTAATTGCACATCGTCTATCAACCATTCGTAACGCCGATAAAATTGTGGTATTGCAGAAAGGAGAAGTGGTTGAGTCGGGGACACATCAGGAACTCATCAATAATGAGAGCGGGTTGTATCAAAAACTGAGCAAGCTACAGTACGAATTGAATTAATTATAGTAGAGTTCGAAACCAGTGCCTTCAATTTTTACCATTGCGTTGCGTTCCGATATAAGTTCTTTATAAGGCTTTAAGTCGAAAGAAACTTTAGAAAGCATTAAGGCTTTGCAAAAGGAAGGCTCTATCCATTTGGCTTTTACAGAAAATTTCAGATCCGACGAAATCCGGCTGTCTGTCATCAATTCAAGGTTTCCATTGCAACCACCGTACACAACTGTTAGTTCCAAGCAATCCTCAATAATTTGCGCATCCCTTACTTCGCAAATAAAACCTGCGGAAACTTCAGGAATTAATTTTACCAAGCGTATTTCGGCGCATTGATTTGTTTGAATTGGCTTTCCGTTTACAAACATTTCACGTTGAACCTGACAAATTAAATGATTCGCCGATATTAAAAACGCGAAAATTACTGGAATTAATTTCATTGAAGTAACGCCTTAAGTGCGAGGTTTTCTTTACGGCGCATGAGCTCCGCTTCAGATTTAGTTTTATCCTTATACCCGCATAAATGAAGAATACCATGAATCATTACACGGTGTAATTCTTCTTCAAAACTAACTTGGAATTTTTTTGAATTTTCTAAAACCCGATCGATACTTATAAAAATATCACTGTTAATCTTCCGGTTTTCAGTATAATCGAACGTAATAATATCAGTAAAGGTTTTGTGATTTAGATGTTTGACGTTGATGTCGAGCAATTCGTCATCAGTACAAAAAATATAAGTGATGTTACCCAGTATGTGTTTTTCTTTTTCAGTAACGGCTTTAATCCATTGCTTTAGTTTGGTTTTTTCTTTTAACTTAAAGTCAATGCTGAGGTTCTGAAATGAAATCATTAATTCAGGTTAAACGTGAGGCAAACTTCCTGTCCATTATTGTTAAATTCCACTTTATCTGCTAAATTCTTCATTAAAAAGACACCTCGGCCATTCGGTTTGTCAATATTAACAGGATCGGTAGGATCGGGAAGGCTGGTATGATCAAAGCCAGGACCTTCATCAGCCACAGAAAACGAAATGTTTTTTTCTCCGGATTCAAAGCCAATCTTAATCTTTTTTTCAGGATTCCCCTGATTCCCATGATAAATAGCATTATTTACAGCCTCTGTCACGGCAATTAATATATTACCATAACTATCTTCATTGACATTAAAAACATCACATACATCCTCCACTAATCGTTCTACTAACCTCATATTATCAGATGACGATGTGATATTTAACTTTTCTCCTTTAGCAGGTATCATTTGTTTACGCTATTAAAATATTCGTTTACTTTTTGTTTATAATAAGGTGTTAAACCAGGCGAAACCGTATTTAACAACTCAAGTTCTTTTTCTTTCAGTCTTTTATACTCTAAAAATTGTGAAGGGTTACTAAAAGTTTCATTTTTTGCTTCATTACTCTTTCTTTTTTCATCCTGTTCCCGTTCCCGCTCCGCTTTTTCACTTTCCAGAAGTTTGGTAATGATATCCTGCTGACGTTTCATGGTCTCCTGTGTAATCTGGCGGTTTACAATATCTTTTTCAGTTTGTTCCATCAGTTCAGCCACGTTTCCGCCGGGATTAGAGCCACCTTCTTTCTTAATTTTATCCATCATTTGTTGCATTTGCCGGCGCAATGCTTCCTGCTGCGCTGCCATTTTAGCCAATTGTTCACTCATGCCTTGTCCGTTAACTCCTGGCATCATTCCTTGCTGCCCTTGCTGGCCCATTCCGCTTTGCCCGCCAGGTTTCTGTCCACCAGGTTTTTCCCCGGGTTTATTTCCAGGTTTTTGTCCTCCCGGCTTGTTACCCTGTTGTTCCAGTGCTTTTTTAAGTTCTTCTAGCTGTTTATTCAGTTGTTGCTGCATTTGCTTCATGGTAGCCATACTTGGTTTGCCATCTCCTGATTTGCTACCAGGTTTTTGTCCCTTGCCGGGCTTCTTACAGCTACCACTTCCAGGTTTTCCTTCCTTCGACTCTTTTGCTTGCTTTTGCATCTGTTCAAGATTTTCATTTAAAAGCAGCGCCAAGTTATTAATAGATGTCATGGAATATTGCATGCGCATTTGGGCGTTGGATTGCATGCGTTCCGCCAATTCGCCAACAGCCTTTCCCATGTTCATGTTAATGGACGATATTTCTCTGTTCACAACAGCACTAATAGCTGGTACGCGTTTACTTAATGCTAAAAGACTATCCTCAATGATTTTTGAATCGTCGCGTAATTTTTTTTGTGTTTGAGTAATTTTGAGATAAAGTGGATTGTCTGTTTTTAGTTTGGACAATTGTACCATCAAGTCTTCCTGTGCAAAAGAAAGGTTAAGTAAGTTTTCAAGAATCTGCCGGAGTGATTGCATATCTTCTTCCTGCTCTTCTTTTTCCATCTTGTCCATTGCCTGTTGCATTTGCTGTTGCATTTCCTGCATTTTTTCAGCGGCCTGTTTTTGAGATTTCGAAGCGTTCTTTTTATTATTCTGATTCAATTGCTCAGCACTTTTTTCCATTTCTTTACTAATCTCATTTTGTTTTTCTTCAGACTTTGGCAAATCATTGGGTTGTTCGAGTGCAGCATTTTTTTCCTGCAGTTCTTTCAGATCTTTTTTCAAATCATCAAATTCCTTATTTAGCTCGTTTTGTTTTTTTTCCAGTTCTTTTGAACTTTCTTCCTTCCCTTTCTTTTCATCAACTTTTTGTTTATCTGATTGATTACCCTCGGTTTCCTGCTTCAATTGTTCCTGCTTAGTTTTTAAATCTTCCAGTTTATCAAGTGCCTGTTGCATTTTTTGTTCAACTTCAAGTTGCTTAAAAGTTTCCAATGTTCTGTCGAGCTCTTTCTCCATGTCTTTGTTAGAGAGTTTCATTTCCTCTAATTTTTGTTGCACCTGATTTTTATCGAGTTTATCCATGAGTTTATTGAGCTCATCAAATAGCTTTTTCATTTCAGGAGTCATAATGTTTTCGAACAACTGCTCCAGTTGTTTTTGTTTTTCCAAAACAGATTCATCCGGAGGTGTAAATTCCTGCTGCTGTTGATTATTTAGCTGGTTTTCCTGTTTTGCTTCCTCTATTTTATTTTTTAATTCATTTTGTTTTTTTAAAATATCTTCCAGTTTTTTCTTTTCATCATAACCCATTTGCTTTTTCTCGTTGAGTTTTTTGCTAAGGTCATTGATATCCTTTTGGAGATCCTTTGCTTTTTTTATTCCCTCATCCAGGTCTTTCTTTATTTCTGAATTATTTTTATCGGTAGCTTGGTTTATTTCCTCAATGGTTGGTACTTTAAATTGCATCGTTTTCGTTCTGGCCGGTTTTGATCCAGAAACGCCATCATTATCCCACACTTCAAAATAATATTCGATTTTATCGCCAGGCAATGTTTGAAATTGTGCCGCATTAAAATAGTGGTAATAAGGTTGGGATACCTGTTGTTTTCTTACGCCGATTTGTTGTTCGCCCGACTTTATTTGAGCTTTCCCGCTTGAATCAGTTGTGTAATGCGTGTATTTGAAAACGAGTCGTGAAAAACCATAATCATCTTTTATACTGCCGGAAAAGTAAATCTGTTTCGGATTTAAGGAATCGGTTTTTTCATTCACGTCGATATATGGAACCTGATCCGGAATTACGTTCAACGAATAATTTACCGAATCTGGATTTTGTTTTAGAAATGCATTCAGCGCTTTAATACTATAGTTGCTGCTTTTCATAATGCGTTTCGTGTAAGCAAATTCATTTTCGGAATTGCTTCGAAGTTCTATAACAGTATCTGTAAAATTTAATGTTACCTGATCGGTATTTTTTGTATGAAAAACCCATTTCAATTGTGTTCCTTGGGGAATTTGCATGTCGCCAAGATTTGAAACCAATTCATTTTTTTTATTTAGGTAAGCCGGATAATTTAATTGTATGTCAAATTTGGTTAACGTTGGTTTTGGTAAAACATTTAAGGCGTAGGATTTAGAATTATAGCCAGCCGCATTGAAAACAAAATCCTGTGTTTTTTGGACATTCTTTAATGTATAAAAGAAATTTATTCTGTCCTTTTTATCCATTTTGTGGTCAATTCCATCAATTGTAACGAACACCTCGTTAGGAATTTCGTTCCCGTTTAATTCCAGCTCCAATACGAAATCCTGCTGTTGTATCGCATCAAGCGACTGGTTTTTTAAAGCAAATTTAAAGGGAGCTTGTTTTTCAAAATAGGACCTATGATAAATGATCCGTTCGGTTCCATCCGTAATAATGTTTGGTTTAATAGCAAATATCAAACACAACAATAAGAGTGGGGGCAAGGTATATTTAAGATAATGGCGGTTATCGCTGAGGTTAATAGCTGATGCGAAGGGAATTGGTTTTAGCTCCTGCATCTTCTGGTTAATACTTGCAGTGAGAAGTTCAGGAGATAAAATAGATCCCGAATGACGTTGGAGTTGCAGGGTATTTAATAACTTATCGCTGATGTTAGCAAAATGCTTTCCAACAATCTCGGCAGCTTCTTCATAAGAAATTGTTTTTCCTAATTTATTTAATTTCAAAATTGGTTTGATAATCAGCCGTGTAACTACAAAACCGCTAACTAAAAGAAATAAATAAAATAACACCGAACGCACGGTAATATCAAATTCGGCGAAGTATTCGGCAACCACCAGAAACAAAAAAGCCGCAACCAATAATCCACTGGAGTATAAAAGTCCTTTCACCAGTTGATTTTTGTAATACTTTCTGATGAACTCGTCAAGTTTAAGGATAAGTATGTTTTGGTCGGATGGCAAATAGGGTGATTTCCATCAAATTTAGCGAAAACAAAGCAGTAACAAAATTAAATTTCTGTTAAATCTAAACGTTTGAATATCCGAAGAGGGAGCGTTGAAGGTTTTACCAAATTTGCGGCAAATGCACAGCCATTTGTAAAGCGTGCGATTCGTAAAATGTAAGCCAATAAATAATTCGGGAATTATAAAAATTGTTCATTATGTTTAAAGATATTTGTAGGGCTGATGAACTGTTATTTATATTTACATTTGAATATATATAAATATAATATGAAAAATATTCTAATAATATTATTGATTCTATTGTCGACATTGGGGTTTTCACAAAAAAAAGAAACAGAGCTGTTACGCTCAAGAAAGCGGAACTTATTGAAATGAAATTGCTAAGCGATTTTGTTGCAATTGTCCCCAAGGATTTCAAGACAATTAAAGGTGAATTAGTTTGTAAAGGTAGGGGTAAACTCATTTCACAAGAATTTAAAAGTGATACTATAACTGAAGCTATGCGAAATGCTTTTTCTAAGATTGATATTGGAAGTAAATTATATTTGGATGTTATCGTTAATGGTCCGTTGCCGGTAAAAGACGGTAAGCGGAATGTTCAAACGTTTGGATTTCTTATCGTCGAATAGATTTTTGTTATCGAAATATAGTTTGATGGTTCGCCGCATTCAAGGTTGTAACGCAACAAAGTTTTTTAAAGGTACATATTTAAATAAAAAAAGCATTAATATTCAGAATAACCTTTTCAAGGTTATTTCCG
>JAQZBQ010000022.1 GCA_029237825.1 Bacteroidota bacterium | reverse complement strand
AAAACAAATGACATTTCAAGAATTAGGCTTGGAGCCAATGCTCCTAAAAGCCGTGACCGAAATGGGCTTCGAAAATCCTACGCCCATTCAAGAACAAACTATTCCTCAGTTGCAGGGCAAATCTACCGACATGGTTGCTCTTGCACAAACAGGAACTGGTAAAACCGCAGCGTTCGGGTTGCCATTATTAACAAAATTAAATCTCAGCGATAGAAATACTCAGGCGTTGGTTTTAGCGCCAACACGCGAATTATGTGTTCAAATCAGTAAAGATCTGATTAACTATTCAAAATTCCTTAACGGATTAAGAGTAACAGCTGTTTACGGCGGAGCTCCTATTATGGGGCAAATTCGTGACATTAAAGCTGGTTCTCAAGTTGTGGTAGCAACTCCAGGTCGTTTAATTGACTTAATCGAGCGTAAAGCAATCGACTTATCTCATGTAGATGTAGTTGTATTGGATGAAGCGGATGAGATGTTAAACATGGGCTTTAAAGATGATTTAGATCAAATTTTAAGTAACACACCTCCAACTAAAAATACATGGTTATTCTCTGCTACCATGCCCCGCGAAGTGGAGCGTATTGCGAGCAAATACATGGAATCTCCTCTGGAAATTTCTGTAGGTAAAAAGAATTCTGGAAACGAAAACATTCAACATATTTACTACACTGTTAACCAACGCGATCGTTATGCAGCGTTAAAGCGTATTGCAGACTTTTACCCGGATATTTTTGGTATTGTTTTTTGCCGTACTAAAGCCGAAACACAAGAAGTTGCCGATAATTTAATTAAAGACGGATACAACGCAGATGCGCTTCACGGTGACCTTTCACAGGCGCAGCGTGATTTGGTAATGAAACGTTTCCGTAGCCGCACGTTACAGATGTTGGTTGCTACAGATGTGGCTGCCCGCGGCATTGATGTAAATAATGTTACTCACGTAATTAATTACAATTTACCTGAAGAAGCTGAGAACTATACGCACCGTTCCGGCCGTACTGGTCGCGCAGGAAAAACAGGGATTGCCATCGCGATCGTAACACCACGCGAAGCTGGAAAAATCAGAGATATCGAACGAATCATTCAAAATACGTTTACAAAAGCAAATGTTCCGGATGGTGTAGCTGTTTGCGAAAAACAATTATTCAATTTAGTTCATAAATTGCATAATGTAGAAGTAAAAGACGAAGAGATTGAAAAATACTTGCCGGCTATTTATGATGAACTGAAAGATCTTTCAAAAGAAGAACTCATTAAACGTTTTATTTCTGAAGAATTTAACCGTTTCTATACGTATTATCAGAATTCACAGGATTTGAATATTTCCAGCGAAGGTGGTAATAACGGTAAAACAACTCGTTTCTTCATCAATATGGGTCAGCTTGATGGATTTAACCGCAATTCCATTAAGGATTTTTTAGTTGAGATATCAGCATTAAATCCACGGGTGATCTTCAACATTGATGTGAAAAACTCATTTTCCTTCTTTGAAACAGAGAATAAACATGTCGATGATTTCATCGCATTAAATAAAAAAGGCATTGAGTTTAACTCCCGTGTGATTTCATTTGAGGTTTCCAAGGCAAAATCGTCTGGCGGATATGGTGAAAAACGTTCTTATGGAGGTGGCTCCAGGGAAGACGGACGTCGTTCATTCGGTGGTGGAGAGCGCAAATCATACGGAAGCGGAGAACGCAAGTCGTATGGTGGTGGCGAACGCAAATCCTATGGAGGAAGCGAAAACCGTTCTTATGCCGGTGGTGGCGAACGCAGATCCTCTTTTGGAAACCAAGAAGGCGGAGAGCGCAAATCATTTAGCGGTAACCGCGAGGGTGCTGAACGCCGGAAACGCTTTACTAAATAAATTTCAAATTCCCGCTGGCAACCTCATTTGACTGGAGTAATCCAAAAAAATGCGCGTCGCTGGCGGGATTTTTTAAATAATAAAGGTATAGCGCATTATTTTCGCAAAAAACCAGACAAATTTTTGTAGGTTAAAAAAGAAATAGTATATTTGCGTCCCTATTTTAAGGATAACAATTTTAAGCATATTATAACATGTCACGTATTTGTCAATTAACAGGTAAAAAAGCGATGAAAGGAAATAACGTTTCTTTCTCAAATGCTAAAAGCCGCCGTCAGTTCAAAGTAAATTTAAAAACAAAAAAGTTTTTTGTACCTGAAACTGGTGAGTGGGTTACGCTTCGTGTTTCTACTTCAGCTATCAAGAATATAATAACAGAGAAAATGGCAAAGAAAGGTAATAGAATTCAAGTAATTTTAGAGTGCACAGAGCACAAAGACAGTGGTAAACACGGAACTTCCCGTTACATTACTACAAAAAACAAGAAAAATACTCCTGATCGTATTGAATTAAAAAAATACAATCCGATCCTGAAGAAAATGACAACTCACAAAGAGATTAAATAATCCTTTAAAATTAAGAAGAAATGGCAAAGAAGGTAGTTGCAACACTCAAAACCGGTAAAGGAAATAGCTTTACTAAAGTGATCAAAGTAATTAAGTCCCCAAAAACAGGTGCTTATGCATTCCGTGAGGAGATTGTTCAAAACGAATTAGTAGCTGATTATTTGAAAAAATAATTTTTACATAATATAAAATTGAAAGCTTCTTCATTAAATGAGGAAGCTTTTTTGTTTTGTTATTTAGACAGTATTTAACTTAACCGGCTTAATGCTTATGAATCTCTATTCCCCAAGCTTTATATTTAACTCAACATTATTTTAATACCTTTGCGCCACTAACAAAAGCAACTATGGGATTTTTCAATAAATTATTTGGAAAGGAAGAAAAAGAAAGTTTAAATGAAGGTTTATCTAAAACCAAAGAAAGCTTCTTTACCAAACTAACCAAAGCTGTTGCGGGTAAGTCTACCGTTGATGACGACGTGCTTGATAACCTGGAAGAAGTACTGGTAACGGGCGATGTTGGAGTTACCACAACTTTAAAAATCATTAAGCGCATCGAAAGCCGCGTTGCCAAGGATAAATACATAAGTACAGATGAGTTGAATACTATCCTCAAAGAAGAGGTAGCCGCATTACTTACAGAAAATAATTCGAAAGATGCTACATCCTTTGAAATCCCAACAGCCCAGGGAAACACAGCGGAAAAAAATCCCTACGTCATCATGGTTGTTGGCGTAAATGGTGTTGGAAAAACTACCACCATCGGCAAATTATCGTTTCAGTTAAAAAAAGCGGGTTATAAAGTAGTTCTTGGCGCCGCCGATACCTTTCGTGCGGCAGCGGTTGAACAGCTCACCATTTGGAGCCAACGAGTGGGCGTAGATATCGTTTCTCAAGGTATGAATGCTGATCCTGCCAGTGTTGCCTTTGATACGTTGAGCAGTGCAAAAGCAAAAGGTGCGGATGTGGTGATTATTGACACGGCCGGACGTTTGCATAACAAGATCAATTTAATGAATGAGTTGACCAAGATCAAAAATGTTATGAAGAAGGTGATTCCTGATGCTCCTCATGATGTTTTACTGGTTTTAGATGCGAGTACCGGGCAAAACGCCATTGAACAATGCAGGCAATTTACAGCAGCTACAGATGTTACTTCTCTGGCATTAACGAAACTCGACGGCACAGCAAAAGGTGGCGTTGTAATTGGTATTTCCGATGAATTTAAAATTCCGGTAAAGTACATTGGTGTTGGCGAAAAAATGGAAGACCTGCAGGTATTCAATCGCACAGAGTTTGTTGATAGTCTCTTCAGTAAAAACTAATTGTTATTTGCAATATTTTAAACTCTCTTAGGTAGTTCACCCCTTCTTTTTTTTGTACCTTCAAAGGTATTAACTTTCACTTTATGGGTGCTTTTATACTTCGAATGAAACTTTTCATTCTGCCGCTTTGCTTTATTACCACGGTTCATTCCTTTTATGGTCAAAAAAAATACCCTGGACTATTATGGGAGATTACAGGAAACGGATTAAGCAAACCGTCTTATTTGTATGGCACCATGCACGTAAGTAGCAAGCTGGCTTACCACCTTTCCGATTCGTTTTTTGTGGCACTGGCTAACGTTAGTACGGTCGGGCTTGAATCTAATCCCGACCAATGGCTTAAAAACATGAAAAAAATGGGGTTACTGGAACAGCTGAACAACCCTAATATATACGCGAACGCTAATTTTTACAAAGATGCATTTGCGGTTTACCCGCCGGATAACCAACGATACGCCGATATTTTATCAAACGACCCCGACATCATCAATAACTTATTATACAGAAATAACACCCATAAGAACGAGCACGAAGAATCTACCTATATTGACCTGTTCATCTACAAAGCCGGAACTAAACTCAACAAAAAAATTGTGAGCCTGGAAGATTTTAAAACGTCCCTTATTATGGCAAGCAAAGGAACTATAAAAAACCCAAGCGAATCATTTGATGAAACCAAAGCGCGGATTGATTATTATAAAGTTCAGAATGATATCAATGACGCTTACCGCTCGGGGGACCTTGACGCAATTGATAGTTTGTCGCAATTAACCTACACAACCAAAAACACACAACGCTACCTCATTGAAGAACGCAATACCATTTTAGCGCACAACATTGATTCGGTTAGTAAAACCGGAAGTTTATTTGCCGGAATTGGTGCCGCTCATTTACCCGGCAAAAACGGTGTGATTGAAATGTTACGCCGCATGGGTTATAAAGTTCGACCAGTGTCGAATCGTGCTACCGGCAAAGGCGATAAACAAAAAGAAAAAATTGAAGCCCTTATAAAGAAGTGGCCGGCATCAAAACACTTTTCAAAAGATTCACTTTTCTCCTTTGAGACATACGAAGAACCTGTCAACATCGCTAATTTAAAAGGTTACTCGTTTTCTCTTGCTACCGATATGGCTAATGGCTCCTATTATACCATTGCCAGGCAAATGACATATGCATCGCTACAAAATTATACGGTTGATCAGTTGTTACTTAAAATCGACAGTCTGCTGTATGAAAATATTCCAGGGAAAATTACTTCTAAAAAGAAAATTGCAGCTTCGGGCGGAATTAAAGGATTGGATATTATAAACCGTACAAAACCCGGCGATTTTCAACGTTACCAGGTCTTTTTTACCGAAACAGAAATGATTGTTTTTAAAATGAGTGGAAAAGGTAATTATGTGAAAGGGCCGGAAGCAAACCGTTTTTTTTCTTCCATCAAATTCACTGCTCCCCAATCTGTTAGTTATAATCAATTCTCGCCGGCCACAAAAGGATTTAGCGTTTCAGTTCCATCCAATTTCAAATATACCTCCAACAAACGAAATGGAGAACAGGGATTAGCAGAAGAACTATTTGCTTATGATACCAAATCTAAATCCTCATTTGGAATCATGCATTATATCTACCACGATTTTAACTATTTAGAGGAAGATACATTTGAACTGAACATACTCGCAACGAACGCGCTAAAAAATTTTGGTTATTTATCCAATCCCACACGTAATTTATCATGGGAACAAAATCTTCCCTGCATTACATTCAGCGGTAACCATTCTGGCTTTAAAAAAACCATGTTCGGAAAGCTCTTCATCAAAGGTGTGCATTATTATTTGGTTTATGCCTTAACTGATGAAGCAAGCGTGAGAACGGAGGATTATTTTAAATCATTTGAAATACTGGATTTTCAGAATATCAACCCTTTAAAACCGGTTAAAGATTATGAATTCAGGTTTTCGGTATTGGACGAAAACGTATTGGAGGAAAAAAACCAGCTTCAGGATGCTCTGACTGATTTTTACACTCAAATTCAAAAAGAAAAAGATAGCCAGCGCATGAGTAATGCTTTCAGTTTTGATTCCAAAACCAAGTCCTATTACTCACCATCCTCGGGAGAACATATAAACATCGATTATCAAAAATATAACGATTACGACTACCGCGATTCGGTTATCTATTGGAAAACTATTCTCTCGCAAATCAACTTTAATAGTTCTTTTATCATTTCGCCGCCGGTCATTAAAAGAGATGGGGAAACCCGCTCAATGGAAGTAAACTTGAAAGATACGGCCGTATCAGCTATGATTAAACGGAAATATATTTTAAAAGATGGATTACTGTTTTGTTTATCTGCCGTTTGCGACTCCAGTACCGGCCTTTCTGGTTGGTCGAAAGAATTTTTTAACTCTTTTAAACCTGCTGACACAACATTCACTAAACCAATCTTCGAAAATAAGATACCCAAACTTCTCTCCGATCTTTCCTCGTCAGACACGACAACACGTTACGGTGCAAAACAATCGCTTTCCACCGTGATTATGGAACCGAAATTTTCAAAACAGGTAATTGAGTTTATTAAGTCAGAGGCGTTTTTAAAATTAGATGAGGAATCAAAAGCGTTGCTTCTTGTTAATGCGGGTACACTTGAAGACGAATCCATTATTGATGTGTATAAAACATTATATGACCATTTTGAAGACAATGGCTATATGCAAATTTGCATCATCAAGGGCCTTAGCTTCTTAAAAACTCAAAATTGTTATAAAACTATTTTCGATCTTTTAAAGAATAAAACGCCTTTAACAGGTAATGAAGAAAACATCTCGGACGTGTTTAATACATTTTATGATTCACTGAATTTATGTGTAGCGTATTTTCCAGGATTGCTTTCGCTCACTTCTTTTGAAGAATATAAATCACCGGTGATAAAGTTATTCTCCGATTTAGTAATTCGTGGAATCACTACGCCCGAAAGTTATAAATCTGCACTTCCCAATTTAATTTCAGAAGCAAATAATGAATTGAAACGTTACAACGCGTCTGTGAATACATCAGGAAAAAATTCAGGGAACTACGGACGGGAAGGTGCAGAGTTTCTTACCGAGTACCTTGAGGCGTATTATCAGGAAAATGGCCCACCTGCTTTCCCTGGATATTATTCCAAGGTTGAAAATTATGCCGTACTGCTGGCTCCATTTTACCAATCAAATGCAATGGTTAAATCCTATTTTGACAAGTTATTTAAAATTAAAGATCAACAACTCCTATTAAACGCATACATGATTGCAGTTACTAATAAGATTGCTGTTAATGATACGGTGTGGAATTATTTTAGTAATAACTCCGATACCAAGTTTCAAACCTACAAAGAATTAAAACGTATTAACCAATTACACCGATTAAGAACGTCCAGTTTAACTCAGGAAGCCTTTTGTAAAGCCGGACTTGAGCGCAGCATTGCCTATCAATCTTCATTGGATTATAATGATGAGCAACTGAAACAACAACGAAAACCGGATAGTTTATCTTTCTTAAAAAAAATTCCCGTTAAAAACAACAGGGATGACGGGTATATTTACATTTTTAACCGATCAGGAAATTCTCAAAGCTCAAATCTGGCTTATGCATTT
The DNA here is from genome assembly GCA_029237825.1 of Bacteroidota bacterium. Taxonomy (GTDB): domain Bacteria; phylum Bacteroidota; class Bacteroidia; order B-17B0; family Aurantibacillaceae; genus UBA4416. The sequence continues at coordinate 24,349 of JAQZBQ010000022.1, read as the reverse complement.
GTAGGAAAGCAACCGGGAGATCAAATATCAACTGAAATGGATATCATCGACCTGAACCGGCCGGTAGAAAGCGGACAAACTTTAAATGAAGTTTATGACGCGATCAGCTCCGAATTTTATTACAAACATCGCCTGAGATACCATCCGGACAATTATTCGCAAAGCAATTACTAATGGAAATCTATCGGGTAAAATAAAGACGCTGACCTTTTTTATCTTCGTTAAATTGACCATCGTTGTATACTAGATGACCATTTACAAACGTTTTGCGAATACGCGATGAAAAGGTATATCCCTCAAAGGGGCTCCATCTGCATTTATATAATACATTTTCCCGTGTAACAGGTGTTGATTGATTTAGGTCCACCAAAACCAGATCAGCAAAATACCCTTCACGAATGTAACCGCGCTTGTCGACGTGAAAAATATCCGCAACGTTATGAGACATCTTTTTAACGATCATTTCAAGGCTAATCTTCTTCTGTTTATAAAATTCGAGCATCGCCAAAACCGCGTGCTGAACTAAAGGACCGCCACTGGGCGCCTGAAGGTAAGGTAATTGCTTTTCTTCAAGTGTATGCGGTGCATGATCGGTAGCAATCACATCAATTCTTCCGTCAAGCACAGCTTCAAAAATATGGGTACGGTCATATTCTGTTTTAATTGCCGGGTTCCATTTTATAAAATTGCCTTTAGTTTTATAATCTTCGTCATTAAACCAAAGGTGATGAACACAGGCTTCTGCCGTTATGCGCTTTTCCTGTAAAGGAATTTTATTGGTAAATAAACTCAATTCTTTTGCAGTTGAAATATGAAGGATGTGAAGTCGTGTATTATACTTTTTTGCAAGCGCAACGGCAAAAGACGATGATTTATAGCATGCCTCCTCATCCCGTATAATCGGATGAAAATAAGAGGGAATATTATCGCCATACTCTTCTATAATCCGTTGCTGGTTTTCTTTAATCATAGGATCATTTTCACAATGCGTGGCAATTAAAGTGTCTGCTTTTGAGAAAAAACCTTCCAGGGTTTTCTCATTGTTAACCAGCATATCACCGGTACTTGAACCCATAAATAGTTTTAACCCGCAAACCGTTTTATAATCAACTTTCAACGTTTCTTCAAGGTTTAAATTGGTGCCTCCCATAAAAAATGAATAGTTGGCAAGCGAACATTGGGCAGCTCTCGTGTACTTTTTCTCCAGTTCAACAATGGTAACAGCTTGAGGATTAGTGTTAGGCATTTCCATATAAGATGTAATTCCTCCTGCGACAGCTGCTTTTGCTTCTGTATATATTTCTCCTTTATGGGTTAAACCAGGTTCACGAAAATGTACCTGGTCATCTATTGCGCCGGGTAAAAGATAAAGTCCCTGGGCTTCAATAATTTCAGCAGATTCTTCTGAAATATTTTTATCAATTCGGGAAATGATTTCGTTTTCAATTAAAACGTCAGATACGAACGTTTCGCCTTCATTTACAAGCGTAGCGTTCTTAATTAAGATCTTATTCATAAAGATTATTGAGTGAATCTAAAACGGTAATTTCAACTTTTGCCAAGCCAGCCCGAATAAAATTAAGCTGTTTGGCAGCTCTAACGGACAGGTCGATACTACGTTTTGAATTTTGAGGAAGTCTGTCATTTATTTTAACTTTCACTATCGAATCATTTTTTAAGTTCCTCACCAAAACATATGTGCCAAATTTATAGTTTTTATGAGCGGCAGTCAAACTATCATTAGAAAACTTTTCACCCGAACTTGTTTTTCGTCCGTTAAATTTATGCGCGTAATAACTTGCAATACCATTTACTCTGATGGTTTGGGATGGTGGAACCTGGGAGAGGAACACAGAGCAGAAGAGAAAGCATAAAGCAATTGTAAAAATAACTCTCATAACCAAAGCTACGTTATTTTAAAGAAAATTGTGTTATATCTGTAACAGGATTGAGGGTATCCTTAACCAAAATTAACGGGTAACTGAGTAACTGCTAAAAAATTCTCCTGTTGATAATGTAACAAAATAGTATATTAGCACACAGTTTATGGGCAAAAATCTAGTCATCATTCCTACGTACAACGAAATCGAAAATATCGAAAAAATGGTACGTACTGTATTTGATCTTCCGCGTGATTTCCAATTACTTGTAGTTGATGATGGTTCCCCGGACGGAACGGCTCATAAAGTTAAAGAATTGCAATCGGAATTCACTTCACGTTTACACCTTGAGGAACGACGCGGCAAGCTGGGGCTCGGAACAGCATATATTCATGGATTTAAATGGGCTCTGGCCAGAGATTATGATTTTATATTTGAAATGGATTGTGATTTTAGCCATAATCCTGCTGACCTTGTGAGGTTATTGGAAGCTTGCGAAAAAGGGGCTGATTTATCAGTCGGTTCCAGGTACTGTAACGGTGGCAAGGTAAACAATTGGCCCATCGGTCGTATATTAATGAGTTATTTTGCATCCGTTTATGTAAGGATGATCCTTTGGATTCCTGTAAAAGATACAACCGCGGGATTCAAATGTTACCGACGAAAAGTCTTGGAAAGCATTGAGTTGGACAAGGTTAGATTTATGGGTTATGCCTTTCAGATTGAAATGAAATACCGTGCATATAAAAAAGGATTTAAAATCGTCGAGGTTCCCATTCTTTTCACCGACAGGGTACTTGGCGTAAGTAAAATGAGCACAAAAATCTTTAAAGAAGCGTTCCTGGGGGTGATCCAGATGAGAATGGGCTTAAACCGATAGTTACTTTATTAAACTTCCGTTGGTCCTTAACAAGTCTGTTTCTGCCAGTTTCATAGTATATAACGATTCGATATAACGAACCTGAGCGTCTTCCAGGTTCTTCTGCGTTTCAATCGTTTCCAGCAAATTCGTTTTACCAACTTTATAGCGTTCCAGAGCTACCTCCAGAACCTCCTTCGAATCCGCTAGATTTTGCCTTTCCAAAGCCACTATATTTTTGTTTAATAAATATCGCTGGTAACTGTTATAAACCTGAGCATCCATTTGCTGTTGCACCTGCTCAGTAGCATACTTCTGATTGAGGTACAATATATTTCGTTCTTTCACCAATTTACTGTTTCGTGTTCCGTTAAATAATAACCAACCGGCAGTCACCCCTCCGTTAAACCCAGCTTGTCGGTTCAAGAATACAACGCCGGCCTGGCTCTGGGCACGCGTAAAGTTATAGGCACCATTAATCTGTAAAAACGGGAGGTTAGCTGCCCGGGCTTCTTTAATTGTTTGTTCGGTAATCAGTTCATTTTGCTTTGAAATTAAGAGGGAAGAATTGGATTTCAGAGCGTCTTTTTTTAACGCATCAAGATTGGGTTCGAAATTAACGATGATCGAATCCGAAGTTTGGATATCCGTATCAACAGGCTGACTTAACAAGGTATTTAAACGTGCTTTTGCGTTCAGCAACTGGAGTTCAAGTTGAATAATTGAACTCTTCGCCCGGTTTTCATTGGATTGTGTCAGTAAAAAATCAACTTTTGAATCCGATCCAATTTCCATTCTCAGCTTGGCAAGTTTCTTACGTTCCTCATAGATCGTTAAATTCTGCTTCGCGGCTTTTATCAACTCCTGTATCCTTACAATATCATAATACGAGGCAACAATATCATAAATGGTTACCTCCATTTGCTGCCTTAATTCAATAGCTGATAAGTGTTCGCTTAAACTCAGGCGCTTTTTAACTGCGAACATCCTAAAACCATCGAATACCATCCAGTTTACATTAGCAGATACACCTGTATTATTAGACTGCGCCCCTGCCCGATCCTGAATTGCTCCGGTGTTAAATTCCTGATGTGAATTCACGGAAGCCATATTGAGGTTAGCATTTAAACTAACGGTTGGCGACATACCGGCGTTTCCCAAATTGTTCTGAAGTTTTGCAATTTCCTTTTCATTCTTAACAATCATTACCGAATAATTTTTTTCTAAGCCGGTTTTAATCGCTTCATCAATGGTTAAACCAGACTGCGCATTAGCAAGAAACGCACAACTCAACCCAATTATTAAAAATATTTTATGCAGCATCCTTCTCATGTTTTTTATCTTTTACGAAGTATGAATATATTGCCGGTATTACAAATAAGGTAAGAACCATTGAGAGTAATAATCCTCCTATAATTACAATTCCCATTCCCATTCTGCTTTTTGAACCTGCTCCTAAAGCCATGGCAATTGGTAAAGCGCCAAGAATAGTAGCGAGACTTGTCATTAAAATTGGGCGTAGACGAGCGGTAGAGGCTTCAATAAGTGCATCGCGGACACCGAGACCTTTTTTTCTTAACTGGTTGGCAAATTCAATTATTAAAATTCCGTTTTTGGTCACTAAGCCGATAAGCATAATCATCCCAATCTGGCTGAAAATATTCAGGGTTTCGTTAAAGTACCATAACGAAAATAGCGCTCCCGATAAAGCCATCGGTACCGTTAACATGATAATGATTGGTTCAACAAAGCTTTCAAACTGGGCGGCCAGTAATAAATAAATTAAGGCGAGTGCGAGGCCAAAAGCAAAAAGTATATTGGAAGAACTTTCCTGAAAATCCCTGGAGGCACCCGTTAACGATGTTGTAAAACTTTCATCGAGTACCTGTGTGGCAATTTCATTCATGGCCGCTATCCCGTCTCCTATCGTTTTTCCTGGTGCCAGGCCAGCCTGAATGGTAGCTGATTGATACCGGTTGTAGTGATACAGTTGTGGAGGACTACTCTTCTCTACAATTTTAATCACATTATCCAACTTAATCATTTCGCCGCTTTTATTCCGTACATATAAATCCTGAATATCACTCGGATCATCTCGGTTCTCACGATCAACCTGACCGATTACCTGATATTGTTTATCACCTTTAATGTAATAGCCAAAACGTTGGCCGCTTAGCGCCAGCTGAATGGTTTGTGCAACATCTGAAATACTTACACCCATTGTGGTTGCCTTGTCACGATCAATTTCAATGATTAACTCAGGCTTATTGAATTTCAGGTTAGCGTCAACACTTTTTTCCTGGAACACCGGATTTTTATTGGCAAGCTCCAGAAACTTAGGAAGTTTCTCCCTCAACTTATCAAAGCTGTTTGTTTGTAATACAAACTGAATTGGTTGAGCACCACGCGGGCCACCGCCCGAAGAAATGGATTGCTCCTGAATTACAAACACCTTACCCTCAGGAAACTGCGCCAGGTTTTTATTGATATAATTCGCTATTTCCGATTGCGACCTTTCACGGTCTTCGGATTGAGTCAGCGCTAAACGTACAAAACCTGTGTTAACCGCACCTGAACCCGCAAAACCAGGTGCTGTAACGGTTAAACAAACCGCTTTTTCCTCGATGGAATCACCCACAAATGCTGAAATCCTATCCATCATAGCGTCTGTTGCTTCAAACGAAGTACCTTCCGGCATTATCACCAGCATCCGTAGCCAGTTTCGGTCTTCCAGCGGCGATAATTCGGATTTTAACTGAGAACCGAAAAAGAAAATAGAACCGGTTGTTATGCCCAATATGATCAAAGCCCACCAACGCTTCCCAAGAAAGGAAGTAATTGAATTTTTGAACCTGGTGTCCATGGCAACAAAAAACGGTTCAGACCAAACGTAAAATTTGCTCCGCTTGTTATGGTCTTTTCTGACGAGTTTAGCATTGAGCATGGGCGTTAGTGTTAACGACACAAAAGCGGAAATTAAAACTGCCCCTGCAATTACAACACCAAACTCCCTGAACAAGCGTCCTACAAACCCTTCCAAAAAAATAACCGGCATAAATACAGCTGCCAGCGTAAGGGAAGTAATGATGACAGCGGCGTAAATTTCTTTGGTGCCTTCTATGGCTGCCTGTTTCGGATTCAACCCTTTCTCAAGCTTTTTAAAGATGTTTTCTGTTACTACAATACCATCATCCACCACAAGGCCAGTCGCTAATACAATGGCCAGCAACGTTAACACATTTATGGAGTAATCCATAAGGTACATAATAAAAAACGCACCGATCAATGAAACAGGAATATCAATTAATGGACGAAACGCGATTAACCAATCCCTAAAGAATAGATAGATGATCAGAATTACCAACAGTAAAGCGATGATCAAAGTTTCTCCAACTTCCGTAACAGATTTTTTAATGAACCGGGTGTTATCCAAAGCAATATTAATCGTGTAATCCTTGGGCAGCTCCTTCCTTAAGAGTTCATAGCGTTTGTAAAATTCGTTTGAAATGTCTATGTAGTTTGCACCCGGCAAAGGCACCAAAGCAAGTCCCACCATAGGAGTTCCAGATTCTTTCAAAACCGTTGATTCGTTTTCGGCCCCCAGTTCAACTTTGGCAACATCCCGCAATCGAATGATATTGTTATCACTTTCTTTTACGATCATGTTCTCAAATTCAGGTACGGTAGAAAGGCGACCGATTGTATTTACAGTTAACTCTGTTTTATTACCTTCAATTTTACCCGATGGCAGGTCAACGTTTTCCCTATTCAGCGCTAACCTCACGTCTAATGGCGTAAGGTTGTAGGCCGCCAAACGGTCGGGCTTTAAACGAATCCTCATCGAGTAACGGCGCTGCCCCCAGATTTGAACGGCGCTTACTCCGGAAATGGTTTGTAGATTTTGGGCCAATACATTTTCGGCATAATCACTCACTTCCAAGAGCGAACGGGTATCGCTAACGAGGGTCATTGAAATAATTGCATCCGAATTGGCATCGGCCTTTGAAACAACGGGAGGGGCATCAATATCCTGAGGTAATTGCCTCACGGCCTGCGACACTTTGTCTCTTACATCGTTGGCAGCCGCTTCAAGATTAGCACTCAAATTAAATTCAACTGTAATAACACTCGAGCCCTGATTGGAAGAAGATGAAAGTGTACGGATGCCGTCAATTCCATTGATCGCCTTTTCAAGCGGCTCAGTTATTTGCGATTGGATAACATCCGCATTTGCACCGGTATAACTTGTACGCACCGTTATTACAGGCGGATCCACAGAGGGATATTCCCTTACACCCAGGTAATTAAATCCAATAGCACCAAACAGGATGATGATAATGGACATTACCGTTGCCAGTACCGGCCTTTTGACACTCAATTCGGCTAATCCCATCTTAGTTAACTGACTTTAATAATTTTAACGGCATCTCTTTCTTAACGGATAATAATCCAGTTGTTACTACTGTATCATTGGCATGAAGTCCTTCTACTATCTGGATCCTGTCGTCGGTACGAACTCCAATAGTAACAGGAACTTCAACAGCTGTTTGGTTCTTACTTATTATAACCTTTTGGCCTTTTAACGTTGGGATAACACATTGCGTAGGAATCATGAGTGCGTTTTCTGTTCTGCCTAAATTTGCATAAACCTTCACGAAACTTCCAGGGTAAAACGTTTCATTGCCTTCATACATCGCTCGTGCTTTAATGGTTTTGGTTAATTCATCCACTTTAGGTTCAATGGCATAAATAGAAGCTGAAAAAATTTTCTCAGCATTTTCAGCTGAAAAATTAATCGTGATGCCTTTTTTAAACATGCTGTTATATTTTTCAGGAACAGAAAATTCAACAAATAAGGGTTTCACCTGCACTATGGAAACAATTGGTGTGGTAGAATTTACAAAAGAACCCTCACTCACATTCTTCAAACCAATAATACCTGAGAAAGGAGCGGTAATAGATGTTTTTGCCAATTGCGCCATGACAAAAGACTGATCGGCCTTAAGGGAATTTAATTCGTTTTGTTGAATATCAAGTTCTTCCTGACTAACGCCATTAACAGCTGAAAGCTTTTTGATACGCTCCAGTTTTTGTTCAGATAAGGCAATCTGTGTTTTTGACTTTTGTAACTGTGCCTGAAGATCCGCATCATTTAATTTTACAAGAAGGGTTCCTTTAGATACATGCTCGCCCTCCTTGAAATAAATCGCGGTAACTTTACCACTCACTTCAGGAATAATATCAACCTGATTCAACGCCCCTATTTTTCCTGTGGCAAACACATCATTACTGAAAGCCACCGGCTTTACAACAAAATAATTGACTGCAATTGGTCCTTTAGCTTTACCCTTTCCTCCAGCTTTTTCCTCCTCTTTAGTTGAAAAGAAAAGAAATTTAGAGGCCACAATAAGCGCGATAACAATGCCGATGATTATCCAGGCTGGTATTTTTTTCATAAATTAAAGTTTGGCTACATTAGTTTTTTTCTTTTTCTTTTTTTCAGTTTTTTTGTAATTAAAAAACAAGTCATTGGCAGGCAACAATTCCAAACTGGAAGTGAGCCGGCATAATACCTTAATAAAAATTTCTTTCTCAGTTTTCGTAACCTCTGAAAAAATTTTATCATCCAATGATTTAAATGCATCTACAATTTCTTCGGTGTGTTTTAAGCCTTTTCTGGTTAAAACAATAAAATGTTCTCGGCGATCGTCGGGGTTTACATTTCTATCAATATAACCTGCTTTGATAAGGTAATCAATTACCTTAACCATTGCTGTTTTATCGATGGCCAGGTTATTGCAAATGTGCTGCTGAGTGCAACCATCATTATCAGCTAAAAAATACAAAATGGAGAAATACCTTTCCACATCAAGATTTTCAAGCCTCTTGCTCAAAACACCATAATAGCGTTTCGACATAATTAATGCCTTGGTACCAACCGGTACATTCATTTTTTCTGATGTTTGCATTAAAGTTATGATTTAAAATAGTTGGCAAATATAACTAATTTAAAACCATCCGAAGCCACTTAACGGAATTTAACGCCATTAGGTATTGTAAATTTAAGCTCTACAAGTTGCTGCACTTGGGTAAAGTCTTTAAATTAATTACTTTTATAGCTGGAATACTGTATAAAGATGAAACATTACACGCCATATGCCATTGAACAATTTGGAAAACACATTTTTGGAAGTGTGGAAGCATTTAATTGGCTTATCGAAAATAACCATCGTGAGCTAATTGCTGTTCTGGATGCAATCCGGGACGACAAAAAAGCTTTTAAATTTTTGATTGACAATAAATATTTTGAATTGGCAGCGTTCGTAAATTCCATTTGGGACGACACAAAAGCATTTCGTTTCTTGATAGACCGAAAGGCATTCGACTGGGCAGCATGTTCAAACATCATTAACGGTGATGAAAAAGCCGAGCAGGCCTTGAAAGCTGTCGGAAAACACCACTTTGTATCGCTTGCACACGCCATCCTTGGTCGCATCCATGAAGACGGAGACCGAAACACTTCTCCCATGGGAGTTTTAAAAAATATGTTCAACTTTAAAAAAGCATTTGAAAAATAATATGCGGATTATTGATTCTATACCCCACCCTTCTATCAGCATTTCCATTTTTCAAATGAATGATAAATTTATTGTAAAATTTGAAGCCGGACCAATGGAACAGGCCTTTAAATTTTATACGGAGGAAGTAAAATCGGTAGAGGCCCTGAAGCAACTCGTTAACGATTCATTTATTGAAACGGTAAGACTCCGATTTAATGACATGTTCAGGCAAATGAAAGAGGCGCAGGTTTAATACCCTTTTTCGGTAATTTAAAATACTGTTCAATTTTTTTTGTGATTTGCAAAATGGTATATTTGCAACCTTTATTCACACTTAAATTAGCTGCATTTGTTTAAATTCATTGGTGCCATTATTGGGTTCTTCTTTTTAGGCAGAAGTATATTCGGAGCTTTTATTGGTTTTGTTGTTGGATCATTCATTGATAATTTTGCAGGATCCGCAAAGAGCGATAAAAATACTGAAGATGTATTCTCTTATTATCAACAGCGTGCCGCCCGAAATCATGGCGATTTTGCAACCATGCTGATCGCGCTTTCCGCAGCAGTGATGAGGGCTGACGGCAAAATGCTAAAGGTAGAACTTGATTACATAAAATCTTTTTTTGCACAGCAGTTTGGACCCCGGTTTTCCAGTCAGCATCTGCAAACATTAAAGCACTTTGTAAATGGAGGGGAAATTCCTTTGGAACAAATTTGTGGCGACATTAAAATGCGCACACAGGTGGAAGTTCGTATCCAATTGCTTCACTATTTATTTGGAATAGCTAAAGCTGATGGTCATGTATCCGATCTTGAAATAAACCTGATTGACCGGATCGCGAATTTACTTGGAGTTCCGCATTCAGATTTTGAGAGTTTGAAAAATATGTTTTATAGGAATTCGAATTCTGATTATAAAATTCTTGGGATTGAAGTGACAGCCACCGACGATGAAGTTAAGAAAGCATACAGGCAGATGGCTGTTCGGTACCATCCTGATAAAGTAGCCGCCATGGGCGAAGAATATCAAAAAGGTGCGCAGGAAAAATTTCAAAAAATACAGGAAGCTTACGAAAATATTAAGAAGCAACGGGGCATGAATTAAAGTTCGTGATAGTAAACTGTCGCTAACATCGCTCTATTTTTATCAACGAATAGGCTATTAAAAAGGCGTTTCAACGAAAACAATCAACATCAAAGTTTCTGGGGTTTATTTTTATAAAAAGCCTTCACATGAAACCTTATTTACTTCTGGCCTGTTGTATATTTAACCTGTCGTTGCTGGCACAATGGAATTCAAAAAAAATTTCTGAAATTCCTGAGGAGGAGCAGCCTTTAAGTTTCACAGCAAAAAAACAATCCGGCACATTACTTACCTCTCCGTCAGCTAATCTGGATTTCGTTCCAAACCGTTCAAATGGCATTGTAACGCTTCATCTTGGCAATGTCCTTCCACAAACCAAAATTTGTGTGTATGATGCTACCGGAAAATGTGTCCTGGAAGAAACCACAACAAAGAAAGCACGGCACGATATTGACCTTACATCCCAATCAAAGGGCATTTACGTAATGGAAATTACCTCTGGTGAAGAAAAAGCTGTAACCAAAATCATGCTTGAATAACCGTAATCAACAAATTACTATGCTTGTGGTGTTATTTGTAAGTTAGATAAATCAAAACCCTTTTGTCCTAAGCACTCCAAAATAGCTTTATAAGTAGATTCATTCATTTTGGGAGTTCTGCAAAGGATCCACAAATAACGTCGGTTTGGATGCGACACTACTGCGTAACTATAATCATCCGCTAAATCTATTATCCAATATTTTGCACGGAATGGCCAGAAGAACTGGACTTTTAATTTTGAATTTCCTGAATTTATATCTGCGAACGCTTTCCCTTTAATATAAGACTCCCTTCCATCCATACGGTATTTATTGCAGCGGTTCTCTACAATGACATAACCTCTCTCAGACAAAGTGTATTGCGCCGTAGTACAATGGCAGCCCTTTTGAAATCGCTGTGGAAACGAAGCAATCTCGTACCATTTTCCTGCATACCGGTTTAAATCAACCTGAGGAACGGTTTGTAAAGGAGGTAACTTAATTTCAGATGAATTCATAAACCGAAATTAGTTGAAATATTAACACGGGAAAGGAAGTATTCGAAACTTGCAACAGCTCGCTGACTTAAACTTGTTAACGCGTATTTTTAAATGAGCCGAGAATAAAATAGAATATTAAGACTAATGAATTTGCACGGACTGTTGGCTGAAAGCCGGTTACATTACAAATGAATTAAAAAATTAAACCATAGCAGACAAAACCTCTTCCAGTTTATCAAAATTCTCTTCATTTTTCTTTGGCACAAATTTTATCAACTTGTTACGTTCTTCTGCTGAATTGAAAACCATTCTAAAAATAATTTTTGTTTTGCCCTTACAATCCTCAAAGCTCGTCACTACTCTGAAAATCGGCTGAGAATAGCGCTTCCAGGCAATCAGGGTTGGTTTTTCAATCTTGGTAAACTCGCAGTCGTTTGGATAATTCCCTTTTTCGGGTCCATGCATCGTGAAAATCCACTTGCCACCTACTTTGAAATCAAATTCGTGAAACGTGTTCGTAAACCCCTTCGGCCCCCACCATTTTTTAAGATATTCTGCGTTACTCCAGGCTTCAAATACCTTTTCTAAAGGCTCATTTACAATCCGGATACTCACAATTTCAGTTTCGGGCGAACCATTAAAATCTGGTGACATATATTAAATTTTAATTTATACTCCGAACTGTCTTAAATGATGATCAGCATGCTTATACACAAAATAACCCACCTGTTCCTTTTTCATTGAACCAAAAAAAGGATGAACGAAATTTTGGTTGTTATAATGGGTATATTGTTCAATGCGATTTACCCAATCATTTTTCTGTTCTTCTATATTACCTTCCTGATGTATGGTAATCAGTACCGGAGCCGTAGGTGAATTTTTTCCAAAAAGAACATCATTTTTCAGCACTTTTTTCAAGAGAATTTTCCCTATTATCCGCCCAATCATAACACGTTTGATCTTAATTTTCCCCTGGAACATATCATCACAATTTGCGCAATGTTTTACCATTTGAAAAGCGTTCATTTTACCCCATTGGGCTTGACAATCGTCACTTAATGAATGAATGCGTTTTATTATTTCTTCGCGTGATGTAGTTTCAAATATGGATTTCATGGATGTTTAATTATTTAGTGGTTTTGCTTCCCATATCTTTCCCCATCTTTTCATAAGCTACATCATTGGGTTCCCATAATTCCAATTTATTGCCTTCCAAATCAAGGATGTGAACAAACTTGCCATAATCATATGTTTCCATCGTATCTACAATCGTAACACCGTTCATTTTTAATTCAGTAATTAATTGGTCCAAATGTTCAACACGATAATTGATCATAAATTCTTTCGAAGAAGGCAAAAAATAGTTTGTTGTCTCCTTAAAAGGGCTCCATTGTGTAAACCCTTTTTTGGTTGTATCTGCACCCTGTCGCCATTCAAACACAGATCCGTATGCGTTGGTGTTTAAACCAAGATGCCTGCTATACCACTCCTTCAACTTTTTTGGATCCTTGCTTTTAAAGAATATACCTCCGATGCCAGTCACTTTCTTCCAATCTTTATTATCCTGCTTATTTGACAATAAGGCTTTAAAACTGAAGCCAGAAAGGAAGGAGGCAAGTATTATAAAAGAAATTAATAGCTTTTTTCATGGTATCTTCAATTAACAAATGCTACATTAATTATTATTAAAGTAAGATAATTTAGTTGGTGGTTGCAAATAAAATGGAGCGTTTTATTAAAAAATCATTTCGTTCTCTCCCCAGATTGCCGCTACTTCTTCATAAAATATAAGGTCACGAACGCCTAATTAATTCTGTTTTCCTTCCTTCTTTCTTCCGTTCATCATCAAGCCAATCATCATAATAAATGCCGTTAAAACCACCACCTGTATCACAAGCGATTTGTTTACGAGCCCGATGCTTTGCTGCACGGAGATCGACAGGAAAAGTAAAATTGTAATCAGTCCTCTTGGTGCTACGAATAATAAAGGCATAAAGGTAAGCCCGGAAATTCTGAGCTGAATTGCTCGAAGCACGAATATCAAACAAACAATTATCAATGCCCAGATAAACGTATCGGCATTTAAAACTTCAGAGGTTTCAATCAAAAATCCAAACACTAAAAAGAACAGTGCTCTGATTAAAAATGTGGCTTCGATGGTAAGTTCTTTAAATTTGTGAACTTCCTTATTCAACTCATCCGGTTCAAATTTCTCAACCCATTTAAATCGCTTTAACTCATCCAGATTACCTATAAATAGACCAAACAATAAAATGAATACGAGTCCCGGCAAATGAAAAATTTTAGATACTTCGTAAATGAGAACCACCATTAGAATGATAGGAATGAATTTCACATGATGTTCAATTTTATTCAATAAATAAGCGAGTAAAAGGGTGGCCAAAAATGAGATTACAATAATAACGGTTAATTGTAACGAAAACGTTCCAAAAGCATGGAAGTCAATAACTGCGTTAAACGATAAAAAATTAAATATCAATACACCAATGATATCCGACAGACTGCTTTCGTAAATAATAAATTCCTTATGGTTCGGATGAATGTTTTTGGTGCTAGGAATGGCGATGGCACTGCTAATGACGCAAAAAGGAATAGCGTTAATTAAACTTTCTTTCAATCCATAATTTCCAAAATAACTAAATAAATAGCCTAATATAAATGCCAGGGCAACCAAAGGAATAAAGGCAACAAGAAAAGCTCTGACAACCAATTTCATTTTCGATCGGTTGAGTTCCAGTTCCAGCGAGCCTTCCAATACGATCAATATAAGGCCAATTGTTCCTAATATGGGAAGTACTGAAAAGAAATTTGGAACCTCAAATTCTAACCACGAAACAGCTTGCCTAACGATCCACCCCAAAAACAAGAGCAAAATTACTGAAGGAATTCGTGTTTTAGGGGAAGTGAGATCAAACACATAGGCCAGCAATAACAATGCGCATAAAATGATGACAATGATAGTATTCACAAATGGTTAGTGGTTCTGATTATTTATCCGGTAAGGTAAGCGGTTCCAGGTGAATTTTCAGCACTATTCCCAAAAATTAATACAAAATAAACCCTGAAAATTATAAACAAAAGCCCCGGGTTTCCCCAGGGCTTGTTTGTTATGATTTTATTCTTATCCTCTGGCCGTCATACTACCTAATTCTTTATCAATCCAGAACAGGTTTTTAGCATCACCACCTAATAATTTTACTTTATCAATGATAGACTGGAACAGGTGCTCCTCTTCGTGTTGCTCAGCTACATACCACTGTAAAAAGTTAAATGTTGAGTAATCCTTTTCATTCAAACACATGTCTACTAAACTATTGATAGATTTTGTAACCTCTATCTCATGTTTAAGAGTAAGTCCGAGAATTTCTTCAATAGATTTGTAATCATTTGGAGGCTGAGTAATTGCAGGTGTAATAGCATGCCCACCGGTTTCGTTAATGTAAACGAAAAGCTTTTTCATGTGCGCAAGCTCTTCATCTGATTGTAAATAGAAAAATTTAGCGCCTCCAGGTAACCTGTTATTATCGCACCACGAAGCCATCGACAGGTAATAAAACGATGCATAGGCTTCTTTAGCGATTTGTTCATTAAGTGCTTTTTCAATGGATTTAGATATCATAAGTGTAGTTAGTTAAAAGTGAATTAAAACGAGACCTTCATAACAAATATAAATATAAAAATACAAAATAGTAAGAGGTTACATATTTCAGATTTTACACTAGCAGGTTTCCACATTTTAATGTATATAAACCAAAAGCCCCGGGTTTCCCCAGGGCTTGTTGGCTCTCAAAAACTAAAAACCATGGCGGATTCTTAGTTTTTCTCATTAGGTACACGTACCAGATGATTATTTTAAATGGAAGAAATTATTTCTTTCCGTCCATTTTATCTTTAAGATCAGATAAGGCAGAGATATCACCTAAAGTGGTTTGCTGCTGATTATCTTTCATCTTTTTAACCGCTTTCTTTGTTTCATCAGACTCAGCTGTCTTAGCCGCTTTATCAGCTTTACGGACTTCATCCTTCACTTCTTCGTGTAAACGAGCGTGAGAAACAACGATACGCTTGGATTCTTTAGAGAATTCAATCACTTTAAAATCTGCTACTTCTTCCGCTTTTAAAGTTGTACCATCAGCTTTAGCCAAATGACGTGAAGGACAGAACCCTTCAACACCATAAGTTAAACCAACAGTTGCACCTTTATCATTTACAGAAGTAACTGTTCCCTGGTGTACTGAATCAATAGTAAATACTGTTTCGAAAACATCCCAAGGATTATCTTCTAATTGTTTGTGTCCTAAAGATAAACGGCGGTTCTCACCATCAATTTCCAATACTACAACATCTAATTTATCACCTACTTTGCAGAACTCAGATGGATGTTTGATTTTTTTGCTCCACGATAAATCAGAGATATGCACTAATCCATCAACTCCTTCTTCTAACTCAACAAACACACCAAAGTTTGTGAAATTACGCACTGTTCCAGTGTGACGGCTTCCTTTAGCATATTTATCAATGATCATATTCCAAGGATCAGGAGTTAATTGCTTAACACCTAAACTCATCTTACGCTCTTCGCGATCTAAAGTTAAAACAACTGCTTCAACTTCATCACCTACTTTCAAGAACTCTTGTGCAGAGCGTAAGTGCTGTGACCATGACATTTCAGAAACGTGAATTAAACCTTCAACACCAGGAGCAATTTCAACAAATGCACCGTAGTCAGCTAAAACAACAACTTTACCTTTAACTTTATCACCGATTTTTACATCAGGAGAAAGAGCTTCCCAAGGGTGAGAAGATAATTGTTTTAAACCTAAAGCGATACGTTTTTTATCATCATCAAAATCTAAAATTACAACGTTAATTTTCTCGTCTAATTTCACGATCTCTTCTGGATGATTGATACGTCCCCATGAAAGGTCAGTAATATGGATTAATCCGTCAACACCACCTAAATCAATGAACACACCATAAGAAGTAATGTTTTTAACAACACCTTCTAATACTTGTCCTTTCTCTAATTTAGAAATGATATCACGTTTTTGTGTTTCAATTTCAGCCTCAATTAACGCTTTATGAGAAACAACTACGTTTTTGAATTCGTTGTTGATTTTCACAACTTTGAATTCCATAGTTTTTCCTACATAAATATCGTAATCACGAATAGGTTTCACATCAATTTGAGAACCTGGTAAGAAAGCTTCAATACCAAATACATCAACGATTAAACCACCTTTTGTACGGCATTTAACAAAACCTTTAATGATTTCGTCATTATTAAGAGCCTCATTAACTCTATCCCATGATTTACCGGCACGAGCCTTTTTGTGAGATAAAATTAACTGACCACTTGCGTCTTCAGCTTTTTCAATAAAAACTTCGATAGAATCACCAACTTTTAAGTCCGGATTGTAACGAAATTCTGATAATGCTACAACTCCATCTGATTTGTAACCAATGTTTACAACTACCTCGCGAGAGTTTTTAGATACTACAGTACCTTGCATAGTTTGTGCATCAGCAATAGTGCTTAATGATTTACCATACATTTCATCTAAAGCTGTACGCTCTTCTGATGAGTAATTGTCGTTTTTCTTCCCAATTGAATTCCAGTCAAAATCCGGATTCCCAACGGTTGCATTTTTGTCTGCCATTTATTTTTTAATTGTATTCGGCATTTCAGGGCTACCAAAGCGGTTAGTTTAAAATGTAAGTCCCAGTTTTTACCCTGATTAAAAATTGGGCTACAAATATACAGTATTTCACTCAACTTTTTTAGGTAATTATTAAAATAATTTTATTTTAAATCATTAAAAATCAACTACTTAAAATTAGGCTTAGTCCTTTGTTTGTACAATTATAAGTTATATATTTCGGTAAATTCAAGTAAAAAATCAAAGGGTATGAACTCAATTATAACACATGGCATCGAAATTTCCGTTAAGACACGGTATTATGCTCCGCAATCCGACCCTAAAAACAATCACTACTTTTTTGTTTACGAAATCTCCATCACAAATAAAAGCGACTATACCGTTAAGCTCTTAAAACGCCACTGGGACATAACGGATGCCTTTGGTGGAAAAAGAGAAGTTGAAGGCGATGGAGTGGTTGGTGAAAACCCAACGCTTGAACCAGGTGATTCTTTTTCCTATAACAGCGGATCCGATTTTTCCAGTGACATTGGCAAAATGAGCGGACACTATACGATGAAAAAACTAGTAGACCAGTCGGAATTTAAAGTAACCATTCCGGAATTTCTCATGGTTCTTCCTGCAAGATTAAATTAAAAAATTTGCCAGATTATTTATGGCTCGTATTCTGCCGGTAATATAACATTATTCCCGCCACCCACATTTATTATCGCTTGCATCCCGTCAACGTAAGTTCTTCCCTGAGACTTGAAAAGCAATCCTGTTAAAGTTTATCAAACACAAATTAGCTTTATTGCTTATCACAAAATAAATAAGATATTTGACTTCTCTATAACTTCTGTTTTTAATGAAAAAAATATCCCTTTTAGCCCTGGCAGCTTTCGCGCTTTTTGCATGTAACGATTCAAACAAAGGAAATAATTCCGGATTTGAAATAAAAGGAAATTTATCCAATTCAAAGGGTGAACCCATTTACCTTGAAAAATTATCTCAATCGGGTGTTGCATCTGTAGATAGCGCCATTATTGATGAAAAAGGCGAATTTAAAATGAATCAATATTCACCGAGCATAGGTTTTTACCGATTAAGGATTACCAACTCAAATTTTGCCATGATGGTATTGGATTCTGCGCAGAAAGTAACTGTAACGGCTGACGCCCGCGATCTTGGTAATACGTTCAAGGCAGAAGGATCACCTGATACACAATTATTTTTAGAGTATAACAAAATGGCTCAGGGCCAAAAAGTACGAACCGACTCCCTGGAAAATGTTTTCAGAACGGCTTTAATCGTGATGAAACTTGATTCACTTCGTGCTGATTCTCTTTCCCGCGAATTACAAAAACCATACGAAGTAATGGTAAAACAATACAGTGATCTGTTAGCGAATAAAATTAAAGACAACGCTACTTCTTTTGCATCCATCATGGCCATTCAGCAGTTACGCCCTGAAGAATACCTTGACGTTTATAAAGCTTTAGATAAAGGTCTAAGTACAAAATACCCCGATAATAAAGATATTAAATCCTACCATGGCATGGTGCAGCAAACGGAAATGATGGTTTCCAGAACTCAGGCCATCAAGGTGGGGTCAGAAGCACCTGAATTAATTTTACCAATGCCTAACGGTAAAGATCTTGCGCTTTCTTCAATGAGGGGAAAAGTGGTATTAGTGGATTTTTGGGCCAGCTGGTGTGGACCATGCCGCAAGGAAATTCCAAATGTAAAACGCGCCTATGAAAAATATAAAAATAAAGGGTTCGAGATTCTGGGGGTTTCATTGGATAAAGACCGCAATGCCTGGTTGGAAGCAATATCAAAAGAAGGATTAACCTGGCCACAAGTCAGTGATCTGAAATTCTGGCAAAGTGAAGCCTGCCAGATCTATGCGGTTCAGTCAATTCCCTATACGGTCCTGATAGACAAAGAAGGGAAAATCATAGCAACCGATTTAAGAGGTGCCGAACTGGATAAAAAACTGGCAGAAGTTTTAAAGTAATTTTCTGAGATTTATGAGTAAATGCTGTATATACTTTTTTTGTTTTTTATACTGCATTGATAATTTGGTCGCTCAACAAAACTATTTCCAGCAGGAGGTCAATTATAAAATCGACGTTTCCCTTAATGATGTAACGCACGAATTGCATGCGTTCGAGAAAATTGAATACATCAATAATTCTTCCACACCACTCGATTTCATTTATTTCCACCTATGGGCCAACGCCTATGAAAACCAGGAAACCGCTCTGGCAAAACAGCTTTTGGAAGACGGCGAAACCAAAATGCACTTTGCAAAACCTGAAGAACTGGGTTACATCGACAGTCTCAACTTCACCATTAACGGCCAAAGCCTTCAGTGGGAGTTTAATAAAGAACATATAGATATCTGTAAAGTATATCTCAACAAAACATTGCAGCCGGGCGATACGGTTATCATTTCCACGCCTTTCCATGTCAAATTACCCTCCGCAAAATTATCACGCCTGGGGCATATTGGGCAGGCATACGCCATTACCCAATGGTACCCTAAACCGGCGGTTTTTGACCGTCAGGGCTGGCACCCCATGCCTTATTTAAATCAAGGTGAATTTTATAGCGAATTCGGGGCGTATGATGTTAAAATCACATTGCCTGAGAATTATGTCCTTGCAGCTACTGGTGATCGCATTGATGCACAGGCGGAAGAATCCTGGCTCTTAGGTAAAGCTGAGGAAACGCAGAAAATGATCACGGAAAAAAAATATTCAAACGATAATTCGTTCCCTGCATCCAGCAAGAAATTTAAAACCATTCGCTTTAAACAATACCGTGTCCATGACTTTGCCTGGTTTGCCGATAAACGCTTTCATGTGTTAAAAGGTGCTATCACCTTGCCTTCCAGCAATAAAGATGTTGATACCTGGGCTTTCTTCACAAACAGCGAACCGGAACTCTGGAGCCGTGCCATTGAATACATTAATGATGCTACATTGTTTTATTCAAACTTAAATGGCGATTATCCCTACAATCACGTAACTGCCGTGGATGGGACCATCAGCGCCGGTGGTGGCATGGAATACCCCAACATAACCATCATTGGTGAAAGCGGCAATGCGTTCACGCTGGAAACAACGATCATGCACGAGGTTGGTCATAACTGGTTCTATGGGATTCTCGGAAGTAATGAGCGCGATTACCCGTTTATGGACGAAGGCTTAAACTCGTTTTATGAAATGCGGTACATCCGTTCAAAATACCCAAATCTAACGCTTAGCAGCATTGTTGGCCGTGATAGCAGTTTTAAGTTTTTCGGTTTAAATAGGTTTAAACAAAAAGCACAGTATGAATTTTCTTATTACCTGGCAGCCAGAAAAAACCTTGATCAGCCCATTGCTACACCTTCACAAAACTTCACAGGCTATAATTACGGCGGTATCGTTTATAGTAAATCTGCTATCGCGTTTGATTACCTCATGAATTATTTAGGAAGAGACAAATTTGACGAGGCAATGAAGTTTTACTTCAATGAATGGAAGTTTGAACATCCAACCCCCGAAGATCTTATCAAAACCTTGCAATACCACCTCAATGCCGATTTAAATTGGTTTGTGGAAAGTTTATTGATTACAAACAAAAAGCTGGATTATAAACTTATGGGCCATAAACAACTGGAAGACCATAGCCATGCCATTCTTGTAAAGAACAACAACAAATTAAAAGGACCTGTTTCAATTTCAGGTGTTAAAAACGGAAAACTCGTTGGCACGGTTTGGTACAATGGCTTCAAAGGAAAAAAAGTATTTGAATTTCCACCGGCGGATATCGATGAGTTTAAAATCGATTATGAAGAATTTATGCCCGACCTCTATCGCAAAAATAATAATATCCGAACAAGCGGCATATTCAGAAAAAGAGATCCCCTCCAGGTATCGTTCATAGGAAAGCTTGATAACCCACAGAAAACACAAATTAATTACCTTCCAATCTTTGGATTTAATGAATATAACAAATTCATGCTTGGCTGTTCCTTTTATAATTATAGCTTATTACAAAAGAAAACAGAATTCACTCTTGCTCCTATGTATGCCTTTGGCAGCAATACACCGGTTGGTTTTGCCGACGTCACACAAAATTTCACCCCCGATAACACGATTTTCCAGCAGATCACTTTCCTGGCGAAAGCCAAATCGTTTGCGTATGATCATTTTGATGCAACCGCGCTTAATGCGTCAAACCATACCACCATCAAATCGTTTGATTTAAATTATTATAAGATTTCGGCTACCCTGGATTTCGAAGTCAAAAAACAAAATCCTCGAAGTAAATTGACCCAACATTTCGGATATACTACGAACCATCTTTTTGTAGATCATTTAAAATATCAAATCAATTATTCAGACAGTATACCCACTTTTTCGGTTACTTCAGAAAACCAGCCAACAATAATCAATAATTTTTATTACACGTTACAAAATACAAGAGCCCTTAATCCTTTTGGTGCGGCCTTCAATTTCCAGCATAACGACCAATTTGGCAAAGCAAGTCTAACCATGAATTATGCGGTAACACTAAAAAATAATAACAGCCTCGATTTCCGTTTGTTTGCAGGTTCTTTCATGTATCAATTAAATAATTTAAAAGGAGATTACCGCTTTAGAATGACAGGATTCAGTGGATATCAGGATTACCTGTTCGATTATAATTATGAAGGTAGAGCAGAAATAAACGGCATTGGAGCAGCGCAAATGGTGGAACAGGATGGGGCGTTTAAAGTTCCTACACATTTAGGCCAATCTTCACAATGGTTAATTGCCTTAAACATTAAGTCCCCTAAAATAGGAAAGCTGCCCTTAAAATTATTTGCCGACATCGGAACTAGTGAAAGTTTGTTTACCGCTCGCAGATTATATGGTGTTGGCACAACACCACACAGCCTCAGAAATGAGCGTTTACTTTACACCGCAGGAGTCGATATTTGCTTATGGAAAAATATTTTCGAAATCTTTGTTCCATTTGTTTACAGTCAGGATATCAGAACAAACCTTGCGGCAAATAATAAATCGGGGTTCTTTGATACTATCCGATTTACTTTAAATTTGCACAACATTAATCCGCGTAATTTTATAGCTAACAGTTTCTTATAGTGCAGGCCGGTAAAAAAATATATTTTGCTTCTGACTTTCATTTAGGCGTACCCACATTTGAACTAAGCCTGGTACGTGAGAAAAAAATCGTACGTTGGTTAAACTCTATTCAACATGATGCGGAAGAAATATTCCTTGTCGGAGATATTTTTGATTTTTGGTGGGAATACAAGTATACTGTTCCAAAAGGCCAAACACGCCTGCTTGGGAAAATTGCGGAGCTAACAGACAGTGGAATAAAAGTTCACTTCTTTACAGGGAACCATGATCTGTGGATGAGAGATTATTTTGTTCAGGAACTTGGCGTTACGGTTAATCACCAGCCTGTAAAAAAAATCTTCCAAAATAAGTCTTTTTTCATTGGTCACGGCGATGGTTTGGGGCCTGGCGACAAAAAGTACAAATTCCTGAAAAAATGTTTTACGAATCCGTTTTTAATCTGGTGCTTCAAGATGCTGCATCCAAATCTTGGATTCTGGATCGCACGCCGTTCCAGTAAACGCAGTCGTATTACAACGGGCGATTCAGACAAACAGTTTTTAGGGGAAGAAAACGAATGGCTCATGTCTTTTTGCAAAGACCATCTAAAAAAAGAACACATCGATTACTTTATTTTTGGTCACCGCCACCTGCCTTTAGATTTAATGCCTGGCCCGAACTCACGCTACATTAACCTCGGTGAATGGTTCAACTATTGCACCTATGCTGAGTTTGACGGGCAAACCCTCGAACTTAAAATGTTTGAGTAAGTTACGTTCACTCTCCCAATACAATTTCTATTTCATTAATACAGTTGGGCGTATCCCTGCAAGGAGGCCGCAGGGTCGGGCTATTCGCTACAAGTCCTCGCACCTCGTTCCTCGGCAGCTGTGGGCTTTCTGCTGCTATCCCTTACGCATAGCATTTACATACCAACTCCACTTAAAGCGTCTTATTCATCATTTCACTCAATTTAACATCAGTACATCGTTCTAAAACCGGCAGTTGGTTACTCCAAATTCCCAAACAGATGTGTATTTATAAAACACACTGGTTCTATTCCAAACCCAGCCGCTTCTATTCCAAAGCTTGCATCCTTCGTTCCATAATTGATAATAGCCATTCCAGATCCCGCGTACACCATTCCAATACTTGCTACTTAATTTTATACTGTTTGACTCGTCGTTCCATTGTTCGTCGCTGCGCTTTAAAAACCTGCACAGTGGATTCGTGAAACAAGCGCTACCGTTCCAAAATTTGCCGCTTGAGTTCCTGTTCTTTAACAAATATTTATATTAAGAATTGATATTCCATGGTATCTGGCACGTTCATAGTGTATTATAACACCTGGCACAACCAATTAAACCCGATATTATGATTTACTTAAACCTGAAATCAATTTTCGAAGCCAAGGGCATTGATAACCCAAGCCATTTTTTATGGAAGAATGGGTTCACACGCCATACCGCGCATAATCTGTTATACAACAAAACAGAAGGAATTAATTTTCGCCACCTCGAAAAACTATGCCTGCTCCTGGGTTGTTCTCCCAACGATCTGTTCACCTGGCACAACAAAGATCAAACCAATGTTCTGCCAACGCATTCATTGCAGTCACTCAAAAAAGAAAAAAGCATAGGCAGTATCACAAAAACCTTACAGCAACTACCCGTTAGCAAACTCAACGAACTCCGCAACTTCTTGGATAGTCTGTCAAACGCAAACGACTAGAACCGGCTTTTAACCAAAACATAAGCGTAGATCTGGCATTTTAAAATTTAGTGTAAAAATCAAATGGTATCAAAAGCGACAGCAAGTGCGAAGATGATTTGGGCTGTTCGCGAAGCGCTTCAAATCATCAGATTGATGCCATGCAGATTTTAGCTAAATTTTAATAAGCCTTGAATTCTTTGTTACTTTCTGTTTCAAGACAGAAAGTAAGCCCAAGCGGTCACTTTTTCATCAAGGAAAAAGAAAAGTAAAAGCAAAAAGTCACCTGTCTCTACACGGTTAAGAATTTCTTTAAAACAAAAAACCCTCACTATTTTCATAATGAGGGTTTTTTGTAAAATTGGCATCGACATACTCTCCCAGGCTTTAGACCAAGTACCATCTGCGCTGGTGGGCTTAACTTCTCTGTTCGGAATGGGAAGAGGTGATCCCCA
>JAQZBQ010000032.1 GCA_029237825.1 Bacteroidota bacterium | reverse complement strand
ATGACATAATATTAAAATTTAATTTGTTAATGATTTTTTATCGGTGTTCTGCTTTGCTTTAAGGAAGAGAACAAGGAAGAGAAAGAGTTCGGGTGATCTGCATTTCTTTTTTGTTTTATCATTTACATTGTTTTTTAATTTCTGTCTATAACGTAATGATTATGCCAAAGCATACATCACATTTCTAAAGTTTTGTTAAAACAAAAAAGCCACTTTGTAAGTGGCTGGTTTTTGAGAATAAGTGGTAAAGTTTTTTATCCGTTAGGGATAGTAGCGGTTATCCTTTTTATAGCAGAGAATGTGTGAAAGGATAAAAAGATAAAAGCGGATAGCCCGGCCCGATAGGGAACGGCTAAACTTTCATTTAGTTAATAAATATTTTCCTATTTAGGTTGACATTTAAGAATTATTTTGTAATTTTGTCAACAAAAGGAATAATTATGGAAAATCAATTTGGAATAAGATTAGCTTCTGCTCGTAAAATGGCAGGGATGTCTTTGCAGCAATTATCTGATAAATTGGATAAGGCTGTAACCAAGCAATCCTTGAATAAGTATGAGCAAAACGTAATGAAACCTGATAGTGAACTCCTTATTAAAATAGCTTCTGTTTTAGGGGTCACTATTGATTATTTTTTCAGAGAAACTAAGGTTAAACTGGAAGGAATAGAATTTAGGAAAAAAGTAAAACTTTCAAAAACCGAAGAGGAAATCATTAAAGAAAAAACTATTGATTTTTTAGAGCGTTATTTTGAGTTGGAAAAATTATTGGATTTGAAGAGTGATTTTAATCAACCTTTAAAAAACAATAAAGTAAAGAATGGCAGCGATGTTGAAGCTTATGCACTTGAGCTAAGAAACAAATGGGAATTGGGTTTAAATCCAATAGTCAATGTTATCGAAATGCTAGAGGATAAGCATATAAAGGTATTTGAGATTGAAGCTCCTGATAGTTTTGATGGACTGTCAGCTTATGTAAATGACATTCCTATTATTGTTATTAATAAATCGTTTGATGTTGTGAGAAGGCGATTTACTGCATTACATGAGTTAGCGCACATTATTTTAGATTTTGATAAATCTATCCCGGAAAAGGAATTAGAAAGAATGTGTCACGCATTTGCCGGAGCATTTTTAATTCCAAAGAAAAGCTTTATCGAAGAATTTACTAAACAAAGAAATCATATTTCTTTAGAAGAATTGAAGCATATTAAGTCTTACTATGGTATCTCAATACAGGCAATCATGGCACGAGCAAAAAACCTTCATATCATCAATGAGCATGTTTACAAAAATTTTAGTATAAATTTTAGTATGCTTGGCTACCGTAAAAATGAACCTGGAGAGTATACTGGAACTGAAAAATCTTTACGTTTTCAGCAGTTGCTTTATAGAGCTGCTGCAGAAGAAGTAATTTCTTTAAGTAAAGCTGCATCGCTTAATAATCAAAACTTATCACAATTTAGAAAAACATTTGTAGTAGTATAGATTATGGCAATTGCGGTAAATGATGCAAATATATTTATTGATCTCTTTGAGATAGATTTAATAGAGATGTTCTTTAAATTGGATTTGGATTTGCACACTACCAATCTTGTAATGAATGAACTAGATTTTGAACAAAGAACTGTCCTTGAAAAACAAGTAGCTAGAAAGAAATTGACTGTTAAAAAATTGAATGAAACTGAATTAGAAGATTTAAAGCGAAAAGAGATAACATCGAGTAAACTTACAAAGCAAGATGTTTCGGTTTATGCGTATGCGAAGGAACTTAAAGCAACTATATTAACAAGTGATAACCGATTAAGAAAAGAAGCTAAAGAAAAGGGATTTGAAGTACACGGAATATTATGGGTATTTGAAACCATGATGGAAGAGAAGTTGATTAAGCCTAAAAAAGCATGTGAAAAGTTAACAGAATTAATGAAAATAAATACATGGTTACCTATGGACGAATGCAGAAAAAGAATAGAAAAATGGACTAATTAATAAAGAAAAAAAAGACCCGAATGCGCCAACATTCGGGTTCTTTTAGAGATAAATGCTAATAAAGCTTGCGACTTAGTTTTACAAGGATAATCCTTGCGCATTTGTCTTTTGTTTTTAAGTATCAGCGACAAATATAGTAATTCAATTCAAATTGCAATAACTATCTGTCGAATCCTAAAACAAAAATCCAACAGTCGCCGGTTAATATGTTCCCTGCTCCGTGATCAGGATGGGACAACTATGTTAAACCATTAAACCACATAAAGATGGCAACTAATGGAAAAGTCGGTGACGGGCACAGAAACGGTCAAGTAAGTAATAGGAGTCAAACTTACAACTCCAAAACCGAGAGCTGGATTAAGCGTAATTCAGAAAACGGACAGTTCATGGATGTTAAATCAGATAACACGCCGTTTAAAGGTGTGAGAAAGGAGAAACGCAATGAATAAATTTCACACTACGCTAATTTCATTAAAAATTGGAGACAGGATTGTTGTTCCGAAAAGTCACTTAGACTTAATACAACATCACGCTATCTTTCTTGGATATGAAAATGGTCACTATTGGTTTATTGAAAACAAAGAAGGAATTGGAGTTCGTATTGTAAATGCGTCCACATTCTTTTATGATGTTTTAAAAGTCACTAGAATAGTGCCTTTTGTACCAAAAGCTGGGTATACAAGAAATGACTTAGTGAAGTACGCATTAAGTAAAGTGGGCAAAAGGTATGAATTAACAAGGTATAACTGTGAGCATTTAGCTTCTGAATTACAACATAAGGTTGTGAGAAGCATGCAGGCAAATACAGGCATATTCATAGCCGCAGCCTTAGTGTTCCTATTAATAATAGGGGCTTTAGTGTCAAATAGTAATAATAATTTTAAAACAACTTAAAATGAAAAATAATGAAGAAAAAGACCATGACAATAATGGACATGGCAATGAGAAAGAAGTAACTATCGTTGTAAACGGTAGAGAAAAACAATGGAGCGAAAAGGATATTTCCTTTGAGCAAGTTGTAAAATTAGCTTTTGATAATTATGTAGATAATGGTACTACAATGTATACCGTTACTTACAAAAGAGGTCACGGCGAAAAACCTGAAGGCTCCATGGTTAAAGGAGATGTTGTAAAAGTTAAAGACAAAATGATTTTCAATGTCACAGCAACTGATAAATCGTAGTCCTGATTTGAAGCAACTCAGAGATGAAGGTTACAACATCGTGGTAAAAGGCGGATACTTAGTTGTCCGCCAAATACCCTATGTAAATAGTAACAGAGAAATAAAATATGGTATTCTAGTAAGTAAGCTCACATTAAGTAATGGTGTGCAAACATCCAAGCCGGAAACTCATGTTATTAATTTTGAAGGTGAGCACCCTTGCGATAAAGAAGGGAACGAAATAATTCAAATAAAACATGCGACTAGTAATCAAAAATTAGATGAAGGTGTATTTATAAATCATTCGTTTTCAAACAAACCACCAAATGGTTATGATAATTACTATTTACAAGTGACAAGGTATGCAGAGATAATTTCTGCACCTGCGAAATCGCTAGATAATGGTGTCACAGAAAAACCATTTGATGTTGTGATTGATGATGATGCTGAAAGTGTGTTTCATTATTTAGATACAAATTCGAGTAGAGCCAATATTAATATGATAAATGCAAAGTTTAAAAAACAAAAAATTGCAATTATTGGATTAGGTGGGACTGGTGCTTATATTTTGGACTTAGTGGCAAAAACTTGTGTTGATGAAATTCATTTGTTTGATGGTGATGAATTTTTATTACATAATGCTTTTCGTTCTCCTGGCGCTGCATCAAATGAAATACTTGGTACAAAACCTAAAAAGGTTGATTACTATGCAGGTATTTATGGCAATATGCACAAGCATATTATGCCGCATGATTACTATGTAACGGAGCATAATATTGACGAATTAAAACAAATGAGTTATGTGTTTATTTGTATTGATAGAAATGCAGCAAGGAAACAGGTAATGGATTATTTGTTAAGCGCTAAAATACCATTTTTTGATGTTGGACTTGGTGTAAATACAGTTGATGACACTTTAATAGGAACGGTTAGAGTAACTACAGGCACAGAATTTAAAAATGAGCATTTAGCCGCTAGAGTTCCCTTTGGAGAGAATGATAACAATGAGTATGGAACTAACATACAAGTTGCTGATTTAAACTGTTTAAATGCTGTAATGGCTGTACTTAAATGGAAAAAAATTAGTGGTTTTTATCAAGATTTAGAAAATGAGCATCATACTACTTATTCTATTAACGTAGCACAATTATTAAATGAAGAAACTTCTGCAACATAAATTTGTTGAGTTTATTCCTCAAAATATTGAGGAAGGTGTGCTTTATATTTCATTGGAATATTGCACGGCCATACACAAATGCGTGTGTGGCTGTGCCAATGAAGTTGTAACACCACTATCTCCAACTGATTGGGAAATTACTTTCAATGGTGAAACAGTTAGCCTTTCTCCATCTATTGGCAACTGGAATTTTGAATGCCGATCACATTATTTTATAATCAATAATAAAATAAGATTTGCCTCTAAATGGAGCAAAGAGAGAATTGAACTAGGACGGAGTTATAATAATGAACGAAAAGAAAATTATTACGAAAAAAAGACAAAGAGAAAATCGTAGTTACTTTCGGTAATCTAAATTATCCAGCTAAATACGAGAGATAATGTCTTTATTCTGTTTTAGAAATATAATTGTAATAGTCTAAAAGAATTGGATTTTGCTGATTAGCTGAGGCGATTTTTTCCTTATATTTTTTTATAAATTCATTTGGGATATGAACGCCAAAGTAGATATAGTATTTATCTCTGTATTCCTTGAACTCAATTTTGTTATTTAAATAAGTAACATCAATTACACCGTTAGCGTTTAAATTAAAGCCATGATGAAGACAATTTTTAAAGATCGGCCCATACATAAGACCTTCAAAATATTTTACATCTTTGTTAGCTAAAGATACTAATTGACTATTATGAAAACATTGACCGTTTGTATTCTGCTGTACCTCTAAGTCATTTGGCGCAGTGCTTATTTGTCCCAAATGCGAAGCTGTTTTAAAAAACCAATCTATAAACCCTTCAGGTATTTCAACATTTTCGTCGAACTCCCATCGGACTTTTAAACTTTTCTCATTAATCTCGCGATTTAATATTTCCTCATCTTTCATATTCTAAAAATAAGTAAATTATTATTATACCGCACGCCTGTGGCCTGCGCCTTTGATTGAGCGGACGCGAGATGCGCAGAACCGTGCTGAAAGCACACCCTATTGTTAGGGGCTGGATATTTAGCTTATTTGGTTTTTGTCGGGAATCCGCAAAAACAAATGTGCTAAATTAGGGATAGCCGAAACAGGTTTGTAAAACCTGCAAAAGCGGGGAGGAAAGTAAAAACTAAAAACTGTTTCATTTCCCTAAACTGTTTCTATGGCAACATGTTCTCAGTCGGCACGTTCCTGTTTTGGAATGATAAAGTTAATTGTCTAATGTAAAAGTGTCGTTGGAGTTTTCACCGGGCGCATTGAACATAACTAGCTTATATGGCTTACTTTTTCATCCATATATGCAGTATTCTGTTGTATATGGCTGGTTTTTTCATCCTTTTGCGCCGGGTAAATATAATTCATTTTAACCTCTTTTCGTATTTTTTTGGTTTCAACTTCATCCATTTCGCAGCACATGTATTGTTTTATTCCCGAAGTTTCAACCATAACGGGAGGTACAATCTGCACCCATCCTTTGAAAAGTTCACCTGCATTAATACCTTCAACAACAAAATGCCACCAGTTTTCAGGCTCATTCCAAACTGACCGTATATGCTTACTCTCAACTAATTTGATAGAACCCATTATTAAAAATTAAAATTTTATCTTATAAATTATCAAAAGGCGAATGTATCCGCTGTATCGAATGGTTGCTCACATGCGTATAGATCTCCGTAGTGCGGCTACTGCTATGGCCTAAAATTTCCTGTATATACCTTAAATCCGTTCCGTTCTCCAGTAAGTGAGTCGCATAGCTGTGCCGCAGCCAATGCAACGAAACAGGCTTGTGTATCCCGCACTTTTCCACGGCTTGTTTCAAAACACACGCTAAGCTTTTCTCATCATACTGTCTTGCTTTATCCTGCCCCTCAAACAACCAGTACTTGGGTTTGTAAGCCGAAAAATAATTTCGCAGCATTTCCAAAATCTTTTCCGACAACGGCGCCACACGGTCTTTCCTGCCTTTCGATTGCCTTATAATTACCAGTCCCCGTTTCGAATCAATATCAGTCAGCTTCAGATTCAACAACTCGCTTCTCCGTAAACCGCAGCTGTAAATCAAACTCAGCATCGCCTTGTGCTTGATGTTGCTGGACGCGTTTAAAATCTGTTTAATTTCTTCCTTACTCAGTACGTTTGGCAACAGTTTCGGCGTTTTAGGACGGTGAATCAATTCCGGACGCATCGTTTTGTGTTCAACCGTTTTAAAAAATAATTTAATAGCGTTGATGATCTGGTTCTGAAACGACGCTGAAAACCGGTTAGCCAGTATATAATCGTTGTTGAATCGTATCAGGTCATCATTATCTAAACTTCCCACCGCTTTGTCATGGAAAAACCTCAGGAAAAGCTTCATCGCATCAGTATAGGAATTAACCGTGTTATCACTGTACCGCCGCCACTTAAGCCAGTCGGTAAATTCCTCAATCTTCACACACCCTTCCTCATTCAGTTCAGGCAAGGCGCTTCCCACCCGTTTGGGGACTTTCTCCAGAGGTTCCTCCGGTGCAACATATTCGTTTTTCAAAAACACCCGCACCTGGAATTTCGAAAAAAGATCACACACCTTTTCAAAGACATCTGGAGAATAAGGTATATGCCAGGCGCATTGCGTGGCACTCCATTTTCCATTCAGTAAATTCCTTACCAGGTTCGAAGTTTCCGGGTCATGCTCAAACCTTAAAAAAGCGCGTGGCTCATCACGGTGCTTTAAATATTCAATGGTTAATTCTTTAATCATGTATTAAAGTTAAACCAAGAATGTAGTAAATGATTGCTATAATATGTAGCAAATAAAATATTATAACCCGTATATGTATAAGGGCACACCCTTCGGGCCGGGCTTTCGCTGCAATCTTTTTATTCGTGCCTCATAAAAAGGATTTCCGCTGCAATCCCTTGTGCGGTGTCTAACAGAGTATAGCCGTTCACTTTTATCACATTTATATCAGCTTCGAAAATTAATGTCTGTATGTCAAATATGATTTTGTGCAGCAATAGCTGTAA